>JAPSLP010000049.1 GCA_031180665.1 Cupriavidus sp. | reverse complement strand
CGCACATAGGCCAGCGCCGCGTACCACTTGTAGTCGAGCAGGCGCGCTTCCTGTTCCAGCGGCGGATCGGGCCAGCGGATATTGAGGCCGCCCGGCGGCATCGCGAAGTCCTGCGGCAGCGCGATCTGCACGCGGTGCGGATCGAGCTCGACCGAGGCCGACGATTCGACCACGTCGGTGACGCACTTCATCGCCACCCACAGGCCCGAGTAGCGGCTCATGGCCCAGCCGTGCAGCCCGTAGTCGAGGTATTCCTGCACGTTGGCCGGGAACAGCACCGGCAGCCCGCAGGCCTTGAAGATGTGTTCGGACTGGTGCGCCAGCGTCGAGGACTTGGCCGAGTGGTCGTCGCCGGCCAGCACCAGCACGCCGCCATGCTTGGACGAGCCGGCCGAGTTCGCATGCTTGAAGACGTCCCCGGTGCGGTCCACGCCCGGGCCCTTGCCGTACCACATGCCGAACACGCCGTCGTACTTGGCGCCCGGGTACATGTTGACCTGCTGCGAGCCCCACACCGCGGTCGCGGCCAGGTCCTCGTTCAGGCCCGGCTGGAACACGATGTTGTGGCCGGCCAGGTGCGACTTGGCCTTCCACAGCGCCTGGTCCAGCGCACCGAGCGGCGAGCCGCGATAGCCCGAGATGAAGCCGGCGGTATTGAGGCCGGCGGCGCGATCGCGCTCCTGCTGCAGCATCGGCAGACGAACCAGCGCCTGCGTGCCGCTGATGTAGATGCGGCCGCGTTCGAGCGTATATTTGTCGTCCAGGGTAACGTTGGCGAGCGCGCGACGGATGGCGTCGCTGACCGGGGCGGTCAGGGGGGCATTCATGGGTGCTCCTCTTCGGGCATGTTGTCGGGATCGCCGACACACTTCAGTGGTGGGCAGCCGCGCAGGCCTCTTGTGAAGGCGGTAGCGACCGTGTCTCTGCCCGGCATGGTAGCACCGGCGACGTTGGTACGGCACCCTGCGGCGCAGCATCACGGGGCCCCTGCCGCTTGGCGATTTCCCGGATGGACAAGCCCTGCCGTGTACACTGCACTGCATCCAAGCCCGGCAGCGGGCGGCGTCCGCCGGATGCCGCCCCGCCGCGGCGGTGCAACCTCCCACTGCTGGAGCGACCGCTCCCCCAGGACAACCGATGAATACCAATCCTCGCCAGGGCACCGCGACCCTGGCCGTTCTGATCGACGCCGACAATGCCGCGCCCGGCATCGTCGAAGGCTTGCTGGCCGAAGTGGCCAAGTACGGCGTGGCTGCCGTCAAGCGCATCTATGGCGACTGGACCAAGCCCAACCTGGCGGGCTGGAAGGAATGCCTGCTGTCGCATTCGATCCAGCCGATCCAGCAGTTCCGCTATACGGTAGGCAAGAACGCCACCGACAGCGCGATGATCATCGACGCGATGGATCTGCTGTACACCGGCCGTTTCGACGGCTTCTGCATCGTCTCCAGCGACAGCGATTTCACCCGCCTGGCCTCGCGCATCCGCGAGCAGGGCCTGATGGTCTATGGCTTCGGCGAACGCAAGACGCCCAAGCCCTTCGTCACCGCCTGCGACAAGTTCATCTACTCGGACCTGCTGCGCGGCGACGTCGGTACCGACGAAAGCGACGAGACCACCGCGCCGGCCCGCCGCCGCAGCGGTGGCGAGCTGCGGCAGGACACGCGCCTGGTGCGGCTGCTGCAGTCGGCCGCGCAGGCGGTCTCCGACGAGGAAGGCTGGACCACGCTCGGCAGCATGGGCACCCACATCGCCAAGCAGGCGCCCGAATTCGACTCGCGCAACTACGGCTACGGCAAGCTCTCGGAGCTGGTCGCCGCGACCGGGCTGTTCGAGGTCGAGACGCGCAATGGCGGCAACAACAAGACCATCTGGATTCGGCTCAAGCGCCGCGGCGAACAGCGCGGCAGCGAGCAGCGAGGCAGTGAGCAGCGCGGTGGCGAACAGCGCGGTGGCGAGCAGCGCGGCGGTGAACAGCGCGGTGGCGAGCAGCGCGGCGGTGAACAGCGCGGCGGTGAACAGCGCGGCGGTGAACAGCGCGGCAGTGAGCAGCGCGGTGGCGAACAGCGGGGCGACAGGCAGGACCACGCGGGGCAGGGTGGCCCGGGACAAGGTGGTCAGGGGCAGGGCGGTCAGGGGCAGGGCGGTCAGGCGCGGGGCGGTCAACGTGGACGCGGCAGCGCGGCTCCGGAACCGGACGAAGCCTCGCCGGCCATCAGCGAACCTGTGCCTGCGCCCGAGCCGGTGCAGTTCAATGAGCCCGCGGTAGCCGCCGCGACCGAGCAGCCTGGCCATGCGGCCCATGGCAATCCCGAACCCGCCGCGCCGCCGCGCTCGTCGCGCGGCCGCCGCGCATCGCGCCGGCCGGACGTGAAGCTGAGCGACACGCCATGGCCGATCGACAGCACGGTCTTCGCGGCACCGGCCGCGGCGAGCGAAGCGCTGGAGGTACCGGGCGCGGAAGCGCCGGCAATGGCGGAGCCCGAGGAACCGGTGGAAACCGCCGAATCGGCACAGGCAACCGAAGCCGCGCCGCCGGCACGCAAGCGCCGCAGCCCGGCCCCGCGCAAGCGTGCGGCGAAGAAGACCGCGGCAGCGGAATAGACGGTTCGCGGGGAGAAGGCCCAAGAGAAGGCCGGGGAGAGGGAGGTGGTGTTGCTGCGCGCAAGCGTCCCCGCCCGCGCTACCTCACCAGTTGATTGATCTCGATGATAGGCATCAGTACCGCCAGCACGATCAGCAGCACGACGACCCCCATCGTCAGGATCAGCAGCGGTTCGAGCAGGCTGGTCAGGAACAGCGTGCGCCGTTCCAGTTCCTGCGCCTCGCCCTGCGCGGCGCGCTCGAGCATCGTCGGCAGATTGCCGGTGGCCTCGCCCGAGCGGATCAGGTGCACCAGTACCGGCGGAAACTGGTTCTGTGCGGACAGCGCACGGGCCAGCGACGAGCCCTCGCGCACGCGCATGGTGGCGTCGTCGACGTTGGCGCGCAGCGCCTCGTTCCCCAGCGTCTCGCCGGCCGCCTGCAGGCTGCGCAGGATCGGCACGCCGGCCGACACCAGGATCGCCAGCGTGCTGGCGAAGCGCGCGGTGTTGTAGCCGCGGATCAGCTTGCCTGCCAGCGGCGCGGTCAGCAGCCAGCGATGCCATTCGAGCCGGACGCCGGGCTGGCGCAGCAGCGCGCGGACCGCCATCACCGCCAGCACCAGCACGATCAGCGCGGCCCACCACCATTGCCGCACGAAGTCCGACAGCGCCAGCATCACCACCGTCAGCATCGGCAGCTTCTGCTTGGTGTTGGCGAACACGCTGACGACCTGCGGTACCACGTACGACAACAGGAAGATCACGATCGCGAACGCCACCACGGTGACGATGGCCGGGTAGGTGAAGGCCAGCCGGATCTTCGCCGTCAGCGCGTTGCGGGTCTCGATATAGCCGGCCAGCCGCTCCAGCACGAGGCCGAGATGGCCCGAGTGCTCGCCGGCCGACACCAGCGCCCGATAGATATCGGGAAAGTCGCGCGGATGCTGCATCAGCGCGACCGACAGCGAACTGCCGCCCATCACCTCGGCGCGCACGCCGGCCAGCAGCTCGTGCACATAGGCGCGTTCCGCCTGGTCCGCCAGGGCGCCCAGCGCCTCGTCCAGCGGCAGGCCGGCGACGATCAGGCTGGCCAGCTGGCGCGTGAACAGCGCCAGCTCCTGCGTCGACAGCCGGCGGCCGAAGCCGCCCACGGTGCCGCGCGCGGCCTGCGCGGCGCTGCCCAGCGCGTCGACGGTCAGCGGCGTCAGCCCGCGCGTGCGCAGATGCGTGCGGGCCTGCTTCGGGCTGTCGGCCTCGATCACGCCGCGGTCGGTCTTGCCGGCGGCGTCGACGGCTTCGTAGCGGTAGGCTGGCATGGCTCAGGTCACGGGGCTCAGTGTCAGGGAACTCGGCACGGGCGCGATCGCAAGCGTTCCATTCCCGGCTTCAATGGCGGCCTCAATGGCGGCTTCAATCGCCGGTCACGCGCAGCACCTCTTCCAGCGAGGTCGCGCCGCTGTCGATCCAGCGCTGCGCATCGCCGCGCATCGTATGCATGCCGTTGGCGAGCGCGATCTGCTTGATTTCCGATTCGGGCGACTGGCGATGGATCATCGTACGGATGCGGTCGTCGACCACCAGCAGCTCGTACACGCCCATCCGCCCCTGGTAGCCCGATTGCCCGCACTTGTCGCAGCCGACCGGGTGCCACAGCTTCTGCAGCGGCTTGCCCTCGGCCAGCAGCGTTTGCGCTTCGGCGGGCGTCACCGCGATGGTTTCTTCGCGCTTGCAGTGCGGGCACAGCCGGCGCACCAGTCGCTGCGCCAGCACGCCGAGCAGCGACGACGACAGCAGGAAGGGCTCGATCCCCATGTCGACCAGGCGCGTCACCGCCGAGGCCGAGTCGTTGGTGTGCAGCGTCGCCAGCACCAGGTGGCCGGTCAGCGAGGCCTGCACCGCGATCTGCGCGGTCTCGAGGTCGCGGATCTCGCCGATCATCACCACGTCCGGGTCCTGCCGCAGGATCGCGCGCAGTGCCTTGGCGAAGGTCATGTCGATGCGCGCGTTGACCTGGGTCTGGCCGATGCCGTCGAGGTCGTATTCGATCGGATCCTCGACCGTCATGATGTTGGTGGTGCGCGCATCGAGCCGCGACAGCGCGGCGTACAGCGTGGTGGTCTTGCCGGAACCGGTCGGGCCGGTCACCAGCACGATGCCGTGCGGCTGGCGGATCAGGTCGTCGAAGGCGGTCAGCGTGCGGGGCGCCATGCCGAGCTTGGCCAGGTCGAGCCGGCCGGCCTCCTTGTCGAGCAGACGCAGCACCGCGCGCTCGCCGTGGCCGGTCGGCAGCGTCGATACCCGCACGTCCACCGGCCGCCCGCCAACCCGCAGCGTGATGCGGCCATCCTGCGGCAGCCGTTTCTCGGCGATATCGAGCTGGGCCATGATCTTGATGCGCGAGATCAGCGCGCCGTGCAGCGCCTTCTTCGGCCGCACCACGTCGCGCAGCGTGCCGTCGACGCGAAACCGGACCACCGAGGCCGATTCGAACGGCTCGATATGGATGTCCGAGGCGCCTTCGCGCGCGGCCTGCGTCAGCAGCGCGTTGATCATGCGGATGATCGGCGCGTCGTCCTCCGATTCGAGCAGGTCCTCGACCGCGGGGATGTCCTGCATCAGCCGCGACAGGTCGACTTCACCCTCGACCTCGCCGACCACCTGCGCGGCGGTGCCGTCCTGGCGGTTGTACGCATCGGACATCGCATGCTCCAGCGCCTGCGGTTCGAGCACGCGCAGATGCAGCGGTCCGTGCACGCGCGCCAGCTCGGCCAGTGCCGCCGGCGAGGTCGAGCGGCTGACCCAGACCTCGAGCCCGTCGGCGCGCTGATGCGCGACCAGCAGCCTGGCTTCGCGCGCGAAGCCGTAGGGCACCAGGCGCGCGGCGATCGGCGAGGACGGCGGCGCCTCGGTAGCAGAACCGGCGGGGGTCTCGCCGGCCGCCACGCCGGGAACGGAGGAGGGCAGTGTGGCCATCGTGGTTTGCCTCTGTGGTCGAGCCCGCCGCTCAGGCGCCCTCGCCCTGGTTGGGCGCGCGCGTGGCCGGCGGCGGCAGCGTCTGCTCGAGCGGCAGCGGACCGGGCACCGGGCCGTTGTTGCGCGGGTCGACGAACGGCGCGGTGGGCGCATCGGCCGGCGGCAGCACCGGCGTCTGCGTGTCGCGCATCATCATGTTCGGCGAGACGAAGCCCTGCTGCTCGCCGCGGATATAGCCATAGCGGTCCTGCGTGATGCGGTCGGTTGCGCCCGAGGTGCGCATCACGTAGGGGCGCAGGAAGACCAGCAGGTTCGTCTTCGCGCGCGACTTGTTTTCGTAGCGGAACAACCCGCCGATCCACGGCAGGTCGCCCAGGCCCGGCACCTTCTGCACGCCGTCGCCGTAGTTGTCCTCGATCAGGCCGCCCAGCACGATGATCTGCCCGTCGTTGACCAGCACATTGGTCTCGATCGAACGCACATTGGTGGTCGGGCCCTGGATCAGGTTGGTCGTGCCCGGCACCACCGACGACGACTCCTGGTAGATCTGCAGCTTGACCAGGCCGCCGTCGGTGATCTGCGGCTTGACCCGCAGCGTGATGCCGACATCCTTGCGGTCGAACGTGTTGAACGGCGTGCCGCCGCCGACCGCGTTGTTCTGCGCATACGAGCCGGTGGTGATCGGAATGTTCTGGCCGATCAGGATCTTGGCTTCCTCGTTCTCCAGCGTGATCAGGTTCGGCGTCGACAGCAGGTTGACGCTGCCCTGGCTGCCCAGCGCGCGCAGCAGCGCGCCCAGGCCCAGCGCGCGGTTGACCACGCCCAGGTTCAGGCCGCCGAGGTCGGGCACCAGCCCGGCCGCCCGTTCGATGCCCGCCGCGCCGTTCTGCGAGATGTCGTAGACCGCCCCGCTCAGGTTGATGATGTTGCCGCCGCCGGTGCCGAAGTTGGTGCCGGCGAAGAAGTTGTTGTTGCCGCCGGCGGAGCTCAGGATGCCTTGCCACTGGATGCCGAGCTCGGCCGCCTGGGTCGAGGTCACCTCGACGATCATCGACTCGATGTAGACCTGCGCGCGGCGCGCGTCGAGGTCGTCGATCACCGCGCGCAAGCTGCGGTAGACCGCTTCGCTGGCGGTGATGATCAGCGAGTTGGTCGACGGGTCGGCCTGGATGATGCCGCCGGTGGTCGGGATCTGGTTCGGGGCGAACGAGGCCGAGAACGCCGAGCCGGTGCCGCCGGTGCCGCCGCCGAAGCCGCTGCCGGTGCTGCCGGTGCGGCCATAGCCGCCCATCCCGGTGGCGCCGCCGGTGAACTGGCCGGTCGGCGCCGCGATGTTCTGCGCGCCGGCCATGCCCGCCGCGCCACCGGCCGCGCCGGCGATGCCGCCGATGCCGCCCTGGCCCTGCTGCGCGACATTGAAGCTGGCGTCGGCGGCGACGATCGCGCGCAGCGTCGGCGCCAGCTTGACCGCGTCGGCGTTCTTCAGCGGCACCACCCAGATGTTGCCGGGCCGCGCGTGCGGCTGGTCCAGCTTCTCGATCAGCTGGCGCGCCTGCTGCAGGCGCGCCCGGCTGGTGGCGCGCACCAGCAGCGCATTGCTGCGCGGCTCGGCGACCACCGAAGTGCGCAGGCTCGCATCGACGGCCGGACCGGCCGCGCCGGGCACTCCGCCGGCGGTGCCAGGATCGAGCAGGCGTTGCAGCACCACCGCGGCATCGCTGGCAATCGCGTATTTCAGCGGGATCAGCTCGACCTCGCCGGACGCTGGCGCGTCGATCGCCGCGATGATCCGCGCGATGCGGCGCAGGTTGTCGGCATAGTCGGTGATCACCAGCGTGTTGTTGGCCGGATAGGCGGTGATGGTGTTGTTCGGCGCGATCATCGGCCGCAGCACCGGCACCAGCGCGTTGGCCGACTCGTAGTTCAGCCGGAACACCTGCGTCACCACCTGGCCGCCGCGGCTGGCGCCGGCGCCGACCACGGTCGGCGAGCCCTGCAGCTTGGCGTCGGCCTCGGGCACGACCTTGGTGAAACCGTTGGCCTCGACCATCGCATAGCCCTGCATCCGCAGCACCGAGCCCAGGGTCTCCAGCGCCTGCGCGCGCGAGACCGGGGCCTCGGTGACCAGGTTGACGGTGCCCTTGACGCGCGGGTCGATCACGAAGTTCTTGCCGGTGGCCTGGCCCACCGCGCGCACCACCGCCTCCAGATCGGCGTTGACGAAATTGAGCACGACCTGGTCGCGATTGCGCGGCGTGACATCGGGCGGGGCCGGCACGGCGGGGCTCGCCGGTCCGGGTGCCTGCGCCCAGAGCGGGGCCGGCGCCATCAGCGACAGGGCGCACAGCGCCGTGACGGCGCGCGCGCAGGCGTTGGGCAGGATGGGGCGTCGGTCTGTTGTCGTCATAAGCGTCGGTTGGTTGCGCGGCCGGGTGCTTGGCGCGGAGCCTTGCGCCGGATCAGAAGCGCAGCCTGGTCACATTGTTCTCACGTCTTCCCAGCAGGCTCAATAGGGAGGCCAACTGATTGGCGGCGTCGGGGTCCGCGTGGGCGGTGCCCTCGAAGCGCGCCTGGCGGCCCAGCGGTCCGCCGCCCTCCAGGTGCAGCGGACCCGCCACGGTCGACAGCTTCAGCATGCCGGTGGCGCCGGTCCAGTCGATCTCGGCGCGATAGCTGCCGAGCGGCCGCAGCCGGCTGACGGCCGATGATACTTGGTCGATGCGAAGCGTCAGGTGGCCGTAGAGCCCGGCCGGCCGGCCGCCGTCCGCCCCGTCCGCCCGGAAGCGGCCCTCCAGCGCGCTCCAGTCCAGCCGCATCGCGCCGTCCGGGCGCAGCGTGTTGAACGGCGCGCCGATGCCCTCGAGCAGCGAGGCCGGCAGCCGCATCGAGCCCGACTGGGCTCGCCAGCCGGACGGCGTCACCGTGATCGCGACCGGGGCGGCCATCGCCTCGGTATGCTGCGCGACCAGCCGCAGCGAGCCCGTCAGCAGCGGCCAGAACGCGACCTGCCACTGCAGGCGGCCGGGCAGGACCGTGGCGGTGCGGCTGCCGGCGCCGGCCGACAACGCCAGCGTGGCGCTGCCGCGCCACAGCGAACCGGCGGCATCGGCCAGCAGCACGCGCCCTCCGGTCCGGCTGGCGACGGTGTCGGCGATCCAGGCGGCGGGCAGCGCGGCGATCACGGTTACCGCGACCGTGGCCAGGCCGAGCAGCGTCCAGCGCAACATCCCGCGGCGGCGAGCAGGCCGCGGCTCGCGTCGCCGCAGGCGCAGGGCTTCCAGGCGCGCCATCAGCCACGTCCGCCCGGACGCTCGGGACTGGCCCCGGGTCCCTGCAAGGTGGCGGTGACATTGACGATGGCGGTGGCGCCGACGTAGACGATGCGGGCGTCGGTCACTTTCAGGCGCTGCTGCTGCCGCACGTCGGACAGCCACGCCGCGACCGCGCCGAACGGCACCTTGTCGAGCTGGACCTGCACCGTGTTGTCGCCGGTCGGCGCGACCCGGCTGGCGGTCAGGCCATGCTGGGCCAGGCCATCGCGCAGCGCCTGCACCAATGCCTCGCCGCGCAGCGCGGGCGCCGGGCTGGCCGACAGGCCGCGCGCCTCCTGCGCCAGCGTTTCCATCTCGGCCAGCTGCGCACGCAGTTGCGGCAGGCTCTTTTGCAGCCGCTCGCGGCCTTCGGCGGCGGGCTCCCACAGCACGCTGTAGCCGATCGTCAGCGCCAGCAGCGCGCCGCCGACCGCCAGCAGGGTCTGCTCGCGCGGATTGCGCGCGGTCCAGAAGGCCTCGGCCTGCTCGCGCCAGCGCGCCGGCAGGCGCGGGCGCAGCTTGCCGAGCCGCGCGGCCAGGCCGGTGGCGGAGCGGGTCCGCGATGCGGCGGCGGACGAAGGCCGATCGTGCGCGCGGTCGTTCATGGTGTTGCCTGGTGAGCGGACATGGCGGCCATGGGGCGGAGGCCGGGCATGGCGGGAAGGGTTGCCATGGAGGGGCGGGAGCAAATGGCGCGGATCACGACAGCGCTCCCGGCTTGATGATCCAGCGCGAGCCGGCGGGCGCGGGGCCGCCGCCGGAGCGGCCGGGGTCGGCGGCCGCGCGGTCCTCTTCCATCGACAGCCCGGCCTGGCGCGCAGCCTGGCGCAGCGCATTGGTGTCGGTGCCGGGCTTGAGCGTCGCGTGCAGCGCGCGGCCGCGGTATTCGAGCGCCAGCAGCGCGTCCGGCGGCAACTGGCGGCCGGCCTGGGCGAAACGGTCGGCCAGCGGCAGGAAGTCGTCGGGCGTGCTGCGGCCACTGGCCAGGCGCAGTTGTTCCACCTGGCGGCGCATCTGCAGCGGCGGGTCGACCACCACCGGCATGCGCGGGAAGGCGCTGCGCAGCAGCTGGGTCTGGGCCTGCTGCAGCCGCGCCTGTTCGCCGCGCAGCATCAGCCAATGGATGTTCAGCGCGACCAGGTGGACGACCAGCAGCGCGGCGGCCAGCGCCAGGGGCGCGCGCCAGGCGCGCAGGTTCCAGCGGTCGGCGCGGCCCTGCGCGAAGTCGAACTGCGCCAGATCGAGCGAGGGTTCGCGCAGGCTGGCCTGCGCCCCCTCGATCCAGACCGGCCAGCCGAGCGGGCGTACCGATGTCAGCGTCGGCAGCGCCGCTGCCTCGCGGTCGCCGTACCAGATGCCGGCCGGTGCCAGCGCCTGCCAGGCGGCCAGCGCGTCGTCGCTGAGCAGCAGGCCGTAGCCCTGATAGCGACCGGTGCGCACGGTCAGTTGCCAGAATGGCGCGGCGTGCCCCGTGCCGGCGCCGGTTTCCCCTTCCAGCAGCGGCGCGGCGGCGGTCAGCGCGCTGGAGGCGGCTTCGAGGGCCAGCGTGGCGGGCGGCTCGAGCGGGGCGGCGGGTTCGGACGCAGCCGAGGGTTCGGCCCGACCCGATGCGTTCGCCGGGGTCGCCGTGCCCGCGCTCTCCCACTCGCTATCGGCCAGCGGCAGGCAGAACTGCGCGGCCAGCAGATGGCGGCGGCGATGGCGATGTTCGGCGAAGGCATCGAGCACGGCCCGCAGCCAGGCGCGCTCGGTCACCATCAGCAGGCGGCGGCGCGGACCGCGCGCCGCGGCTGCGGCGCTGCTGGCATCGGCACTGGCTTGCGGTGCCTCTGGCCCGACCGCGATATGGCAGGCCTGGGCGTCGGCCGCCAGCGAATCCTCCACCAGGTTCGGCAGCGCGAGCTTCAGCCGGTTCGGCGCCAGCGGCGGCACCGCGGCGGCGGTCACCAGCACGTCGGCGGCGGCGACGATCAGCACCAGCCGGTCCGCCGGCGGCAGTTCGGGGATCGGCGCGTAGCCCTCGCGCAACAGATGGCCGCTGGCCGGGGTGCGCTCGCGCCGGCCCTGCGCGACCACGGCTTCGCGCACCAGCGCGAACGGCAGCGCCCCGAAGCGCCAGGGCTGCGGTTGATCGTGGGGGCGATGCGGCAGGCGGACGAACAGGGTGGTGCTCAAGGTTTCCTTGGGGCTGCGCGGCAGTGAAGAGGGGCGGCGGAATCGTCGACGGCTTGGGGGCGCGTCTGCAATCTGGTCCGGTGCCGTGCCGAAGCACGGGCCGGCCCGGTGTCGGCTGTGCCGGCGGCGATCGCCGCGCGCACAACCGGGTGCCGGTAAATGCCTTTCCGCCAAGGCATCAGCATACCTTGCCTTTGTGGCGGATTCGCGTCAACCGTTTCGGCAGCGTGCGGCCGGCCGCAGTACCGGCCCCGGATGCTTTTCCGGCCGCGGACGTCGCCGGTGATTCCCGGCATCGACGTCATCGGCGCCATCACCGCAACTCCGGCATCCGCTCGAGGTCGCGCGTCCAGACCACCTGCGTCGCCTGGGCGCTGCCCAGGACCGCCGCGCGCCGGACCAGCGAGACCTGCATCCGGATCGCCCGCTCGTGGCGGATCAGCCCGTAGATCAGGAAGTAATGCGAGCGCGTTTCCAGCGCGGTGCCGACGCTGGCATCGGCCTGCGGCGCGATCGCGCGCAACTGGGTCTGCAGGTCGCCGACGTTGTTGAAATAGGCGCGGTCGCGCTGGCGCACCAGTTCGCGGGCGCGATCGAGCGGCAGCTTGTCGATGACCGCGGCCAGCACCTCCGGGTCGGCGGTATTGGCGTTGACCGGGGTGCGGTCGGGCAGCAGGTCGACGAAGGGCTCCAGCACCGGCAGCATGTCCGACTCGTAGCCGGGAATCGCCATCAGGTCCGCCAGGCTGTCGGGCGGCCTGAGCCCGGCGCGGCCGGCGCCGGCCCGCTCGGCCTGGAGGAGATAGCGCGCCGTGGCCTCCGCCAGCCCCTGGTTCAGCCCCAGCACGCGCAGCAGGCGCCGATAGGCCGCGAGCCCGGCCGGGTCGATGGTTACCGAGATGCCGCCGTTGGCGCCCGCCGTGGTGGTGATCAGGTTGCGCAGGTTGAAGCGGGCCTGGGCGTCCAGGATGCGGCCGGACAGGAAGGAGGTCTCGCCGGCGCGGTCGGTGCGCAGCGCGGCGCCGAGGAAGTCCGACAGCCGCGTCTCGGCAATCGGCACGGCCCACGGCTCGCCGAGATGGTCGACGTTGGAGCGGCGCAGGTCGTCGCGCAGGATCAGCCGCGCCCAGTCGACCGCGGCACGCTCGATCCAGGCGGCCTGGGCCACCAGGCGCTGGTTCTCGACCGAGCGGATCTGCACCTGTTGGCGCCACAGCAGGCCGGACACCACGACCACGGCCAGCGTGACGATCAACAGCGCGGTGACCACGGCCGCGCCACGGTGGCGGCCGGCGCGCGGCCGCAGAGAAGGGAAGCGGGGGCTGCCGTTCATGGCGCGCTCATTGGCCCGTCATGCACAGCTTGTCGAAGCGGCGCGGCGTGTCGCCGTCGCCCATTCGTGCCAGCACCACCAGCTCCAGCCCGCGCAGCGTGCCGGCCGGGACGCCGATCTGCGCATTGCTGGCCGGCACCGCGCTGGCCGCGCCGATGCGCAGCGCGGCGCGCAGCTCGCCGCTGGTATCGCGCCAGCCGCCGGGCTCGACCCAGGCGCGCGCGACCAGGCCCTCCGCGTTCGGCACCAGCGGCCGCACCAGTTCGCCGCCGCCGCCCGGCTGCCGCAGCGCGATCAGCGCCGCCTGCACGCCCTGGCGGTTGTCCAGCGGTGGCGAGGCGGCCCGCACCACCGCGCCGTTCTCGACGCGGTAGGCCACCACTTGCCACGTGCCGGGCAGCCCCGGCTCGCGGCGGTCGCGCACCAGCAGCAGCCGGCCGTCCTCCAGCTCGACCGGGCTTTGCTGCAGCGCCTCGGGCCGGGCCAGGTTCGCGCAATCGGTCTGGAATTGGCCGTACAGCAGCTTCAGCGCGTCGAGTCGCTGGTCGTGGTCGACCAGGCGCTCGCGGCCGCGCGTCATCGCGTCGAGGCCGCGCCAGCCCATCACCGCCATCACGGCCAGCAACGTGATGGCGACCAGCATCTCGATCAGCGTGAAGCCGCGCGCTTCAGAGCAGGTTGCGCGTTTCATTGGGAACGATGGTGACCAGCCAGGCGAGCCGCACCGAGCGGTCCTCGGCGGACGGATAGACCGCGATCTCGACGCGGCGGAAAGCGGGGTTCGGCGTCGGCGCGACGGTCTGCTCGCAATAGAGGGCGATACCGCCCTGCGGACAGGGCGCGCCGCGCGTGCCGGGCTCGGGCCAGGCCTTGGTCAGGCGCAGCGCGACCAGCTGGTTGTCGGCGCTCCAGCCGGCCAGCATGCGCTGCTGCAGCGCGCCGCCGGCCTCGATCATCGAGCCCATCGCGCGCATCGCGGCGGTCAGCGCGACCGCCAGGATGGTCAGCGCGACCAGTACCTCGATCAGCGTGAAGCCGCGCGGGCGGCGGCCGGGGGTTCCCGCGCGGAGGCGGCGGGCGCGGCGGTAGGGGGTCATTGCGCGCTGGCGAAGTAGCGGCCGGTGCCGTCGCCGGTCACCTCGACGCGGATGTTGCCGCGTACCAGCACCAGCTGCCGCGGCGCATCGATCCATTCGCGACCGAACACCAGCCGCGCGCCGCCCTGGCCGGCGGCGCCGGCGGTCACCGCGACCTGGTCCAGCGGCAGCCGCCACTGGCCCGGCGCGAAGACGTCGTCGAGCAGCGGCATCCAGCCCGACGGCGTGGCCTCGAGGAAGCGCCAGCCTTGCGGATCGGCTTCCCAGGCAAGCGGCCGGGCGCGCAACTGCGCCTCTTCCTGCGCGAGCTCGAACAGGCGGGCGACCTTCTGGCCGTCGTCGAGGATGCGCCCGCGCTCATTGGGCGTGGCGTTGATCGCTACCATCGACACCACGATGCCGGCCAGCACCATCACGACCAGCAGTTCGAGCAGTGTGAAGCCACGCGACCGCCCCGGCGATGGGGGCGATGGTTGCAATGGATGCGATGGGTGCGATGGGTGCGCTCGGCGCAGGCCGGTGGCCATGATCGGAAGGGCGTCGGCCGGCGGCGGCGCGCTTAGTCCCAGTTACCGATATCGGCGTCGTTGCCGTTGCCGCCGGCCTGGCCGTCGGCACCGAAGCTGAACACGTCGATCTCGCCGCGCACGCCGGGGTTCAGGTACTGGTACGGCTGGCCCCACGGGTCGCGCGGCAGCTTTTCGAGATAGCCGCCGCCCTTCCAGTTGTTGGGGATCGGCTCGGTGGTCGGACGGGTGACCAGCGCCGCCAGGCCTTGCTCGGTGGTCGGATAGCGGCTGTTGTCGAGGCGGTACAGCTTCAGCGCCTGCATGATCGACGAGATGTCCTGGCGCGCGGCGACGATGCGCGCTTCGTCCGGCCGGCTCATGATCTTGGGCACGACCAGTGCCGCCAGCACGCCGAGAATCACGATCACCACCATGATCTCGATCAGCGTGAAGCCGGCACGGCGGCGGCGCAGGCGAGCGGCGCCGGTGGGTTGGCTGGGTCGGGCGAGGGCGGAGCTGGACGGAGTGTTTCTGCGCATCGGGTTTCAGGCCTAGGTTGTCGACGGAGTCGAAGCCGGCGCGGCGACCGCGTCGCGCACCGGTGGGATGGTCGTCCAGTATACCCGCGGCTTGTGACGCCTCGGTACCGGACTGGCACCGACAGCGCGGCCGCTCCGGCGGCCATGTTCGTTGCCGCGCCGGCTGCCATGTCGTTGGCGCGCTGGCTGCCATGTTGGTCGCCGCGCTGGCCGCGACCGCCGCCGTCATGCGGGCCGCAAGACAATCGCCATGACGCTCTGTTACGCTTGCCGCCATCGACAACCTGCGGCGGCCCATCCGGCCGCCCGACGCGACCTCGTGCCACTGTCCCTGCCATCCGCCTTCCGTTTCGATGCCGGCGCCGCCTGGCTGCCGCGCATCGCCACGTTGCTGCTGTTCGTCGCGCTGTGCGCGCTGGCGACGCGATGGGTGCTGACCTTCAGCGCGATGGACACGATCCCGGTGCCGAAGACTGCCCGCGTGGCGCAGACCGAGGCGGTCGAGACCGGCGCCATCGCGACGCTGTTCGGCGGCAGTCCGCAGGCGGGCGTGCGCGACGTGCAGCTGCTCGGCGTGATCGCCGACCCGGTGGGCGGCGGCGCGGCGGTGGTGTCGATCGACAACGGCCCGCCCAAGGCGCTGCGCGCCGGGGCCGCGCTGTCGCCGCAGATCCGCCTGGTCGAGATCCGCGATCGCGCGGTGGTGATCGAGCGCGACGGCGCGCGCCAGACGATTGCCTTGCCGACGCGGCCGCTGGCGGCGCGCGGTACCCTGCCGAGCGCGACGCCGGCGCCGCTGGCGACCCCGCCGTCCGGCGCCGCGGCCCCGCTGTCGACGCCCGCCACGCCGCCGATGCCGAATCCTGCGGCGAATCCCTCCGCGACTGCCGCGGCTCCCGCGGCGATTCCGCCGCGGCCGTCCGGCATGGCGCCGAATCCGGGCATGGCGGGACAGGTTCCGCCGCAGCAGGCGCCCAATCCGGGCTTCAATCCCGGCTACGTGCCCGGCGCGAATCCAGGCGCCAATCCCAGTGCGAATCCCGGCGCCAGCCCGGGCATGAACCCCGCGGTGAATCCCGGCATGAACCCGGGCATGAGCCCCGGCATGGACCAGGGCGACGACGGGGCGATGATGTCCAAGGGCTGAACGGACGGAGGCGAGGGGCGAATCGGCTTCCGGCGCCGGTATCGCTTTCGTATCGTCGCGGTATTGCTGGCGTATTGGTGCCGTATTGCTTCCGTATTGCGGCCGTTTACAGCCCGGGGCCGTTTCTGTGAGCCGCGTAACATCCTATTAATCCGGCCAACTTCCCACCATCGTCTGCGTTCTAATCGGTACATGGTCAATCCGACCAGTCGACCGAAACAAGGAAAACAGACATGTCACGAAACACCATCAAGCCGCGCCCTGTTCACCAGTTGCTGGCCGCTTCGGCGGTGTTCCTGGCGATCGGCGGCAGCGCGATCGCGCAGACTCAGGCGCCGGCCCCTGTCACCCAGGGCGTGCCGCAAGCCGCCGCCCCTGCCTCCGCGGCCGAAGGCAAGCCGGCGCACAAGGGTCACCGCGCCGACGGCCACCACCACCGTCACCATCGCCACCACGGCCACCACGGCGGCATGTCGCTGCGCGCGGCCGATACCGACCGCGACGGCGCGATCTCGAAGGCCGAAGCCGATGCGATGTTCGCCCGCGTCGATGCCAACAAGGACGGCAAGATCGACAAGGACGAGATGCGCGCCTATCACAAGGCCCAGCACGAGCAGCACCGCCAGCAGATGCGCGAGCGCTTCGATGCGCGCTTCAAGGCCGCCGACAAGGACGGCGACGGCGCGCTGAGCAAGCAGGAGGCCGAGGCTGGCATGCCGCGCCTGGCCAGCCACTACGACCGGCTCGACGCCAACAAGGACGGCAAGCTGACCCGCGACGAAATCGGTGCCGGCATGCGCCAGGCGCATCAGCAGCGGATGGAGCGGATGCACCGCCACCACCACGGCATGAAGGGCGCACCGGGCGCGGCCGGTACCCCAGGCAGCGCCGGTACCCCGCCGACGCAGCCGAACAACCCCGCGGTGCCGTCGACCGAGGGCGGTTGAGCGCTGATTCACCGGCATCCCGCCGCAGTGCGGCGATGCCGACACGGCGCGAATACAGCGCCTGAAAAAGCGCGCGGTCCGAAACGGCCGCGCGCTTTAGTCTTTGGCGCTCGCCGGCAGCGCGCTCAGCCCGGCTGCGTATTCCCCCCGCCGCCCTTGTCCAGCACGCCGCGGCGCATCTGGTCCAGTTCGATCGATTCGAACAGCGCCTTGAAATTGCCCTCGCCGAAGCCCTGGTTGCCCTTGCGCTGGATGAACTCGTAGAAGATCGGCCCCAGCTGGTTCTCCGAGAAGATCTGCAACAGCAGGTCGCCCGGCGCGCCATCGATCAGGATCTTGCGCTTCTTCAGCTCGGCGAGGTTCTCGCCATGGCCGGGGATGCGCTTGTCGACCAGCTCGTAATACGTGTCCACGGTGTCGAGCAGCTGGATGCCGGCCGCGTTGAGCGCGTCGACGGTGCGGTACAGGTCGTTCGAACCCAGCGCGATATGCTGGATGCCCTCGCCGTGGTACCGGTCCAGATACTCCTGGATCTGCCCCGGCTTCTCGGTGCCTTCCTCGTTGATCGGGATCCGGATCTTGCCGCAGGGGCTGGTCATCGCCTTGGACTTGACGCCGGTGACCTGGCCCTCGATGTCGAAATAGCGGATCTCGCGGAAGTTGAAGAGGCGCTCGTAGAAATCGGCCCACTCCTTCATGCGGCCGCGGTGCACGTTGTGCGTCAGGTGGTCGATATAGGTCAGGCCGTAACCGGCCGGATGCGGATCGGCGCCCGGAATCGGCGCGAAGTCGACGTCGTAGATGCTGATATTGCCGACGTCGCCGGGTTTGGCGCCGTCCTTGCCTTCCCAGCGGTCGACCAGATAGATCAGCGAGTCGCCGATGCCCTTGATCGCCGGGATATTCAATTCCATCGGGCCACTGCGATTGTCGAAGCCCCAGGCGCCCAGTTCCAGCGCGCGCCGGTACGCGGACGCGGCGTCGCGTACCCGGAAGGCAATCGCACAGATCGACGGGCCGTGCAGGCGGGCGAAACGCTGCGCGAAGGAATCGGGTTCGGCGTTGATCAGGAAGTTGATCTCGCCCTGGCGGTACAGCGTGACGTTCTTGTGGCGATGACGGGCGATCGCGGTGAAGCCCATGCGTTCGAAGCGCTGGCCCATGGCGGCCGGGTCCGGCGCGGCATATTCGATGAATTCGAAGCCGTCCGTGCCCATCGGGTTATCCCAGCCGGTGAACGATTGCTGTGTGGCGCTCATGTCTGTCCTCCTGCGGTGGCAAGCCGAGTGCGGGGAAGCCGCCGCGAAACGGCATGCGGCATGCAAATCCGGATGCGAGACCGCACCCCGGATCGGACCGAGACCGGACACGACAGGGCCGCGGCTCGCCGCTATAGGACACGTCATTTCATAAAAAATTGCAACCTTGTGCCCGTCTTGCTAAATTTGCGCAAAAAAATTGCTGGCTGTCTTATTGCGGAGCAACAATATCGTGAGCAAGGTGGAGCTGGACAAGATCGACCGGAAGATCCTCGAGGTCCTGCAGACCAACGGGCGGTTGACCAATCTCGAAGTCGCGGAGCGCGTCAGCCTGTCGCCGAGCCCCTGCCTGCGGCGCATCCGCCGGCTGGAGGAAATCGGCGTGATCCGGCAGTACGCGGCGCTGCTGGAGCCGGGCAAGATCGGGCTGGGCCTGCTGGCCTACATCAACGTCCGCCTGGAGCACGGCGGCGCGCCCAAGGGCAAGGCGCCGCTGGACCTGTTCCGCGCCGCCATCGCGATCTGGCCGGAGGTCGCCGCCTGCCATGCGATGACCGGCGAGATGGACCTGCTGCTCAAGGTCTACGTCGAGGACATGGACCACTTCGCCCGCTTCATGAAGGACCAGCTGCTGGCCCATCCGGCCGTGATCGACGTGCGCTCGAGCTTCGCGCTCGAGTCGATCAAGGACACCACGGCGCTGCCGGTGGTCGGCGGCTGAGCCGCCGGGCGGCTGGGCGGCGTTCCCCAGGCAGGCCCCAAATGAATAACGGCGCGCCAGTCGGCGCGCCGTTTCCCTGTCGGCTGGTCTCGAGGCCGATCAGGCCGTGCTCTTCTGCGGCATGATCGAGCGCCAGAAGCGCTGGCCGAAGCGGCGCGCGTCGCGCAGATTGCGGCGCACCACGTAGTCCAGGTCCGCGACCTGTTCGTCGATCGCCTCGGTCAGCCGGCTGACCGTGTCCGCGGGCGGCAGCTCCAGGTAGGCGTCGGCCTCGCCGTAGGCGTACTGGACCTTCATGCCGGCCTTCTTGGCGATGTGCATCATTGCGGCGTTGCGCGACAGGCAGTGCATGTACAGCGTGCGCACATGCGTGTTGCGGCCGTGGATCGCGGCGCGCTCGAACAGCGCGCTGCCGATGCCGCGCCCGCGCGCGCTCTGCGACACCGACACGCCGAACTCGGCCACGCGGCCCTGCGCGTTGTCGCGCAGATTGGCGAAGTGGCCGACGCCGACCAGCTCGATATGCTCGTCGTAGACGCCGAACACCGTGTCGTGGTCGAAGTCGATGCTGTCGACATAGGCCTCGATCACATGGTCGCCCACCGACTGGCCGAAGCGGAGCAGGCGATCTTCCTCGCCGAGGGCGAGAAAATGCTTCAGCAGGCGCGAGCGATGCTGGGCTCCCAGCTCGCGCACCAGAATGGTCGGACGCTGGGCGGCCTGCGAGGCTGCGGCTGCTTTGCGAAGATCTTCGTCGGTGAGGGCACCGACGGCCTTGCTCAGTTCGAGCGGATTCACTTTCTGTTCCTTGGGCGATTCAGGGTATAAACGTCACATCGCGGCAAGCAGACTTGTCAAAGTAGACCATCAGAATGCGTTTTCCTAATGGATGGGGCAAATCCTATCTTGCTGCAACGCGAAAAGTATTGTAGTGCATTTGTCAGTTTGGCGTAAGCATGGTGCGTCGCAGAGCGCGGCATGGGCCGGCTGGCATTCTCGTAATCCTTTTGAAATCAATGACTTGCTTGCGGATCCGGCGGCCTTCCGGTGTGGAAATGTTGCAACGCCGCAGCGTGCTGCAGTGTTTCCCTGTCACCGAACTCGCTAATCCAAGTAACGCCCGCTACACACCATGCCCGCCCGACCGATCGTTGTGATCTATGCCAATGCGCGCGTCCGCCGCTCGCACGTGAACCGGCCGCTGGCCGAGGCGCTCGCCGCGCTGCCCGATGTCGAGGTGCGCGATCTCTATGCCCGCTATCCCGATTACGACATCGACGTGGTGGCTGAGCAGCGCGCGCTGTCGTGCGCCGACACCGTGGTGCTGCAATTTCCGACTTTCTGGTTCAGCGTGCCGCCGCTGCTCAAGCTGTGGATGGACGAGGTGCTCGAGCGCGGCTGGGCCCATGGTCCGGGCGGCACGGCGCTGCGCGGCAAGTCGTGCCTGGTGGTGGCCAGCACGCGCGGGACCGAGGACGGCTACTCGCCGGAAGGCGTGCACCGGCATCCGCTGGCGTCGTTCCTGCTGCCCCTGGAGCAGATGGCGCTGGAGTGCGGCATGACGTGGCGGGCGCCGATCGCGATTCACGACGCCTACCGGCTCGACGAGTCCGGCGTGCAGCGCGTGATCGCCGAGGTCATGGCTGCGCTCGGCCACGGCGATGAAGGCAGCCCGACCGATCCGGCCGCTACGGCCGCCCGGCTGGAGTTCGCATGAATCCGCATGATGCGCTGCGCGTGGTGCTGGTGTTCCTGGTCGCCGCGGTGGTGGCGGTGCCGCTGGCGCGCCGTTTCGGCCTGGGAGCGGTGCTCGGCTATCTGCTCGCTGGCGCGGCGATCGGGCCCTGGGCGCTGCGGGTGGTCACCGACGTCCAATCGATCCTGAGCTTCTCCGAGTTCGGTGTCGTGCTGATGCTGTTCGTGATCGGCCTGGAGCTGGCGCCCAGCAAGCTGTGGGCGCTGCGCCAGACCATCTTCGGCTATGGCGCCCTGCAGATGGCCGGCTGCGCGCTGCTGATCGGCGCACTGGCCGCGGCGCTCGGCGCCAGCTGGCAGGTCGCGCTGGTGGCGGGCCTGGGCCTGGCGCTGTCGTCGACCGCGATCGCGCTGGCGACGCTGGGCGAGCGCAATCTGTTCGCCACGCCGGCCGGCAAGGCCGGCTTCGGCATCCTGCTGTTCCAGGACATCGCCGCGATCCCGATGATCGCGCTGCTGCCGATGCTGACACTCGACGGTCCGCAGCCTGCCGATGGCCAGGCCTGGATCGGCGCGGCCAAGGCGGTGGCGGTGATCGCCGCGGTGGTGGTCGGCGGCCGCTATCTGGTCCGCCCGGCGCTGCGCTTCATCGCCCGCACCGGCATGCGCGAGATGTTCACCGCCTTCGCGCTGCTGCTGGTGGTCGGCATCGCCGCCATGATGGAAGCGGTCGGCATGTCGATGGCGCTCGGCACCTTCCTCGCCGGCGTGCTGCTGGCCGATTCGGAATACCGCCACGCGCTCGAGGCCGACATCGAGCCCTTCAAGGGCCTGCTGCTGGGGCTGTTCTTCATGGCGGTCGGCATGTCGATCGACTTCGGCGTGATGGCGCAGCAGCCGTGGCAGGTGCTGGGGCTGGTCGCCGCGGTGGTCGGCGCCAAGGTGCTGGTGCTGCGGCTGCTGGCGCCGCGCTTCGAGATCGCGCGCGGCCAGCGCCTGCTGTTCGCGCTGCTGATCTCGCAGGCCGGCGAGTTCGCCTTCGTCGTGTTCGGCGTGGCGCGCTCGGCCGGGCTGCTGCCGCCGGACATCGCCGCGCTGCTGGTGCTGGTGGTGGCGCTGTCGATGGTCACCACGCCGTTGCTGCTGCTCGCTTACGACCAGGTGGTCGCGCCGCGCGCCGGCAAGCTGCGCCAGCGAGCGGACGACACCATCGAGCCGCAGGACAATCCGGTGCTGATCGCCGGCTTCGGCCGCTTCGGCCAGATCGTCGGCCGCCTGCTGTATGCCCAGGGCATCGGCGTGACGGTGCTCGACCACGACCCCGACCAGATCGATTTCCTGCGGCAGTTCGGCTTCAAGGTCTTCTATGGCGATGCCACCCGCATGGATCTGCTCGAAGCGGCCGGCGCGGCCAAGGCGAAGATCCTGGTGGTCGCCGTCGACGGCATGGACGAGAGCCTGGCGCTGATCGACCGCGTGCGCCAGCGTTTTCCGCATCTGCGCATCTACGCGCGCGCCCGCCACGTGTCGCACGTCTATCTGCTCAAGGACCGCGGCGTCGAGCTGTTCGAGCGCGAGATGTTCGAGGGCTCGCTGATGCTGGGCCGCCGCGTGCTCGAAGGGCTCGGGCTGGACCCGGCCGAGGCGCGTGCCGCGGCGATGAAATTCCGCCGCCACAACATCGCCGCGATCGACCGCTTCTACCCGCATTACACCGACCAGAAGACGATGGTGTCGCTGGCGCGGCAGGCGCGCGACGAGCTCGAGGAGATGTTCAGGCAGGACCGCGAGCAGCGGCGCCGGCGCGAGGAGGCCGAGTGGTCGTGATCCGCGCGCAAGTTCCCGCCCCCGCCGCGGTCGCGCGCCGCTACGACGACAGCTTGAGGCCGACGATGCCGGCCAGCACCAGGCCGGCGCTGAACAGCCGCCAGAAGCTGGCCGCTTCGCCGAACACCAGGATGCCGACCGCGAACGAGCCGACCGCGCCGATGCCGGTCCAGACCGCATAGGCGGTGCCGAGCGGCAGCGCGCGCATGGCGAGCGAGAGCAGCCAGAAGCTGACCACCATCGTCACGATGGTGAAGGCCGATGGCCACAGGCGGGAGAAACCTTCGGAGTATTTGAGGCCGGTGGCCCAGGCGATTTCGGTGAGGCCGGCGAGCAGAACGTAGATCCAGGGCATGATGGGCTGCGATGGTGTCGAGGCATCGGGGCCGTCCCCGGTTGGTCGGGCGCCGCTTGGGTGGAAGCTGGAAGGGCTTCCCGCGGCGGCGCGGGGTCGTCCCCGGCGCAGGCGGCATTCTATCGCGGCAAACGGCGCGGCGTCAGGCGCGCGTGTCCTGGCAGCCCGCCCGCCAGCAGGTCGATCACCATCTCGGCGAAGTCCGCGTAGGACAGCTTGCCGCCCGGCTTGAGCCAGGTGAAGGTCCAGTTGATCATGCCGAACACCGTCATCGTCAGCGCGGTCTGGTTCTCGCGCGTGACCCGCTCCGGATAGGCCCGCCGCAGCTGGCGCGAGAACGCCGCCACCACATCGCGCTCGCGCTTCAGGATGATGTCGCGCTGCTCGGGGGCGAGGAACTTGACGTCGTTGATCAGCGCGATATGCCGCGTCTGCGAGGTCTCGTACTCGGCCAGGAAGGCGCGGATCAGGTTGGCGAAGCTGTCGCGCTCGCTGTGGCCCTGGCGCTCGGCCTCGGCCTCGACCTCGGTGACGATCAGCATCAGCCGGCGCGTAT
>JAPSLP010000013.1 GCA_031180665.1 Cupriavidus sp. | reverse complement strand
ACAGCGCCGCGGTCAGCACCACCACGTTCAGCACGTTGGCGACCCAGTTGCTGTTCAGCGCGTGGAAGATCAGCACGAAGGGGCTGCCGCCGCTGGCGACGTTCTCCCACGGGTACAGCGACAGCAGCACGCCGAGCGCGCCAACGTAAAAGATCAGGATGCGATAGATGACCTGGTTGGTCGCCTTCGGGATGGTCTTCTCGGGCGAATCGGCCTCGGCCGCGGTGATGCCCACCAGCTCCAGGCCGCCGAACGAGAACATGATCACCGCCATCGCCATCACCAGGCCGGACACGCCGTTCGGGAAGAAGCCGCCGTGCTGCCACAGGTTGGCGACCGTGGCCTGCGGGCCGGCCTCGCCCGACACCAGCAGATAGCCGCCGAAGCCGATCATGCCGATGATTGCCGCCACCTTGACGATCGAGAACCAGAACTCGGTCTCGCCGAAGGACTTGACGCTGGCCAGGTTGACCGCGTTGATGATCAGGAAGAAGGCCAGCGCCGACACCCAGGTCGGAATCTCCGGCCACCAGTACTGGACATAGATGCCCACCGCCGACAGCTCGGCCATGCTGACCAGGATATAGAGCACCCAGTAGTTCCAGCCCGACATGAAGCCGGCGAAGTTGCCGTAGTACTTGTTGGCGAAATAGCTGAAGGAGCCCGCCACCGGCTCGTCGACCACCATTTCGCCGAGCTGGCGCATGATGAAAAAGGCGACGATGCCAGCGATGGCATAGCCCAGCAATACCGAGGGGCCGGCCATCTTGATGGTCTGCGCGATGCCCAGGAACAGGCCCGTGCCAATGGCACCGCCCAGCGCGATCAGCTGGATGTGCCGGTTCTTCAGGCCGCGCTGGAGCGAGCGGTCCGTGTTGTCTGCATGCATGAAGTGTTTCCTCTACCCATTCTTTTGGAATGATAGCCGGGCGCCTCTATGGGGGCGGGCGCTTATGGCTGTGCGCTGCCGCGGCGCGGGTAGCGCCGGGCAGTCGGTGGATATGACCCTGATAACAATCCCGACGCGAGCGGCCGGGCTTGGTGCCGATGGCGGTGCCGATCAGACGGTCAGCACGCCGCGCTCGATCTGGTCGCGCTCGAGCGATTCGAACAGCGCCTTGAAGTTGCCTTCGCCGAAGCCTTCGTCGCCTTCGCGCTGGATGAACTCGAAGAACACGGGGCCCAGCAGCGGCTTGGAGAAGATCTGCAGCAGCAGGCGGCGCTGGCCCCCTTCGGTGGTGCCGTCGAGCAGGATGCCGCGAGCCTGCAACTGATCGACGGGCTGGCCATGGCCGGGCAGGCGCTTGGCCAGGTTGTCGTAGTAGTACTGGTTCGGCGCGGTCGCCAGCGGCACGCCCGACAGCTGCAGGTTGTCGATCACCTCGATCAGGTTGTCGCACAGGAAGGCGATGTGCTGGATGCCTTCGCCGTTGAACTCCATCAGGAATTCCTCGATCTGGCCGCCGCCCTTCTGCGATTCCTCGTTCAGCGGAATGCGGATCTTGCCGTCCGGCGCGGTCATCGCCTTCGAGGTCAGGCCGGTGTATTCGCCCTTGATGTCGAAGTAGCGGATCTCGCGGAAGTTGAACAGCTTCTCGTAGAAGTCGGCCCAGTACGCCATGCGGCCACGGTAGACGTTGTGCGTCAGGTGGTCGATCAGCTTCAGGCCGTGGCCCACCGGGCGGCGATCCACGCCTTCGATGAATTCGAAGTCGATGTCGTAGATGCTCTTGCCGTCCTCGAAACGGTCGATCAGGTAGAGCGGCGCGCCGCCGATGCCCTTGATCGCCGGCAGACGCAGCTCCATCGGGCCGGTCGGGATCTCGACCGGCTGCGCGCCGAGCTCCAGCGCACGGGCGTAGGCCTTGTGCGAGTCCTTGACGCGGAACGCCATGCCGCAGGCGCTCGGGCCGTGCTCGGCGGCGAAATACGCGGCCTGGCTGTTCGGCTCGCGATTGACGATGAAATTGACGTCGCCCTGGCGATACAGCACCACGTCCTTGGAGCGGTGGCGCGCCACCAGCGTGAAGCCCATCTGTTCGAACAGGGGCTCCAGCACATTCGGCGTCGGCGAGGCGAATTCGACGAATTCAAAGCCCATCAGCTGCATCGGGTTGTCAAAGAGATCGCTCATATCGTCTTCTGGCAAGTGGGTTGTGGGTCGGGGATGCCGGGGCACCGCCGGGGAAATATTATTTCGGCTGCGCATGCTTCGAACCGGGGCTGCGGGCGTCGGCCCTTGGCGGCCCAGGCTGCGGCGGGACGGTCTGTCGCATGCGGCAATGCGATGCAGTTTATATTTCGCGGCGCCAAATTGGATTTCGTTAAAAGCACAGGGAAACCCTAGGATGTGAGATAACATTTCGTCCATCCGCGCCTTGGAGAAATAAAGATGCATTCGATCGAACTGGACCGTACCGACCGCCGCCTGCTGGACGTTCTGCAGGAGCACGGCCGCGCCTCCAACCTGGAACTGGCCGAGGCCATCAACCTGTCGCCGGCGCAGACTTTGCGGCGTCACCGCCGCCTGGAGGAAAGCGGCATCATCAAGCGCTACGAGGCGCGGCTCGATGGCACCATGCTCGGCTTCGGCGTGGTGGCCTTCATCCATGTGACGATGGAACGCGGGCATATCCGCGACCTGTCGAAGTTCAAGGGCCTGGTCACCGAACTGGCCCAGATTCAGGAGTGCTTCTCCGTGACGGGCGATATCGACTATGTATTGAAGGTGGTCGCGCGGGACCTGAAGTCGCTGTCGGACTTCCTGCTCGATACGCTGATGCGGATTCCGGGGGTCAGCGGCGTGCGCTCCAGCGTCTGCCTCGACGAGATCAAGTGCACCAGCGCGATGCCGATGGACCTGTAGACGGCCCGCCCGCGCCGACAGCGCCGACAGCGCCGCCATGCCGCAATTTTCTGCCGCGACACAGGGTTAGCCCGAGCTGCAATCGCAACATCCTGTTGGGCGCGTCGCCATACACTGGGCGCCGACCGCATTGGCGCGATGCAACCCGACGCTGTTGATGCTGCTGATGCTGCTGATGCCGCTGCTTATACCCAGGAGATCCGACATGGCATTCGACTTCCACGACAAGACCGTCCTCATCACCGGCGCGGCCGGCAACCTCGGCCGCGCCGTCGCCGACGCCTTCGCGCGGGCAGGTGCGCGCCTGGTGCTGGTCGACCGCCCCGGCGTCAGCCCCGCCCTTCCGGCCGGCTCGCATCTCGCGGTGGAGGCCGACCTGCTCGACGCAGGCGCGGTGAAGCGCGCGGTCGAACAGGCGATCGGCAGCTGCCAGCGTATCGACGTGGTGTGCAATCTGGCGGGCGGCTTCGGCATGGGCCCGGTCGTCGGCGAAGGCGCCGATGCACAGTGGGAGCGGATGTTCGACCTGAACCTGCGCACCGTGCTGAACGTGTCGCGCGCGGTGGTGCCGCATATGATCGCCGCCGGCGGCGGCAAGATCGTCAATGTCGGCGCGAACTCCGCCGCCCGCGGACTGGCGCAGATGGGGGCCTACTGCGCGTCGAAGGACGCGCTCGCCCGTTTGACCGAGGCGCTGTCGGCCGAGGTGCGCGACCAGGGGGTCCACGTCAACGCCGTGCTGCCCAGCGTGCTCGATACCCCGGAAAACCGCGCGGCAATGCCCGACGCCGATGCCTCGCGCTGGGTCGATCCCGCGGCGCTGGCCGACGCGATCCTGTTCCTGGCCTCGGACGCCGCCCGCGCCATTCACGGCGCGCTGCTGCCGGTGGTCAATCGCGCTTGACGCAGGGGCGCCGCGATCAGGCGCCGGCCCGCACGGGTCCGAAGCGCGCTTCATAGAGCGCGCAGACCCAGTCGACGAAGACCCGCACCCGCGGCGCCAGTTGGCGCTGCGAGGTGTACATGACCGACAGCGGCAGTTCCGGGCATGGCCAGTCGGCCAGCACCTGCACCAGCCGGCCGGCGCGCAGATGGTCCTCGATACGGAAGCGCGGCACCTGGATCAGCCCGCAACCGGCCAGCCCGGCCTGCGTATAGCACTCGGCGTCGCTGACGGTGATCCACCCACGCGGCAGGTACTCGACGACCTCGCCGTCGATCCTGACCGCGAAGGGGTAGCGGTAGTCATGATTGCGCGAGAAGAAGCCCACGCCCTGATGCTGGGCGATTTCGCCGGGATGCCGCGGCACGCCATGCCGTTCCAGATAGGCCGGGCTGGCGCAGATCACCTCGGGAAGATTGGCCAGCCGCCGCGCCACCAGCGATGACTCGCGCGGTACGCCGGCCCGCACCACGCAATCGATGCCCTCCCCGACCAGATCGACCAGCCGGTCGCCGCTGCTGATCACCAGCTCGATATGCGGATAGCGTTGGTGGAATTCGCCGATGCGCGGCAGGATGATCATCGCCGCGTGCGTGCCATGCAGATCGAGCCGCAGCGTGCCGCGCGGATCGGTGGCGTGGCTGCTCAGCGAGGTCTCGGCATTCTCGAGTTCGACCAGCACGCGCTTGCTGCGCTCGTAGAACGCCTGGCCGTCGAGCGTGGGCCGGACCTGGCGCGTGGTGCGCTCCAGCAGCCGGGCGCCGAGCCTTGCCTCCAGTTCCTTGATTGCATGCGTGGCCGTGGCGCGCGGAATATTGAGCGCATTGGCGGCACCGGAGAAGCTGCCCAGTTCCACGATGCGGGTAAACAGTTGCAAGGCGTCGAAGCGGTCCATGCCGTGGGGATCGATCTGCATTGAAGGTCCGGCAGAATTAACAGATCGATCGGTCGGCGGTCAATCCCCTTGCTTGCCGAGGCGGTGCGCGGCCGCCAGGCCCACCTATGGGCGGCGGCGCGCCTGCAGCACGGCATCGACCGACCAGGCCCCACCGCCTCGAGCCGCGATCAGCAGCACCACGGCCAGCAGCACCAGTGGATACTCCATGCCGCGATCGATCCAGGCGAAGTGCTGGCGGTGGATATAGCAGATCGCGATCATCTGCAGCGTCATCAGCGCGGCCAATGGCCGGGTGAAGGCCCCCGCGATCAGCATCGCGCCACCGAAGGTCTCGAGCACGGCCACCAGCCACGCCAGCACCGGCGCACCGGGCAGGTGCAGGACTTCGGCGATCAGACGCGTCGCCCCGGCCATCGGATCGGCCATCGAGCCGTGACTGGTGCCGAGCAGCTTGGGCACCCCGTGCGTCATCATCACGATGCCGAAGACGATGCGCAGCAGCAGATAGGCCGGCGTTTCCAGCCGGGAGGCCGACAGGCCGGACATGGCGCCGCTTGGCGCATCGGCATGCGAGGGAATGTGGTTCGACATATTGGGGCTCCTGGGTTAGGCGCTCGCTCGAGTCCGAGCGCGCTGGGGCAACGTCAAAGGCAGTTCGCGCAGCCGGGCGCCGGTGAGCTGGAACACCGCGTTGGCAAGCGCCGGCGCGATCGGCGGCGTGCCAGGTTCCCCGGCGCCGCCGGGGCTCTCGCCGCTGTCGACGACATGGACTTCGATCACCGGCATCTGCGCCATCCGTAGCGCGGGGTAGTCGTGGAAGTTCGATTCGCGCACCGCGCCGCCGACGATCGTCACGTGGCCATGCAGCGCCGCGGTCAGGCCGTAGACGATGGCGCTCTCCATCTGCGCCCGCACGTTGTCCGGATTCACCGCCACACCGCAATCGATGGCACAGACCACGCGATGGACGCGAATGGCGCCGTCCTGCAGCGATATTTCGACGGCCTGCGCCGCCACGCTGCCGAAGCACGCGTGCACGGCAATACCGCGTCCCCGCCCGGCTTGCGGCCGGCGCTCCCATCCGAAGCGCTGCGCGGCGACCTCGAGCACGCGCCGATGGCGCGGTGCGTCCTTCAGCAAGCGGCTGCGATAGGCGACCGGATCCTGCCCGCTGGCATGCGCCAGTTCGTCGACCATCGACTCCATCGCAAAGGCCGCATGGCTGTGTCCCACCGAACGCCAGTACCACACGGGCACCGGCGTGCGCGGCGAATGGGCAACGACGCGGTGGGCGGGCGCAGCGAGCACATAGGGGGAGTCGACGACGCCCTCGACCGAGGTCGGGTGAATGCCCTCGCGTTCGGGATGGTTGGACTGCCCGGCGATGCCGTGCCGCCACGCCCGCGGCCGGCCGTCACGATCGAGGCCGACGCGGATACGATGCACGAAGCCGGACCGGTAATAGCCGCCGCGGACATCGTCTTCGCGGGACCAGATCGTCTTGACCGGCGCGCCGGCAGCGCGGGCGACGTGCGTCGCCTCCGCGACGAAGTCCTGCACTGCCCGCCGGCCGAAGCCGCCGCCCAGAAACGTCGTGTGGATCCGTACCTGCGCGGGTTCCAACCCGGCGATCTGCGCCACGGTCCGCTGCGCCAGCGTCTGCATCTGCGTGCCGACCCAGACATCGCAGCCCTGCGGACCGATCCGCACGGTGCAATTGAGCGGCTCCATCGGTGTGTGCGCCAAATACGGCAGCCGGTACTCCGCCTCGATCTGGCGATGAGCCTGTGCCATGCCGGCGTCGACGTCGCCCGCTTCCAGCGCAATCGGCCCGGGCTCGCGCGCCAGGCGCGCGAAGTCCGCCAACAGCGCGGCGCTGCCCAGCGCCGTGTCGCCGCCCTGCCATTCGACCTTCAACGCATCGCGCCCGCGCTTGGCGGCCCAGTAATGGTCGGCCAGCACCGCCACGCCGCTGGGAACGGCCAGCACCTGCCGGACGCCAGGCACCGCCCGCGCAGCGCTGTCGTCGAAGGACACCAGCTTCGCGCCGAATACCGGTGCACGCGCGACCACCGCCGTCAGCAGGCCGTCGAGCTTGACGTCGATGCCGAAGCGGGCGCGACCGGTGATCTTGTCGGCGGCATCGAGGCGCCGCGCGCCCTTGCCGATCCACTTCCAATCGCGCGCGTCCTTCAAGCGGAGCGCGTCGGCGGCCGGAACCGGCAACGCCGCGGCCTCGTTGACCAGCTCGCCGTAGCGCAGGCGCCGCCCATCGTGCAGCACCGCCCCGCTGTCGGTCCGCAGCGCGTCCACCGGGACCTGCCAGCGTGCCGCGGCCGCCTGCACCAGCATCGCCCGCGCCGCTGCGCCTGCCTGCCGGTAGCGCATGAATTCGCTGCGCACGCTGCGCGAGCCGACGGTGCCCTGCATGCCGCCGAGCATCGCGATGCCGTAAGCCGGTGCGGCGGGGGCATGCTCGACGCGGATGCGGGTCCAGTCGGCATCGAGCTCTTCGGCGATCAACAGAGCCAGCGACGTCCAGACGCCCTGCCCCATTTCGGAATGCGCCAGCAATACCGTCACGCTGTCGTCGGCACCGATGCGCAGGAATGCGTTCGGTATGAACGGCGCCGGCTCGGCTGCCATCGCGGCCTCGCTGAACTGCCCCTCCACCAGCCGGCGCACCGACGGCACCGAGAATCCGATCACCAGCCCGCCGCCGAGCACCGCGCCGGCGGCCAGGAAACGGCGCCGCGAGACATCGAGCGGGGCCTTCACGATGCCCGCTCCCGCGACAGCTCGGCCGCGCGGTGGACCGCCGCGCGGATGCGCTGGTAGGTACCGCAGCGGCACAGATTGCCCGACATCGCCGCATCGATGTCCGCGTCCGTCGGCGCAGGGTTCTGCCGCAGCAGCGCGGACGCCGACATGATCTGACCCGACTGGCAATAGCCGCACTGCACCACGTCCAGTTCGGCCCAGGCCCGCTGCACCGGGTGGTCGCCGCCCGTCGACAGTCCCTCGATGGTCGTGATCCGCGCCCCTTGCACCGCCGAGACCGGCAACACGCAGCTGCGCTGCGCCACGCCGTCGACGTGGACGGTGCAGGCGCCGCACTGCGCCATGCCGCAACCGAACTTGGTGCCCGTCAGGCCGGCCGCGTCTCGCAGAACCCAAAGCAGGGGCATCTCCGGGTCGACCTGCAGGTCGTGCTCGGTGTCGTTGATGGTGAGTTTCATGATCCGGTTCTCCGCCGCGGCACCTTGCCGTCGTTGGCGCATTCTGTGGGCTGCGCCGCGGGTCTACAATCCGGCTGCCATTGGCAGGTCTATTCAATGGAGACGAACAATCGCCATCGGCCGTCGGATGACGCCGATGACAGGAAGCGGATATGGGGACGCCGCCGGCGATCGCCGGCGGCATGTACGGATGAAAGACGGGGCCGTCGGCGCTCAGGCCGGCTGGGACACGGCGGCGGCTGCCCGGGCTTCATCGCGCCGGTGCGCCAGGCGATACAGTACCGGCAGCACCAGCAGCGTCAACGCGGTCGACGACAGGATGCCGCCGATCACCACGGTGGCGAGCGGCCGTTGCACCTCCGCGCCGGTGCCGGTGGCGATCGCCATCGGCACGAAGCCCAGCGAGGCGACCAGCGCCGTCATCAGTACCGGGCGCAGCCGCGTCAGCGCGCCGAGCCGGATCGCATCGTCGAGCGGCTTGCCTTCGTCGCGCAGCGTGCGGATGAACGACAGCATCACCAGGCCGTTCAGCACCGCGACGCCCGACAGCGCGATAAAGCCCACCGCGGCGGTGATCGACAACGGCAAGCCGCGCAGCCACAACGCCAGGATGCCCCCGGTCAGCGCAAAGGGAATGCCGGTAAACACCAGCATGCCGTCCTTGATATTGTTGAACATCGCGAACAGCAGCACGAAGACCAGCAGCAAGGCCACCGGCACGACGATCTGCAGCCGCGCCGTGGCGGAACGCAACTGTTCGTAGGTGCCGCCCCAGCTCAGCCAGTAGCCTGCCGGCATGCTGACCGCGCTGTCGATGGCCGCCTGCGCTTCGGGCACGAAGCTGCCGATATCGCGGCCGCGGACATTGGCGCTGACGACGACGCGCCGCTTGCCGTTCTCGCGCGATATCTGGTTGGGCCCTGGCGCGATCTGCAGCGTGGCGACCTCGGACAGCGGGATATAGCTGACGCGCGCGTCGCCCCCACCGCCCTTGGGCAAGGCGATGGGCAGCCGGCGCAGCGCTTCGATATCCTGCCGGACCGCATCGGGCAACCGCACCGTGATGTCGAAACGCCGATCGCCCTGGTAGAAGATGCCGGCCTCCTTGCCGCCGATGGCGATGGCCACGGCGTCCTGGATATCCGCGAGGTTCAGCCCGTAGCGCGCGGCTTTGTGCCGGTCGATGTCGACGGTCAGCATCGGCAGGCCGGTGGTTTGTTCGACCTTGACCTCGGACGCGCCCGGCACGTTGCGCAGCACCGCCGCGATGCGTTCGCCCGTCCGGTCGAGCACCGCCTGATCGTCGCCGAACACCTTGACCGCCACGTCGGAGCGCACGCCCGAGATCAGCTCGTTGAAGCGCAGCTGGATCGGCTGCGAGAACTCGTAGCGATTGCCCGGCAGCCTGGCGACCTCCGCCTGCATCGCCTCCAGCAACGCCTCGCGCGTCCTGACGGGCTGCGGCCATTCGGCGCGCGGCTTCAGCATGATGTAGCCATCGGAGATATTGGGCGGCATCGGATCGGAGGCCACCTCCGCCGTGCCGGTACGCGCGAACACGCGTTCGATCTCGGGAAATTTCGCCATCAGCGTCGTTTCGAGCTGTTTTTGCATCTCGACCGACTGCGACAGGCTGGTGCCGGGAATGCGCAGCGCCTGGATCGCGATATCGCCCTCGTTCAGATTGGGAATGAACTCACTGCCGAGCCGGGAGGCCATGGCCAGGCACAGCACGACGGCCACGCCGGCAAAGGTCAGCACGACGGGCGCATTGGCCAGCGACTGCTCCAGCCAGACCGCGTAGCGCCGCCTGGCCCATGCCATCAGCCGGTTCTCCCTCTCGGCGACGCGCTCGCCGATGAACAGCGCGACGGCGGCCGGCACGAAGGTCACAGACAGCAGCATCGCACCCAGCAAGGCCAGCACCACGGTGAAGGCCATCGGGTGGAACATCTTGCCTTCCACCCCGGTCAGGGCAAAGATTGGCAGATAGACGATCATGATGATCAGCTGGCCGAACAGCAGCGGCCGCCGTGCCTCGCGCGCGGCGGCAAAGACCTCCTCGAAGCGTTCCGACCGGGTCAGCGGCCTGCCCCGATGCGCCTGCGCATGGGCCAGCCGCCGCACGCAGTTCTCGACGATCACCACCGCGCCGTCGACGATGATGCCGAAGTCCAATGCGCCCAGGCTCATCAGGTTCGCGCTGATCCTGTAGCCGACCATGCCGGTGAAGGTAAACAGCATCGACAACGGAATCACCAGCGCTGTGATGATGGCCGCGCGGATATTGCCCAGGAACAGGAACAGCACCACGATCACCAGCACCGCGCCCTCGAGCAGGTTCTTCTTGACGGTGGCGATCGCCTTGTCGACCAGCCGGGTCCGATCGTAGACCGGTACGATGCTGACACCCTTGGGCAAGGTGCGGTTGATCGCGTCGACCCGCTCGCCGACCGCCTGCGCCACCGCGCGGCTGTTCTCGCCCATCAGCATGAAGACGGTACCGAGCACCACCTCCTTGCCGTTCTCGGTGGCGGCGCCGCTGCGCAGCTCCCTGCCGATGCCGACCTCGGCGATATCGCGCACGCGGATCGGCTGCCCCTGCGCGCTGCCGACGATCACGTCGCCGATTTCGGCCTCGCTGCGTACCTGGCCCGGCGCACGCACCAGATACTGCTCGCCGCTGCGCTCGATATAGCCGGCACCGACATTGTCGTTGTTGCGGTAGAGCGCGCTGACGATATCGGCCAGCGTCAATCCATAGGAGGCGAGCTTTTCCAGGCTGGGCGCGACCAGGTATTCCTTGTCAAAGCCGCCGATCGAGTTGACCTCGGTCACGCCCGGCACATTGCGCAATTGCGGCTTGACGACCCAGTCCTGCAGCTCGCGCAGGTCGGTCGGCGTGTACGGCGAACCGTCCGGCTTGCGCGCGCCCTCCCCGGCCTCGACAGTCCACAGATAGATCTCGCCCAGTCCCGTCGAGATCGGCCCCATGGCCGGCGACACGCCGGCGGGCAGCCTCTCCCTGGCCTCCTGGATGCGCTGGTTGACCAGCTGGCGCGCGAAATGAATGTCCGTGCCTTCGTTGAAGATCACGGTGACCTGCGACAGCCCGTAGCGCGACAGCGAGCGGGTCTGCTCGAGGCCCGGCAGGCCGGCCATCGCGGTTTCGATCGGATAGGTGATGCGCTGCTCGGTCTCCAGCGGCGAATAGCCCGGCGCCGACGTATTGATCTGGACCTGGACGTTGGTGATGTCGGGCACGGCGTCGATCGGCAGGCGTGTGTAGCTGAGCGCCCCCAATACCGCCATGCCGAGCACGGCGAGCAGCACCAGCCAGCGCTGCGCGATGGCGAAACGGATGACACGTTCGAACATGGCGATCTCCCGTATCAGTGCTCGTGCCCGGCAGCGTCCTTGCCGAGATCGGACTTGAGCACGAAGCTGTTGCGCGCGGCATAGCGCGCTCCGGGGCGAAGCCCGTCGCGGATCTCGACCAGCTGGCCGTCGCTGCGTCCCGCCACGACCTGCTGCGCGACAAACCCCTTCGGCCCGGCGACGAACACCACGCGATTGCCGTCGACCTCCTGAAGCGCGTCGGCCTGCACCGCGACCGGCACCGTGGCCTTGTCGTTCAGCACTTCGACCGTGACGAACAGGCCGGGCCGCCAGGCCAGGTTCGGGTTCTTCAGCGTCACGCGGGCCTTGGCCGTGCGGGTCTGCTCGCCCAGCAGCGAGCCGACATACGAGACCGTTCCTTCGGCCTTGCCGTCCGACGCGGCCGACCGGATCCGCGCCGTCTCGCCGACCCGCACGTGCTCCAGGTCCTTGGCCGAAACCACGAATTCCGCCCAGACCGTGGACAGGTCCGAGATCGTGAAGATGTTGGCGTTGTCCGCGACCGCTTCACCCAGCGCCAGGTGCTTCTCGACGATGACGCCATCGAACGGCGCGCGCAGCTCGAACTGGTTGAGCCTTGTCGCCGAAGCCGTGGCGCCGACCGCGGTCAGCTTCTGCTGCGCGTTCTGCACGGCGATGCGGGCCTCCTCCAGCGCCGCCTTTGCCAGCAGATAGTCCTGTTCGGCGGAGATCCTTTCTTCCCACAGTTTGCGTTCGCGCTGGTAGGTCGCGCGGGCCAGTTCCATGCGCCGTTGCGCGGCAAGCAGCTCGCTGCGCTGATCCGACAGCGCGGTGCTGGCGATCACCGCCAGCAACTGCCCCTTCCTGACCTGCTCGCCCAGCGCGGCCGGCACGCTTTCGGCAACGCCGGCCAGACGCGGCACCACATGCGCGGTGCGGTCCTCGTTGAAGCGGATTTCGCCGGGAAACTGCAGGCCCGACTGGATCGTCGCGGGGCCGGCCGTCTCGATGGCGATGCCCGCGCGCTGGATCTGTTCGTCGGTCAGCGCGATGGGCGCGTCGGCGTCGGCAGGCTTGTCCCCGGCCGGCGTCGTGGCGGAGGCGGACCCGTGCCCGGCGCCATGCGCATGTCCATGCCCATGCGCGTCGCCTTGGGCGTCGTGCGGCTCCGTGCCCGGGCGGCCGGTCAGCAGCACGGCAGCGGTCGCCAGCGTGCCGGCCGCGAGAATGGCCGCGATGGCGGCCTTTTGCTTCGGTGTGATTGCCATGATCGAATTCGGTCCTGGTTAGCGTCCGACGATGCGGTCGATGGTGGTGGCCGCCTGATAGGCGCGGGCCAGCACGCCGAGGTAGCGGATGCGCGCCTGGAACAGCGTGCGCTGGGCGTCGAGCACGTTCAGGAAGTCGAACTTGCCGGCCTCGAAGCCCCGCGTCGCGGCCTCATAGGCGCGCTCGGCCGCGGGCAGCACGGTGGCTTTGAGCGCCTGCGCCGAGCTGCGCGATACCGCCAGCTGGTTGCTCGCCTGTTGCAGCTCGTTGGTCAGCCGGATCCGATTGGCGAGGAGTTCGTCCGCGGCCTTGTCGGCGCGCCGGATCGATTCGTACAGATTGCCCTGGTTGCGGTCGAACAGCGGCAGCGGGATCGCCACGCCCAGCACCGGCATGGTCCGGTTGGCCTCGTTCTCGCGCCTGGTACCCACGCTGACGGTGATGTCGGGATAGCGGCGGCTGCGTTCGACATCGACCAGTGCCTGCCGGCGTCCCACTTCGAGACGGCTGGTCAGCAGCAGTGGCGACTCTTCCAGCGCGGCCAGCAGTTGCTCCGGCGCGGCACGGGACGGCAGCGCATCGAGATCGCCGTGCACTTCGGTAAATTGCGGCGAAGCATTGCCCCACAGCGCGGCCAGCGCCTGCCGCGAGGACTGCAGTTCCGCAGTCGCGTCGGCCAGTTCAAGCTCGGCATTGGCCTGCTCCACCGCGGCGCGCGTCTCCTCCAGCGGCGAGACCTTGCCCGCGGCGACACGCCTGGCCGCGGCGTCGGCGCCCTTGCGCGCGATGTCGACCGAGGCGGCGGCCAGCCTGACGCGCTCCTGGGCCACCGCCACGCCAAAGAAGGTGGCAATCACGGTGGCGCGCAGATCGGCCTGGGTGCTGCGCCATTGCGCCTGGGCAACGTCGCGTCCCCGCTCTGCTGCGGAAATGCGCGCGGCACGCTTGCCGCCCAGCTCGATCGGCAGATTGACCTGGGCCGTGGTGACGCGGGACTCGCGTCGCGTGTCCTCCATGGCGAGCGCCACTTCGGGATTGCGCAGCGTCCGCGCTTGCCGGATCGCGCCTTCGGTAGCGTCGAGCTCCCGGGCCGCGGCGGAAAGAGAGAAATTGCCCGCCGCGGCCAGCGCCAGCGCCGTGTCGAGCGTCAGCGGCTCAGCGGCCTCGCGTGGCCATGCGGAGGGTTCGGGCGCAGGTAACGGTAGTTGAGGGTGTGGCTGCCGGTATGGCTGAGCCCCGGCCCGGGCCACGCCGCAAAGCATCGCCGCCATGCACAGCGGCACAATGAATCGTCGCATCGAATCGCACCTGGAAAAGAGACCAAGGGAATTCGGCGAGACGGGAACTCAGGAGAAATCGAACCGGTCGTCTCGCCGCTCAAGCGAGACGAAGCCACTGCGGGCGATCGGGGGCGCGGGGATGGAGCGAGGTGTAATGGAAATCGTGCGCCACCAGCACGGCCCGCGGCAGGCGCAGAGCCGGCAGGATCGCCGGCTCGGGACAGGCAAACGGCAGCGAAGCGAGATGGCAGGTGCCACAGTCGGGATCGAACAGGCCCTTGGCGTCGGTGCCGTGATTGGCGTCGGCCTTGGTGGTGGCATTGTGATCGGGCCCGTTGTCGGCCTCGAGCACGGACCCGTGATCGGCCTTGCCGTACGTCTGGGCCTCGGCCTTTCCATCGCCGCGATGCTGGTGCTGATGATGTCCCAGATGCCACTTGGCGGCCGGCCGCTGCTCATGCTGGCAATACGCGGTGGCCGCGGCCCAGGCGGACTGGAGCGGCAACAGCAATACCAGGAGGATCAGAAAAAACCGGCGCATCGACGATCGGGACAAGAGCTGCGGGCAGCGGAGGACACGATGCCTCCGCGAGCGGCATAGTGTACTGCAAAGACCTCAGCCTTCCTCCCTGCAGGCGGTCCTGGGCGGCCTGCGTGGCGGCGAGAATACGCTGACCGCGGGCTGGCCTTCCCTCGGAGGGAAGCGGCTACGGGAAATTTCCGAGCCGAATCTTCATCTTGATCTCACCCAGCCATTCTTCAACCAGCATCCCGTCCGGAACGCTTCCAGGATGATGTTGGTGTCGACGAACACCCTGACCTTCGCCATGCGATGTCGACCCTCATAGCTCGAACGGTGCCGGCAGCGAATGCTCGGCGAACAGGTCGTTCAGCATCGGCAGGCTCATGCCCATTGCCTTGGCCGCCTTGCGGGCAGAGAGCTGGCCGCGATCGATGGCAGTGTGAAGCATGCTGACGAAGCTGTCCGAGAAGCGCTTTGGCTTGCGACTTGCACTGGATCGTTGACGCTCTTTGCGAAGCCCTTCCCGCGTAGCAGCGTCGATACGCTTCATGTTGTACAGACGCCAGGCCAGCGCAATGGGACACACGCGCAAGTCAGCGGCGACGTCGGCGAGATGGTCGATATCCGAGCATCGCCGCGGGTCGATCAGTTGCTGCAGAGACTGGCTCGGCATCAGCAACGCCGCCGCGAAGTTGTCCGCAAGCTGCTCGATGCGTTTTGCCCGGCCTCGCGCTTCGAACGAGTTCGACTCTCGGTGGTCGGGTTTCATGGCGTCCCATGTCAATGCATGGAACAGTTCATGAGCGAGGTCGCGTCGAATCGCAATACGAAGAAGCAGCACATTCGCGATATTGATAGGCTCAACGGTCGTGTGGACGGACAGGATGCTATCTTCTGCACTTGGCATCCGTGCCACACCGATGACATTGTTGGAAGGAGACAAACTTGAAGCCACGCATCACGTGCCTGGCGGCGATTGCCTTGATGGCAAGCGCCGCGGCACACGCCGCCTACCCCGAACGTCCCATCAAACTGATCGTCCCCTTCCCGCCCGGTCAGGCGACCGACATCTTCGCGCGCGCGCTGGGCGAACGGCTGGGCAAGCAGCTTGGGCAATCGGTGGTGGTCGAGAACCGTGCGGGCGCGGGCAGCAATATCGGCATGGAACTGGCCGCTCGCGCCGCGCCCGATGGCTATACGCTGGTGATGGCCGGCAGCGCGATGGCGATCAACCAGACGCTCTACGCGTCGATCGGCTACGATCCGCGCCGCGATTTCCAGGCGATTTCGGGCGTGTTCTCGGTGCCGCTGGTCTTCCTGTCGACGCCCGCGTCCGGCATCACGTCGCTGCGCGATCTGGTCGGCAAGGCCAAGGCGGCGCCAGGCAAGCTGAGCTACGCGAGCGCCGGCATCGGCGGCACGCAGCATCTGTCGGCCGAGATGCTGAAGGCGCGCGCCGGCATCTTTATGGTCCATATCCCGTACAAGGGCAGCGGCCCCGCGCAGGCGGACTTCCTCGGCAATCAGATTCCCGTGATGGTCGACTCGATCACCGCGGCCTTGCCGCTGATCCAGTCGAAGAAGGCGGTGCCGCTGGCCGTGACTGCCGGCAAGCGGGTGCCGCAGCTGCCCAATGTGCCGACCGTGCAGGAGCAAGGCGTGCCGGACTTCGAGGCGCTCGGATGGGCGGTGCTGATGGCACCGGCCGGCACGCCGCCGGCCATCGTGTCGCAGCTCAATGCCGAAACGGTGAAGGCGCTCCAATCGCCGGAGCTGCACAAGTTCATCGTCGACCGCGGCTCGGAGCCGATGCCGATGTCGCCGGAACAGACCACGCGGTTTGTCGACAGCGAGATCCGCAAATGGTCGACGGTGGTCAAGCGTTCGGGTGCGAAGGTCGACTGAGTCTGTCGCCCCCGCGCATGCAGGGGTCCAGCGGCTGCATCGACACTGGCACCCCGCCTGCGCGGGGACGACGTGGCGTTGTTGCGGCGGCCTCTGCGGGCGCCTTCAGGCGCCGGTCAGAAAATCCACGACCGCCTGCGTGAAACGCTTCCCCTGCTCCAGATTCGACAGGTGCGCTGCCTCCAGTTCGACATAGGATGCCCCCGGAATCGTCTCGGCCATATAACGGCCATCGGACGGCGGGGTCGGGATATCGCCCGAGCCTGCGATCACCAGCGTCGGCACCGCGATCCGCTGGATGTCGGCGCGCAGATCGTTGTCGCGAATGGCGCGGCAATTGGCCGCGTAGCCCGCGGCATCGGTCGCGCTCAGCATCGCGCGTAGCTGCTGCACCAGCTCCGGATGCGCCGCGGCGAAGTCCGGCGTCAGCCATTTATCGACGACCGCGGCCGCGATCGATCCGACCCCATCGCGCTCGACCGCCGCGGCGCGGTTCGTCCAGTTCTCCGGCGGGCCGATGTAGGCCGCCGTATTGCACAGCACCAGCTTGTTCAGCCGCGCTGCATGGTTCAGGCCCAGCCACATGCCGGTGATGCCGCCCATCGACAGCCCACAGAAATGCGCACGCTCGATCTGCAGCGTATCGAGCAGCGCGATCACGTCGCCGCCCAGCTGGGCGACCGTATAGGGGCCGGCAGGCACGGACGAGCGGCCGTGGCCGCGCGTGTCGTAGCGCAGCACGCGGAAATACCGCGAGAAGTCCGCGATCTGCGGCTGCCACATGTCGAAGTTGGTGCCCAGCGAATTGGACAGCACGAGCACCGGCAGGCTCGGATCGCCATCGAGCTGGTAGTGGAGGCGGACGTCGGAAAGGTCGGCGAAAGGCATGGCGGAAGCGGCTCCCTGGTATTTCTCAGCGGTTTTCAGCGGGTTTCTGCGGTTCTTGGGACAGAGATCGACCCGGGCATCAGTTCTGCGCGATCGCCGATCCGTGCTGCGCCAGCGGCGTGACCTTCATCTCCATATACGGGTACAGCGGCAGCGAAGTCAGCAACGTATGCAGCTCGTCGTTGTCCTTGACATCGAAGATGCTGACGTTGGCGTACTGGCCGACCACCCGCCACAGGTGGCGCCACTTGCCTTCGCGCTGCAGCTGCTGCGACAGCGCCTTCTCGTCGGCCTTGAGCTTGTCGACGGCTTGCGGGTCGGCCGAATGGGGAATGCGGACGGTCATTTCAACCATGAACAGCATGGCGATCTCCTTGTTGTAGCAGTACGGTGGATTGAGTCAGCGAGGTCATACCGTGGCGATCGGCGTCACGGGCGAGCCCATCGCGCCGGGCAGGCGCAGCGGCGGCGCGGTCAGGAAAAAGCGCGAACGCCCTTCGGCGCGCAGGCTGCCTGCGAGATCGCGCAGATACCACAGCTCGCCCAGCGGCAGGCCGAGCTTGAACAGGCAGTGATGATGCAGCGGCAGCATCGGCACCGCGCCCTGCCCCGGCGCCGGCGGGCGAGCGGGGAATCGTTCCACCGCGTAGTTGTCGGCGGCCAGCGCGGCGATGCCGGCATCGGTGATCCATTGCAGCAGCCGCTCGTCGCGCCCGTCGAGCGCGCAGCAGCTGTGATGCAGCGCGTGCGCATCGGGCTTGCCGCCCATCTCCAGCACCATCTCGGCGAAGCCGGTGCGCAGCACCAGGATGTCGCCGGTCTCGACCGCGACCTGGTCGGCATCCATCGCGCGCATCAGGTCGTCGTAGCCGACGGTGCGGAATTCGCGGCCGAAATGCTCGGCCAGATCGACCAGCACGCCGCGGCCCTGCACGCCATGCACGGCCAGCGTCTCGATGCCGAGCGCATCGGCGTGGCTGTGCTCGTGGCCGCAGGGATGGGCGGCGAAACGATCGGCCTCGGCATAGTCGACCGGTCCGACGATCTCGGCATTGGGCCGGAAGCCGTTGTAGTAGACGCGTTCGGCCACACCGTCGCCGTCGGCATCGAACAGCGCGCCGACGTGCGCCAGCGAATCCCACTGCGTCGAATACTGCAGCGACAGCAGCACCTGATCGTCGCTGAGCACGTCCAGCGCGTTGGCATCGACCTTGGCCAGCGGGAAATTGACGTAAGGAATGTCGTCGCGATAGGTGGGCCGCAGCACCGGCGGATGCCGGCGCACGTTCAGCGCATTGCCGCCCGGCAGATCGAGCGGCAGCGACAGGCAGAACGTGCGGCCGCTGCGGATCTCCCGCGCCGCAGCGCGGACCTTGTCCGCGGTGATCAGATTCAGACGGCCGAGTTGGTCGTCGGCGCCGAAATCGCCCCAGTTGGAGCCTTCCGGCCGTTGTTTCCATCGCATCGGGGATAACCTCCGGCACGGACCCGCCGCGGTGCCAGCGCCAATGCGCCGGCCTGTGCGGTCCGATCGATCGGGATGTCAGAGACAGCAGACGCCGTCGAGGTAGGCCTTGCGCCAGCGCGTGATCCGCACTTCGGCGAACAGGCCCGCCTGATGGAAGGGATCGGCTTCGATCAGCGCCTGCGCCGCGTCGCGGGTATCGACATCGACGATATAGACACCGCCGCCCGCGTCGCTGCCATCGTCGTTGAGCTTGGCACCGCAGGCCAGCAGCAGCGCCTTGTTGGCTTCGAGGAAGTCCAGGTGCGCCGGCCGCTGGGCCTTGCGCACGTGCTGGTGGTCGGGCTTGTCGAACGTCTCGATGAGGTACGGCATGGTGTCTCCTGGGTTGTCGTTGGGAAAGCGCGTTGACCGATGCACCCTGCGGATCGTCAGATCTGCGCGCCCCACGCCAGCATGGCGACGATGTAGATCAGGCCGACCCAGAACATCATGATCACGGTGTAGCCCATCACGTCCTTCAGCTTCAGCTTCGAGAGCGCCAGCGCCGGCAGAATCCAGAACGGCTGCACCAGGTCGTTCCAGGCGTTGCCGAGCATCACCGACATCGAGGTCTGCGCGACCGAGCTGCCGATTGCCTTGGCCGCATCGATCATGAACGGCCCCTGGATGACCCAGTGGCCGCCGCCCGAGGGCGCGAAGAAGTTGATGAAGAACGAGCTGACCAGGCCCCAGAACGGCAGCGTCTGCGGCGTCGCGATATCGACGAACACGCGCGAGATGGTGTCGACCAGGCCCGATCCGGCCATCACCGCCATGATGCCCGCATAAAACGGATACTGCAGGATGATGCCCGAAATCGTCTTGATGCCCTCGTTCAGCTTGGCCACGTAATTGGCCGGCGTCCCTAGCAGCAGCACGCCGATGAACAGGATCAGGAAGTTGATCAGATTCAGATCGAGCGTGCCGCCCTGCGTGAAATACAGCCCCACATAGGCCAGCCCGCAGACACCGATCACCAGGCTCAGCAACCGGCTGTTGTTCATCCGCGTGGCCAGCGTGTTCTCCAGCCCCATGCTGTGGCCGCTCGCCGCCCCGGCCTGCTCCGCACGCGTTTCGGCTTGCGCATTGATTTCAGTCACGTCCTTCGCGTCGCGCGGGTGCAGCATCGCGTTGAGCAGCGGCAGCGTGATGATGACCGCCAGGCTGGTCAGCAGCATCGGCGTCGAGAAGATGGTGTCCTTCAGCGCGATCACGCCCATCAGCTTTTCCATCGGATGGCCCGGCGTGGAAATCAGTACCGGGATACTGGCCGACAGGCCGAGGCCATAGAGCGTGAAGCCGCTATAGGCAGCGGCGATGATCAGCGGGTAGTGCACGCCCTTGACCTTCAGCGCCAGCTTGCGCGCAACGATGCCGCCGATCACCAGCCCGAAGCCCCAGTTCAGATAGCTGCCGATGCCGCCGACCAACGTGGCGACGATCACCGCGCCGCGCGGCGTCGCCACGCGTTCGACGATGCGGTCGAGGAAACGATCGACCAGCGGCGCGGTCGCCAGCACGTAGCCCATCGCCAGGATCACGGCCATCTGCGTGGTAAACGCCAGCAGATTCCAGAAGCCCTTGCCCCACTCGAGAATCACGGCCGGCGCGGCCTGCCCTTGCACCAGCATGGCCATCGCCATGCTCAGCAGCGTCAGCCCGATGGCGAAAACGAAGGGGTCCGGCAAATACCGGCGCATCAGTTCCGTAAAGAACCCGGCGACCTTGCTCAAGATCTGTCTCCAAAAACATGCCGAAAGGTATCGCTTGTTGCCGCATGCCGAACTAACGTTCTAAATACGAACACAATGGCTATAGGACGGCGATCGTAGAGGCCTGTTTGCGCAAGGTCAAGTCAATGAATTGGAGGATTGAATCCGATTTCGCAATAATGCGCGGCAAATCGCGCGAGTCGTCGCGATGCTGCAACGCGGAATATTTTGGGAATCAGCAAGTGGGGAGCCACGGACTGCGAATGAGAAGGCCTGCGGCAATGCAGCAAGCCGGGGGGCGCCAGACCGATCGGTGCGGCCGTGACGGGGCTACGATTGCCTCGACCTGCCAGGGCGATAGACGGCGGGCCGCCAACCGCCGCCCGCCCTGCCGACGACTACGCGCCCACCGTTCCCGCCGAAGCGGGCGCGACGCCGGAACCCGACATGGAATGTCCGCGAACCGTGGGCAAACGGTCCTGGTTGGCCTGCGCTGCCGCCTGGTACTCCATGATCCGGGCCGTCTCCTGACGCGTTTGCTCACCGAGATAGCTGCCGATCAGGTACAGCGTCAAATCGATGCCAAGCGTCACGCCGCCGCCGGTGATGACGTCGCCCTCGTCGACGATCAATGCCGGAATGGCCTGAACATCGGGATGCCGGTTGCCGAGCGTGGTCACCGGGCATTGCTCGGCGCCGGTCACCGGCACCTTCGTCGTCGCCGTCTTGCCGGCCAGCAGCCCGGCCGCCGCGACGATCAGCGCGCCGGTGCAGACGCTGGCGATACGCTGCCCCGCGGCGTGCCGCAGCCGTAGAAATTGGAGCATCGCGGGGTTTTCCACTTGGTCGCGCCAGCCCGGTCCGCCCGTCACGATGACGACGTCGGCTTCTGGCGCGTCGGTAAACGCGTGATCGGTATCGACACGCAGGCCATTCTGCAGCGTGACCATGCCGCCCGACTGCGACACCGTGAAGAAGGACACCGCCTCGCTCACGCGGCGCGCCATCGACAGCGTGCCGATGACGGCCAACTCAATCGGTTCGATCCGGTCGTACAGCACGACTGCAACGCGCATGGTGTGTCTCCTTGCTGGTCTGGTTTTGTTGTCTGTCAGAGTTTCCCAATCATAGGACAATGTTTCCTAATAGACAACAACACCGCGCCATGCGTTCTACCGGCACGCAAGCCGGTGTGGCACCTTGCAGCCTCACCGCTCCGCGTGCGCGTCGGCGGACTCCATCACCACCACGATGGCCTGCGCATCGCCCTGCAGAGCGCGGCCCCGGTGTGGCGTGCTCGATTCGAAGTACAGGCTGTCGCCGGCTTCGAGAATGCAGCGCTGCAGCCGACCCTTGATCTTGAATTCGAACTCGACTTTCCCCGACAGCAGATAGACGAATTCCTCCCCCGGGTGCTCGAAAAAGAAGTCGAGATCGGTCTCCGACGGGAATGTGAACATGAACGGGTCCATGTGCTTGCGTTCCTTCTTGTGCGCCAGGCTGACGTAGTCGTACCCGAATGCACTGCCGCCGCGGACCACCGGTTTTCGCTCCCAATGGTGAACCACCGAGACTGCGGGGTCGCCGCCGTCCACAAGGGCGCCATCGGTGTCGCCCGGCTCGACGAAGAAATAGCTCAGTTCGATGCCCATCGCGCGCGCGATGCGGGCCAGCGAGCCGATGGGCGGCGCCTTCTTGCCGTTCTCGATCTTGGACAGATAGCCTTTGGTGAATCCAGACAGTTCCGCTAGCGCCTCCAGCGTCAACCCGTGGGCGACGCGGGCCGCGCGCAGCCGCATGCAGACTGCCTCTTCGTCGTCGCTCGGTTGCGGGGCCGCGTCGCGCCGTCGCTGGGCGGCCTTGGTGATGGAAGATGGTCTCCGAACTGTTCTGGCTGTCATCGCTCTGTTCCGTTCGCCCGCTGCACCAAAGACGACAATGGGGAAACACGGGCCCGCTCCCCCGAGCGGGATTGTAAGCGCATTGCACCGCAGCGGTGCGCGCCGGAGCCAGGCCGGTCGCGCCCCCGGGAACCGCCTTCAGCTGTCGTACAGACTGACTCCGGAAGTTTCCCTTGTGAGCCATGTCGCGACAAAGGTCGTCAAGCCCAGCACAGCGATCATCACCGCCACGCCATGGAAGTGGCCCTGGCTTGCCAGCAGGGCCGTCGCCGCCATTGGCGCCAGGCCGCCTCCGATGCCGGCCGCGACCTGGCAACCCAGCGACGCGCCGCTATAGCGCACCTTGGTGCCGAACAGTTCTGGCAGCAGCGCGGCCTGCGGCCCATACATCGAGCCATGCCCCAGATTCATGCAGATGGCGATCGCGAGCGCGATCATCCATGGACTGCCGGCCTGAATCGCCATGAACAGCGGATACGCAGCCAGGATGGTGAACACCGATCCGATGAAATACAAGCTGCGGCGCCCAAAGCGGTCCGACAGATGCCCGAACAGCGGAATCGTCGCCAATTCCAGCGCGGCGCCAAGCAACACGCCGTCCAGGATCACGGCCTTCGGCAACTTCAGCACCGTGGTGCCATATACCACGACGAATACCGTGAGGATATAGACCCATGCCACCTCGCACACCTTCAGTCCGATGCTGATCAACAGGTTGCGGCGATGGCGGGTCAGCACCTCCAGCACGGGAATGCGCGGCGCCTGCTCGTCCCGTTGCGCGGCGGCAAAGACGGGCGACTCCGCGACTTTCAGGCGCACATAGAAGCCGATTGCGACCAGGATCGCGCTGAGCAAAAAGGGCACGCGCCAACCCCAGGCAAGGAATTGCGCGTCCGGCATGCGGCTCAGATACGCGAACACCGCGGTGGAAGCGAGCATGCCAAGCGGAAACCCGATCTGCACCAAGCTTCCATAGAAGCCCCGCTTGTCGCGCGGCGCGTGCTCGATCACCATCAAGGCGGCGCCGCCCCATTCGCCGCCGATGCCGATGCCCTGCACGATGCGCAGCAGGATCAGCAACACGGGAGCCCACAGGCCGATCTGGTCGTACGTCGGCAGCAAACCAATCAGGAAGGTGCCGCCGCCCATCAGGAACATGGTCGTCATCAGCATCGTCTTGCGGCCGATCTTGTCGCCGAAATGGCCAAATACCACGCCACCCAGCGGCCTTGCGATGAAACCGACAGCGAACGAGCCGAGCGCTGCCATGGTCCCCATCAGTGGATCCATCGCGGGAAAGAACAGGCGGTTAAATACCAGCGCCGCCGCGGTGCCATACAACAGAAAGTCGTACCACTCCACCATGGTGCCGATCACGCTGGCGGTCACCACCTGCCGCATGCGGCCATTCGTCGTCGCCGTCGTTCGCCCCAACGCCACCGCTGGCGCTGAACTGTCTTCCGAAAGAGTTTCCATCGATGCCTCCATTGATGCGGCCGTCGCCGGCGCAGGATTCATGGGTACCGCTGCGGGAATGGTAGACAGCTAGGAAACAAATACAAGAAAGGAAGGGTTAACGATGAAACTTTTGCGGCGTAAAACGCGCTTTCAACGGGAAAATGGGCGTTATCGGGTTGACCTTTGGGAAACTTGATCCTACATTGCCTTTCAGCGAAGCCTTGTGTTCGCCGTCGGCTGCCATCGGGAAAGCCGGCCTTTCGACTGACAGGAGACCTCAATGCTGGAAAACCGACACTTCAGCGAGCGGCTGAAGGGCAAGCTCGAACCGACGATCGGCGGTTCGGTGTATGTCGATCCCTCCAAGTTGGAGTGGGAGAAGTCGCAGTTCGACAAGATCTGGATGAAGGTGCTGTACCGCAACGATGCCGAGGGAGAGATGACGGTGCTGCTGCGTTGGGAACCCGGTGCGGTGCTGCCTTTCCACCGGCATCCCGAGATCGAGCAGAGCTATGTGCTGGAGGGTTCGTTCTACGATCATGACGGCATCTGTCGCGCCGGCCAGTTCGTCTGGCGCCAGCCCGGCTCACTGCACGAAACCCGTTCCGACGAAGGCTGCCTGCTGCTGGCGGTCTACCGCAAGCCCAACGTCTTCTTCGGCACGGCGGGTTTTCAGGCGCCGGCGGCTTCCTGACCTGGCCGATAGACACGCGGCGGCACGCGCCGCCGCCTTTCCACAGGAGACGCCATGGCCTGCGTTGTGACCGAGCCCTGCATCAACTGCCGTTACGGCGAGTGCGCACAAGCCTGCCCGGTACATGCGTTCCACCAGGGGCCGAACTTCATGGTCATCGACCCGACCGTGTGCGTAAACTGCACGGTCTGCACACTGGTATGTCCGCTTGGCGCCATCAAATGCGACTACGAGCTGGCGGAAGGCGAGCGGGAATATCTGGACCTGAATCGACGCCTCTCGGCGATCTGGCCAAGCGTCACGATGGCGGACCCGCCGCTGCCCGATGCCGACCAATGGGCGCTGCATGGCAAAAAGCGCGAACACCTGAACGATGCATCGCTGATGCCGGGGGCGTGACGCGCACTACCGCAAGCCGAGCATCCTCTCGATGTCGAGCATCAACGCCCGCAATAGCGGCCCGGCCTGTTTCTCGATCGCCGCGAAGCTGCCCTGCCCGACCGGCACGCCGCAGTTCAGCACGAACAGCTGCGAGCCGACCGGCTGGCACATCGGCACCGCGAAACCGTAGACCTCGGGTCGCCATTCGGCGCGGTTCGCGCAGTAGCCCTGCCGCGCCAGGTCGCGACGAGCATCCGCGAGCCGCGGCTCGGCGCGGGCGAAGGCTTCAGGGTCCTGCAGCCGCAGCTGGTTGAGCACCGCATCGCGTTCGTGCGCGGGGGCGTGGCATAACCACGCGCGGCCGATGGCGGTCGTCAGCATCGGCAGTGCGGCGCCGATCTCCGGCGTCACGATCAGGCTGTCGGTCGAGCGCGCGGTCTCGACATAGATCATCTGCGTGCGGTCGCGGATGCCAAGCGACACGGCGCCGGACAGGCGGTCGGCCAGCGCCTTCATCAGCGGCCGCGCCAGCTGACGCAAATGCATGCTGGCCAGCAGCGGGTAACCCATCGACAGCACCGCCGCGCCGAGGCGGTATTTGCGCAGCACGGTGTCGTGGCGTAGATAGCCCAACGCCGTCAGCGTATGCGTCAGCCGGGCAACGGTGGTCTTGGACAGCCCGGTACGCTGCGCGAAATCGCCATTGCCGAGCATCGCATCGCCGCTGTCGAAGGCCAGCAGGATGTCGATGCCGTTCGCCAGCGTGGCGGCGAACTGCCGGTCCTTGTCGGCCGGCTCGCTCGAACGCGATTGAGATTGCGCCGCGCTCGCGCGTGAGCCGACGCGTGAGCCGACGCGTGAGCCGACGCGTGAACCGACGCGCGAACCGGCGCGCGAACCAGAGCGGGTCATCGGCTCTTCCTCAACGCAGCCTCGATCTTGGCGACCATCCTCAGCAGGCGCGGCCCCATCTGGCGCTCGAGCTTGCGCGGCGTCATCCGCACGCCCAGCACTCCACAGTTGAACACCATGACTTCCCCATCGATACGCGTCGGCAGCGGCGCCGCCACGGCGTGAATGTCGCTCTGCCATTCGCCGCGCGAGGTGCAGAAACCAAACTCGGCCATCTCTTCCCGAGCGCGTTCGAGCGCAGGCGCCTGCCGCCGGAATTCCGCCGGATCGGCCTTGCGCAGTGCCGCGAGCACCGGGGCGCTCTCCTGGTGCGACGCAGTGCATAGCCAGGCCCGCCCGATCGCGGTCGGCAACATCGGCAGCGTCGCGCCGATATCGGGCCGGAACGCCATGGCATCGTGGCCACGGCTCGTTTCCACATAGACCATTTGCGTGCGGTCGCGCAGGCCCAGCGACACGGAGCCATCGATCTCGTCGGCCAGCTGCTTCATCAGCGGCCGGGCCAATTGCCGGATCCGCAGCGTGGCCAGCAGCGGGTAGCCCAGCGCCAGCGTGGTCGAGCCCAGCCGATAGCGGCGCAGCTGCGCGTCATAGCGCAGCAGGCCGCGAGCCGCCAGCGTGTAGGTCAGGCGGCTGACGGTCGCCGGCGACAGGCCGGTGCGCTCGGCCAGTTCCTTGTTGCTGAGTACGCTGTCGCCAATGCCGAAGCACTGCAGCAGCGACAGCCCGTGCGCCAGCGTGGTGGCGAAGGCCGGATCGGGATGATGTGAGCGTGCGGCCATCGGGGCGGCGTTCGGGAAGGGTTCAGACCAGTGGCGGCGCGCCGCGCGCATCGCCTCGCTGACCTCGATCATAGCGCGCCTGACGGCCCCCGCACCGCCACGTCGTTCAAGATAGCGAAACAACGATCCACTATTCCTGCCTGCATTGCTACGCTGCCTCTCCATCCGATGCCGGTCCGCGGAACATCTCCCGCGGTCCACCGCCCACCGAAACAGGAAGCCATAGCGATGATCCGAGACCCCGAGACCTACCCCGCATTCCTGGCGCAATTGCGCCGCTTCGTGCAGCAGCGGCTGGTGCCGCGCGAGGCCGAGGTGGCATCGCGGGACGAGGTGCCGACCGATCTAGTGAAGGAAATGGCAGACATCGGGCTGTTCGGATTCTCGATTCCGGAGGCCTATGGCGGCGCCGGCATGACCACCGAAGAACTGGTACTGGCCGCGATCGAGCTGTCGCAGTGTTCGGTGGCCTTCCGCGCACGCGTCGGCACCAATACCGGCATCGGCTCGGAAGCGCTGGTCGCCGACGGCACGCCCGAGCAGAAGCAGCGCTATCTGCCGCGCCTGGCCAATGGCGAGATCACCGGCTCGTTCGCGCTGACCGAGCCCGAGGCCGGATCGGATGCGACGGCGCTGACCACGTCGGCACGCCGCGATGGCGACCACTATGTGATCAACGGCACCAAATGCTTCATCACCAATGCGCCGATTGCCGGCCTGTTCACGGTGATGGCGCGCACCGACCCCGATACCACCGGCGCGTCCGGCATTTCGGCCTTCCTGGTCGAGCGCGGCACGCCAGGCCTGAGCACCGGGCCGGCTTACCGGAAGATGGGCCAGGAAGGCTCGCCGGTCTCCGAGGTCCATTTCGACGATTGCCGCGTGCCCGCCGCCAATCTGATCGGCGGTGTCGAGGGCCAGGGCTTCCGTACGGCGATGAAGGTGCTGAACAAGCAGCGGATCCATCTGTCCGCGCTGTGCATCGGCCCGGCCATTCGCATGCTCGACGACGCCATTCGCTTCGTCAGCACGCGCAAGCAGTTCGGCGAACCCTTGTCGAGCTTCCAGCTGGTGCAGGCGATGATCGCCGACTGCCAGACCGAGATCCATGCGGCGCGCGCGCTGGTGCTCGAAACCGCGCGCCAGCGCGACCGCGGCGAGGACGTCACGATGCAGGCCTCGATCTGCAAGTACTTCGCTTCGGAGATGTGCGGACGGGTCGCCGACCGCTGCGTACAGATGTTCGGCGGCTACGGCTATATCGCCGACTACGGCATCGAGCGCTTCTATCGCGATGTTCGGCTGTTCCGCCTGTACGAGGGCACCAGCCAGATTCACCAGCTCAATATCGCCAAGCGCACGCTGGCGCAGGCCGGCGCTTGATCAGACGCTCGAACAGACGTTCGTTCCAGCGGCCCGGCCGATAAAACACAACAGGAGACACCATGTTCAAGACCCTTGTCGCCACGATGGTGCTGGCGATCGGCACCGGCACGCTGAGCGGCGCGGCCCGCGCCGAAGCGCCCTATCCGAGCAAGCCGATCCGCCTGGTGGTGCCCTTCGCGCCCGGCGGTTCTTCCGATATCCTGGCGCGCCTGCTCGCCGATCGCCTGAAGGCCGAACTGGGCCAGGTGGTGGTGGTCGAGAACAAGCCCGGCGCGGGCGGCAATATCGCCGGCGAGAGCGTCGCACGCGCGACGCCCGATGGCTACACGCTGCTGCTGGCCGCGGCCGGGCCGACCGTGATCAATCCGAGCCTGTACAGCAAGATGCCGTTCGATCCGGCGCGCGATCTGGCGCCGGTCACGGTGCTGGCGCGCGAGCACAATTTGATGGCGGTGAAGGCGCAGCTGCCGGTGCGCAACCTGTCCGAGTTCCTGGCTCATGCGCGCAGCCATCCGGGCAAGCTGTCGTTTGGCTCGCCTGGCAACGGTACCGTTGCGCATCTCGGCGGCGAACTGCTGAACCGCACCGCCGGCCTGAAGATGCAGCACGTGCCCTACAAGGGCAGCGGCCCGGCCGTCGCCGACCTGATGGCGGGCCATATCGACCTGATGATCGACAACATGCCGGCGCTGCTGGCCCAGGTGCAGGCGGGCAAGCTGCGGCCGATCGCGGTCGCGAGCGACAAGCGCGCCGCCGCGCTGCCCGATGTGCCGACCTTCGACGAGGCCGGCGTCAAGGGCTATCTGGTCACCGCGTGGAAGGGCCTGATGGCGCCGGCCGGCACGCCCACGCCAGTCATCGCCAAGCTGCACGAGGCGTGCGCCCGTATCCTGGCCACGCCGGAGATGCGCAAGCGGGTGACCGAACTTGGCGCGGAACCGGTCGGCAACAGCCCCGAAGCATTCGCGGCGCAGATCCGCAGCGAGACAGCCTGGTGGGCGGCGCAGGTCAAGGCGACCGGCACGCGCCTCGATTGAAGCCCGATCGCGGACCTCGCGCAGGACCCGCATTTCGCGGCACCCGAGGCCATCGTGCGCCTGCGCGATGCACCCGTCTGGCTATGCCGAATTCGGCATCGATGCCAAGCAATTGGCCGCGTTACGCGGCCAGAGCGTGATCTAGGGGGGACTGCCTGCGACTCGAGGCGCCCCGCCTGCGGCCGCATTGGCCATTGCGGAATTACATGCCCCTGTAAGAACGACGCGCCCGCATGGACCGCCCGCGGGACGCGCCGTCGATCTCACAGCGTGCCGCCGCCCGACAGCCAATACGGCTCGCGCTCGTAGTACTGGTGCAGTTGCGTTCCCCACTGCGGGTCCGCCATGCGTGGCCATTGGTCCTTATTGAATCCGGGCGCCGACTTGATGCGGTCGGCCGTCAGGCCGAGGCGGAAGCATTTCTCGTCGGTATCCATCACCAGCGCGTTCCACGGAATCGCGTGCAGCGTGTCGCCCATGCCCAGAAAGCCGCCGGTGGTCAGCACGGCATAGGCAATGCGGCCGCGCGGCACGTCGAGCATGATTTCGCTGATCTCGCCGACGTGCTCGCCGTCGGACGAATAGACCTTGGTGTCCTCGAGGCTGGAGGCCGCCATGACTTCCGGGCCGGGCCCTTCTCCGACGCCCGATCCTACGATGCTGGCACCGCCCTGATTGGTGCCGGGTTGCGAGGGATTCATCGCCGTCTCCTTGATTGTGGTACGCAGGAACCGGTGTTTCGCAACGACCATGCCATCCTGCTTGGGCGATCTGCCCCCGGTGCCGGCTTTCATCATTCTTTCGCAATCGCCAGCTAAGGTCCTGCCTTTCCTTTCCACACCGAGAGGCAGGACATGACCCGATCCCCCTACCCCCGTCGACGTTTCCTGATCCATACCGGCGCGCTCGGCCTCGGCACCAGCCTGGGCCTGACCGCCTGCGGCTCCGACGACTCGCCCGAGGCACCGGCGGTCATCGTGCCCGACAGCGAGCGACCCAAGCTGCCGTACGGCATCCAGATCGGCGATGTGGGCGGCGGGCGCGCGGTGGTCTGGGCCCGCGCCGACCGCCCCGCGCAGCTGCGCGTGGAGTACGACACCACCGACAGCTTCCGCAATCCGCGCAAGGTGCTCGGCCCTACCGTCAGCGCGGCCTCGGATTTCACCGGGCGCGTGGAGTTGTCGGGACTGCCGGCCGGCGAATCGATCTTCCTGCGCGTCGCTTACGACAGCATCGACAACCCGCACGCGACCGGCGTGGTCGTGCCGGGCCAGTTCCGCACGACGCCGCGTGCCGACGCCAATCGCCCCGTGCGCTTCGTCTGGGGTGGCGACGTCGCGGGCCAGGGCTGGGGCATCAATACCGAATTCGGCGGCATGAAGATCTTCGAGGCGATGCGCCGCCGGGAGCCAGACTTCTTCCTGCACAGCGGCGACACCATCTACGCCGACGGCCCCATCGTGGCCGAAGCCACCGCGGAGAACGGCCGCGTATGGAAGAACCTGGTGACGCCGGAGGTCTCCAAGGTCGCCGAAACGCTGGACGAGTATCGCGGCCGCTACCGCTACAACCTGATGGACGAGAACGTGCGCCGCTTCTCGGCCGAAGTGCCGCAGATCTGGCAATGGGACGACCATGAGGTCACCAACAACTGGTCGCCCACCAAGGACCTGAGCGCCGACGCGCGCTACACCGAGAAGAACATCGCCACGCTGGTGGCCCGCGCCACCCAGGCCTTCCGCGAATACGCGCCGATGCGGATCGGCGCTACCGCGGCGGAGCAGACGCTCTATCGCAAGGTCTCCTACGGCCCGCTGCTGGACGTGTTCGTGCTCGACATGCGCACGTATCGCGGCGGCAATACCGCCAACCTGCAGACCACCGAGAACGGCGACACGGTCTTCCTCGGCAACGAGCAGCTCGAATGGCTGGTCAATGGCGTGAAGCAATCTCAGGCCACCTGGAAGATCATCGCCGCCGACATGCCGATCGGCCTTTGGGTACCGGACGGCAAGGACGCGGCCGGCAACGCCCGCTGGGAAGCGATCGCCAACGGCAACGACGGCGCCGCCCTGGGCCGCGAGCTGGAAACCGCGCGACTGCTGCGCGCCATCAAGGGCGTGCCCAATGTGGTCTGGCTGACCGCCGACGTGCACTATTGCGCCGCGCATTACTACGATCCGTCGAAGGCCCAGTTCACCGACTTCTCGCCGTTCTGGGAATTCGTCGCCGGCCCGCTGAACGCCGGCACCTTCGGCCCCAACCAGCTCGACGCGACCTTCGGCCCGCAGCTGGTCTTCCAGAAGGCGCCGCCTGCCGGGCAGGCGAACCTGTCGCCCTACGCGGGCTTCCAGTTCTTCGGCGAGGTCAATATCGATCCGTCGACGAAGGCGCTGACGGTGGATCTGCGCGATCTGGATGGAGTCAGCGTGTTCAGCAAGACGTTGCCGGTGGCTTGATGCCTGTAGCTGTAGCTGTTGCTGCGGCCGCTGGCGCAGCAACAGCTACAGCCACGGCTTTAGTCGCTGGCCGTGTACTCCTCCCGCCTCAGGTCTGAGGCGCGGTCTATTGAACAATGTCCGCCGACATGGCGGCATTGGCCCCCAATCCTGTCGACCGCGCGGCGGAGTCCGGCATTGCGTCCGGCGCTTGCGCCGACAGTAGTGGGCGCCCTTCGAATGTTTCCTGCAGCTTTGCCCGCATGAAGGCAAAGAACCCGACGCGGCGTTCGTACTCCTGACGCATCGATGTCTTGCCTTCGATAACGTCCTGGAACAGGTGCCGCAGCGGCTCCAGCATCGCTTCGTCGGTGCGCAGGGGCATGGTTTCGATCATCTTTTCCAGCCGCTCTTTTTCACGCTTTTGCACGCCCTTTCGCGTGGCGCCGCAACGCAGCTTCTTCAACATGTCCTCTCTGTCCTTCTTATAGGTCTCGTCGAGGCGGACGGACGATCCCAATTCCAGCGCCTGGAGCAGAGCCGGCCCCATGCCCAGGTCGATCAATGCATCGGTCAATGCCTGTCTTGTCACAGGCCGGTTGCGATCGCGCAGCGCGCTCAGCATCGCTTCGATGGCCAGGAACCTGTTATTGCGCATCTGCTCGATGGTCGGCTGACCTTGCTGGCCGACGATCCGCTTCGCGTCGGCGATGGCTTGTTTGTCGCCCTCCGCCCGGCCCTTGTCCTTGCTCCGGTCGTTCGTGTTCTTGCCCGAGCCGAAGACGAGCCAGCAGGTGCCGGCAAGCAGCGCCACCGCCCCCAATACCAGACCGACCGGCGGCACCAGCGCGAATACCGTCGTCGCGACGATCACGCCGGCGCCGATCGCGATCGATAACGCGCCATATGCCATGCGAACCTTGGAACGCCAGATATTCCGCCGCTCGTCCTCCTCGATGACGCGGAACGCCTGGTCGCGGTGGTGCAGCACGACTTCGATCATGTCGTTGGCGCGCTGGATATCTGCCTGCTTGTCGGGGTCCGTCGGTGGCGCGATGGCCGGCGCAGCAGCGGCCATCGGCTCCTGCGCAACGGCAGCAGGCACTTGCGGGATGCGCAGCGGATCATTGGCGAGACGCAGTACCTGCTGTTGCCGGCTCTCGGCAGCTTGCCAGACCAACCCTCGGTTTCGCGCCGCTTGTACGTCATCCAGCCGGCGCTGGGACTGGTACCAACTGACGGCGCCAGCCCCCATGTGCAAGGCACCCATCGCCATGCCGAACGCGCCGCCGGCAACGCCGGCGGCGGCAATGTCGACCCCCGGCGCGCCCAGCTTTGCGGCGGACACGGCGTAGTTGCAAGCATTCGCGCCCAACTGGATCACCACGTCGCGCGCAGCCGCAATGCCCATCGCATGGACGTTGTTGATGGCCTGGCCGAGTTCGTTGGCGGCTTGTTCGTATTGGATGTAGTGTTCGAGGTCTTCGACGAGGTCGAGCGCGTGTTCTCGGAGGTCCGAGCGAATACTACTCAGGCGTGCTTGGCGATCATCAAATCGTTGGGGCGGCGCAGTCGGGTCGGAGGCATGAGCGATTTCAGGCAATGGCGTCATCGATTCATCACGAGGCCAAGTCTTGAGTTGCCTCTCTATTTCTTGCTTCTCATCGAAGAGTTCCGTAATCTCGGTGTCGCGTGCTGGATCGCCATTGACAAACCGCGTATGCCCATCAGTATGCTCGCGCATAACGGCTTCCAACTCACCCTTCCTTCGGCCTGCCTTCCATATCAGATGGGCAGTTCCAAAAGCCTCGATCAGAGCGAATATGCCGCCGACCAGGGCGCCTTCGTTGCCGGCGGGCAAATGAGAGCTGATTGATAAGGTGTCGGTCTGTCCGGTGGCGATCGTGCCAATTTGAATTGCGGCCCGGGTGGCCGTCGCCGCGCCCCACGCGCCGAATGTCACCTCATTGAGCAAATGCCAACCTTTGGCTTTCGCTAGCTTGGCTTGGGTCAGGAAGCTCGGCGGCCAAGATGGGTCATCTGCATGCTCGCCGACAGCAAACTGACTGCACGGAGCGGGTTTCGCCACAACGTTGTCCGTCGCGCGATTGGAAGACTCCGGCACCACAGCATCGGGGCCTCCCTTCCCGTTTGCCGATGCAGCACTGATTATTTGATTTTCCATTGGCGCGCGCAGAGCGAATCCGCGCCCATTAGACAACTCGCATGACGTCGTGTCATTCCGAAGAAAATCGCGGCGCTGCTGCCGACGGTCCTCTCCGGCGTCATCCCATTCGTCATCGCTCCTATATGCGCATTCGGAACTGAACCCGTGAATCTGCATCGTCTCCTCCGGTTGTTGCGACTATTCGTGACGCTGACAACGTTCGCGGCTGCCTTGCCACCTGCGCGACGCCCCACTGCGTGGCCATGGAACACCCATAAACAGCCGCTCATTCTTTGAAACCATCTAGGTAAGGTGCGAGGGCAAGCGCTCCGCTCGCGGTACTTTGCGGACCATGATGCTGCTGTAGGCACGCAGTGGATTTGGGGGAGGAACGGTACCGGGCAGAGGTTCTGGTGGCGCAATGCGCTCAAGTTCGGCGGCGGTGCAAGCTGCGAGATATGGGTCCGCCTCGCGGCGATCGACACGTTTGATCAAACGAAGCATGCTCAGCAGGAGGCCAGTGGGATGCCCGACATTGAACGAACAGCGGAACCTCTGCTTGAGATTCGCCAGCCCCGCTTCGAGCCCCCGCAATGTCAGGTAGTCTTCGTAGCGCAGATCTGGTGCCGTGGCGAACAGCTGATAGATCGACTCCCATCGACGCACTGAACCAGGAAGATCGTTCGGGCTGATCCGCTGCGCCAGTTGTGCCAGAACTCTAGTTCGCGCAAACCGCTCTTCGTCGTTGGCGGGAACCCACTGCACAGCCCGCTCGGTCAACAAGTTCAACGCCGCCGTGTCGGTATGGGGCAAATGACGCGCAAGATGGCGCATTACCTCCAGCTCCCAAAGGCTCGAGTGAGCCTTCGCCCGTTCGAGCGCCCCCACCATCCATTTCAGCCGGGCCCCTGCCGATACCACGTTTGTCATGGTGACCAGCGTACGGACTGCCCATTCCCGGATAGACGGCCTGGCGTTGGGCAGTTCATCGAGCATCGGCGTAATTTGCCGCTGCCATCGGATGCCGCCGATACGGCGGGCGACGGCATCCTCGTCACGGTGCTTGTCGCTGTTCGCCACGGCTTCGACAGCGGCATGGAAAGCCTTGCAGGTCGACCCCAATGGCCCGGCATCGTCAAGAAGGAAATGGCGACTGCCAGGTGGAAGATGAGCGATTACCTCACACAGCAACTCGAAGGGCAGGTCGAGGATCGGGAACGGCTTTGCCGGCTCCACCGGCACCGGCTCGCTGTTGACGGGGACGAGATCGGTAGCGTTCTCGCGCGCCAGCTTGGCCGGATCCGGCCGGGCCTCTTCGCTAGCCGGCCGCTTCGGCATGGGCGGCGCCTTTCGTATGCCGAAGAACGCCAGCACGGCGTCCCAGGCGCCGGCCCGCGGTTGGAGGTCCAGTGAGCCCCGAACCCGCTCTGAGGTAGAGACAAATTGGATGTGAGCCGGATTTCCATTAGGCTGCATCCCCATCGTTCCACGGTTGCCGGGTGCGTTCGGGCGATGATCTGGCGGCCGCGACGCGACGATGGTGGACGAACCGGTAATACGAGTACCAGCCATGATGACTCCTGACGAAGAGAGAGGGACCCGCCGGACGGGCAACCTGCGGCGGGACGCGGCACCGGTGCATTCCTCCGCCGGTGCTCGTGGGCAAGTGTCGGCGGCCAAATACCATTCGGCTGCCGAAAATTCGCCGCCAGTTCTTTCTTTCGTAAGGAAAATCAGGTCTTGTGCACGGAAAATCAGGCTTCGTCGTTAACGACGCTCGGTTGTCCGCGCATGAGTGACGAAAACGTGTTGACCCGTCGCGGCATGCGGCACGGCAAAAACGCGCTCTTTTTGGCTTTGCCGCCCCTCTTCAGGCTTGCCAAGCACCTGCACTTGGCTGAACTGGTGCGGCGTTCGATGCGCTATCGCACGAGGGCGCCACGCGCTAGCGCAGCATGAACGCCATCGCGGACAGGCAGTTGAGCATGCGCACCGCGTCGGACACGCTGGCGGCGTCGAAGTCCAGCGTGACACCATCGAGCCGCCGCAGCGTGGGCCATTGGCAGAACAGGTCGGCATGCGCGGGCGTCAGCGTCCGCAATTGGCAGTTCACCGGCCCTGCGATGGTAAAGGGCGGAACCGCGGCCGGATCGGTCCGCAGCGCGCGGACCGCGGCTTGCGCCGCCGCGCCGATCGCCTCGCAGGCGGCGGCGGGCGTCATCGAGTCTCCGGCGCCCTGCCCCTGCGCGCACTTGGTAGCGACATAGCGCACCCAGGGCATCAGCGCCGACGTTTCCTCGACGAAGACATCGTCGCCGCTCGCCATCAGCACCGGCACACCGGCCTCGCCCGCCAGCGCGGCATACAGGCCCGCTTCGCCGAGTGCGATGCCATTGAGGCTCACGCTGGCAAACGCGCTACTGTTGATCGTATGGGCCAGAATGCCGCGCCCCTGCGCGCGCCCGTGATAGCCGACCATCAGCACACCGTCGCAGCCCTGCTCGATGCCGCTCATCATGCCGGCGTAGCGCGGCTTACCGAGCACGATGCGCACGCGCGGGTCCAGCAGGTCCGGAAGCAGGTTGCGAAAGCCCCCATGCGAGTCATTGACCCAGACGGCCTCGGCCCCGGCAGCGAAGGCGCCCCGCGCGGCGGCATCGGCCTCGCGCGTCATCCAGGCACGGGCGCGCTCGTACTCGCCGTTGCCCGGGCGCGTCTGTTCGGGATGGAAGACGCCGGCGACGCCCTCGATATCGGTGGAAATCAGGATCTTCATGGGAATGGCGCGCGCCCCGCGCAGCGGCGGCGCGCGGTTCAGTCGGCGGAATTCAATTCGGGCATCAGCGCCAGCAGGCTGCGGCGGCAGTGGCCGTCGCGGCCGCTGACGGTCGCGGCGTGCCACAGCGCATGCAGGATGGCCTGCTCGACGCTGTCGGCAGCGGCATGGAACAGCGGATCGAGCGCGGTCTCGTGGACCATCGCGACCGCCGGCATCGGCGTGGCGGCATCGTGCGGCACGGTATAGGCGGTGCTGAAGGCCAGCGCGATATCGCCGGAGCCATGGCCGTAGACCGAACCGGTACGTGCCAGCCCCGCGCCCGCGCGCCGCGCCAGTCGTCCCAGCTGGCGCGAATCGAGCGGCGCGTCGGTGGCGACGATCATGATGATCGAGCCCTTCTCCGGCTCGGCTTCAGCGGCAGTCTGAGTGGCGTCCGATGCGGCCCGCCCCGCCTCCGTTGCAGCGGGCGCAGCTTCCGTTGCAAAGGCGCCCGTCGCAGCGGCGTCCGTTACAGCCGGCGCGGCCAGCCGCTGCGCCAGTTCGGAGCCGACCCGCCTGCCGGCGACGGTCAGCATCGACGGCGTTCCGTAGTTGGCCAGCACCAGCGCGCCCACCCGGTAAGGTCCCGCCACACGCGACGCCGTGCCGATGCCGCCCTTGATGCCGAACGCCGACATGCCGCGCCCGGCCCCGACCGCGCCCTGTGCAAATTCGACGTCGGCGGCGGCGCAGGCCTGCAGATAGTGCGCTTCGCCGACGGTCATCGCCTGGATATCGTTCAGATAGCCGTCATTGCATTCGAACACCAGCGGATTGACGGTGGGCCAGCCGCGGCCGATCTCGGCGTGGGCGGCGATCGCCTGCCGGATCTGCGCCTGCGCCACCGCGCCGACCGCAAAGGTATTGGTCAGCGCGATCGGCGTCTCCAGCACGCCCAATTCCTCGACCTGCACCAGCCCAATGCTCTTGCCAAAGCCGTTGAGCACGGCGGCGGCGGCCGGTACCTTGTCCAGATAGGGGTCGCCGGCATGCGGCTGTACCACGGTGACGCCGGTCTGCACCGCGCCATCGGCCAGCGTGCAATGGCCGACGCGCACGCCGGGCACATCGGTGATCGCGTTGCGCGCGCCGGCGGGCAGCTCACCGATATGTGGCGGCATTCCCTGCGCGACGGACGATTCATCAGGCATCGCAATGCCCCCCGTCAGCGGCGATCGATCTTCGGATCGAGCGCGTCGCGCAGCCCGTCGCCGAGCAGGTTGAATGCGAGCACGGTCAGGAAGATCGCCAGGCTGGGGAAGATCGCCACATGGGGCGCGGTCACCATGTCGGCGCGCGCTTCGTTCAGCATCGCGCCCCACTCCGGCGTCGGCGGCTGGGCGCCAAGTCCGAGGAAGGACAGGCTGGCCGCGGTGATGATCGAGGTACCGATTCGCATCGAGAAGTAGACGACGATCGACGAGATCGTGCCCGGCAGGATATGCCGCATCAGGATGGTCCAGTCGGAGGCGCCGATACTGCGCGCGGCCTCGATATAGGTCAGGCGCTTGAGCATCAGCGTATTGCCGCGCACCAGCCGGGCGAACGCCGGGATGCTGAAGATCGCCACCGCGAAGATCACGTTGACCATGCCGTTGCCCAGGATGGCGACGATGCCGATCGCCAGCAGGATGCCCGGGAACGCGAACAGCACGTCGGAGATCCGCATCACGATCCGGTCCCACCAGCCCTCGTAGTAGCCCGCCAGCAAGCCCAGCAGCGTGCCGACGATGGCGCCGACGATCACCGAGAAGAAGCCGGCGGCCAGCGAAATGCGTGTGCCGGCCAGGATGCGGCTGAAGATGTCGCGCCCCAGCGAATCGACGCCGAACCAGTGCGCCGCCGAGGGTCCGGCGTTCAGCGCGTCATAGTCGAAGTAGTTCTCGGGATCGTAGGGCACCAGCTGCGGCGACAGCACGGCGACGATCACCAGCAGGATCACGAACACGCCGGCGGCCAGCGCCAGATGCTGACGGCGGAACTTGCGCCAGAATTCGCTCCACGGCGTGCGGACGGGCTCGCCCTGCGCCGCTGCGCTCGGCACGGCGACCTCGTTGGCCACGGTCGACAGCTCGGTCATGGACGGCCTCACTTGTAACGGATGGTGGGGTTGATCACCGTGTACAGCAGATCCACCACCAGATTGATCAGAATGAATTCGAGCGAGAACAGCAGCACCTCGGCCTGGATCACCGGGTAGTCGCGCATCTCGACGGCATCGACCAGCAAGCGGCCGAGGCCCGGCCAGTTGAACACCTTCTCGACCACGATCGAGCCGCCCAGCAGAAAGCCGAATTGCAGGCCCATCATCGTGATGACCGGGATCATCGCGTTGCGCAGGCAATGCTTGGCCACTACCAGCGACTCGCGCACGCCCTTGGCGCGCGCCGTGCGCACGTAGTCCTCCTGCAGCACCTCGACGAACGACGCCCGTGTAAAGCGCGCCATCACCGCGGCCACCGCAGCGCCCAGCGTCAGCGACGGCAGGATGTAGTGCTTCCAGCTTTCGGCGCCGATCGACGGCAGCCAGCCCAGCTGGACCGAGAAAATCTCCATCAGCAGCATGCCGAGCGCAAAGGCCGGAAAGGAGATGCCCGACACCGCCAGCGTCATGCCGATGCGGTCGGGCCAACGATTGCGCCAGACCGCCGAGCCGATGCCGATCAGCATGCCAAACACCACGGCCCATAGCATCGAGGCGACGGTCAGCCACAGCGTCGGGAAGAAGCGGTCGCCGATCTCCTCGCTGACCGGACGCTTGGTGCGCAGCGAGGTGCCGAATTCCCCTTGCAGCGCATTGCCGAAGAAGGTGACGAACTGCTGGTGCAGCGGCTTGTCCAGGCCCAGATCCTTGCGCACCAGTTCGACGGTGGCAGCATCGGCCTCCGGCCCCGCGGCGAGCCGCGCCGGATCGCCGGGCAGCAGATGCACGAACAGGAAGACCAGCACCGCGACGATCAGCATCGTCGGCACCACGCCCAGCACGCGCTTCAGAAAGTAATTCAACATGACGACTCCAGACCCGCCCTCTCTACAGCACTCAACTTGTCGCCCCCGCGAACGCGGAGCTCAGCGGCTTTCAGCCACGACGGCCAATTGATAGACGCCGGGTCCCCGCCTGAGCGGGGACGACGACGGTCTGCTGGCAAGAAGGATCGCGGGTGCGACGCTTACTTGATATCGATGTTCTCGAACTCGAACGAGCCGTCCGGCATCACATAGGCGCCGCTCAGCCGCTTGCTGCGGGCATACAGCACCTGCTCGGTCACCAGGAAGGCCCACGGCGCGTCGGCCCAGATGCGCTGCTGGGCATCCTTGTACAGCCGCGCCTTCTCGTTGCGATCGGTGGTACGCAGCGCGCCGGCGATATCGGCATCGACCTGATCGTTCTTGTAGTACGCCGTGTTCAGCAGCTTGGGCGGCATCGATTCCGACGCCAGCAGCGGACGCAGCGCCCAGTCCGATTCGCCGGTCGACGAGGACCAGCCGACGTAGTAGATGCGCACACCGGCGTCTTCGGGCTTGGGCACGCTCTCGACCTTCTCGACGCGCTGGCCGGCCTCGAGCGCCTGCACCGAGGCCTTGATGCCGACCTGCTGCAGTTGCTGCTGCACGAACTGGATCACCTTCTGCGCGGTGGTGTGGTTATAGGCGGACCACAGCGTGGTTTCGAAGCCGTTCGGATAGCCGGCCTCCTTCAGCAGCGCGCGGGCCTTGGCCGGATCGTACGGCCACGGGCCCAGCTTCTCCGCGAAATCCACGCCCGGCGGCACCACGCCTTCGGCCGGCACCGCATAGCCGGCGAACGCCACCTTGGCCAGCGCCTGCTTGTTGATCGCGTAGTTGATCGCCTGGCGCACCTTGGGGTCGCTGAACGGCTTGACCTGCGTATTGAGCGACAGATAGCGCTGGATGATCGACGGCGCGGCGATCAGGTCGACCTTCGGGCTGGCCTTGAGCACTGCGGCCTGCTCGAACGGAATGCTGAAGGCGAAGTCGGCCTCGCCGGTCTGCATGATGGCCGAGCGGCTGTTGTTGTCGACCACCGGCTTCCAGGTGATGGTGTCGATCTTGGGCAGGCCGCTCTTCCAGTAGCCGGCGAACTTCTTGCCGCGCAGATGGTCGGGCTGCTTCCACTCGACGAATTCGAACGGACCGGTGCCGACCGGGTGGAAGGCGATGTCCTTGCCGTACTTCTTCAACGCGGCCGGCGAGATCATCACCGCCGACGGATGCGCCAGCACGTTGATGAACGGCGAGAACGGTTCCTTCAGCGTGATCTTGACCGTGGCCGGGTCGACCACGTCGGTGCGCGCGACACGGTTGAACAGCGTGTAGCGCTTGAGCTTGTTGGCCGGATCGGTGACGCGGTCCAGGTTGGCCTTGACCGCGGTGGCGTCGAAGCTGGTGCCGTCGTGGAACTTGACGCCCTTCTTGACCTTGATGGTGTAGACCAGTCCGTCCTTGCTGACGTCATAGCTGTCGGCCAGCACGTTGACGAGCTTCATATCCTTGTCCAGGCCGAACAGGCCCTGGTAGAAGGTCTTCGAAACCGCCTGCGACAGCGTGTCGTTCGAATCGTAGGGATCGAGCGTGGTGAAGGTCGAGGCCACCGCCATCACCGCATCCTTGGCGGCGAAGGCCGGTCCGGCCGCAAACGCGGCCATCAGCAGGCCGCCGGCAAACAGGCGCGCCGCGCCACGTCGGGACAAACTGGCTTGCATCATTGTCGATTCTCCTTGGTAAGACTGGCAGGGTGATCGGGCTGGATCGGCTCTTGGCGGCCTGCAGCCCGGGTTGACTCGATACGGATTGACTCAATAGGCGCCGCCGACCGCGTGCCGGGCAACGAAGTGGTCCGGGGCGACGGCAACCAGCGGCTGCACCACCGGCTCGTCGCCGATCGCGCGGATCGGGCTCGGCAGTTCGTCGGCCTGCGGCTCGCGCCGCAGATGGCGGCGCGCGGGGTCGGCCACCGGCACCGCGGACATCAGCTTCTTCGTATAGGGATGCTGCGGGTTCTCGAAGATCGCGCGGCGCGGGCCGATCTCGACGATCTGTCCGAGATACATCACCGCAACGCGATGGCTGATGCGCTCGACCACCGCCATATCGTGCGAGATGAACAGGAAGGCGATGCCCATCTCGCGCTGCAGGTCCAGCATCAGGTTGACGATCTGCGCCTGGATCGAAACGTCCAGCGCCGACACCGACTCGTCGGCGATCACCACCTTCGGGTTCAGCGCCAGGGCGCGCGCGATGCAGATACGCTGGCGCTGGCCGCCCGAAAACTCGTGCGGATAGCGCGCGGCATGGGCCGGCGACAGACCGACCTTGTCCAGCAGCCAGGCCACCCGCTGCTCGGCCTGCTTGCCGCTCGCGACCTTGTGCACCAGCAGCGGCTCCATGATCGAATAGCCGACCGGCACACGCGGATCGAGCGAGGCGAACGGGTCCTGGAAAATGAACTGGATATTGCGGCGCAGGCTCTGCAGCGCGGGCCCCGACAGTTCGCCGATGTTCTGGCCGGCGAACTCGATGGTGCCGCTCTGGCTTTCGACCAGACGCAGCAGCGAGCGGCCCGTCGTCGATTTGCCGCAGCCCGATTCGCCGACCAGCGCCAGCGTCTCGCCCGGATACAGATCGAAGCTGACGCGCTCGACCGCATGCACGCGGCGCGTCGGCCGCCCGAACAGCCCGCCCGGCACGTCGAAACGGGTCACCAGATCGCGCACGCGCAGGATCGGCTGCGCAGACGCAGACGCATCGGGACGCGCCGTCGCGGCCGGCGTATCGGTGCGGCCATCGGCGTGCTCATGCCGCTCGCCACCCTCGACCCGCACCAGCGGAAACTTGGCCGGCAGATCGGTGCCCGCCATCGCGCCCAGCTTGGGCACTGCCGACAGCAGTGCGCGCGTGTAGGGATGTGCGGGGCGCGCGAACACGGTGGGCGCCTCGCCCTCTTCGACCTTCTCGCCGCGGTACATCACCAGCACGCGGTCCGCCATTTCGGCCACCACGCCCATGTCGTGCGTGATGAACAGCACCCCCATCTGCATCTCGGCCTGCAGATTGCGGATCAGCTGCAGGATCTCGGCCTGGATGGTGACGTCCAGCGCGGTGGTGGGTTCGTCGGCGATCAGCAGCGCGGGCCGGCACGACAGCGCCATCGCGATCATCACGCGCTGGCGCATGCCGCCCGACAGCTGATGCGGATAGCGGTCCAGCACGCGGCGTGCCTCCGGAATGCGCACCAGCTCCAGCATCCGCAACGCCTCGGCACGGGCCGCCGCGCGGCTCTTGTTCTGGTGCAGGCGGATCGATTCCGCGATCTGCTCGCCCACCGGGAACACCGGATTGAGCGAGGTCATCGGCTCCTGGAAGATCATCGCGATATCGGCGCCGCGAATGCCACGCATCGTGCCGGCATCCGCGCCGGCGAGGTCGAGCACGTCGCCGCCACGGCGGCGCAGCATCATGCTGCCGCTGGCGAGGCGTCCGCCGCCATGTTCGACCAGGCGCATCAGCGCCAGCGAGGTCACCGACTTGCCGGAGCCGGATTCGCCGACCACCGCGAGCGTTTCGCCGCGGTCGATATGGAACGAGAGCCCGCGCACCGCTTCGACGGTGCGTTCGGAAGTCGCAAAGCGCACCGTCAGGTCGTTGACGGAGACGACGCGCTGCGGCGGCAGCGACAGGATGGATGCGGAAGACGCGGAAGCCGCGGACGTCGATATGGCCATGGAGTGTTCCTCGATACCTGCGGGCATGGTGTCAGCGGTAGATCGCCACGTGGACGGGCTCGCCGACGCGGGCATGGCCGCGGTACATGCCTTCGGTGTTGAACGGCAGCGCGACATTGCCTGCCGCATCGATCGCCACCAGCCCGCCCCGGCCCTGGATCGCGGGCAGGCTCTGCATCACGACTGCATGCGTCGCCGCTTCGAGCGAGCTGCCGGCATAGCGCATGCGCGCCGAGATGTCGTAAGCGGCCACGGCGCGAATGAACATCTCGCCGGTGCCGGTGGTCGACACCGCCACCAGTTCGTCCGCATAGCAGCCGGCGCCGATCACCGGCGTATCGCCGACGCGGCCCAGCTGCTTGTTGGTGATGCCGCCGGTGGACGTGGCCGCGGCGAGCCGGCCCTGGCTGTCGAGCGCGACCGCGCCGACGGTGCCGAACTTGGTGCCGGGGTCGAGCGGCTCGCCGCCCGCCTCCTCCGCATGGGTCCGCGCCGCCAGCGCGGCGGCGTCGTGATCGAGCAGGGCCATGCCGCTGCCCGCGCGGGCGCGTTGCCATTGCGCGTGGCGTTCCGGCGTGTAGTAGTAATCCGCTTCGACCAGCGGCAAGCCTTGCGCCTGCGCGAAGACTTCGGCGCCGTCGGCGGCGAACAGCACATGCTCGCTGCGCTCCATCACCGCGCGCGCCGCCAGCACCGGATTGCGCAGGCGCTTGACGCAGGCCACCGCGCCGGCGTCGCGGGTGGCGCCGTCCATCACCGCGGCGTCGAGTTCATAGGTGCCGGCGTTGGTCAGCACGGCGCCCTTGCCGGCATTGAACAGCGGGCAGTCCTCGAGCAGCCGCACCGCTTCGGTCACGGCGTCGACGGCGCTGGCGCCATCGGCCAGCAGGCGCTGGCCCGCGCGCAAGGCGTGCTCGAGCGCGGCGATGTATTGGGCTTCCTTGTCCGCGTCCATCGCGGCGCGGGTGATGGTGCCGGCCCCGCCATGGATGGCGATCACGGGCGAGGGCTTGGAGGTCGATCGATCTACGTTCATGGTGCTGGGGCCGCCTGCATGGCAGGCAACTCGGTGAGGCTCGGGAGCGTTATTCGGTGCCGGTGTCCGGGCGCCGGCGCCGTGGCGCCTTGCCGGACCCCGGACGGGGCTTGGTCTGCGTGTCGCCGGCCGCGGCGGTGCGGCCGGACTCGCCGCGGGCATGGGTCTGATGCAGCCAGGGCAGCACGAATTCGGTCATGTCGGCGGCGGCCTTGACCGAGCCGGTGGCGCGGTGTGCCACTGCGCCGCACAGCGCCTCGATCATCGCCAGCACGGCCGCATCCGAGTTCGGCGACAGCTGCCGGCCGGCACTGACATACAGCGCGATATCGGCAAACGGCGCCAGCGGCGAGGTCGGGCCGTCGGTCAGCGCCAGGATGCGCGCACCGTGGGCGCGGGCGCGCTCGGTCAGCGCGACGCTGTCATAGACATAGCGGGGAAAGGCGATCGGAATCACCAGATCGCGGCTGGTCAGCTTGAACAGTTGCCGCGCCGCGGTCGAGGCCCCGCCAACGCCGGCGACCGTGATCACCGTGCGGCAGTACATGTCGAGCCCGTGCTGCAGCAGGCCCGCCAGATAGCCGCTCGCGCCGAAGCCCAGCACATAGACATGCTCGGCCTCGAGGATCGCCGTCACCGCGCGCTCGCAGGCATCGGCATCGAGCGCGCGGCGGGTCGCCTGCAGGTTGCGCTCGTTCTCCTCCAGCGAGGCCGCGATGATTTCGGTGACGGTGGCCGGGCGCTCCAATTCGGTGCGCAGCTTCTCGACCGGCGCCAGCGTGGCCTCGAATCCGCGCACCAGTTCGGCGCGGAACTGCGGGTAACCGTCGAAGCCCAGCGCATGCGCAAAGCGGTTCGCCGTCGCCACCGACACCTGCACCGCCTGCGCGAACTCGTCGATGCGCATCGTCGCCGCGCGGAACGGGTTGGCCAGCACGTAATCCGCCATGCGCTGGTGCGCCGGCGTCAGCGACGGAAACGCCTTCGCAATGCGCTGGGAGACCGTGGTCTCCGGCATGGCGTCTGGCGGGGAATCGGCCGGCCTGGCGGCCGGATCCGGACGGGAAGCAGTCATGGCTCTGCGGTGGGCCGGGCGCAATCTGGTGCATCCGGCGAACGGCTATCGATGTAAACAAATTTACACGCAATAGCCGTGCCATGAAAATAGAGTTTACGAGAGCAAGGGTTAACCCGCATTTCGCGGATTGGAGCGACTGACCGGACGAGATTGAGGGCTCCCCAGCGGCGAAAGCCGTACTCGCGCAAGGCGAGTCGAACGGGGTGTCCGGATCTGCTGTACAAAAAGGCGCCCCAGTGACGCCTTTTTTTCGGCCTAGCTCTTGGTCGCAACTCGGTGACAGGCACAAGGCGGCGATTCTCGGACAAGCGCTACCGTATCGCTTGCCATGCGGAACGCTTCTTGCAGCTTTCGAACTTCCCCGAAAAACAGGAGGCACCCATGGCAGCGCAACGCCGAATCCTGGTGGTCGCGACCAACGTCGACCAGTATCAAAAAGTGGGCTTTCGTACCGGCCTGTGGCTCAGCGAACTCACGCACTTCTGGGATGTGGCCGAGGAAGCAGGCCAAACGCTGCAGCTGGCGTCGCCGTCGGGCGGCATGATCCCGATCGATCCGGAGAGCCTGATGCTGTCCGAACTTGCACGAAGTGCCGGCATGCGCAGCAGTGTTTTCAAACGCTATGAGGACCGGATCTTCATGGACCTGCTGAACGACACGGTCAACGTGGCGTCGGTCGATCCGGGCGAGTTCGATGCCATCTACCTGACCGGCGGGCATGGCGTGATGTTCGACTTCCCGGGTTGCGAGCCGCTGGCGCGGCTGATCGCGGCGATGTACGAGCAGGGCCGCGTGGTGGCCGCGGTGTGCCACGGCCCGGCCGGCCTGCTGGACGTCAGGCTCGGCAATGGCGAGCTGCTGGTGCAGGGCAAGCGCGTGACCGGCTTCTCCTGGAACGAGGAGATCATGGCCAAGCGGGACTTTGCGGTGCCGTTCGGGCTCGAACAGGAGCTCGGCAAGCGCGGCGCGCAATACAGCAAGGCGATGCTGCCGTTCGCGCCGTATGTGGTCGAGGACGGGCGCCTGATTACCGGCCAGAACCCGGGCAGCGCGTATGGCGTGGCCAAGGCGGTGCTGCGCACGCTGCGGCTGTCGGAGCCGGCGGCCGAGCCGGCTTGAACGGCCCGGCTTGAACGGCCCGGCTTGAACATGCCAGCTCGAACCGCCGGACTCGAAAGTGCCACCCTGAGCCTGCCGGCTCGAACGGCCCGGCTCGAAAGTGCCAGTCTGAGCCTGCCAGCTCGAACGCGCCGGCTCGTGGCCGCCGCCTGAACACCAGGGCGGCGACCCGAAAGCTCAGCCGCCCTCGCCCATCGCCGGCAGCACCCGGCCCGGATTCATTAGATTTTTCGGGTCCAGCGCCCGCTTGACCTGCCACATCAGCTCGAGCTCGACCTGCGACTTGTAGCGCCGCAGATCGTCACGCTTGACCGCGCCGATGCCGTGCTCGGCCGAGATCGAGCCGCCTTCGCCGTGGGCGAGGCCATCGACCAGATCGGATACCGGCTTGTACCACTGCGCGAGGAAGGCCTTGGCGTCGGCGTCCTTCGGCCGCAGCGGATTGAAGTGGACGTTGCCGTCTCCCATATGGCCGTAGATCACCATGCGGGCGTCGGGCACCAGTTCCAGCACGCGACGCGAGGCCTCGTCGACGAAGTCCGCGATGCGCGACAGCGGCACCGACACATCGCACTTGATGCTGCCGCCGGTGCGCGTCTGCGCGTCCGAAATTTCCTCGCGGATGCGCCAGAAGGTCTGCGCGTCGGCGACGCTGGCCGCGATCGCGGCATCCTGCACCAGCTGCTGTTCGTACCCGCTTTCGAGGATGTCGAGCAGCGTCGCCTCGAGGCTCGCGGCGTCCGCGCCCGAGCTCAGTTCCATCAGCACCATCCACTCGTGCCGCTGCGCCAGCGGCGAAGCGACATTGCCCAGATAGTCGAGCACGAGGTCGAGCGCCGGGCCCGAGATCAGCTCGAACGCCGTGACGGCACCGCCCGACAGCCGCTTGGCCTCGCCCAACAGGCGCACGGCCGCGTCCGGCGACGCCACCGCGACGAAGGCCACCGCGCTCGCACGCGGCTGCGGCATCAGCTTCAGCACCGCGGCAGTAATGATGCCGAGCGTCCCTTCGGCGCCGATGAACAGGTGCTTCAGGTCGTAGCCGGTGTTGTCCTTGCGCAGGCCGCGCAAGGACGAGTAAATGCGCCCATCGGGCAGCACCGCCTCGATGCCGAGCACCAGATCGCGCATATTGCCGTAGCGCAGCACCGCGGTGCCGCCGGCATTGGTCGACAGATTGCCGCCGATCTGGCACGAACCTTCGGAGCCGATCCGCAGCGGAAACAGGCGCCCGCCCTCCTCCGCCGCGGCGCGTGCGGCGGCCAGCGTCACGCCGGCCTGCACGGTCAGCGTGTCGTTGACGGTGTCGATCGCCAGCACGCGGTTCATGCGGCTCAGGTTCAGCACCACGGCATCGCCGCGCGTGTCCGGCACCGCGCCGCCCATCAGCGAGGTATTGCCGCCCTGCGGCACCACGGGCACGTCGTGCGCATGGCACCACGCCATCACCGCGGCGACCTGCTCGGTGCTCGACGGCAGCACCACCACGCTGGCCTTGCCGCGGCTGATGCGCCGGTAATCGGTGACATAGGACTCGGTATCGGCGTCGGCGACGAGGCAGGCGTTGTCGCCGACGATGGCTTGCAGGGCGCGCAACGTGGCGTCGCGAGTGGAACTATCCAGGGACATGGTGCGAAGAAATCGGCAAAAGCGTTCAGTAGGCGGCGGAGGGCCGTTGTGCGGAGACGGCGCCTTCCTCGCGGAAAGACGCGGCCAGCTGGCGCGCGGCCTTGGCGAACAGCAGCACGTCGACGCCGGTGGCGACGAAGGTGCAGCCCAGCTCCAGATAGCGCCTCGCCAGCGCGGCATCCGAGGTCAGCGTGCCCGCGGCCTTGCCGCTGGCGACGATGGTGCGCATCGCGTTCTCGATGGCCGCCTGCACCTCCGGGTGGCCGGGATTGCCGCGATGCCCCATCGACGCGGCCAGGTCGGCCGGCCCGATAAAGACGCCGTCGATGCCATCGACCGCGCAGATCTCCTGCAGATTCGCCAGCGCGGTCACGGTCTCGGCCTGCACCAGCAGGCAGACCTCGTCGTCGGCGACATCGAGATAATCGGCGCGGCCGCTCCAGCGCGAGGCACGCGCCACCGCGCTGCCGACCCCACGGATACCCTGCGGGGGATAGCGCGTGGCGCTGACCAGCATGCGCGCCTGCTCCGCGGTATCGACCATCGGCACCAGCAGCGTGGTGGCGCCGATATCGAGCAACTGCTTGATCAGCGGGACATCGCCCGCCACGGCGCGCACGACCGGCGCACTCGGATACGCGGAAACCGCCTGCAACTGGGCCAGGATGCTGCGCACATCGTTCGGGGCGTGCTCGCCGTCGATCAACAGCCAGTCGAAGCCGGCGGTGGCCGCGACCTCGGCCAGATACGGCTCGGCCATCGACAGCCACAGGCCGATTTGCGGCCGGCGGGCGGCCAATGCGGTCTTGAAGGGATTGGATGCGGGCATGACGGGTCCTGTCAAAGCGATGCGGGTTCGATGGGCCTGGCGACCGAGCCTTGTACGGCGTTGTACGGCCTTGTACGGTTGCCTGCAGCGTTGTACGGCTGCGGCGGACCTCAGTCCAGTTGCCCCTGGCACAAATACTTCAAATGCAGATAATCGTCCAGTCCATGGCGCGAACCCTCGCGGCCATAGCCGGATTCCTTGACGCCGCCGAACGGCGCCGCCTCGGCGGCGATAGCCCCTTCGTTGATGCCGACGATGCCGGTCTCCAGCGCCTGCGCGACGCGCCAGATGCGGCGCACATCGTTCGAATAGAAGTAGGCGGCGAGCCCAAAGGGCGTGTCGTTGGCGTGGCCGATCACCTCGTCCTCGCTCGCGAAGCGGAAGATCGGCGCGACCGGGCCGAAGGTTTCCTCGCAGGACAATGCCATCTGCGGCGTGGCGCCGACCAGCACGGTGGGCGCGTAGTAGTGCGGGCCGTCCGCGGTACGCATGCGCTTGCCGCCGGTCACGACGCGCGCGCCCCTGGCCACCGCATCCTCGACATGGCGGGCGATCTTGTCGACCGCGCGCGCATTGATCATCGGGCCGATCTGCGAGCCCTCCTCGCTGGCCGGGCCGACCTTCAGCGCGCCGACGCGGCGTGCCAGCCGTTCGACGAAATCGTCGTGAACGGCCTCGTGCACGTAGATGCGATTGGGGCAGACACAGGTCTGGCCGCCGTTGCGGAACTTCGATGCCATCAGCCCTTCGACCGCGGCGTCGAGGTCGGCGTCCTCGAACACGATAAAAGGCGCATTGCCGCCGAGCTCCAGCGACAGCTTCTTCAGCGTCGATGCGGATTCGCGCGCCAGATGCTTGCCGACCGGCGTCGAGCCGGTGAACGTGATCTTGCGCACGCGGCTGTCGGCGAGCCAGACGTCGACCACCTCGGGCGTGCGTTCGCGCGACGCGGTGACGATGTTCAGCACGCCCGCCGGCACACCGGCAAGCTCGGCAAGGTACACCAGCGCCAGCGCGGTCAGCGGCGTGTCCTCGGCCGGCTTGGCGACGACGGTGCAGCCGGCCGCCAATGCCGGGGCGATCTTGCGCGCGATCATCGCCAAGGGGAAGTTCCACGGCGTGATCGCCGCCACCACGCCGACCGGTTCCTTCAGCACCAGCATCTTTCGGCCCGGCACGGCCTCGGCCACGATGTCGCCGCAGATGCGGACCGCCTCGGCCGCGAACCATTCGACGTACGCGGCGCCGTACTGCACCTCGCCGCGGCTCTCGTGCATCGGCTTGCCCTGCTCGGCCGAGATGATGCGCGCCAGGTCTTCCTGGTGCTCAAGGATCAGCGCATGCCAGCGCTGCAGCAGACGCGCGCGCTCCCTGGCCGGACGGCGGCTCCAGTCGGCGAAGGCCGCGTGCGCGGCATCGGCGGCGCGGCGCGCGTCCTCGGCGCCGCTGTCCGCGACCTGCGTCAGCGTCGCGCCGTCCGCGGGATTGGTGACATCGAGGCGCTCACCGCGCGCGGCGGGCTGCCACTGGGCGCCGATCAGGTTCTGGCCGCGCAGCAGCGCGGCGTGGGAAAGCTGCAGGGACATGATGCGATGAAGGTGTTGGAGAGGACGGTGAGCAGGTGAACGCAGCCGCATGCGGGCGTAGCTGGCCGCAAGCAGTCGGAAGCGACCGCAAGCAGCCACAGCGGCCACAAGCGGCCCTATATGGCCAATCAGCTGACGATGCCCATATGCCAGGGCACGAATTCGTTGTCGCCCAGGCCGAGCAGCTCGCTGCGGGTCTTGTCGCCGGAGGCCACACGCAGGATATGTTCGAAGATGCGCTGCCCCATCTCGGCCACGGTCAGTTCGCCGTCGACGATGACGCCGCAATTGATGTCCATGTCGTCGGCCAGGCGCCGGTACATCGGCGTGTTGGACGCCAGCTTGATGGTCGGCGCGGGCTTGGAGCCGAACATCGAGCCGCGGCCGGTGGTGAAGCAGATCAGATTGGCGCCGCTGGCGATCTGGCCGGTGACCGCCACCGGGTCATAGCCGGGCGAATCCATGAAGACGAAGCCGGCCTTGTCGATGGGCTCGGCGTATTCGTAGACCGCCTGCAGCGGCGTGGTGCCGCCCTTCATCGCGGAGCCCAGCGACTTCTCGAAGATATTGGCGAGGCCGCCCTGCTGGTTGCCGTGGCCGACCACACCGTTGAACTGCGCATTGTGGCCGGCGGTGTAGCGCTCCCACCAGGCCAGCCGGTCCAGCAGCTTCTGCCCGACCTCCGGCGAGACGGCGCGCCGCGTCAGCATGTATTCGACGCCATGAATCTCGGGTGTTTCCGACAGGATCGCGGTGCCGCCGTGGCGCACCAGGATGTCCATCGCCGCGCCCAGCGCGGGATTGGCGGTGATGCCGGAGAACCCGTCGGAGCCGCCGCACTCCAGGCCGATCTTCAGGTGGCAGGCGGACACCGGCTGGCGTTGCGCGGCATTCGCTGCCGGCAGCATCGACTCGATCGCGCGGATACCGGCGGCGATGGTCTCGCGCGTGCCGCCGGTGTCCTGCATCACCATCGTATGCAGATGCCTGCCGGGCTCCAGTTGCTGCGACTCGACCAGCGAGGCGACCTGATTGCGTTCGCAGCCAAGCCCCACGATCAGCACGCCGGCCAGATTCGGATGGCGCGCGTAGCCGGCCAGCGTGCGACGCAGCAGATCGAAATGCTCGCTGGGCGAGGACATGCCGCAACCCGTGCCATGGGCAAACGCCACCACGCCGTCGACATTGGGATAGGCCGCCAGCCGCTCCCGCGTGAAATGGTCGGCGATATGCCGGATCACGGTGGCCGAGCAGTTGACCGACGACAGGATGCCGATGAAATTGCGCGTGCCGACGCGGCCGTCGGCGCGCACGAAGCCCTGGAAGGTCGCACGCTCGGCTTCGGGCACATAGTCGACCGGCCGCACATCGCTGCAGAAAGCGGGATCGCGATAGAAATCGACCAGCTTCAGGTTGTGCGAATGCACGTGCTCGCCGGCTGCGATATCGCGGTCCGCGACGCCGATCACGGTGTCGTACTTGCGCACCGGCTCGCCCTTCGGGATCGCGCAGGCCGCGATCTTGTGGCCGGCCGGCACCTGGGCCCGCGCCCGCACGCCAAGCTCGGGCAGCGGCTGTCCCAGCGCCAGGTCCTGGCGGGCGATCAGCACGTTGTCGTTGGCGTGCAGGCGGATGACGGCATTGACGTTCACGTCGAACAATTCCTGTGGTTGGGGGAGCAATCGGCAATCGGCAATCGGCAATCGGTAATCGGCAATCCGCGGCTTGCGCGATCAGCTCTGCTGCAGCATTTCCTTCAGCTTGAGCCGCTGGATCAGCTGCGTCTCCTGCTCGTAGACCGCCGCCACGTACTTCTTGTAGTCCGGCCCGTCCAGGTACATCACCGGCGCGTCGATGCGCGCGGCGACCTGCTTGAACTCCTTGCTGGCGACCGCGGCACGGAAGGCGTCGCGCAGCTGCTTCTCGATTGCCGGGTCCAGCCCTTTCGGTGCGCCGATGCCGTTGGGCGCTTCGACCACGACGTCGTAGCCGAGCTCGCGCAGCGTCGGCGTGTCCTTGAAGCGCGGCGTCCGCTGCTCGCCCCAGGTCGCCAGCAGCCGCAGCTTGCCGGATTCGACATGCGGTGCCCACGAGCTGGAATCGGCCAGCAGGTCGACCTGACCGCCGAGCACATCCTGCAGCGCCGCCGAGCCGCCCTTGTAGGCAATCGCGTTGAAGCGCACGCCGGCGGCCAGCGCGAACTGCTCCATGCCGACATGGGTCGCACCGCCGATGCCGGCGTGGGCGTAGGTCAGCTTGCCGGGGTTGGCCTTGGCCGCGGCCCCGACATCCTGCAGGGTCTTGTAGGGCGAACCGGCCGGCACCGCGATGCCGAAGGTCTGGCCCGAGGTGCGCGCCAGATAGGTCAGCTCGGTGCGCGGATCGATCTCGAGCATGCCGAGCTGCGAGAAGCGCGTCACCGAGATCGGGATCTGGCCGATGGTGTAGCCGTCGGGCTTGGCCCGCGCCAGCGCGCGGGTGCCGATCATGCCCGAGGCGCCCGCGCGGTTCTCGACGACGATCGACTGTTTCAGGATGCCGGAGGCGACCTGGCACAGCGCGCGCATCGACTGGTCGGCAGTGCCGCCGACCGGCCACGGGCAGATGAAGGTGATCGGGCGTTCGGGATAGGCGGCGGCGCTGGCGCTCCTGGCCAGCAGCATGCCGGCGGTACCGGTAGCCGCTGCCGCGGCGGCGGTGGCAACGCCGGCGCTGGCGCCCAGGATCAGACGGCGGCGAGCGGGATTGGTGGGGGAACCTTGGTTCATTGTCGTCCTCGCACTGTGTTATCGGTGGTGGCCGGCGTGCATCGAGGCAACGCCATGGGCGGCATTGTGTCCGGCTATGACATAACGATCCAATCCAATATCGTCATTGCTTCATAACCTTCCCGTTAAGTAGGCCGCGAGGTAGACTGCGCGGCATGCCCCATATCGACCGCGCGCTGCGCTCCAACATCAAGTTACGCCATCTGCAGTTGCTGGTGGCGCTCGACGAGTTCCGCCATCTGGGCAAGACCGCCGAATTCCTGTCGATCAGCCAGCCCGCGGTGTCCAAGACGCTGACCGAGGTCGAGAAGATGCTCGGCCTGGTGCTGTTCTCCCGCTCGACGCGCGGCACCGAGCCGACCGCGGCCGGCGAAGCGCTGATCCGCTTCTCGCGCCGCGTGCTGGCCCAATACGATCGCACGCGCGAGGAGATCGAAGCCGTCGATACCGGCGCCGCCGGCCGCGTCCGCGTCGGCGCGATGGGCGCCGCGCTGCCGGTGCTGCTGGCGCGCGCCACCGCGCGGCTGAAAGCGCGCTCGGCGCAGGCTACCGTGCTGATCGAGGAAGGCGATCTCACGCATCTGCTGCCCAAGCTGCGGCTGTCCGAACTGGACCTGATCGTGGGCCGGCTGGAACCGGGCTATGCGGCGCCCGACCTTGCCACCGAGGCGCTATACAACGAGCCGATGGTGGCCGTGGTCCGGCCCGGACATCCGCTCGCCGGCAAGCGCAGGGCCAGTTGGGCCGACCTGGCGGAGCTGCCCTGCGTAATGCCGCCGCCCTGGGCCTCGCTGCGGGTCAAGCTGGAGCAGGCGTTTCTGGCCCAGGGGTTGGAACCGCCCTCCGACCGGATCGAGACGTCGTCCTATCTCGCGGTATCGACCTTCGTCGCGCAGCGGGACGCGGTGGGCTTTCTCGCACGCTCGGTGGCCAGGCAGTTCGTCAGCGAAGGCCGGCTCGATGTGCTGAATATCGCCGTGCCGATCGAGTTGCCGCCGGTGGGGATCATCACGCTGCGGGCATCGCGCGAGGCCGGACTGGGCGCCAGCGCGGAGCATCTGGTGGATTGTTTGCGGTTGGCGGCGGCGGAGATGGAAACCGGCGAGAAGCCGGCACGACGGATACGAACCACAAGGTGATCCGGCACGCGATCGCCCTGAGCGGTGGGTTCAGTGCCACGCTGCGTTGTTCGGATCCCAGCGCGCAGGCGCTTCCTCCGGCCGCGCGAGCCTGGCGATGACCGGCCCGAAGAAGCGGCGCAGTTCCTGCAGCAATCCAACGAATGGCGGCGGGCGTAGCGCCGGTGGACTCCGGCGTAGAAAGCCGGTCCACAAGCCCCGCTCCTCTGCAATCTTCGCAAACACTTCGGTCAGGCCAACGGGCATTTCGGTAGGGATCGCGGTTTCGCGGCGCCGCAAGGTTCCATGGATGGCCTCCATCAGCGTGCAAAGCTCAAACGGGAACGTGCGCATCATGACCCAGATGTCATGAAAGTCCTTGATTCTTCCATTGGCCTCGCCGAAGCGAGTCATCGCCTCGAATTTCTCTGCGACCACGGTTTCCGGTGGATACATCAGGATGCTGGGGGCTGGAAGATCTGGCAGAAGGGCAGGGAAAATGCGGCGCTTCGGCGGCGGGTAAACATGGTCGCCAAAGCCGATGTCCACCTGCACGGGGATGGCCGCCTTGGCCAGTTCGCCCTTCAAGCTCAACTGAACCCCGTGATATCGGTTCGCTTCACGCACCGGGTCCGCTTTCAGCGTGGCCGGATCGAAAACGATGCCATCGTCGGGCGCTTCCACGCGGCAAATCTGAGTGAAGAGGCGAATGATGGCATCCGGGTCAGGGTTGCCCATGCCAAGCAGATCGAGATCGGCGGAGGGGCGGTATACATGCTCAGGCCACGTCAGAAACAGCGTGGCTCCCTTCAGAACATAGCGCTCCGCCGCATCCGTCAGGCCAAGCCGATAGAGAAGACGTTCGATGGCAAAGCGGGTGAGGACGCGCTGATAGTCGTCACCCCGTTGCTTGGCGTAGTTCAGCAGCCTCGCCCTGATAGACCCCGCGCAATTTCGAGAGGCCTTGCCATTCATAGCATCGCCTTGATGTAGGGCCCCATCCGCCGGCCAACCCGATTGATCGCCGCGAATTGCATCAGCTCGCTTGCCGTGGTCCGCCTTTGCTCCAACGCATTCCGCAGCGCTTCGATGGCCACGTCCTCGCCGACATGGCGCCGATGTTTGAAGCAATCGGCAATCGTCTTGGCGATGCCATAAATCGGTACGACGACACCCTCGATCCGGAAATGTTCGACACCTGCAGTCAAAGCCTCCCCGGTCGCTCGAACGATCTCCAGCTTGAGGCCTTCGGTCTTCGGCGCTCGGGCCTTGTGCGGAATGGTGATCCACAACGCATGTGGCAGCTGCGTCGTCAGCCCGTGGTACCGCAGGGCGCTGACCAGGCTGATTACCCCGCTTGGGACAATCCGGGCGGCTTCCGCCAAATTGTGAGCGGCACTCTCCCCGACGAGTTCGGCATCCTGGTAAAGGCCCCGGCCCAGGCGAACGAGGTCGCCAGAGTCGGTCAGCCGCTTCAGGTATACGAGCGGGATCCCTGCCGCCCGAAAATCGCGGGCACGCGCGATGCCACGGTCGCGGGCAAGAATCAGAGCGCGTTCACGATAGGTCATCTGACGGGCGGCCATAATGTTATCAAACGTCGGCAAATATGAGAGACTTGCCGACATATGGTAACGCTCCTTCGCCGGTAACGACATGGTTTTCATTGGAGTGGCGGCGTTCGGGCTGTGACCCACCACGCCGCAGTGGGTTAACGAAGGCTCCTGTGTATCGCAAGGGCACCCCGGACCGACAGGTCAGCCGGCCGTCGTCGCGATTCACACAAGGAAATGGCGGATACCGATAGGCGCGGCGCAATATGCGCGAGTCATCGAGGCTTCCGGAAGGACATGCGGGCGGCGACGACCCGGTCCATGGGATGGAACGATTGTTGGCCGTCGGGCCTGGGCCGCGCTTATTTCCCATGCCGCGCAGCACCGCCCTTGACCAGAGCCTCGATCGCCCTGGCCGCGGCCAGATGCTGGGGGATCGTCAGGCCTTGCGCCGCCGTGGCCGGCGCGATCTGCGCGCCTTGGGCGCTGCCGCGGGCCGTGAAGTCGGCGCCGGGCGCGTAGACGTTGCGCGCAATGGCGCCGACCTCGGCGTCGGACAGATCGGCGGCGACCAGCAACTGCGCGGCGACGGCAACGGTCGGCACGCTGTCGGGCTGGTTTGCATAGGTGCCGGCGGGGACCGTATGGCGCAAATAGCCACGGCCGGAGTCGGCGAGCGCGGCGATGCCATTTTCGGCCAACGGCAACAGGCGCAATGGAATGGCCGCCAGCGCATCGCGGATGCTCTCCGACGGCACGCCGATGACCTGGATCACGGCGTCGACCTCGTTCTGCCGAAGGGCCACCAGCGAGGCATTGATACCCAACTCGCGCCCGGCAAAATCCGTTGGCTTCAGGCCGTGCGCGGCGAGGACACGCAGGGCCGTCCGCTGCGACGCGCCACCCTTTTCGCCGATGGCGATGCGCTTGCCACGCATGTCGGCCATGGTCTTGACCGCCGCATCGGCGCGCACCAGAACATGGACGGCTTCGGGATACAGGCTGCCGATCGCGCGCAGCGACGTGAACGGGCCATCGGCGGCAAAGTCGCCGTCGCCGCGATAGGCGTCCAGCGCCGCGTCGGCCTGCGCCAGCGCGAGCGAGGCCTTGCCCTGGCGCAGCATGCGCAGGTTGTCGTCGCCGCCGCGCGTGACCAGCGGCACCGTCCTGGCGGCTGGGTTGGCAGCCAGTGCCTGGGCGAACCGAAGGTATTGGCCGCCCTCGGCGCCGGCCGCCAACGGATAGCCTTGCTCCGCACGGGCCAGCCGGGCGCGGATGCTGGCATGGGCGGCGGCAAGTTCCTGCGCGATCATCGCGTTCTTTTCGGGAGACGCGTCGGCCGGCACGGATTCGACGATGCGGCGCATGGCCTCCAGCATCGCCGCCGCGCCCTGCGGGGCGCTGCCCGCATAGGCAGGCGCGGCGACCGGCCGATAACCGCCGGACGCCACCGGCACCCACCGGCCCTGCTCTTCGCGGTACACCGCGGCACCATGCGCGCGAATGATGTCGCCGACCTTGTTGCCGCCCAGCGCGATCCCCTGCACGCCCTTGGGCGCCGCACCCAGCGCCGAGATCAGGCCGGCGACGCCAGGCGCATCCCATGCGCCGAAGTCGAAGTCGCGGGTCAGCTTCAGCTCGGCGTCGAAGTAGACGACACGCCGGTCTTCGCCGGGCGGACCGCGCCGATCGGTCTGCGAGCCCTGGCGCCGCAGTTCCGCCAGCTCGACCGTTCCCGGTGGCAGCGCCTGCGCCAGCCGCGCGGCGACATCCTTGCGCAACGCGTCGGCATCCGGGCCGCGCTGGCATCCCGCCAGCATCAGCGCCACGATCAGGGCAAACAGCGCGGTGAGCAGGCGGCGCACGATCAGCCTCCCATCAGCGGCAGCGCCAGCATCACCGTCAGCACGAAGGCATTCATGATGTCGACGAAGAAAGCGCCGGCCAGCGGCGCCACCACGAAGCTCTTCGGCGCCGGCCCGTGCTTGGCGGTAATCGCCTGCATATTGGCCATCGCGGTGGCGGTCGAGCCCATATTGAAGCCGATGAAGGCGGCCGACAGCACCGCCGCTTCGTAGTCCCGCCCCATGAAGCGAAAGCAGACCAGCACCACGTACAGCACGATAAACACCACCTGCATCGCGATGATCGCGATGAATGGCCCCGCCGACAGCGCCACGTCGACCAGGTCGAGCGCCATCATCGTCATCACCAGGAACAGCGACAGGCTCACGTTGGAGATCAGCTCCGCCGGCCGGTCGTCGAAGCGCACGCCAGCCAGCGGCAACAGGTTGCGGATCGCGATGCCCGTCAGCATGCACCAGAGGAAGCCCGGTATGGTGATGGCCTGGCCCGAGAACAGCGTGGCGAGCCAGCGCCCCACCACCACCGCCACCAGGATGCCACCGAGCGCGCCGATCGCCGCCACCGTGGTAATGGGAAAGCCATGGGCTTCGGCCTCGACGCTCGCTTCGTCCTCGCCGTGCGAGCGCAGGCGATATCGCGAGATCAGGTACTGCGCGACCGGCCCCGCGATGATGCCGCCGACGATCAGGCCGATCGTCGCCACCGTCATCGACAGCTCCATCACGGACTGCAGATTGTTGATCTCGGCAAAGCGCTCGGCATAGGCGGCGCCGGTGCCGTGCCCGCCGACCAGCGTGATCGATCCGCCAACCAAGCCGAAGATCGGATGCAGGTCCATGGCCTTGGCCATCGCGACGCCGACAGTGTTCTGCACCACGATGTAGGGGAACAGCACGATCAGAAAGATCACCAGCGCCTTGCCGCCTTGCTTCAGCGCGCGCAGATCCGCGCCCATGCCGACGCCGGCGAAGAACATCAGCAGCAGCACCGGCTTGATGGCGGCGTCGATCACGACGCGGAAGTCGAACAGCGCGACCGCGATCGCCGCGACGGCGGCAAACAGCACCCCGCCGGTGATCGGATCGGGAATGTTGTAGCGCGACAGAATGGCAACCCGGCGATTGATCAGCGTACCGAGCAGCAGGACCAGCACGGCAAGCAGCACCGAGGCGACCGGATCGAGGCGAATCTGCATCGAGTTCCCATCCTTGCCCGCCTGTTCCGGCGGAAAAGTGATGCGTATGGATCTATGCCAGCATAGACGCGACAAATGCGAACCGCAATGCGCAAAAAAAATGCCGGACGCGATTCACCGCGTCCGGCATGAGCTTGCCAGGGCGCCCGTCGTCCCCGCGAACGCGGGGACCCAGTGGCTTGCGAAGACACTGGCTTCCCGCCTTGCGTGGGAATGACCGCGAGGAACCTACGCCGCCGACTGCGTCAGCTCCGGCGTGCCCGGGGCAGCGGGCGCGACGGCTTCGCCGGCCATTGCCTTGCGCAGCTGATCCTTGTCCAGCTCGCCTTCCCAGCGCGCGACGACGATCGCGGCGGTCGCATTGCCGACCAGATTGGTCAGCGCGCGGCATTCCGACATGAAGCGATCCACGCCCAGGATCAGCGCCATGCCGGCGACCGGCACCGACGGCACCACCGCCAGCGTGGCCGCCAGCGTGATGAAGCCCGCGCCGGTCACGCCGGCCGCGCCCTTGGAGCTGAGCATCGCGACCAGCAGCAGCAGGATCTGGTCGCCGAAGGACAGATGGATGTCGCAGGCCTGCGCGATGAACAGCGCCGCCATCGTCATATAGATATTGGTGCCGTCCAGATTGAACGAATAACCGGTCGGCACCACCAGGCCGACCACCGACTTGGCGCAGCCGGCGCGCTCCATCTTCTGCATCAGCGTCGGCAGCGCGGCCTCGGACGAGCTCGTGCCCAGCACCAGCAGCAGCTCCTCGCGGATATAGCGGATCAGCTTGACGATCGAGAAGCCGTTATAGCGCGCCACCAGGCCCAGTACGATCAGCACGAACAGCAGTGAGGTCAGATAGAAGGTGCCGACCAGCATCGCCAGGTTGGCCACCGACTTGATGCCGTACTTGCCGATGGTGAACGACATCGCGCCGAATGCGCCGATCGGGGCGACCTTCATCAGGATCGACACCAGGCGGAACACCGGCAGCGTGACCGCCTGCAGGAAATCGACCACCGGCTTGCCGCGCTCGCCGACCAGCGCCAGCGAGACACCGAACAGCACCGCGACGAACAGCACCTGCAGGATGTCGCCATTGACCATGGGGCTCAGCACCGTGGTCGGGATGATGTTCATCAGGAAGCCGGTGATGGTCGAATCGTGCGCCTTGGCGACGTAGCCGGACACGGCGTTCGAATCCAGCGAGGCCGGATCGATATGCAGGCCGTGGCCGGGCTGGACCACGTTGCCGACGATCATGCCGACCGCCAGCGCGAGCGTCGAGAAGGTCAGGAAGTAGATCATCGCCTTGCCGGCGACGCGGCCGACCTTCTTCAGGTCCGACATGCCGGCGATGCCGGTAACCACGGTCAGGAAGATCACCGGCGCGATGATCATCTTGACCAGCTTGATGAAGCCATCGCCGAGCGGCTTCATGCTCGAGCCGATATCGGGCCAGTAGTGGCCCAACGCGATGCCGGCGACGATGGCGACCAGCACCTGCACGTACAGATGGCGATAGAACGGACGAGGCTGCGCGGCCGTGGCCGCGGCGGTGTGGGTGTCGATCATGCGGGTGTCCCCTGCCAATGAGCTGCCGGGCGCCATGCGGGGCACGCGGCTGCGAGTTTCTTGAAATATCCTGGCCGAGCGGATGCGGCGCCGGACCAGCCGCTATCGCAATGCGTGTGCCAGCCAAATGGCTTCTACAACTCTTTGATCTCTAAAGGAATATTTCAGAGGCCTGGCGGGACCCGCTGGCATTTGAGCGGAAATCCACATAAAATTCGGCCCGGTTGTATGGAAATCCACACAACTTTTTCCGCACACGCCCACCTTTTTGACATTGGCCGTAGGTCTACCCGCTTCACTGTCGCCAAGCCGCCCACCCCTGATGGCCCAACCGCCCGCCTCCACCCTGCCGGTTGACCCAGCGCCCGTGCGCCGGTCCCTGTCGCCGCGTGCCGCTGCCGGCGTCGCCCTGGCGGTGCTGGCGATGCTGGCGCTGACCGTCGCGGTGCTCCGTCTGGTCGAGCGGGCGGCGCATCGCGAGGCCGCCACGGCGGTCACGCAGCGTGCGCAGACGGCGGCGCAGTTCAACGTCGCCACGCTGCGGCGCGATCTCGAAAAGCATCGCGCACTGCCTTTTGTGCTGGCGCAGGACCCGGACCTGAAGACCGCGCTGGCGACAGCGGATCCGCAGCGCCTTGCCGCGCTGAACGGCAAGCTCGAGGCGCTGGCGGCCGGTACCGGCGCCTCGGTGATCTACGCGGTGGACCGTCGCGGCCTGGCGGTCGCCTCCAGCAACTGGCGCGGCCCCGACAGCTTCGTCGGCGAGAACTACGCCTTCCGCCCCTACTACCAGGGGGCGATGGCCCGCGGCGCCGCCGAGCATTTCGCCCTTGGCACGATCAGCCGCCGCCCGGGCCTGTATTTGTCGCACCGGATCGACGATGCCGGCGGACACCCGGTCGGCGTGGTGGTCGTCAAGGTCGAGTTCTTCGGCCTGGAGCAAGACTGGGCACATCTGGCCGAGCCGGTCTTCGTCACCAACAGCGATGGCGTGGTGCTGTTGGCCAGCGAGCCCGGCTGGCGCTTCCGGTCGCTGGTGCCGCTGGGCGAAGCCGCGGCCGAGCAGTTGCGGCGCAGCCTGCAGTTCGGCGATGCGACCTTCGCCGCGTTGCCGATCCGGCCGTTTTCCGCCACTGCCGGTGCCGCGCCGGCACGCAGGCCGCCGGCCAGCGGCGACGAGATGCGTGCCGACGTGCCAGGGCACCCGGCCGGCGACAGCTATATCCACGTTGCGCTGCCCGTGCCGTCCACGCATTGGACCTTCCACCTGCTGGCGCCCAGCCGTGAGGAGCGGGCCGGCATCGCGGCGCGGATGCAGGCGCAGGCGCTGGTGGTGCTGCTGCTCGCTTATGTCGCCATGGCCACCGCGGTCTATGCCCGGCGCCGGCTGCGGCGGCACAACGCGCAGCAGGCGGCGATTCGCGCCGAGCTGACCGCGCGCGTGCAGGCGCGCACCGCCGAACTGCAAGCCGCCAACGACCAGTTGCGCGCGGAAATGGAGGAGCGCCGCCAGGCCGAACTGCGGCTCCATGCTGCACAGGAGGAACTGGTGCAGGCCAACAAGCTGACCTTCCTGGGCCAGATCGCCGCCGGCGTCGCGCACGAGATCAATCAGCCGGTGGCGGCGATCCGCAGCTATGCCGACAACGCGGGCAGCTACCTGGAACGCGACGAGACCGAAGGTGCGCGCTCCAGCCTCGCGCGCATCGGTGCACTGACCGAGCGGATCGGCGCCATCACGGGCCAGCTGCGCGCCTTTGCCCGCAAGGGTTCGGGCGCGCGCGAGCCGACGCCGGTGGATGACGCGATCGAAGGCGCGCTGCTGTTGCTCGGTCCGCGCCTGCGCACGCAGACCGTCGCGCTGGTGCGTTCCGGCGACAAGGGCCTGCGCGTGCAGGCCGAACGCCTGCGGCTCGAACAGGTACTGGTCAATCTGCTGCAGAACGCGCTGGACGCCGTCGCCGGCCGCGACGATGCGCAGATCGACATCGCGACGCATGCCGACGATGCGCGCGTCCGCATCGAGATCGCCGACAACGGCCCGGGCATTGCACCCGAGATCGCCGAGCGGCTGTTCACCCCCTTCTCCACCTCGAAGCCGGAAGGCATGGGGTTGGGGCTGGTGATCAGCCGCGACATCGTCGCCGATTTCGGCGGCACCCTCGATACGCGGCCCGGCAGCGAGAGCGGCGGCGGCGCCGTCTTCACCATCACCTTGAATTCCGCCTGATGATGCAAACCACCGAAGGGCAAGCCAGCCACACGCCGGTGCGCCGGGTCGCACTGGTCGACGATGACCACGACGTCCGCGCGGCCGCGGCGGAAAGCCTGACCTTGGCCGGCTATCGGGTGGACGCGCACGCCAGCGCGCAGTCCTTTCTCGACAGCCTGCGCAACGGCTATCCCGAGGTGCTGGTCACCGATATGCGGATGCCGGGGCTCGACGGCCTGCAACTGTTCGAGCGCGTGCTCGAGCGCGACGCCAGCCTGCCGGTGATCTTCATCACTGGGCATGGCGATATCGCGCAGGCGGTCGAGGCGATGCGCCGCGGGGCCTACGATTTTCTGGAGAAGCCCTACGCCACCCATCGCTTGCTGACCGCCGTCGGCCATGCCTGGGAACAGCGCCGGCTGGTGCTGGAAAACCGCCGGCTGCAGGACGCCGCGGCGCAAGCGGAAAGCGCCTGGCCGCTGATCGGCGTGACGCCGGCGATGGAGCGGCTGCGCCAGACCATCCGTCATATCGCGGATGCCGATGTCGATGTGCTGGTGGTCGGCGAGACGGGCAGCGGCAAGGAAATGGCCGCGACCGCGCTACATCGCTGGAGCCGGCGCAGCGCCGGCGAACTGGTCGCACTCAATTGCGCGGCGCTGCCCGAGAGCGTGATCGAGAGCGAGCTGTTCGGCCACGAACCCGGCGCCTTCACCGGCGCGCAACGCAAGCGGATCGGCCGCATCGAACACGCCAACGGCGGCACGCTGTTCCTGGACGAGATCGAGGGCATGCCACCGTCGGTGCAGCTCAAGCTGCTGCGCGTGCTGGAGACACGCAGCGTCGCGCCGCTGGGCACCAACGAAATGCGGCCGGTGGACCTGCGCGTGATTGCGGCCAGCAAGGTCGATCTGGGCGACCCCGCACAGCGCGGCGATTTCCGCGAGGACCTGTATTACCGCCTCAACGTCGTCACGCTGTATATGCCGCCGCTGCGCGAGCGGCGCGAAGACATTCCGCTGCTGTTCGAGGTCTTCACCGGCCAGGCCGCGCGCCGCTTCCAGCGCGAGGCGCCGCCGGTCACCGACGCGGTACGACGCTACCTGAACACGCACGCCTGGCCGGGCAATGTACGCGAGCTGCTGCATTTCGCCGAACGCTTCGTGCTGGGCGTCCATACGCTGCCGACACCCGCGGCTGCCCAGCCAGCGACATCAGGTGACATCGTCGGCGAAGGCACGCTGGCCGAACGGATGGACCGCTACGAGGCCCAGCTGATCCGTGACACGCTCGCCGCGAACGGAGGCAATGTCCGCGCCACGCTGGAATCGCTGGGGATCGCGCGCAAGACCTTCTACGACAAACTGCATCGGCATGGGATCGAGCGGCGGGAATATTTGTCGGAGAAGGCGGAGCCGTGATGGAACACTCCGGCCGTGGCGCGAGCTGATTCGATTAGTGCAATCTGGGTTGATAGGCCACGCCGAAGCGTCCGGCCAAGTCGGCCAACCGCTTATCGAGCGACCATAGCTTTGCGCTCGGGGTGATAAGGGTGGATGCCAGCAGCGCCATATCCACCAAGCCGCACCCGAGCCCATACAGCCTTTCCCGCTCGATAAACTGCATCACCTCATGCAACGTCGCTTGATTGCATGGCTGCAACAAAGCAATGTCGTCGAGCGTTGTAAGGCGCGGTGCTGGCGGCGTTCCGCAGGCCAGTTCGGCAACCACCATGGGGTGCGTCAGGGCCTGGTCCATCACGATGAGGTCGATCAGAGCCGCGTTACGGTTCCTGAAGTGATCGACCCATACCGAGCTATCGATCAGCACACTCATTTTGCCGGCGGCTCCTCGCGGCGGCGTGGAATGTCCTCCATATCGGGAGCCGCACCGCCGAGGGCTGCAAGGCGCTTCGCCGCCTGGACTCGTACAAACGTCTTGATCGCTTCTCGGAACAGATCCGCCTTGTCCATGCCGGGGTCGGCCATCTCCAGTGCCTTTTCGTAGAGTGCATCATCGATCGTCACTGTCGTACGCATGGCTGATCTCCGCTTCAATATTGAAGCCAATATGCATCAATTTTGGCATCAATACAAGAGTCACAGTTGGGCGCACACCGAAGACAGGAGTCCTCACGGTCACAGCCCGGAGCCGCGACACTTGACCGCGTTGGAGCTCACGCGCCTCCCCGCCTCGCCCCTCAATCCACCGTAATCCCCCGCTGCCGGATCACCCCGGCCCAACGCGCCGTCTCCTTCTGGATCGTCTCGGCCAGCTGCCGCGGCGTGCCGCCGCCGACGTCCATGCCTAGCGTCGCGAGCTTGCCCTTCAGGTCCGGATCGGCCAACACTTCGCCGGTCTGGCGGCTCAGTTGCTCGACGACCTCGCGCGGGGTGCCGGCCGGGGCCATCAGCGCATACCAGGACACCGCCTCGAACTGTGGGAACCCCTGTTCGGCGATGGTCGGCACATCGGGCAGCACGGCCGAGCGCTTGCCGCTGGCGACGCCCAGTGCGCGCAGCCGGCCCGCCTGGATATACGGCAGCGCCGCCGACATCTGCGCGAACATCATCGTGACCTGGCCGCCGACCAGGTCGGTCATCGCCGGGCTGACGCCCTTGTAGGGCACGTGGATCAGCTTGACGTTGGCGTCGAGCTGCAGCAGTTCTCCGGCCAGATGCGCCTGGCTGCCGGCGCCGGGCGAGGCGAAGGTCAGCTTGCCGGGCTGCTGGCGGGCGAGCTTGAGCAGGTCGCCAAGGGACCTGGCCTGGACGCCGGGGTGGACCACCAGCACGTTCTCGGCCGTCGCCAGCATCGTCACCGGCACCAGATCGGCCGCCTTGTAGGGCAGGTTCGGCATCAGCGAAGGATTGACGGCGATATTGCCGACCGGCACCACGGCGATCGTATGGCCGTCGGGCGCGGCCTTGGCGACCTGATCGACGCCGATCGTGCCCGCCGCGCCGGCCTTGTTCTCGACGACGACCGGCTGGCTCCAGCGTTTCGACAGGCCATCGCCCACGGCGCGGCCAAGCACGTCGGCCGGGCCGCCGGCGGCAAAAGGCACCACCAGCCGGACCGGTTTGGCGGGATACGCCTGCCCGCCGCCGCCCTGCGCCGACGCGCCAAGCGGCACGCCTGCCGCGAGCAGCGCGCCGAGTATCGTGGAAAGCAAACGCATCATCGTGAATCTCCCGAGTGGATCAGGCCAATGGATCGGAGGGGTGCGGCAAGGGTTTCGATAAAGGTTCCGACAACGGCTACGACGACGGCTGCGAGAGTCCCTGCGCAACAGGTGTCGCCGCGGTCAGCGCCACACCCACCTGGTCCGCCTCGCGCGCCCACCGAACCAGGCGCCGGTAATCGCCCGGCTCCACCGCGGCAAAGCGCGACAGCCGCAGCATGTCGAGCGCCTCGGCACAGCCCGGATCCCGATGCGCGTCCAGCAATGCCTCGCGCAGCCGCACCGCGATGTCTTCGCCGATGCCGGGCGAGGCGACCAGCGGCGGAATCGGGGAGGACTGCGTCACCGCGAGCGTACGCAAGGCGGCGATCCGCTCGGGCGCATGCAGGCGCAACAGGTCCAGCACATAACTGTCGACCACGCCAACCTCGGCCTTCCCTGCAATCACGGCGTCGATGACGTCCTGCGGGGTCGGCGTGGCGTCTGCGGTCGGCAGATACAACGCGCCGTCGACCAGCCCGAACTCCATCAGATAGCGGCGCGGCGCGTTGTAGCCCGAATTCGATTCCGGCAGCATGCACGCAAGGCGCGTGCCGAAGGTCTGCGCCAGCGAGGTGCAGGACGAATCGGCGCGCACGATGAACTCGCTGAAATAGCGGGGCAAGCCGCCGTAGCGCGGCAGATCGGGCACCGGCGCCGCCAGCAGCCGGTAGCGCACTGGCGCGGCCGCAAACGGATAGCCGCACATCAGTACGCACGCGCAATCGTCGCGCTCCCACAGCGCACGGATCGGCGCCGGCGCATCGTGCTCGACATAGTCCAGCTCGACGCCGGCGCGCTGCGCCACGCGCATCAGCAGCGTCCGCCAGGCCTGCCCTGCCTGGGGCGACACCGAGTACATCCTTGCATTGGCGATCATGCGTAGACCAGCCTTTGGCCGATGCCCATGCGCTGCGCCTTCTGCATGATCGCGTGGCCGAGCGCGATATCGCTGAGCGACAGGCCGCGATGCCAGAACAGATTGGTCTCGTCGTCGCTCTGCCGCCCTGGCTTGCGGCCGGCGACGATCTCGCCGAGCTCGGCATACAGCGTCTGCTCCGACAGCTTGCCGGCCTCGACATGCGCGCGCAGCGAGCCGAACATGCCGCCCTTGCACTGGCTCCAGTCGTCGACCACCAGCTTGTCCATGATGTCGGTCAGCGACAGTTCGACCGCGCTCATCGTGCCGTACGGCACGACGAAGGCGCCGCGCGAGATCCATTCGGTCTTGAGCAGCGGCGTCGGCCGCTCCAGCCGCGAGGCTTCGACGACGATGTCGGCGCCGCGTACGCACGACTCCCAGTCCTCGGTCACGACGATCGGCTTGCCCAGGTCGCGCTCGAGCTTCGCGGCGAACGCATTGCGGCTTTCGGGGCGGCGCGAGTGCACGCGGATCTCGTCGAAGTCGAACAGGCTGTCGAGCAGCCGGATATTCCAGTACGAGGTGCCGCGCGCGCCGATATGCCCGAGCACCTTGCTGTCGCGTCGCGCCAGATGCCGCGCGCCGAGCGCGGTCAGCGCGCCGGTGCGGGCATCGGTGATGAAGGTCGCGTCGATCACGGCGACCGGCATGCCGGTGCGCGGATCGAACAGGTTCAGCAGCGCCATTTCCGACGGCAGGCCCTGCTTGTAGTTGTCGACGAAGTCGCCGACGATCTTGACCCCCGCCAGCCCGAGCGGCGCGACATAACCGCGCAACACATTGAAGTGCCCGTTGAAGGCGGGGTCCGGGATCAAATGCATACGCGGCTCGATCACCGTCTGCCCATTGCCTTGCGCCACCAGCCCCTGCTCGACCGCGGCGAGGATCTCCGCGTCGGTCATCGCCAGCTGCGCGATGTCCTTGCCGTTGAGGTAGGTCAGATGGATGTCGCTCATACCGTCTCCTGATGTCGTGGATCGTGCATTCGTGGATTCGTCGAAATCAGTGTAGGGAGCGCAGCCATGACTGTCCTATGCTTATATATCGGTGACGCTTAACATCGTGTTATGCCATGAAAATCAATCTGCGCCAGATCGAGGTATTCCGCGCGGTGATGCTGACGGGCTCCATCAGCGCCGCGGCCAAGCTGCTGTACGTCTCGCAGCCGGCGATCAGCCGCCTGCTGTCGCATACCGAGCAGCGCCTGGGCTTCGCGCTGTTTCGCCGCACCAAGGGGCGCCTGTACCCGACGCCTGAAGCACGCCGCATGCTGGCCGAGGTCAACTCGGTCTACGAGGGCATCGAGCGCGTCAACGAGATCGCCGAGGACCTGGCGGCGAACCGGACCGGCAGCCTGCGCGTGTCGTGCAGCCCCAATCTGGGGCAAACGGTGCTGCCGCGCGCGATCGCGCGCTTCCGGCTGGCGCACCCGGAGGTACGCATCGTGGTGCGCACGCAGATTCCGGCCAATATGCTGCGCACGCTGCTGTCGGGGCAGGTCGAACTGGGCGTGTCGACCATGCCGCTGACGCATCCGAATCTGGAGGCGCGCGTGCTGGCGCGCAACCCGATCGTCGCGCTGGTGCCCGAGGGCCATCGCCTCGCCGGCCGCAGTGCCGTGCGGCCGGCCGAACTGGTCGGCGAAGCGCTGATCGGCTACGGCGACGATGTTCCGTTCGGGCTGCTGATCCGCGAGATGTTCGGCGGCGAGGCGGATCAACCCGACTTCAGCGTGCAGGTGGAACAGGCCCACGTCGCGCGAGCGCTGGCGCAGGCCGGCGCCGGGGTCGCGCTGGTCGATGCGATGACGGTGTTCGGCCAGAGCTGGCCCGATATCGTCGCGGTGCCGGTCAAGACCCGTATTACCGCGTCGGCGCAGATCTTCCATCTCGAGACCGAGCCGCTGTCGCGGCTGGCACTGGACTTCGTCGATACGCTGGTGGCGATGATGAAGCGGTAAGGCCGACCGCCGCCCGCCGCCCCGCACCGCTGCGGGCCTTCCGCTAATGCACGATGCCGCCCTTGACGAAGCGCACCGGCTCGGCGTCCATCCGCAACAGCAGCGCGGTCAGCCCATCGGGCGCCGGCTTGCCGCCCGCTGCCCGCTTCGCGCCCTGGCCGGACTCGCACAGCAGGTCGGCATCGGACCAGCCCTTCTGCTGGGGCGTGCCGCGCGCGCGCAGCCAGCCGTCGCGATCGGCCAGCAGCTCGGTGCCGGCAAGGCGTTCGGGCGCGACGCCGGCGAGCCGCGCGACCGCTTCCCAGGCCTGCGCCAACACCGCCGCGCAATCGCTGCGAAACTGCGGCACAGAAGCGGGCGGCTTGCCGTCGGGCGTCACCAGCAGGGTCAGGAAGCGGGGATCGTCGAGCGGGATGCGGTCCGGCGATCCGGCGAAGGCGACCAGCCGCAGCCGCTGGCCGTCGCGCCACTGCGCCAGCCGGCGCGGCGCGTCGGCGCCGCAGCGTATCGCCATATCGGGAACCGGCACGGCCATCGGCCAACTGCCCGCCGACTTCGCGCCCTCCCCGGCGGCCAGCGCCTTCGCGTAGTCGAGCACCGCCCAGATCTCGTCATCGCCCAACACCCCGGCAAAGGCGGGCATGACGCGGCGCCCCTTGTCATCGCGCATGCCGTCGGCCACATGCCAGAACAGCTCGCCATCGGCCCGGCGCCTCAGCAAGGGACCGACCAGCGTCGGCGGCCAGCGCGGCAACGTCGCCGCCAGCGGCCCTTCGCCGCGACCGTCGTCGCCGTGGCAGGCGGCGCAGTGCTGCCCATAGATTCGTGCGCCGACCGCGATCGCCTCCACCGAGAATCCGGTCGGACTCGCATGAAAACTGGTCGGCGCCGCCGGCACGAGCAGCACAGCGGGCGAGGGCCAGGGCGCGAGCAGCAGGCTCGCGGCAGCGATCGCCAGCAGCGGCGCACGCCGGCGCCGCCATGGCAGCGCCAACACAATCGCCGCCAGCGACAGCGCGACGGCAATCCCCGTCCACGCGAGTTGCCGCGCCACGCCGAGATCGATCAGCAAGGTTTCGCCGGCAATGCGATGGCTCCAGGGCCAGGCCGGCTGGCCGTGCGCATCGCCGGTCAGCCCCAACCCATGCCATAGCCGCAGCAAACCGAACTGGGCCCGCTCGACGATGGCCAACAGCATGTCGAGCCAGGCCGGCAACACCACGCCGCTCATCGAACTGCCCGCGCCGCAGCTTCGCCGAACGCCTTCTTCGACGCCGCGGCCATCACCAGCTCGCGTCCAGGCCCAGGTGGCGCAGCGCCTCGTGCCGCATCTGCGTCAGCCGCGGGTCGCCACGGTGGCGCGGGTACGGCAGATCGACATCGATCTCTGCGCGGATGCGCGCGGGCCGATCGCTGAAGACGATCACGCGCTGCGCGAGGAACAGCGCCTCCTCGACATCGTGTGTCACCAGCAGGGCCGAGAACCCGGCGCGCTGCCACAGCGCGACGAGTTCGCTCTGCATCGCCAGCCGCGTCAGCGAATCGAGCTTGCCGAGCGGCTCGTCCAGGACCAGCAGGCGCGGATCGTTGACCAGTGCGCGCGCCAGCGCCACGCGCTGTGCCATGCCGCCGGACAGCTGATGCGGAAAGGCCCGCGCGAAGTCCTTCAGGCCCACGCGCTCGAGTGCGGCGTCGACGCGATGGCGTTCGCGGCCCAGCAGCCCGCGCGCCTGCAGGCCGAGCGCCACGTTGTCCCAGACCCGCCGCCATGGAAACAGCGTCGGGTCCTGGAACACGACGATGCGCGACGGGTCCGGCTCGGCGATCGTCGCGCCGTCCTGCAGGATCTGGCCCGCCACCGGCGCGTCAAGGCCCGCGACCAGCCTCAGCAAGGTGGACTTGCCGCAGCCGCTGGGCCCCAGCAGCGCGACGAATTCCCCGGGCTGCACCTTCAGATCGACCCGGTCGAGCACCTGCAACCGCGTCTCGCCCTCCCCGAACCAATGGCTGACCTGCCGTACCTCGATGCAAGCGCCGGCTCCCTCCCCTTCGATGACCCCACCCGTCCCGTCCTTTTCATGATGGCGCCGGGCCGCCGATGTCCTTGCCACGGTCGCCTCCGCCTTGTCCGCAATCGCTGCGCTCACCATTTGACAGTCCCCTTCTGCCAGGACAGTGCCCGGTCCCTCAGCGCGAACAGCAGCGTAATGACCCCGGAGAACAGCAGCGCCATCACGATCAGCGCCGCATACATGTTGACGTACGAGGCCCAGCCCTGCGCCCAGGTCAGATACCAGCCGAGCCCGGACTTGACGCCCATCATCTCCGCGGTGACCAGCACCGAGAACGACGCGCCCAGACCCATGAACAGGCCGACGAACACCTGCGGCAAGGCCGCCGGAATCGCCACGCGCAGCACCAGGAACCAGCCCGAGGCGCCCATCGTGCGCGCCACGTCGTAGTAGCGCTTGTCGACGCTCGCTACGCCCGACCACGTCAGCACCGCGACCGGAAAGGCCGTGGCCAGTGCGATCAGGAACACCGCCGCCGAATAGCTCGACGGGAAGAAGTAGAAGGTCAGCGGCAGCAGCGCGGTCGATGGCAAGGGACCGAGCACGCGCAGTACCGGGTGTACCCAATAGCCGATCCGGCGCGACCAGCCGATCGATACGCCGATCAGGAAACCCACCACCGCGCCGTGCGCGACGCCGAAGCCGAGCAGCTTCAATGTGTTCAGCGCGCTGTCGCCGAGCCGGCGCCAGTCGTCGAGATAGACCTCGATCAGCGCCTGCGGCGGCGCGAAGAACGGCGTCGGCAGTGTTCCGGTCTTGGCGGTCAGGAATTCCCAGCCGGCCAGCACCAGCGGCAGCGCGACCAGCCACGGCCCGGCGCCGCGCAGCCCCGTCCAGCCGCGGCGATCGGCCCAGACGCGCGGCCCGATCGCCGCGGACACCGCCAGCGCTGCCGCCACGAGCAGCGCCGCGATGCCAAGTTCGGCGGTATAGGCCCAGTCGCTGAATCCGGCAACGCGGTTGGGCCAGCGCCAGGTCAGCAGGCCGAAGCCCGCCCAGGCCAGCGCGGCCACATGGCCGACGAGCCACTGCTGCGACGCGGCCGCGCCGGCTGCCGTGGCGGAAGCCGACGAGGCGGAGGTCGACGTGCGTGCTGCCCGGCCCGTCGCCCGCCCGCCATCGCGCGCCGCCTCGAACGCAGGTTGATGCGTACTCATGATTTACCCCAGGACATTGGCATAGACATGCTGTGCCAGGCGTTGCGGATCGGTGGTCTTCTTGATCACGCCGATCCGGCGGAAATCGTCGGCATAGAAGGCGATCTCGTCGCGCAAATCGATGCCGGTCGGATGATGGGTATAGGTCAGCGTCGCGTACAGCTTGCGCAGATCGTCCAGCGAGATCTTTGGCGAGTACCTGGCGAACACCTTGGCGGCCTCGTTCGGGTTTTCGTGCACGAAGTCGGTGGCCTGCACGATCGCACGCGCCAGCGCCGACGCGGTGGGACGATCGTTGCGAACCAGTTCGCCGCGCGCGCCGACCACGCAGCAGACCTTGCGCGCGTACTCGCCGCTCAGATTGGTCGCCAGTTCGACGTAGGCGCCGTTGGTGCGCTTCTCCAGCAGGTAGAGATTCGGATCGCCATCGGCGATCGCCTGGATCTCACCCTTGTCGACCGCCACGCCGAGCAGGTCGGCCGGATACTGGCGCCAGGTCACGTCCTTGTCCGGGTCGATGCCGTTCTTGGCCAGCAGGATCGTGAAGAAATGCTTGCCGGGCGCGGCCAGATCGCTGACACCGACGGTCTTGCCCTTGAGCGCGCGCAGGCTGGTAACGCCGGCCGCCTTCGAGCCGACCAGCCGCACGCAGCCACCATGCGAGCTGCCGATGATCTTGACGTCGAAGCCCGCTTCCAGCGGCTTGAGCCAGCGATGGATCATGCCGACGGCGGCGTCGGCCTTGCCGGTGGCGATCGATTCGAGCAGCTGATCGGTGGAGCCGCTGTAGTTGATCAGATCGACCTGCAGGCCGTTCTTCTCGAAAAATCCCTTCTCCTGCGCGACTACGATCGGCGTCAGGCAGAACGAATTCTGGTTCCAGGCAAAGGTCAGCTTGCGCGGTGCGGACCAGGCCCGCCGGCCCAGCATCAGCGCCGGCGCGGCGATGGCCGCGGCACCGGCCAGGCGCAGCACGTCGCGCCGCCGTCCCGCGGTGGGCGTTGCATCGGCAGGGGATTCGAGTTGGCTCATGGTGATACGGCTCCCGTGGTTCGAGGTGTTGTGGAGTTTGTGCTGGTATGTGCCGGGCGTATTGCCGGCGCGGCTATCGGGCTCATGCCGCTTGCCGCTGCCGCTGCCCCTGTCCTTGTCCGCTTTCCCGCTGCGCATCGCGTTCGGCCACCAGTGCGCGCAGGCGCGGGATCAGCTCGCGGCCATAGTCGATCGCATCGTCGAGCGGATCGAAGCCGCGGATCAGGAAGGTGGTGACGCCCAGGTCGTAGTAGTCGAGCAGCGCGTGCGCGACCTGTTCGGGCGTGCCGACCAGGCCGGTCGAATTGGACCGGCCGCCGGTCTCGCGCGCGATCGCGGTCCACAGCCGGGTATCGACGCGATCGCCTTGTTCGGCGGCGGCCAGCAGGCGGCGCGCGCCCTCGCTCTGCTGCGGCCCTCCGCGGCTGTAGCCCTGCTGCACGCGCAGCGCGCGGGTGCGTTCGAGAATGCGGTCGGCCCGCTCCCAGGCCTTCTGCTCGGTGTCCGCCAGCACGGGCCGGAACGATACCGAGAAGCGGATCTCGCGGCCGTGCCATGCGGCCTGGGCACGGACCCGCGCGGTCAGCTCGCGGACCTGGTCCAGCGACTCGCCCCATAGCGCATAGACGTCGGCGTGCTTGCCGGCCACCTCGATCGCCGGCGGCGATGCGCCGCCGAAGTAGATCGGCACATGCAGCTGCTGCGCCGGCTTGACCTCGGAAAAGCCCCGCTGGAAGCGGTAGTAGCGGCCCTCGTGATCGAAGGGCGCGGGTTCGGTCCAGATGCGGCGCAGGATGCCGAGATATTCGTCGGTGCGCGCATAGCGTTCGTCATGGCCCAGATAGTCGCCATCGCGCTTCTGCTCGTCGTCCGAGCCGCCGGAGATGACATGCACGCCGAGCCGGCCGCCGCTGAACTGGTCCAGCGTCGCGATCTGCCGTGCCGCCAGCGTCGGCGCGGTGAAGCCGGGCCGATGCGCCAGCATGAAGTGGATCCGCTCGGTCACCGCGGCCGCATACGAGATCGTCAGCGTGGCCGACGGCCCGGTGGAATGGTGCGGCACCAGGATGCGGTCGAAGCCGGCCTGCTCATGCGCCTGCGCGAAGGCCCGCACATAGTCGCGATCCACCACGGGCCCGCTGGGTGGATGGATCTCGGATTGCTTCTGGCTCTGGATCATGCCGATGATGTCGACGCTCATGGGTTCTCCTGTGTCGCCCGCTGCAGCCACGGCGGCGGAATCTGGCGACAAACGTACGGCAAACCCGCGCGCGGCCGAACGAATAAAAACGAAACTCCATATTCGATTTGCATCGTTCATCGAAGCGGCATCGCGGCGTTACGCTAGGCGCCGATCCGAATCCGCACAGGGAACGACCGCCATGCCTTCTTCCGCCTTGCGCCGGCTGCCGAGCAGCGAAGCGCGCCTCGACCGCATGTTCGACGACACGCCCGGCGACACGCTCGACAACATGCTCGACACCTTGCGTGCCACCTTCGCGGCCACCGCCGCGCGGCACGATGCCGACGGCAGCTTCGCGCACGAGAACTTCGCACTGCTGCATCGCCATGGCCTGATCGCCCAGGTCGTGCCGCAAGCCCATGGCGGCGGCGGCGCGAACCTGGCGCAGGCGCGCCGCATCGTTGCCGCGGTCGCGGCGGGCGATGCCGCCACCGCGCTGGTGCTGACGATGACCTACCTGCAGCACCGCGCCATCGCACGCGATGACCGGCATTGGCCGCCGGCGGCCGCGCAACCGGTGTTCGACAGCGCGGTCACCGAGGGCGCACTGATCAATGCCTTGCGCGTCGAGCCCGAACTGGGCTCGCCTTCGCGTGGCGGACTGCCGGGCACGGTGGCGACGCGCACCGCGGACGGTTGGCGGCTGCACGGGCGCAAGCTCTATTGCACCGGCATCCCGGCCCTGCGCTGGCTGGCGGTCTGGGCGCGTACCGACGAGCCGCAGCCGCGCGTCGGCGTATTCCTGGTGCCGGGTCCGGTCGATCCGGCACGCGGCATTCGCGTGATCGAGAACTGGAATCACCTGGGGCTGCGCGCTTCGGGCAGCCACGAGACGGTGCTGGACGATGTGTGGATTCCGCCGGAATACGCGGTCGATATCCGCCTGCCCGGAGAGTGGGCGCCGGCAGGCGCCACCCAGGCCGATACCGACGCCAATGCCGATCAGCAGGCATGGATGGTGGTGTTGCTCGGCAGCCTCTACGATGCGGTGGCGCGCGCCGGCTTCGACTGGATCCGCGATTTCGTGCGCACCCGGGCGCCGGCCAGCCTGGGCGCGCCGTTGGCGACCCTGCCCCGGGTGCAGCAGACCATCGGGGAAATTGCGGCGCTGCTGCAGGCGAACCGCGCGCTGCTCGACGATGCGACCACGCGCGTCGATGCGGGGCAGCCGCCGTCAATCGGCGACAGCGGACTGTTGAAATTCACCGTGACCGGCAACGCGATCCGCGCGGTCGAGCTCGCGCTGCAGCTGGCCGGCAATCATGGGCTGAGCCGCAACAACCCGCTGGAGCGCCACTATCGCGACGTGCTCTGCAGCCGCGTCCATACGCCGCAGGACGACGCGATCCTGATGGCGGCGGGCAGGCAGGCGTTAGGGTAAGGCCCTCACGCTGATGAAGCCGGGCGCCCGGCGAGATAGGCGCTGGCGCCGCGCTCGAGCAGCCGGGCCGCCTGCGCGGCCGGCACCGGCGCACTGAACAGGTAGCCCTGCCCTTCGTCATAGCCTTCCTCGCGCACCGCGGCGAGCTGGCTCTCGGTCTCGATGCCCTCGGCGGTGGTGACGAGCTTGAACGCCGCGCCGAGGCTGGCCACCGCGTGCAGGATCGCGCGTCCCTCGTTGCCGCCGTGCAGATCGGCGACGAAGGAGCGATCGAGCTTGATCTTGTCGAAGGCAAAGCTGCGCAGATAGCCCAGCGACGAGTAGCCGGTGCCGAAGTCGTCCATCGCGATGCGCACGCCGACATCGCGCAGCGCCTGCAACGTCGACAGGTTCGACTGGCTCTCCTGCAGCAGCACCGATTCGGTGATCTCCAGCTGCAGCCGCGCCGCCGGCACGCCGGCCTCGTGCAGCGCGTGCCGCACGGTATCGACCAGCGCCGCATCGCGGAACTGCAGCGGGGACAGGTTGACGGCCACCGACACCGCCGCCGGCCACGCCGCGGCCTGCCGGCACGCCTCGCGCAACGCCCATGCGCCGATCGGCACGATCAGGCCGGTTTCCTCGGCCATCGGCACGAACTCGGCCGGCGAAGTCATGCCGCGCTCGGGATGCTGCCAGCGCAGCAGCGCCTCGAAGCAGCGGATCTGTCCCGAGCGCAGGTCGTACACCGGCTGGTAGTGCAGCAGGAACTGCCCGTCGGCCAGCGCCTGGTGCAGGTCGCGCTTGATCGCCACGCGGGCGCGCAGCTGCGCATCCATGTCGGCGTGGAAGGCGAGCACGGTGGAGGCGCCCTCCCGCTTGGCGCGGTCGAGCGCGATATCGGCGGCACGCAGCAGATCGTCGGGCCGGTCGCCGTGTTGCGGCGCGAACGCAATGCCGACGCTCGCACCGATGGTGACGGTATGCCCTTCAATGGTGAACGGCTCGGACAGGCACCCCTGGATCCGGCGCGCCAGGAGGGTCGCCTGTTCGCGATCGGCCACCGGGGTCTGCACCACCACGAATTCGTCGCTGCCCAGCCGCGCGACGGTATCGGACTCGGTCAGGCAGCTGCGCAGCCGCTCGGCGACCTGGCGCAGCACGGCGTCGCCGACCGCATGGCCGAAGGTATCGTTGACGCCCTTGAAGCCGCTCAGATCGAGGCAATGCAAGGCGGCGCGGCTGCGCTCGCGCAGCAGCAGCTCCAGGTGCTCGCGCAAGGCGACGCGGTTCGGCGTACCGGTCAGTGCGTCGTGCCGGCTCAGGTAGGCCAGGTGCTGTTGCGCGGCCAGGCGCTCCTGTTCGGCGCGGCGGCGTTCGGTGATGTTGCGAAAGAAGATCGACAGGCCCTCGGGCGTCGGATAGGCGTGCACCTCCAGCCAGATCGCCAGCGGCGGCAGGTATTCCTCGAAGGCCACCGGCACCTGTTCGTCCAGCGCGCGCCGGTAGTGCCGCGCGAACACGCCGTCGGCTTCCTCTGGAAACATGTCCCACAAGCTGCGGCCGATGGCGGGGGCGCGCTCCTGCAAGGCGCGCGCGGCATTGCCGTTGAAGTAGGTCAGGCGCCAGGCGCGGTCGATCACGATCACGCTGTCCATGGTGCTCTCCAGCACCGCGGAGAGCCGTTCGGCCAGTTGCTGCGCCTCACGTTGCGCGCGGTCGGCTGCCTCTCGGGCCTGGCGCGCCTCGGTGGCGTCGAGCGAGATCGCCAGCAGGCGCGCCGGCCGGCCCTGCTCGCCCGGGATCGAGGCGGTCACCGTGTCGAGCCACTGCACGACGCCGCTGCGGGTATGGCGGCGGATGGTGAAGCTGCCGATGCCGCCCGCCCGCGCGGCTTCCAGCGCTGCACTGGCGTCGGCGCGGCAAGTTTGCGGAATCAGGTCGATCCACCGCTTGCCGAGCACCGGGTCGTTGTCGTCGATCTCGAGCAGGCGATAGGTGGTCGCGTTGGCGTACAGCACGCGCCCGTCCAGATCGAGCACGCGGATGCAATTCGGACTGCTTTCCAGGATGCTGCGGCTGAACCGTTCGCTCTCACGCAGCGCCGCTTCGGCCCGCATCCGGTCGTCGATGTCCTCCAGCGTGCCGTACCAGCGCACCACGCGGCCCTCGCCGTCCCGACGCGGGGCGGCGCGCGAGCGGAACCAGCGGTATTCGCCGCTGCGCAGACGCAGCCGGAAGGCCCGGTCGAACGGCGCACCGCTGTCGACGCTGGCCTGCCAGCGCCGCAGCGTTTCGTCGAGATCCTCGGGGTGGACCTGCTCGGCCCACCCGGTGCCCTTGCCCTGCTCCACCGATCTGCCAGTCAGTTCCTCCCAGCGCGGCCCGGCTTCGGACACCAGGCCCTGCGCGTCGGCGGTCCACGGCACCTGCGGATTGAGTTCGACCGAATGGCGGTAGTGCGCTTCGCTCTCGCGCAGCGCGCTCTCGGCCCGGCGGATGTCGGTCAGATCGATGATCGATGCGATCACGACCGGCAACGGCGCCCCGTCCGGTCCAGCGAGCATCACGCGGCGCTTGCGGGTGGCCAGTACGCGCGTACTGCCGTCGGCGGCGGTCAGCGTTTCCTCGACCTCGCGCTCCTCGCCGGTATCGAAGACCTCGTCGTCCACCGCCCAATAGCCATCGGCCTGTTCCTTGGGCAGGAAGTCGTGGTCGGTGCGGCCAAGCAGGGCCGCGCGGCTGTGGCCCATCAGTTCGCACATCGGGTCGTTCATCAGCAGCCAGCGATGCGCGCGGTCCTTGACCAGCACGGGATGGGGCAGCGCGTTGAGCAGCGCCTCGAGGGCGGCCGCGCCGCGGTCGCCGTGAAACAGCGCGAACGGTTGCCTGCCATCCTCCGATGGCGCTTCTTGCCGGCCTGGCGCGGCGCGAGGAATCATGAGCGTTTCGATGTGAAGATGGCATCGAGGAAGGACGGCGCGTCGTCGGAGGGGACTGCGCCGATGCCAATGCCATTGGGCGGCACTGTAGCGCACCTCTGAACCCCCTTGCTGTCCACCGCAGTCCGACACGCCGAAAGCGGCCATCGGTCATCGACTCGCCGTCGTACGGCGTGTCGCATGCTCTGCTGAGGGCGTCGCGCATTCAATGCAACTGGTTGCATACGTTGACACGCACTGCTATTCTCAATGCAACCAGTTGCATAGCAAGGCAGTGCCGCGGCATACGGACATCGGGCCCCGGCAGCCTGGCGCCCACCGTGTCCCCGACCAGAACAGGAGAATCTGATGGAATTCGACGACCAGCCCTTGTCCGACGCCGCCCGCCGCACCCTGGCGGCCTGGCATCGGTTGCTGGAGCGCAATGCGATGGAGGAACTCGATCCGCTGCTGTCGGATCGCATCGTGTTCCGCTCGCCGGTCGCGCATACGCCCTACCCGGGCCGGGACGCGATCAAGCTGGTGCTCAAGACCGTCAATCAGGTGTTCCAGAACTTCCGCTATCACCGCACCTTCGCCAGCGGCGACGGCAACAGCGTCGTGCTGGAATTCAGCGCCGAGGTCGACGGCAAGGCGCTCAAGGGCATCGACATGCTGCGTTTCGACGAAGAAGGCCGGATCGTCGAGTTCGAGGTGATGGTGCGCCCGATGAGCGGGCTGCAGGCCCTGGGCGCGGCGATGGGAGAGCGGCTCGGCGCCGCCCGCGAGACGCTGACAGGCAAGGCGCCGCGGCATTGAGCCGGCGGCGCCCTGGGATGGGGCGACGATGGGACGCCGCTTGCCGCTCAGTCGGCGAAGGCGCCGGCCTTGCGCAGCATCGGCTGCCACTTGTCGCTTTCGGCCTTGAGCCAGGTCTTCAGCCCTTCCGGCGTCTGCTTGGCCGTTGGCACGATCTCGGCGCCCAGTTCGTCCAGCCGCTTGACCACCGCCGGATCCTTCAGCGCCGCCTGCAGCGCGGCGGTCAGGCGCGCGACCACCGGCGCCGGCGTGCCCTTGGGCGCGTACACGCCGTGCCACACCTTCATCTCGAAGCCCTTGAGTCCGCCTTCCTGCAAGGTCGGCGCATTGGGCAACGCGCGGATCCGCTGCGGCGTGGTGACGCCGTACAACTTCACCTTGTTGGCGGCGATCTGCGGCAACGTGGCGGTGGTCTGGTCGCACAGCACATCGACCTGACCGCCCAGCAGCGCCGTCATGGCCGGCGCCGTGCCCTGGAAGGGAATCACGTTCAGCTTGACGTTGATCGCCTGCTCGAACAGCAGCCCGCACAACTGCGAGACCGCGCCGAGGCCGGCGTTCGCCAGATTGATCCTGGACTCGTTCTGCTGCACGTAACGGACCAGTTCGGCGGTGTTGTTGGGCGGCAGGTCCTTCTTGCCCAGCAGCGTCATCGGCACGTCGGCGACCTGCCCGATGTACTCGAAGTCCTTCAGCGGGTCGTACGACAGCTTGCGGTACAGCGCCGGCGCGGTGGCCATGCCGTTGTGGTGGATCAGCAGCGTATAGCCGTCGGGCTCGGCGCGGGCCACATGGGCCGGCGCGATGGTGCCGCCTGCGCCGGTCCGGTTCTCGACCACCACGCTTTGGCCCAGGTGCTTGGACATGGCCTGGCCCAGGCTGCGCGCGACCACATCGGTGGGACCGCCGGCGGAGAACGGCACCACCAGCGCGATGGGCTTGTGCGGGAAGGGATCGGCCGCCTGCACGCCCGCCGCGGCGAGCAGGCCGAGCGCCGCGACGGTCAGGCGGCGCAGCGAGGCGAACGGGCGAAGGGAACGGTTGGACGCAATACGAACAGCCATGGCGATGTCTCCGGATGTAATGCCCTGCGTACCCAGGGCTCGAAATCGCCGTAGTGTCGGCCAACCGACCGCTTCGGCGCCATCTGCCATTGCTTAAGCCATCGTACGCGCCAGCGGAAGCCGGGTTTATGCGGATCGTTGCGGCCGGTCGTCTGCCGCCATCCGCCCGAGATGCGCCACCAGCATGCGCGCGGCCGGCGACAGGCTCTGCTCGTCACGGAAACAGATGGCGAAGCGCCGATGGGCCCAGGCATCGGTCAGCGGCGCCACGCGCACGTCCAGGCTGGCGGCGACCGGTTCGACCACCTCGCGCGGCATGATCGCCAGGCCGAGCCCGGCGCGCACGCAGCGCAGCGACGCGTCGAAGGTCGACACCACGGCCCGATAGGTCACCGGCCGGCCGACGATGGCCGCATGGCGCGCCAGCATGGTGTGCACCGCGGTCTGCGCCGGCAGGCCGATATGGTCGAAGTCCAGCGTGTCGGCGAACCCGCATTCCCTTGCCTCGGCCAGCGGATGCGAGGCGGGCACCACCGCGGCCAGATGGTCGGCGCGATAGGGCAGCGTGGCGAGCCCTTCGAGATCCGCAGCGTCCCAGCAGATGCCCAGCGGCGCCGAGCCCTCCCGCACGGCCCGCACCACATCGCGGCTCAGTCCTTCCTCGACCGAGACGCGAATATCGCGATGCTCGGGCTGCTGCAGAAAGCCGGCGATATCGTCGGGCAGCGATTCGGCCATCGACGACACGGTGGCGAGCAGCCTGACCTGTCCCTTGATGCCCCAGCCATAGTCGGCCATGTCGCGCGCGACCCGATCCGCGGCGGCCAGCATCGCCCGCGCATGCTCGAGCAGAATCTCGCCGGCCGGGGTGGGAATCACGCCGCGCCGGCGCCGCTCGAGCAACTGCGCGCCAACCGTATCCTCCAGCTGCGCCAGCCGCTTGCTGATCGCCGACGCGACAATATGCTGCTGCTCCCCGGCCCGGGCCATATTGCGCGTCTCACAGACCGCGACAAACAGGCGCAGGCTGGTCAAATCCAGGTCCCGCATCGTGGGCTTGCTCCTTGGCACCTCGCGACATCAACGAAACCACGTTGCGTCATGCACTTTCGACTACACGCATTTCCACGTGCATGCCGGCTGCGGCTGCCATGTTGACCAAGGCGTCGAGACCGAACAGATTGATCTTGCCGCGCATCAGATCGGAGATGCGCGGCTGGGTAACCCCGAAAAGCCTGGCCGCTTCGGCCTGACTCATTTCGCTGCGCGTGATGTAGTTCTTGAGCGCGATCATCAGTTCGGAGCGCAGCTTCATGTTCTCCGCTTCTGCCGGCGTGTTTTCGATGGCATCCCAAACGCTTGCATACTGGTTCTTGCTCATTCCCCTTGCTCCTTGAGCAGGTCGCGATAACGCCTGAGGTGCCGCAAAACCGGATGGGTTTGAGAATCGACATGGCGATTATACAAATTTATATATAAGTAAGACCGGAAAAATCGCCCTGAGAAATCGACGCCCGCATCACCACGTGTATTTCACCCCCACCCGCACCACGTACTGGTGATAGCTCTGCTCGCCCCACGCGCCCGCCAGGTTGGCCCAGCCGGTCCAGCGCTTGTCGAGCTGCGCATTGACGCCGAGCTTGGCCTCGTAGCGGTTCTCGGGATACAGATCGCCGACGGTGACCCGGTCGAAGGTCATGCGGCGGTCGGTGTCGGCGTGCCACCAGTTCAGCGTCAGATAGGGCTGGATGCGGCGGGTATCGTCCTGGGCGAAGGTGCGATGCAGGCGCACGCCAACGCGCGTGATCGGGCCGTCCGCATCGCCGCCGGCGATCCGTGTGCCGTTGGTCTCGGCAATATCGTCCTGCCGATAGTCGACATAGATCAGCTGCGCCTGCGGCTCGATCACCCAGTCGCCGCGCAGCGGGATCGCATAGCCGATCTCGCCCGACACCGCGAGTCCATGCGCGTCGTACTTGACTGCCGGCAGCCCCGCCCCCTCGACACGCTGGTCGAACCAGCCGTACTGGAACCAGGTATCGACATAGGTGCCCAGCCTGTTGTCGTCGTTCTGGTACCAGGTGCCATAGACGCCGGCGCTGAAGCCGTCGACCTTGCCGCGCGCGCGCGCCGGATTGTCGATCGCCTCGGCATCGGTGCGGGCTGCCAGATAGCTGCCCATCACGCCGAGATGGACGCGATCGACCGTGCCGAACAGCGGCCACTTCGCCAGCTCGGCGCCGCCCTGCAGCAGGAAGGTATCGGTATCGACCTGAAAGTTGCCGTCGCGGCTGTGGCTGCCCTCCCATTTGCCGACCATCCGCAGCCATCCGGAGCGCGGCTGCCTGCCCGCGGCAGCGAAGCCTTGCGACTCGACGAACTGCGGCTCGCCGAGGCGGTCGTGCAGGCTGTGCACGAACATCTCGCCGGCGACGCGCCGATTGGCCAGATAGGCCGCCGCTTCAGGCCGGAACAGCGGCTGCGGGGGCTCCGGAGGCTGGGGCGGCTGCGGCGGCTGCGGTCCAGGCGGCGTCGGTTGCCGCTCCGAACGCAGATACCACGACTGCGGCGACGAGGGGTCGACGCTGCCCCGAAACAGCCGGTACTCGTAGGGGCCTGCCACCACGCGGCCGTCGAGCGCGAAGGCGTCGGTCGTGGTCGTGGCGCCGCTGGTTGCCTCGACCACCTGGATACCGTTCGCGGTGGTCAGGGCGCCCGCCCCACCGGCATTGACGATGCGTAGCCGCGACTGCCCGCCGGCACTGCCCTGTACCACCAGCTTGTCCGACGGCGAATCGTCGCCATCGAGCCGCGTGTTCAGTGCGATCAGCCCGCCGACCCCGGTGTATTGTTGCACCGTCAGCGTCTTGAAGGCACCGGCCACCGGCGGCGCGAATACGACCTGGCTCGCATCGACGGTCAGCCGAGTGAGGTTGGAATTGCCGGTCATGTCCCACTGCGTGGCTCGTCTCAGAGTCACATCGGATACGCTGCCCGGCTCGGTAAAGGCCGCGCCGGTGATCCGGCTGTTGTCGGCGACGATCGTGCCGAAACCGGGCTCGGCGCCCGTGGTGACGATCGCGGTGCCGGTCGCCATCGACGGATCGCGCTCGGTCGCCATGGGGTTCGACGACCCCTCGTTTCCGCGCTGCTCACCCGGGGGCTGCATGGTCCGGCGCGCCGCCGTGGAGAAGGCGTCGTTCGGCCCGACGCGCAGCCATAGCGTGCCGCCGGTGACGGTGGCATCGGCCAGCCCGACCGTCGCGGTACCGCCCGCCACGGCGATGGCAGGACCGGAGGCGCTGGTCAACCGACTGCCGCCGATGAAATCGGCGCGCGAGTGGGTTCCGGACAGGCCGGTGAGGAACAAGGCCGACGCATCGGCGCCGCTCGCCTCGGCCGAGATCCCCGTCGCGGAGACCGTTGCGCCCTGGTACACCGCAAAGGCATGGGCGCCGCTACCCTGCGTGCCGACCGCCGTCCCGTCGAGCGCGGCCGACGATCCGTCGCCAATCGCGCTCAAGCCGTGACTGCCGGCACCGCTGGTGCGCACGCTGCCACGCGCGACCGTCAACGTGCCGGCGTCGAACACCGCGGCGCCCGGCGCGTCGGCACCGGTGGTAGAGACCGCGACCTCGATGGCGTTCAGCGAGGTGTCGGGATCGCCGACGAACAGGCCGACCGCGCGCTCGCCGCCGGTCGCCACCGCGCCACGCAACAGCGCGATGTTGCCGCCTGTCCGCGCATAAGCGCCGTAGCTGTCGATGCCCGCGGTCATCACGGTGCTGTCCGTCGCGGCAAGGCGGCCGGTGTGGGCGGCAAACCAGCCAGCGGCACTGTCGCCCCGGATGTCGAACGCCGTCCGGGCAGCGTCGATACGGGCATCGTTGGTGGCGAAAGCGCCGTGCGCGTTGCTGCCGGCGGTCGCCACGGTCGCGTCCGAGATCGCAATGCGCGCACCGGGCCCGCTCATCCCCGATGCGCGCACCGCAATGCCGGTGGCCCCTTCGGTGACGATCGATCCGCCGTTCATCGTGATCGCGGCGCCGGTCTGCGCGTTCAGGCCATACCGGCCGACGACCGTGGCCTGGCCTACCGTGATGGCCATGCGGTTGAGCGTCAGCGTGCCAGCGCCGACCGCCATCGCCCCGCCACCCCCTCCGGTAGTCGTGATCGAACCGTCGATCAGCGTCGCCGTACTGCCCGCGCCCTGAACGAATACGCCGTGCGCACGCAGGTCGCCGCTCATGCCGCCGGCGGTCTCGATGGTCGCCCCGGACAAGGCGACGCTGCCCGCGGAAAACACGCCGACGCCGAACTCGCCGTTTGCGCTGGTGCCGATCGACAGACCGCCCGACGGTGCTGCGCCAGGGGCCGTCTCGACGACGGCGTTCTGCTCGACGCGCAGCGCCTGCCCGGTGGCCGTGCGCGTCGACAAGCGAATGGGTCCTTGCATGGTATCGAACACCACGCGGCTGCCGTTTCTGGCAACCAGCGCCCAGCCTGCGCCGGGCGTGGCAGGAACGTCGATCGTGGTACCGCCGGCCACGACCGCGTCCTGGGCGTCGAGAATCACGGAATTGGTGATGAGGCCTGGGCCGATCGGCGTCTGTGCCTGCGCCTGTGCGCCGAGGGCGCTCAGTGCGGCCAGTCCGATGCAATGCCTCACCAGTGGTTTGCGGTGCCGCGTGGGCGACGGGCGCGGGGAACGCACCCCCGCATTCTGACAACAGGTTGTGCGCATGACAGTCTCCCCGGTATCGAACGACATGCCGGCGGACCATCGTCGTCGGAACCGTGCCGCAACCTTTCGTCGAAGGTCTGCGTGTGGCCCGCCTGCATGGCGGTCATTTTGCAGCTGTCACGCGCAGGCAGTGAGCGGTTTTTCCCCGGAATTTTCGATCTGCGGCGCTACCGTCACGGGCCGCGTACCGCTGCCGGCGCATGCCGGTCCGCATGCCGCCGGAGCGTGACCGGGTACCTCAATCGAGGCTGAGCTTCGCCTGCGCCGCCACCTTTTTCCACTTCGCGATTTCGGCCCTGCGGAAGGCGTCGAGTTCGGCCGGCGTCGAGCCGACGGTCTCGGCGCCGAAGCCTGCCAGCTGCTCGGCCACGACCGGGTCCTTCAGCACCTGTGCCAACACGCGCGAGACCTGGTCGACGATCGCCGGCGGCGTGCCCGCGGGCGCGAACACCGCATTCCATTCGTAGCTCTCGTAGCCCGGCACGCCCGCCTCCGCGATGGTCGGCAGTTCGGGCGCAGCCTTCGAGCGCTGGGCTCCGCCCACCGCCACCGCACGCAGCTTGCCGTTCTTGATGTGCTGCCAGGCCGAACCCATGCTGGCGAACATCACCGGCACCTGGCCAGCCATCACGTCGACCATCGCCGGACCGCCGCCCTTGTAGGCGACATGCTCGAGCCGCGTGTTCGCCATCAGGTTGAACAGTTCGCCGGCGAGATGCTGCGCCGAGCCGTTGCCGGCCGAGGCGAAGTAGACCGGCTTGCCGGCATTGGCCTGGCCGAGCTTGACCAGGTCGGCGACGGTCTTGACCGGATACGACGGCGTGACCACCAGCGCATTGGGCACGCGCAGCAGCAACGACACCGGCGCGAAATCCTTCAGCGTGTCGAACTGCATGCGACTGTGCAGCGCCGGGTTCTGCGCGTGGTTCGATGCATCGAGCATCAGCGTGTAGCCGTCCGGCTTGGCGCGCGCGACATAGGCGCCGCCGATCATGCCGCCCGCGCCGCCGCGGTTCTCGATCACCACCGGCTGGCCGAGCAGGCTCGAGAGCTTCGGCGCCAGCAGGCGCGCAACCACGTCGACGGTGCCGCCCGGCGGATAGGTGACGACCAGCGTCACCGGCCGCTCGGGATAGGCCGCGGCGGCGGGCGCGGCCACACCGGCGAGCAGGACCGCCGAGGCAGCGGCGAGGCAGGCGCCGGCACGGCGCGACAGGGTGTGGAACAGGACAGGCAGCATCATGCGAAGTCTCCTTGGAATTGGAATAGGTTCAGCGCGGTATCGCCGAGCAATTGCCGGCGCTGCGCGGCATCGTCGATCCAGTCGTCGAGCCATTGCCGGGTCGCACCGTAGGCCACGTGACGATGTTGGGTATGGGGCCAGTCGCTGCCCCACAGCAGGCGTCCGGCGGTGAAGGCCTGCAGCAGCCGCTGCGCGGCCAGCCGCCCCGCCTGCGCGCATTGCGCATCGGGCCAGTTGCGATAGGCGCCGGACAGCTTGACCCAGACCCGGCCGCTGTCGGCCTGGCGCAGCAGATCGTCGAAGCCGGGGTCCGCCACGCCGAGCGCGGGATCGGGCCGGCCGAAATGATCGACGACGATGCGGCAGCCGGCCGCCAGCAGCGCCGGCATGACTTCCCGCAGTCGCGCCGCGGGAAGATGCAACTCGACGTGCCAGCCCAGTGCCTGCACGCGCTCGAGCAAGCCCTGCCACGGCGCGGCGCCCAGGTCCGGCGCCGGCAGGCCGATCAGGTTCAGCCGGATGCCGACCACGCCGGCCGCGGCCATGGCCTCGAGTTCCGCATCCTCGATGGCGGGGTCCACCACCGCCACGCCGCGCAGCCTGGCCGGCTGCGCACGCAGCGCGGCCAGCAGGTAGCGGTTGTCGGTGCCGAGAAAGCTCGGCTGGACCAGCACGCCCTGGCTCAGCCCATGGGCGTCGAGTTGCTTCAGGTAGTCGCCCAGCAGCGCGTCGTGGTCCGGCCGGTAGCGCCGGACCGCCGCCAGCGCCAGGCCGTGCTCGAACACATGGGCATGCGAGTCGACAGCCGATGGTGGCGCAGATGGCGACGCGATTGGCGACGCGAATGGCGGCGCGGATGGCGAGGACCGGGACAAGGCGCGACTCCTGACAGGGAACGGGTAAGCGATGGCGCGAAGACGGGAACGTGAAAGCGATCGCGTGAAACGAAATCTGGGACGGATTCTAGGGAGCGCGGGTATAGTTTTCCATTATCCCGAATCTGTTTATTCATACCGTTTTAATATGGAAACCCGCCACCTGCGCTACTTCCTCGCCGTGATCGACCATGGCAGCGTCAGCCGCGCCGCCGACTGGCTCGGCATCGCGCAGCCGGCGCTGAGCACCGCGCTGGCCCGCATGGAGAAGGACCTTGGCGTCAGGCTGTTCGAACGCTCGCGCCGCGGCGCGCAGCCGACCGCGGCGGCGCTGGCGATCCTCGACGATGTGCGCACCAGCGTCGAGCGCATCGACGCGGCGGCCCGGCGCGCGCAGGAGATCGGCCGCGGCAGCGCAGGGCAATTGACCATCGGCCTGGTGTCCTCGGCGCTGTTCGATACGCTGCCGCGCGCGCTGCGCGAACTGCGCCGGCGCGCCCCCGGGGTGCGCGTCATCCTGCGCGAGATGAGCAATGCCGAGCAGGCCGAGGCGCTGCGTACCGGCGCCATCGACCTCGGCCTGATGCATACGCCGGTGGCCGTCGGCGGGCGCATGCGCGAGCGCCCGCTGCTGCGCGACCGGCTGGTTGCCGCGATCCCCGACGAACTCGAGCCCGGCCCGGACGGCAAGGTGTCGCTGGCCCAGATCGCCGAGGCTGGCCTGGTGCTGTATCCGCAGGCCCAGCTGCCGGCCTTCTATGCCGGCATCCTGGACGCGATGCGCAAGGTCGGCCACGAGGCGCACGTCGCACAGGAAGCAAACCGAACGCTGACGGTGCTGGCCTGCGTCGCGGGCGGCTGCGGCGTGGCGCTGTTGCCGAGCTGGATCCGTTCGCTGAACTTCCGCGGCGTGCGCTTTTGCGAGGTCCGCGACGGCGACGCGCTGCCGACCTTCGACCTGTCGGCGATCTGGCCGGCGCGCTCGGTGCCGACGCTGGCCGATCTGTTCGCCAGCCTGGAGATGGGGCCGGCATAGCGGCCTGGCACGGCGGCGGACAGGCACCGCGGCGAGCAGGCGCGGTGGCAAGGGGGCTCGGCGTCGGACCCACTCGGCGGATGACACGCTCGGCGTCGGACCCACTCGGCGGATGACACGCTCGGTGGCGGACACACTCGGCGGATGACGCGCTTGGTGGCGACAGGCCCGGCGGATGACGCGCCTAGTGGCGACAGGCCCAGCGGCGGATCACGCCGTGGCATGGCGTTTGCATCGTCACCCCGCACGATTGCCGATCCGCGAAGGAGTGACCATGCGTCCGTCCCGTCCCGTCACCATCGTCATCACCGGCGCGTCCAGCGGCATCGGACGGGCCACCGCCGAGGCCTTCGCCCGCAGCGGCGTGCGCCTGGTGCTCGCCGCGCGCGGGGAAGCGGCGCTGCGCGAAGTCGCCCATGTCTGCGCGGCGCACGGCGCCGACACACTGACGGTGCCGACCGATGTCGGCGACGCGGAAGCCGTCGCGGCGCTGGCCCGGCTGGCGGCCGACACCGGCGACGGCCGCATCGATGTCTGGGTCAACAACGCCGGCGTCGGCACGGTCGGCCTGCTGGACGAGACGCCGGTGCACGCCCATGAGCGGGTACTGCGGACCAACCTGATCGCCTACCTGTACGGCGCGCACGCGGTACTGCCGTACTTCAAGCGCGAGGGACACGGCACGCTGATCAATGTGCTGTCGATGAATGCGTGGTCGCCGTCGGCCTATGGCGTGTCCTACACCGCCAGCAAATATGGCTTGCGCGGCTTCAGCAAGGCGCTGCGCGCCGAATTGCTGCCCTTCCCCGGCATCCACGTCTGCGACATCTTCCCGGCGGTGGCCGATACGCCGGCCTTTCGGCATTGCGCCAACTACACCGGCAAGGCGATCCGCCCGCCCCGGCCGCTGGTCGATCCCCGCACCATCGCCCGGGCGATCGTGCGGGCGGCCGCACGGCCGCAACGTCAGGCGATCACCATCGGCAGCGTGGCGTGGCTGTCCCGCCTCGGCAACCTTGTCACTCCGGGCCTGACTCGGCGCTTTTCCCAGCAACTGGCCCAGCGCTACATGGACCGCGCCGATCCGGCGCCGCGCACCGACGGCAATCTGTTCGACCCGACCGAGGGCTATATGGCGGTGGACGGCGGCTGGCGGAACCGCAACGGGGGCTCGCGCGCCACGCAGGCGGGCCTGATCGGCGCTGGTCTGCTGGCCGTCGGCATTTCCCTGGGCATACGGGCGCTGTGGCGCCGGCTGCCCGACTAGAGCCCACCGAGCACTTCCGAGAACCCGCCGACGCCCCCCGGGACGCCCCCAGACGACCCTCCGGGGTTCGTCCTAGTGCCGGCGCCGTCATGCTGCGTCGCAGCACAGTCGCGCGTTTTGCTGCACAATAACGGCGAAACCGGCCGCCCGGATCGCTTCGATCGCGTCCGAGCGTGGCAGCGGGCCACAGAGCCCGCGCTCCGGTTCATCTCAAGACCCAAATAACACGCGTTCGCGCGATCTCTTGCAGTCATCTCCCCATGTCCGCCCCTGACGGTAGCCCATACGATCCGATCGACTCCTTTTCACACGACGTCCCCGCCGCTTCGCCGGCCGCTTCCGCCACCAGCAAGGCGGAGCGCCGCGCCGGGCGGCTCGCGCTGCTGGCGCTGGGCGTCGGCGGCTTCGCCATCGGCACCGGCGAATTCGTCATCATGGGCCTGCTGCCCGATGCCGCCAGCGACCTCGGCATCACGATCCCGGCGGCCGGCCATCTGATCAGCGCCTATGCGCTGGGCGTGGTGATCGGCGCCCCGCTGCTGGCGGTGCTCGGCGCGAAGCTGCCGCGCCGTACCCTGCTGCTGGCGCTGATGGCGGTCTTCGCCATCGGCAACTTCGCCAGCGCGCTGGCACCCGGCTACGGCTCGATGATCGTCGCGCGGCTGCTGACCGGCTTTCCGCATGGCACCTACTTCGGCGTGGCGGCGCTGGTCGCCGCGGGCTTGGTCCCGCGCGAGCGGCGCGCGCAGGCGGTCGGCATGGTAATGCTGGGCCTGACCGTCGCCACGCTGATCGGCGTGCCGATCGCTGCGGCGATCGGCCAATGGCTGGGCTGGCGCTCGGCCTTCGCGCTGGTCGGCCTGATCGGCGCGCTGACGGTGCTGCTGGTCTGGCGCTGGGTGCCCTTCGTGCCGGCCGACCGCCACGCCAGCCCGCTGCGCGAGCTGTCGGCGCTGGGGCGCAAGCAGGTCTGGCTGACGCTGGGCATCGGCGCGATCGGCTTCGGCGGCATGTTCGCGGTGTTCAGCTATATCAAGCCCACGATGATCGAGCTGGCGCACCTGCCCGCCAGCGGCATCCCGTTCGTGCTGGCGCTGTTCGGCGTCGGCATGGTGATCGGCAACCTCGCCGGCTCGAAGCTGGCCGACAAGGCGCTGATGCCGACCATCGGCGGCGTACTGGTCTGGTCGGCGGCGGTACTCGGCGCCTTCGTGCTGACCGCGCCGCACGCCTGGCTGGCGTCGGCCAATGTGCTGCTGATCGGCACCGTGGTGGCTCTCGGACCGGCCCTGCAGATCCGCCTGATGGACGTCGCCGGCGATGCGCAGACGCTGGCCGCGGCGCTCAATCACTCGGCCTTCAACATGGCGAACGCGCTGGGCGCATGGCTCGGCGGCGTGACCATCGCGGCCGGCCTTGGCTGGCAATCGACCGGCTGGGTCGGCCTGCTGCTGGCGGCGGGCGGCTTGCTGGTCTATCTGCTGTCGCTGTCCGACGCCTCGGGCCGGCGAGCGGCGGCGGCCGCGTAGCGGGGCGGCAGCCCCTGGGGGCCCGGGCGTCGCGCCGCAGGGAACTATTCGCCGCCTGGCACTGCCAATCCTGAGTTCGGCCCGGGTTCGCCCGGGCCGAGTCTTTTTGGACATCAGGAGAAATCATGGACCCCTCTACCACGCAAAGCCTGGCGCATGCCTGGCAGCTGTTCGGCGATGTATCGCTGACGGTACTGCGCATCCTGTTGATCATCGTGGCCGCATGGATCGCCAGCGTGGCCGTGCAGCGGGCCATTCGCGCCTTTCGCCAGCGGGTCGCGATGCGGCTCGATTCCCGCGAGGCCGTGATGCGCGCCGAAACCCTGGGCCGGGTGTCGCGCTACATCGCCACGGTAGCGATCTCGCTGATCGCGGTGATGCTGGTGCTCGGCGAGATGGGCATCTCGGTCGCGCCGATCCTCGGAGCCGCCGGGGTGGTCGGCCTGGCGGTCGGATTTGGCGCGCAGTCGCTGGTCAAGGACTACTTCAACGGCTTCTTCATCCTGCTCGAGAACCAGATCCAGCAAGGCGACGTGGTCGACGTGGGCGGGCACAGCGGCCTCGTGGAGGAGCTGACGCTGCGCTACGTACGGCTGCGCGACTACGACGGCAACGTCCATTACGTGCCGAACAGCCAGATCACCACGGTGGTCAACATGAGCCGCGGATTCGCGCAGGCGGTCATGGATATCGGCGTCGCCTATCGCGAGGATGCGGACGAAGTGATGGAGGTCATGCGCGAAGTCGGCAAGAGCATGCGCGAGGACCCCGAGCACGGCAAGCGCATCCTCGACGATCTGGAGATCGCCGGAGTCGATCGCTTCGGCTCCTCGGAAATGATCGTGCGCTGCCGCTTCCGCACGGCCCCGCTGGAGCAGTGGACCGTGCGGCGGGAATTCCTGCGTCGCCTGAAGAAGGCCTTCGATCGCCGCGGCATCGAGATCGCGGTGCCGCATCTGCGGGTCTATGCGGGCGCGGACAAGCGCGGCGAGGCGCAGCCTTTCCGCATTACGCCCAGGCGGCTGCGCCCGCACGCGCCCGCGGCCGCCGGTGCCATGCCGATGCACACTGCGACGAGGCAATAGCAGCCCTCCCACCGGCGCGTGCCCCAGAGTCCCGGAGTCCAGGAGTCCCGGAGTCCCGGAGTCCCGGAGTCCCGGAGCCCCAGAGCCGCAGAGTCCCAGTGTCCCAGAGTCCCAGAGCCCAAGAGTCCCAGAGTCCCAGAGCCCAAGAACCCCAAGAGCCCCCAGAGCCCCCAGAGCCCCCAGAGCCCCAGTGCCCCATGTCATGGCGCTGCGCTACCATGGCGCTCCCTGCACCCGAGCCCGCGCCAGCCCATGGAGCCAGAACCGATGCCGGCCACCGACGGCCATAGCCTCGCCCCGAATCGCCATCCGGTGTGGGAGGTATTCCTGGTCTTCCTGCGGCTGGGCCTGACCTCCTTCGGCGGGCCGGTCGCGCATCTGGGCTATTTCCGCCAGGAATTCGTGGTGCGCCGGCGCTGGATCGGCGAGCGCGCATATGCCGATCTGGTCGCGCTCTGCCAGTTCCTGCCGGGACCGGCCAGCAGCCAGGTCGGCATGGCGATCGGGCTGTCGCGCGCGGGCTTTGGCGGCATGCTGGCGGCCTGGGTCGGCTTCACGCTGCCTTCCGCCATCGCGCTGATCCTGTTCGCGCTGACCTTGTCGACATGGGGCAACGTGCTGCCCGCCGGCATGCTGGCCGGGCTGAAGATCGTCGCCGTGGCGGTGGTCGCGCAGGCGGTCTGGGGCATGGGCCGCGCGCTGTGTCCGGACCGCCCGCGCGCGACGATAGCCGCGGTCGCGGCCTGCGTGGTGGTGCTGGTGCCCGGGGCGCTGGCTCAGGTCGCGGCGATGGCGGTGGCGGCGCTGGTTGGCCGCACCATGCTGAAGACGGTCCCGGTCGAGGACCATGGCGTCTTGCCGATTGCCGTAGACCGCGGGCTCGGCGCGCTGCTGCTGTCGATCTTCGTCGCCCTGCTGGCGCTGCTGCCGCTGGCGGCGCAGGCCTGGCCCGGCCAGGCGCTGGCGCTGACCGATGCCTTCTACCGCGCCGGCTCGCTGGTGTTCGGCGGTGGCCACGTGGTGCTGCCGCTGCTGCAGGCCGCGGTGGTCCCCACCGGCTGGGTCGACAACGACGCCTTCCTGGCCGGCTACGGCGCGGCACAGGCGGTGCCCGGTCCGCTGTTCACCTTCGCCGCTTTCCTCGGCGCCGCGATGCGGATCGCGCCGAGCGGCTGGGCCGGCGGCGCCCTGTGCCTGGCCGCGGTCTTCCTGCCGTCTTTCCTGCTGGTCGCCGGCGCCCTGCCGTTCTGGGAACGGCTGCGCCGCAGCCCGCATGCGCAGGGCTCGCTCGCCGGCGTCAACGCGGCCGTGGTCGGCGTGCTGCTGGCCGCCCTGTACGACCCGGTCTGGACCAGCGCGATCCACCGCCCGGCCGACTTCGCGCTGGCGCTCGCGGCGCTGGTGGCGCTGATGTTCTGGAAGCTGCCGCCTTGGCTGGTGGTGCTCGCCTGCGCCTTCGGCGGTTGGGGGCTGTCGCTGCTGCCGCTCTGAGTCGATTCCCTCCGATCCCTCCGAGCGAAACCGGCGCCGTTGGCATGCGGCGTGCTTGAAGCAGGCAATGCGGCTTGCCAGCACCGCTGCCCACGCGCCATGTCCTCGCCATCCCGCCCCGCCCCGCCCGGCGACGCCCCCGACGACGCGCCGCAACCGTCCGACCAGCGGCCCGCCACGCTCGATGCCTGCCGCCGCTGCGACCTGTGGCGCCATGCCACCCACGGCGTGCCCGGCGACGGCCCGACGCCGGCGCCGGTGATGGTGGTCGGCGAACAGCCCGGCAATCAGGAAGATCTCGCCGGCAAGGCCTTCGTCGGCCCTGCGGGCCGCTTGCTCGACGAAGCGTTCGAGAAGGCCGGCTTGTCGCGCGAGTCGGTATTCCTGACCAACGCGGTCAAACATTTCAAATGGGAGCTGCGCGGCAAGCGGCGGCTGCACAAGACCCCGGCACAGCGCGAGATCGAGGCCTGCGGTTATTGGCTCGAGGACGAATTCGAGCGGGTGGCGCCGCGCGTGGTGGTGGCGCTCGGCGCGACGGCGCTCAAGGCCGTGCTGGGCGTCAAGGCGACGGCGCTGCGCAAGGTGCTGGGCCAGCCGATCGAGCACGAAGGCCGTACCGTGATACCGACCTACCACCCGTCCTATGCGTTGCGTGTGCCCGATCCCGCCGCGCGCGAGGCCGCCTTCGATGAAATCGTCGCGGCATTGAAGCTGGCCGCGAAGTTCAGCGGCAAGGCCGCGCGCAAGGGCGCCGGCAAGACGGTCGTAAAACGGTCCGCCGCGGCCAGGTCCGCGCCGGAGTCCGCGCCCAAGCCCAGGCCCAAATCAAAACCAAAGTCGAAGCCAAAACCGGCCGCGGAACCCTAGCGCCCTTCGATGCCGTCCTCATCCTCGGGCACGGACTGCGCGCCGCGATCGGTCAGCCACGGCCGGCCGCGCGTGATCGGGTGGACCGGCACGCGCTGCTGCATCGCCGCCTTGGCCAGCATATGGGCGCTGATCGGCGCGGTCAGGAACAGGAAGGCGGTCAGCAGGATCTCGTGCAGGCTCCAGCCCTCACCCAGGCTGCTGAAGTACACCACGGAGGCGATCACCACGCCTCCTACGCCGAGCGTGGTCGACTTGGTCGGTCCGTGCAGCCGCATGAAGAAGTCCGGCAGGCGCAGCAGGCCGATTGCGCCGACCAGCGTAAACAGGCTGCCGATCAGCAGCAGCGCGCAGACGATGGCTTCGAGGTAGAACGGCATCGCCGGCTCCCTACTTCAGTTCGATGATGTCGCCGCGCTGCAAGTACTTGGTCAGCGCGACCGTGCCGATGAAGCCCATGACCGCCAGCAGCAGCGCCACCTCGAAGAACTGCGCCGAGCCGAGCCAGATGCCGAACACCACGATCAGCGCGATCGCGTTGATGTTCAGCGTATCGAGCGCGACGATGCGGTCCGGCAAGGTCGGGCCGATCAGCAGCCGCAGCAGCGTCAGCAGGAAGGCGATGCCGAGCATCGCCAGCGAAATCGGGATCACGACGGCAAGCATAGGAAGATCTCCCTCAAGGGCGCCTCGTAGCGCGACTTGATGCGCGCGATCATCTCTTCCGCGTCGTCCAGATCCAGCACATGGATCAGCAGACAGCGGCGATCGTCGCTCAGTTCGGCGCAGACGGTGCCGGGACTCAAGGACACGATGCTGATCAGCGCGGTCAGCGCGATCTCGTGTTCGGACTCGAGCGGAAGCTCGATAAAGGCCGGCTGCAGGCGTGCGCCACGCACCAGCACCAGCCAGGCGACATGGATGTTGGCAACGACGATGTCGACTGCAACGTGCCAGATCAAACGCAGCGCAAGGCCCGGGCGTGCCAGCCGCAGCGGCCGCAGCCACAGCCGCCGCTCCACGCGCAGGCCGATGGCCCAGGCCAGCAGCGCGCCCACCAGCCAGTCGCCCGGCGCGGCGGCATTGCCCAGCAGCAGCCAGACGACCAGCAGCAACGCGCTGAGCCAGGGGTGGGGAAACAGGCGCCGCATCATCGTGGCGCCTCCGTCGGCGCGCCCAGCACCGCGCGCGTATAGGCGGCGCGATCGAACAGTTGCAGCGCGGTCGCGTCCAGATAGCCGGACAAGGGCCGCGCAAACACGACCAGCGCCACGCTGCAGGCCAGCAGCAACGCGCAGCAGGCCAGCTTGGCCGCGTCCGGCCGGCGCACCGGCGGCGTACTGGCCTCGGGCCGCGTCACCATGCCGTGCTCATGCGCGGCAGCCGCCGCCGGCCCTTGCCACAGCAGCCGGCTGCCGGTTCGGCTGATGGCCACGATCAGCACCAGGCTCGACACCAGCACGGCGGGCCACAGCACCGCCGCGCCGTTCCACTGGCCATACAGCGGCACCGCCCGCATCAGCATCGCCTTGCCGATGAAGCCCGACAGCGGCGGCAGGCCCACCACGGCGATCGCGGCGGTCAGGTACAGCGTGCCGGCCAGACGCGAAATACCGCCGCCGACGGGCATCCTGCCGGACGGCATCTCGAGCGAATCGGCCAGCAGGAACAGCGCGGCGGTACCCACCGTGGTGCTGGCCAGGTAGTACAGCGTCGCGCTCCAGGCCTGCGGCGTCTGCATCGATACGCCCGCGCACAGCAGCCCGACCGACACCAGCACGAGATACCCGGTCAGCCGTTTCATCGAACGCGCCGCCAGCGCGCCGCATGCGGCCAGCACCATCGTGACGATCGCCAGCCACCACAACCAGTGATGCATGAAGCCGGCGAACCAGCCGCGCCCGCCGTCGAACAGCAAGGCGTGGCAGCGCAGGATCGCGTAGATGCCGACCTTGGTCATGATGGCGAACAGCGCGGCGACCGGCCCTGCCGCTGCCGCATAGGCGCGCGGCAACCAGAAGGACAGCGGGAAGATGGCCGCCTTGAGTCCGAACACCAGCATCAGCATCGCACCGGCCGCCATCCCCAGCGGCACCTCGGACGGCGCCAGCCGGGCCAGCCGCTCGCCCAGGTCGGCCATGTTCAGCGTGCCGGTGATGCCGTACAGCACGCCGATCGCCAGCAGGAAGAACGAGGAGCCGACCAGGTTGAGCACGACGTAATGCAGGCCCGCGCCGATCCGCTCGCTGCCGCCGCCATGGACCAACAGCGTATACGAAGCGATCAGCAGGATCTCGAAGAACACGAACAGGTTGAACAGGTCGCCGGCGAGGAAGGCGCCATTCAGGCCCATCAGCTGGAACTGGAACAGGGCGTCGAAATGCCGGCCGGCACGGGTATCGCGCTCGCCGGCGCTGAGCACCGCGGCTGCGCCGAGCAGCGCCGTCAACAGCAGCATCAGCGCCGCCAGCCGGTCCAGCTGCAGCACGATGCCGAACGGCGCGGCCCAGTTGCCCAGCGCGTAGACCGCGATGGTGCCGCTGGCGGCCTGGCCGACCAGGCCCGCCGAGATCGGCAGCAGCGCCAGCGTGGCCAGCACGCCGAGCCAGCGCGAGCGCGCGCGCCAGCGGGCCGGCAGCACCACCAGCAGGCCCCCGCAGAACAGCGGCACCAGGATGGGCAGCAGCATGGCGTGGTTCATCGCGCCTCCTCGCTGGCCGGCGATGGCGCCGTCGGTGGCGCCGTCGGTGGCGCCGTCGGTGGCGAGGCCGAGTGTGCGCGCTCGGCATCCTCCGGACGTTGGGGCTCCGGCGGCTGTCCCGGCACCGGCGCCGATGGATCGGGCGGCTCGTCGCCGTCCACATGATCGCTGCCGCGCAGGGCCCGGGAGCGCAGCGCCAGCACCATGATGAAGGCCGTCATCGCGAAGCCGATCACGATCGCGGTCAGCACCAGCGCTTGCGGCAACGGGTCCGCATACTGCGCGCCCGGCGCGATGATCGGCGGCTTGCCGGTGGCGAGCCGGCCCATGCCGAGCAGGAACAGCGTGACCGCATAGGTCAGCAGCGTCAGTCCGAGCACCACGGAGAAGGTGCGGGCGCGCAGCACCAGATAGATCCCGCAGGCGGCGAGCACGCCGATGGCGGCGGCAAACAGGGCTTCCATCAGACGGTCTCCGCGATCTCGCGCGCGGCAGCCACCCGCTTGTCGCGCACGCCCAGGTGGGACACGATCAGCAGCACGGTGCCGACCACGGTCAGATAGACGCCAAGGTCGAACAGCAACGCCGTCGCCAGTTCGATCTCGCCGATCCAGGGCAGATCAAAGTGGCCGAAGGCGGTGGTCAGGTACGGATAGCCGAACGCCCAGCTGCCCAGGCCAACCAGCCCGGCGAGCAGGATGCCGGCGCCCGCGACCGCACGATGATGCAGCGTGATACGCGACTCGGTCCACAGCACGCCGCTGGCGATGTATTGCAGCAGCAGCGCCACCGCGGTGATCAGCGCGGCGACGAAGCCGCCGCCGGGCAGCTGATGCCCGCGCAGCAGCATGAAGATCGCCACCAGCATCGTCAGCGGCAGCATCAGCCGCGCCAGGATCGCGAGCAGCAGCGGATGGCTCTGGCGCGACCACGGCATGTCGTTGGGGCCGGCGGTCGGGGCCGGCAGGCGCAGGCCCTTGAGCAGCGCATGCACGCCCAGGCCGGCGATCAGCAGCACGCAGATCTCGCCCAGCGTATCGAAGCCGCGGAAATCGACCAGGATCACGTTGACGACGTTATGCCCGCCGCCGCCCGGCACGCTCTGCGCGATGAAGAAGTCCGCGATGGTCTGGTGCGGGCGCGTCATCACCGCGAACGCCGCCACGCCAATGGTGCCGCCGCCGGCGAGTGCCAGCACGGCATCGCGCAGATGCCGCGCGGTACCCGCCCGCTCCGGCAGGTCGACCGGCAGGAAGTACAGCGCCAGCACCAGCAGGATGATGGTGACCACTTCGACCGAGATCTGCGTCAGCGCCAGGTCGGGCGCGGAGAACCGCGTGAAGGCCAGTGCCACCATCAGGCCGCACAGGCTCGCCATCAGCAGCGCCACCACACGCTGCCGGCGCGCCGCCACCACGGCGACGGCGCCGATCGCCAGCAGGGCCAGGCCGGTTGCCGTGACCGGGTCCACCGCGGACAGCGGAGCCGGGCCCTGGGCCCGCTCCAGGTCGAACAGATAGCGCGCCGGCACCAGCACCATGGCCGCGATGGCGAAGGCCAGATAGCGCTGCAGCGAGCCGTTCTCGAACAGCAGCGCCACGCGGCCGGCCGCGCGCTCGATGCGTTCGATCGCATCCTCGAAGCGGTCGCGCGCGTTGAACTGCGGCAGCTTCGCGTGGTAGTGGCGAAACGAATCGCGGCGCAGGAAGAACAGCGCGCCCCCCGCCGCCATCGACAGGGCGCTCATCGCCAACGGCAGATTGAAACCATGCCAGGGACTCAGGCTGTAGATCGGCAGTGGCGCCCCCATGGTGCCGCGCGCGGCCGCATCGAGCAGGCCGGCGACGGTGTGGTTCGGAAAGAGCCCCACCACCAGGCAGGTCACCACCAGGATCTCGACCGGGATCTTCATCCAGCGCGGCGGCTCGTGCGGCGGATGATGGGGCAGATCGTCGGGCTCGCCGTCGAAGAACACGCCATGGATGAAGCGCAGCGAGTACGCGACGGTCAGCGCGCCGGCCGCGGTCGCCAGCGCCGGAATGGTCCAGTTGAACGGCCCGAGCAGGCCCTGCGCCAGCGTCTCGCCGAAGAACATCTCCTTGCTGAGGAAGCCGTTGAGCAGCGGCACGCCGGCCATCGCCAGCGACGCGACGATGGCCAGCAGCGCAGTGTGCGGCATGTAGCGGCGCAGTCCGCGCAGACGGCCCAGATCGCGCGTGCCGGTCTCGTGGTCGATGATGCCGGCGGCCATGAACAGCGAGGCCTTGAACACCGCATGGTTCATGATGTGGAACAGCGCGGCCACCGTGCTCAGGCCGGTGTCGAGTCCGAACAGCAGCGTGATCAGCCCCAGATGGCTGATGGTGGAATAGGCCAGCAGCCCCTTCAGGTCCCGCTGCAGCAGCGCCATGCCGGCGCCGAGCACCAGCGTGGCCAGGCCCGTCAGGCTCAGCATGTAGAACCACCAGTCGGTGCCCTCGAGCACCGGATACAGCCGCGCCAGCAGGAACACCCCCGCCTTGACCATGGTGGCCGAATGCAGATACGCCGAGACCGGCGTCGGTGCCGCCATCGCGTGCGGCAGCCAGAAGTGGAACGGAAACTGCGCCGACTTGGTGAAGACCGCGAGCAGCACCAGCACGATCATCGGCGGATACAGCGGGTGCTTCTGCACGGTGCCCGCGCTGGCGATCACGTCCGACAATTCCATGCTGCCGCAGATATGGCCGAGCAGCAGCACCCCGGCGAGCAGCGCGAGCCCGCCGCCGCCTGTGACCGTCAGCGCCATGCGCGCGCCCTTGCGGGCATCGGAGCGATACGACCAGAAGCCGATCAGCAGGAACGAGACGATGCTGGTCAATTCCCAGAACACGACCAGCAGCAGCAGATTGCTCGAGAGCACCACGCCGAGCATCGCGGCCATGAACAGCAGCAGCAGCGCGAAGAAGCGCGCGGTCGATTGGCTGCGCGACAGGTAATAGCGCGCGTACAGCAGCACCAGCAGGCCGATGCCGAGCACCAGCAGCGAGAAGGCGAAGGACAGGCCGTCCAGGCGCAAGCTCAGCGCAAAGCCCAGGCTATCGAGCCACGGCATGCGCCAGGCCAGCACCTCGCCGCTGAAGATCTCGTGCCGCACGCTGGCCAGCAAGGCCAGTCCGAGCATCGGCGTGCCAAGCACCAGCGGTGCGGTCAGCGGGCGCAGATGGCGACCGACCAGCGGCGTCAGGATGGCCGCGCCCAGCGGCAGAGCGATCAGCCACAGCATCACCATCTGTCGTCTCCGGCAGAGGATGCGGAAAGGCGAATGAAAGGGAGCGGGCGCAGCCGCGCCGAGCATCGTGTGCGCAACATGAGGCTATTGTGCCCCATGACACCGTGGGCGCGGCGATTGTTATGTCTGCCCTAAAAATAATTCACATCGAACAGCTGCCCCTTCGGCGCGGTCCTGCATGCCGCACCGGGTGTATCACCGCATTCCAAAGTTCGCGGCCATTCGGGATAGCACGAGGTTGGATCGGCCCCCGGCGCCTACATATACTGGCATGCGGCCTGCAACGATGGCCGCACGACGCATCGTCCACGAGCAAGCACACGCACCGCGCCGCTACCCCTGCCGCGCGGGACGACCGCACAACACCGAACCGGGAGCGGAGAATGGGGATGCTGACTGAAGAACAATACCAAGCCACGCAGGAATCGCGCCGCGCCGGACTGCGGGCGCTGCGCGCCGCGCTGCTGAAATCCCACAAGGAGATCATCCAGCACGACCGTAACGAATACGAACGCCTCTATGGCCCGATTCCCGCGGGCCAGTTCGTGCAGATCGTCACCGAGGACAACTACTTTCGCTGGCTGGACCCGCTGTCGCGCCTGATCGTCGAGATCGACGAGGAGCTCGACGGACCGAAGCACCACGACGGGACCTGCCGCGCGGTGGCCGAGGCGGCGGCGCGGCTGTTCAGCACGCAGGGCGACCCCGCGTTTCGCGAGCGCTATCACGAGGCGCTGCAGGACGAGCCGGCAGTCACCGTGGCGCACGGGCAGCTGATGTCGGTAATCGCACAACTTCGCAAGCTGCCGTAGCGCACGCGCAAGACAAGACGCGGGAGCCTTGCGGCTCCCGCGTTTTTGCTTTTGCGGCGCCTGGGCCGGTACCGGCCCAGGCGATCAGCCGGTGCCGCTGCCCTGCGCCCTTGCGCTCCTTGCCGGCCTGCCCTTCACTGTGGTCCTTGTCGGGCTCGACCGCGATCGGATCGCTGGCCGGGAACGTTTCCTCCAGCGCCTCGTCGAGGTTGCGCTCGGTATGGTCCTCGGCCGCCCTGCCCTTGCCTTGCTGGCTGGAGCGGGGAACCGCGGTGTCGGGCTTGCCGGGCTGGCTCATCGTCTGTCTCCTTCGCGTGGCGGCGGCCTCGGCCGCTCAGGTCGCGCGATAGCGGTTGCGCAGATCGCGCACCAGATCGTGGTTGCGCAGCACGCCGTGATACTGGCGCTCGATCAGCGCGCGCACTTCGAAGCTCAGATCGTCGTGCTGGAGGGCGTCCGCGTACTTCTTCTTGGCCACGTCCTCGCCGCGCTCGCATTCCTCAAGGATAGACAGATCGGTGCGGTTCGCGACCGCGCTGCGCAGGCTGACCCAGCCGCGATGCAACGCACCGGCCACGCTGCCGCCCTCTTCCGGCCGGCCTCCCAGCGCGATCACCTGCGACTGCAGCTCACGGATGGCGGCGCCGATCTCGGTCGCGCGGCTGGTGAACAGTTCCTTCAGCTCAGGATTGTTGGCGTCCTCGGCGGCCTTCAGAAAGCCTTGCTCGCCGTCGCGCGACACCTCGATCAGATCGTTGAGCACATCGACGTTCTTGTCTGCCATGGCGACTCCTCGTTATCGTGATGCCGCCGCATGCCGCGGCGGCGGTTGCAGGACGTATGCAGCGAGGCTGCAAAACGGCGCGCACCGCGAACGATGCGACCATGCCTTCACGATAAGAGAAGCGGCGGGCGCGGACTGTAAGCAGTCCGCCCGAGAGCCTGTCGGCCGATGCCTACAGGGTGGCCCGCAAGGGCCGCCGGGCGCATGCGCAGCGCACCGTCAGTCGAGCAGATGCCCGAGCCGGACGCGCTTGGTGGCCAGGTATTTTTCGTTCTCGGCGTTGGCCGGCACGCTGTGGCGCACCTGTTCGAGCACGGCGATGCCGGCCTCTTCGAGCTGCTGCCGCTTGCGCGGATTGTTGCTCATCAGCCGGATCGACAGGACGCCCAATTGGCGCAGCAGATCGGCGGCGAAGGCATAGGTGCGGGAGTCGACCGCCTGCCCCAGCGCCAGATTGGCATCGACGGTGTCGAGCCCGCCATCCTGCAGGCTGTACGCGCGGATCTTGTGGCCCAGGCCGATGCCGCGGCCTTCGTGGCCGCGCAGATACAGCACGATGCCGCGGCCCTCGGCGGCGATGCGCTCCATCGCCAGCGCCAGCTGTTCGCCGCAATCGCAGCGGCACGAACCGAATACGTCGCCGGTCAGGCATTCCGAATGCAGCCGCGTCAACACGCCCTCGCCGGCGATGTCGCCGACGCTGAGCGCCAGGTGTTCCGTCCCGCTGGTCGCGCCCTTGAAGGCGTGAGCGGTGAACTCGCCGAAGCGGGTCGGCAGCCGTGCCGAACCGATCAGCGTGATTTCCGTGTCGTTCATATCATCTTGCCAATGCGTGTGCGCCGGATGCCGTGGCGGCGGTCGGGAGTGGGTCCCGGGCTGTCCGCTGCCGGCTGTGTGATGCCTGCCGATGGCCCCTTCCAGGGCGGCGCCTGACGGCAAGGATACCGCGAATCGGCAACCGGCCGCTTGGCCCCCCGTGCGGGGCCCTTCACCCGTGCCGTGCTCGCCGGCCCCGCCTACAGGATCGGCGCGAACAGCTTGGCCACATGCATTGCCACGCGGCGCGGGCCCGGGGCGGCCAGGTACTCGTCGCGGCCGATCTCGCGCGCCTGCGCAAAATCGGCCAGCAGCATCCCCTCGACCTGGCCCGCGAAGGCGCGATCGGCCGTCATCACCGTCAGCTCGAAATTGAGCCGGAACGAGCGGTTGTCGAGATTGGCGGTGCCGACCGCGGCCAGTTCGTCGTCGATCAGCATCACCTTCTGATGCAGGAAGCCCGGGATATAGCGATAGATGCGGATGCCCGCGCAGATCGCCTGGTAGGCGTACAGCGTCGAGGCGGCGAACACTACCTTGTGGTCGGCGCGTCCCGGCATCAGGATGCGCACGTCGACGCCGCGCAGCACCGCCAGCCGCAGCACCGCGAACACCGCCTCGTCCGGCACGAAGTACGGCGTGGTGATCCACAGCCGGTGGCGCGCGGCCTGGATCGCCTCGACGAAGAACAGCGAGCAGGTCTCCTGCGAATCGGCCGGGCCGCTCGGCACCACCTGGCACACCATCGCGCCGGCCGGTTCGGGCGGCGGCAGCAGCAGCGTCGGCACCTCGCGCGAGGCCCAGTACCAGTCCTCCGCGAAGGTCATCTGCAAGTCGAGCACCGCCGGTCCGCGCACTTCGATATGGGTGTCGCGCCAGGGCGCCAGCGGCGGCTTGCGGCCCATGTATTCGTTGCCGACATTGTGGCCGCCGATGAAGGCGCGCTCGCCATCGACCACCACCAGCTTGCGGTGATTGCGGAAGTTCAGCTGGAAGCGATTGACGAAGCCGCGGTGCGGCGCGAACGCGCTGACCTTGACGCCGCACTCGGCCATGCGCCGAACGTAGTGGCCCGGCAGCGCATGGCAGCCGATACTGTCGTACAGGAAATAGACTTCGACGCCGGCCGCCGCGCGCTCGCACAGCAGGGCCTGCAGCTCGCGCCCGAGCTCGTCGTCATGGACGATGAAGAACTGCACCAGCGCGACCCGGCGCGCGGACTTCAATGCGGCGAAGATCGCCGCAAAGGTGGCCGGCCCATCGACCAGCAGTTGCACATGATTGCCGGACAGGCAATGCAGTCCCGTCAGCCTTGGCAGTGCGCGCAGTCCCGGATGATCCGGCTGCCGCACGATGCAGGCGTCGCGCTCGCGCGGCTCCATGCCATGGCGCAACTCGCGCATCTGCTCGCGATAGAAGCGCCGCGCATTGACATAACCGACGAAATTGCTGCTTCCGAACACCAGGTACGGCACCAGCGCCAGGTACGGCATCATCAGCAGCGAGCCGGCCCAGGCGATCGCGCCGGGCGCAGTCCGGACCGTCATCACGGCATGCATCGCGGCAAACACGCCGACCACGTGGAAACACAGGACAATCGTCGCGACAACGCTGGTGCTCAATAACATCGGCTGCCATCCGCTGCGGAAAACCGGTTGAACGATGAACGATGAACAGGGAACGCTGAACTGCCGCGCATTGTGGCATAGGCGACCCGCATCGCGGCCGTCCATGTATGCGACATGGACGCTGAGCAGTTCGACGCCGGCCTTTGCATTTTTTTTAGGCAGTCCGATGGCGCGACGCGCCGGCGCGCGCCTGGGGCCGCGCCCGGTCGGGTTATCCACACAATCTGTGGATAACCCGACCACCCGTTCGCGAGCCCGCAACGTGCCGGTCGCTCAATGTGGACGACCCTCGGGCGGTTCCTCCGACAGGCCGGCGGCGGCCAGCGTCGGCGCCAGATCGACCACCGCAAAACCGCTCGGATCCTTCTTGGCATCGCGCTTGGCGGCGGCCGCGGCGGCGGCGATATGGCTGCTGCCCAGGCGCCAGCCATCGGTCTCGGTGCGGGCGACGCCGTGCGCGACGCGGACCGCGCCGATCGCCATGCTGACCATCGGGAAGAACGCGGTTCGGCCATGGCGGTCCTCGCCGTGGATGCCCCCTGCCGCGCGATCGTCGGCATCGTACAGCTCCCGCGCGGCGCGGTTGAAGCGTGCGATCGCGCCCCGCGCCCGCTGGCTCCAGTCGGTGCTCTGGTACAGCACCAGGAAGTCGTCGCCGCCGACATGGCCGAGGAAGTCGCGCACCGGATCGCAGGCATCGGCCAGGATCGCGGCCGCGCCCTTGATCATCTCGTCGCCCTTCCAGTAGCCGTACTGATCGTTGAAGGGCTTGAAGTGGTTCAGGTCGACATAACAGGCGCAGAAGGCCGCGCCCGCATCGAGCAGCCGGTCGACATGCTGGTTCAGCGGAATATTGCCCGGCAGGAAGGTCAGCGGATTGGCATAGCGCGCCGCCTCCATGCGGATCTCGGTGACGGCGCGGATCAGGTCCGCGCCGGTCCCCAGGCCTGCATAGCGGCCGCCATCGGTGATGATGAAGCCGTCGGCCAGATAGCGCTGGTTGCCGCTGGCCAGGCTCTTGGCCATGGTTTCGATGGTGGCGCCGCGATCGAAGCAGACCGGCTCGCGATGCGCCATCAGGATGCAGGCCTTCTTGCCGTACAGCTCGCGATGGAACGGCGCGGCATAGCGGTCGATGAAGCTCTGCCGGTTGATGATGCCGATCGGCTTGCCGTCCGCATCGAGGACCGCAAGCGCGTGCAGGCCCGGGTGGGCGTGGAACAGCGCCAGCACCTCGTTGTTGGTCTGCTCCGGCCGCACCGTCGGCGCGCGCCGCAGCAGCTTGCCCGCATTCGGGCCGGTCCACCCCGAGCGCACCACCTGCGGAAACACCGCGATCTGGCGCGAGCCCAGCGCCTGCACGACGTCCTGCGGCGGCGCCTGCGACGGCTCCGGCAGCGGCCGGCCGAGCAGATAGCCCTGGCCGAACGGCACGCCAAGGTCGCGCAGCACCGCGAGTTCCTCGTTGTCCTCGATGCCTTCGGCGATCACGCTGATGCCCAGCGCATCGGCCAGACCCAACACGGTACGCATCAGCTCGAGCCGCCGCGAGCATGCGGCCACGCCATGCACCAGCGATTTGTCGAGCTTGATGAATTGCGGCGTCAGCTGGACCAGCAGATCGAGATTGGCATGGCCGGTGCCGAAGTCGTCCAGCGCATAGCGCAGCCCGAGATCGCGCAGCACCGCCATCGCGTCGGCGAATGCCGCCATGTCGCCGATGCGGGTCTGCTCGGTCAGTTCGATCACCACGCGCCCCGGGGCCATGGTGTTCGCGAGCAGCGCCGCCATGCCGCGACCATGATCGGCCAGCAGATGGCGCAGCGTCATCGGGCTGAAATTGACGAACAGCAGCCCGGGCAACTGCAGTTCGGCAAAGCGGGCCAGCGCCGCGCGGGCGGCCTGCACCTCCAGCGCCATCGTATCGGCGGGGCTGACGGCCAGCCGGAACAGCGCTTCGGGCGAGGCCAGCGGCGAGCCCTCGGGTCCGCGCAGCAGCGCCTCGTAGCCGAGCAGATCGGCCGACTCGAAGCGCACGATCGGCTGGAAGACGGCGCGCAGCGGCGGCAGGCGCATCGGCGCGGCCGCTGCGCCGGATTCGATCACGGCAACGGACATGGGGATCTCGACAACGGTGGCAAGGACGCCGGGATGCACGCGGCGACGGCGTTTGTGGCCTGGCGCCCGGCATCGACGAGGCGGCCGGCAAGGCAGCCTATTTCATGACAGTCATATGACCGCCATATGACAACCCCGCCGCATGGCGGGACGTCACGGCAACGTCACATCGCCTCGCCAGCATGGGCCCCAAACAACAATTGACGGGCGCCGCATGCGGCGGGGGAAAACCATGTTGCAAGGGTTCAGAACGGGTTGGCCGCGTTGGCGGTCCAGGTTTGGTTTGCGGTCGACGGCCGGCACCAGCGTCGCCATGGCGACGGGCAGCGCCGCCGCGGCAGGATCTGCGGTATCGGGCATGTCGTCATCGAAGGCCGCACCGCCGTCCTCTGCCAATGGGCGGTGGCCCCGCCTGCCGCTGGCCGCGCGGCTCGGCACGGCCTTCGCGCTGGTCTACCTGTTCGGCGCGGCCGCCGCGGTCAGCGGCATCGTCAATCTGGTCGCGCTGAAGGACAAGACCGACACGCTGTATCAGCGCGACATGCGCGGCGCGGTCGCCGCCGAGCGCGCCCAGTCGGCGCTGGCCAGCCTGGGCCACGCCCAGTTGGCGTTGACGATGGCCACCAGCACGGCCGAGCGCGATACCGCCGCCCAGCAGATCGCGCAGGCCCTGCAGACGCTGGACACCACGCTCTCGGGCGTCGGCCGTGCCGCGCCGGATCAGGCCGAGGCGCTGGCGCGCGAGCGGGCCACCGCCGCGCAGTTGATGCAGGGCTATGTCGAACTGCTGCGCAAGCAGCCGCTCGACGCACTGCAGTTCGACAGCGCCGTCTCCGTCGAGGGCCACTTCGTCGCCGAACAGTTGGCCAAGCTGGGCACGCAGATCGAGCAGGCACGCGCCCGCCTGGAGAAGCAGGCCGCCGATACGGTGGCCTCGGTATCGTCGAGTCAGGCCCGCGCGCAGTGGATCACGATGGCGATGCTGGTGGCGAGCCTGGCGGCGGCGGCGGTACTGGCATGGCTTGCCGCCCGCGCCCTGCTCGCCGAGCTTGGCGGCGAACCGCGCGAGGCGGCCGACGCCGCGCGGCGCATCGCCGCCGGGGACCTGACCGGCGGCCAGCATCTGCGCCGGCGTCGCGTGCGCGGCCTGCTGCAGGACCTGGCCGCGATGCGCGACGCGCTGGCGGCCATGCTGGCCCGCATTCAGTCCTCGGCACGCCAGATCCATGGCGCCAGCGAGCAGATCGCCGCGGCCAATCGCGATCTGTCCGAACGCACCGGGCGCCAGCTGGCCGCGGTCGACGAGGCAGCGACCAGCATCGGCGAGTTGCGCGGACTGGTCGAGCAGATCCACGTGCGTGCGCACGAGTCCAGCGCGATGGCCAGCCAGGCGCGCGACGCGGTCGGTACCGGCAGTGCGGTGGTGCGCAGCATGCGTGCGTCGATGGATGCGGTGCAGGCGCGTTCGCGCGACATCTCCGAAGTGGTCGGCGTGCTGCAGGGCATCGCCTTCCAGACCAATCTGCTGGCGCTCAACGCGGCGGTCGAAGCCGCGCGCGCCGGGGCCGCGGGCCGCGGCTTCGCCGTGGTCGCCAACGAAGTCCGCGCACTGGCACAGCGCAGCGCCCAGTCCGCCCGCGACATCGGCGCGTTGCTCGGCGAAGCGACGCGCGACATCGAGGCCGGCGCCAGCCTCAGCGGCGAGGTCGAACAGGCGATGGCGGCGATCGAACAGGCAGTGCTGCGCAGCCATACGCTGGCGCAGCGGCTCAATGGCCTGGCGGAGCAGCAGGCGGCGGGGATTGCGGTGGTCGACGGCGCCGTCGCACGCCTGGACGGGACCAGCCGGCAGAATGCGGAACTGGTGACCACGGTGGCGCAGCAGGCCGATTCGCTGGATTGGCAGGCCGGCGAACTGGCGTCCGATGTGGGACGCTTTCGCTTCTGAAGCGAGCTCGCCGGCCGCAAGCGCCGGCCGATCCCCGGCGAGGGATGTTCTGCGCTGCAGAACATCCATTCTGCATGGCGGTTGACGATATCATCGAACGATGTAACCATCCCGGGCAGACCAAGCCGGCGGCCACGCCGGCAACGCCATTCCGGAGACTTCGATGAGCAGCACCTTCAGCGCCGATTCCGGCGCCGCTTCCAACCGCGCTTCCAACGGCGCTTCCAGCCCCGCTTCCAACCCCGCCTCGAACCCGTCCTCCGCCCCGCCGCCCTTCGTGCCGCCCCACGCGCGACTGCACCAGGCCGTCGCGCCCTGGGCCGCCGACCGTCCCGATGTGGTCGCACTGATGGATGGCGAGCGCTCCATCCGCTATGGCGAGCTGGATGGCGCGGTGCGCCAGACCGCGGCGGCGCTCGCCAAGGCCGGCGTGCGCGGTGGCGACCGCGTGGTGCTGGTGACCGAGAACAGCGTCGGCTGCGCGGTGGTGATCCTGGCCCTCAGTTCGCTCGATGCCTGGGCGATTCCGGTCAACGCCCGCCTGTCCGCGCGCGAGATCGACAACATCATCGAGCACGCCGGTGCGCGTCTGGCGCTGTATCTGGACAATGCCTACCCCGAAGCGCGCGAGCACGGCCTGGCGCGCGGCGCGCAGTGGGCAGAATGGCCGCATGTCGGACGGCTGCTGATCGGCCAACTCAACACCGGGGCGGTGCCCGAGCCGGTGCAGGCGGACGCGCGCGAACAGGTGGCCGCGGTCATCTACACAACCGGCACGACCGGCGCATCGAAGGGCGTGATGCTGACGCATTCGAACCTGATGTTCATCGGCCACAGCAACCGCGTGCAGGCGCGCGTGCAGCCCGGCGATCGCGTCTACGGCGTGCTGCCGATCTCGCATGTCTACGGCCTGTCGGTGCTGCTGGTCGGCCCGCTGTCCAACGGCGCCACGGTCTACTACGAACCGCGCTTCCGTCCCGAGCGGCTGGCGCGCGCGCTGGTCGAGGAGAACCTGTCGGTGCTGCACGGCGTGCCGGCGATGTACGCCAAGCTGATCGAATGGGGCCGCAACCAGCCCACGCCGCTGCGCGCACCCGCCCTTCGCATGGCGCAATCGGGCGGCGCGCCGCTGACCGCGACGCTGAAGGCGGCCTTCGAACAGACCTTCGGCATCACGCTGCACAACGGCTACGGCATGACCGAAACCTCGCCGACCGTCAGCCAGACGCGCGTCGATGCGCCGCGCAGCGACTGCTCGGTGGGCCAGGCGGTGCCGGGCGTCGAGGTGCGGCTCGGCGATCCCCTGCCGGACGGCAGCGGCGAACTGCTGGTGCGCGGCCCCAACGTGATGAAGGGCTACTACAGGCGTCCCGATCTGACCGCGCAGGCGATCGATGCCGACGGCTGGCTGCATACCGGAGACCTGGCCACGATCGACGACGATGGCGCCATCGCGATCGTCGGCCGCTCCAAGGAAATCATCATCCATTCGGGCTTCAACGTGTATCCCGAGGAAGTCGAGCAGTCGATCAACGCCTACCCGGCGGTCGTGCAGTCTGCCGTGGTCGGACGCGCGGTCGAGGGCAACGAGGAGGTAATCGCCTTCGTTGAGGTCCGCGCCGGCATGACGCTCGACCCCGCCGCGCTGAAGGCCTTCCTGCGCGAACGGCTGTCGCCGTACAAGATTCCCGCGGAGATCAAGGTGGTCGCGCAATTGCCGGCCGCGCCGTCGGGCAAGATCCTGAAGGCCCGGCTGCGCGAGATGCTGGCGGCCGGCGAGTTTTGAGCGCGCTTGACGAAACCGCCATGGCAAGCGACGACCAGCCCCGGGCGATGGGCACCGAGTCGGCGGAACGGGACGAGGCTGGCAGTGGCACCGTCGGCGACGCACCCCGCCACAAGGAAGACCGCCACTTCGTCACCGCGCTGGCGCGCGGCCTCGATGTGCTGGCCTGCTTCCGCGGCTTCGATGCGCAATTGGGCAACGCGGAACTGGCGCAGCGCTGCGGGCTGCCCAAGTCCACCGTGTCGCGGCTGACCCACACGCTGACCGAACTGGGCTATCTGCGCCTGCAGCCCGACGCCGGTAAATACCGCCTCGGCAGTTCCGCGCTGGCACTGGCGCCGACCGCGCGCGAAGGCGCCGATGTGCTGGCGGTGGCGCGGCCGCACATGCAGCGCCTGGCCGATCTGTCGCAGGGCGTCGCCTCGCTGATCCTGCGGGACCGCGGCCGCATGCTGATCTTCGAGAACTGCCAGGCCGAGAGCTACCTGACCTTGCGCGTGGCCGTCGGCACGCGCATCTCGGGCCTGACCACCGCCGCGGGCCGCGCCTATCTGCAGGCCCTGCCGGCCGGCGATGCGAATCAGGCGCTGGCCGCGTTCCGCGCCAGCGATGCGCTGTCCGAGGCCGATGCAAAGGCGGTGCTGGCGCGCAGCCACGAGGAAGTCCAGCGCATCGGTTGCACCACCTCGTTCGGCGAATGGTTGCCGGACATCAATTCGATCGCGGCCGCCTTCCATCCCGGCCGCGCCCTGCCTCCGATGACCCTGAGCTGCAGCGGCCCCAACGCAGTCGTCCCGCCGCGGCATCTGCTCGAGGTGGTGCGGCCGGTGCTGATCGAATCGGTCGCGCGCATCGAACGCGAACTGCTCGGCGCGGAAACGGTCGGCACGCCGCGGCGCTGACGCAGCGGCCGGCACGCCCCGAGCGGGCTACCGTTTGCCACACGGCTGCACCAATTTCGCAAGCACGCGGGCCGCATGCCGCCATGATTCCGGTGTCCCGCCACCGATCGCCCCCGCCTGGCGGGCGCGGCCAATCGGTGGCGGCAATCCCACAGCCGCGCGCCCGCGCGGCGTTCACCGGACAGGCCATCGCATGCCCATTCTGCCCTGCTGTGCGCGCCCATTCCGCGCGCCCCACTATTCGACCTCTCGCGATTTCTTCGACGACGTCGCCAAAGGAACCGACGAATCCACACTGCGGCGCATCGTCATGGAAGGCGCCCCAGTTTTCGTCGGCGGCCGTGGCTTCACGCTGGTCGTCCCCAAAGCCGAACTCGCAAACGCGGGCAAGCCTGCGGACATCCGGCTGGAACGCAACTGGCGCGAATTCGGTTGGTTCCGCCGGGTCGTGCTGACGCTGTTGAGCTGCGTCGTGCCACGCGACAGGCAGCACTGCGAGCGGCCCTACTACGGCCAGCTTTCCGCCATTTCGCAAACCATCACGCGGCTGCGCCAGCGGGCCAGCATCGCTGTTCCCGCTGTGCCGCCGCCCCCTGACGAACCGCCCCTGCCGGCCGGCCCGAACGCCGGCCACGACGCCAGCGCCGTGGAACCCGGCGCGCCGATTTCCCCGGTGCTGTCCCCAGAGGCGTGCCGCGCAAGGCTGATCGCTCTGGCCGCGCGCATCCGCAGCGCGACGAGTTGCAAGCTGTTCCCGTACAAGGAGGAATGGTGCAAGGTGGTTCGCGAGATCGCCGGCAACGACCCACCCGAGTGCCTCGACGCGGTCGCCGCCGTCGTCCTGGCGCAGATGGCGGGCGAGTTCAAGCGCCTGCATGACAATCGGGAAAAAAACGAAGCGGCCTATGCCGAAGTGTTGGCCGTTCTGGAGGCGCTTTTCAAGGCAGCCGATGCCAGGGACGACGTACTCGCGGAAGTCGCCGCTCGCCTGACTGCAGTGTGGAAGCGGCACTGGTGGCGCGGCGAAATCGCCGAGTATTCGGCGTTCGGACAGTTCCAGCTGCCCGTGGAAGTGGCCCGGCGCATCGGCGCCGTGTTGCGCGAGCACTGGGGTCTCGTTACCAACGTATTAGGCGCGCTGGATCGGCGCGACCGCCAGATCCAGCGTCTGATGGCCGCCGCCGGCCCCGGCGCCGCCACCGCCAACGCAATCGGTCCGGCGGCGCCCTCGCTGGCTATTGGCTGAGCCGCATCGCCGGCGTGATCTGCCGCGGGTCGGTGCACAGCTCCAACAGCGCCGGCCTGCCGGCGGCACAGGCGCGGGCGAAGGCATCGGCAAACCCCTGCGCGCTGGTCAGCCGTTCCGCCCAGGCGCCACAGGCCTGGGCCAGCGCGACGAAATCCGGATTGACGATGCCGGTGCCGCTGACGCGGCCCGGATAGCGCCGCTCCTGATGCATGCGGATCGTGCCGTACATACCGTTGTTGACCACCAGCACCACCACATTGGCGCCCACCGCGGCCGCGGTGGTCAGCTCCTGCGGATACATCTGGAAGCAGCCGTCGCCGGCGAAGCAGACCACGGTACGTTCGGGGTGGCGCAGCTTGGCCGAGATCGCGGCAGGCAGCCCGTAGCCCATCGCGCCGCAGGTCGGTGCCAGCTGCGTGCGCGGCCGGCGATAGGCGAAGTAGCGATGCAGCCAGACCGCATAGTTGCCGGCACCGTTGGCGACGATCGCATCGTCCGGCAGCGTGCGGTTCAGATGGTCGACCACCGCGGTCATGTCGACACCGGTGGCATCCGCGTGCGGCGCGGCCGGCGCGACGAAACCCTGATGATCGGCGCGCGCCGCGGCCGTCCATTGGCGCCAGCCGATCGCGGCCGGCACCGGCAGGCCCGCCAGCATCGCCGCTCCTGGACCGATGCCGGCGTGGATCGCCAGATCCGGTTGGTACACCCGGCCCAGTTCCCCCGCATCGGCATGGATATGCACCAGCCGCTGGCGCGGCCGCGGCGGCTCCAGCAGCGTATAGCCGTCGGTCGCGACATCCCCGAGCCGCGTGCCGAAGGCAACGATCAGGTCGGCGCCACGCACGCGCTCGGCCAGGCGCGGATTGACGCCAAGGCTCAGATGGCCGACGTAGTGCGGATCGCGATTGTCCAGCACGTCCTGGCGGCGGAAGGCACAGGCCACCGGCAGATCCCAGGCGTGCACGAAGCGTGCGAACGCCGCCGCATCCTCGTCGCGCCAGTTCGCGCCGCCGGCAATCACCAGCGGCCGCTGCGCGGCGGACAGCAGCCCGGCCAGCGCGGCGGCATCCGCGGCCGCCGGCGAGGCGACCACGGGCCGATACATGCCGGTGTCACCGCAGACTGCATCGCCGTCGAGCACGTCCTCGGGCAGCGCCAGGACCACGGGCCCGGGACGGCCTGAAGTCGCGACCTGGAACGCGCGGGCGACCAGTTCGGGAATGCGCGCGGGGTCGTCGATCTCGGCGACCCATTTGGCCATGCCGCCGAACATCGCCCCGTAATCGACCTCCTGGAAGGCCTCTCTGCCCCGGTGCTCGCGGGCGATCTGCCCAACGAACAGGATCATCGGCGTCGAGTCCTGCGCGGCAATATGGACGCCCACGCTGGCATGCGTGGCCCCGGGTCCGCGCGTGACGAAGCAGAGGCCGGGACGCCCGGTCAGCTTGCCATCGACCTCCGCCATATTGGCCGCCGCGCCTTCATGCTTGCAGACGATCAGGTCGATCGCGGGCTGGTCGTGCAGGGCGTCGAGCACGTCGAGGAAGCTCTCGCCCGGCACGCAGAACACGCGCTCGGCGCCGTGGATGCGCAGCGCATCGACCAGGATGCGACCGCCGCTGCGTGGCGCGGGCGGCTGCGTGGCGGCACGAGAATCGGCGGACACCGAGGCGGAGGACACGGACGAAGAGAGGTCGGCGGTAGGCTGGGTCATCGGCTGGCTCATCGAATCGGCATCGGGAACGGAAGCGGCAATGAAAGCGGCAATGAAAGCGGCAATGGAAGCGGGGCCGGGGCCCTGCGTCGCTCCATTGTGCAGGCGAACGCCAAACGGCGAACCGGACAGGACCGATTATCGCGCCAAAATTTCCGGCCACCGTGGCGCCCCGCCGTGCCGAACCATGGCCGCGCGGCGGCACGGCGCTTATCATGGCTGGCCCGGGACCCCGCCAGCGCCCACGTCGGCCCCAATCGGTACGACTGTGGCAACGACAACGGGCAACGCACAGAACGACGAGAGCGAGACGATGAACGACGCGACGACCGAACCCCTGCTTCCGACCGCAGACCTGCACCGATGGGTCGCCGAGCTCTGGCTGGCCGCCGGCTCCGACACGCGAGAGGCCACGCTGACCGCCGACCACCTGGTCGGCGCCAACCTGAGCGGGCACGACTCGCATGGTGTCGGCATGATCCCGAAGTACGTGCTGTCCTGGCTGGCCGGCGAGCTGCAGTTGAACCGCCAGGTCGGCGTGGTGCAGCAGGCCGGCAGCCTGCTGAGCCTCGATGGCAACCGCGGCATGGGCCAGGCGGTGACCGAGCAGGCCATGGCCATGGCGATCGAGCGTGCGCGCGAGCATGGCGTCTGCGTGATGGGCCTGCGCCATGCGCATCATCTGGGCCGGGTCGGCCATTGGGCCGAGCAGGCCTGCGCGGCCGGCATGATCTCGATCCACTTCGTCAACGTGCTGTCCAAGCCGATCGTCGCGCCGCACGGCGGCTACGAGGCGCGCTATGGCACCAACCCCTTTACGATTGGCGTGCCGGTCCCCGATGCACCGCCTCTGGTGCTGGACTTCGCCACCAGCGCGATCGCACTGGGCAAGGTCCGCGTCGCGCATAACAAGGGCGTGCCGGTGCCACCGGGCTGCCTGGTCGATGCCGAGGGCCGCCCCACCACCGATGCCGGCGTGATGTACCCCGCCGACGGCGGCGCGCGCGGCGCGCTGCTCGGCTTCGGCGAGCACAAGGGCTACGTGCTGGCGATGATGTGCGAGCTGCTGGGCGCCGCGGTGACCGGCGGCCATACCATCCGCCCCGAGACGCTGACGCACCGGCACGCGGTCTGGAACAATATGCTGGCGATCGTATTCGATCCGGCCCGGCTGGCCGACAGCACCGCGTTCGGCCACGAGGTGCAAGCCTTCGTCGACTGGGTGCGCGCGTCGCGCCGCCAGCCTGGTTGCGATGCCATCCTGCTGCCCGGCGAGCCCGAACGCGAGGCGCGCCGCCGCCGTGCCGAGGCCATCCCGATCGACGCGGGCACGCTGGCCGAGCTCGACGATGCAGCGGCGCGGGTACAGGCTGCCACGGGACGGTCGCCGGGGCCGCTGTCGCGGCTGTGCCGGCCCTGATGTTCCGGCGGTGCCGGCTTCCCATGCGATCGGCGCGCTGTCTTTTCTCTCTACCCCACGGAGTCTCCGATGCCCCATCTCGTCATTGAAATCACCGAAAACGCGCGCCTGAACTGCTCGCCCGAGGAACTGCTGGATCAGGCGAACGCCGCGCTGCTGGCCTCCGGGCAATTCCAGGAGCCCGATATCAAGTCGCGCTGCATCATGTTGCAGACGTACCGCCAGGGCACCGAACCGGTCGAACGTGCCTTCGTCCACGGCCGGCTGTCGATTCTCGATGGCCGCGACCTGGCGACGCGGCAGGCCCTCGGCCAGGCGGTCTGCGAGGTGCTCGCCGAAGCGGTCCGCTCGGGCGCGAGCAACACGCCGGTGCAGATTAGCGTCGAGGTGCGCGAGATGGAGCGCGCCAGCTATGCGAAGCAGGTAATCGGGGGCTGAACGCCCGCCGCCCGCGCTGGCGGGCCACGTTTGCTACCGGGCTGTCGTCGGGGCTGTCGTCAGTGATGCCGCTGGGGATGCCGCTGGGGATGCCGGCGCCGTCGTCGGTACCGCCGCAGCGGTCCCCTCCAGCCCCAGCACCGACAGCATCACGCCGGTCTGCCACGTGAAGTACGGGTTGTAGGTCAGCCGCGCGTGCACCTTGCCGGGCTCCCGATAGCCCCAGTCCGAATACCAGACCTCGCCGCCATCGACGCAGCGCCGGTACTCCGCCGGCTCCTGTCCGTTCAGGCACAGCCGCAACGACCCCTGCCGCCCATAGAGCGGATTGGCATCGGAAAACAGCACGCCCATGTGCGAGAACTGGCTGATGCGCTCGGCCGGCAAGCGGTCCGGACGGACCAGCACGCGGCCCGCGCTGCCATCGAGGCTGACATCGACGCTGGCCATGCCCTGCTCCGCCCCATACCAGATCAGCCGGCTCGCCGGATGCGTGAAGCGCGTGCCGAACACCTGCCTCACGTAGTGCGAGTCGACCACCGAATCGTGCTCGGCGACGATCAGCAGCGCGGGCTTGTCGTATGGGCGGGCATCGAGCGCGGCGCGCGCGGCGACATTGCTGCGGTAGTACTGCGCGAAGCCATTGGTCGGCGTGTTCAGGTAGCGGACCGGCGTCTGCTGCGGCCGGTCGTCCCCGGTCGACAACAACCACGGCACCACCGGCGCGAGCCACGGCGTCAGCCATTCCCACCGGCTGCCGGAGCGCAGCGCCGGCGACACCAGCAGCAGCCCGGCCACCTCGGGATGTGCCTGCGCATAGTCGAGCACCAGATTGGCGCCGGTGGAAAAGCCCCCGAGATACAACGGCCCATCGCCGACGGTGTCCCGCAGCGCCGCAACCTGCTCGCGCAGCACGCGCTGCCAGTCCTCCAGCGTGACACCCATCAGATCCGACGGCGCCGTGCCATGGCCAGGCAGCAACACCGTGCGCACCAGCAGGCCGCGTTCGGCCAGCCGCGGCGCGATGTCGACGAAGGACCAGGGCGAATCGCCCAGCCCGTGCACCAGCAGCGCGCCGCCTTTGGGCGCGCCGACGGAATGCCATTCGCGCGGCAGGTTCCATTCGGTCTCGGCCCGCATATCGGCCGACACATAGCGGCGCCGGCCTTCGAGCGCCGCCAGCGCTTGCGCGCGATGCGCGGCGAAGGTCGGCGCGATGGAAGGCGTGCGCGCCGCCGTGCCGTCCTGCGCGGTGATGCTGCACGCCGAAGCGAGCACCATCAGCCCGGCCGCGGCCACGACTGCCGCGGCGGCCCCGACGCGGCGGACACGGTTTGCCATGCGCACGCTCGGCGTGCGCGTCTTGCCGCCGCCGCTCATGCCGTGGCCGCCTGTGTCAGCGCGGGCAGGCTATCGGACGCCGGCACCTGCGGCGGCAACGCCGGCAGGGTCAGGCCGATGCACACCACGCCGCGCGACTGGCGCGCGAACACGGCGCCACCATGCATGGTGGCGATGGCCTTGACGATCGCCAGCCCGAGTCCGTGGTTCTGGCGGCTGTCGGCGCGCGCGGTGTCGACGCGGTAGAAGCGGTCGAACAGCCGATCCATCTGCGCGGTCGACAGCGGGTCGGCCTCGTTGCGCACCGCGATCGTCACCACGCCAGCCTCGTCGCCGATCTCGACAGCGACCGGCCGGCCATGCAAGCCATGCTGCAGCGCATTGCCGAGCAGATTGGTGATCGCCCGCTGCAACAGCGACGCGTTCACGCGGGCACGGGCGTCGCCGACGATCTCCAGCGTCGCACCGGCGTCCTCGAACAGCATGTCGAGGAAGTCCGCGCTGCGACGCACCTCATGCGCGACCGACACCTCGACCAGATCGCGCGCCAGCGCGCCGCGGTCCGATTGCGCGAGAAACAGCATGTCGACGACGATGCGGCCGAGCCGTTCCAGGTCCTCCAGGTTCGACTGCAGGATGTCCTCCAGCTCGCGCGCGCTGCGCGGCCGCGACAGCGCCACCTGGGTCTGGCCGATCACGTTGCCCAGCGGCGTGCGCAGTTCGTGCGCGACATCGGCATTGAAGGCCGACAGCTGCACGTAGGCGCGTTCGAGCTTGTCGAGCGCGCCGTTGAACGCCAGCACCAGACCGGACAGTTCGGCGGGCAGGTCGGTATCGGGCAGCCGCTCCAGCTTGCGCGGATTGAGCTCGCCGGCGTGGCGCGACAGCGCCTCGATCGGCGCCAGCCCGACCTTGGCGATGCGCCAGCCGAGCACCGCAACCGCCAGCACGCCCAACGCCGAGCAGACGATCAGCGCGAGCCCCAGCACGCGGCTGGTCTGGTAGAACGGCGCCTGGTCGACCGCGACCACCAGCGCCAGCGCCGGGCGCTGGTCCAGCGCGGGGATGATGCGCTTGAGCATCAGGAAGCGGCGGTCGTCGAACTGCACCGCCCAGACGTCGGCGGCTCGCGGCGTCGCCACCGCATCGCGCGGGAACGGCTTGCCGAAACGGAAGCGCGGATCCGGCGTGTCGACGAAATAGCGCAGGCTGTCGTCCTCCGGCGTCATGCCGGTCAGCACCGCACCAAAGCGCTCCCACTGCGCCGGGGTGCCGTAGTGCGCTGCCTTCGGCCCGATCAGCTGGAAGCGCGCCTGGAGCTCTTCGAGCTGGCGCTTCTCGAGCTCGACGCACTGCACGTAGTACATCACGAAGCCGGTGACCGAGAACACCAGCGCCGCCGCGAGGGCGAACATCGCAGCCAGCCGCGTGGCGATGGAGCGGGGGCGGCTCACGCGACTTCCTCGGCGCGGCACTCGAGCACATAGCCCATGCCGCGGATGGTATGCAGCAGCTTGGGCTCGCCCGGCCAGTCGAGCTTGGCGCGCAGGCGCTTGATCGCGACCTCCACCACATTGGTATTGCAGTCGAAGCTGATGTCCCAGACCAGTTCGGTGATCGCGGTCTTCGAGACGATCTGCGACTGGCGCCGCGCGAGCACCGACAGCAGCGTGAATTCGCGCGCGCTCAGATCCAGGCGCCGCGTGCCGCGCATCGCGCGCCGCGACAGCAGGTCGATGCGCAGGTCGCCCACCGTCAGCTGCGACGGCTCGCTCTGGCGGCCGCGGCGCGTCAGCACATTGAGACGCGCCAGCAGTTCCAGGAAGGAGAACGGCTTGGCGAGGTAGTCGTCGGCGCCGGCGTCGAAGGCGTTGAGCCGGTCGTCCAGATCGTCACGCGCGGTCAGCATGATGACCGGCGTCTGCTGCTCGCGGCGCAGCGATTTGAGCATCGACACGCCGTCGAGGTCGGGCAGCATCACGTCGAGCACGATCGCATCGTAGGGCTCGGTACAGGCCATGTGCAGGCCGTCCACGCCGTTGGTCGCCGTGTCGACTACATAGCCGTTCTCCGACAGTCCACGGCGCAGATAGTCGACGGTCTTGATCTCGTCCTCTACCAACAACAGTTTCATGGGTCCGGCCCTCCGTGTCCGGCAAGTTCGCGGCCAGCTCGTCGGCCGCAACGTTCGCGGCAAGGGCTCCGCCCCGCCATTTCCGGCAACTATAGGTGAAAGCCGCCGCCCGAACCTGTCAGCCTTGTCAGCATCCGGCCGGCGCGCGGACACGGTGCGATCTCCATGCTGTCGCCGGCATTTCCCCTGCGAGGTGCCATGCCGCGCCCTCCCGGATCCTGACGCAATTGTCAGGCTGGCGTCACCGCCGCGTCCGGCCCGGTTCGTAGACTGCTAACCGTGCTTGGCCAAGCCGTCTCCCCTCGTCAAGGTTCCCTCGAACCGCCCCGGATTCCCATCTGAAGGAGTATTGCCATGACTCGACCGACCCCCACCACCGTTGCTCACCGGGTGCCCGGCGCCCCGCCCCGTCCGCGTCCGCCGCTCGCGGCGCAGCGGCTGCGTGCGTTGCGCCAGCGCTGGCATGCGCGCCGCCGAGCGATGCTGGCGGCGCTGCTGCCCACCGTGGCGATGATGATCGGCGCGACCGTCTCGCTGTCGGCCAAGGCCGCGCCGCGCACTGCCGACGCGTACACCGACGGCGCGCGCAGCGCGACGCAGCAGTTCGATGTGTTCACCGAAGGCGCCAGCCGCCTCGGCCCGCGCGACAGCTTCACGCAAGGCGGCCATGGCGCAGACGATCGCGACCGCTTCAGCGACGGCGCGCATACGCAGCAAGCGCCGGGCGACCATCGCGCCTGACACAGGCCGGCCCCTGTCCTGCCGGCCATGATTGGTGGATTGGCGTGAACGCTTGGCGGTTAATTGCATATATCGAAGGCATTCGACCGCAGGCCAATTCGTCGCCGATCCCCCGCCAAATCGGCGCCAATGGAAAATCCAGCGGCAACAGAAAATCCGCACCAATAGAAAAGGGAGCCGCATGCGGCTCCCCTTTTTCACTGCCTGCCGCCACGGGTGTCTGCCCGTCGCGGCCACGTCGGATGACGGATTACAGCGCAGCGTCCTTCAGCTTCTTCAGCGGACGGACCTTGACCTTGACGCTGGCCGGCTTGGCCGGGAACCAGCGCTCTTCGCCAGTGAACGGATCCTTGCCGAAGCGCTTCTTCTTCGCCGG
>JAPSLP010000091.1 GCA_031180665.1 Cupriavidus sp. | reverse complement strand
GTGAAACACCGAATATCCGGTCCGGTTTTCCACCGTATCTCCTGGTAATTTGTTCAAGTACAATAAGCCGGATGTGATGCGGGCAGCGCGGTCTTGCCGCCGCCCGTGTCGTATGCAGGGCGGCGGTTGTCGTCAGCATCAGACGGCCGTCCTCCGGTGCGGCCGCTGTGCTCGTGCGATGGCCGTCGAACGCGCGGGATCTCGTGCCGCAACGTTTCAGGCGTTGCCGCTGGGGCAACGACGCCGACCGATGTCGACCGACGCCGAGAAAGGGATCCCATGGTAGCCGCAGCAAAAACCAAAGAAAGCCGCAGCAAGACCGCTGGTACTGCGGCCGCCACGACCAAGGCGCAGGGACAGCAAGCTGCGCCTACCCCCCGGAACGGCTCTGCGCAGGCCGGTACCGGAGCGGCAAAGGGAGGCACGCGAAGCAGCAAGACTGCAGCCAGCCAGAGTGAAACGGTCGAGCCGCGCAAGCGAACCGACACTGCATCCGTGCGGAACACGACGCCGCCGGTCGCATCAACAAGAGAATCAGCAGCAACCATGAGCAGCAATAAACTTCTGACTGAAGCTGAAATCCTGAAGATGGACGACAAGGACTACATGAACGAGGCCCAACTGGCCTTTTTCAAGAACCGCCTTGAACAGCTGCGCGACGAAATCCTGAAGAACGCCGACCAGACTACCGAGCATCTGCGCGAAACGGTCATCGTGCCGGATCCGGCGGACCGCGCCACGATCGAAGAAGAACATGCCCTGGAGCTGCGCACGCGCGACCGCGAGCGCAAGCTGCTGAAGAAGGTCGAACAGTCGCTGGCCCGCATCGAGTCGGGCGAATACGGCTGGTGCGAGGAAACCGGCGAGCCGATCGGCGTGCCGCGGCTGCTGGCCCGCCCGACCGCGACGCTGTCGCTGGAAGCCCAGCAGCGCCGCGAACTGCGTCAGAAGCTGTTCGGCGATTGAGGCCTGCGCCCCTCGATCTGCGCTGCCGACGGCCCGGAACACCGGGCCGTTTTGCTTTGGTGCGCGCCGCACCCGACGCCAGTTTGAGGCGTCGTCGCCAGGCCACAGCAAGGGTGCCGCGCCCGCGCATTTCTGCTACAGTCGCAACCTTGTTGCAATAAGCCCGGCAATCCGCGCTGCGCGCCGGCGCGCGACATTCCCCTCCATCCTCCAGATCGCCATGGCCGACCGTCTTCCCGTCACCGTATTGGCCGGCTTCCTCGGCGCCGGCAAGACCACGCTGCTGCAGCACGTGCTGGCCAACCGCGAAGGCAAGCGCGTGGCGGTCATCGTCAACGATCTGGCCGACGTCAACATCGATGCGCGCCTGGTCGGCGAAGGCGTGCTCGCGCAGGCCGGCGAGCGGCTGGTCGAGCTGTCCAACGGCTGCATCTGCTGCACGCTGCGCGAGGACCTGCTGGTCGAGATCGCCGCGCTGGCGCGCGAGGGGCGCTTCGACTATCTGCTGGTCGAATCGACCGGCGTGGCCGAACCGCTGCCGATCGCCGAGACCTTCACCTTCGAAGACGAACACGGCCACGCGCTCGACAAGCTGGCCCGGCTGGACACCATCGTCACCGTGGTCGACGCCGCGCATTTCCTGCAGGACTTCGACGAGGCCGACTATCTGCGCGACCGCGGCCAGGCCCGCGACGATGAGGACGACCGCACCGTGGTCGATCTGCTGATCGAGCAGGTCGAGTTCTGCGACGTGATCGTGCTGAACAAGATCGATCTGGTCGACGAGGCCCAGCGCGAGCGTCTGATGGCGCTGCTGCACGTGCTGAACCCGCGCGCCGAGATCGTGCCCGCCAGCTTCGGCCAGGTGCCGCTCGACAAGGTGCTCGACACCGGCCGCTTCGACTTCGAAGCCGCCACGGCCGCGCCCGGCTGGCAGGCGGAACTGCGCGGCGAACATGTGCCCGAGAGCGAGGCCTATGGCATCGGCAGCTTCGTCTACCGGCGTCGGCGCCCGTTCCACCCGCGCCGCTTTGCCGACCTGATCCATACCGAATGGCTGCGCCAGCACGGCAACGTGCTGCGCTCGAAGGGCTTCTTCTGGCTGGCGAGCCGCATGGACGTGGCCGGCAACTGGAGCCAGGCTGGCGGCGTGTGCCGCCACGGCGGTGCCGGGGCCTGGTGGGCGGCGGTCGACCCGGCCGACTGGCCGCAAGACGACGAGACGCTGGCCGCGATCCACGCCGACTCGCAGGACGACGGCGCACCGGCACCGTTCGGCGACCGCCGCCAGGAGCTGGTGCTGATCGGCCAGAACATGGACCGCGCCGCGCTCGAGGCGGCGCTCGACGCCTGCCTGCTGACCGACGCCGAGATGGCCGCCGGCCCGCAGGCCTGGGCCGCCTACGACGACCCGTTCCCCAGCTGGGAAGACGCCTTCGACGACGGCAGCGAGGGCGACCGCGACCATCACGATCACGATCACGATCACGATCACGAAGGCGGCCCCTGCGACTGCGGGCGCCATGACGGACATGCGCACTGAGCTGCTGCGCGCGCTGCGACGCCGAGGCACGGACCGCCGGACCGGCGCGCTGTGGGCCGTCTGGCTGATGCTGTGCCTGTCGCTGGCCCAGCACGCCGGCCTGGTTCACCGCGTCCAGCACGGTGGCTATGGCGGCTCGGCTGCCGGGCTGGTCTTGACCGGCCGGACCTCGCAGGCTCTCCCTGCAACGGCGACGGCCGCACGGGATAACGCTTCCCTTGCCGATACTGTGGCCGACGCCAATACGAGCACCGACGGCCATGCCCCGGACAGTCCCCGCCTGCTGACGCATTCGTGCGTGCTGTTCGACGCCGCCACGCAGGCCCCCGGCGCCTGCGGCGCCCCGCCGATGCCGCTGCTGTCGCACGGCAAGCCGCTGGTGCCGCCCGGCATCACCTGGCGCTGGCCCCACCTGCCGCCCCAGCGCAGTTTCCTGACGCGCGCTCCACCTTCTTCGCTCGCCTTCGCCTGAGCCCGGCCGCCCTGGCGGCCGCCTGTTGACGATCCCGGCGATCCCGACGTTCGTTCACGCTGACCGGTCATACGCCGGCGCTCCCCTGCCATCGCGGCGGGGCGCGCTGCGCCAGCCCGGCCGTGCGCGCGCGATCGTGACCGATCACGACGGATCGCCCCCCGATGTCCTTCGCATCGCGAGCCATGAATCCGACCTTGCAACGCAACACCGCACGCCGTTCCTGCCACGCTTCGGCCTGCCCGACGTACGACCTTCTGCAACACCTGACGCATCGGCTTGGCGTCCGCCTGACTCCGCTGGCCGCCGTCGCGCTGTGCCTGGCGGCGCCGGCCGCCTGGAGCCAGACTGCCCCAGCCACTGCCCC
>JAPSLP010000048.1 GCA_031180665.1 Cupriavidus sp. | reverse complement strand
CACGCCACGAATTCATCACCGTGGAGCACCTGCTGTTGGCGTTGCTGGACAACCCGACCGCAGCGGAAGTTCTGCGCGCCTGCGCGGCCAATATCGAGGACCTGCGCACCAGCCTGAAGAATTTCATCGTCGACAACACCCCCGTCGTGCCTGGTACCGACGAGGTGGACACGCAGCCGACGCTCGGCTTTCAGCGCGTGATCCAGCGCGCGATCATGCATGTCCAGTCGACCTCCAACGGCAAGAAGGAAGTCACCGGCGCCAACGTGCTGGTGGCGATCTTCGGCGAGAAGGATTCGCACGCGGTCTACTACCTGCAGCAGCAGGGCGTGACGCGCCTGGACGTGGTCAACTTCATCAGCCACGGCATCCGCAAGGATCAGTCTGAGCCCGCCAAGCATGGCGATGGCGCGGCCGAGGGCGAAGGCGGCGACGGCAAGGAAAGCCCGCTGGAGCAGTACACCCAGAACATGAATGCGCTGGCCAAGGCCGGCAAGATCGATCCGCTGATCGGCCGCGAGAGCGAAGTCGAGCGCGTGGTGCAGGTCCTGTGCCGCCGGCGCAAGAACAATCCGCTGCTGGTCGGCGAGGCGGGCGTCGGCAAGACCGCGATCGCCGAGGGCCTGGCCTGGCGGATCACGAAGAACGAGGTGCCCGACATCCTCGAGAAGGCGGTCGTCTACTCGCTGGACATGGGCGCGCTGCTGGCCGGCACCAAGTATCGCGGGGACTTCGAGCAGCGGCTCAAGGGCGTGCTGAAATCGCTGCGGGACAACCCGAACGCGATCCTGTTCATCGACGAGATCCACACGCTGATCGGTGCGGGCGCCGCTTCGGGCGGCACGCTGGACGCCAGCAACCTGCTGAAGCCGGCGCTGTCGTCGGGCCAGCTCAAGTGCATCGGCGCGACGACGTTCACCGAATATCGCGGCATCTTCGAGAAAGATGCGGCGCTTTCGCGGCGCTTCCAGAAGATCGACGTGGTCGAGCCCTCGGTCGACCAGACCGTGCAGATCCTGCGCGGCCTGAAGTCGCGCTTCGAGGAGCACCACGGCGTCAAGTACGCGTCGGCGGCGCTGACTGCCGCGGCCGAACTGTCGGCGCGCTTCATCACCGACCGTCATCTGCCGGACAAGGCGATCGATGTGATCGACGAGGCGGGTGCCGCGCAGCGGATCCTGCCCAAGTCCAAGCAGAAGAAGACCATTGGCAAGGGCGAGATCGAGGACATCGTCTCGCGCATCGCCCGCATCCCGCCGCAGAGCGTCAACCAGGACGACCGCAGCAAGCTGCAGACGCTGGACCGCGACCTGAAGTCGGTGGTGTTCGGCCAGGACCCCGCGATCGAGGCGCTTGCCTCGGCAATCAAGATGTCGCGCGCCGGCCTGGGCAAGACCGACAAGCCGATCGGCTCGTTCCTGTTCTCGGGCCCGACCGGTGTCGGCAAGACCGAAGTGGCGAAGCAGCTGGCCTTCATCATGGGCATCGAGCTGATCCGTTTCGACATGTCCGAGTACATGGAGCGCCACGCCGTCAGCCGTCTGATCGGCGCGCCGCCGGGCTACGTCGGCTTCGACCAGGGCGGTCTGCTGACCGAGGCGGTGACGAAGAAGCCGCACTGCGTGCTGTTGCTCGACGAGATCGAAAAGGCGCATCCGGATATCTTCAACATCCTGCTGCAGGTGATGGACCACGGTTCGCTGACCGATAACAACGGCCGGCGCGCGGACTTCCGCAACGTGATCATCATCATGACGACCAACGCCGGCGCCGAGACCATGAACCGGGCGACGATCGGCTTCACGTCGTCGCGCGAGCAGGGCGACGAGATGGCGGACATCAAGCGGATGTTCACGCCCGAGTTCCGCAACCGGCTCGACGCGATCATCAGCTTCCGCTCGCTGGACGAAGAAATCATCCTGCGCGTGGTCGACAAGTTCCTGATGCAGCTGGAAGAGCAACTGCACGAGAAGAAGGTCGAGGCCAGCTTCACCGAGAAGCTGCGCAAGTTCCTGGCGCGCAAGGGTTTCGATCCGCTGATGGGCGCACGTCCGATGCAACGGCTGATCCAGGACATGATCCGCAAGGCCCTGGCCGACGAACTGCTGTTTGGCCAGTTGGCCTCGGGCGGCAAGGTGGTGGTCGACCTGGACGAGAAGGACCAGATCAAGCTGGAGTTCGCCGAGATCGATACCGAACCGCCGGAGGCGCCGGAAAGCGAGCAACGCGCGGAGGCCTGATCGCAGGCAAGGAGCGGTTGGTGCCGGGCAGGCCCGGCACCCGCGTTCCATGCTATCCTTCGGCAAAATAGTACGGGGCGGCAGCGATGCCGCCCCTATTCATTTGGCCGCGCACGGTGCGGGCCGCCGCCTGGCGCGGCGCCGATGCCTGCCGGCAAGCTGAACGAGCCACCGATGTTTCGCCTGCGTCGTCTGATGCTGAAGTCGCTGCCGCTGGCCGCGACGTCCCCGATCCCGTTGATCGCCCACGCTTTGCCGGGCGAGTCTGCGAGCACGTACGGCGGCCACGTGGCGATGGTGCTGCCGATCCCGCCGGGCGGCAGCGGTGACGTGGTGGCGCGCCAGTTGCAGCCGGGCCTGAAGCAGGCGCTGGGCCAGCCGGTGGTGGTCGATCACCGTCCGGGCGCCGCAGGCCTGCAGGCCGCAGCCGCGGTGGCCCGAGCCAGGCCCGATGGGCAGACGCTGCTGATGGCCTTCGACAGCCTCGCGCTGCAGCCGATTGCCTACAAGCAGTTGCCGTACGACACCTTCCGCGACTTCACGCCGATTTCGCAGCTGGCCCGTCATCCGTTGGTGGTGGCGGTCCATCCTTCGCTGCCGGTCGACAACATTCGTGCGCTGATCGGCCTGGCGCGGCAGCGCGACGAACCGATCCGGGTGGCCTCGCCCGGACCCGGCAGCCTGAATCAGCTGGCCGCCCAGGCGCTGGCCAGCGAGGGCGGGGCCTCGTGGCGGCACATCGCATTCAAGGGTACAGGACCTGCGGTGCAGGCCGTGTTGTCGGACCAGGCGGACCTGGTGCTGGCGAGCTACGCCGCCGTGCAGGCCCACCTGCAGACGCGCACGCTCAAGGCGCTGGCCGTGACCGGCGAGCGCCGGCTGGCACAGCTGCCACAGGTGCCAACGGTGGCGGAACAGGGCATGGCCGGATTCGAGGCCTATGGCTGGATCGGCGTGTTCGGCCCGGCCGGCCTGCCGTCGGCCGTGGTCGGTCGTCTGTACGGTGCCTTGTCGAACGCGATCCGCGCGCCGCGGGTTGCCTCGACGCTGGCCGCGCATGGCCTCGAGCCGGTGGCCGGTACACCCGAAGCGCTGGGCCAGCTGGTCCGGCGCGAGTACGACAAGTGGCAGGCGGTTGCCCGCCATGCCAATCTTCAGTTCGAATGATCGATACAAGGTCGATCCCCGAGCGATCGACCCAACGTGACGCAAGGACAGCGGCAATGACAGCGACCATCGCAGCGCAGCGCCAGTTCGACCATGCCGTCGTGATCTGCCCCGACCTCGATGCCGCCGCGCAGACCTGGCGGCGGCTCGGCTTCACGCTGACGCCGCGGGGCTTTCATACGCTGGGCTCGCAGAACCATTGCGTGATGCTGGCTCGCGACTATCTCGAGCTGATGCATGTCGACGGCCCCAGCGACCCGCTGCAGTACTACTGGCACAGCCAGCAGCACGGCGGGGGCTGCGCAGCGCTATCGTGCCGCAGCGACGATGCGGTGGCCGATGCCGCGGCCCTGCGGGGCGGTGGCTGGCATACCGCCGAGCCGGTCGAGTTCTCGCGTCCGGTGCGGCTTGACGACGGATCGCAGCACCCGGCCACCTTCCGCGTCACCGCGATGGACGACGCGCCGGGCGCGCGCTTCTTCCTGTGCGAGCACCGCACGCCCGAGCTGCTGTGGCGGCCGGAATGGATGACGCACGCCAACGGCGCACAGGCGATCGGGACGATGTTCCTGGTGGTGGCGCCATCGCTGGTCGATGCCGCCGCGCGCGCCTATGCGGAACTGATGGGCGCCGAGCTGACCCAGCTGAGCGAGCACGTCTGCAGCCTCGCCGTCGGCGATGCGACGCTGGTGCTGTCCACCCCGCAGGCCCTCGCCGCGGCAACAGGCACAAGCCATATCCGTCAGGCGGTGCCCGGCTATGCCGCGATCCGGCTGCGCACGGCTTCGCTGGACCAGGCGCGCGCGCTGTGGCGCGAGGCCGGCGTGCCCAGCCTCGATCTGAGCGCGACCGAGACGCTGATCCCGGCCCACGCAGCGGCGGGCGTCGCGCTGCTGTTCGAGCAGCGCTGAGGCCCGGCGGCTGCGCCGGCGACCGCGCCGGTGACCGTCAGGCCGCCGCGCCGCCGTGATGGACGCCGGTCGAGCCGAAGCCGCCGGCGCCGCGCGCCGATTCGCTCGAGAACGCTTCCACCGTGGTAAAGACCGGGCGCAGCACCGGCACGAACATCATCTGCGCGATGCGCTCGCCCGGCTGGATCACGATCGGCTCGGTGCCCGGCGCATTGCGGTTCCAGACGCTGACCATGATCGGACCCTGGTAGTCGGCATCGATCACGCCGATCGAGTTGCCCAGCACCAGGCCCTTCTTGTGCCCCAGGCCCGAGCGCGGCGCGATCGTCGCCGCCATATACGGGTTGCCCATATGCACCGCGATGCCGGCCGGCACCAGTTGCGCGGGCGTGCCGGGCTCGATCGTCAGCGGCGCGTCCAGGCAGGCATGCAGATCGATCGCGGCGGCCATGTCGCTCTGATAGCTGGGCAGGCCCCACTCGTGCAGGCGCGGGTCCAGGATCTTGATTTCGACGGTCGGGTTCGGGGAAGCGGTCATGGGAATGGGGAATCGGGGAATCGGGGAATCGGGGAATCGGGGAATCGGGGAATCGGGGAATCGGGGAATCGGGGAATGAGGCGCTCGAAGGGAGACTGTGTTCTCCCTCTCCCCCTCAGGGGGAGAGGGTTGGGGAGAGGGAGTGGTTTCAATCCGCAGTGACCATGTCACCGTCCGTTTTCCCTCTCCCCCGGCCCCTCTCCCGCGAGCGGGGGAGGGGAGAAAACCATAGGCATGGCCCCTCTATCGGCGGGGCTGCCGATCAGGGCCGATCAACCGGCAACCGCTCGGCGATTGCCGCCACCAGCTGCCGCGCCAGCGACAGCTTGTCGGCCCGCGGCAGGCGCATCGCGCCACGCTCGTCGAACAGCACGATCTCGTTCTCGTCCAGGCCGAAGGTATGGTGGCCGATATTGCCGACCAGCAGCGGCACGCCCTTGCGGCGGCGTTTCTGCTCGCCGTACTGCTCCAGGTTCTCGCTTTCGGCGGCGAAGCCCACGCAATAGGGCGCATCGGCCCGAGCCGCCACGGTGGCCAGGATGTCCGGGTTCTGCACGAAGCGCAGCGTCGGCGTGTCGGTGTCGTTGGCCTTCTTGAGCTTGTGCTCCGCCACCTCGGCCGGGCGCCAGTCGGCCACCGCGGCCACCGCGACGAAGACGTCGATGCCGCGCAGCTGCGACAGCACCGCGTCGTGCATCTGCTGTGCGCTCTGCACGTCGATGCGGGCGACGCCGCGCGGGGTCGGCAGCCCGGTCGGCCCCGCCACCATCAGCACATCGGCGCCGGCCTCGCGCGCCGCGCGCGCGATCGCGAAGCCCATCTTGCCGGACGAGCGGTTGGTGATGCCGCGCACCGGGTCGATCGCCTCGAAGGTCGGGCCGGCCGTGATCAGCATCCGGCGGCCCGCCAGCAACTTGGGCTGGAAGTGGGCCACGATATCGTCGAGCAGCTCCTCGGGCTCGAGCATGCGGCCATCGCCGACCTCGCCGCAGGCCTGGTCGCCGCTGCCGGGGCCGAGCACCGCGACGCCGTCGGCGCGCAGCTGCGCGATGTTGCGCTGGGTGGCGGGCGCCATCCACATCTGCCGGTTCATCGCCGGCGCCACCAGCAGCGGGCAATCGCGCGCAATGCACAGCGTCGACAGCAGGTCGTCGCACAGCCCGTTGGCCAGGCGCGCGAGGAAATCGGTCGAGGCGGGCGCGATCACGATCGCATCGGCCTCGCGCGACAGGTCGATATGCGCCATGTTGTTGGCGATCCGGCCATCCCACTGCGAGGTGAACACCGGCCGCCCTGACAGCGCCTGCATCGTGACCGGCGTGATGAATTGCGTCGCCGCGTCCGTCATCGCCACCTGGACGGTGGCGCCGGCCTTGGTCAGCAGCCGGACCAGCTCGGCCGACTTGTAGCAGGCGATGCCGCCGGTCAGCCCGAGTACGAGATGTTTGCCGCGCAGATCCATGGAGGGGCCTTCGATGCGAGGAGGAGGGAATCGATGATACCGGCGCGCCGAAGGGCGCGCCGGCTTGGCTGTCGGCACGTCCTTCGGCGCAGGCTCAGTGCCGGCGCACCCGCCGGAATTCGTCGACGATCAGCAGCACCGCGCCGACCGTGATCGCGCAGTCGGCGACGTTGAACGCCGGCCAGTGGTAGCCGCGCACGTGGAAGTCGAGAAAGTCGACCACATGGCCGTAGACGATGCGGTCGATCACGTTGCCGATCGCGCCGCCCAGCACCAGCGACACCGCCAGGCTGAACAGCTTCTGGCCGGCATGGCGGAACAGCAGCCAGACGATGAAGGCACCGACGGTCAGCCCCAGCCCGGTGAAGAACCAGCGCTGCCAGCCGCCGGCGTCGGCCAGGAAGCTGAACGCGGCGCCCTTGTTGTAGACCAGCACCAGGTTGAAGAAGCCGGTGACCGGGCGCGATTCGCCATAGTCGAAGCTGCGCACGATCACGATCTTGAAGAACTGGTCCAGCACCACGACCAGCGCGGCGAAGGCCAGCCACAGCAGCGGCGTGCCGCTGCGGCTCTTGTTGCTCGCGGCGCGGCCGCGGGCGGTACGGGTGGTCGCGGCCATCAGGCGTGGCTCCTCGGTTCGCCGGCGCCGAACAGATTGCTGGTGCAGCGCCCGCACAGGGTCGGATGCGCGGCGTCATGGCCGACGTCCTCGCGATAGTGCCAGCAGCGCTCGCACTTGGCATGGCCGGACGGATGCACGGTCACCAGCAGGTCGCCTGCCTCGGGTGCCGGCGACACCGTCGCGGCCGAGGTCAGCAGCACGAAGCGCAGGTCGTCGCCGAGGCTGGCCAGCGCCTGCAGCGCCGGACCGCCGGCCTGGATCGAGACTTCGGCCTGCAGCGACGAGCCGATGCCGCCCTCGACACGGACGGCCTCCAGCTGCCTGGTGACCTCGGCGCGCACCGCGCGCACCGTGTGCCATTTCTGCAGCAGGTCGTCGGCCTGGTCGACCTCCGGCACCGTGTAGTAGGTGCTGGTGAAGATCGTGTCGGCATGCTCGGTGCCGTGGGCAAATACCTGCCACGCTTCCTCGGCGGTGAACGTCAGGAACGGCGCCATCCAGTGCAGCATCGCCTGCGTGATGTGGAACAGCGCGTTCTGCGCGGCGCGGCGCGCCTTCGAGTCCGGCGCGGTGGTATAGAGCCGGTCCTTGAGCACATCCAGGTAGAAGCCGCCCAGGTCCTCCGAGCAGAACGTCTGCAGCTTGGCCACCACCGGGTGGAATTCGTAGACGTCGTAGTGCGACAGCACTTCCTTCTGCAGCTGCGCCGTCAGCGCGACGGCGTAGCGGTCGATCTCCAGCCATTCCGACGGCGGCAGCGCGTCGCGCGCGTGGTCGTAGTCGGTCAGGTTGGCCAGCAGGAAGCGCAGCGTATTGCGGATGCGGCGGTAGCCCTCCACCACGCGCTTGAGGATCTCGTCGGAGATCGACAGCTCGCCCGAGTAGTCCGTCGAGGCCACCCACAGACGGATGATCTCGGCGCCCATCTTGTTGGCGACGTCCTGCGGCGACACGGTGTTGCCGATCGACTTCGACATCTTGCGGCCTTCGCCGTCGACGGTGAAGCCGTGCGTCAGCAGCGCCTTGTAGGGCGGCTTGCCGTACAGCATCGAGGCGGTCAGCAGCGACGAGTGGAACCAGCCGCGGTGCTGGTCCGAGCCTTCCAGATAGAGGTCGGCCAGGCGCCCGTCCGGCGTGTCGGCGGCCGGATCGTACAGATCGTCACGATGCGAGCCGCGGATCACGGTCCAGTGCGTGGTGCCCGAGTCGAACCAGACGTCCAGCGTGTCGCGGTTCTTCTCGTACATCGCCGCGTCCGCTTCGCCCAGCTCGGTCAGGAAGGCGGTGGCGTCCAGCGTCTGCCAGGCCTCGATGCCGTGCTGCTCGACACGCTTGGCCACGGCTTCGAGCAGCTGCGGCGTGCGCGGATGCAGCGCGCCGGTTTCCTTGTGGACGAAGAACGCCATCGGCACGCCCCACTGGCGCTGGCGCGACAGCGTCCAGTCCGGCCGGTTGGCGATCATGTTGTGCAGGCGCTGCTTGCCCCAGGACGGGTAGAAGGCGGTCGCCTCGATGCCGGCCAGCGCGGTCTCGCGCAGCGTCGGACCGTTGTCGGCCGGCACCACATCCATGCCGGCGAACCATTGCGAGGTGGCGCGGTAGATGATGGGCGTCTTGTGCCGCCAGCAGTGCATGTAGCTGTGTTCGTAGCGGTGCGAGTTGAACAGGTTGCCCGAGGCTTTCAGCGTCTCGACGATGCGCGGATTGGCGTCCCAGATCGACAGGCCGCCGAACAGCGGCAGCCAGCTGGCATAGACGCCGTCGCCCATCACCGGGCTCAGGATGTCCTCGTCGCGCATGCCGTGCGCCTTGCAGGACTGGAAGTCCTCGATACCGTAGGCCGGCGCCGAATGGACGATGCCGGTGCCGGTATCGGTGGTCACGTAGTCGCCGAGGTAGATCGGCGACAGGCGATCGTAGCCGGCGTCCATCCTGGCCAGCGGATGGTGGAAGCGGATCTCGGTCAGCGCCGCGCCGGAGCAGGTCGCGACGACCTTGCCTTCGAGCTCGTAGACCTTGAGCTGTTCCTCGACGCGCTCGGCGGCCAGGATCAGGAAGCCGCGCGGGGTGTCGACCAGCGCGTATTCGACTTCGGGATGCAGGTTCAGCGCCTGGTTCGACGGGATCGTCCACGGCGTGGTGGTCCAGATCACGATCCAGCCCGGCCTGGCGCTCAGCGTTTCCAGCGGCACGTGGAAGGCGCGCGCCAGCTTGTCGGTCTCGGCGAACGGGAAGCCCACGTCGATCGACAGGTCGGTCTTGTCCTTGTACTCGACCTCGGCTTCGGCCAGCGCCGAGCCGCAGTCGAAGCACCAGTTGACCGGCTTCAGGCCGCGGAAGACGTAGCCCTTCTCCAGGATCTTGCCCAGCGCCCGGATCTCGTCGGCCTCGTTGCTGAAGTTCATCGTCAGATAGGGGTCGTCCCAGTCGCCCAGCACGCCCAGCCGCTCGAAGTCCTTGCGCTGGCGGGCGATCTGCTCGGTCGCGTAGGCGCGCGCCTTGGACTGGACCTCCTGCACCGGCAGGCCCTTGCCGTACTGCTTCTCGATCTGGATCTCGATCGGCATGCCGTGGCAGTCCCAGCCGGGCACATAGACCGCGTCGAGCCCGCTCAGGCCGCGGGCCTTGATGATCATGTCCTTCAGGACCTTGTTGACGGCGTGGCCGATGTGGATGTCGCCGTTGGCATACGGGGGGCCGTCGTGCAGCACGAACTTCCTGGCGCCGCGGCGGGCCGCGCGGATCGCCTGGTAGATCTTCTTTTCCTGCCACTGCTTGACCCACAGCGGCTCGCGCTTGGGCAGGTCGCCCCGCATCGGGAACGGGGTGTCGAGCAGGTTGACCGGGTATTTGCTCTTCTCGGCGCTCTTGTTCTCCGGCTTGGCGCCGGCCTTGGCTTGCTTGGTGTCGGACATGACGATTCTCAGGGCAACTCGGTGAGCGCCTGGCCCGGGACGGTGCGGGCCGGCGCAAAAAATTGGGGCTGGGTCGGCGGTGACCCGGCTGCGCGCGCATGCGCGGCGGAAGCCGGCCGCTAGCTAATTCGGTCCGTGGCCGAGGTGGTGCGCACCGCCGGCGTGCCCGCAGTGCCGGCGGCGCCCGGGGCGGCGTGCCCGTCGGGCTCGGTCATGCCGAAGAAGGCGCGCGCGTCGGCGCAGTCCTTGGCGATCGCCGCGGTCAGCGCTTCGAGCGAGTCGAAACGCGCTTCGTCGCGCAGCTTCTTGATGAACTCGACCCGCACCAGCTTGCCGTAGACGCTGCGGTCGAAATCGAACAGATGGACTTCCAGCAGCACCCGTCCGGCGTCCTCGACGGTCGGGCGCACACCGATGCTGGCCACGCCGGGCAGCGCAGTGTCGGCGATGCCGTGCACCTGTACCACGAAGATCCCGTTGATGGCCGGCCGCTTGTGCGGAATGCGCAGGTTCAGCGTCGGAAAGCCGAGGTCGCGGCCCAGCTTGCGCCCATGCACGACGTGGCCGCTGATCGCATAGCCATGGCCCAGCAGCCGGCGCGCGTGGTCCAGGTCGCCGTCGGCGAGCGCCTGGCGCACCGCCGAGCTGGAGATCCGCACGCCGCCCTCGGAGACCGAGCCCATCTGCTCGACATCGAAGCCGTAGCGCTTGCCGGCCTGCTGAAGATAGGCGAAGTCGCCGGCCCGCTTGGCGCCGAAGCGGAAGTCGTCGCCGACCAGCACCCAGCGCGCATGCAGCCCGTGCCACAGCACGTTCTCGACGAAGGCTTCGGGGGACTGGGCGGCGAAATGGGCGTTGAAGTGCTCGACCACCACGCGGTCGACGCCGTTGCGGCGCAGGCTCTCGAGCTTGTCGCGCAGCAGCGCGATGCGGGTCGGGGCGCGGTCAGGCGTGAAGAATTCGCGCGGGTGCGGCTCGAAGGTCATCACGCACAGCGGCAACCCGCGCGCGTCGGCGGCCGCGCGCGCGCGCGCGAGCAGGGACTGGTGGCCCCGGTGCACTCCGTCGAAATTGCCGATGGTGAGTGCGCAGGGTGCCCGGCTCTCGGCATTGGGCAGGCCGCGGAAGACTTTCACGAGGACGGCGACAAACGGTTGGGAATAAAGGCAGGATTATAAAGGGAACGGACGCTTTCCCCCGGCTTGGCGCACAAGAGCCCGCTGCGCCTGCCGGGACGGCCGCGGCGCGGGGCACGGTCGGACCCATTCCCGCCCCTTCCCGCCCATCGAGGCCCCGGTGGCGCCCGGTGGCGCCCGGCGGCGAAAGTCGGCATGATATGCCGCGTCCACATTCTCGCCGTCACTCACGCCGCTTTCCGGTGCCGCCCGCCAACCTGATCGCGCTGCTCAAGCGCATCCTTCCGCCGCCCGCGCCACCGCTGGACCCCGACACCGAGGCCAAGCTGCTGGCCGCGGTGCATCGGGTGGTACCCAGCGGCATCGTGGCGGCCCTGCTGCTGCCGGGGCTGACGGCCGCGGCCTTCTGGCACGAGGCCAGCCGCGGCGCACTGCTGGCCTGGTGCGCGGCGATGCTGCTGCAGGCGGCCGGTTGCGCCTGGTTCTACCTCGGCTACCAGCGCGATATCCCGATCCTGAGCCGCTCGGCCCATACCCGCAAATGGCGCGACCCGATGCGCGGCGTGGCGGTGCTGGTGGGCCTCACCTGGGGCAGCGCCGCGCTGCTGCACCTGGTGTCGTCGTCGGCGGTGTTCTCCGGCGTGCTGCTGGTCCTGACGCTCGGCGCGCTGGCGGGGGGCGCGAGTTCGCAGGCGCCGGCGCCGGTCAACCTGCTCTATGTCGGCATTCCGATCCTGGTACCGAACCTGCTGCTGGCCGACTACGCGTTCCCTGGCCATGGCGGCTATATCCGGCTGCTGCTGCTGGTCTATGCGTTGATGCTGGCGCGCCACGCGCTGAACCTGCATGGCTCGCTGGTGCGGGCGATCCGGCTGGAGGGCGAAAGCCGGCGGCTGGCGCGGCAATTCCAGCAGGAGAAGGAGCGTGCCCTGCATGCCAGCGAAGAGAAATCCCGCTTCCTGGCCGCTGCGAGCCACGATCTGCGACAGCCGGTGCATGCGCTGGTGATGTTGGTCGAGGCGCTGCGCGCGCGCAGCGATTCGCCGGCGCTGCGGCCGCTGGTCGAGCAGGTCGCGGCCGGCACGCAGACCATCGATCTGCTGTTCCGCTCGCTGCTGGACCTGTCCAAGCTCGAAGGCCGCAAGGTGTTGCCGACCCTTGAGCCTTGCGATGTCGGCCAGCTGGTTCACGAGGTCTGCGACCAGTTCGCCGGCGACGCGCAGGCGGCGGGGCTGGCGCTGTCGCCGCGCGTGGTCGGCGAGCTGCACGCGATGGCCGAGCCGGTGCTGCTGCGCCGGGCGCTGTTCAATCTGGTGCAGAACGCGCTGCGCTACACGCGCCAGGGCCGGGTGCTGGTCGGCGCGCGCATGCGCGGCACGCAGGTTCGCATCGAGGTCTGGGACACCGGCGCGGGCATCCCGGCAGAGCACCTGCCGGAGATCTTCGGCCCGTATTTCCAGGTCCACAACCCGCAGCGCGACCGCTCGCACGGACTCGGTCTCGGCCTGGCGATCTTCAAGGAGTGCGTGCGGCTGATGCGCGGCACCTACGGCGTGCGCTCGGTGCCGGGCAAGGGCTCGATGTTCTGGTTCACGCTCAATCCGGCGCCGGCCGAGTCGGTGGCGACGAGCCGCGCCATGCGGCGCGACGCGCTGGCGCAGCATGCGATGCCGCACCGCCTGCACGGCGAGGTGCTGGTGGTCGATGACGACAGCCATGTCCGCAACGCCTGGATCGCGCTGATGGAGGCCTGGGGCGTGCGCGTGTCGTGCGCGGCCGATGGCGGCGAGGCGGAGCGGATGTTTGCCGGCGGCCTGCGTCCCGACATCATCTTCTGCGACCTGCGGCTGCCGGGGACGGAGAACGGCCTCGCGCTGCTCGAACGCTGGCAGCAGACCCAGCCGCAGGCGCGCAGCGCGCTGCTGACCGGCGACCTGAAGTCCGCCGCGCTGGCCGAGGCGGAGGAGGCGGGTTATTTCGTGCTGCCCAAGCCGGTCGACCCGGGCGCGCTGCGGATGCTGCTGCGGCGCTGGCTGCGGGCGGCCTGAAGCAGCCTGAAGCCGCCTGGCAGCTGCGCGCCTGCGCCTACTGCCGCAGCCGGAACCGCTCCATGCGCGACATCACCTGCATCCGCGTGCGCACGCCCAGCCGCTGCAGGATCGCCGACACATGTTCCTTGACGGTGTTCTCGGTCAGGCCCAGCTCGCGCGCGATCACCTTGTTGGGCAGGCCTTCCAGCACCAGCGCCAGTACCGAGCCCTGGCGCGGCGTCAGGCCGAGTTCGGCCGGGGTGACCGGGATGCTGTGCGTCGGACCGAAGGCGCGCGGCTGGCCGTTCAGCGCTTCGTCGGAGGGAAAGGCGGTATCGCCGGCCAGCACGCGGCGCACCACCGCGGCGAAGGCGGGCGCGTCCAGATGCTTGCCGACGAAGCCGAAGGCCGACAGTGCACGCGCGCGCTCGACGATCTCGGGCGTGGCCTCGGCCGACATGAAGATGAAGCGCGCGGCCGGCACGATGGCCTTGAGCGTCTGCATGGCATCGAAGCCGGTGCCGTCGTTCAGCCAGATATCGAGCAGCACGATATCGGGGCGCAGCCCGCGTTGGAGGGTATCCAGCGCCTCCGAGGCGCTCCCGGCGGCATGGACCGCAACATCGGGCATCACCTGCGCCAGGAACAGGGTGGTGCCGGACAGCGCCATGGGGTGGTCGTCGACCACCAGCAAGGTCGGTGCAACATTCGACATGCGATTTCCCGTCTAAAACAGCTTCGCCCTTGTTGTATGGTCCCGTCCCGTCGAGCGGGCGGATTGGCGATAGGGCGACTCTAGCAGAGCGAGGCGGGCGTCACAATCCGCAATCGGGGGAAGCGGCGGCCGGGGTTTTGCGCCGCCGGGGCCGCCACGGCGCTGTGGCGGCGCGCCGCCTTGGTAGAATTGCGCGATGAAAAATATCGTCATCCTCATCTCGGGACGCGGTTCGAACATGGAAGCGATCGTCCGGGCCTGCGCCGAGCAGGCCTGGCCGGCACGGATCGCCGCCGTGCTGTCCAACCGTCCCGACGCGCCCGGCCTCAAGTTCGCCGCGGCGCAAGGCATTCCGGTCGGTGTGGTCGATCATCGGCACTATCCCGACCGGGCCAGCTTCGACAAGGCGCTGGCCAAGGCGATCGACGCCCACGTGCCTGACCTGGTCGTGCTGGCCGGCTTCATGCGGATCCTGACGCCCGAATTCGTCGAGCACTATGCCGGCCGCATGATGAATATCCATCCGTCGCTGCTGCCCAGCTTCCCCGGCCTGCATACGCATCAGCAGGCGCTGGAGGCCGGCGTCAAGGTGCATGGGGCCAGCGTGCATTTCGTCACCGCGGCGCTGGACCACGGCCCTATCGTGCTGCAGGCGGCCATCGAGGTCGGCCCCGAAGACACGCCTGAAACGCTGGCGGGGCGGCTGCTGCCCTGCGAGCATCAGATCTATCCCCGCGCGGTGCGCTGGTTCGTCGAAGGGAGGTTGCGCGTCAAGGACAGCGTGGTCCACGTCGACCCACCCGAACCGCAATTGCTGATCGCGCTGGCGGCCTCGTCGGCCGATGCCGCGTCCGCCCCGGACTCCTCCTCGGACTCCGTCACCCCTGTCGATACCACCGGAGCCCGTCAATGACCCGTCCCGCCCAGGCACCGCGCGGCGGCGCGCGTCCGTCGCCGCGTACCAAGCGCAAGTCGAGCCCGCTGCGCAAGGCCACCTCGCCGCGCGAGCCGGCCAACGATGGTCAGGTTCGTCCGCACGGCGCCCTGCACGCCACGCATATCCAGCATATCGACCGGCTGCTCGGCAAGGTGATGCTGTTCGCGCGGCCCGCCGACGCCGTGGTCAGCTACTACTTCCGCGAGAACCCGAAGCTGGGCCACCGCGAGCGCGGCATCATCGCCGAGGCAGTGTTCGCCGTGCTGCGCCGGCGCGTGGAATTCGCCCAGTTCGCCGAGTCCGGCTCGGGCGCCGCACCGCGCCGGCTGGCCCTGCTGGGCCTGGCGGCAACGCTGGGCCGGGACGCGCTGACGCCGTTCCTGTATCCGGACGAGGCGCAGTGGCTGGACCGGCTGATGACGATCGAGCGCGCCAGCCTGGCGCCGCGCGTGCGCGCGAATCTGCCCGAATGGCTGTACGAGCAGTTGGTCGCCCGGCACGGCGAGGCCTTTACCGCCGCACTGGGCGACGCCTGGCTGCGCCCCGCGCCGCTGGATCTGCGCGCCAATCTGATCAAGACCTCGCGCGAAGCCGTGCTGGCGGAGCTGGAAGAGGCCGGCCTCGCGGCCGAGCCCACGCCGATCGCGCCGACCGGCATCCGCCTGGCCGGCAAGCCCGCCCTGAACCAGCTGCCGCTGTTCGTCAACGGACTGGTGGAGGTGCAGGACGAGGGCAGCCAACTGCTGTGCCATCTGGTCGCGCCGCGGCGCGGCGAGATGGTGGTCGACTTCTGCGCGGGCGCTGGCGGCAAGACGCTGGCGCTTGGCGCGCTGATGCGCTCGACCGGGCGGCTCTATGCCTTCGACGTGTCCGACAAGCGCCTGGCGAACCTGAAGCCGCGCCTGGCGCGCAGCGGCCTGTCGAACGTCCATCCGGTGCTGATCGACTCGGAGCAGGACGCCAAGGTCAAGCGGCTGGCCGGCAAGATCGACCGCGTGCTGGTCGACGCGCCGTGCAGCGGCCTGGGCACGCTGCGGCGCAATCCGGACCTCAAATGGCGCCAGAGCCCGCAGACCGTGCTGGAGCTGACCGCCAAGCAGGCGGCCATCCTCGAATCGGCGGCGCGCCTGGTCAAGCCGGGCGGCCGCGTGGTCTATGCCACCTGCAGCGTGCTGGAGGCCGAGAACGAGGCGATCGTGCGTGATTTCCTGAGCCGCCATGCGGACTTCCAGCTGGTGCCGGTGGCGCAGGCGCTGGCCGAGCAGAAGATCGCGATCGCCGATCTGCCCGAGGACGCGCAGACGCTCGCGCTCTATCCCCATCTGCACCAGACCGACGGGTTCTTCGCGGCGGTGCTGGAGCGGGCGCGTCAATGAGCAGGGGGCACTGACCCTGTCGTTTGGCGGATACCGGGCACACACGGCCCGGTATTTTTTTGTTCCTGACTGTCTTCACTTGTTGCACTCGTCGATCGATGGCCTCCAATTCCCTGACCGATCTGTCGCAGTCCCACGCCGTGTTCGGCAAGATGCTCGGCGACCTGATGCACGACGCCGGCGACCCCGGATTTCTCTGGCAGCTGGCGGTGCTCGCCGCCTGCGTGCTGCTGGCCTGGCCGCTGGCCCGCCATGTGGCCGGGCGGTTGGAGGCGCGCTACGCCGGTTCCAGCTTCGCGCTGCGCTTTGCCGCTGCGAGCCTGGAGCGGGCGATGTTCCCGCTGTTCGGCTGGCTGCTGGTGCTGGCGGCGCGCTTTGCGCTGGCACCGCTGATTCCGGTCAGCATGTTGCGGTTGGCGCTGGTGCCGTTGTTCGGCATCACCTTTCTCTATTTCGCCTTCTACGTGCTGCGCCGCGTGCTGTCCGGCAACGGCCAGCTGCACGGCATGCTGACGCTGGTGGAAAAGGTGCTGACCACCCTGGTCTGGGTCGGCATGGCGCTGTACGTGCTGGGCATGCTGTCCGAGGCGGTGCAGTGGCTCGATTCGATCCAGTTTGCGCTGGGGCAGCAGCGCATCAGCGTGGCCGATCTGCTGATGGCCTGCGTGTGGATCCTCCTGACGGTGCTGGCGGCGCTCTGGTTCGGTTCGTGGCTGGAGGAGCGGCTGATGCGTTCGGCAACCATCGACACCAGCCTGCGCGTGGTGCTGACGCGGCTGTCCAAGGCGCTGCTGCTGCTGGTTTCGCTGCTGTTCAGCCTGTCGCTGGTCGGCATCGACCTGACCGTGCTGTCCGTGTTCGGCGGCGCGCTGGGCGTCGGCCTGGGGCTGGGCCTGCAGAAGATCGCCAGCAACTACGTGTCCGGCTTCATCATCCTGCTGGACCGCTCGGTCAAGCTCGGCGATCAGATCACGGTCGACAAGTACACCGGCATCGTGGCGCAGATCCGCACGCGCTACACCGTGGTGCGCAATGGCGACGGCGAGACGCTGGTGCCGAACGAGCAATTGGTCGCGCAATCGGTGCAGAACCATTCGTTCTCGAACACCAATGTGCGGGTGGCGACCCGCGTGCAGGCGGACTACGGCGCCGATCCCGAAATGGTGCTGGCGTTGCTGACCGGGGCGGTGCAGGGCATTCCGCGTCTGCTCGCCGACCCGGCGCCGTCGGCCTTCCTGGTGGCGTTTGCGGACAGCGGCGTCGAATACGAGGTGGCGGGCTTCATTGCCGATCCGCAGAACGGCAAGCTGGGGGTGCAGTCCGAAATGAACCGCGCGATCTGGAAGGCATTCCGGGCCAGCGGCATTTCGATTCCCTATCCGCAGCGTGAGTTGCGCGTGCTGCCCCAGGAAGGTGCGCTGTCCGGGACGCCGGTCTCGGTTGTCGCTGCCAATGCGGTGCAATCGGCATAAAAAGCGCCGATACCGGTGCGTATGTGATGCCTTGGCCATTGAAGGAACGAAGTATCGTTTTCGGCGTCCAACCACGCAAACGAAAAGCATACGCACGGGTAAAAGCGGATGCCGGGACGCTGGCGTTCCGGTAAAATCGCGGGTCGTCCCGGGGATTCCCCCGGCCGGACTACCGATCCGTGCCCGAGGGCCAGCCGCCAGATTGCAGCGGCGCGTGCCGGGGTCCCGCGAAGGCGCAAGGCGCCTTGGCTGACGCCATAAGACGCAATCACTGGATTTGCAGTCATTTTTCTGCGCGTTGCTGCGACACCCTCGCGCGTCGCAGCCAGCCTCTATCAAGCACGGAGAACAGTTTGTTCGACACAATTCTTCAGTGGGCCGCCAACGGCCTTCTCGACTGGTCCTGGTGGAAGATCGTGATCTTCACCCTGGTCATGACCCACATCACCATCGCCGGCGTCACGATTTTCCTGCACCGGTGCATGGCGCACCGCTCGCTCGATCTGCACCCGATCGCCGCGCACTTCTTCCGTTTCTGGCTGTGGCTGACCACGGGCATGGTCACCAAGGAGTGGACCGCGATCCACCGCAAGCACCACGCCAAGTGCGAAACGGAAGACGATCCGCACAGCCCGCAGACGCGCGGCATCCGCAAGGTGCTGCTCGAAGGCGCCGAGCTGTATCGGGCCGAAGCCAAGAACAAGGAAACGCTGGCCAAGTTCGGCCACGGCACGCCCAATGACTGGATCGAGCGCAACCTGTATTCGCGCTTCACCTGGCAGGGCGTCGGCCTGATGCTGATCATCGACCTGGCGCTGTTCGGCGTGATCGGCCTGTCGGTCTGGGGCGTGCAGATGCTGTGGATCCCGATCCATGCCGCCGGCGTCATCAACGGCCTGGGCCACTGGTGGGGCTATCGCAACTACGATTGCGAGGACGCGTCGACCAATGTCTCGCCGTGGGGCATCATCATCGGCGGCGAAGAGCTGCACAACAACCACCATACCTATCCGACTTCGGCCAAGTTCTCGATCAAGTGGTACGAGTTCGATATCGGCTGGTGCTACATCCGTGCGATGCAGGCGGTCGGCCTGGCCAAGGTCAAGAAGACGCCGCCCAAGGCACGCCTGGTCGAGGCCCGTCCCGTCGATCACAACACGCTGGAGGCGATCATCGCCAACCGCTATGACGTGATGGCGCGCTATGCCAAGGCTGTCAAGAATGCGTATCGCCAGGAACTGGTCCAGCTCAAGGCCAAGCGCGTTGCCGACTATCGCCGCTTCAAGCTGGCCAGCAAGTGGTTCCACCGTGACGAAACCAAGCTGGCCGAGCCGCAGCGCCAGCAACTGGCCAGCATCGTCGAGCACAACAAGGCGCTGCAGACCTTCGTCGAAATGCGCCGCGAGCTGGCCGCGATCTGGGGCCGTTCGAACCTGACGCGCGAACAGCTGCTGCAACAGCTGCAGGCGTGGTGCCACCGCGCCGAAGCCAGCGGCATCCAGGCGCTGCAGGAGTTCTCGCTGCGCCTGCGCCGCTACGCGTAGCGCCTGATAAGAAGGACAGCGCCTGCTACAATGCCAGGCGCGCCCGAAGCCCCGCCATGCTGTCGCTGGCGGGGCTTTTCTTTTGGCGATGCCGCCCCATCTAGAGGCCGGTCCCAGCCGCGACGATGGTGCGATGGCGAGCACGGGTGCCCCGAGGAGTACAGGAGATGACCCCCCAAACGATCAAGACCGTCGAGTTCGAGAAACCGACGCAGATGCAGGCCGAGGGTGGCGCAAGCTGCGTCGCCCACGCCTGGGCCAAGGTGCCGCCCGCGCTCACGCCGGACGAACGCGCCGGGTTGAAGGATCGCATCCGCGCCTTGCTGAAGGCGCGCAATGCGGTGCTGGTCGCGCACTACTACGTCGACGCCGACCTGCAGGACCTTGCCGAGGAAACCGGCGGCTGCGTGTCCGATTCGCTGGAGATGGCCCGCTTCGGGCGCGACCATCCGGCGCAGACGCTGGTGGTGGCCGGCGTGCGCTTCATGGGCGAGACCGCCAAGATCCTCAGTCCCGAAAAGACCATCCTGATGCCGGACCTGGACGCGACCTGCTCGCTGGACCTGGGCTGCCCGGCCGACGAGTTCGCCGCGTTCTGCGACGCGCATCCGGACCGCACCGTGGTGGTCTATGCGAACACCAGCGCCGCCGTCAAGGCGCGTGCCGACTGGATGGTGACCTCCAGCATCGGGCTGAAGATCGTCGAACATCTGCATGCGCGCGGCGAGAAGATCCTGTGGGCACCCGACAAGCATCTGGGCGGTTATATCCAGCGCCAGACCGGTGCCGACATGCTGCTGTGGCAGGGCTCGTGCCTGGTGCATGACGAGTTCAAGGGCATCGAGCTCGATCTGCTGCGTAAGGAACATCCGAAGGCCAAGATCCTGGTGCATCCGGAATCGCCGGCCAACGTGGTGGCCCAGGCCGATGTGGTCGGTTCGACCACGCAGCTGATTGCCGCCGCCCAGCAGCTCGACGCCAACGAATTCATCGTCGCCACCGACAACGGCATCCTGCACAAGATGCGGATGGCCGCGCCGGGCAAGCATTTCATCGAGGCGCCGACTGCTGGCAACAGCGCGACGTGCAAGAGCTGCGCGCATTGCCCGTGGATGGCGATGAATGCGCTGACCAATCTGGCCGAGGTGCTCGAGAGCGGCCGCAACGAGATCCATGTCGATCCGCAGATCGGCTCTCGCGCCTATACCTGCATCGACCGCATGCTGGATTTCGCCGCGCAGCAAAAGGCCAACGTACGGCCCGCGGCCGACCTGGCCAAGGAGCAGGCGCTGTTCCAGGGGATCGGTCCGGCATGAGCGATTCCTCCATGAACGACGCGGTGAATCCGGTCTTCGACCAATACGGACCCGCGCTGGCCGAGGCGCTGCGCGAGAACGTGCGCGCGGCGATCGCCGAGGACGTCGGCGCCGGGGACTGGACCGGCCAGCTGGTGCCGGCCGACAAGCAGGCGCACGCCCGCGTGATCGTGCGCGAGGATGCGGTGCTGTGCGGACAGCCGTGGTTCGATGCCTGCATGCACGCGGTCGATCCGCGTTTGCAGGTCCGCTGGCTGCAACGGGAAGGCGCGCGCATGGCGGCCGATTCGGTGGTCTGCGAGATCGAAGGCCCGGCCCGTTCGCTGCTGACCGCCGAGCGGCCGTCGCTGAATTTCCTTCAATTGCTGTCGGGCGTGGCCACGGCGACGCGGCGCTACGCCGATCTGGTCGCCGGTACGCGCGCCCGCGTGCTCGACACGCGCAAGACGCTGCCCGGGCTGCGCCTCGCGCAGAAGTACGCGGTCAAGGTCGGCGGCGGCGACAACCAGCGGCTGGCGCTCTATGACGGCATCCTGATCAAGGAAAACCATATCGCCGCGGCGGGCGGTGTCACCGCGGCGTTGCAGGCCGCGGCCAGGCTGAACGCCGGTGTGCCGGTCCAGGTCGAGGTCGAGTCGATCGTCGAACTGGAGGAGGCGCTGGCCGCCGGTGCCGTCTCGATCCTGCTCGACAACTTCACCGAGCCGATGATGCGCGAAGCAGTGCGGGTCAATCGCGGCCGTGCGGTGCTCGAAGTGTCCGGCGGCGTCAACGCCAATACGATCCGCCGTTTCGCCGAGACCGGCGTGGACCGGATCTCCGTCGGCGCGCTGACCAAGGACGTGCGCGCCACCGACTACTCGTTGCGCATCATCGGCTGACCGGGCCCGGGCTTCACGGGCCCGGTCATTCGTTGCGCGCTCAGTTGCCGCGGCGCCGCCCGTTCGGCGGCTGCAGCACGGTCGGCAGCGCCTTCGGCAACGTCCCGGGGTAGTCGCGGCTGAAATGCAGGCCGCGGCTTTCGTGGCGCGCGTAGGCGCTGTCGACGATCATCGCCGCCACTTCGACCAGATTGCGCAGCTCCAGCAGATCCCGCGTGACGCGGAAGTTCGCGTAGTACTCGGTGATTTCCTCACGCAGCAGCGCGATGCGATGCTGGGCGCGTTCCAGCCGCTTGCTGGTGCGCACGATGCCGACGTAGTTCCACATCATTCGGCGCAGCTCGTCCCAGTTGTGCGAGACCACGACCTCCTCGTCGGCGTCGGACACGCGGCTCTCGTCCCACGGCGGCAGGGTCAGATCGGGTTTGCCGGCCTTGGCCTGGGATGCGATGTCGCTGGCCGCGGCCCGGCCGATCACCATGCATTCGAGCAGCGAATTCGATGCCAGCCGGTTGGCGCCGTGCAGGCCGGTGTAGGCCGTCTCTCCGACCGCGTAGAGATTGTCCAGATCGGTGCGTCCGGCCGTGTCGGTGACCACGCCGCCGCAGGTGTAGTGCGCGGCCGGCACCACCGGAATCGGCTGGCGCGTGATGTCGATGCCCAGCTCCAGGCAGCGCGCGTGGATGGTGGGGAAGTGCTCGCGCAGGAAGGGCGCGGGCTGGTGCGTGATGTCGAGATAGACGCAGTCCAGGCCGCGCTTCTTCATCTCGAAGTCGATCGCGCGGGCCACCACGTCGCGCGGCGCCAGTTCGGCGCGCGCGTCGTGCTCGGGCATGAAACGCGTGCCGTCGGGCAGCACCAGTCTTCCGCCTTCGCCACGTACCGCCTCCGAGATCAGGAAGGACTTGGCATACGGGTGGTAGAGGCAGGTCGGATGGAACTGGATGAACTCCATGTTCGCGACCCGGCAGCCCGCGCGCCAGGCCATGGCGATGCCGTCGCCAGTGGCCGTGTCCGGATTGGTCGTATAGAGATAGACCTTGCCTGCGCCGCCAGTGGCCAGCACGGTATGGCTGGCGGTCAGCGTATGCACCTGGCCGTTGGCGTCGTCCAGCACATACAGCCCGAGGCAGCGGTTGCCGCCCAACCCCATCTTGCGCGAGGTGATCAGGTCGATCGCGAAATGGTCTTCCAGGATCGTGATATTGGGATGGCGACGCACCTGCTCGGTCAGCGTCGTGACCACGGCATGGCCGGTAGCGTCGGCCGCATGGATGATACGGCGATGGCTGTGACCGCCTTCGCGCGTCAGGTGATAGCCAAGCTCGGCCTGTTCGTCGCGCGTGAACGGCACGCCGCGGTCGATCAGCCATTGGATCGCTTGACGCCCGTGCTCGACGATAAAGCGGGTCGCGCCTTCGTCGCACAGTCCGGCACCGGCGATCAGCGTGTCCTGCGTGTGTTCGTCGTGGCTGTCGCCCGAGTCCAGCACCGCCGCGATGCCGCCCTGGGCCCAGTCGCTGGCGCCCTGCGTCATGGCGCGCTTGCTCACGATGACAACCCGGTGGCTGTCGGCCAGTTGCAGCGCGACCGTAAGGCCGGCCAGGCCGCTGCCGACGATGGCGACGTCGAAGTTCATGATGCGTGCAGGCGCGGCGAGGGCGCCGGTGGTGCGGGAAAGCTCGAAAGTGTACACCGGCGATCGCGCCGCCGCGCCTTGCCCCTGCTGGTGGCGCGGCGTGCTGCGGCGCCACGCTGGGCAGCGCTGGCAGTGGGAGAGGGGTGAAGTGGGGAAGCGGGGAAGCGGGGAAGCGGGGAAGCGGGGAGCGGGGAGCGGGGAGTGGGGAGCGGGAAGCGGGAAGCGGGAAGCGGGAAGCGGGAAGCGGGAAGCGGGAAGCGGGAAGCGGGAAGCGGGAAGCGGGAAGCGGGAAGCGGGAAGCGGGAAGCGGGAAGCGGGGAGCGGGGAGCGGCGGCGAGCGGGCAACAAAAAACCCCGCCATGGCGGGGTTCTTCGCTGGAACGCAGGATCAATTACTTGATCTTGGTTTCCTTGTACTCGACGTGCTTGCGCGCGACCGGATCAAATTTCTTGATCGACATCTTTTCCGGCATGGTGCGCTTGTTCT
>JAPSLP010000090.1 GCA_031180665.1 Cupriavidus sp. | reverse complement strand
CCCTCCCAGTCATATCCATATTCATATGGATCAGATCAACAATTCATTTTTCGAAATATACCTGCGCGGCTACAGTCCCAACAAACGAATGACGCGGACAAGCATCTCTCCCCCAACGCGCTACCGCCGGCGGGAGAGGGAAGCCACTCCGCCGGTGCTATCTGGACTGGAGACCTCGATGTCGAACAGCAAGCGGGATATCGCCCGCGCGGCCTACTACGAGCAGATCGGACGCAGCCATATGACGCCGCTGTGGGAATCGCTGCACGCGCTGGTGCCGCCGCAACCGCAGCCGAAGGCGCAGCCGGCGATCTGGAAATACGAGCAGGTCCGGCCGCTGGTGATGCAGGCGGGTTCGGTGATCAGCGCGGAGGAAGCGGTGCGCCGCGTACTGGTGCTGGAAAATCCCGGGCTGCGCGGCAAATCGAGCATTACGTCGACGTTGTACGCGGGGCTGCAGCTGATCCTGCCCGGCGAAATCGCCCCCAGCCATCGCCATACGCAATCCGCGCTGCGCTTCATCGTCGAGGGCCAGGGCGCGTGGACCGCCGTCGATGGGGAACGCACGACGATGCGTCCCGGCGATTTCATCATCACGCCGTCGTGGACCTGGCATGACCACGGCAACCCGCTCGAGGCCGACGGAGGCGAACCCGTGGTCTGGCTCGACGGACTCGATATCCCGCTGCTGCTGCAGCTCGATGCCGGCTTCGCCGAGAGCTATCCGGAAGCCGTGCAGCCGGTGACGCGCCCCGAGGGCAACAGCTTCGCGCGTTATGGCAACAACATGGTGCCGGTGCGCCACCAGCCCAACGGCGGCAGTTCGCCGATCTTCAGCTATCCGTATGCGCGGACGCGCGAGGCGCTGGACCAGCTCTACCGCCATGGCGACCTCGACCCCTGGGACGGCGTCAAGCTGCGCTACGTCAATCCCGCCACCGGTGGTTGGCCGATGCCGACCATGGCCACCTTCATGCAACTGCTGCCCGCCGGCTTCCAGGGCCGCACCTATCGCAGCACCGATGCGACCGTCTACAGCGTCGTCGAAGGCCGCGGCACCGCGCGCATCGGCGAGATGCAGTTCCAGTTCGAGCCGCGCGACATTTTCGTCGCGCCGTCGTGGCAGCCGGTGCAGCTGGCCTGCGTCGAGGACGCGGTGCTCTTCAGCTATTCGGACCGCCCGGTGCTCAGCGCCTTGAATCTGCTGCGAGAAGAACGGCTCTGACCACCTGCGCTGGGACACTGGCGCGCGCTCGCCGCACGGCCGCGCCTGTCATGCCCGCATCCATTCCTGAACGATACGATCCTACAAGGACTTCTCATGCCTTATGTTTTCGATCCGGCGCCGACCGTCGCCATTCCGGTCGCCGGCAGCGGCGATGACCGCTTCCCGGTTCGCCGCGTCTACTGCGTCGGCCGCAACTACGCCGCGCATGCCCGCGAAATGGGCTTCGATCCGGACCGCGAGCCGCCGTTCTTCTTCTGCAAGCCGGCCGACGCGGTGATTCCGGTGGCCTACGGCGACACGCTGTCGCTGCCCTACCCCGCGCAGACGCAGAACTATCACTACGAAGCGGAACTGGTGGCCGCGATCGGCCGCGGCGGCAGCGACATTCCGGTCGAGGAGGCGCTCGATCACGTCTGGGGCTATGCGGTGGGCCTTGACATGACCCGGCGCGACCTGCAGATGAAGATGCGCGAGATGGGCCGCCCCTGGGAAATCGGCAAGGGCTTCGACGCGTCGGCACCGATCGGCCCGCTGCATTGCGCCGCCGACGTGGGCCATCCGGAGCAGGCCGAGCTGTGGCTGACGGTCGACGGCGAGACGCGCCAGCGCAGCAATGTCTCGCATCTGATCTGGTCGGTCGCGGAAACGGTGGCCTACCTGTCGCAGTACTTCCGCCTGGAACCGGGCGACCTGATCTTTACCGGCACGCCGGAGGGCGTCGGCGCGGTGAAGCCCGGACAACGGATGGTGGCCGGCGTGCAGGGGCTTGGCGAACTGTCGGTGCGCATCGTCTGAGCGGAAGCCGATCATGCAGCTGCACAGCTTCTTCAACAGCTCGACGTCCTACCGCGTGCGCATCGCGCTCGCGCTGAAGGGACTGCCCTACGACTACGTGCCGGTCAATATCCGGAACGGCGCGCATCGCGATGCCGGCTATGTCAAGAGGATCAATCCCTCGGCCAGCGTGCCGGCGCTGGTCGACGGCGACCTGCACCTGGGTCAATCGCTGGCGATCGTCGACTACCTCGACGCGCGCCATCCGGAACCGCGGCTGATTCCCGCCGACCCCGAAGCGCGGGCGCGCGTGCTGGAGCTGTCGTATGCGATCGCCTGCGACATCCATCCGGTCAACAACCTGCGCGTGCTGCGCTATCTGCAGGACACGCTGGGCGTATCGCCGGAGCAGAAGGACGCCTGGTACCGGCATTGGGTCGACGAGGGCCTGGCCATGGTCGAACGGCTGCTGGCGAAGCGCCCGGCCGGCCCGTGGTGCTTCGGCGACCAGCCCACGCTGTCGGACTGCTGCCTGGTGCCGCAGATCGCCAACGCGCAGCGCATGGGCTGCGACACCGAGCGCTTTCCGCGGACCATGGCGGTCTACCGCCATGCGGCCGAACATCCGGCCTTTCGCGCCGCCGATCCGCGCCGGCAACCAGACTATCAAGGCTGAGCGCCATGCATCCCGGGGAGCGGGACAGGAGACATCGATGAACACAGCACATCGGGACCGCAAGGTCATCGTGGTCGGCGGCGGCATTGGCGGCCTTGCGGCGGCGCTGGCCCTCGCGCGCCAAGACATCCGCATCGAATTGCTGGAGCAAGCCGAGCAGATCGGCGAGATCGGCGCGGGCATCCAGCTCGCGGCCAATGCCTTCGCGGCGCTGGACGCGCTCGGCGTCGGCGAGGCGGCGCGTAAACGCTCGGTGTTCACCGACCATCTGATGCTGATGGATGCCGTCGATGCCAGCGAGGTCGCGGTGGTCGACGTCGGCGAGCGCTACCGCGAACGATTCGGCAATCCCTATGCCGTGATCCATCGTGCCGATATCCATCTGTCGATCCTCGAAGCGGTGCGGGACCATCCGCTGATCCGCTTCCGCACCGCCACGCGCGTCGAGGGCCTGGAGCAGGACGACAAGGGCGTCACCGTGATCGACCAGCGGGGCGAGCGGCACCGCGCCGATGCGGTGATCGGCTGCGACGGCGTCAAGTCGGCCGTGCGCCAGGCGCTGCTGGGCGACGAGCCGCGCGTGACGGGCCACGTGGTCTATCGCGCGGTCGTGGAACTGGAGGACATGCCGCAGGACCTGCGCATCAATGCGCCGGTGGTGTGGGCCGGTCCCCACTGCCATCTGGTCCACTACCCGCTGCGCGGCGGCCAGCAATACAACCTGGTGGTGACGTTCCACA
>JAPSLP010000089.1 GCA_031180665.1 Cupriavidus sp. | reverse complement strand
CAAGGAAGTCATGAACACCATCCGCAGCTATGCCGCGGAAGATGCCACCGTGATCTTCGGTACCGTCTACGACGACTCGATGGGCGATGCGCTGCGCGTGACCGTGGTCGCCACCGGCCTGGGCCGCTCGAGCAAGAAGCAGCAGCCGATGACGCTGCTCAAGACCGGTACCGACAACATGCCGGTGCAGATGATGGCTGGCCTGCAGCATGGCTCGGCGCTGCACAGCGCGCCGGACTACAGCGGCCTCGATACGCCGGCGGTGTTCCGCAGCTCGCGCGAAACCGCGTCGGCGCACGTGGCCGCGCTGCAGGAGAAGGGTGTCGACACCTACGACATCCCCGCCTTCCTGCGCAAGCAGGCGGACTGAGCACGGCGCGACGTCGACCCACGGCGGGCCGATCCCCTCGGCCAGCCGACCGCATCGCCGGCAGGTTGCCGGCCGCGCATCCGCGACAGCGGGGCACGATGGGCGCTCCCCATCCGCCCGTGCCGCGCTACGGATGACGGCCGCCGGCCTTTCGCGCGAACGGCGAGGTTGACGCTGTCCGCAGTCCTGCGTCCGCATCCCGTGCCGGGACAGGCGCGCCACCGGCCGCCTCCCCGGACTGGTCTCCCGCCGTATCCCGGCCGGGATGTGCCTTCCGTCCGCGCGGCGAGCGCAAGCTCGCCGCGCCTGTTTTTGTCAGTACTGCTTGCCCGCGTGTCGGTATCCGCCGACAGGCGCCTGCGCCGCAGTCCCACTTGGGATGCCGGAGGGCGGCAACTATGATGCAGACTGGGTTTGGCCAAGGCCTTCGTTGTCGTTAGCTCACGTTCTACCTGGCCCAACGCCCGGCTGCCTGAGGAAATATCGCCATGATCGAAATCGGTGCACGCGTGCCCGACGCGACGCTGTACGAATACTTCGAGACCGAGGCGGGCGGCTGTGCGCTGGGTCCCAACGCCTTCTCGGTCGCCGAGCTGGCCAAGGGCCGCCGCATCGTCGTGTTCGGTCTGCCCGGTGCATTCACGCCGACCTGTTCCGCACGCCACGTGCCCGGCTTCGTCGAGCAGGCGGAGGCGCTGCGCGCCGCCGGCGTCGATGAGATCTGGTGCGTGTCGGTCAACGACGCCTTCGTGATGGGTGCGTGGGCGCGCGAGCAGGGCACCGCCGGCAAGGTGCGCATGCTCGGCGACGGCAGTGCCGACTGGACGCGCGCGCTCGGCCTCGAACAGGACCTGGGCAAGCGCGGCATGGGCGTGCGCTCGCTGCGCTATGCGATGGTGATCGACGATGGCGTCGTCACGCATCTGGCCGTCGAAGCGCCCGGGGAATTCAAGGTCAGCAGCGCCGAATCGGTACTCGCGATGTTGCGCGGGTAAGACGTCGTTGCGTGACCTTGGTGGCCCTAGCCGTGGAGATAGCGGCATCTGAAGTGATTCACGTGCCGCTTATCGGGCCTTCCACGAGGGTTTATCGGCCATTGCCCGCATCTTTTTCGGGCCTTTCATCGTCGAATGCCACACCGTTAACACGACGAAACAAAACTGGTGCAGCGCAATATGCTTGCCGGTGGTAAGATACGGTTTATCGAATCTCAAGCCCGATAGATTTTAATAATTAGCAGAGGCCGTCATGCTCAAACAGCGCACTATCAAGTCCCTGGTCAAGACCGTTGGCATTGGCTTGCACTCGGGCCGTAAAGTGACGCTGACATTGCGGCCTGCCCCGACCGATACCGGCATCGTCTTCACCCGCGTCGACCTGCCCGAGCCGGTCGAGATCCCGGTGAAGGCGTCGGCCATCGGCGATACGCGCCTCGCGTCCGTGCTGCAGAAGAACGGCGCGCGCGTTTCCACCATCGAACACCTGATGTCCGCCTGCGCGGGCCTGGGTATCGACAATCTGTTCGTCGACGTCGACGCCGAGGAAATCCCGATCATGGACGGCAGCGCCGCGTCCTTCGTGTTCCTGCTGCAGTCGGCGGGCATCGAGGAGCAGCCGGCGGCAAAGCGCTTCATCCGCGTCAAGAAGGCGGTAGAGGTGCGCGAGGGCGACAAGTTGGCGCGGCTCGAGCCCTATTTCGGCTTCAAGCTGTCGTTCACCATCGACTTCCGTCATCCGGCCGTCGACAAGACCGGCCAGACCTTCGAGATCGATTTCGGCGACACCAGCTATGTCCGCGAGATCGCGCGGGCACGCACCTTCGGCTTTGCGCACGAGGTCGAGGCGCTGCGCGAGATGGGCCTGGCGCGCGGCGGCAGCCTGGACAACGCGATCGTGCTCGACGAGCACCGCATGCTGAACAACGAAGAGCTGCGCTATGGCGACGAGTTCGTGCGCCACAAGATCCTCGACGCGATCGGCGACCTCTATGTGGTCGGCCATCCGCTGATCGGCGCCTATGTCGCCAACAAGTCCGGCCATGGGCTGAACAACCAGCTGCTGCGCGCGCTGCTGGCGGACGAACAGGCCTACGAGATCGTCAGCTTCGAGCGCCAGGAAGAGGCCCCGGCCGCCTTCCTGCCGCAATTGCAGCCGGCCTTCGCCTGACGCAAGGGCGCGCCTGCCGGCGCGCTCGCTCTCCCGAGCCCAGCCACGTCCCTAGCGGTGCCGCGCCAGCATCGTGCGCACCGCGTCGCGCAGCGGCGAGTCCGGCAGCGTCTGCGCCAGTTCTCCCAGGCTGTTCAATCCGGCCGCCGGCACCCCCGTTTTCTTCGGCCGTTCGGCCGGCTCCACGTCCCAGTCGCCGCGCGCGACGTCGGGCTGTACCCGCACCTTGACCGCATCGATCCGCGCCCCGCGCTGCTGCAGCCGCGCCAGCAGGCTCGGCACGATCTGCCGCACCCGTGCGGCGGCGGCGCCGTGGGCGGCCAGCAGCAGCAGCGTGTTCGGCTGCCCCGGGCTGCGGGTGTCCTGGCGCACGCCGCCGATCGCGATGCCGGCGCGCATGCCGGGCGGCAGCAGGGCCATCACCTCGGCTTCCAGCGCGGCCAGCTCGCGCGCCGCCTGCATCAGCGACGACATCGGTCCGGCCTTGGCCAGCCAGTCGTTCAGCGGCTTGGCGGAGGGCGTTTGCAGGGCGTGGTGGGTGAACAGGCGCATGCCGCATTCTAGCCCCAAGCCGGTCTCGAGCTGGTCTCGAGCGGACCGGCGCGCAGGACCCGCGGTGCCGTGCGCGAGACACCGTGCCGGCCCGGCCCTGACGCGCTCGCGGTGGGCCGGGATCGCCCGCAGAACCGCCCGCCGCGCGTGATAAACTCGGCGTTTTGCGCTAATCCTCTCTTCGCCACGCGCGCTTCGCGTCCGGCCCTTCGGCTCGGACGGCAGGACCGCAATCGTGCGCAGGTGACACCAATCGATGATCACGGGCCTTCTCAAGAAAGTCTTCGGCAGCCGTAACGAGCGGCTGATCAAACAATATCGACGGACAGTCGAGCGGATCAACGCGCTGGAGCCG
>JAPSLP010000047.1 GCA_031180665.1 Cupriavidus sp. | reverse complement strand
GCATACGACTGGCGCGCCGGGGCCATGCCCGACGCAATTCGACTCTTCACCAAGCTTTGGCTCCTGACCCCTGCCGAAATAAAGCTTATTTTTTGCGCCAGTGTAATTGATTTCGCACAACGGAATTCGCGTGGCGCCGCGTTACCCCTACCACGGTAGGTGTGTGAATTTTAATTAATCGTCAATGAGCTGACAGAAACGGAGGGAATTACCGAAGGGATCGGCCACCTGCATTTCTTTGCCCCAGCCCCTCGCTTCGACGCCGGGGCGCGCATATCGGTATGGCTTTGCCGCCAACTCCCGCTGCAGCGCGTCGATGTCGTCCACCCGCAGGAATATTGCCGTTCCAGGCGTGCCATCGCCGTGATGCTCGCTCAGATGCAACAGCAAGTCCGAGCGCGATATCTGCATGTACAGCGGCAGGCTTTCCTCGAACCGATGCTCCCAGTCCAGGGTAAATCCGAGGAAATCGAGATAGAACTCCTTGGCCTTGTCGACCGAGAAGATACGCAAAATTGGAATGGCGGGAGACAGCTTCATCGGATTGCTTCAATCAATGCAATGACACAAGCATAACCAATACTTCGCCAGATCCGTAAGTTCCAACATTAATGCAATTACCGTTGGCGCCGGCGAACGGCCTCACGGAGCGGCGGTTTTTTGCCCGGATTCGAGCAGGAATGCGAGCGCCTGCCGCCACCACTCTCCATCGACGCGATCGAACCAGTCGTTGTGGTCCGCGCCCGGCACGATGCGCAATTGGCGACGCATGCCGATCGCATCGTGCAGTGCGCGGCCAAAGCGTGCCGGCACGATCCGATCGCGTTCGGCCACCACCACCAATACCGGGCGATCGAATGCGGCCAGATTGGCGACGCTGTCATAGCGGTCCCGCAACAGCCAGGAGGTCGGCAGCCATGCATAGTGATGCGCGGCGATATGGGCCAGCCGGTCCCACGGCGTGATCAGCATCAGGCCGGCGATCCTGTCGCGCTGCTGCGCGGCGGCTGCGGCCACCACGCCGGCACCGAGCGATTCGCCGATCAACAGCAGCGGCGCGCCGAAACGGGCATGGGCAAGCTCGATGGTGCGCTGCGCATCGGCCACGAAGCTGGCCTCGCCGACCTTGCCGTCGCGTGGACCGTAGCCCGGATATTCGGCAAGGATGACGCGCACGCCGTGCTGCACCAGCGCGTCCGCATACACCTTGCGATGGCCGGCGTGGCCGGCGTTGCCGTGAAATACGATCGCGGTGGCATGCGCGGGCCGCGCAGGTTCGGCGAGCAGGCCCATGAAGTCGTCGCCTCCCGGCCAGGCGCGCAATTCGTCGGACACCAGCGCAGCCAGCGGCGCCTTGCTCGGAAAGTACAGGAAGTGGTCCTGCAATGCCGCCAGCGTTGCCGTCGGCGCCATGCCGGCCAGGCATGCCATGCCGAGCGCCATGCTCGCGATGCGGGCGGCAAGGGGATAACGGTGTCGGGCTGCGATCGGCATGCTTGTCTCCCTGCGGTCGCTGGCGGAGCCACCACGATCTGAATAATATGCAACGCAGATCGCCGGACGGCAGGAGGAATCGCCATGCTGCGTCGCGCCATGCGGGGGACCACGCGCGGGGCCATGCCTGGGCCGCGGCAAGCCCGAGGATGGTTCGCCCTCGCCCTCGCCCACGCGGCGATATGCCTGGCCGGGATCGGCCATGTGGGCATGGCATGGGGCGCGCCCGCGGCCACGGACGACGCCAAGGCCCTGCTCAATCGCGGGCAGGACCCGTTCTTCCGCATCTCATCGGGCATGACAGGGTGCCCCGAACCGCTGGGTCCGCGCATCGACGAAGCGGCGTGGCAGCGTGAAACGCATCATCGGCTCGAGCGCGGCTATCGATGCCACGCCGAGGGCCGCTGCCGGCTATCCAATGCCTACCATTACGACCGCGAGATCGCCGAGACGGTGCAGCGGCGCCTGCAATGGCTCTCGCGCCGGGACCGCGGCTCGCCGCACGGCGGGGACCCGACGCTGGCGCAGACGTCGCTGTGGCTGACGGTCAGCCGGCGCTGGGTCACGATCCAGGGCTGCGTGCCGCGCGGCTTCGATCCGAAGCCGCTGGCCGATGCGCTGCGCGAAGTCGAGGGCGTCGAACGCGTGGTGATCGAAACCACCGACCGGCCATCGCAACGGGTGCCTTACCCGGTGTTCCCCGGCCATTGAGCGACATTGGCGCAGATCCACGCGTTCAAGCCCATTCGCGCGCCAGCCAGGCCAGAAATGCCCGCACCGGCGGATGGCGCTCGCGCCCCGGCACACACAGCGCGGTATAGGCGGCACCCGCTACCGTGACATCGGGCCGATACGGCAGCAGCAGCCCATTGCGCACGCTGTCGGACACCATGATCGAGCTGGCGAGCACCAGCCCCTGTCCTGCGACGGCGGCCTGCAGCGCATAGCTTTCCTCGTCGTAGGCGCGCATCGTCGCGCCTTCCTGCAGCCAGCGCACACCAGCCGCATCGCACCACGCCTGCCAACCGTCGTCGTACAGCGTGGAGTCGGTCCAGCGCACCGTGATCAGCGCAGGGGTTTCTTCTTCGGCCGCCGCGATCCGCGCCGGCGATCCATAGACGCCGAAGGTCTCACCCAGGTGGCATGCGCTTAGCAGCGAGGGCCACGCGCTGGTGCCATAGCGGATCGCCACGTCGATGCGCGCGTCCTGGTGCAGATCGACGGGCGCGCCGTTGCTGTCGATCCGCACATGGACATCGGGATGCGCCTGATAGAAACGCCCCAGCCGCGGCACCAGCCACAACGCGGCGAACGACATCGTGGTCGTCACCGTCAACGACCCGGCCGCCGGCTGGGGGCGCAGATCGTCGATGGCCTGGGCCACATCGAGCAGCGCGCCATGCATTCGATGGAAGAGCCGCTCGCCTTCGACGGTCAACGCGACGCCACGCGGCAAGCGTTTGAACAGCGCCACGCCGAGGCAGGACTCGAGCCCCCGTACCTGATGGGATACGGCAGCCGGCGTTACCGACAGCTCGGCCGCGGCGGCCTTGAAGCTCAGATGCCGCGCCGCGGATTCGAATACCCGCAGCGCGGCGATCGGCAAGGAAGCGAACATGCATTGCGCTCCAGAAAATGCGCAGGAATACCTGAGGTGAATCGAATTGATCCGACGCGAGAATTGCTCGTTTGTCGCGCCGCAGCCGCCATCCTACAGTCGCCGTGTCCCTACCACGCAACGCAAGGAACACGATGACGGACACGACTTTCCCCCAAACCATTGCTGCCGGGCCGGTATTGATCCTGGTCGGCAGCCCTCGGCGCGACGGCAATTCGGCGGTGATGGCGCAGGCGGCGCAGCGCGGCGTCGAGCGGGCCGGCCATCCGGTCAAATTGCGCTTTCTCGACGACCATCTGGGCGGCTTGCTGCGCGACTGCCGCCAATGCCGGCGCGCCGATGGCAGCTGCGGCATCGACGACGGCTATCGCGATCTATTGCTGCAGGACTTCCTGCCCGCGGCCGGCGTGGTGTTCTGCTCGCCGATCTATTGGTATGGGCTGTCGGCGCAGACCAAGGCCTTTTTCGATCGGATGTTCTGCTACTACGCCGCCTCGCATCCGGATTCGGCCAACATGATGGCCAGGCTCGCCCGCAAGCGCCTGGGCCTGGTGCTGGCCTCCGAGGAAAGCTATGCCGGCGCGGCGCTCGGCATCGTGCATCAATTGCAGGAGTATGCCCGCTATACCGATTCGCAACTGGCCGGCGTGGTGCGTGGCACCGGCAATCGGCGCGGCGAGGTGGTGCGCGATCCGACCGATGCCATCGCGCAGGCCGAGCGTCTCGGCGCCGAGCTGTTTGCGCGGCCCTACAGCGACTATCGCTTCGATACGCCGCGCGATACGCGGGTATGGCCGCTGGATCAGGCGGCATGATGGGCGGGCGATCATGGCGGTGAATATCCGCCATGCATGGCGCCCATATCGATGCGCCGGGATCGGGCAAAAAAAATACCCGCAGCCGGGAGGTGCGGGTACTTCAAAGTGGTATGAGCGAGTCGCGGTTCCGCTCAGGACGCATCCTCGCATCGCACGCTCGCCACGCCAATAATCCATCCGGACTAGGCAACCCCGGATCGGCAGGCATGGACAAGCGCACGGGATTCGATTCCAATCGACCACTGGCGGGGCTCGGCAGTTGGAATCCGCCCGCATCGGTCTTGCCCTGCCCGCTCCCGACCGCAGGATGTTTTGCGGCCCGCTACGCCGATGACTGGCCCATTATCGACCGCCATGCCCAATGCCCGCCTGCTGCTGATCGACGACCATACGCTGTTCCGCACCGGGCTGCGGCTGCTGCTGGCCGACAGCGCCAGCGTGTCCGCGATCGTCGAGGCCGGCACGGTGATGGAGGCAGTGCAGGACCATGGCGGGGCCGCGGTCGATATCATCCTGCTCGACATCCAGTTGCCCGGCCTGAACGGTATCGAGGGGGTGCGCGTGTTGCGCCGGTATTTCCCGGCGGCGCGCATCCTGATCGTTTCGGGTACCTCGGGCCGCGACGCGATTCCCGCCGACGTGCTCAAGGACGTCGCCGGCTTCCTGCCCAAATCGGCCGATGCCATGCAGATCGAGCAGGCGATTGCCCACTGCCTGCAGGGGGGGCAGCTATTTCTGCGGCGCCAATGACGCCATCGCGCCGGCCCAGTCCGCCACGGATGCGGCACGCTACCGGCCCAGCCAGCTGACACCGCGCCAGCTCGAGGTGCTGGGCCAGCTGGCGCTGGGCCGTTCCAACAAGATCATCGCGCACCATCTCGGCCTGTCGGAGAACACGGTGCGGGTGCATGTCGCCGCCATCCTCGATCACCTTGGCGCGGTCAGCCGCGTCGAGGCGATCATCGAGGCGCAGCGGCGCGGTCTGATCCAGGCCGCGCGGTGAAGCATGCCAGCCGCCGGCGGCTGCCCTTGCTGCCGCGCTTCGACGAGGGACGGCTGCTGGCCGCGCAAATGGAGCTGCTGGACCAGAGCTTCAACGTCGCCATGGTCGGATGCACGCTGGCATCCTGGTTCCTGACGGCCGGGCTGGTGCTGTCCGGCGATCGCCCGCTGGCGCTGCCGTGGGCGCTTGCGATGACGCTGGCCTGCGCTTACGGCCTGGCCGGCCGGCACCGGATGCCGGCGCGCACCACCGAGGCCGCGGCACCCCGCTACGCGCGCTGGATGACGATGCTGCTGACCTGCATCGGCTCGCTGTGGGGATTGATCGCGCTGCTCTATCTGGACGTGCGCGAGCCACCGATCGTCATTTCGGTGCTGTCGCTGATCGCGGGCATGAGCGCCGCGGCGCTTGCCGTGTTCTCGGCCTGCCTGCCGGTCGCCGTCGGCTTTTTCGTGCCGGCGATCCTGCCTGTGTGGATCAGCTTCCTGTCCACCGGCGATCCCGACTATCTGCCGATGTTCCTGGCGACGCCGCTCTATCTGATCGTGCTGATCGTGTTCGCGCGCAACTATGCCCGGGTGGCGCGGCATTCGATCGCACTGCGCTTCGAGAATATCGAGCTGATTGCCCAGTTGCGCGAGCAGACCGCCCGCGCGGAATCGGCCCAGCGCGAGGCCGAGCAGGCCAGCCGCGCGAAATCGGTGTTCCTTGCCTCGGCCAGCCACGATCTGCGCCAGCCGCTGCACGCGCTGGGCCTGTTCCTGGTGTCGCTGAGCCGCACCACGCTGAACGAGAAGCAGCGCCAGCTGCTGACGCATATCGAGTCGGCCTCGGATGCCGCGCGGGAGATGCTGAACACCTTGCTGGATTTCTCCAAGCTGGAAGCGGGCGTGGTGCAGGCCCGGCCGATGGCGTTCCGCCTGCAGCCGCTGCTCTACCGGCTCGAAAACGAGTTCGCGCCGCTGGCCGAAGCACGCGGCCTGGTCTATCGGACGCGCGAGACGACCTGCGCGGTGTTCGCCGATCCGGCGCTGGTCGAGCTGGTACTGCGCAATCTGATCGCCAATGCGATCCGCTACACCGAATGCGGCGGCGTACTGGTGGGCTGCCGCCGGCGCGGCGAACATGCGGTGCTGGAGGTATGGGACACGGGGATCGGCGTCCCGGCGTCGCAGCACGCGGCGATCTTCCAGGAGTTCCATCAGCTCGGCAATCCCGAGCGCGATCAGCGCAAGGGCCTGGGACTCGGCCTGTCGATCGCCAGCGGCCTCGCGCGCACGATGTCCACCGCCGTCACGCTGGCCTCGACGCCGCAGCGCGGCTCGGTATTCCGCATCGCGCTGCCCTGGGTCTGGCTGCCGCCGGCCGGCATGGAGGCGCTGGTACATCGGCTGCCGAACGATGGTCCGGCGCAGCTCGAACCGCTGCGCGGCGTGCGCGCGCTGGTCATCGACGACGATCCGCATATCCGGCTGGCGATGACCGAATTGCTGTCAGGCTGGCAATGCGACTGCCGGGCAGCGGAGTCCGAGCGCGACGCGCTCGCCTGGCTGCCGGCGTTCCGGCCCAACCTGATCGTGGCGGACTATCGCCTGCGCGGGAACCGGGACGGGTTGCAGGCGATGGCGGCGCTGCGCAAGCGGCTGGGAGAAGCGGTTCCGGCGATCGTCATCACCGGAGATACCGCGGCGGACCGGCTGCGCAGCGTGCACGCGAGCGGCACCGTGCTGTTGCACAAGCCCGTGGTCGCCGCGGAACTGCATGCGGCGATCGTGGCGCTGGTCCCGCGGGAACAAGCGGAAGAGGCATAGGAAGCCGACCAGCGACAGGCGAATACGGTCGGCCCCAGCCTTCGCAGACGCGGGGGAGGCGACAAACCCCGTCGTCCCCGCGCACGCGGGCACCCAGCGACTTCATCGCTGTGGGGGCGGCAATCCTTCAATACGTTTTTCGGATAAATCAATCCGATCTATTAATTGGACTTTGGTCCCTGCCTTGCGGACACTGAATCGACTTGCACCGGGTCGATCCCGTGAGGAGCCATCATGCCGCCGCCTCTTCCGTCCGCTGGTTCGCCGACTTCGCCGATCTGGCCCAACTCCGCGTCGCTGCCGCGGCATGATCTGCTGATCGGCGCCGAACGGGTCGCGCCGATTTCCGGCGCCTACTCCACCGACATCGATCCCGCCACCGAGGCACCGATCGCGCTGGTCGCACAAGGCGGCCCCGCCGAGGTCGACCTGGCGGTGCAGACCGCGCGCCGCGCGCTCAAGGGCTGGGGCCGCATGCGCGCCGCCGAACGCGGCCGCATCCTGCAGCGCTTCGCCGACCTGCTCGAAGCCCATCGGGACGAGCTGGTCGCGCTGGAAAGCCGCGACGCCGGCAAGCCGCTGGCCGCGGTGCGCCGGCAGGACCTGCCGGCGGTGATCGATACCGTGCGCTACTACGCGGGCTGGGCCGACAAGATCCATGGCGACGTGATACCGGCCCGCCCCGACGCGCTGACCTATACCGTGCGCGAGCCGGTCGGCGTGGTGGCCGCGATCGTGCCTTGGAATTTCCCGCTGATGATCGGCATGTGGAAGATTGCGCCGGCGCTCGCTTGCGGCTGCACGGTGATCGTCAAACCGGCGGAAATCACGCCGCTCTCGGCGCTGCGCGTCGGCGAACTCGCGCTCGAAGCCGGCCTGCCCCCCGGCGTGCTCAATATCGTCACCGGCAAGGGCAGCGTGGTTGGCGATGCGCTGGTCGGCCATCCGGGCGTCGACAAGGTGACCTTTACCGGCTCACCCGGCGTGGGCCGCGGCATCATGCAGGGCGCGGCGGGCAACTTCAAGCGCGTCACGCTCGAGCTGGGCGGCAAATCGGCCAATCTGATCTTTGCCGACGCGGACCTCGACGCGGCGGTACGGGCGGCGGCATCGGGGATCTTCTTCAACACCGGCCAGGTCTGCTCCGCGGGTTCGCGCATTCTTGCGCAACGCGCGATCTACGACGAGGTGGTCGAGCGGCTCGTTGCACGTGCCAAGGCGATCCGCGTGGGCGACCCGGCCTTGCCCGATACGACGATGGGTCCGCTGGTATCCAGCGCGCAGCTCAAGACCGTGCTCGACTATATCGAGATCGGCAGGCAGGAAGGCGCGTCGGCGGTGGCTGGCGGGATGCGTATCGGCGAGCGCGGCTACTTCGTCGCCCCCACGGTGTTCGCCAACGTCGCGCACGAGATGCGCATCTCGCAGGAGGAGATCTTCGGCCCGGTGGCCAGCGTGATCGCCTTCGACGACGAGGCCGATGCCATCCGCATCGCCAACGGTACCGCGTTCAGCCTGGCGGCCGGGGTCTGGAGCGCGGACATCGGCCGCGTGCACCGCGTCGCCGGCGAGTTGAAGGCCGGCACGGTATGGATCAATACCTACGGCTATACCGATGTCCGGCTGCCCTGGGGCGGTGCCGGCGATTCCGGCCTGGGCCGCGAGCACGGCGACGCGGCGCTGCAGAACTTCACCGAGCCCAAGACGGTGTGGCTGTCGCTGCGATAGTCGATCGCCGCGTCAGAACATCAGAGCATCAGAGCATCAGAACTTCGGGATCCGCAGCGTCTTGCTGATCATCAGCGAGCCCGACAGCACGAACAGCAGCGTGAGCGGATGCAGCACCGCGGGACCCAGCGTCCAGGCACCACCGAACAGCGCATCGCCGATGCGGCCTTGCCAGGCGCACAGCGCCAGCACGCCGGTCAGCACCACGCTGGTCGGGATGGGCGTGCCCTCGAAGTAGGACACCTTGCCGCTGGCACCGGACAGCGATTCGGCCGTGACGTTGAAGCGCGCGAGCCGGCTGACGCCGCAGCAGACGAAATAGATCAGCGCCAGCAGATCCCAGCCGCCGCGCATGCCGGCGGCGAAGGCCAGCGTCGCGGGGCCGACGCCGAACGAGATGATGTCGGCCAGCGAATCGAGTTCGCGGCCCAGCGCCGAATGGGCATGGCGCCAGCGCGCCACGCGGCCGTCGATCACGTCGAAGAAGAAGGCGGCGGGCGCGAAGGCCGCCGCGATCAGGAAGTGCCGCAGCGACTGGCTGTCGATGTAGAACATCGCGAAGAATACCGACGCCATGCCGCAGGCCGCATTGGCCAGCGTAAAGACGTCGGCCAGCGCCAGTTCGCGGATCATCGAGAAATGCCGCGGCCGTCCGGAGGGATCGGCCGATGAGCGGGTCGGATCGTTCGATTCAGGCATATCGGGCTCCTCGTGGTCGGCCTTCGATGGTCTCCCCGGCCCCTTCCGGCCTATTCCCGTGGCCGCGGTCACAGGCGTCGTGCCGGCTTCAGGCGTCCGTCATCGCGGCGTGCCGCGACGGCGGGCCAGGCTCGCGGCCAGATAGGCGACGATCGCCACGTTGGCGACGGCCACACCGATGTGTATCCAGGTCGGATGCCGCGCCGCTTCGTAAAGTTCCACCGGAATATAGATCGCGCCGGACCAGACGCCCAGCCATTGGGCCCAGGCACGTTCGTGCCACAGCCCATAGGCCTCGGCGAATCGCATCGCGGCATAGACTGCGGCCGACGCGCCGATGGCCCACAGACGGGGGTCGTCGGGATGCGCGGCCAACGAGAGGAAGATCGTCGGATAGCGGCTGCCCGGATTCAGGTGCAGCCGCGCGACGATGGCCTCGGCCAGCGCCTGCGCGTCGCGATGCAGCAGCGCCGCCAGGCCGATGCCGGCCAGCACCACCAGCGCGCCCTTGGTGGCCTCCAGCAGCGCGATGCCTTTCAGGCCGAGGGCGCCTTGTCTACCTGCCATGGGTCAGCGCTCCGTGCGCGTTCGAAGCGGTCCGCCGCTCAGGAGAACACGCGGTTCTTGTCCGACACCTGGTCATTGAGCGTCCAGAAGTCGTACAGCACGCCGATCAGGAAAAAGCCGCCGGTCACCAGATACAGCAGGCCGGTCAGCCATTTGCCCATATACATCCGATGCACGCCGAAGATGCCGAGGAAGGTCAGCAGAATCCAGGCGATATTGAAATCGACGCGACCCGAGGTAAAGCGGCGGTCTGCATCCCGGTCCATGCCGGGAATCAGGAACAGGTCGATCAGCCAGCCGATGCCGAGCAGGCCGAGCGTCAGGAACCAGATCGTGCCGGTCACCGGTTTGCCATAGTAGAAACGATGCGAGCCGGTGAAACCGAAGATCCAAAGCAAATAACCGATCAGCTTGCTGTGCGTGTCCTGGAGCATGTCCATCCTCATGTTGTCGTGCCGGAATGATGCCATAGGCATGTATCCAACCCGCCGATTCGCAAACTGCATCGAAGAGGCTTCACACGTAAAAAAAACGGCGTTATACTTGCGCCCCTCGCGACGCAAAACACAGTGTCAGCGAAACGGTTCCAGTCCCCTTCGTCTAGAGGCCTAGGACATCACCCTTTCACGGTGAGTACAGGGGTTCGAATCCCCTAGGGGACGCCAGCTTGACCGGATGCATCAGCATCCGGATGCCGACTGGACCGATCGCTGCAATGCCGGCACAACTGCCAGCCATTGCAGCGGCGCCACCAGGCAAGCCGACAAGGAGTGGTAGTTCAGTCGGTTAGAATACCGGCCTGTCACGCCGGGGGTCGCGGGTTCGAGTCCCGTCCACTCCGCCAGCAACAAGCAGAATGCCCGCCGATCGCAAGATCGGCGGGCTTTTTGTTTTGGCGCTGCATCCTGCCTGCTGCCCGGCAGGCGGTTTTGTATTGGATTGGTATTCCGCCGGCCAGCTTCCACAATAGGAACCTCGATCCACCACTCTGGAACATGAGGTCGCCATGCATCTGGAAGGCTCCTGTCATTGCGGCGCGGTGCATTTCAGCGTCGAATCGTCTTCGTATTACCCCTTCATGCATTGCCATTGCTCGATCTGCCGCAAGACCGCGGGCTCGGGCGGTTATGCGATCAATCTCGGGGCCGACGCCAACACGCTGCGCGTACGGGGCCGCAAGCATCTGGGCATCTATCACGCCGTGATGCGTGAGCCCGGCAAGCGCGCGACGCGCTCGCCGGCGTCACGGCATTTCTGCCTGCAGTGCGGCAGCCCGCTGTGGCTGTGGGACCCGCGCTGGCCGGAGCTGGTCCATCCCCATGCGTCCGCGATCGACACACCGCTGCCGCGCCCGCCGGAGGTCGTCGAGGCGGCGCTGGACTACGCCGCGCCCTGGGTCGACGTGCCGCGCGGCAAGGGCCATGTCCATTGCCGCCAGTGGCCCGAAGAGTCCCTGGCGCAATGGCATGCGCGGCACGGCCTGGGCAACGGCGAAGACTGATGCCATCCGTTTGCGAGGGCCATCGTGCGGCCCGCTCTCCACACCGCTGCGGCATCGCATATAACTAACGGACAAGGGCGGCGCCGCTGCGCGCCGCCCAAAAAATTTTTTGCCGGGCGGCTCTTGAAGGTCACACAGCCGCCCTTAATTTGGCGTCGGCCCGTCTTCTCTGGAACGGCACCCACGCCGCGCCGGCCATCGCCGCCGCGCGGCTTCCGGACAGTCAACTTCGCTTGAAGAGGAGGTTTGCTGATGAAGATTGCCCAGATCGCCCCGCTTGCCGAGCGTTGCCCGCCCAAGCTCTACGGGGGCACCGAGCGCATCGTGTCCTATCTGACCGAAGAGCTTGTCCGCCAGGGTCATGACGTGACCCTGTTCGCCAGCGGCGACTCCAGGACCGCCGCCCGGCTGGTACGCGGCTCCGACATCGCGCTACGGCTCGATCCCAGGGTGAAAGACCCGATTCCCTATCACATCATGATGCTCGACGAGGTCCGCCGGCGTGCCGACGACTTCGACGTGCTGCACTTCCACATCGACCTGCTGCATTTCCCGCTGATCCGCGACATCGCCGAGCGCACCGTCACCACGCTGCATGGCCGGCTCGATCTGCCCGATCTGGTGCCGTTCTATCGCGCCTTCCCCGAATTCCCGCTGGTGTCGATCTCCGACGACCAGCGCCGGCCGATGCCGCCGGTGAACTGGGCCGGCACGGTGCACCATGGCCTGCCGCGCGACCTGCTGCCCTTCTCTGCCGAACCGACAGGCGGATACCTGGCTTTCCTCGGCCGCATCTCGCCGGAGAAACGACCCGATCGCGCCATCGAGATCGCCGCGCGCACCGGCATGCCGCTGAAGATCGCCGCCAAGATCGACAAGGCCGACCAGGCCTATTGGGACGAGGTCATCGCACCGATGATCGCCGCCCATCCGAAGGTCAAGTTCATCGGCGAAATCAACGAGCACCAGAAGGCCGAATTCCTCGGCAATGCGCGCGCGCTGCTGTTCCCGATCGATTGGCCGGAGCCGTTCGGCCTGGTGATGATCGAGGCGATGGCCTGCGGCACACCGGTGATCGCCTATCGCTGCGGCTCGGTACCCGAAGTCATCGACGAGGGCGTAACCGGCTTTATCGTCGAAGACATCGAGCAGGCGGCGCAGGCGGTCGGACGCATCGACGAGCTCGACCGCGGCAGGATCCGCGCGACCTTCGAGCAGCGCTTCACCGTGGAACGAATGGCGCAGCAGTATGTCGAGATCTATCGCAGCCTGGTCGATGTCAGCGCCGGTGCGCTGCTGCGCCGTGCCATGGGTGGAACGGTGGGCGGCGCGATCGGCAGCGATCGCGTCGGCCTGCGCGCCCTCGCCTGAACCGCAAAGGATCGCGACGATGCCAACCGCCAGCACTGTTGCCACCACCCACGCGCCGGCGCCCACCGGGCCCGGCGGTACCCAGCTTGCCCAGTTCTTCATCCCGGCCGCCGCGTCGCTGCAGGAGCGAAGGCCGCGCACGCTCAAGCATGGCGATACCTTCGCGGTGTTCGACCACAATGGCGACGCACTGTCCGGTCCCGGCAGTCCCGAGGGCGTATTCCATCGGGACACCCGCCACCTGTCGCACCTGTTCCTGTCGATCGACGGCGCACGGCCGATGCTGTTGTCGTCGACCCTGCGCGACGACAACGCGACCCTGACCTGCGACCTGACCAATCCCGACCTGTTCGACGGCGATGGCCAGTTGAAGATCGAACACGATCTGCTGCACCTGCGCCGCTCGCGCTTCCTGTGGAATGCGACCTGCTACGAGCGGCTGGTCATCCGCAATTTCGACGAGAAGCCGCGCCGCATCCAGCTCGAACTCGCGTTCGCCGCGGACTTCGCCGACCTGTTCGAAGTCCGCGGCTCCAAACGCGAGCGCCGGGGCGAACATCATCCACCGCGCATCGGCAACGATCGGGTCATCCTGGGCTATACCGGACTGGACCAGCGGAGCCGGCACACCGCGCTGCTGTTCGATCCCGCGCCGACCCGGCTGACCGGCAATTGCGCCCGCTTCACCATGGACCTGCAGCCCAAGGAAGCGCGGCTGCTGTTCGTCGAGATCCGCTGCGGCATCGGCGAGATTCCGCAGCAGACGCGCTGCGCGTTCTTCAGCGCGCTGCGCGACGCACGGCGGGCGCTGCGCACTTCGGCCTCCCGTGCGGCCGCGATCGTGACGTCGAACGAGATCTTCAACGAGGCGGTCCGGCGCAGCGTATCGGACCTGTACATGCTGATCACCGATACGCCGCAGGGCCCCTATCCTTACGCCGGCATTCCGTGGTTCAGCACCGTGTTCGGCCGCGATGCGCTGATCACCGCGCTCGAGACGCTGTGGCTGGACCCCAATATCGCGCGCGGCGTCCTCGGCTATCTGGCGGCCAATCAGGCCACCGAGAACGACGCCGCTGCCGACGCCGAACCCGGCAAGATCCTGCACGAGGTACGCCACGGCGAAATGGCGGAGCTGGGCGAGGTGCCGTTCCGCCGCTACTACGGCAGCATCGATTCGACGCCGCTGTTCGTGATGCTGGCCGGGGCCTATCTGCATCGCACCGGAGACCTGGGCACGCTGCAGCGGTTGTGGCCGAGTCTCGAGGCCGCGCTGCAATGGATCGAGCGCTATGGCGACCGCGATGGCGACGGCTTCGTCGAGTACGGCAGGCGCACCACCGAAGGGCTGGTCAATCAGGGCTGGAAGGACAGCCAGGACTCGGTCTTCCACGCGGACGGCACGCTGGCCAAGGGGCCAATCGCGCTGGCCGAGGTGCAGGCCTACGTCTACGGCGCCTGGCAGGCCGGCGCCGATATTGCCGCGCAACTGGGCATGACGGAGCGCGCGACCCAATGCGCCGCGCGCGCCGAGGCGCTGCGCGCCGCCTTCGATGCGCAATTCTTCGACGAGGCGCTCGGCACCTATGTGCTGGCGCTCGATGGCGACAAGCGTCCTTGCCGGGTGCGAACCTCGAATGCGGGCCATGCGCTGCTGACCGGCATCGCGCTGCCCGAGCGCGCGAGCGCGGTGGTGCGCACGCTGATGTCGGGAACCTCGTTCTGTGGATGGGGCGTGCGCACCGTGGCCTCGACCGAGACACGCTACAACCCGATGAGCTATCACAACGGCTCGGTCTGGCCGCACGACAATGCGCTGATCGCCGGCGGCATGGCGCGCTACGGCTTTCATCGCGAGGCGGCGCGGATTTTCGAGGGCCTGTTCGCGGCGTCCACCTATATCGACCTGCGCCGGCTGCCCGAACTGTTCTGCGGCTTCCCCCGCCAGGGTACGCAGGGCCCGACCTTCTATCCGGTCGCCTGCACCCCGCAGGCGTGGGCTGCGGCCGCGCCGCTGTACATGCTGCAGGCAAGCCTGGGGCTGGGCTTCGACACCGAGCGCGTGCATATCACCTTCGACGAACCGGCACTGCCGGCCTTCCTCGACGAGGTGGTCTTCCGCAACCTGGCGGTCGGCGGCGGCTCGGCCGACGTCGCGCTGCGGCGCTCGGGCCGGCATGTCGTCGTCGACATGCTGGAGCGGCGCGGGCCGGTACGGGTGTTGACGAGGAATTGAGGGATCCTTCGCGCCGGGGCTGGCCGGGGCTTGGCCGGGCTGGCTTGGCCGGGGCTGGCTATACGCGCGAGCGCGTAAGTGATAGTGTGAGCCGCTCCGGCACCGGCCTCGGCCGTCGGCATTGCCGGTACCCTCCAGCTTCGCCTCGCCTTTTCCTTTCCCCTGCAAGGAGCCCGCCCGCCATGACCCCGGTATCCCACGCCAGTGTCCGCGCCGCCGGACCGAACTACCGGCACGAAATCACCACCGGCAAGCATCAGCTGGTATCCGACGAGCCCGCCAAGGCGGGCGGGCAGGATGCCGGACCGGCTCCTTACGACTATGTGCTGACGGGGCTCGGTGCCTGCACCGCGATCACGCTGCGCATGTATGCGGACCGCAAGGGCTGGGACCTGGGCGAGCTTCGCGTGGAACTGACCTTGCTGAAGAACCGCGACGGCGATACGCGGATCGAACGCACGCTGCACGCCTCGGCGGCGCTGAGCGACGAGCAATGGGAACGGTTGCTGGAGATCGCCGGCAAGACGCCGGTCACCCGCACGCTGCAAGCCGGTGTGTCGATCGCGACCACCCGCGCAACTGCCTGAGCCCGCGCGGATCGACAAACCCCGCGGCAGGTTGCTCCCCATGTCGATCCTGCGCAGGCTTTCGGGGTGGTTATGGGTCGCGGCCTTCGCGGCGGCGGCCTGGTGGGCCTGGCCGCGTGTTCAACCGGTGCTGGACCGCATGTTCTACGGCATGCGCCTCGCCGCGATGCCGGCGCCTGAAGCGCTGCCGGTACCGGTCGCAGGCGTATCGGCCAACGCCCTGCGCGATACCTGGAACGCCCCGCGCTCCGGCGGTCGGCAGCATCAGGGCATCGACATCTTCGCGCCGCGCGGACGCGAAGTCGTGTCGGCCACCGAAGGCATCGTGTCCCGCGTCGGCACCAACAATCTCGGTGGCCAGGTGGTCTGGGTCATGGGACCGGGCCGGCAGATGCACTACTACGCCCACCTCGACCGCTATGGCGAGATCGCGCCCGGCGATCGTGTCATGCCGGGCACCGTGCTCGGCTATGTCGGCAATACCGGCAACGCGCGCGGTACGCCGCCGCATCTGCACTACGGCATCTATACGCCGGCCGGCGCGATCAATCCCTATCCGCTGTTGACTGCGCGCATCGCCACGTCGAAGTAGGCATGGCACATGCCGGCGGTCCATGCGTCGCCGTTCGAAGCGCGGCGATATTCCAATCCTTGAGGAAGGAGCCAATGTCTGCACCAGACAGTCACCACACCGAACACCATGCCGCAGCCCGCGGCACCGACAATATCGACCGATTGGTCGTCTTCACCGGCGGCCCGGGCTCGGGCAAGAGCACGCTGATCGATGCGCTGGAGCAGCATGGCTATGCCCGCTCGGATGAAGCAGGCCGCGGCATCATTCAGGACCAGGTCGCGATCGACGGCCCGGTGCTGCCATGGCGCGACCGGCAGGCATTCGCCGAAGCGATGCTCGGCTGGGAGCTGCGTTCCTATCGAATGGCGCAGCGGCATCCCGGCCCGGTGCTGTTCGACCGCGGCGTGCCGGACGTGATCGGCTACCTGCGGCTGTGCGGCCTGCCGGTGCCTGACCACCTGCTGCGCGCCGCCGCTGCCTTCCGCTATCGCCAGCAGGTCTTCATCGCACCACCCTGGCCGGCGATCTATCGGCAGGACGCGGAGCGGAAACAGAGCCTGGACGAGGCCGAACGGACCTATCACGCGGTGGCGCAGGCCTATCGCGATTGCGGCTATACGTTGATCGAGTTGCCACGCGCCGACGTCGCGGCCCGTGTGCGTTTCGTCTGCGAGCGGATCGGCCCCGCGCGGGCGGTCATTTGAGTCCGCTGTCACGCTCCCACGGCGGGATGTCGCCGAAGCGCTCGGCCAGGAAATCGACCAGGGCGCTCACGCGCGGCGGCACCAGTCGTCGCTGCGGCATCACCGCATAGATGCCCGTGTCGGCAATCTGGTAGTCCGGCAGCACCTGGACCAGACGGCCGGCCCGCAGCATCGCGCAGACATGCCAGTACGAATGCAGCGCGATGCCGAGACCGCCCAGCGCCGCGTCCGACAGCAGTTCGCCAGTATTGGCCTCGATCCGCCCCCGCACCCGCACCGCGATCTCGCGACCATCGCGGTCTTCCAGCCGCCACAGGTCCTGCCTGCCCTGGCTGCCCACCAGCACCAGGCATTCGTGCTGAGCCAGGTCTTCCGGCGTACGCGGCGTGCCATGCCGGCGCAGATAGTCGGGCGACGCACACAGCAGGCGTCGATTGTTGGCCAGCTTGCGCGCGACCAGCGTCGAATCGTCGAGCGCGCCGATGCGCACCGCCAGGTCGAAGCCGGCACTGACCAGATCGACCACGCGGTCGTCCAGATGGATGTTCAGCCGTAGTTGCGGATGCCGCGCCATGAATTCGGGCAACAGCGGCGACAGGTACTGGCGGCCGAACGACGACGCCGTGGTCACCCGCAGGGTGCCGGTGACCTCGCCACCGGCCCGGCGCAACGAACTACCGAGCGCCTCCAGTTCCTCGACCAGTCCCCGGCCCTGCTCGGCCAGCGCCGCGCCTTCGGGCGTGGCATGCAGCCGGCGCGTGGTCCGATGCAGCAGGCGTACGCCCAGATCCTGTTCGAGCCGCTTCAGGCGCTGGCTCGCCACGGCCACCGACAGATCGAGACTGCGCGCGGCGGCGCTGATGGAGCCCAGATCCAGCACGCGCAGGAACAAGGCGATATCGCCGATACGGTCCATGACTATCAATCGATTATTGAAACTGATTCATGATACCGCCGGTTTTTCAAAAAGATGCGCACGGGCAAACTGCGGGCCTTCCAATAGGAGAGTTGTCATGGCCGCCCCGCCTACCGCCACCACCACGCCCAATAACAACCCCACTGCCAAGCCCGCGCGCGCGGGCATGCCGCTGGCGCTCTACGCGCTGACTGCCGGCTCCTTCGGCATCGGCTGCGCCGAATTCGTGATCATGGGCCTGCTGCTGCAGGTCAGCGCCGACCTGCACGTGTCGATCGCCTCGGCCGGCATGCTGGTGTCCGGCTACGCGTTCGGCGTCGCCGCCGGCGCGCCGATCCTGACGCTGCTGACGCGCCGCATGCCGCGCAAGGCGGTGCTGCTGGCGCTGATGGTGATCTACACCGTCGGCAACGCGGCCTGCGCGCTGGCACCGGACTACACCACGTTGATGATCGCCCGCGTGATCACCTCGCTGACGCATGGCACCTTCTTCGGCGTCGGCGCCGTGGTGGCGACCGGCCTGGTGCCGGAAGACCGCCGTGCCTCGGCGATCTCGGTGATGTTCTCCGGCCTGACGCTGGCGACGCTGCTCGGCATGCCCGCCGGCGCCTGGCTAGGCCTGCATCTGGGCTGGCGTTCGACCTTCTGGGCGATGACGCTGATCGGGCTGGTGTCGCTTGTCGTGATCGGCATGCTGGTCAAGGCCAGCCGCGACCACAGCGCCTCGGCCTCGCTGAAGGACGAACTGGCGACCATGGTGCGCCCGCAGGTGATGCTGGGTCTGGCCATGACGATCCTGCAAGCCATCGGCATCTTCGCGGTGATCACCTATGTGCAGCCGCTGCTGACCAAGGTCGCCGGCTACGGCGAGGCGGCGGTGTCGCCGATCCTGCTGCTGTTCGGCGCCGGCATGATCGTCGGCAACCTGCTCGGCGGCCGGCTGGCCGACCGCCGTCCGGTCGCCGCCGTGCTCGCCACACTGACGTCGCTGGCCTCGGTGCTGGCGCTGATGACCTTCGCCATTCACCACCAGGTCGCGGTGGTCGCCTTCGTCGGCATCCTCGGCATCGCGGCCTTCGCCACGGTGTCGCCGCTGCAACTGCGCGTGCTGCGGCACGCGCGCGGCCCGGGCCAGAATCTGGCATCGAGCTTCAACATCGCTGCCTTCAACCTCGGCAATGCACTCGGCGCCTGGCTCGGCGGCATGGTGATCGATCACGGACCGGGCCTGACCGCCCTGCCCTGGGTCGCCGCGCTGGCCCCGCTATCGGCACTGGCGGTCGCGGCCTGGAGCGTGCGGCTGGAGCGGACTCGTCCGTCGCTGCCTACGGCTGCGGCGGGGGTCGAAGCTGGTTGATGGCACTGCAGAGTCGCCTCGGGTCCTTGCTGGCCTAGGAGAGCAATTCCGACTTCTCGGCATGCAGCCAGTGCAAGACGTCGCTAAGCAATGCCTTGCCTGCCTCGATGCATTCGACTACCAGTGCGGGAGGCAAGGTATCTCCGGAGTAGTCCGTGGCATTGCGCTGCTTGCGCAAGGTGTCCAGCACGATCAGTCGTTCAACCGGTAGTCCCATGGCCACTTGCAAGGCCTGGATCGCCGTACGATGATGCCCAGCGCGGCTAGTCAGCGTACGGTATCCGCAGGCATGCAACACAAGCATGGAGAGTTGCATGATCGCCTTGTAGGCGACATCGAAGCGGTTCTCGTTGCTCAGACCCTCGATATGGGCATCAGCGAGATTTCGCCTGACCGCAGCCAGAAGTCGCTGGATGTGCCTCCGATCCGGGACCACCACGTCGAGACTGATCCCCACCAAGTTCTGCAAGGACATGCTCGCTTCCGATCAGGAACAACTTCGGCCTGGTCAGCACGTCGGAGAGAAAGGGATCACGCTCGCTTACCCGGGTCCGCCATGCCCGCGCTGTCAATACCACGGGATTGACATCACGACCGAGCGTACCTTCGACCGGATAGAAAAGCCGTACGACTTCTCTGAAATCGATGTCGCCGACGATGAAGACATCGACATCGCTGCCAGGAGCCGCAGCACCGCGTGCCAACGAGCCGAATACAAAGGCGGCATCGATGGCGCCGTGGCAGCGGCCGAGAGCGCCTAGCAGGGCGACACGCATCGCCTGCTGGGCTGCGATCGAGGTGGTGGACGGTTCCATGGATGACATGTCGGATACGATTGTAGTTCTCGCCGACTCACCCGAACAGTTCGACAAGCGTTCCCATTCCGGCCGAACTGCTCGCAGCCGCCATGCAACCCGAAGACCTCCAACTCCTCGTCACCCGCACCATGCCGTTCGGCAAATACAAAGGCAGGCTGATCGCCGATCTGCCGGGCAATTACCTGAACTGGTTCGCGCGCGAAGGGTTTCCGCCGGGTGAGATCGGGCGGCTGCTGGCGCTGATGCAGGAGCTCGACCACAACGGCCTGTCGCATCTGCTTGCGCCGCTGCGCAAGCGCTAGCCGGCCGCGCGGTCCATCGTGGCGCCGCCGCGGCGGACCGGGTCCATGTGGGTCATCACGTCGAGCACGTCGCGATTCTCCATCGCACGCCGGCGGGCCTCCATCGCGATCGCGTGGCCCTGCTCGACGGTCAACATCGCTTCCATTTCCAGATGCACGTCGACCAGGATCAGGTCGCCCATCTTGCGCGTGCGCAGGTCGTGCACGCCGAGCACGCCGGGCGTCGACATCAGGCTGTGCCGGATCGCCTCGACGGTGTGCGCGTCGGCGCCGCGGTCCATCAGGTCCTGCATCGCGTTCCAGCCGAAGCGCCAGCCCATGCGGATGATCATCAGGCCGACCACCATCGCGGCGACGGGATCGAGCCAGCGATAGCCGAGCAGGCTGCCGCCAATACCGAGCGCGACCACCAGCGAGGACGCGGCATCGGAGCGCGAATGCCATGCGTTGGCAGCCAGCATGCTCGAGCGCACGCGCTGCGCGACCGACAGCAGATAGCGGAACAGCGATTCCTTCAGCACCAGCGTGCCGAGCGCCACCCACAGCGCGGCCATGCCAACCGGCGGCGTGTCCGCGGCAGGGTCCACCTTGCCGGCCGCCGACCACAGCATGCCGGCCCCGACGGCCAGCATCAGCACGCCGAGCGCCAGCGAGGCCGCGTTCTCAAAGCGCTGGTGGCCGTATTGATGGTCCTCGTCGGGCCCCTTGCCGCTGTGCATGCCGGCGAACAGCACGATGAAATCGGACAGCATGTCCGACAGAGAATGGATGGCATCGGCCAGCAGCGCCTGCGAGCCCGCCAGAATGCCGGTCAGTGCCTGGGCGGCGGTAAGCACCAGATTGACCGCCACGCTGACCACCGTGCTGCGGCGCGCGGCGCGCTGCCGCAGCGCGGCATCGTCATGGTCGTGGGCGGGCTCGGTGGGACGGGGCTTGCTCATGGGCTCGACTGTACCGCAGCAGCGTGGGCAATTCACACTGCGGACCGCCTGCCGGCGTCATGCGCGGGCCATCCAGCAAGTCACGGCACGGCGAGGCACGGCACGAGCATCACAGCACCGGTTCGAGATGGGGTGCCAGGATCTGCGCGATCCAGTCCATGAACACGCGCACGCGCCGCGGCAGATTGCGCCGCTGCGCATAGAGCAGCGAGATCGGCATCGGCGGCGGAGCGAAGTCCGGCAGGATTTCGACCAACTCGCCCGCGGCGAGCCTTGCCTGCATCGCCGTGGCCGGTACCTGGATGATGCCCAGCCCGGCGACCGCCGCGGCCTCGTACGCGGCACCGTTGTTGACGGTGACGGCGCCCGCCATCGGCATCGCCGCATGGCCCTCGCCATCCGGGTACTCGAACCCGAGCGGGCGCTGCCCCAGCGTGCTGGCGTAGTGCACCAGCCGATGATGGCGAAGATCCTCGATGGTACGGGGGGTGCCATGGCGGCGCAGATAGTCGGGACTGGCGCAGTTGATCAGCCGCACCGCTCCCAACGGTCGGGCGACCAGGCTGCTGTCCTCCAGCGTGCCGATGCGCATCACGCAATCGAAACCTTCGCGCACGACATCGACACGGCGATCGGTGCCGCTGATCTCGATGGAGAGCTCGGGATGCCGGTCGAGGAATTCCGGCAGCCGCGGAATCACGAACAGCGATGCCATGCCGGCCGGCATGTCGACGCGCAGCCGGCCTTTGAGCGCCCCGCCGTCGCGCTGGAACATCCCGTGCAGCTCGTCCATGTCATCGAGCAGATCGCGGGCCCGCTCGTAGAACGCCTGCCCGTCGGCCGTCAGCTGGACGCGGCGCGTGGTGCGATGGAACAGCTGGGTGCCCAGGCTCGCCTCCAGCCGTTGCACCGCGATCGATACCGCGGCCTTCGACAGGTCGAGGCGGTCGGCGGCGCGGGCGAAGCCGCCGAGTTCGGCAACGCGCAGGAAGATGCGCAGCGTGTCGAGAGAGTCCATGAAGCGGATTGCCGATTCGATTGTTTATGAGTCGCGAACATAGCTATCGCGTGACGCCAGTTTATGCGGCATGGGCTAATCAATAAAGTGGATTCACGGGGCCGGAACGCAATCCGAATCCCAAACCCTTTATCCGGAGTCCACTTCATGACCACCATTTCCACCATCGCCGTGATCACCGGCGGCAGCCGCGGCCTGGGCCGCAATGCCGCGATCCACCTGGCCCGCCAGGGCACCGACGTGATCCTGACCTATCGCGGGCAGCGCGCCGAGGCCGAGCGCGCCATCGCGGAAATCGAGCGCCTGGGCCGGCGCGCCGCCGCACTGCAACTGGACGTGGCCGACAGCCGCTCGTTCGCCGGCTTCGCGGCCCAGGTCGAATCGGTGCTCGCCGGCTGGGGCCGCAGCCGCTTCGATTTCCTGCTGAACAATGCCGGCATCGGCCTGCATGCCAGCTTTGCCGATACCACCGAAGAACAGTTCGACGAACTGATGCGCGTCCATCTGAAGGCGCCGTTCTTCCTGACCCAGGCCTTGCTGGGTCTGATCGCCGACGGCGGGCGCATCCTCAATGTGTCGACCGGCCTGGCGCGCTTCGCGCTGCCCGGCTATGCGGCCTACGCGACGATGAAGGGTGGCGTCGAAGTGCTGACGCGCTATCTGGCCAAGGAGTTGGGCGAGCGCGGCATCAGCGTCAACACGCTGGCACCCGGGGCGATCGAGACCGACTTCAGCGGCGGCGCCGTGCGCGACAACGCGCAGGTCAATGCCTTCGTGTCATCTGTGACCGCGTTGGGGCGGCCCGGCAAGCCGGACGATATCGGCGCCGTGGTGGCGGCGTTGTTCGCGCCGGGCACCGGCTGGATCAACGCCCAACGCGTGGAGGCCTCAGGCGGCATGATGCTTTGATGCAAAAAAAGAGGCCGGTCACACCGGCCTCTTCATTGGCACGCCCGCCCCCTGCCCCGAGCAGGCGGTGGGCGTGCTGCATGGCGTGCCGCGGCGTCTGTTGCCTCGCCGCGATCAGCGCGCCGCCGCGTCGCTCGACGCCTGCACCGGCCCCCAGCCGCCGCCCAGGCTGCGCACCAGCGCCACGGTAGCGGCGGCGCGCAGCCCGGCCACCTGATTGGCCGCGCGCTGCGATTGCAGCACGGTGCGGTCCGCGTCGATCACGGTCAGATAATCGACCGCGCCGGCATCGTAGCGGCTGCGCGAGATCCGTTGCGCGCGGCGGGCACCGGCGATCGCACTGTCGAGCGCGCTGGCCTGCTGCGACAGCCAGCGAACATCGGCCAGCCCATCCTCGACCTCGCGGAACGCCACCAGCACCGTCTGCTGGTAAGCGGCCACCGCTTCCTCATGCTGGGCGCGCGCTGCCGCCAGATTGGCGCGGTTGCGTCCACCGTCGATGATCGGCGCCGCGATGGTCGAACCGATCAGCGGGCCGAGCAGCCAGGCGCGCGAGGACCAGCGGAACAGATTGGAGAGCTCGCTGGACTCGAAGCCGAACACGCCGGTCAACGAAATACGTGGGAAGAAGGCCGACTTGGCCACGCCGATGCGCGCATTGGCCGCCGCCATCAGTCGTTCCGCCTGCGCGATATCGGGCCGGCGTTCGAGCAAGTCCGACGGCAACCCGGCCGGAATGGCGACCGGTGCGGCATCGAAGGGGCGCTCGGCCAGCGCGAACTGCGCCGGCGGCACGCCGGTCAGCACCGCCAGTGCATGCTCCTGGTTGGCGCGGCGGCGCTCGATATCGGCCAGATCCGCGCGGGCGGTGCCAAGCTCGGCCTCGGCGCGTGCCGGATCGAGATCGGTGGTCTCGCCGGCGTCGAAACGGCGCTTGAGCAGGCGCACCGCGTCCTCGCGCAACGCGATCGTCGCACGCAGCAGCTGGCGCTCGGCATCGAGCGTACGCAGCACGAAGTAGGCCTGTGCGACGTCCGCCTGCAGGGTCAGCTGCACCGAGCGGAACAGATCCTCGGCGGCTTGGCCCTCGGCGCGCGCGGCGCGGACGCTGTCGGCCACGCGGCCGAACAGGTCGACCTCATAGCTGGCGATCGCCCGGGCACGCAGCACCGTACGCGGCGACACCGGCGTGCCGTCGGGCAGTCCGAGCGAGGCCGCGGACGGCTGGCTGCGCGTGGGATCGAGCCCCACGCTCAGTTGCGGATACAGGTCGGCCTCGGCCACGCCGGTGAAGGCGCGCGCCTGCTTGACCCGCGCAGCCGCGGCCGCGAGGTCCTGGTTATTGCTGTTGGCCGCATCGATCAGCCGGTCGAGTTCGGCATCGCCGAACACCTTCCACCACTGGCCCCGTTCGACGCCCTCGGCAGGCGTCGCCACCTTCCACTGGGCGCCTTCGGCCTGCGCGGCCTCGGCCTCCTTGAAGGCCGGCACGGTCGCGGTTTCCGGCACCTTGTAGGTCGGCGCCAGCGAGCAGCCTGCCAGCACCAGCGCGGCGGCCAGCGTGGCCAGCCGCGGCATCCACGATTGCAGGTTTGCTGTCATGTCGTTGTTCCTTGATTCTCGTTCTTTGGCTCG
>JAPSLP010000088.1 GCA_031180665.1 Cupriavidus sp. | reverse complement strand
GCCCGTCAGCGAGCCAGTGCGAGGACGGCGGCCCTTAGGCTGCCAGTGCGTAACGTTCGTCGTTAGCAGTTATTGCGTTCCCATTGATTTACGAGGTGACGGGTCCTCGGTATGCCCTCTACTGCTTTGCAACCCACGTCGAAACCAGGTCGGCCCCAGTAAGGAAAACGGATTGTACTCGCTTTCGACGCGCGGCGTGCGCGTCGGTTCCCTAGCGGGCTGGAACGGCCGCCGTGAGCAGCGGGATCAGCTCGCTGGGATGGCGCACCAGGTGGTCGCCACCCCAGCGCTCCGGTGGCTCGCCCTCGCCGCAGTAGCCATAGGCCGCCGTAATGGTGGCCATGCCGGCCGCCTTGCCGGCCTGGATGTCGCGCAGGTCGTCGCCGACATAGGCGCATCGCTTCGGATCGACGCCGCTGACCTGCGCGGCGTGCAGCAGCGGGGCGGGATGGGGCTTTGGATAGGGCGTGGTGTCGCCGCTGACCACCGCGGCGGCGCGCGGCGCCAGGCCGATCGCGTTGACCAGCGGGGTGGTGAAGCGGGCGATCTTGTTGGTGACGATGCCCCAGCGGATGCGGGCGGATTCGAGTGCGGCCAGAACCTCTTCCATGCCGTCGAACAGGCGCGTCTGCACTGCGATATCGGCTTCGTAGTAGTTCAGAAAGGCATCGCGCAGTGCCGGGAAGTCGGGGTCGTCGGGCGTCTTGCCGAAGGCGGCGCCGATCAGTCCGCGGGCGCCGTGGGAGGCCACTGGGCGCAGCAGCGCGTAATCCACCGGCGGGCGGCCATGTTCGACGACCAGGCGGTTCGCGGCGGCGGCCAGGTCGGGAGCGGTGTCGGCCAGCGTGCCGTCCAGGTCGAAGAAAACAGCGTCGAAGGTCGGCATGCTCAGGCGGTGCGGCGCAGGGCCATCATGTAATTGACGTCGGTGTCGCGGCTCAGCTCGTAGACTTGGGACAGCGGCCGATAGACCATGCCGCGCAGCTCGATCAGGTCCAGGCCCGCCTGCCGGGCGAAGCGGGCCAGTTCGGCGGGTTTGATGAACTTGTCGTAGTCGTGCGTGCCGCGCGGCAGCATATTGAGCACGTATTCGGCGCCGAGCACGGCCAGCAGGTACGCCTTCAGGTTGCGGTTGATGGTCGAGAAGAACACGTGGCCGCCGGGGCGGACCAGCGTGGCGCAGGCGCGGACAATCGAGGCCGGGTCGGGCACGTGTTCCAGCATCTCCATGCAGGTGACCACGTCGAAACTTGCCGGCATGCGGGCGGCGAGCGCTTCGGCTGCGATTTCTTCGTAGGTCACTGCCACGCCCGATTCGAGGCTGTGCAGGTCGGCGACCTTCAGCGCCTTGGTCGACAGGTCGATGCCGCGCACGGTCGCGCCGGCGCGCGCCATGCTCTCGGACAGGATGCCGCCGCCACAGCCGATATCGACCACCTGCTTGCCGCGCAGGTCGGCGATGCTGTCGATCCAACCCAGCCGCAGCGGGTTGATCTCGTGCAGCGGCTTGAATTCGCTGTTCGGATCCCACCAGCGGTGGGCCATTTCGCTGAACTTGTCGATCTCCTTCAGATCGGCGTTGCGGGCGATCTGGCGGGTTTCGACGGTGGGATGAATCACGGGGGAAGTCGGCGTCATGAATGTGGCGCGCGCCTGGCGGCGCGGGACATTAGGAATTGGGGCAACTCTAACAAAATGCGCCTCGCGAGGCGAGCCAGGCTGAGTTGCCCCTCCCGGGTAGAGCGAAACAGGACGGGCCCCCCTCCCGGTCTACCGGATCAGTCGGCTGGCGTATTGAGGGGGGCAGGGCGGAAAGCGGTAACCAGCCGGCCAGAGGTGATGCAGTGATTGAGCTTGCTAGCTCAGAACCGCATCCAGTTCCGCGGTGCCGCTCGTGGCGGCTTCGATCGACGCGATAACGTTGCTCAGCACGTCATCCACTTGAATGGCGTTCATGGGAGAGCACTGTGGGCCCTCGTTCAGGCTGCCTGTGTCGACAGGCACCTGCACAACCCTGTGCAGGTGCTCATCCTGATACGGCCCAGTCTTTCGCGGGTTCGCAGTGGCGAACAGGCTGACTGTTCTCACTTTCAGCGCAATGGCCAGATGGAGCGGGCCAGTATCCCCCGTTACCAGTACGTGCATGCTGTTGATGACGCCGAGCAGCTCGCGAAGTGTCGTTTTTCCGACGTAGCTGGTCACACGCTGTCTTTCTTGCGGCGTCAAGCCGGACAGGAAGCGGTTCTCTGCCTCGCGCTCCTTGCCGGTCCCGATCAATGCGATCACGTAATCCGGCGAGCGCTGCAGAAGCGATCTGGCCAATTCGACGAAGCGCTCGGCCGGCCAGCACCGTATCGGTTGCGATGCGCCGAACTGGAACCCGATGACGGTCTTCCGGGTCTTCTGCGGCGAGGGGCTTCTGGCAGGGCGGATCGGTACACACATTTCACGATCGGTCGTGTCGCATCCCAGCTGCGCTACGAGATCGAGCTTGCTCTGAATAAGATGCGCCTCACCGCGCGTCCGCGTCGCGCCGGACAACCAGCGTTCCATGCCGGAGGGTTCATCCTCGTAGATGTTCTTGAACACGTGGTCGCAGCCGGACAGGATGGCCGCAACGACGTCGTAGGGTGCTTTGGAGTGCAGAGTCACAGCCACCTGGGGCCTGGATCGCCGTAGCCGCCATATGATCCATGGCAGGCTTTTCGCCCGGTGATCCCAATAAATGACTTCATCGACGCATCGCCATCCGCTGACAAGATCATTGTTCCGCGGGTTGCAGACGAGCGTGATCTTGGCATGCGGATATCGTGCTCTTATCGCTCGAATTGCCGGCGTATTGAACATGAAATCGCCGAGCGCCGTGGTCGAAAAGACGACGATTCGCTCGAACTCGCAGTCCCGGTCAAGCGGGCGGGGAGATGTGCCGCTGCGGATAAACCGATAGGTGCCAATGCAGGCATGCGCCAACCATACCTTCCACTGCTTCGACATTAACCTGCCCACTAATAAAACCTTATCGCCTGGCGTGCGCTATCCGGCAGCGATTTCTTCATATCGTCGCTGTTGCTCCATGGCGCGCATGCCACACACTGAATAACCGGTAAAAGTTCTCGACCGTCAAAGGCATCGCCGCAACGGTCTCCGCCAGGGGCCTGTTCCCCCTTGGAGAAGGAGCGAACGCATGCCCCGGCAAACCGCGGGATTTTACACGGAAGGATGACCGCGAGAAGTTTCAGTGCCGTCGGCAACCGATATCGACACCCTGCTTGCCGCGCAGGCCGGCAATGCTCTCGATCCAGCTGCGCCGCAGCCGGGTGATCATGTGCAGCGGCTTGAATTGGCTGTCCGGGCTCACGCGGCGAGCCCATTTCCTGACCGCGTAGAGCGGGGCAAGGGCTGCAACACAGGATAGGGGCGGGACAGCAAGGCAGGCCAGGAACGCCGAACGAAAACGCAGGGCGAAAAAAAGCCCAGCTTGCGCTGGGCTTTTTTCGCCGTGGAGCGGGACCGATCAGCGAGCGCTGCGGGTACCGACCACTTCGACTTCCACGCGGCGGTTCGGCTGCTGGCAGGCGATCTGAGCGGTGCGGTTGCCCTTGCACGACTTCGGATCG
>JAPSLP010000012.1 GCA_031180665.1 Cupriavidus sp. | reverse complement strand
TCGCGATGCTGCGCAACATGTCCAACTCGCTGTTCCAGCACGAGCTGATCAAGACCACGCTGCCGAAGGCCAAGGAACTGCGCAAGGTCGTCGAGCCGCTGATCACGCTGGCCAAGAAGGACACCGTTGCCAACCGCCGTCTGGCTTTCGCCCGCCTGCGCGACCGCGACATGGTCACCAAGCTGTTCAACGAACTGGGCCCGCGCTACGCCACCCGTCCGGGCGGCTACACCCGCATCCTGAAGTTCGGCTTCCGCCAGGGCGACAATGCGCCGATGGCGCTGGTCGAGCTGGTCGATCGTCCCGAAGTGACCGAGGCCCCGGCCGAGGAAGCTGCGGAGTAAGACCTTCGCCGCTTCGCTGATCCGACGCGGCGGCCGCCACGGGCGCCGCGGATCGGTGAACCGCTTACAATCGAGCCAGGCAATCGCCTGGCTCTTTTGTTTTCTGGCCGGCGTCATGCAGGAGCGATGTCGATGGACGCAACGCAGGTACTGATCGTGATCACCACGCTGCCGGACGAGGACAGCGCCACCGCGCTGGCGCGCGCGCTGCTGGAGGCGCGGGTGGCCGCGTGCGTGAACCGCTTGCCGGCATGCGAGTCGCAGTACTGGTGGCAAGGGGCCATCGAAACCGCGCGCGAACTGCCGCTGCTGATCAAGACGACGCGAGCGTGCTACGACGCCCTCGAAGCCGTCATCCGCCAGCACCATCCTTACGATGTGCCCGAGATCGTCGCGCTGCCGGTGGCGGCGGGCCTGCCGGCCTATCTCGACTGGGTACGCGAGCAGACCGCGGTGCCGGACGCTCGCGCGTGAACGGGCGGCAAGGCGACATCACGAATAACAGCAGGAAACCGACGATGGGCAGCACCTTGGGGTCGATGAACGGGGTCACGGGGCAGGGCGTCCCACGCTCGCGGGGCTGGCGAGCCTGGCAAACGCTGGCCGCGATCGCATTGGCGATGTTCGCCGTCTGGCTCTGCCTGGGCGCGGGCCTTGCCCGCGCGGCCGACCAGGATGATTTCCTGCCGCCCGAGCAGGCCTTCCGCTTCGCCGCCCGCGCCATCGATGCGCGCACCGTCGAGGTCCGCTTCGATGTCGCGCCCGGCTACTACATGTACCGCGAACGCTTCGCCTTCGCCGCGCAACCGGCACAGGTCAAGCTCGGCGCGCCCGATCTGCCCGCCGGAAAGGTCAAGTTCGACGAGACCTTCGGCAAGGAGATGGAGACCTACCGCGACACCGTGACGATCCGCGTGCCGGTCGAGTCTGCGCCGGCCGACGGCAAATGGACGCTGGTCGTGACTTCGCAAGGCTGCGCGGACAAGGGCCTGTGCTATCCACCGATGGAGAGCGTCTACGAAGTCGGCGGCGCCGGCCTCGGCGCGCTGCTCGGCGGCCGATCCAGCGCCACCTCGCCCATCGCCGCCGCGACGCCGCTGCCCGCCGGCACCGAAACCCGCGGCGCCGCGGCACCGGCCGGCGCCAGCAAGGCGGTCGACGACAGCGGCCGCATCGCCGCGACGCTCGCCGGCGGCCAACTGCTGACAATCGTCGCGCTGTTCTTCGGCCTCGGCCTGCTGTTGACCTTCACCCCTTGCGTGCTGCCGATGGTGCCGATCCTGTCGTCGATCGTGGTCGGCGAGCATCTGCACCGCGGCCGCGCCTTCGTCGTCTCGCTGGCCTATGTGCTCGGCATGGCGGTCGTCTATACCGCCGTCGGCGTCGCTGCGGGGCTGATCGGCGAGGGGCTCGCGGCGACGCTGCAGAAGCCCTGGGTGCTGGGCCTGTTTGCCGCGCTGATGGTCGCGCTGGCCTTCTCGATGTTTGGACTGTACGAACTGCAGTTGCCGCAGCGCTGGCAGACACGCCTGGCCGACTCGGCCAACCGCCGCCCAGGCGGCCAGATCGCCGGCGCCGCCGCGATGGGCGCCATCTCGGCGCTGATCGTCGGCCCCTGCGTGACCGCACCGCTGGCCGGCGCGCTGGCCTATATCGCGCAGAGCGGCGACGCCTGGACCGGCGGCACCGCGCTGTTCTCGATGGCGATCGGCATGGGCGTGCCGCTGCTGCTGGTCGGTGTCGGCGCCGGCAACCTGCTGCCGCGCGCCGGCCGCTGGATGGAGGCGACCAAGCGCGTGTTCGGCTTCCTGCTGCTGGGCGTCGCGCTATGGATGGTCGGGCCGGTGCTGCCGGCCTGGCTGTCGATGCTGGGTTGGGCGACGCTGCTGCTGGTCGGTGCGGTGTTCCTGCGTGCGTTCGATGGCCTGGGCGCGGAGCCGCATCCCGTGGCGCGGGTGGGCAAGGGGCTGGGCGTGCTGTCCGCGCTGGCGGGTGCGATCCTGCTGGTGGGCCTCGCCTCGGGCAGCCGCAATCCGCTGCAGCCGCTGTCCCACCTGGTGGCGGGCGTCCGCGACGGTGCGCCGGCGGCCGAGGCGGTGCGCTTCGAACGGATTCGCTCGGTGGCCGAGCTCGATGCCCGCATCGCGCAGGCCAGCGCCGCCGGCAAGCCGGTGCTGCTGGACTTCTATGCGGACTGGTGCGTCAGCTGCAAGGAAATGGAGCGCTTCACCTTCAGCGATCCGCGCGTGCAGGCGCGGCTGGCCGACGTGGTGATGCTGCAGGCCGACGTGACCGCCAACAACGCCGACGACAAGGCGCTGCTGAAGCGCTTTGGCCTGTTCGGCCCGCCTGGCATCATCCTGTTCGGCGACGATGGGCGCGAGCTGCCGGTGCGGGTGATCGGCTATCAGGCGGCCGGACGGTTCCTGGCCAGCCTGGAACGCGCGTTCGGTCCGGCGGGGGCCTGACGCGACGCCGGGGCCGGCCTGCGGCGCCGAATCACTCGCGCCACAACCAGCGGCCGACCGCCCACATCGCCGCGATTCCCACCACCACGGCGCCCATCAGCGAGATCGACCACCAGAAGCCGCTGGGCTCCTGCAGCCAGGGCATGCGCTCGAAATTCATGCCGAACACGCCGGTGATCAGCGTCAGCGGCATGAACAGCGCGGTGATCATCGTCAGCATCCGCATGGTGCGGTTGGTCCGGTGTGCGACCGCCGAGAAGTGGATCTGCACCGCGGATTCGATTGAATCCTCGAGACGCCGCGCGTGCGCCAGCACGCGCAGGATGTGTTCCATCACGTCGTTGATGCGCACCAGCAGCACCTCGTCGCGGTCGTTGGCGATGCCGCCGGCCGGGTCGCTGTAGGTGTTGTCGAGCAGGCTGTCGCGGAACTCCTGCAACGCGTCGCGCTGTTCCTCGCATAGATGCTCCAGCCGGCGCAGCTGGATGCGCGCATCGAGCAGCCCCTCCCAGCTGGAAAAGCCGCTGCGCGCGTTCAGCAGGGCGCGCTGCCACCGATCGAGCTGGCGCGTCAGGGGCGCGCGCAGTTCGAGATAGCGGTCGACCATCGCATTGAGAAGCCGCAGCATCAGGTCCTCGGGACGCGTCGGCGGACGGATGCCGTGCACCAGCGCCGTGCCGCCGTTGGTCCGGACTTCGTGCCGCGGCGCGCGGGTCAGCTCGAGCAGCCGTTGGCGGACTTGCTCGATCGTGCGCGACTGGCCCGGCCGCACCGTGGCCAGCACGTCGTCGAACACGAAGAAGGCCACCGGCTGCGTGTCGATGCGCGCCAGCGCAGGCAGGAAGCCTGGAGGATGGCGGCGCGGCTTGGTCGCGCCCGCCGATGTGCCGGCGGCACCGGGGGCGCCCGATATTCCTGCCGCCCTTTCTGCGCCACCGCTGCCGGTGGGATTTCCGGTGCCCGTACTGGCTGCGGGGGCGGCCACCGGCGCCGGCCCGTCGCTGCCTGCCTCGGCAATCAGCCGGCTGGTCTCGAATGTCAGCTTGCGGAAGATCACCATGTCGTACGCATGCGTCGTGTCGAAGAACGACGGATGCGCGGCATTGATGGCGTCGGCCAGGTGCAGGTCCAGCACCGGCGCGCCGGTCAGCGTCTGCACATTGTCACGCCAGGCCGCGGGCGCCGCGCTGACCTCGGCGAGGGTGCAGTCGACCCAGACGAAGCGCGGCGCGGCCTGTTCGGCGAGAAAGGCGCGCGCGGCCTCTAGCGAGTCGATCGGATGGACCTGGCTGGCGGAAAACCCGAGCAGCTGCATGCGCGATGGATCAGCGCGCCAGCAGGCGGGCGGCGTCGAGCGCGAAATAGGTCAGGATGCCGTCGGCCCCGGCGCGGCGGAACGCCAGCAGCGATTCCATCATGACCTTGTCGTGATCGAGCCAGCCGTTCTGCGCGGCCGCCTTCAGCATCGCGTACTCGCCGCTGACCTGGTAGACGTAGGTCGGGAAGCGGAACTCGTCCTTGACGCGGCGAACGATGTCCAGATACGGCATGCCGGGCTTGACCATCACCATGTCGGCGCCTTCCATGATGTCCTGCGCGACCTCGCGCAGCGCCTCGTCGGTGTTGGCGGGATCCATCTGGTAGGTCATCTTGTTGCCCTTGCCCAGATTGGCGGCCGAGCCGACCGCGTCGCGGAAGGGTCCGTAGAACGCCGACGCGTACTTGGCCGAGTACGCCATGATGCGGGTGTGGATGTGGCCGGCATCTTCGAGCGCATTGCGCACGGCGCCGATGCGCCCGTCCATCATGTCCGACGGCGCGACGATGTCGACGCCGGCCGCGGCCTGGGTCAGCGCCTGGCGCACCAGGATCTCGACGGTTTCCTCGTTCAGCACGTAGCCGTCGGCATCGAGCACGCCGTCCTGGCCATGGCTGGTGTACGGATCGAGCGCGACGTCGGTCAGCACGCCAAGCTCGGGGAAGCGGTCCTTCAGCGTGCGCACGGCGCGCGGGATCAGCCCGTCTTCGCGGGTCGCCTCGATACCGTCGGGCGTCTTCAGCGAGGGATCGATGACCGGGAACAGCGCGATCACCGGGATGCCCAGTTGCACACATTGCTCGGCCACCGGCAGCAGCAGGTCCACCGACACGCGCTCGACGCCGGGCATCGACGCGACGCTCTGGCGCTGGCCTTGTCCGTCGAGCACGAACACGGGGTAGATCAGGTTGTCCGGCGACAGCCGGTTCTCGCGCATCAGCCGGCGCGAGAAGTCGTCGCGGCGCATGCGGCGGGGGCGGAATTCGGGGAAGGTCGACATGGTGGGATCGTCAGTCAGGGGACGGCGCAGCGCAGCGGCCCACGGCACCGGGGCGGCCACTGGATCACGGCCAACGGAGCGGATGTGGCAGGGGCTTGGCCTGCCGGTGCGGCGGCGTCCCGCGTCCAATAAAAAACTAAACTTTTGTGCCTGCCCGCTATCATACTCGCGGACCCTTTGCGTTGCGCCGCGTGCGTGGCGCGAGGTCCCCCGCTACTCCTCCCTGAGCGGGTACCCGCCTCGCGGCGGGAATATTCCCCCCCGTTGCTTGCAGCGGGGTTTTTTTTGCGCGCTCGCCTACGACGGGCTGCCGTCGCCGCCGGGCTCGTCTGCGGGCTGGGCCCCAGGTGTTTCGTTCGCATCGGCCTGCGGCGCACCGGCAGCGGGCTGCGCCTCGGGCAGCGCCAGCCATCCGGCGATATGGCGCTGCGCCTCCTCGATGCCGCGGCGCTTCAGGCTCGAGAACAGCTGCGCCGTCAGCACGGGCGGGTTTTCCAGCTGGGCCGCATAGTCGGCCAGCACCCGGCGCGTCTCGCGCAGCGCCAGCGCGTTTTCGCTGCTGGTCAGCTTGTCGGCCTTGGTCAGCAGCACGTGGATCGGCTTGCCGGTGGGCAGAAACCACTCGACCATCTGGCAATCGAGATCGGTGAAGGGCCGGCGCGCATCCATCATGATCACCAGCCCGGCCAGCTGCTGCCGGGACTGGACGTAGTCGCTCAGCAGCGATTGCCAGTGGTACTTGGCCGAGCCCGACACCTGCGCATAGCCGTAGCCCGGCAGGTCGACCAGGAAGGCCAACGGATCGGGCGCCTTGACCGGCGCCACGGCAAAGAAATTGATGTGCTGCGTGCGGCCGGGGGTTTTGGACGAGAACGCCAGCCGCTTCTGGTTGCACAGCACGTTGATGGCGGTCGACTTGCCCGCATTGGACCGTCCGGCAAACGCGACCTCGGGCACAGCGGTGGCCGGCAGGTCGCGCAGATGGTTGACGGTGGTGAAGAAGCGGGCCTGGTGTAGGAGAGACATGAGGGAGAGGAGGGTTCGGGAGGCCCGCGCGGGAGTGCGCCAAGCGTCTATCCGAGAAGCGATTTATTGTACAATACCGCGGTTAACGGCCTCCCGGCCGGGTGGCGTTCGACGTTCTTTTGGCCTTGTTGGCGGCCGGCATGACCTGATATTGCCGGCCGGCAGTGGTCTGCCAACGGGTCTGTCCCGTCTTTTCGCCCCAATGCGCGTCCTCACCGCAGGCCGGAGGCTGACCGGCACGCGATAGCGAATTCAAAACAATTCAGACAAGGTGTGCGAATGAATGGCATTGCGAAACTTGTGGCTGTCGTAGCACTGGCCTTGCCGGCAACGGCCTTCACGGGTCTGGCCTCGGCCGCCGAGCAAGCCGCCGTCAAGGCGGACCCGGCCAAGGGCGAGACCCTCTACACGCAGGGCGCGCCGGATCGCAATGTTCCCGCCTGTCTGAGCTGCCACGGCGCCAACGGCAACAGCGGCGCCGCGGTCAATCCGAAACTGGCCGCCCAACATCCCGAATACACCGACAAGCAGCTGGCCAATTTCAAGGCCAAGGTGCGCAACAACCCGATCATGACGCCGATCGCGGCGCAGCTGACCGATCAGGAAATGCGCGACGTCGGCGCCTACCTGGCCCGTCAGACGCTCAAGCCCGCCAGCGCGAAGAACAAGGACACCATCGAGCAGGGCCAGAAGATCTACCGCGCCGGCATCGCCAACAAGGGCGTGCCCGCCTGCGCGGCGTGCCACGGCCCGGCCGGCGCCGGCATCCCGGCGCAGTATCCGCGCATCGGCGGCCAGTTCTCCGAGTACACCGAAGCCCAGCTGGTGGCCTTCCGCCAGGGCGGCCGCAAGAACAACGCGGTGATGACCGAGGTCGCGGCGCGGATGTCCGACGCCGAGATCAAGGCGGTGGCGGACTACGTCGCCGGCCTGCGCTAAGCTCACTGGTTGGTAGCCCCGGGCCGGCCGGCCCTCGCCGGCGCGGCGCGGGGGCGCAACCAAACAAGCCGGCGATAATCGAAGAGGGTGGCCTGCGTCAGCGAGCCTCCCTCTTTGTCTTTTGCGCTTTGCGCCTCCTGCCTTTCCTGCCATGCCGACCGCTTCCACTTCGGGCCTGCGCCTGAAGACCCCCCACCGCCTGGTGCGCGATACCGTCGAGCTGGTCTCGTCGATGCGCTTTGCGATCGCGCTGCTGTCGGTGATCTCGATCGCCAGCGTGATCGGCACCGTGCTCAAGCAGAACGAGCCGTACGCCAACTACGTGAACCAGTTCGGGCCGTTCTGGGCCGATCTGTTCCACGCGCTGTCGTTGCAGAAGGTCTACGGCTCGTGGTGGTTCCTGCTGATCCTCGCCTTCCTGGTGGTGTCCACCTCGCTGTGCCTGGTCCGCAATGCGCCGAAGATGGTGGCCGACATGCGCTCGTGGAAGGACCACGTGCGCGAGCGCAGCCTGCGCGCATTCCACCACCGCGTCGAGTTCGAGGCCGCGCCCTCGCGTGCCGGCGCGGTGCAGCGCCTGGGCGCGCTGCTGGCCAACCGCGGCTATCGCGTGCGCCAGGTCGAGCACGAGGGCGCCACGCTGCTGGCGGCCAAGGCCGGCGCGGCCAACAAGCTGGGCTATATCCTCGCGCACGCCGCCATCGTGGTGATCTGCATCGGCGGCCTGCTCGATGGCGACATGCTGATCCGCGCGCAGATGTGGTTCGGCGGCAAGACGCCGATCCGCGGCAACGCGGTGATCAACGAGATTCCCCCGCAGCACCGGCTCTCCAGCAGCAATCCCGGCTTTCGCGGCAACGCCTTCGTACCCGAGGGCGCGACTGTGTCGACCGCGATCCTGAACGTCGCCGACGGCGCGCTGGTGCAGGACCTGCCGTTCACGCTGACGCTGAAGAAATTCATCATCGAGCATTATTCGACCGGCATGCCCAAGCTGTTCGCCTCCGACGTGGTCGTCACCGACCGCGCGACCGGCAAGCAGACCAGCGCCACCATCAAGGTCAACGAGCCGCTGATCGTCGACGGCATCGCGATCTACCAGTCCAGCTTCGAGGACGGCGGCTCGCGGCTCAAGTTCGTCGGCTATCCGATGCAGGGCAGCACGGCGAAGCCCTTCCCGTTCGCCGGCACGGTCGGCAACAGCGCGCCGCTGAAGGGCACCGGCAGCGATGTCGATGCGCAAGGGTTGGCGGTCGAGTTCAGCGACTTCCGGCTGATGAACATCGAGAACGTCACCGATGCCTCGGGCAAGACCGATGCGCGCGGCGTGGCGACGCGCTCGCTGAACGAGCGGATCGAGGCGCGCCTGGGCGCGGCCGCCAATCCCGAGCGCGAGAAGCAGTTGCGCAACGTCGGCCCGTCGGTGCAGTACAAGCTGCGCGACCGCGACGGCCAGGCGCGCGAATTCCACAACTACATGGTGCCGGTGCAGCTCGACGGCCAGTCGGTGTTCCTGGCCGGCACGCGCGACTCGCCGAACGAGTCGTTCCGCTATCTGCGCATCCCGGCCGACGAGCAGGGCAGCGTGGCCGACTGGATGCGGCTGCGCGCGGCGCTGCAGGACAGCGCGCTGCGTGGCGAGGCCGCGCGCCGCTTCGCGCTGGCCTCGATGCCGGGCGAGGACCGGGGCGAGGTGCGGGCGCAACTGGCCGAGAGCGCGCGCCGCGCACTGGACCTGTTCGCTGGCGCGGTGCGGCACGATGCCGATGCGCCGCCGGGCGGTTTCGCCGCGATCGCCGCCTTCCTCGAGCGCTCGGTGCCGCAGGCCGAGCAGCAGAAGGCGGCCGACGTGCTGCTGAAGATCCTGAACGGCTCGATGTGGGAGCTCTGGCAGCTCGCGCGCGAACGCGCCGACCTGCCGGTGGTCGCCAACAGCGCGCAGAGCGGCGCCTTCCTGCAGCAGGCCATCAACGCGCTGTCGGACAGTTTCTTCTACGTGGCGCCAGTATTCCTGCAGCTGGACGACTTCCAGGAGGTCAAGGCCAGCGTGTTCCAGATGACCCGTGCGCCTGGCAAGAACATCGTGTATCTTGGCTGCCTGCTGCTGGTGCTGGGCGTGTTTGCGATGCTCTATATCCGCGAGCGCCGCGTGTGGGTCTGGGTCAAGGACGCGGCACCGGATGCCGCGCCGAGCGACGGCGCGCAACGCGCCGCCGGCAGCCATGTGCTGATGGCAATGTCGACCCAGCGGCGCACCCTGGACTTCGAGAAGGAATTCGCCGCGCTGCGCGAGGACGTGCAGCGTGCCGCGGCGGCAGCGCAGGACGCGCCACCGGCGGCGCCGGCGACACGGTAGGGATTTCGTCATGTCTTCCAATTCTTCCAAGCTGCACGCCCCCGCCAACCCCACGGCGGACGAAAGCCACGCGCCTGCGGCAGCGGACACTTCGTATCTGGAGCCGTCGTTCCTGCGCCGGCTGTCGTGGCTGGACTGGCTCTTTGCGCTGCTGCTGGCGGTCGGCGCCGGCGTCGGCCTGGCGCGCTACGGCCAGTGGATGGACGGCTACGACAAGGCAGTGCTGATCGGCGCGGTGCCCACCTTCGCGCTGCTGGGCTGGCACTGGAAGCCGGTGCGCGCGCTGATGGCCGGCCTGGCCGTGCTGGCGCTGCTCGCCGTGCAGCTGTACCAGGGCGAACTGGCGCGCGCCGAGCAGGCCTTCCTGCTGAAGTACCTGCTGTCGAGCCAATCGGCCATCCTGTGGATGTGCGCGCTGGTGTTCCTCTCGACGCTGTTCTACTGGGGCGGCCTGCTCGCGCGTTCGCAGACCGGCTACGGCATCGGCCACAAGCTCGCGTGGGCGGCGGTGGTGCTGGGCTTTACCGGCATGCTGGTGCGCTGGTACGAGTCGTACCTGATCGGCCCCGATATCGGCCATATCCCGGTGTCGAACCTGTACGAAGTGTTCGTGCTGTTCGTGCTGATCACGACCCTGTTCCACCTGTACTACGAGGGCCGCTACCGCACGGGCGCGCTGGGCCCGTTCGTGATGCTGGTGGTGTCGGCGGCCGTCGGCTTCCTGCTGTGGTACACGGTCAGCCGCGATGCGCATGAGATCCAGCCGCTGGTGCCGGCGCTGCAGAGCTGGTGGATGAAGATCCATGTCCCCGCCAATTTCATCGGCTACGGTACCTTCGCGCTGGCCGCGATGGTCGCGGTGGCCTACCTGCTGAAGCAGCGCGGCATTCTGGCCGAGCGCCTGCCTCCGCTGGAACTGCTCGACGACGTCATGTACAAGGCGATCGCGGTCGGCTTCGCCTTCTTCACCATTGCGACCATCCTGGGCGCGCTGTGGGCCGCCGAGGCCTGGGGCGGATACTGGAGCTGGGATCCGAAGGAAACCTGGGCGCTGATCGTCTGGCTGAACTACGCCGCCTGGCTGCACATGCGGCTGATCAAGGGCCTGCGCGGCGCGATGGCGGCCTGGTGGGCGCTGATCGGGCTGTTGATCACGACCTTCGCCTTCCTTGGCGTCAACATGTTCCTGTCCGGATTGCACAGCTACGGCGAATTGTGATCTTTGGCGCCCTTTTCCGACGACGAAGCGAGGAAACCTGCCCTTTTGGGCAGGTTTTTTTGATGGAAAGGGAATAAAACGGCGCCTGAGGGTGTTTACTGGGAAACACGGCGCCGGTGGGCGGCGCCGACTTTTCCTGGAGACAGACATCATGACCCTCTCGCGCCTTACCGCTTCCGGTCGTCTTGCCCTTCCCGTCACCGTCGCCGCCGCCATCCTGCTGTCCGCCTGTTCCGGCATGGGCATGGGCTCGGGCAGCAGCAGTGCCAGCGCCAGCAGCAGTGCCAGCACCACCGGCAACATGCCGCCGACCGTCAAGGTCAGCAACGGCGTGCTGACCGATCCGCAAGGCCTGACGCTGTACACCTTCGACCGCGATACCGCCGGCAGCGGCAAGAGCGTCTGCAACGGGCAATGCGCCGTCAACTGGCCGCCGCTGCTGGCCCAGCCCGGCACCTCGGCCACCGGCCAGTACACCATCATCACGCGCGACGACGGCAGCCGCCAGTGGGCCTATCGCGGCAAGCCGCTGTACCGCTTCGCCAAGGACACCAAGCCGGGCGATCGCACCGGCGACAAGGTGATGAACGTCTGGCACATCGCCACGCCGTAAGGCGTCGGCCAAGGGGCGCGGCGGCCCGCCGCACCAAATGCCGGCCGGCGGGTCCAAACTGTGCCGGCCCGGGGCGGTCCGTGGGGCCCCCCGGCGCGCCGGCGCTCCGCCAAGCAAGGAACGACGATGTGGATTCCCTCTCCGAAATGGCTGCGCGGTGACGATATTCCGTCCAGCGAGATCACGCCGCCCGAGGCGTTCGCCGCGCGCCGCCGCTGGCTGGCGATGGTCGCCGCCGGCGCGGCCGGCAGCGCGCTGGCACCGTGGGCCGCGCGCCAGGCCTTGGCGCAGCAGCCAGGCCGCGGGCAGAAGCTGGCCGCCACGCCCAATCCCGCCTATGTGGTGACCGACAAGCGCACGCCCTACGAGGACGTCACCACCTACAACAATTTCTACGAGTTCGGCACCGACAAGTCCGACCCCGCGCGCAATGCCGGCACGCTGCGGCCCCGTCCGTGGCAGGTCAAGGTCGAAGGGCTGGTGCGGCAACCGAAGACATATGACATCGACGGTCTGATGCGCATGGCGGCCATGGAGGAGCGCGTCTATCGGCTGCGCTGCGTCGAAGGATGGTCGATGGTGATTCCGTGGGTCGGCTTTCCGCTGGCCGAGCTGATCCGGCGCGCCGAGCCTCTGGGCAGCGCAAGGTACGTCGAATTCGTCACGCTGGCCGACAAGAAGCAGATGCCGGGACTGGGTAGCCCGGTGCTGGACTGGCCGTATCGCGAAGGCCTGCGCCTGGACGAGGCCATGCATCCGCTGACGCTGCTGACCTTCGGCCTGTACGGCGAGGTGCTGCCCAACCAGAACGGCGCGCCCGTGCGCATCGTGGTGCCGTGGAAGTACGGCTTCAAGAGCGCGAAGTCGATCGTCGCGATCCGCTTCGTCGACAGGCAGCCCGCCACCAGCTGGAACCTGGCCGCGCCGCAGGAGTACGGCTTCTATTCGAACGTCAATCCGGAAGTCGATCATCCGCGCTGGAGCCAGGCCACCGAGCGCCGCATCGGCGACGACAAGGGCGGCGGCTTCGCGGCGCTGTTCGCGCCCAAGCGCAAGACGTTGCCGTTCAACGGCTATGCGCAGCAGGTCGCCTCGCTGTACCAGGGCATGGATCTGCGCAAGTTCTTCTAGGACGCCAGCCCGCCTCCGCCAACGTTCGCCTACGCCCCCGCATGCCTTCCACCGACACGACGCCTGCCGCGCCCCCGGGCGCAACCCAACCCGCCGCGCGGGCAGCGTCGCCGACGGGCGCCCGCCGTTCCGCCGCCACGCCCGGCACCTTGCCGCCGGCGCGGCTGCGCGCGCTGAAGGCGCTGATCTGGGTTCTGGCGCTGCTGCCGTTCGCACGCCTGGTCTTCCTCGGCGCGACCGGCCAGTACGGCGCCAATCCGCTGGAATTCGTCACGCGCTCCACCGGCACGTGGACGCTGGTGATGCTGTGCGCGACGCTGGCGGTGACGCCGCTGCGGCGCCTGAGCGGCTGGAACTGGCTGCTGCGGATCCGGCGATTGCTCGGGCTGTTCGCCTTCTTCTACGGCACGCTGCACTTCATGCTGTGGCTCGGCGTGGATCGCGGCTTCGATCTGGCCTATATGGCCAAGGACGTGTTCAAGCGTCCGTTCATCACGATGGGGTTTGCCGCGTTCGTGCTGATGGTGCCGCTGGCCGCCACCTCGACGCACGCGATGGTGCGGCGGCTGGGCGGCCGGCGCTGGCAGGCCCTGCACCGCAGCATCTATGCGATCGCGGTGCTGGCGATCCTGCACTACTGGTGGCACAAGGCCGGCAAGAACGATTTCGGCGAGGTGTCGATCTACGCCGCCGTGGTGGCGGCGCTGCTCGGGGCGCGGCTGTGGTGGTGGTGGCGCGGAACCGCCCGCGCGGTCACCGCGGCGGGGACGTCTTCGCGGCAGTCGTCGCGGACTTAGCGCGGCAGCAGCTTCTCGTCGCGGAACAGGTCCTCGACGCGCTCGCGGGCGCGCACCAGATGCACCGTCTCGCCGTCGACCATCACCTCGGCCGCGCGCGGACGGGTGTTGTAGTTCGAGCTCATCACGAAGCCATACGCACCGGCGGACATCACCGCCAACAGATCGCCCGGCGTCACCGCCAGCGCGCGATCGCGGCCCAGCCAGTCACCCGATTCGCACACCGGACCGACCACGTCGTAGGTCACGGCCTTGCCCGCATGCGGCACCACCGGCTCGATGCGATGGAAGGCCTCGTACATCGCCGGGCGCGCCAGGTCGTTCATCGCCGCATCGACGATGCAGAAGTTCTTGGCCTCGCCGGGCTTGAGGAATTCGACGCGCGTCAGCAGCACGCCGGCGTTGCCGACCAGCGAGCGGCCCGGCTCGAACAGGACCTCGCGATGGCCGTGGCCGCGCTGCGCCACGCGTTCGAGCAGCGTGCGCGCGAAGCCGGTGATATCGGGCGGGGTCTCGTCGGCATAGGTGATGCCGAGTCCCCCACCGACATCGATATGCGCCAGAGCGATGCCTTCGCGCTCGAGCGCTTCGACCACGTCGAGCACCTTGTCCAGCGCCTCCAGGTAGGGCGACACCTCGGTGATCTGCGAGCCGATATGGCAGTCGATGCCGGTGATCTCCAGGTGCGGCAGCGCGGCGGCCGCGCGGTAGGTCGGCAGCACGTCGTCGAAGGCGATGCCGAACTTGTTGCCCTTGAGACCGGTGGAGATATACGGATGGGTGCGCGCGTCGACGTCCGGATTGATCCGCAGCGACACGCGCGCACGCTTGCCGACGCGGCCCGCGACCGCGTTCAGGCGGTCCAGCTCGGGGATCGATTCGACGTTGAAGCACAGCACATCGTGCGCCAGCGCCAGTTCCATCTCGGCCTCGGACTTGCCGACGCCCGAGAAGACGACCTTGCGCGGATCGGCGCCCACCGCCAGCACGCGCTGCAGTTCGCCGCCGGAGACGATGTCGAAGCCCGCGCCCAGCTGCGCGAACACCTGCAGCACGGCGAGATTCGAATTGGCCTTCATCGCGTATTGCACGCGCGCGCGGTGGCCCGCGCAGGCAGCGGCGTAGGCCTGATAGGCGGCGGTCAGCGCCGCGCGCGAATAGACGTAGGTCGGTGTGCCGAACTGCTCGGCGATACGCGCGAGCGGCACCTGTTCGACGGCGAGGACGCCGGCGCGGCGATGGAAAAATGCGGTCATGTTATCGGGCGGCAGGAGCGGACGCGGGGGACGAAGGCGAGCGGGCCGGCGGCGTGCGCGCGGGCATCGGCGCGGCGTCCGGCTGCGACAGGCCGGGATCGGGGACGCTGGGCTGCGCCGGCGCGGGCGGGCGCTGCGGCATCACCAGCGGGCCGCGAATGCCGCATCCGCCGAGCAGGGGCATCGCTAGGCCGGCGGCAAAGGCCGCTACAATCGCAACACGACGCAACATCGGGTCGTCCTTGGAAACAGGGGTCGAACGGGAGGCGGACCGGGGCAGCCGGGGCCGGTAACGGTGCCCGCAGGCCCCTCGGGTCTGCACCCGGATCGGCCCGCAGAACAATGCATCAGCCCGGAACGGGTCCCGCAGGGACCGGCCGCGGCTGGCGGTCTTGGAGTGTAGCATGTCCCTTTTGAGCGAAAGCGAGTTCCTGGCGCTGGCGACCGGCGAGCTGGATCGGCTGGAAAGCGCGATCGAGCAGGCCGCCGATGCGGCCGACGCCGATATCGAGATCAACCGCAGCGGCAATGTGATGGAGCTCGAGTTCGAGGACGGCTCGAAGATCATCATCAACAGCCAGGCGCCGATGCAGGAACTGTGGGTCGCGGCGCGCGCAGGGGGCTTTCATTTCCGCCGAGACGGCCAGCGCTGGGTCGACACGCGCGAGGGCACCGAGCTGTACCAGGCGCTGTCGCGCTACCTGAGCCAGCAGGCCGGGACCACGTTGAGGCTGGGCTGATACCCGCATACCGGCGCCGACAACGACCTGTCGTCCCCGCGAAGGCGTGGACCCAGTGGCGTACCAAGACGCTGGCTTCCCGCTTTCGCGGGAACGACAACATGGCGATTCGCGCCTCGTGAAAAGTAAAAGGCCAGCCCACCGGGCTGGCCTTGTCGTTGTGCCATCGGTTCGGCCGCATCAGCCGCCGCCGAACATCTCCAGGATGCGGCGCTTCTCCTGTTCCAGATCTGCGGCCGACGGCGCGCCGGGATCGGGCGCCTTGCCCGGCCACGGATCGCCCAGGCCCACCGAGGCCACGCCGGCGCCGCCGGCATTCTCTTCGAGCGTCCAGTCACCGGCCACCATCACCACGCCTTCCGGCGGCTGGCGATCCGGGCTCTCGGGCACGCCCTTGAGCATCTTCGACATGTAGCTGATCCAGATCGGCAGCGACAGGCCGCCGCCGGTCTCGCGCACGCCCAGGCTCTTGGGCTGGTCGTAGCCCATCCAGGCCACCGCCACCAGCTTCGGCGTATAGCCGGCGAACCAGGCATCGACCGCATCGTTGGTGGTACCGGTCTTGCCCGCCAGGTCGTTGCGGCCCAGACGCTGCTTGGCCGTGTAAGCGGTACCGGTGCGCACCACGTCGCGCAGCATGGTGTCGGCGATAAAGGCCGTGCGCGCGTCGAGCACCCGCACCGCATCCTCGCCGGCACGCTGCGGCCGGGTTTCGGACAGCACGTTGCCGCGCGAATCGACCACGCGCTGGATCAGGTACGGGTTGATGCGATAGCCGCCGTTGGCGAATACCGAATAGGCACCCGCCATCTGCAGCGGCGTCACGCTGCCCGAGCCCAGCGCCATCGGCAGATAGGCCGGATGCTTGTCGGCCTCGAAGCCGAAGCGCGTGATGAACTCCTGTGCGTACTGCGTGCCGATCGCGCGCAGGATCCGCACCGACACCAGGTTCTTCGACTTGGCCAGCGCGCGGCGCATCGTCATCGGACCTTCGAAGCGGCCGTCGTAGTTCTTGGGCTCCCACACCTGGCCGCCGGTATCGGGACCGATCGACAGCGGCGCGTCGTTGATCACGGTCGCCGGCGAGAAGCCCTTTTCCAGCGCGGCGGTATAGATGAAGGGCTTGAAGCTCGAACCCGGCTGGCGCCACGCCTGCGTGACGTGGTTGAACTTGTTGCGGTTGAAGTCGAAGCCGCCGACCATTGCGCGGATCTCGCCATCCTCGGGATTCAGCGAGATGAACGCCGCCGCCACCTCGGGCAGCTGCGCCACCGACCACGCGCCCTTGTCGTTCTGCACCACGCGGATGATCGCGCCGGGACGGATCTTGACCTTGGGCTGGGCATTGGCCGCCAGCGACGGCGCGATATAGCGCAGTGCCTGGCCCTCGATCACCACTTCCTCGCCGGACAGCAGCACCGCGCGTACCTGCTTGGACGATGCCGCGGTCACCACCGCCGAGCGCATGTCGTCGCTGGCCGGATGCTCGACCAGCGCGTCGTCGATGGCCTGCTCGCGCTCGGCCGGATCCGACGGCAGGTCGATGAAGGCCTCGGGACCGCGATAGCCGTGCTTGCGCTCGTAGTTCATGATGCCGGCGCGCACCGCCTGGTAGGCCGCGTCCTGGTCGGCCTTGGTCAGCGTGGTGTACACCGTCAGCCCGCGCGTGTAGGTCTCCTCGCGGTATTGCGCGTACATCAGCTGGCGCACGATCTCGGCCACGTATTCGGCGTGGGTCGAGAACTCGTTGCCCTCGTTGCGGACCTTCAGTTCCTCGTGAACCGCCTCGTCGTACTGCTGCGGCGTGATATAGCCCAGGTCGCGCATGCGCTGCAGGATGTATTCCTGCCGCACCTTGGCGCGCTTGCGGTTGACCACCGGGTTATAGGCCGACGGCGCCTTTGGCAGGCCGGCCAGCATCGCGGCCTCGGCGACCGTGACGTCCTTGATCGACTTGCCGAAGTAGACGCGCGCGGCGCTGGAGAAGCCGTAGGCGCGCTGGCCCAGGTAGATCTGGTTCATGTACAGCTCGAGGATCTGATCCTTGCTCAGATTCGCCTCGATCTTGTACGCCAGCATCATCTCGTAGATCTTGCGGGTGTAGGTCTTCTCGCTGGACAGGAAGAAGTTGCGCGCCACCTGCATCGTGATGGTCGACGCGCCCTGCGACAGGCCGCCGCGCAGATTGGCCAGGCCCGCGCGCAGCACGCCGATGAAATCGACGCCGCCATGCTCGTAGAAGCGGTCGTCCTCGATCGCCAGCACGGCCTTCTTCATCACGTCGGGGATCTCGGCGATCGGCACGAAGTTGCGCCGCTCCTCGCCGAATTCGCCGATCAACACGTTGTCGGCGGTGTAGATGCGCAGCGGAATCTTCGGACGGTAGTCGGTCAGCGTGTCCAGCGACGGCAGATTCGGCGCCGCCACCAGAAGCGCGTAGCCGAGCAGCAGGGCCACCGTGACGACACCCGCGGCCATCAGGCCAAGCGCCCAGTAGCTGGCGCGTATCCACAGCGGGCGGCGAGCCGGTTTAGCCGGCTTCTGTTGTGCAGTAGCCATTGGGTAATACCTAGTTGGAGGTGCCCGGATTATATCGCTCGCGTTCGCGGCTCCCGGGCGGGTAGTGCCGTGGCGGGCGCATCCATGCTGTTACAAGATGTAAGACCAAAAACCGTCGTCGCTCATACCAGTATGGGCGGCCGCGGCCCAAGCGCAATCGCGTCGTGACTTGCGAAAACCGGCTCGATGGGCATGGCGTGGCATTGCCGGTGTCGTGCCGGCCTGCCGAGAATCGGTCCACCGGCGTGCCATGCCGGCGGGCGTGGCGCCGCGTGCGCCATCGATGGCGGCGTGGACCGGCGTGGACCGGCGCGGCGGGCGAGAGCGGGGCAGGCAAACAGGCAGGGCAGGTGCGGCGGGGTGGGCGGTCGGCGATCGGCGGTCAGCAGTGGAAGCGCCGGTTAGAGCCGCGATCGCGACGCCGAGTTCAACGCCGTGCCGAATCGACGGGTGGAGGGGCATCGTGCGAGAGCAGGGGATCAGGCGTTGGCGATGGCAGCGCGCAGCGGGCCTGGCGCCGCAACTGGCGCACCAACTGGCGCAACAACTGGTGCGCTGGGCCGGTTCGCTGCGGCCCGGGTGGCGCACAGCCGCCGGCCTGGCGGGGGCGGTCGTGCTGGTCGGTGGCTATGGGTTCGACCGCCGTATCGCGGCCGTCGAGGAGGAGAACCGCGCACTGGCCGAGCGGGCGCGCCAGTGGGAAGCGCCGGCGCGCGAGGCGGCCCGGTTGCGGCAGGAGATCGCCGCGGTGAGCCGGCGCGGCAGCGCGCTCGATGCGCTGCTGCAGGACCGTGGCCGGCCCGCCCGGCTGCTCGATGCGTTGGCCCGGCGGGTGCCGCGCGGCGTCCACCTGCGCGGTGTCAGCCAGCGGGACGGCACGGTGACGATCGATGGGGTGGCGCGCCATCACGAGCGGGTGGCGGCATTGGTGCGCGAGCTCGAGCCGTTGCCGTGGCTGGCGACCGCCGAACTGATCGAGTCGCGGTCGGAGTCCTCCGCGGCAGGCACGGCGGGCGATCCGACGGCGGGATTCGCGTTCTCGGTGCGGCTGGTCTATCGCGCTTTGGACTCGGGCGGCACGGGCGACACGGCCGGCGCCTCCACGCCAACGTCGCCGCCGCAGCACAGGAGCCCGCATGGTGCCGGATGACGAAGACGAGATCGCGCCCGCCTCGGCATCCTGGCTCGGCCAGTGGTCCGAATGCGATCGGGGAGCGCTGCGCGGGTTTGCAGCATGGCCCCTGCTGGGGCCCATCCTGGTTGCCTGCGCGGTGCTGCTGGCCGGCTGGCATTGGCATTGGCGCGACAAGCTGGCCCTGCTGGAGAGCCGGCACGCCGAGCAGGCGGCGCTGCGCGAAGCCGCCGGGCGGCAGGCGGCCGATGCGGCGGGCGCCGGGCCGATGCGTCAGCGCCTGGCTGAACTGACGCAGGCGCTGACGATGCGCGAGCGCCATCTGCCCGACCATGGCGGTATCGACGACCTGCTGGTCACGTTGAGCGCGCTTGCCACCGCGCGCGGGCTGCGGATCGCGTTGTTCCAGCCGCAGGCGGCGGCGTCGGACGAGCAGTTCGCCCGGATTCCGCTGAGGCTCCGCGTCGACGGCGGCTATCGCGAGATCGCGGCCTGGCTGGCCGACATCGCGGCCTTGCCACGGCTGGTGACGCTGCAGTCGATGCAATTGGCGGCCGGCAAGGATGGCAAGGACGACGGCGGGATGACGATGGAGGCGATCGCGCTGGCCTACCGGGCGCTCGATGCCGCCGAACGCGACGCGCAGCAGCGGGCGGCGCGCACATCGCGAGGCAAGACCATACCGCAGGCTCCGCCGTCATGGACATGGATGCCCGCGCCGCTGGACCACGCGCTGCGGCTGCCGTTGCGCGACGGCGGCCATCCCGGCGACAACGACCCGGCGGCGGCCGACCCTTTCGCCTACGCGCGGCTGGCCGCACCGGTATTCGCGCCGCCAAACGATTCGTTCGCGGCGCGGGCGCGCGAGCCGCTCGAGGCGTATGCCCTGGAGCAGATCCGCATGGTCGGCAGCCTGCACAGCGCGGGCCGTGCCTTCGGCGTGGTGCGCGTGGATGGCGCCGATGGCATGGTGGCGGCGCTGCAGACGGGCCAGCGCCTGGGGCGCCACGATGGCGTCGTGGTGCGCATCGGGCGGGACGAGATCGTATTGCGCGAGCGCGTCTGGAACGGAGAGGATCGATGGATCGAGACGACCGCTCGCCTTGCGCTGGATGCGCCGGCATGACGGGGCCCACGCTGCGGCGACCTGCTTCGTGGAAGTTGGCGCTGGCGCTGGCGCTCGCCATCCCGCTGCAGGTGCTCGGCGCGCCCGCCGTCCTCGCGTCGCCGCCCGGCGCCGCGGCTTCGCCGATGCGCGACCGCCTGTCGCTCAATTTCCAGCGTGTCGATATCCGGGCGCTGCTGCAGGTCTTCGCCGAATTCACCGACCTGAACGTGGTCGCCAGCGACAGCGTGCAAGGCAATCTGACGTTGCGGCTCAAGGACGTGCCCTGGGAACAGGCGCTGCGCATCGTGCTCGATGCCAAGGGGCTGGCGTCGCGGCGCGAGGGCAATGTGCTGTGGGTCGCCCCGCGCGCCGAGCTGGCGGCCCGGGACCGGCACGAACTGGAGGCGCGCCAGCAACTGGCCGATCTGGAACCGGTCGATAGCCAGGTGTTCCAGCTGAACTATCAGCGCGCCGACGATGTCCGCCGGCTGCTGCTGGGCAGCGGTCCGGGCGCGCCGGCGGCGAGGCCGGGGTCGTATGGCGGGTCGCATGGGCAGGGCACGTACGCGGGCGCTTATGGAGGCGCCTCGGCAGACGCTTCGGCGGGCGCATCCCCCCTTCGCCTGCTCTCCCGTCGCGGCAGCCTGACGGCGGACGCCCGTACCAACCAGCTGTTCGTCGCCGACCTGCCCGAGCGGCTGCAGCAGATCGCGGCATTTCTGGCCCGCATCGACGTGCCGGTGCGCCAGGTCATCATCGAGGCCCGCATCGTCGAGGCCGACGACAAGTTCAGCCGCAATCTGGGCGTCAAGCTGGGTTTTGCCGCGCAATACGGCCGCGGCCGCGTCGCCGATACGTGGGCGGACGTGCTGCCGGGCGCGGCCGGCGAGCCCGGCCCCTTGCTCAGTCTGCCGGCCGGCGCGCTGCATGGCGCCGACCCCGGCCATCTGGCGGTCAGCCTGTTCAACCGCGCAGCGAGCCGCTTCGTCGCGCTGGAGCTGTCGGCGCTGGAGGCGGACGGCAAGGGCAAGATCGTATCGAGCCCGCGCGTGGTCACCACCAACAATATCAAGGCGCTGATCGAGCAGGGCACCGAGCTGCCCTATCAGGCGGCCACCTCCAGCGGCGCGACCTCGGTGCAATTCCGCAAGGCCAACCTGAAGCTGGAGGTGACGCCGCAGATCACGCCCGAGGGGCAGGTGCTGCTCGATGTCGACGTCAGCAAGGACAGCGTCGGCGTGCAGACCACGCAGGGCTTCGCCATCGATACCAAGCACGTGCAGACGCAGGTGCTGCTCGAGAACGGCGGCACCGCGGTGATCGGCGGCATCTATACGCGCGCCGACCGCGGCGATGCCGCCAAGGTGCCGCTGCTGGGCGATATCCCGGTGCTCGGCCGGCTGTTCGGCAGCCGCTCGGTCTGGCGCGATCGCACCGAGCTGCTGGTCTTCCTGACGCCGCGCATCCTGCACGATGCCGTCGCGCCGGTCCCCGGCCACGCGCGCGCCCCGCCCGGCGGGATGCAGTAGACTGAGGCCCGCAAAAGCAGCGGCGGCGCCGGCATGCGGCAGAATCGGGCGATTTTCGCCAGGGATTTGCTCCTCGTGCCGGCCAGGCGCTTGCACGGGTCTTGCCCCGCCGGGCCCGACATAAGAAGATGATGCCGTTTCCAACCCGCGAGCCGCCTGCAGAGCGCCGATCGGCTCGCCGCGAATCCGTGACCGCTTCCCGTCCGAACCTTTTTTTCGTCGGCCTGATGGGCGCCGGCAAGACTACTGTCGGCCGCACCGTGGCCCGCCGCCTCGGCTATTCCTTCTTCGATTCCGACCATGAGATCGAGGCGCGCTGCGGCGTTCGCATCCCGGTGATCTTCGATCACGAAGGGGAGAGCGGCTTTCGCGACCGCGAGGCGCAGATGATCGACGAGCTGACGCAGCGCCAGGGCATCGTGCTGGCGACCGGCGGCGGCGCGGTGTTGCGGCCGGAAAACCGCAACCGGCTGAAGGCCCGCGGCACGGTGGTCTATCTGCGCGCCAGCCCGCACGACCTGTGGCTGCGTACGCGGCACGACCGCAACCGTCCGCTGCTGCAGACGCAGGATCCGAAGGGCCGCCTCGAGGCGCTGTACGCCGAACGCGACCCGCTCTATCGCGAGGTGGCCGATTTCATCATCGAGACCGGGAAGCCCTCGGTAGCCCAGCTTGCTAATATGGTGCTGATGCAACTCGAGATGTCCGGCTGGGTCGCCGCGGCGGCCGGCGGCAACGATGCCCTGAACGACGCCCGCAACGATCCTCCTCACGGCGATCCCCGCAACGATCCCCACAGCGATGCCGACATCGAGCCGGCGCAAGATACCAAGACCGATGATCACGCTTGAAGTCGACCTGGGAGAGCGCAGCTATCCCATCCATATCGGCGCCGACCTGCTCGAGCGCGCCGACCTGCTGGCTCCCCATATCCGTGGCCGCCACGCCGTCATTGTCACCAACGAGACCGTGGGCCCGCTGTACGCGGCGCGGGTCGAGGCGACGCTGACCGGCCTGGGCAAGATCGTGCGCACGGTGACGCTGCCCGACGGCGAGTCCTTCAAGCACTGGCAGACGCTGAACCTGATCTTCGATGCGCTGCTTGGCGCCGGCGCCGACCGCAAGACCACGCTGATCGCACTGGGCGGCGGCGTGGTCGGCGACATGACGGGGTTTGCGGCGGCCTGCTATATGCGCGGCGTACCGTTCGTGCAGATGCCGACCACGCTGCTGGCCCAGGTCGATTCGTCGGTGGGCGGCAAGACCGGCATCAACCATCCGCTGGGCAAGAACATGATCGGCGCCTTCCACCAGCCGCAGGCGGTGATCGCCGATATCGGCACGCTCAGGACGCTGCCGCCGCGCGAACTGGCCGCGGGCCTGGCCGAGGTGATCAAGCACGGCGCGATTGCCGACGCGGACTATTTCGCCTGGATCGAACAGCATATCGGCGCGCTCAATGCCTGCGATGCCGACCTGCTGGCGCTCGCGGTGCAGCGCTCCTGCGAGATCAAGGCCGCGGTGGTGGCCGCCGACGAGCGCGAGGGCGGCATCCGCGCCACGCTCAATTTCGGCCATACCTTCGGCCATGCGATCGAGGCCGGCATGGGCTACGGCGAGTGGCTGCACGGCGAAGCGGTGGGCTGCGGCATGGTGATGGCCGCGGACCTGTCGCTGCGGCTGGGCTTCATCGACATCGAGACGCGCTCGCGCATCGAGCGGCTGGTGGCCGCGGCGATGCTGCCGGTGGTGGCGCCCGATCTGGGCGTGGATCGCTACATCGAGCTGATGAAGGTCGACAAGAAGGCCGAGGCCGGCCAGATCAAGTTCATCCTGCTCAAGAAGCTCGGCGCGGCGCTGATCACCAGCGTGCCCGACGCGGACCTGCGCACCACGCTGCAACATGCCGTATTGAAACGTCCCGTCGAGGCACCGGTCGCGTAAGCGGTCGGCCATGCCTCGCAACCCTCAGACGATGCCCGCATCGCCCAACCGGATTGCCGCATGACCGACCTCGAAAGCCATCTCGCTCCCTATGCCGCGCACTCGGCGCAGTCGCGCGGGCGTGTCCACGCCGAACCGGCGTCGTCCTCGCGCAGCGAGTTCCAGCGCGACCGCGACCGCGTGATCCACAGCACCGCGTTCCGCCGGCTCGAATACAAGACGCAGGTGTTCGTCAATCACGAGGGCGATCTGTTTCGGACGCGGCTGACGCACAGCCTCGAGGTGGCGCAGATCGCGCGGTCGATCGCCCGGAACCTGCGGTTGAACGAGGATCTGGTCGAGGCGATCTCGCTGGCGCACGACCTCGGCCACACGCCGTTCGGCCACGCCGGGCAGGATGCGCTCAATGCCTGCATGAAGAACCACGGCGGCTTCGAGCACAATCTGCAGAGCCTGCTGGTGGTGGACGAGCTCGAGGAGCGCTACGGCGGCTTCAACGGCCTGAACCTGACCTTCGAGACCCGCGAAGGCATCCTCAAACATTGCTCGCGCGTCAACGCCGCCGCGCTGGGTGAACTGGGGCGCCGCTTCCTGGAAGGCACGCAGCCGTCGCTGGAGGCACAGCTGGCGAATCTGGCCGACGAGATCGCCTACAACAACCACGATATCGACGACGGGCTGCGCTCGGGGCTGCTGACGCTGGAACAGATGGACGAGGTACCGATGTGGGGCCGCCATCGCGCCGAGGTCATGGCCGCGTATCCGGGCATCAACGGCCGGCGCCTGATCAACGAGACGGTCCGCCGGATGATCAACACGCTGATCGTCGACCTGATCGAGACGACCCAGCGCAATATTGCCGCCGCACGGCCCGCCGATATCGACGCGGTGCGCGCGGCCGGCCCGCTGGTCGCCTTCAGCCCGGCGGTCCGGGAGGAAGCACAGGCGCTCAAGCGCTTCCTGTTTCGCCATCTGTACCGCCACTACCTGGTGATGCGGATGTCGGCCAAGGCCCAGCGCATCATCAGCGACCTGTTCGAGGCCTTCATGGCCGACCCGCGCCTGCTGCCGCCGCAATACCAGGCGGCCCACGGTGGCGACGCGCCGCGGCTGATCGCTCACTACATCGCCGGCATGACGGACCGCTACGCGATCCGCGAGCATCGGCGGATGTTCGCCGTCGGCGAGCAGAACTGAGCGCCTTGTCGACATAAAAATAGGGACAGATAAGCTATCATGGCGCCATCGCTTTGACACGATGGCGCCATGGCTCGACTTCCCCGCTTCTCTCCGACCGGCCTGCCGGCGCTGGTGTTGCAACGTGGCAACAACCGCCAGCCGGTATTCCTGGGCCCCGATGACTACCGCTTCTACCTCGACTGCCTGCGGATGGCGGCGCGCGAGCACGATCTGGCGGTGCATGCCTATGGGCTGAGGCCCAACCACATCCATCTGGTGGCGACGCCGCGCCGCGACGACGCGCTCAGCCTGACCATGCAGGCGGTGGGCCGCCGCTACGCCCGTTACTTCAATCGCGTCGCCAGCCGCACCGGCACGCTGTGGGAAGGGCGCTTCCGCTCGGCAGTGCTCGAGGCCGACACCTGGTTGCTGCCGGCCATGCTCTATGCCGAAGGCAACGCCGTCCGCGCCGGCGAGGCGAACACGCCGGACGAGGACCGCTGGAGCAGCCACCGCCATCACGTGGGGCTGGAGGCGAGCCCCTTTGTGAGCGATCACTCTGTCTACTGGGCGCTTGGGAATACGCCTTTCGAACGTCAATCGCGCTACCAGTCGCTGACCGCGGAAGGGCTGTCGTCGTCCGCGCTGGCCATGCTGCGCAAGCACGCGCACAGCGGCTGGCCGCTGGGCAGCGAAGCGTTCCTGCGCAGCCTGGCGCGCCATGCGGAACGGCGTGTGCAGCCGCTGCCGAAGGGGCGGCCCAAGCGCGTGGTCACCGAACCCGATCCTGCGCAAGCGTCATGATCGGCGCCGAAGGCCACCGTTTTCAAGGCTGCCCTGAAATGGTGCAACCTTAATGTGTCCCTAATTAATGACCCTCACCAAAATAGGGCATGAGTTAATGTGATCTGACCCCATTTTATTTTTTTGCGGGCATTGGACGATTCTTTTATATTTGCTCCACCCACATTCATTGTGCGGCGCGTCACGTTCTGTGTACGCCGCTGCGGTCCCCTTCGCTGCCCACCACGTCCGCCCCGGACTGCATGCGAACGCCGTTCCGGCCGATGCCACACGAGGCGCGCAGCCCTCACCGGAATCGAAGCCCGTGGACCAATCGCAAATCCCGCCGGCCGAGCAGGCCCAACAGCAGATGGCCCCGCAAATGGCCCAAGCGCCCGTCGAGCGCCCGCAGGCGCAAGGCATGTACGACCCCGCCAACGAGCATGACGCTTGCGGCGTCGGCATGGTCGCCCACATCAAGGGCAAGAAGAGCCACGAGATCGTCCTGCAGGGCCTGAAGATTCTGGAGAACCTGGATCACCGGGGTGCGGTGGGCGCGGACCACCTGATGGGCGACGGCGCGGGCATCCTGATCCAGATTCCCGACCAGTTCTATCGCGAGGAAATGGCCAAGCAGGGCGTGACCCTGCCGCCGGCCGGCGAGTACGGCGTCGGCATGATCTTCCTGCCGAAGGAGCACGCCTCGCGCCTGGCCTGCGAACAGGAGCTCGAGCGCACCGTCCGCCTGGAAGGGCAGGTCGTGCTGGGCTGGCGCGACGTGCCGGTCGACGCGGCGATGCCGATGTCGCCGACCGTGCGCAAGACCGAGCCGGTGATCCGCCAGATCTTCATCGGCCGCGGCCGCGACATCATGACGACGGACGCGCTGGAGCGGAAGCTGTACGTGATCCGCAAGACCGCGAGCCACGCGATCCAGGCACTCAAGCTCAAGCACGGCAAGGAGTACTTCGTGCCGTCGATGTCGGCGCGCACGGTGGTCTACAAGGGCCTGCTGCTGGCCAACCAGGTCGGCCAGTACTACCGCGACCTGCAGGATGCGCGCGCCGTGTCGGCGCTGGCGCTGGTCCACCAACGCTTCTCGACCAACACCTTCCCGGCCTGGGAGCTGGCGCACCCGTACCGGATGGTCGCCCACAACGGCGAAATCAACACCGTCAAGGGCAACGTCAACTGGATCAACGCGCGTACCGGCGCCATCTCGTCGCCGGTGCTGGGCGAGGACCTGCCCAAGCTGTGGCCGCTGATCTATCCCGGACAGTCCGATACCGCGTCGTTCGACAACTGCCTCGAGCTGCTGACGATGGCCGGCTATCCGCTGGTCCACGCGATGATGATGATGATCCCGGAAGCGTGGGAGCAGCACACGCTGATGGACGACAACCGTCGCGCCTTCTACGAGTACCACGCCGCGATGATGGAGCCGTGGGACGGCCCCGCGGCGATCTGCTTCACCGACGGCCGCCAGATCGGCGCGACGCTGGACCGCAACGGCCTGCGTCCGGCGCGTTTCTATGTGACCGAGGACGACGTCGTGGTGCTGGCCTCCGAGGCCGGCGTGCTGCCGTTCCCCGAGTCGCGCGTGGTGCAGAAGTGGCGCCTGCAGCCGGGCAAGATGTTCCTGATCGACATGGAGCAGGGCCGCATCATCGACGACAAGGAACTGAAGGACAACCTGGCCAACGCCAAGCCCTACAAGAGCTGGATCGACGCCGTGCGCATCAAGCTCGACGAGATCGACGCGAAGCCCGAGGACGTCGCCTCCGAAGCCAAGCCCGCCGCCAAGCTGCTCGACCGCCAGCAGGCGTTCGGCTTCACGCAGGAGGACGTCAAGTTCCTGATGGCGCCGATGGCGCTGTCCGGCGAAGAGGCGACCGGCTCGATGGGCAACGACTCGCCGCTGGCCGTGCTGTCCTCGAAGAACAAGACGCTGTACCACTACTTCAAGCAGCTGTTCGCCCAGGTCACCAACCCGCCGATCGATCCGATCCGCGAGAACATGGTGATGTCGCTGGTGTCCTTCATCGGACCGAAGCCGAACCTGCTCGAGCTGAACAACATCAACCCGCCGATGCGCCTCGAAGTGTCCCAGCCGGTGCTGGACTTCAAGGACATCGCCAAGATCCGCAACATCGAGCACTACACCGGCGGCAAGTTCCGCTCGTACGAACTCGATATCTGCTATCCCGCGCAGTGGGGCAAGGAAGGCATCGAGGCGCGCCTGGCGTCGCTGTGCGCCGAGGCCGTCGACGCGGTGAAGTCCGGCTACAACATCCTGATCGTGTCGGACCGCCGCGTCGATCCGTCGCACGTCGCGATTCCGGCGCTGCTCGCCACCTCGGCGATCCACCATCACCTGGTGGAGAAGGGCCTGCGCACGTCCACCGGCCTGGTGGTCGAGACCGGCTCGGCGCGCGAAGTCCATCATTTCGCGCTGCTGGCCGGCTATGGCGCCGAGGCGGTGCACCCGTACCTGGCGATGGAGACGCTGGCCGAAATGGCCGGCGGCCTGTCGGGCGACCTGTCGGCCGAGAAGGCGATCAAGAACTTCATCAAGGCGATCGGCAAGGGTCTGCAGAAGGTCATGTCCAAGATGGGCATCTCGACCTATATGTCGTACACCGGCGCGCAGATCTTCGAGGCCATCGGCCTGTCGCGCGAGCTGGTGCAGAAGTACTTCCACGGTACCGCGTCGAACGTCGAGGGCATTGGCATCTTCGAGGTCGCCGAGGAAGCGCTGCGCCTGCATCGTGACGCCTTCGGCGACAGCCCGGTGCTGGAGAACATGCTCGACGCCGGCGGCGAATATGCCTTCCGGATCCGCGGCGAAGAGCATATGTGGACCCCGGACTCGATCGCCAAGCTGCAACACTCCGTGCGCGCCAACGAGGGCCAGGGCGCCTACCAGACCTACAAGGAATACGCGAACCTGATCAACGACCAGAGCCGCCGCCACATGACGCTGCGCGGCCTGTTCGAATTCAAGGTCGATCCGGCCAAGGCGATTCCGCTGGAGGAAGTCGAGCCGGCCAAGGAAATCGTCAAGCGCTTCGCCACCGGCGCGATGTCGCTCGGCTCGATCTCGACCGAGGCGCATACCACGCTGGCGATCGCGATGAACCGCATCGGCGGCAAGTCGAACACCGGCGAGGGCGGCGAGGACGAGAAGCGCTATCGCAACGAGCTGCGCGGCATTCCGATCAAGAACGGCGACACGCTCAAGAGCCTGCTGGGCGACGACGTGGTCGAGCGCGACATCGAGCTCAAGGACGGCGATTCGCTGCGCTCGAAGATCAAGCAGGTCGCCTCGGGCCGGTTCGGCGTGACCGCCGAATACCTGGCCTCGGCCGACCAGATCCAGATCAAGATGGCGCAGGGCGCCAAGCCTGGCGAGGGCGGCCAGCTGCCCGGCCACAAGGTGTCGGACTACATCGGCAAGCTGCGTTATTCGGTGCCGGGCGTCGGCCTGATCTCGCCGCCGCCGCACCACGACATCTATTCGATCGAGGATCTGGCGCAGCTGATCCACGACCTGAAGAACGTCAATCCGCAGGCCGACATCTCGGTCAAGCTGGTCTCCGAAGTGGGCGTCGGCACGGTCGCGGCCGGCGTGGCCAAGGCCAAGGCCGACCACGTGGTGATCGCCGGCCATGATGGCGGCACCGGCGCCTCGCCGTGGTCGTCGATCAAGCACGCCGGCACGCCGTGGGAGCTGGGCCTGGCCGAGACGCAGCAGACGCTGATGCTCAATGGCCTGCGCAACCGCATCCGCGTGCAGGCCGACGGCCAGATGAAGACCGGCCGCGACGTCGTGATCGGCGCGCTGCTGGGCGCGGACGAGTTCGGCTTCGCCACCGCGCCGCTGGTCGCCGAGGGCTGCATCATGATGCGCAAGTGCCATCTGAACACCTGCCCGGTCGGCGTCGCCACGCAGGACCCGGTGCTGCGCAAGAAATTCCAGGGCAAGCCCGAGCACGTCGTCAACTTCTTCTTCTTCGTCGCCGAGGAAGCGCGCGAGATCATGGCGCAGCTGGGCATCCGCAGTTTCGACGAGTTGATCGGCCGCGCCGACCTGCTCGACACCCGTGCCGGCATCGAGCACTGGAAGGCGCGCGGCCTGGACTTCTCGCGCATCTTCTACCAGCCGCCGTTCCCGGGCGAGCAGCCGCGTTTCCACACCGATACGCAGGACCACGGCCTGGCGCCGGAATCGGGCAAGGCGCTCGACCACGTGCTGATCGCCAAGTCGCGTGCGGCGATCGACAAGGGTGAGCGCGTGTCGTTCATCCAGCCGATCAAGAACGTCAACCGTACCGTCGGTGCGATGCTCTCGGGCGTGGTGGCGCGCCAGTACGGCCACGAGGGCCTGCCGGACGACACCATCCACATCCAGCTGCAGGGCACCGCCGGCCAGTCGTTCGGCGCGTTCCTGGCCCACGGCATCACGCTGGATCTGGTGGGCGACGCCAACGACTACGTCGGCAAGGGCCTGTCGGGCGGCCGCGTGATCGTGCGCACGCCGCACGAGTTCCGCGGCGATCCGACCCGCAACATCATCGTCGGCAATACCGTGCTGTACGGCGCGATCGCGGGCGAGGCCTTCTTCAACGGCGTGGCGGGCGAGCGCTTCGCGGTGCGCAACTCGGGCGCCGTCGCGGTGGTCGAGGGCACCGGCGACCATGGTTGCGAATACATGACCGGCGGTACCGTGGTGGTGCTGGGCGCCACCGGCCGCAACTTCGCCGCCGGCATGTCGGGCGGCGTCGCCTACGTCTACGACGAGGACGGCCTGTTCGACAAGCGCTGCAACACCTCGATGGTCGCGCTCGAAGCGGTGCTGGGCGCCGCCGACCAGGAGAAGGGCCAGAGCCCGGCGAGCTGGCACAAGCTCGGCGGCAAGCGCCAGCTGGACGAGGTGATCCTGCGCGGCCTGATCGAGCAGCACTTCCGCTTCACCGGCTCGGAGCGTGCCAAGGCGCTGCTGTCGGACTGGACCACGGCGCGCCGCAAGTTCGTCAAGGTCTTCCCGACCGAGTACAAGCGCGCGCTGGGCGAGATGTACGCCAAGGAACAGGCCGCGCGCGACAGCGACCGCGAGGCGATCGCCGCCTGAGGGCGGGCACTGCAGCCGGGACGGCGAGGGCGGCAACGGTGGCGAATCGCTGCCGCCGCGCCGTCCACCACACCACAATGACCTCACAACGGGGCGCGCGCGTCGCGCTGCGCTCCGAGCACAACCCAAGGAAGCGACATGGGCAAGGCGACTGGCTTTCTCGAATTTCCGCGCCAGAGCGAGAGTTACGAACCGGCACCGAAGCGGGTCCGGCATTACAAGGAATTCGTGTTCCGGCTGAGCGACAACGAAGCCAAGGTGCAGGGCGCGCGCTGCATGGACTGCGGCATCCCGTTCTGCAACAACGGATGCCCGGTCAACAACATCATCCCGGACTTCAACGACCTGGTGTATCGCCAGGACTGGAAGTCGGCGATCGACGTGCTGCACCAGACCAACAACTTCCCCGAGTTCACCGGCCGCATCTGCCCGGCGCCGTGCGAGGCCGCCTGCACGCTGGGCATCAATGAAGATCCGGTCGGCATCAAGTCGATCGAGCGCGCGATCGGCGACAAGGCCTGGGAAGAGGATTGGGTCAAGCCGCAGCCGCCGGCGCACAAGACCGGCAAGACCGTGGCCGTGGTCGGCTCGGGTCCCGCGGGCCTGGCCGCCGCGCAGCAGCTGGCGCGCGCCGGCCACGACGTCACGGTGTTCGAGAAGAACGACCGCATCGGCGGCCTGCTGCGCTATGGCATCCCCGACTTCAAGCTGGAGAAGACGCTGATCGACCGCCGCATGGCGCAGATGCAGGCCGAGGGCGTGACCTTCCGCGCCGGCGTGATGGTGACCGACGGCAAGCTGCCGGCCGGCATCAAGAACTACGCGCGCGAAACCATCACGGCACAGGAACTGATGGACCAGTTCGACGCGGTCGTGCTGGCCGGCGGCGCCGAAGTGCCGCGCGATCTGCCGGTGCCGGGGCGCGAGCTGCAGGGCGTGCATTTCGCGCTGGAATTCCTGATTCCGCAGAACAAGGAAGTGGCCGGCGACGGCCCCAACGAGATCCGCGCCGACGGCAAGCACGTCGTGGTGATCGGTGGCGGCGATACCGGCTCGGACTGCGTCGGCACCTCGAACCGCCATGGCGCGGTCTCGGTGACCCAGTTCGAGCTGCTGCCGCAGCCGCCGGAGGAAGAGAACAAGCCGCTGGTGTGGCCGTACTGGCCGATCAAGCTGCGCACCTCGTCGTCGCACGAGGAAGGCTGCGAGCGCGACTGGTCGGTGGCGACCAAGGAATTCATCGGTGAGAACGGCAAGGTCACCGCGCTGAAAGCCTGCCGCGTCGAATGGAAGGACGGCCGCATGCAGGAAGTGCCGGACAGCGAGTTCGTGCTGAAGGCCGACCTGGTGCTGCTGGCGATGGGCTTCACCAACCCGGTGGGCTCGATGCTCGAAGCGTTCGGCGTCGACACCGATGCGCGCAAGAACGCCAAGGCCTCGACCGAAGGCGAGCGCGCGTACTTCACCAACGTGCCGAAGGTGTTCGCCGCGGGCGACGTGCGCCGCGGCCAGTCGCTGGTGGTCTGGGCGATCCGCGAAGGCCGCCAGGCCGCGCGCTCGGTCGACGCCTTCCTGATGGGGCATTCGGAGCTGCCGCGCTGAACGGCTCGCGGGGCAGGGGGGCGGCGTCGGCATACGGGCGTCTGCTCCCTCTCCCCGACCCTTTCCCGCAAGCGGGAGCGGGAGAACACAGTACGAAACAGAATATCGCTGCAGGCTGGCCTCCCTTTCCCGTTGAGGGAGAGAGAAAACCCAGTGCGAAAAAAGGATCGCTGCCTGTTGGCGCCCGTCTCCCGCTTGCGGGAGAGGGGCTGGGGGAGAGGGCGCAGGGCGGTCGCTATGCCACCGCGCCGTTCTTCGACTCCCCGATCTGCGTGCCCATCACCACCGCCCCTTCCCCATAGCGCGACACCCTGGTCGCCGCTTCCGTGGCAAGCGCCACCGGCGCATAGCCAAGCCCCTGCCACCAGCGCGCCGCACTCTGTACCGCGATCAGGCGCGAGCAGCGCAGGCCCGCCTGCATCGCGCCCTGCCGCGCCTTCGCATACAGCCGTTTCGCCAGGCCTTGCCCCTGTCCGGCCGGCGCCACCGCCATGTCGTGGATGAACCAGGTCAGGGGCGTGTCGCCGGCCTCACCGTCGAGCTGCAGCACGCCGTCGAGCGGCGGCAGCGTCTCGCGCGGCCACGGGTGGGTCAGCAGATAGGCGGCGAGCCGCCGCGGCGCATCGGCGTGCGCGGCGACCCAGCACAGCGCTGGGGCCAGCGCCAGGCGGCTGGCCAGCGCGTCGGCCGATTCGATCAGTTCGGGGCGGTAGCACTGCGCCTGCACCGCCAGCACTTCAGGCAAGTCGGCCGAAGCCATCGGCCGCAACAGGAATTCGGACATGGCGCGGATTATAGGGCTCGCCAGTTGGCGTAACCGGGGGCCGACCGATGTGCGTCCGGGTTGACCCGGCTATGGTTAACGCGGTCTGTGCTCGCCGGAACCGACTCCGTACAATCGTCCACAGCAAGAACAACGCTGCCTCGCTCACCCCTGTCAGCCAATCCAGGCGCCCCGCCAGCATGGCGCCCCGGAGGATCTTGATGCCCGAAGTACGCATGCTTGCGCGGCTTTGGCGAGGTAAGGCGACGTTGCACTTCCCCGCCGTGACGGCGACCGGCGCGCGCGGCGCGCGACCGGGCGCGGCTTCGGGCCCCGGGCGCGCGGTGGGCATGATGTGCCTTCTGTCGGCTCTCCTCGGCCCGGCCAGCGATGCGCTGGCCGCTGCGCCTGCCGCGCCCTCCGCCGCGACATCCGCCCCGCCACCCGCCACGCCATCGGCGGCGACTTCCGCCGCGCCTTCCGCCGCGCCATCGGTCGCCGCCCGCTCCGCCCCGATGTCCTTCCCCGCCCGCCCGCTGCGGCTGGTCGTGCCCTTTCCCGCCGGCGGCGTGCCGGACGCCATCGCGCGCACGCTGGCCGAGAAGCTGACCGCCAAGCTCGGCGTGCCGGTCGAGGTCGACAATCGCCCCAGCGCCAACGGCACCACCGCCGGCGACGTGGTGGCCAAGGCCAGTTCGGACGGCCATACGTTGCTGCTGCACCAGTCCACCATGCTGATCCAGTCCGGGGTGGAGCCGCTGCCCTACGATGTCGTGCGCGATTTCACGCCGGTCGCGCGCGTCGCGGCGATGCCGCTGTTCCTGGTGATCGACGCCCGGCTGCCGATCCGTACGCCGCAGCAATGGCTCGCGGCGGTGCGCGCCAATCCCGGCGCCTACAGTGTCGGCACCGCCCAGGCCGGTACTCCGGCCCATCTGTATGCACAGTACGCGGTACGCGGCATCCCGAACGGCGTGCCGCTGGTGACCGCCAAGGGAGAGGCCGCGCTGGTGCAGGAGATGCTGGCGGGCCGCATCAGCGCCTGTTTCTGCAATTTCGCGGCGGTCCAGCAGCATGTACGCGAGGGCACGCTGCGGCTGCTCGGCGTGGCGGGTTCGGCGCGTTCGCAGCTGGCGCCCGGCGTGCCGACACTGCACGAGAGTGGACTCGACGGCTACGGCGCCGGGCCCTGGCTCGGCGTGCTCGCGCCCGCCAAGACGCCGCGCGCCATCGTCGCCAAGCTCGCCACGGTGCTGGACGAGGTGGTGCGCGAGGGCGACGTCGGGCGCCGCCTGGAATCGGTCGGGCTGACGCCGCTGCGCGATTCGCCCGAGGCCTTCGCCACCTCGATCCGCTCGGAATCGATCCAGTGGCAGGTGATCCTGCGCCAGGCCGGCGGACCGGTCGAACCTTGAGTCTCCCCGGGCTTCGGCCGCTTCGTCGCTCGATAGTGCACGTCACGCCGCGATGCAGCATTTCATCGCGGGCGCATTGCGGGGCACGCGCGCGGACGAGTATAGGTATTAGCACTTATAATGCCGACCGTCCCTAGCGATGCCAACGTGACTGAAACCACACCCAACCTCGTCGAGCTGCAAGCGGTCGACTTCGCCTACGCGGCAGGCGGCAAGCCCATCCTGTCGGGCCTGTCCATGCGGATTCCGCGTGGCAAGGTCGTCGCCGTCATGGGCGGCTCCGGCTGCGGCAAGACTACCGTGCTGCGGCTGATCGGCGGCCAGGTCCGGCCGCAGCGCGGCCATGTCCGCTTCGACCGCGCCGATATCCCGGCGCTGGATCGCGCCGGCCTCTATGCGGCACGGCGGCAGATGGGGATGCTGTTCCAGTTCGGCGCGCTGTTTACCGACCTGTCGGTGTTCGACAACGTCGCCTTCCCGCTGCGCGAGCACACCGACCTGCCCGAATCGATGATCCGCGACCTGGTGCTGATGAAGCTCAACGCGGTGGGCCTGCGCGGGGCGCGCGACCTGATGCCCGCGCAGATCTCGGGGGGCATGGCGCGCCGCGTGGCGCTGGCCCGGGCGATCGCGCTCGATCCCTCGCTGTTGATGTACGACGAGCCCTTTGCCGGGCTCGATCCGATTTCGCTGGGCCTGACCGCGCGGCTGATCCGCACGCTGAACGACGCGCTCGGCGCCACCACGATCATCGTGTCGCACGACGTCCACGAGACCTTCCAGATCGCCGACTACGTGTATTTCATCGCCGAAGGACGCATCGCCGCGGAAGGGGAGCCGGAGGCGCTGCGCGCCTCGCTTGACCCCTTCGTCCACCAGTTCGTGCATGCAGAGGCCGACGGCCCGGTGCCGTTCCACTACGGCGGGCCCTCGCTTGCCGAGGACTTCGTCGACGGAGCGGGGCGGTGATGGGCGCGCTCTACAACGCCATCGCGCTGATCGGCTCGGCGGTGCGCCAGACCGTCGAGGGCCTGGGCATGGCCACGCGCATGTTCTTCGCGATGCTGGCGATGTCGCCGTCGATGCTGCGGCGCTTCCGGCTGGTGTCGGACCAGATTTTCTTCGTTGGCAACCTGTCGCTGGTGATCATCGCCGTGTCGGGGCTGTTCGTCGGCTTCGTGCTCGGCCTGCAGGGCTATTACACGTTGAACCGCTACGGCTCCGAGCAGGCGCTCGGCCTGCTGGTGGCGCTGTCGCTGGTGCGCGAACTGGGGCCGGTGGTGACCGCGCTGCTGTTCGCCGGCCGCGCCGGCACCTCGCTGACCGCCGAGATCGGCCTGATGAAGGCGGGCGAGCAGCTGACCGCGATGGAGATGATGGCCGTGAACCCGCTGCAGCGCGTGGTCGCGCCGCGCTTCTGGGCGGGCGTGATCGCGATGCCGGTGCTGGCTGCGATCTTCAGCGCGGTCGGCATCCTCGGCGGCTATATCGTCGGTGTGCAACTGATCGGCGTCGACGCCGGCGCGTTCTGGTCGCAGATGCAGGGCGGCGTCGATGTGCGCGACGATGTGCTCAACGGCGTCATCAAGAGCTTTATCTTCGGCATTGCCGTGACCTTTATCGCCTTGTACCAGGGCTACGAGGCCAAGCCGACGCCCGAGGGCGTGTCGCGCGCCACCACCCGCACCGTGGTGATCGCGTCGCTCGCCGTGCTGGGGCTCGATTTCCTGCTGACGGCGCTGATGTTCAGTACCTGAGCCCCGCATGGGCGCCGTCGCATCCCGCTGGTTGAACTAGAGAATTCCGATGAGAAAGAACGCACTCGATTTCTGGGTGGGGCTGTTCGTGGTGGCCGGCTTCGTGGCCCTGCTGTTCCTGGCGCTGAAGGCCGGCAACATGAGCGCCTTCAGCTTCGAGGACACCTACACCGTGCAGGCCCGCTTCGACAATATCGGCGGGCTCAAGGCACGTGCCCCGGTCAAGAGCGCCGGCGTGGTGGTGGGCCGCGTCGCGCAGATCAGTTTCGACGACAAGAACTACCAGGCCACGGTGACGATGCACCTGGAGCAGCGCTACCAGTTTCCCAAGGACACGTCGGCCAAGATCCTGACGTCGGGGCTGCTGGGCGAGCAATACATCGGCCTCGAGGCGGGTGGCGACACCGCCATGCTGGCCGACGGCGCACGGATCACGATGACCCAGTCGGCCGTGGTGCTGGAGAACTTGATCGGGCAGTTCCTATACAACAAGGCGGCCGACGCGGGCGGCACGGGAGCGGAGAAATGAGGGGTTCGGGAGTTCACGGGCGCTGGCTGTTGGCCGGCGCGATGGCGGTCGCCCTGGCGGGCTGCGCGACGGGGCCGGACGCCAATCCGCGCGACCCGCTCGAGCCGTTCAACCGCGAAGTCAACAAGATCAACGAGGACTTCGACAAGGGCGTGATGCGTCCGATCGCCGAGGTCTATGCCGACTACGTGCCCTCGCCGGTCCGCACCGCGGTCAGCAATGTGTTCTCCAACGTCAGCGACGTCTATTCGGCGTTGAACAACCTGCTGCAGGGCAAGCCGACCCGCTTCGCCGAGGACACCATGCGGGTGGCCATCAACACGGTGCTGGGCATCGGCGGCCTGATCGACATCGCCACGCCGGCCGGCCTGCCGAAGTACAAGGAAGACTTCGGCCAGACGCTAGGCGTGTGGGGCGTGCCCCCCGGTCCGTACCTGGTGCTGCCGCTGTTCGGTCCGAGCACCGTGCGCGACACCGGCGGCATGCTGGTCGACCGGCAGGCCGATCCGTCGGCCTACCTGCATCCGGTCTGGATGCGCAATACGCTGATCGGCGTGCGCGTGGTCAGCGCCCGCGCCGAACTGCTGGGCGCCAGCAACCTGGTCGAGATGGCCGCGCTGGACCGCTACTCGTTCATGCGCGACGCCTATCTGCAGCGACGCGAGTACCTGGTCTACGACGGCAATCCGCCGGACCGGGAGGACGATGGCATCGACAGCGATGCGCAGCCCACGCCGCCGACTTCCGGTTCGGGCGAAAGCCTGCCGGGCCAGACCATGCCGGTGCCGCCGGTCGCGCCGTCACTGTCGCCTGGCAGGCTTGGCTTCTGAGGAATCCGCGAACGCCGGCGCCCAGAGGCGCAGGCTTCACCGCGATAGACAGGCAGCAGACCGGTAGTTGTGAGCGCCCGGTCACCGCTGCAACAAACTGTGATAACGGGTGCCAGCGCCGCGCGCGACCGGCACCATGAACTTGCCCGTGGTGCGCGCTCTCCAACGAAAACGCATCCCCGCCGCCCTCGGCGGAACAAGATAGACAAGGAAAAACCATGTTCAAGCGACTGTTGCTTCCCTTCATTGCCGCCTTCGCCATGGCCGGCGCGGCCATCGCCCAGAGTCCGGACACCTCGACGCCGGACGGGCTGATCAAGGCGCTGGTGGACGACGTGATGGCCACCGTCAAGGCCGACAAGGAAATGCAGGCCGGCAGCATCCCCAAGATCACCGCGCTGGTCGAGCAAAAGATCCTGCCGAACGCGAACTTCCAGAAGACCACGCAGATCGCGATGGGCCGCAACTGGGCCAAGGCGACGCCGGAGCAGCAGAAGCAGATCGTCGAGGAATTCAAGATGCTGCTGATTCGCACCTACGCGGGCGCCGTCTCGCAGATCCGCGACCAGACCGTGCAGTTCCGCCCGTTCCGCGCCGCGCCGGAAGACACCGACGTCACCGTGCGTACCCAGGTCATCAACAAGGGCGAACCGATCCAGATGGACTACCGCCTCGAGAAGACCGCCCAGGGCTGGAAGGTCTACGACATCAACGTGCTGGGCGCCTGGCTGACCGAGGCCTACAAGGGCAGCTTCAACACGATCGCCAGCCAGCAGGGCATCGAAGGCGTGATCAAGACGCTGCAGGACCGCAACCGCCAGCTGGCCAGCGCCAAGGGCTGAGTCCCGGTCGCGGCCGGCATGCCGCGACGACGCGGCGCAGCACGTGAATGCTGCGCCGCGTTACAATGCCGGCTCGGTGCGCACGCTTTGCCCGCGCCGGCCGTTTTCGTCCTACCCGATCCCTTACCGGCAGACCGCCTCGATGCTTTCACTCGGAACCTCGCTGACCAACCGCAACGCCGCCGCCGTGCTGCGCGATGCGGCCGCGCGCGTCGCGCAAGGGGAAGCGCAGGTCGATTGCAGCGCGCTCGGGCAGGTCGATTCGTCGGCGGTGGCCGTGATGCTGGCGCTGCATCGCGACGCCAGCGCGCGCGGTGGCAGCCTCGTCTTCGTCGGTGTGCCGCAGCAACTGGCGGCGCTTGCCAGCCTGTACGGGGTCGATACGCTGCTGGCGCTGTCGCCGCGGAATCCGGCATCGGTGCCGGCGCAAGCCGTCGCCGAAACCGCGGCCGAATCGGTCGCCGAAACCGCCGCCGCACCCCTCGATCAAGCCGCCCTGCATCGACATTGAACCGGCATCCGCGGTGAGTGCCGGGCCATGGCCCGCGCCGGTACCGTCGCGATGCCTCGGCGCCGGCCGCCAGCCGACGCCGCGTCCCAAGCGGGGACATCCCCGCATCCCCTATAATTCCGGGTTATTCGTTCGTCAGCACCGCCCTCGCGCCAGCGCGCGATGCGCCTGCCGCGCCGGTAGCCGGCAAGCCAGGCGGGCGACCAGTCCGGCAGCTGTATCACCCTCAGGCGGTTCCCGCCATTTCCAGGAGCCCGGCGCGGCAGCGCGACGCTCGCACGCCCGCCAGACGATATCGGCCATGAAAGCCATCGAAATCCAGGATGTCCGCAAGCGCTACCGCAATCTGCAGGCGCTCAAGGGCGTCAGCTTCAGCGTCGAGCGCGGCGAATTCTTCGGCCTGCTCGGCCCCAACGGCGCAGGCAAGACCACGCTGATCTCGATCCTCGCCGGACTGAACCGTGCCGACTCGGGCCAGGTGCGCGTGCTCGGCCACGACGTGGTCGACGATTACCGGCTGGCGCGCCGCATGCTGGGCGTGGTGCCGCAGGAGCTGGTGTTCGATCCTTTCTTCACCGTGCGCGAGACGCTGCGGCTGCAGTCGGGCTATTTCGGCCTGACCCGCAACGACGACTGGATCGACGAAATCATGGCCAACCTGGACCTGACCGACAAGGCCGACGCCAACATGCGGCAGCTGTCGGGCGGCATGAAGCGCCGCGTGCTGGTCGCGCAGGCGCTGGTGCATCGTCCGCCGGTGATCGTGCTCGACGAACCGACCGCGGGCGTCGACGTGGAGCTGCGCCAGACGCTGTGGAAATTCATCTCCCGGCTGAACCGCGAAGGTCATACCATCATCCTGACCACCCACTATCTGGAAGAGGCCGAGGCCCTGTGCGATCGCATCGCGATGCTCAAGTTCGGCGAGGTGGTGGCGCTGGACCGCACCAGCAGCCTGCTGAGCCAGTTCGCCGGCCTGCAGCTGGTGCTGACGCTGTCGGCCGGACGCCTGCCGGCCTCGCTGGAGCCGCTGCGGATGCCGTCCAATCCGGGCGAGCGGGCGATCCGGCTGCGGCTGTCCAGCTACCAGGTGGTCGAACCGATCCTCGCGGCCTGCCGCGAGGCGGGCTGCGAAATCGAAGACATGGAAATCAACAAGGCGGACCTCGAGGACGTATTCGTGCAGATCATGGGAAGGGAAGGGCGCAAGCCGGCCTCGCGTGACGGACAAGCGGACCGGGACGCGGACGGTGGCGCGAACGGCGACGGCGGCAAGCGCGCCGCGAACCCCGCCGAACCGGTCAACGCCACCCCTTCCTCGCTGGAGAGCCCGGTATGAAACATCCTGCCGGACTCGATCCCGCGCAACAGGACGCCCGCCACGGTGGCGGCGACGACAGCGGGCACCTGGCGCCGATGGCGGTGGGCGGCCTGGTGGGCTTCCGCACGCTGCTGTACAAGGAAGTGCTGCGCTTCTGGAAGGTCAGCTTCCAGACCGTGGCCGCGCCGGTGCTCACCGCGATCCTCTATCTGCTGATCTTCGGCCATGTGCTGGAGGACCGCGTCCGGGTCTACGACCAGATCAGCTACACCGCCTTCCTGGTGCCCGGGCTGGTGATGATGAGCATCCTGCAGAATGCGTTCGCCAACAGTTCGTCGTCGCTGATCCAGTCCAAGATCACCGGCAACCTGGTGTTCGTGATGCTGCCGCCGCTGTCGCACTGGGAGATGTTCGGCGCCTACGTGACCGCCGCGATCGTACGCGGGCTGGCGGTTGGACTCGGCGTGCTGCTGGTGACGGTATGGTTCGCCGACCTGCATGTGGCCAATGTGGCCTGGATCGTCGTCTTCGCGCTGCTTGGCGCCGGCATGCTCGGTACGCTGGGCCTGATCGCCGGCATCTGGGCCGAGAAGTTCGACCAGCTGGCCGCTTTCCAGAATTTCCTGATCATGCCGGCGACTTTCCTGTCCGGCGTGTTTTATTCGATTCACTCGCTGCCCGCGTTCTGGCAGACCGTGTCGCACGCCAATCCGTTCTTCTACATGATCGACGGGTTCCGCCATGGCTTTTTCGGCGTCTCCGACGTGTCGCCGTGGTTCAGCCTGGCCGTGGTGGCGAGCGCCTTCGCGGTGGTCGCGACGATCGCGCTGCGGCTGCTGCAGACCGGCTACAAGCTGCGGCACTGATCTTGCACGATCGGGCCGGATCGACACGCCCGCCAGCGGGATGCACACAGACGAAACGAGATTAGCCATGCTGCCTACACCGGAACAAGTCAGGGACTACATCGCCCAGGGGCTGCCCTGCGAACACCTCGAAGTGGAGGGCGACGGCCAGCACTTCTTCGCCACCATCGTCAGCGCCGAGTTCGAAGGCAAGCGGTTGATCCAGCGCCATCAGCGCGTCTATGCGGCGCTCGGGGACCGCATGCGGGCCGAGATCCACGCGCTGTCGATGAAGACGCTGACGCCTGCCGAATGGCAAGGCGGGCAGGGCGAACAGGCCGGCCAGCCGGGCCAGGGCTGAGCGACCGGGCGCCTCATGGATCAACTGGAAATTCACGGCAACGGTCCGCTGCGCGGGGAAATCCGCGTCTCGGGGGCGAAGAACGCCGCCCTGCCGATCCTGTGCGCGAGCCTGCTGACGGCCGACACGCTGACGCTGCGCAACGTGCCCGGTCTGCAGGACGTGCGCACCATGGTCGCGCTGCTGCGCCAGATGGGCGTGCGCGTCGACGAGGACGCGACGCACCTGACGCTGAACGCCAGCGAGATCACCTCGCCCGAGGCGGCCTACGAGATGGTCAAGACCATGCGCGCGTCGATCCTGGTGCTCGGACCGCTGGTCGCGCGCCTGGGCGAGGCGCGGGTGTCGCTGCCCGGCGGCTGTGCCATCGGCGCGCGCCCGGTAGACCAGCACATCAAGGGACTGCAGGCGATGGGCGCCGAGATCGCCATCGAGCACGGCTTCATCCACGCCCGCGCGCGCCGGCTCAAGGGCGCACGCATCGTCACCGACATGATCACGGTGACGGGCACCGAGAACCTGCTGATGGCGGCCACGCTGGCCGAGGGCGAGACCGTGCTGGAGAACGCCGCGCGCGAGCCCGAGGTCACCGACCTGGCGAATCTGCTGGTCGGCATGGGCGCCCGCATTGACGGCATCGGCACCGACCGGCTGGTGATCCAGGGAGTGGAGCGCCTGCACGGCGCCGAGCATCGCGTGATCGCCGATCGGATCGAAGCCGGCACCTTTCTGTGCGCCGCCGCGGCGACGTTGGGCGAGGTGGTGGTGCGCGATGTTTCGCCCACCATTCTCGACGCGGTGCTCGACAAGCTGGTCGAAGCCGGCGCATCGATCGAGCACGGCGTCGAGCGCGGCACCGATTGGGTGCGGCTGTCGATGCGCCAGCGCCCGCGCGCGGTGAGCTTTCGCACCTCCGAATATCCGGCCTTTCCGACCGATATGCAGGCGCAGTTCATGGCGCTCAATTGCGTGGCCGAAGGCGCGGCGCGGGTCACCGAGACGATTTTCGAGAACCGCTTCATGCACGTGCAGGAGCTGAACCGGCTCGGCGCCAATATCGCGGTCGAAGGCAATACCGCGGTCGTGACCGGCGTGCCGCGCCTGTCGGGCGCGCGCGTGATGGCCACCGACCTGCGCGCCTCGGCCAGCCTGGTGATCGGCGGGCTGATTGCAGAGGGTGCGACGGTGATCGACCGCATCTATCACCTGGACCGCGGCTACGACCGCATGGAAGACAAGCTGTCGGCAGTCGGTGCGCGCATTCGCCGCATCGCCGGCTGACCTGGCGACGAACAAGACGATGAGCCCCTCTCCGAACCAGCTGACCCTGGCCCTATCCAAAGGCCGGATCTTCACCGAAACCATGCCGCTGCTGGCGGCCGCGGGCATCGAGGTCACCGAAGACCCGGAAACCTCGCGCAAGCTGATCCTGCCGACCACCGATCCGGACGTGCGCGTGATCATCGTGCGCGCCTCCGACGTGCCCACCTATGTGCAGTACGGCGCCGCCGATTTCGGCGTGGCGGGGAAGGACGTGCTGATGGAGCACGGCATGGCCGGCCTGTATGCGCCGATCGATCTGAATATCGCCCGCTGCCGCATGTCGGTGGCGGTGCCGGCCGGCTTCGACTATGTCCGCGCGGTGCGCCAGGGGGCGCGGCTGGCGGTGGCGACCAAGTATGTACAGACCGCGCGCGAGCATTTCGCCAAGAAGGGCGTCCACGTCGATCTGATCAAGCTGTACGGTTCGATGGAGCTCGGTCCGCTGGTCGGGCTGGCCGACGCGATCGTCGACCTGGTCAGCACCGGCGGCACGCTGCGCGCCAACAATCTGGTGGAAGTCGAGGAGATCGTGCAGATCTCATCGCGCCTGGTGATCAACCAGGCCGCGCTCAAGCTCAAGCGCGAGCGGCTGGCGCCGATCCTCGAAGCGTTTGAACGGGCCTCCGCGGCCGTGGCGTGATGCCATGGCCGACGGCCCGGGGAATGGAGTCATGAACGAACAAAGCCTGAACATCCGCCGACTGGACTCGGCCAGCACGGACTTCCCCGTGCGGCTGCGCCAGCTGCTGGCCTTCGAGGCCGGCGAGGACGAGGCCATCGAGCGCGCCGTTGCGCAGATCCTGGCCGACGTCAAGGTGCGCGGCGATGCCGCGGTGCTGGAATACACGCTGCGCTTTGACCGTGTCGAGGCCGAATCGCTGGCCGCGCTGGAACTGTCGCCAGCCGAGATGGACGCCGCGCTCGAGGAGCTCGAGCCCAAGCGCCGCGCCGCGCTCGAGGCGGCCGCGGCGCGCGTGCGCGCCTACCACGAGAAGCAGAAGATCGAATGCGGCAGCCATAGCTGGGAATACGCGGAAGCCGACGGCACCGTGCTTGGCCAGAAGGTGACGCCGCTCGATCGGGTCGGCCTCTATGTGCCGGGCGGCAAGGCGGCCTATCCGTCGTCGGTGCTGATGAACGCGATTCCGGCCCGTGTCGCGGGCGTCAAGGAAGTGATCATGGTGGTGCCGACCCCGGGCGGCGTGCGCAACCCGCTGGTGCTGGCGGCCGCGGCGATCGCCGGCGTCGATCGCGTGTTCACCATCGGCGGCGCGCAGGCGGTCGGCGCGCTGGCCTACGGTACCGAGACGCTGCCGCAGGTCGACAAGATCGTCGGCCCGGGCAACGCCTATGTCGCCGCGGCCAAGCGCCGCGTGTTCGGCACGGTCGGCATCGACATGATCGCCGGCCCGTCCGAGATCCTGGTGATCTGCGACGGCAGCACCGACCCGGACTGGGTCGCGATGGATCTGTTCTCGCAGGCCGAGCACGACGAGATGGCGCAGTCGATCCTGCTGTGCCCGGATTCCGGCTATCTGCTGAAGGTGGAGGACAGCATCCGCCGCCTGCTCGACGACATGCCGCGCCGCGACGTGATCGCGGCGTCGATCGGCGGCCGTGGCGCGCTGATCAAGGTACGCGACATGGACGAGGCCTGCGACATCGCCAATGCGATCGCGCCCGAGCACCTGGAGATCTCCGCGCTCAATCCGCGCCAGTGGGCCGAGAAGATCCGCCACGCCGGCGCGATCTTCCTGGGCCAGTTCACCAGCGAATCGCTGGGCGACTACTGCGCGGGTCCCAACCACGTGTTGCCGACCTCGCGCACCGCGCGCTTCTCGTCGCCGCTGGGCGTCTACGACTTCCAGAAGCGCTCGAGCCTGATCGAGGTCAGCGAGGCGGGCGCGCAGATGCTGGGCCAGATCGCCGCGGAACTGGCCTATGGCGAGGGGCTGCAGGCGCATGCCCGCAGCGCCGAATACCGCCTCAAGCGCAGTTGATTTGCCGGGGCGGCTTGCGTGCCGTCCCATTACTCCCCAACCGAAGAGGAATCCATGTCAGCAGTCGAGCCTTCCCTGATCGAGCGAATCATCCGTGACGACGTCCGCGCCATGGGCGCCTATCACGTGGCCGATTCGCACGGTCTGATCAAGCTCGACGCGATGGAGAACCCGTACCAGTTGCCCGCAACGCTGCGCGAGCAGCTCGGCAAGCGGCTCGCCGAGGTCGCGCTGAACCGCTATCCGGTGCCGACCAGCGAGGCGCTGCGCGCGCGCCTGAAGCGCGTGATGGAGGTGCCCGCCGGCATGGAAATCCTGCTGGGCAACGGTTCGGACGAGATCATCAGCATGCTGGCGCTGGCGGTGGCAAGGCCCGGCGCCAAGTTGATGGCCCCCGTGCCCGGCTTCGTGATGTACGCGATGTCGGCGCAGTTCACCGGCCTCGAATTCGTCGGCGTGCCGCTGCGCGCGGACTTCACGCTGGACCGCGCCGCGATGCTGGCCGCGATGGCCGAGCACAAGCCGGCGGTGATCTACCTGGCCTATCCGAACAATCCGACCGGCACGCTGTTCGACGCGCAGGACATGGAGGCGATCGTGCGCGCCGCGCAGGGCGAGGTCTGCCACAGCCTGGTGGTGGTCGACGAGGCTTACCAGCCGTTCGCGCAGCACAGCTGGATGCCGCGCTTGCCCGAGTTCGGCAACCTGCTGGTGATGCGCACCGTATCGAAGCTGGGTCTTGCCGGCATCCGGCTCGGCTACCTGGCCGGCGATCCGGCCTGGCTCGCGCAGATCGACAAGGTCCGCCCGCCGTACAACGTCAACGTGCTGACCGAGGCGACCGCGCTGTTCGTGCTCGAGCATGTCGATGTGCTCGACGAACAGGCCGCGCAATTGCGCGCCGAGCGCGCCAGCGTGGCCGCGGCAATGGCCGCGCACGCCGGGGTGACGGTGTTCCCCAGCGCCGGCAATTTCCTGCTGGTGCGCGTGCCCGATGCCGCGCGGATCTTCGATCGGCTGCTCGCGCGCAAGGTCCTGATCAAGAACGTGAGTAAAATGCACCCATTGCTGGCCAACTGTCTGCGCGTGACGGTCAGCACCCCCGAAGAAAATGCGCAGTTTCTCGAGGCGTTTGCCGCCTCGCTGCAGGATTAGCACCATGCGTGTTGCCGAGGTCACCCGCAATACCTCCGAGACCCAGATCCGCGTTGCGCTGAATCTGGACGGCACCGGGCGCCAGCTGCTGGCTTCCGGCGTTCCCTTCCTGGACCACATGCTGGACCAGATCGCCCGCCATGGCATGTTCGACCTCGAGGTCGAGGCCAAGGGCGATACCCATATCGACGACCACCATACGGTCGAGGATGTCGGCATCACGCTGGGGCAGGCGGTGGCCAAGGCCATCGGCGACAAGAAGGGCATCACCCGCTATGGGCACAGCTACGTGCCGCTGGATGAATGCCTGTCGCGCGTGGTGATCGATTTCTCGGGCCGCCCCGGGCTGGAGTTCCACGTGCCGTTCACCCGGGCGCGCGTGGGCAGCTTCGATGTCGACCTGACCATCGAGTTCTTCCGCGGCTTCGTCAACCATGCCGGCGTGACGCTGCATATCGACAATCTGCGCGGCATCAATGCCCACCATCAATGCGAAACGGTATTCAAGGCCTTCGGCCGGGCGCTGCGCATGGCGGTGGAGCTGGATCCGCGCGCGGCCAACACGATTCCGTCGACCAAGGGCACGCTCTGATTTCGCTACCGGTCCGATGACTGGCGGCGGGTTTTGCCTGCCGCCGGCCACGCCGACCGGTTCTACCGATCTCTATCGAACCCCACCACCTCCACCGTTTCCGAGGGGACGGCCATGCGATGCCACGGCCGTTTCCAACATCATGACTACGATTGCAATTGTGGATTACGGCATGGGCAACCTGCGCTCGGTGGCGCAGGCGTTGCGCCGTGCGGCGCCCGATGCCGATGTGCGCGTCGTCGATGCGCCCGAGGGCATCCGGGCCGCCGAGCGCGTGGTGCTGCCGGGCCAGGGCGCGATGCCCGACTGCATGGCGGCACTGAACGCCTCGGGGTTGCGCGAGGCCGTGCTCGAGGCCGCGGACAGCAAGCCGCTGCTGGGCGTGTGCGTTGGCGAACAGATGCTGTTCGAAGCGAGCAGGGAAAGTAGGGCCGGTGCGGACAGCACGCCATGCCTGGGCCTGATGCCCGGCGAGGTGGTCCGCTTCGAGCTCGACGGCATGACGCAGCCGGACGGCTCGCGCTACAAGGTGCCGCAGATGGGCTGGAACCGCGTTCGCCAGACCCGGCCGCATCCGCTGTGGCAGGGTATTCCCGACCAGAGCTGGTTCTATTTCGTACACAGCTACTTTGTGCAGCCGCGCGATTCCGCCCATACTGCCGGGGAAACCGAATATGGCGTCGTGTTTACCAGCGCGGTGGCCCGAGATAATATTTTTGCCACGCAGTTCCACCCCGAGAAGAGCGCGGCGCTTGGCTTGCAGCTCTACCGGAACTTCGTGGACTGGAAGCCCTGATTCACCAAGCCGTTCGACGCAGACAAGGCCGGGCCGGCAGCGCCGGTCACGCCAGGACAACCTTTTTACTTCAACACGCTCGTCACGCTTATGTTGCTCATTCCGGCCATCGACCTGAAGGACGGTCAATGTGTACGCCTCAAACAAGGCGATATGGACCAGGCCACCGTCTTCTCCGAAGAGCCCGCCGCCATGGCACGACATTGGGTGGAACAGGGCGCGCGCCGTCTGCACCTGGTCGACCTGAACGGCGCTTTCGTCGGCAAGCCCCGCAATGAGGCCGCGATCAAGGCCATCATTGCCGAGGTCGGCGAAGAGATCCCGGTCCAGCTCGGCGGAGGTATCCGCGACCTGAACACGATCGAGCGCTGGCTGGACGACGGCCTGTCGTACATCATCATCGGCACCGCCGCGGTCAAGAACCCGGGCTTCCTGAAGGACGCGTGCTCGGCGTTCGGCGGCCACATCATCGTCGGACTCGATGCCCGCGAGGGCAAGGTCGCCACCGACGGCTGGAGCAAGCTGACCGGCCACGAGGTGATCGACCTGGCGCGCAAGTACGAGGACTACGGCGTCGAGGCGATCATCTACACCGACATCGGCCGCGACGGCATGCTGCAGGGCATCAACATCGATGCGACGGTCAAGCTGGCGCAGTCGGTGTCGATTCCGGTGATCGCCAGCGGCGGCCTGTCGAACATGAGCGATATCGACCGGCTGTGCTCGGTCGAGAGCGAAGGCGTCGAAGGGGTGATCTGCGGCCGCGCGATCTACTCCGGCGACCTGAATTTCGCGGACGCGCAGGCGCTCGCGGACAAACTCGGCGCCGGCCAGTAAGCCGTCGCCATTGCGCCCCGGGGGGCGCTGCTGCCCGCGCCGCACCGCACCAGCGCGTGACGCGTGGCAAGGATTCCGATGCTAGCCAAACGTATCATCCCCTGCCTGGACGTGACCAATGGGCGGGTGGTCAAAGGGGTCAACTTCGTCGAATTGCGCGACGCGGGCGACCCGGTCGAGATCGCGCGCCGCTATGACGAACAGGGCGCGGACGAAATCACATTCCTGGACATCACGGCGACCAGCGACGGTCGCGACCTGATGCTGAACATCATCGAGGCGGTTGCCTCGCAGGTGTTCATTCCGCTGACCGTCGGCGGCGGCGTGCGCACCGTCGAGGACGTGCGCCGCCTGCTCAATGCCGGCGCGGACAAGATCAGCGTCAATTCGTCGGCGATCAGCAATCCGCAGCTGGTCTCGGATGCCACCGCACGCTATGGCTCGCAATGCATCGTGGTGGCGATCGACGCCAAGCGCAGTTCCGCACCGGGCGAGCCGCCGCGCTGGGAGGTGTTCACCCACGGCGGGCGCAAGGCGACCGGGCTCGACGCCGTCGAGTGGGCCCGCGAAATGGCGCGCCGCGGCGCCGGCGAACTGCTGCTGACCAGCATGGATCGGGATGGCACGAAAAGCGGCTTCGACCTCGAGCTGACCCGCGCGGTCAGCGACGCGGTGGGCGTGCCGGTGATCGCCTCGGGCGGCGTCGGCGGGCTGCAGGACCTGGCCGACGGCATCCGCATCGGCCACGCCGACGCGGTGCTGGCGGCGAGCATCTTCCACTACGGCCAGCACACGGTGGCCGAGGCGAAGGCATTCATGGCCCGCGAGGGCATTCCGATGCGGGTTTGACGATGCAAAAGAAGTGGCTCAACAAGGTCAAATGGGACGATCACGGCCTGGTGCCGGTGATCGTGCAGGAAGTGGGCTCCAACGACGTGCTGATGTTCGCCTTCATGAATCGCGAAGCGCTGCAGCGCACCGTCGAGCTCGGCGAGGCGGTGTTCTGGTCGCGCTCGCGCAAGCGGCTGTGGCACAAGGGCGAGGAATCGGGCCATGTGCAGAAGGTGCATGAGATCCGCCTGGACTGCGACGAAGACGTGGTGCTGCTGAAGGTCACGCAGGCCGGCGACATTGCATGCCACACCGGCCGCCATTCCTGCTTCTTCCAGAAATTCGAGGGCGACGTCGAGGACGGCGACTGGCAGACGGTCGAACCGGTGCTGAAGGACCCCTCGTCCATCTACGGCGGCAATCACTGATGAGCGACTCCCCATCGAACCAGGCCGACGCGCTGGCCGACGTGCTGGCGCGCGTGGCCGCGGTGCTCGAATCGCGCAAGCCCGAACACGGCGGCGATCCCGACCAATCGTATGTGGCGCGGCTGTTCCACAAGGGCGACGACGCGATCCTGAAGAAGATCGGCGAAGAAGCCACCGAGACCGTGATGGCGGCCAAGGACGCGCGCGCCGCCGGCCTGTCCGGCCCCGCGCTGGACAAGGTCGTCTACGAGGTCGCGGACCTGTGGTTCCACAGCATGGTGCTGCTGGCCCGCTTCGGCCTGAGCCCGGCCGACGTGGTGGCCGAACTGGCGCGCCGCGAGGGGCTGTCGGGACTGGCCGAAAAGGCGGCGCGCACGCCCGGGTCGAAGTGAGCGCCGGCGCCCCTGCACGGGCGGCGGTGTATCGTGTGGCACAGTATCGTCTGGATCGAACCGTGCGCACACGCAAGGAGGCGCAATGAGCAACGACTATCCCGGTCGGGATTATCCCGGTCAGGTGGTGCCGAGCAGCGGCGGCGCGCAGCTGGACAGCCTGCGCAAGCTGACCCATATCCTGTACGGGCTGTATGCGATTTTCTGGCTGACCGGCGGCATCACCGCGCTGATCGCGATCATCATCAACTACGTCAAGCGCGACGATGCGCGCGGCACGCTCTATGCATCGCACTTTGCGTGGCAGATCCGTTCGTTCTGGTGGTCCGTCGCGTGGACGGTGCTCGGCGGCGTGCTGTTCGCCACCGTGGTGGGCATCGCGCTGGCCTTCATCGTCTGGGGCCTGTTGTCGCTGTGGATTCTTTACCGTATTGTCAAAGGCTGGTTGTATTTGAACGACAGCAAGCCGATGTACCCGGAGCAGCGTTTCTAGACGGCGCGAGCCGGGCCCAGGCTGGAATCCGGCTCGCCGGTGTCCTTCACTTCGCAATGAAACTTTCATGAATGCACACGAGAATTGCATCTTCTGCAAGATCGTCGCCGGCCAGATACCGTCGCGCAAGGTGTACGAGGACGCCGACATGCTGGCGTTTCACGATATCCATCCGAAGGCGCCGGTGCACTTCCTGATCATTCCGAAGGTGCATGTGGACTCGCTCGCCGAATGCGGCCCGGGCGAAGGCGACGTGCTTGCTAAAATGCTGCTCAAGGCGCCGCAATTGGCCCGTGAGGCGGGCTGCGGCAATGGCTTCCGCACCGTGATCAACACCGGTTCGGACGGCGGCCAGGAGGTCTATCACCTGCATCTGCACGTGATGGGCGGGCCGCGGACCGAATGGAAGGTCGCGCTGCCCTAGCCGCCGCGGCAAGCCTGGAGTGGAGAATGACGTCTGGCCGCTTGCGGCGGACGAAACAGCGCCGGCTACCGTCGCCCGGCGTGCGAGCTCGGACGGAACAACGGGTCCGCGTGGCAAGGTGCCGCGCGGGGCTTCATCAGGAGCAGGAAAATGGGTTCGTTTAGCATTTGGCATTGGCTGATCGTGCTGGTGATCGTCATGCTGGTCTTCGGTACGAAGAAACTGCGCAACATCGGCCAGGATCTGGGCGGTGCGGTCAAGGGCTTCAAGGACGGCATGAAGGATCCCAACGCTCCCGCGGGCGAGGACACCGCCACCGGCACGCCCAAGGAACTGCGCGACTCGACCACGATCGACGTGGACGCCAAGGAAAAGTCGCGCCAGCAGCAGTAATCACGGCCATGCAGTCAGTCGGCGTCCGGCCGGCGCGGTCTCGCATCGGCCAGGCCGTGCCCCGGCACACTGATTCCCTCCTTCCTCCGGGTGGCGGCGCGGGGCATTGCGCCCAGCCGTTCCCGGTACTGGCATTGAATCCCGCATGATCGATCTGGGCATTTCCAAGCTGGCGCTGATCGGCGCGGTCGCGTTGATCGTGATCGGCCCCGAGCGGCTGCCCAAGGTCGCCCGCACCGTCGGCGCGCTGGTTGGCCGAGCGCAACGCTATATCAGCGATGTGAAGGCCGAGGTCAGCCGCGAAGTCGAGCTGGACGAGCTGCGCCGCATGCGTACCGAATTCGAGGATGCGGCGCGCGATGTCGAGCGGACCATCCACAAAGAGGTCAACGAGCAGGCGCAGTCGCTGAACGAAGCGCTGTCCGGCGAGACGGAGACCGGCGTGCCTGGCGGCGATGCGCCGGCGCCGTATGTCCCCAGCTGGGACAGCGCGCACAAGATGCACAACGGCCGCAAGAGCTGGCGCGTCAAGCAGGCCGCGGTGCCGAAGTGGTACAAGCGCCAGAACAATGTCCGCGGCTGGGCGCAGTCCGGCGCGGCCCGTGTCAAGCGGCACCGGCCGGCGACGCGTCCCGCGCGTTCTTTCTTCGAGTGACCATGCGGCAGTCCGCCCCGACACCGGTGGCCGACCGGTCCGCACGTTCGTCGCGCGCCTTGCCGCGCGCGATGTCGCTTTTCTCTTCCCTGTTGTCCGCCCACCGCTGCTGAGCGGCTGCCGCCATGAGCGAATCGCGTTCCCCCGATCCCCAAGACGAATCCCCGCAGGAAACCTTCATCTCCCACCTGGTGGAGCTGCGCGAGCGCATCGTCAAGGCCGTCGCCGGCGTGCTGGTGGTATTCGTCAGCCTGGTGTACTGGGCGCCGGATATCTTCAATCTGTTCGCACGGCCGCTGATGGAGTCGCTGCCCAAGGGCGGCAAGATGATCGTCACCGACGTGACCGGCTCGTTCTTCGTGCCGATGAAGGTCACGCTGCTGGTCGCCTTCCTGATTGCGTTGCCCTGGGTGCTGTACCAGATCTGGCAATTCGTCGCGCCCGGACTCTATCAGCACGAGAAGCGGCTGATCATGCCGCTGGTCACCAGCAGCTATCTGCTGTTCCTGTTCGGCGTGGCGTTCGCTTATTTCCTGGTGTTCCCCACCGTGTTCCATTTCATGGCGCACTACAACGCGCCGCTGGGTGCCGAGATGTCGACCGATATCGACAAGTATCTCGGCTTCGCGATGACCACGTTCCTGGCCTTCGGCATCACCTTCGAGGTGCCGGTGGTCGTCATCGTGCTGGTGCGCTTCGGCGTCGTGGAGCTGGAGAAGCTCAAGCAGATCCGCCCCTATGTGATCGTTGGCGCCTTCATCATCGCGGCCATCGTCACACCGCCCGACGTGCTGTCCCAGCTGCTGCTGGCGATCCCGCTGATCCTGCTCTACGAGCTTGGCCTGCTGATGGCCAAGGTCATCGGCCGTCCGTTGCCCAATGACGGCGCCGCAAAAGAGTCGCAAGCCGACTGATGGGTGCGGGAGGGCGCAAATCTTGCGTCCTTTTTGCACCAAAATGGGGAAAATCACCGTTTCTCCTGTTGCTGTTCAGCAACAAAAGCCGCCCTCAGGAACGGTTTACGACGAAAAAGCCTTCTGAGCGCGCGGGAGCCTGACACATAATACGCAGCAGACGTGATGGTGAATGCGTCGCCCATGCACTTGGGCAACCCAAGATTTCCCAATCAGTTGACAAGGAAAGTGTCGATATGAAGATGAAACTGTTTGCAGCTGCAGTCGCCGCCCTGGCCGCTGGTGGTGCCTACGCCCAGTCGAGCGTGACCCTGTACGGCGTGGTCGACGCTGGTATCGAGTACAACAACAACGCTGGCCAAACGGGCGAAAACCTGTTCCGCATGCAGTCGGGCGGCCAGTCGGGCTCGCGTTGGGGCCTGCGTGGCGTGGAAGACCTGGGCGGTGGCCTGAAGGGTCTGTTCGTGCTGGAAAGCGGTTTCGATCTCGACACCGGCCGTTCGGGCCAAGGTGGCCGTCTGTTCGGTCGTGCCGCCTACGTCGGTCTGCAGAACCAGTTCGGCACCCTGACCCTGGGTCGTCAACAGACCCCGTTCTACGACTTCGGTCTGCAGTTCGACCCGATGGCGATCGCTCCGCGTTACTCGATCACCTCGCAAGCTGTCGAGTTCCAATCGCGTGCTGACAACGCCGTCAAGTACGTCGGCAAGTTCGGCGGCCTGACCGCGTCGGCCTTGTACTCGTTCCGCGCTGAAGGCCAAGAAGTTGCTGGCCGCAACGTGTTCGGCCGTGAAATGGGCGCCATGCTGTCGTACGCAGCTGGCCCGTTCGCGATCGGTGCTGCTTACGACGACCTGCACGTCGGTACCGAAGCTAACCAGGCTCCGGTGATCCGCCGCGCTACCGTTGCTGGTACCTACGCTTTCGGTCCGGCCAAGGCCTTCGTGGGCTACCGTTGGGCGAAGGCTTCGGACGGCGCGGCCCTGCCGGGCGCCACCGTTCTGAACAGCACGTCGAACCTGTACTGGGCTGGCCTGGCGTACCAAATGACCCCGGCCTTCTCGGTCACGGGTGCTGCGTACTACCAGGACTTCCGCCGCAGCGGTGCTGATCCGTGGCAATTCGTCCTGACCGGCGACTACGCGCTGTCGAAGCGTACCGACATCTACACCTCGCTGTCGTACACCCTGAACAAGGATGGTTCGGGTCTGGGCGTGTCGGGCTTCAACACCATCGGTGCTACCGCCGCTGCCAGCACGTTCAACGTGGAGCCGGGCAAGGACCAGTTCGGCGCCATCATCGGCGTGCGTCACAAGTTCTAATTTGACGCGAGCGATCGCATCAAGTTAGCTTGATCGAAACGCCGGCATCCTTCGGGATGCCGGCGTTTTGTTTTGTGGTGTCCCGATCGTAATCGCGATGCGCTTCGAGAGTCCGTCCCGGTAGCCGGCAAGCTGCCTCGGCGTGGCGACACGAGCGCGGCATCACAATGGGGGGCGGCCGGATGTCACGCGAAGCCAGCATCCCTGGAACGCCGTACCGTCGATAGCGTGACCGGCGCCGGTCGGGTCACGATGGCATTACGGCGCCGCAGTTGCCAACGCAGAGGCATGCCAAAGCAGCGGAGAGTGCCGCGGCGTCCTGCCGGCCTTGGCCGGGCGACCGTGTCCAGCACGCCGCAGCGAATTCGTGCAGGGTTAGCGCCAATTCCCCGTACCGATTCGTCAGTCGGTAGGCGCCAACAAAAAGCCCCTTGGCAACACCAAGGGGCTTTTCGGTTCATCGCAGATTCAGAACGTCCTCAATCTTCCTCGTCGTAAGGCAACACACGCCGCGGGGGAGGAGGCCGCTTGCCGATCATCACCGTCACTTCGGTCGGCTTGCCGCGACGTACCACCTTCATCTTCACTTCCGTACCCGGCTTGAGCTGCGCGATTGCATTGAGCAGTGCCGTGGTATCCGTGATCGGTTGATCCTGCACGGCAATCAGCACATCACCCGGTCGCACGCCGGCCTTGTCGGCGGGGCCGCCTTGGACGATCGCGGCGATCAGGGCGCCTTCCTTGGCTTCGAGGCCAAACGATTCGGCGATCTCCGGCGTCATGTCCTGCGGCTCGACACCGATCCAGCCGCGCGTCACCGAGCCGGTTGAGATGATCGATTCCATCACCTGCTTGGCGGTGGACACCGGAATCGCGAAGCCGATGCCCAGCGAGCCGCCCGAGCGCGAGTAGATCGCCGTATTGATCCCCAGCAGATTGCCCTGCGCATCGACCAGCGCGCCGCCCGAGTTGCCCGGGTTGATCGCGGCATCGGTCTGAATGAAGTTCTCGAACGTGTTGATGCCCAGATGACTGCGGCCCAGCGCGGACACGATGCCCATCGTCACGGTCTGGCCGACGCCGAACGGGTTGCCGATGGCCAGCACCACATCGCCGACCTTGACGTTCTCGAGGCGCCCCAGCGTGATCGCCGGCAGGTCCTTCAGCGTGATCTTGAGTACCGCGAGATCCGTTTCCGGGTCCGAGCCCACCACCTTGGCATTGGCCTTGCGCCCGTCGGTCAGCGCCACCTCGATCTCGTCGGCGCCGTCCACCACATGATGGTTGGTTAGAATGTAGCCCTCGGCGCTGACGATCACACCCGAGCCCAGGCTCGACACCGGTTCCTGCCGCTCGGGCAGCCGGTCACCGAAGAAAAAGCGGAACCATGGATCGTCCGCCTGCGGATTGCCCCGGCGCGCGCCGTTCTTGCTGGTAAAGATATTGACCACCGCCGGCATCGCCAGCTGCGCCGCTTCGCTATACGAGCGTTCCGCGGATGGGCCTGTGACGTTCGGCACCACTTCCTTGAGCGCGACGATCGGCGAGCCGGATTGGACCGCGACGCGCCCGCGTTGCAGCCATTCCGGTTTCAATGTCGCCACGACAAACCAGATGGCCAGCACAACCGTGACGGCCTGGGCAAAGAACAGCCAGAAGCGGCGCAACATATTGGAGTTTGGGCTGAAAATGAAAACAAAAGAGCTTGAATTGTACTTGAACGACCTGTTGGAAGTCCCCCGCTACAAGGACTATTGCCCGAACGGTCTGCAAGTACAAGGTCGGCCGGAAGTCACCCACATCGTGACGGGCGTGACGGCCAGTGTCGCGCTGCTCGATGCCGCGATCGAAGCCGGTGCCGATGCGATCCTGGTCCATCACGGCTATTTCTGGCGCGGCGAAGATGCCCGCGTCATCGGCCAGAAGCATGGGCGGCTGCGCCGTCTGCTGGTGTCCGATACCAATCTGCTGGCCTATCACCTGCCGCTGGACGGCCATCCCGAATTCGGCAACAACGCCCAGCTGGGGCATGAGCTCGGGCTGAATCCGACCGGCCGCTTCGGCGACGACCAGCTCGGCTGGACCGGCACGCTGCCGCAATCGATGACGCTGCGCATGCTGGCCGATCACATCGCGGGCGTGCTTGGCCGCGAGCCGTTGGCGATCGGCGATCCGGACCAGCCGGTTCGTACGGTCGGCTGGTGTACGGGTGGGGCCCAGGGCTATTTCGACGCAGCGATTGCTGCGGGAGTCGATGTCTACCTGAGTGGCGAGGTCTCCGAGCAGACCACGCACCTGGCGCGCGAGAGCGGCGTCGGCTATATCGCCGCCGGCCACCACGCCACTGAGCGCTATGGCATCCGCGCGCTTGGCACCCATCTGGCGCAGCAGTTCGGCCTGCGCCACACCTTCATCGACATCCCGAATCCGGTCTAAGCGAGGCCTGAACGCGGTCTGGCCGAATAGCCAGGCGGCGACGCCGGAGCCGCAGGACTCAGGCGCGAGTCGCCTTCAGGCTGTCGCGGATCTCGCGCAGCAGCTTGACGTCTTCCGGGTCCTGCGGCGCGGGAGCCGGCGGTTCGGCAGCGCGCAGGCGATTGATCGCGCGCACCATCATGAAAATGATGAAGGCGAGGATCAGGAAATTGACCAGGATGGTCAGGAAGTTGCCGTAGGCGAATACCGGCACGCCAGCCTTTTTCAAGGCATCGAGGGTCATTGGCGTTCCCGCTGGAGGGTCGGACAACACCAGGAACAGATTCGAAAAGTCCAGTTTGCCGATGATGCGGCCGACCAGAGGCATGATCAGGTCATTGACCACGGAATCCACGATTTTTCCGAAAGCCGCGCCGATAATCACGCCGACCGCGAGGTCGATCACGTTGCCGCGCACCGCGAAGGTCTTGAATTCCGACATCATGCTCATGGCTTTACTCCTTGCTGTTGTTCATTTTTCACCACGCACCGCAGCGCAAGACTGCCGCAAGGATGCCGCAAACGCAAGCCTGTCGCGGCATTCCCGCCGATCGACCGGGCTGCCGGCACGCTCGCGCGATGACCGAACACCCCCGGGTTACCGCGCTTTCACTGCCCAATGTGCCTAAGGTACAATTTACGGTTGACGCAAAATCTAAATTGACTTCCCCTGGGGTTTGGAATGAATGACCAGCAAAGCGTGAAGAGCGTGGATAAGGGGCGTCGCAATTGGTTGATCGCGACGTCTGTGGCTGGCGGCATCGGAGGAGTGGCGGTTGCGGTGCCGTTTGTCAGTACCTTTGCACCGTCGGAAAAGGCCAAGGCGGCAGGCGCGCCGGTCGAGGCCGACATCAGCGGGCTCAAGCCCGGCGAAATGATGACGGTCGAGTGGCGCGGCAAGCCCGTCTGGATTCTGCGTCGCACGGACGAGATGCTGGCGTCGCTGAAAAAGACCGACGCCGAAGTGGCCGACCCGAACTCGGAAATTCCGTTCACGATGGAAACCCCCGAGTACTGCAAGAACGAAACCCGTTCCCGGCCCGAGCACAAGGACATCCTCGTCGTCGTCGGTATCTGCTCGCATCTCGGTTGCTCCCCGTCCGGCCCGTTCGCGGCTGGCGCCAATCCCACCCTCGGTTCCGACCCCGGTTTCCTCTGCCCGTGCCACGGCTCGACCTTCGACCTGGCAGGCCGCGTATTCAAGAACAAGCCGGCACCGCAGAACCTTGACGTTCCCCCATACCAGTTCCTCACCGACACCACGATCGTGATCGGCAAAGACGAAAAAGGAGAGGCTTGATCATGGCGGCGGAAAAGCAAGTCAAGACGACCGGCCTGCTGGGCTGGATCGACGCGCGCTTCCCGGCGACGCAGCTGTGGGAAGACCATCTGTCCAAGTACTACGCGCCGAAGAACTTCAACTTCTGGTATTTCTTCGGCTCGCTGGCGCTGCTGGTGCTGGTGATCCAGATCGTCACCGGCATCTTCCTGGTGATGAACTACAAGCCGGACGGCACGCTGAACGCCGCCGGCATCCCGGTGGCCTACGCCAGCGTCGAGTTCATCATGCGCGAGGTGCCCTGGGGCTGGTTGATCCGCTACATGCACTCGACCGGCGCCTCGGCGTTTTTCGTGGTCGTCTACCTGCATATGTTCCGCGGGCTGCTGTACGGTTCGTACCGCAAGCCGCGCGAGCTGGTCTGGATCTTCGGTTGCCTGATCTTCCTGACGCTGATGGCCGAGGCCTTCATGGGCTATCTGCTGCCGTGGGGCCAGATGTCGTACTGGGGCGCCCAGGTGATCGTCAACCTGTTCTCGGCGATCCCGGTCATCGGCCAGGACCTGTCGCTGTTCATCCGCGGTGACTACGTGGTAAGCGACGCGACGCTGAACCGCTTCTTCTCGTTCCACGTGATCGCGGTGCCGCTGGTGCTGCTCGGCCTCGTCGTCGCGCACATCATCGCGCTTCACGAAGTGGGCTCGAACAACCCGGATGGCGTCGAGATCAAGGCCAACAAGGACGAAAACGGCGTGCCGCTCGACGGCATCCCGTTCCACCCGTACTACTCGGTGCACGACCTGATGGGCGTCGGCGTGTTCCTGATCCTCTTCTCGGCCGTGATCTTCTTCTTCCCGGAGATGGGTGGCTACTTCCTGGAACATAACAACTTCTTCCCGGCCGACCCGCTGAAGACGCCGCCGCACATCGCGCCGGTCTGGTACTTCACGCCGTTCTATTCGATGCTGCGTGCCACCACGGCCAACTTCCTGCCGATCCTGTGGATCTTCTTCGCGGTGCTGCTCGGCATCCTGTTCCTGCGCAGCAAGAGCCTGAAGGTCAAGGGCATTGCGGTGGCGATCGCGGTGCTGCTGGCGCTGGGCTTCTACTTCATCGACGCCAAGTTCTGGGGCGTGGTGATCATGGGCGGTTCGGTGATCATCCTGTTCTTCCTGCCCTGGCTCGACCATTCGCCGGTCAAGTCGATCCGCTACCGTCCGGCTTTCCACAAGACGATCCTGATGGTGTTCGTCGCGTTCTTCCTGATCCTGGGCTACCTCGGCGTGCAGCCGCCGTCGCCGGTCGGCGAGAAGGTGTCGCAGCTCGGTACGCTGCTGTACTTCGCCTTCTTCCTCGCCATGCCGCTGTGGAGCCGCGTCGGCACCTTCCAGCCGGTGCCCGACCGCGTGACTTTCAAGCACCACTAAGCCAGGCCCAAGGACAAGGAACAACGATGAAAAAGCTGCTTTCCATTCTCGCGCTGGCCGGCGCGTGCTTTGCCGGTGCGCCCGCCATCGCCGCCGAAGGGGGCTATCCGCTCGAGCCGGCGCCGGTCAACACCAGCGACCTGTTCTCGCTGCAGCGTGGCGCCAAGCTGTTCGTCAATTACTGCCTGAACTGCCACGGCGCGTCGATGATGCGCTACAACCGCCTGCGCGATATCGGCCTGACCGAAGACCAGATCCGCGAAAACCTGATGTTCACCGCGGACAAGGTCGGCGAAACGATGACCATCGCGATGCAGCCGAAGGACGCCAAGGCGTGGTTCGGCGCGGCGCCGCCGGACCTGTCGGTGATCGCCCGCGCCCGCGGCGATGCCTGGTTGTATACGTATCTGCGCACCTTCTATCGCGACGACACGCGCGCGACCGGCTGGAACAACCTGGTCTTCCCGGCCGTCGGCATGCCGCACGTGCTGTGGGAACTGCAGGGCCAGCGCGCCGCCAAGTTCGCCGACGTGGAAGAGCATGGCGAAAAAGTGCACAAGTTCGTCGGTTTCGAACAGTTGACCCCCGGCAGCATGACGCCGCTGCAGTACGATACCGCCGTCGCCGATCTGGTCGCCTATCTGGACTGGATGGCCGAGCCGGCGCAGAACCATCGCCGCCGTCTGGGCGTGTGGGTGCTGCTGTTCCTGGGTATCTTCACTGTGTTCGCCTGGCGCCTGAACGCCGCTTACTGGAAAGACATCAAGTAATTCCGGTAGACCGCCTGAGGGCTAGTGCGGGGTTGCGTATGCGGCACCGCCTGGCCCTTTTTCCTTTGTGACGGAATGACGTGGATACGGCATGGACGGGCCGCATGCGCCGCCCGCCAAGCTACCGATCCGGCATTCCGTTACGCTATTTGTAACGAATTTGCTTTCCGATGGTGGGTTCTGACAGAATGTTTGACCCAACTTCGGCCTAGCGCCGCCTCCAAGGAATCCCAACCATGATGGTGTTGTATTCGGGCACCACCTGCCCGTTCTCTCAGCGTTGCCGCCTGGTCCTGTTCGAAAAGGGCATGGACTTCGAAATCCGCGACGTCGACCTGTTCAACAAGCCGGAAGACATCTCGGTGATGAATCCCTACGGCCAGGTGCCCATCCTGGTCGAGCGCGACCTGATCCTGTACGAATCCAACATCATTAACGAGTACATCGACGAGCGCTTCCCGCACCCGCAGTTGATGCCGGCCGACCCGGTCCAGCGCGCCCGCGCCCGCCTGTTCCTGTTCAACTTCGAGAAGGAACTGTTCACCCACGTCTACGTGCTGGAGAACGAAAAGGGCAAGACCGCGGAAAAGAGCCACGAGCGTGCGCGCGGCGCGATCCGCGACCGCCTGACGCAACTCGCGCCAATCTTCGTCAAGAACAAGTACATGCTCGGCGAAGAGTTCTCGATGCTGGATGTTGCCATCGCGCCGCTGCTGTGGCGCCTGGACCACTACGGCATCGAACTGTCGAAGAACGCTGCCCCGCTGCTGAAGTACGCGGAACGGATCTTCAGCCGCCCCGCCTATATCGAAGCGCTGACCCCGTCCGAAAAGGTGATGCGCCGCTAAGCCGGCCCGGCCCGAGTGTCCTCGGGCCGCCGGCGCGACGCCACTGGAAGTCTTATGCCTGAAACCTCGACCAAGCCCTACCTGATCCGCGCCATTTACGAATGGTGCACGGACAACGGCTTCACTCCGTATATCGCCGTGTTCGTCGACGCGAACACCAACGTGCCGCGCGAATTCGTCAAGAACAACGAGATCGTGCTGAACGTCAGCTTCGACGCGACCAGCGGTCTGGAAATGGGCAACGAGTGGATCAGCTTCAGCGCCCGTTTCGGCGGCGTCTCGCGCAAGCTGGACGTGCCGGTCGATAACGTGCTGGCAATCTACGCGCGGGAGAACGGCCAGGGCATGGCATTCCCGGTCGAGCGCAGCGTGCCGGAAACGCAGGCCTCGACCGAACGCGAACTGAATCCGCCGCCGAAACTTGCCTCGGTGGAAAGCGACGGCGCGGCGCAAGCTGACGGCGCCGATGCCTCGGACGACGACGATCCCAATCCGCCCCCGGTACCGCGGATCGGTACGCGCAAGCCTTCGCTTAAGGTCGTAAAGTAAGCCCCTTCGACCCGTCAGTTCTGACGGGTCAACCATCGCCAAGGCAGGCCGCATGCAGTAGAATCGCGGTCTGCATTCATGCCGGCTTAGCTCATCAGGTAGAGCAGTTGATTTGTAATCATCAGGTGGCGGGTTCGAGTCCTGCAGCCGGCACCATATTCCTCCCAGCGTTTTCCGAACGTTGCCCAGAAAACCCCGCCAAGCCTAGCTTGGTGGGGTTTTTCTTTGCCAACGTTGCCAAACTACGCCCGTTGTTAGCAACATTTTTGGGCGGGCAGGATAGGAGCAAGAATTTTCGAGGTGGGGGCATGAGCGATGAAGCCGAAGCGGCTGACAGACAGGGCGTGCCGACACGCAAGTACAACCCTTCAGGATCAGGTAACAAGCTTGGGATGGAGGAGGCCTGTATCTGGAACGATGCCTGGCGGGACGAAGAAATGGCGCCTCAAGTTTTGCCACCAGGGCAAAGTGAATCAACTTACTTTCGGCAACTACCCCGCCATCACGCTTGCTGAGGGGCGCGAAATGCGCTTAGGGGCGAAGGTGTGACTCGCTATGTACGATATTCCATTTTTCGTGATGTGAGAGCTCCCGGGGTAGTTTGGAATCCTGTCACCCGTGAACTGTTTGGGGGCCAGAGAGCACTCAGCGAGCTGGGCCGGCGCATGGTCATAGATAGCGAGTCAATGCCCTGAGCTCGACGTCCCGTTGCCGGAACCGCTAGAATTCGGGCTGCCTAAGTACTTCGTGCTTAGGGTAAGGCACACAGGAACCTATGTATGCGTTGGTCGGCGATAGGCTTGGGTTTCCACCATCGTCGAGATTTTTCGGCGTCTTTCATCGGCACAAGAGAATGAAGCTCGCCCACTCAATCGATCCACAAGACACGCCGGCCCTGCGGAAGGAGAGGGGCGCCTTCTTTACGCCTTTCGAGATCACCACATTTCTGGCTAAATGGGCTGTCCGGACTCCAAATGACCGAGTGCTGGAGCCAGCTGCTGGCGACGCAGCCTTTCTTGTTGCCGCTGTAGAGCGCCTTCGGCAACTGAGACCCGAGGATGATTACGTTCCGATCGTCTATGGTGTTGAGATTCACGCCGAGAGCACGCGCGTAGCTCATCAGCGTGTGCTGGCAGCGGGTGGGAAGGCTGAAATTCGCCACAGCGATTTTTTTGCAATTGAACCAGAGCCGATCTTTGACGCCGTCATAGGAAACCCCCCGTATATTCGATATCAAGACTTTGCAGGCGAGCCGAGGTTACGGGCCCGCAAGGCCGCTCTTCGAGGTGGTGTATCACTTACCGGTCTTGCGTCGAGCTGGGCGGCATTTACCGTACATTCCGCGATGTTTCTGAGGCGGGGCGGCCGGCTTAGTTTAGTTTTGCCCGCCGAACTGCTCTCAGTTAACTATGCTGCTCCGATACGTCGATTCCTCTTCGACCGGTTTAGAGAGGTGCAGCTAGTGCTCTTCGATGAGCAGGTGTTTCGGGAGGCAGAGGCAGATGTCGTATTGCTGCTTGCAGATGGTTATTTAGAGGGGCCAGCTCACCACGCGACTATTCGACAGTCTAGGAATGCCCTGGATCTCGCAAATCTTGGCGCAGGCCAGACATGGGCGCCAGTGGATCCCGCGGCAAAATGGACAAGTAGCCTTATAGATCCAGCTGCAAACAAGTGTGTCGACAGCCTACTTGCGCGGGGGCTTTTCACGTCATTGGAATCATGGGGCGCTACAACACTTGGCATCGTCACAGGCAACAATAAGTACTTCACGCTATCTCCGAAGCGCGCAAAGGAGCTCGGTCTCCGGCGCAGCGAGTTGTTGCGTCTTTCACCACCGGGCAGCTCTCATTTGCGTGGGCTCTCTCTCACCAACGCGATGCTGGCCAAGCTTGGCCGCGATGGTCAAGCAATTTATCTCTTCTATCCGACCGAACCTCCGTCGCCGGAGGCAATTGCATATATCGAAGATGGTCATCGAACCGGCGTCGATACTGCATACAAGTGCCGTATTCGGAAGTCCTGGTACCGGGTGCCGCTTGTGCCCGCAGCCGATTTGTTGCTGACATGTATGAACGCGGACACACCGCGTCTCACAGCAAACGAGGCCGGTGCACGGCATCTGAATTCGGTACACGGCGTCTTCTTAAACGATGCCCACCGCCAGCTGGGTCGAGAATTGTTACCACTCGCGAGTTTAAACTCTGTTACTTTACTGCATGCAGAAATGGTGGGGCGCGCCTACGGCGGTGGAATTCTGAAGATCGAGCCGAAAGAGGCGGATGTCTGGGCAATGCCGTCGCGCGAATTGGTTGCGTCCAGTGCAGCAGCGCTGCGCACCGTCAAGCCCAAAGTTGCTGAGCTATTGGCCCACGGTCAACTCCTTGAGGCCGTAAAACTCGTCGACGAAATCATTCTCCTAGGCGGAGGGGGGTTGTCGGCTAAAACGATTAAAAAAATCCGGCAGGCACGCGCAGAGTTTGCCGATCGTCGCACTTTGAGAGGGGCGAGTGGCCGTTAAAGAAACAGCAAAATCAAAAGCTTGGGTTATTTTCGACCGTATTGTCGCTCTTGCAGCTCCTCATGGCGTACATAGTAATCCATGGATCCGCGGTTGCGACGGAGCATTGCATTTTAGGCCTGACTACGAAACGCTCGTCAAGCTCTTAGGTGTTCCTCTTTACCTGAAGGCGGGGACTCAGTCGGGGGTGCCGGCACTGGCTCTGGACGTATGGCTAAGCTACGAACTGCGACGAGCAGGTTTCAATGCTGACCAGGTTTGGCCGCGCCCGATCCATCCGCGCATCCTACCGGGGCCCGTGGCATCGTTGTTGAAGTCTCTGCCAGACCATTTGCAGAAGACCTTATCCGCGCGAGTGGCGAAGGAGGCTTCGATATCAGGCGTAACATCCAGTAGCGCTTCAATCCTCGGCAAGAACTACCTCAAGCAGGTTGACGTCATCATTACGGATTGGGCAACAGGTCCTGAACTGTTGATTTCTACGAAGCGCATGGACTCTTCCTATGGAAAGAATGCTCCTAATCGCGTCGAAGAATCTTACGGTGACGCAAAAAATCTGCGATTAAGGCATCCTCTGGCTGCGCTCGGCTTCGTCTTTGGCCTCCGTTCTGATATTCTTCACAAGGAGCCGTATGCCGCAGAGTGGTTGTTCGATTTGCTCACCAAACTGGGGCGTGAGGACGACGCGTACCATGCTACCTGTCTTGTGTTAATGGACTACGCGGATGAGGCAGCGATTCCCGATACTGGCGAGGAGCCGTCTCCCGAAGGCGTACCCGAGCCGGGAACCGCGTGGCACGAAGAGGAAGACGCGCCCCTGCAGCCGCCTCAGTTCGAATCGGAAGTCGACCGGCAGATCGCACAGCTCCCAAAGGTGACGATCCTAGAAGAGAAGACTCCAGAGGATCTAAAACCGGGCCAATTCCTTGCGGCGATGGTCACTCGTGTTCTCGGTGCGACGCCAGTTAACATGCATAAGGAGGCCCGCCGTCGACGCGGGTCACCGGTCCTCGAATCAGCGGTTGAAGTTTCCTTGTAGAAGTCCCGTTCAAATATCGTTCCGGTATCTTGAGAAAGCGCAAGGGCATTGTTTCGCGTCGGGTTAAGTTGCTGGTTTTTAGAATCGTCCTGCCTTAACCCCGCTCTTGGTCGATTTCTTCTTGGTCAGCAACCATCCAGCAGCGGGTTCGGGCGTGCAAACAGTTCAAGTGAAAAAGGGTCACGCGAGTATCCAAGTGACCTTTTTTATTTTCCAACCCCAAAGCCATAGCTCGGATCCCCTAACCCTCACCCAGCATCCAAACTCGTCGGAAAATGCACCCCCGCCCGCTGCGCCGCCTGCACGATATGGTCCGCCATCGCCCGCTGCGCCAGTGAAGGATCCCCCGCCGCCAGCGCGTCGATGATTGCCGTGTGCTCGTTGAACGTAGCCCGCCGCGCCCCGCGCTTGTAGAACGGTAGGCGGTGGCTCTCCTGAATAATCTCCGCGCTGTTGCGCAGAATCTCCGCGATCGCTCGATTGCCGGAGATCGCGATGATCTGCATGTGGAAATCGAAATCGAGCTGCGCGGCCTGCGTGAAATCGGATGCCTCGATGCAAGCTTGCATCGCTTCCGCATTGGCACGCAGCGCGTCGATATCGGCCGGCTCCACCACCAATGCGGCGAGCCGCGCGGTGAAGTTTTCCAGCGCGAAGCGCAGTTGATAGATGTCGGTCAGCGAATGCGAATCGGCGAAGCGGGGTGGGTGGAAGGGGCGGGGCCTTCCGCGACGTACACGCCCTTGCCGGGACGCGCCACGATGAGCCCCAATCCCTGCAAGGTGGAGAACGCCTCCCGCAGCGAGATCCGGCTGATGCCGAGGCGCTCGGAGAGCTCGCGCTGGGAGGGCAGCAGCGAGCCGGCGGGGTAGGTGCCGTCGTTGATCCACTGCTGGATCAGCCGGGCGGCATTGGCGGCGACTGCGGTCGAGTTGAACATGCCAGACCTCTCTGACCTGCGTCAGCGAATACTTGCTACTCATACTGCAGCAAGATATCCAACTGCTCCGAAACATCGGCCAGCTTGCGTTCCATCACGCGCTTCGCGTCGAGCACGCCTTCGTTGTAGGCCTGCGCGCGGACCAGCTTGTACAGCTTCTCGGCAAAGGGGACCACCTCCATGTTGCCGACCGACACCTGGAGCTCGCTGTCCAAAAGATCGCGGACTTCGGAGGAAAGCCTGATCAGGTCGAATTTGTCGTTGTGCATGAGATTCCCGGATCGTTGGAATTGGACGTGTTCCGTCCTCGGTCTAGCTTCCGGAAATGTAATCGATTTGGCAGTGCCCAAGCCATTGACCTGCCAGGCGGTTCGTCGCTGCCTGACCGATTCTGCCAATCGATTTGACCGTCTCTGCGATTGGTATCGCCCTCTAATGCCGCTACCGTCTTCCAGTCAGTTCGTCATACAGCCGCCGCAGCCCAGGCGATGCATCGCGAGGCAGCGGCATGCGCAGTCCACGAAAACAACGAGGAGACGAAGAATGGCAAAGCCGCAGCATCAAGACCGATCGCGCTACTGTTCAAGGCGAAGCTTCCTCGGAGCGGCGATGGCGTTGACGCTGCTCCCCGATGCCTTCGCCCAAACCGACTTCCCGGCAAGACCCATTGAATTCTGGATCCCATTTCCCCCAGGCGGTCCGACCGATGCGTCGTTGCGCGCGCTGCTGGCCGCTGCTGGCAAGGAACTGGACCAACGCATCGTCCCGCTGAACAAGCCAGGCGTGGGCGCCACGCTGGCAGCCTCGACCATGGCGCAGACCGCAGCGCCGAACGGCTATACGCTATCGATGGTCGCCGCGAACATCTTCCGGCTGCCGCATCTGCAAAAGACGCCATACGACCCGCTGAAGGATTTCACGTACATCATCGGCCTGACCAATTACCGATACGGATTGGTGGTGCGAGCCGACGCCAAATGGAAAACGCTCCACGAATTCCTCGACTACGCCAAGGCCAATCCCGGCAAGGTCAGCTATGGCGCCGTCGGCATCGGCGGTCCCGCCATATTGCGATGGAGAAGCTGGCCAAGGCGGTCGGGGCGCAATTCACCTTTGTCCCGTACAAGGGCGGGGCGGAGGAATTGATGGCATTGCTGGGCCGCAGCGTCGATGCCGTACTCGATCCCGGTTGGGGCCAGTACGCCGTGGCCGGCAAGGTGCGGCCATTGGCCATCGTCGGAGACAGCCGGTTTCCGCGATTCAAGGACGTGCCGACGCTGAAGGAGCTCGGCTTCGACATCACCGCCAGCTCGCTGGTCGGCATCGTGGGTCCGAGGGGTATGGAGCCGAATATCGTCAAGACCCTGCACGATGCCTTCAGAAAAGCGACGCAGGATCCGTCATACCTGAGGTCGCTGGAGGCCATCGATCTCGAGCCCGTCTACCTGAGCAGCGAGCAATATGCGAAGTTCGCCGCCGAGCAGTTCGAGGTCGAGAGACGGACCGTGCAGCAGCTCGATATCAAGCTGAACTGACGGGGGCGGCGCGTGAACGGCGGGGCTGATGTCCTACCACGCCGTCGAGCGCGTTCGTTCCCGGATCTACAGCACCGCGCCGGGCACGGCCGCGATATCGAACAGGCTTCCCCGGAATTCATGGCTGCCGATATGGCCTACCTCGAACCACGGCGCGCCATGCACCTTGCCGCCCAGTTCGCGCCATCGTTTGCAGAACATCAGGTCCTCCGACAGCATGTCGCCGTGCTCATCTCGTCCGAGATCGAAGAACACGTGGATCCTCTCATCGCTTGAGCGATCCGGCGACTTCATGGTCGCGTCGGGATACGCCGCGGCCATTCGCTCGAATACGCGTCGCTGGATCAGCATGATGCCGGTGCCGATTCCATTGACCTCCACCGGCGTGTGGGTCTTGATACCGAGCTCTGGCTGAACGAGTTCAAACGTGCCGTAGGACGCCGACACCTTGGCCAGCTCGTGAGGTGCCATGTCGGGGTGACTGCGCGCGGCTGCCGCGACATTGGACCAGTTGATTTCCTTGCGCGGACACATCGCGGCAATCACGTCGAGATCGGTCTCCAGCATTGCCAGTACGTCGGCGCTGCGAAACACCATGTCGGCATCGATGAAGAGCAAGTGGCTGCAAGTCGTCCGCTTCAGAAACCAGTTGGCCAGCAGATTGCGCGCGATCGTGATCAGGCTCGAGCTCCTGGTCCACGCGTATTCGAAGCCGATACCCCGTTGATGGAACGCGGCCTGCAATTGCAGCAGCGAATGGGTATAGGAGCCGTAGCACTGATCGTTGTAGATCGGGGAGGCCACCAGCACGCTGGTGGGAGGCCGAGTGGAGTGGTGTGAGTTCACGGTGATGTGGACGTGGTCCGTCAAGAGGCGACACGATATCGGGCCATTGGGAACAATGAATGTGCCACCGAATTACCGAGCGGTAACTTCCCCATCAGAAGATGCAGATCGAGGGACCTGTCTTCCCGAGCGGTAACTCACCGCCGAACGGCGTGGCGATCCGCGACTCGGCCCACCTGGGTGCCGTCATACGGCAATGCCGCGAAACAGGCCCCGGGTGTGGCTGACCCTCAGGAGCGGCTCAATGATGATGATGATGCGAGTGCGCCCACAAGATATCCTGCGATTCCACATACGACTGCACCGCGTCCTTGTCGCCGATGGCATGGCGCATCAGCTCGCCGCATTTGCACCAGCCCTGATACGGCGTGATATGCGAGCAGGCCGACACCTTCTGCAGGTACAGTGTCACGGGCTTGTTGCACTTCTTGCACTTGAAGGTCAGGGTGCGGGCGGGTTTGGGGCTCATGTCTTACTCGGTCAGCGGGGGATTTGCCCGAAGGCGAAGGGCCGATGATACCGCGCCAGCAGCCGGCCCATCGGTCGGCCCATCGGTCGGCCTATCGGCCGGCGCAACGGCCGGCGCAGCGGCCAACCCGTCCGCCCGCCGCCCCCGGTTTGCTACACTGCGCCATCCCCCTCCAACACAGTCATTTCACTGGGTAAGCCGCATGGCACAGTACGTTTATACGATGAATCGCGTGGGCAAGATCGTTCCGCCCAAGCGTCAGATCCTGAAGGATATTTCGCTGTCCTTTTTCCCCGGCGCCAAGATCGGCGTGCTCGGTCTGAATGGCTCGGGCAAGTCGACGCTGCTCAAGATCATGGCCGGCGTCGACAAGGACATCGAGGGCGAAGCGATCCCGATGCCGAATCTGAACATCGGCTATCTGTCGCAGGAGCCGCAGCTCGATCCCGAGCAGACCGTGCGCGAAGCGGTCGAGGGTGGCCTGGGCGAGGTGTTCGAGGCGCGCAAGAAGCTCGAGGAAATCTACGCGGCCTACGCCGAGCCGGACGCCGACTTCGACCAACTGGCCGCCGATCAGGCCAAGTACGAGGCGATCCTGGCCGCCAGCGACGGCAACAATGCCGAACAGCAGCTGGAAGTCGCGGCCGACGCGCTGCGGCTGCCGCCGTGGGACGCGAAGGTCGGCCATCTGTCGGGCGGCGAGAAGCGCCGCGTGGCGCTGTGCCGTCTGCTGCTGTCGCGCCCGGACATGCTGCTGCTGGACGAGCCGACCAACCACCTCGATGCCGAATCGGTCGAATGGCTGGAGCAGTTCCTGACCCGTTTCCCGGGCACGGTGGTTGCCGTGACGCACGATCGCTACTTCCTCGACAACGCGGCCGAGTGGATTCTGGAACTGGACCGCGGCCACGGCATTCCGTGGAAGGGCAACTACAGCTCGTGGCTGGACCAGAAGGAAAACCGGCTGAAGCAGGAAGAGTCCAGCGAGTCGGCGCGGCAGAAGGCGCTGAAGAAGGAGCTGGAATGGGTACGCCAGAATCCGAAGGGCCGGCAGGCCAAGTCCAAGGCGCGTCTGGCGCGCTTCGACGAGCTGAACAGCCAGGAATACCAGAAGCGCAACGAAACCCAGGAGATCTTCATTCCGGTCGGCGAGCGGCTCGGCAATGAGGTGATCGAGTTCGAGAACGTATCGAAGGCCTACGGCGATCGGCTGCTGATCGACAACCTGAGCTTCAAGGTGCCGCCCGGCGCGATCGTCGGCGTGATCGGTCCGAACGGCGCCGGCAAGTCGACGCTGTTCCGCATGCTGACCGGCAAGGAGCAGCCCGACAGCGGCGAAATCAAGATCGGGCCGACCGTCAAGCTGGCCTATGTCGACCAGAGCCGCGATGCGCTCGACGGCAGCAAGACGGTGTTCGAGGAAATCTCCGGCGGCGCGGATGTGCTGACCGTGGGCCGCTACGAAACGCCGTCGCGCGCCTATATCGGCCGCTTCAACTTCAAGGGCTCGGACCAGCAGAAGCACGTCGGCACGCTGTCGGGCGGCGAGCGCGGTCGCCTGCATCTGGCCAAGACGCTGATCGCCGGCGGCAATGTGCTGCTGCTCGACGAACCGTCCAACGACCTCGACGTGGAAACGCTGCGCGCGCTGGAAGACGCGTTGCTCGAGTTCGCCGGCTGCGTGATGGTGATCTCGCACGATCGCTGGTTCCTGGACCGGATCGCGACGCATATCCTGGCCTTCGAAGGCGATTCGCACGTGGAGTTCTTCGCCGGCAACTATCAGGAGTACGAGGCCGACAAGAAGCGCCGCCTGGGCGAGGAAGCTGCCAAGCCCAAGCGCATCCGCTACAAGCCGATCGCTCGCTGAGGCGATCGCGCCTGCCCTCTCCCCCGGCCCCTCCGGCCTGGCGGGAGAGGGGAGAACACCATCAGAGTCGGCTGGTCGTCAGCGCTCGTACTCGGCTCCCCTTCTCCTTCCATCTGTGGAGGCGGCGAGAAAACCGTCAGCGAGCCGTTCGTTGTCACGGCCCGTGCTCGGCTTCCGTCTCCCACTTGTGGGAAAGGGGGGGAAGAGGGCAGAACCCCGATGGGCGCCTTCGTCAGGCCGGCCACTGAAACGGCGCCGGCCGCTTCTCCAGAAACGCCTCCACCGCATCGCGATGGTGCCCCGTGCCCATCGCCAGCGCCTGCGCATTGGCTTCCAGTTCCAGCGCGGTCGCGAGGTCCCCGTCCGCGGCCACCGCGCGCTTGATCAGGCTGACCGCCATCGGCGAGGCCCCGACAAAGCTGCGCGCCATCGCATGGGCGCGTGGCGCCAGGGCTTCCGGCGGGTGAAGCTCCATCGCAATCCCCAGCCGCAGCGCCTCCTCGGCGCCGACCTCGCGCGCCGACAGCATCAGCTCCTTCGCGCGCTGCACGCCAACCACGCGCGGCAGCGTGTGGAAGATCCCGCAATCCGGCACCAGGCCGACCTTCAGGAAGGACACGCAGAAGCGCGCCCGCGGCGTGGCGAGCAGGAAGTCGGCCGTCAACGCCAGGCCAAAGCCCGCACCGAAGGCCGCGCCATCGACGGCCGCGATCACCGGCTTGTCGAGGCCGATCAGGTCGCGCAGCCATCGGTGCAGATCGCCGAGCCGCTCGCGCCAGCCCTGGTTGTCCAGACCGGCGGTCGCGATATTGCGCAGATCGCCGCCCGAACAGAAGTGCCCGCCGGCGCCGGTCAGCACCAGCGCGCGAATGCCGCGGTCGGTCGCCACCACGCGCACCGCCTCGGCGATTTCCTCGCGCATCGCGGGCCCGAGCGCGTTGCGCGTCTTCGGATCTTTCAGCGTCAGCGTGGCGACGCCGTCCCGTACCTCGAAGTCGATTCGTTCCATCGGAAGTCCTCTCGCTGATGAATGGGGTGGCCCCCGGCAGCCGGGCCACCCATGTTCGGCACCGACTGCGGCACTATCCGCGACACCAACGGCGGCACTAACCGCGGCACCAATCGCGGCACCAACCGCGGCACCAATCGCGGCACCAACCGCGGCACCAATCGCGGCACCGATCGCGGCACCAATCGCAGCACCGACCGCGGCATCAACGGCGGCACCGCCTCAGCCATCGACTCACGCGCTGACTCAAGCGCCGACTCGGGCACCGACGGCCGCGCCAAGATCGCGTCCGCCCCGCAGCATGCTGCCCCCATCGACGGGCACCACCGCGCCGGTGACGAAGCCGCACAGCGGCGAGGCCAGCATCAGCGCCATATGGGCGACATCGGCCACCGAGCCGAAGCGGCCCAGCGGCACCGACGCAGCCATCGCGGCGCGCGCATCGTCGCCCGGCGCCAGCCGGCGTACGCCTTCGGTATCGTCGATCGGTCCCGGCACGATCGCGTTGACACGCACGCCATCGCTGCCCCATTCGATCGCCAGCACGCGCGTCAGCATGTCGACGCCGGCCTTGGCCGCGCATACATGCGCCTGGTAGGCCGTGGGGTTGGACGCCTGCGGCGCCGAGATATTGATGGCGACGGCGCCGGGTTTGCGCAGCCGTGCATGGGCGGCGCGCAGCACGTTGAAGGTGCCGATCAGGTCGATATCGACCACGGTGCGAAAGCCCTTGCTCGACATGCCGAGCGCCGGCGCGACGAAGTTGCCGGCAGCGCCCGACACCACCACATCGATCTCGCCAAAGCGTTCGTGGGCGGCGGCGAGCGCGGCATCGACCCCGTCGTAGTCGCGCACGTCGCACGCATAGCCTTCGGCATCGATGCGGTCGCCGTCTTCGCGCAGCAGCGCCAACGCGGCCGCGATGCGTTCGCCCGAGCGGCTGGCGATCGACACGCGCGCACCCTGGCGCGCAAACGCCCGTGCGATGCCGAGATTGATGCCGCTGCTGCCGCCGGCGACGAAGACATGGCGGCCGGTGAAATCGAATGCCACCGACAGCGACGAGGGGACCGGCGAGGCCATCGAAGACGACAGCGATGACGATGAGGCCGACGCCGCAGCCGCCGACGACGCCGACGACGACGCCGACGACGCCGACGACGCCGACGACCACGATGCCGATGCCGATACCGATACCGATGGCGATGGCGATGGCGATGGCGATGGCGATGGCGATGGCGATACCGATGGCGATACCGATGGCGATACCGATGGCGATACCGATGGCGATACCGATGGGGATACCGATGGGGACACCGCTGGCGATGGCGATGGCGAAGTCGCAAATTCGCGGTCGGATGCTGACATGACGGGTTTCCTCGAATCGTTAAGGGTTCGCGGCGCCGACGATCAGCATCCGCCAGCTGCCACCGCCCCGCGGTAGCGCTGCCGCAATTCGCTCTTCAGCACCTTGCCGGCCGCCGACAGCGGCAGCCCATCGACATAGGCGAAGCTGCGCGGACACTTGTAGCCCGCCAGCCGTTCGCGGCACCACTGCGTCAGCTCTGCCGACAGCGCGGCCTCGTCCTGCGGCACGTTGCCCTGCACGACCACCACCGCATGCACGCGCTCGCCCCAACGCGCGTCCGGCACGCCGATCACCGCCGCCTGTGCCACGTGCGGATGGCCGCGCAGCGCGGTCTCGACTTCGGCCGAGTACACGTTCTCGCCGCCGGAAATGATCATGTCCTTGAGCCGGTCGGCGATGAACAGATAGCCGTCCTCGTCCATCCAGCCGCCGTCGCCGGTATGCAGCCAGCCATCGCGCAGCGCCTGCGCGCTGGCGTCCGGCTGGTTCCAGTAGCCGCGCATCACCATCGGTCCGCGCACGACGATCTCGCCGACAGTGCCGCGCGGCACTTCTTCGCCTTGCGGATCGACCACGCGGATCTCGGCGCCGAGCCCGGCGCGGCCGACCGAATGCCGGTGGCGTTCGGCGCCCGGGCCCGGACGATGGTTCGCCGGCGGATTGATGCAGACCGCGGCGGCGGTCTCCGTCATGCCATAAGCCTGGAAGAACTCGGCGTCGGGCCACGCGTCGAGCGCGCGCGCCAGCAGGTCCGGCGGCATCGGCGCGGCGCCGAAGGCTATGCGGTTCAGGCACTGCAGCCGCGCCGCGTCGAAGCCGGGATGATCGAGCAGCGACTGCAGCATGGTGGGCACCACGATGATGTCGGAGATCCGATGGGTCTCGATGGCCGACAGCACGATGTCGGCGCGGAACTGCGGCAGCGTCACGCAGCTGCCGCCGGCGATCAGCTGGCCGATCAGCCGGCCCAGCCCGGCGACATGGAATAGCGGGGCGACCAGCAGCGACACGCTGTCCGGCGCATTGTTCAGCTCGGCGGCGCGCGAGATCGACGCCGCCCAGAAGTTCGCGTGCGACAGCATCACGCCCTTGGCACGGCCCGTGGTGCCACCGGTGTAGAGGATCGCGGCCAACGCGTCGCCACCGATGCGCATATCGTCGAGCGGCTCGCCATTGCCCGCCGCGGCCTCGGCATCGGCGAGGAAGGTGTCGATCGGCACCACCGTGGCGAGGTCGCCGAGTTCCTCCGCCATCGCGGTCAGCTGACGATCCGGCAGCAGCAGGCGCGCGCCGCAGTCGCCGATCGCATGGCGCAGCTCGTGCGCGCTCCAACGCGTATTGAGCGGACACGCCACCGCGCCGCGCCACCAGCACGCCAGCAGCATCGCAATCAGGCCGTCGCCGTTCTGCGCGAGCAGCGCGACGCGGTCGCCGGTTCCCACCCCGTGGCGCTTCAGCGCCGCAGCGGCGCGCGCGACGCGCGTACCCAGTGCAGCGAAGTCGGTAGTGCGCGGGTGGCCGTCGGCCACGTGGCAAAGCGCGATCTTGGCGGGGTGGCGCTGGATCGCGCGGTGCAGTCCCTGGGTCAGGTACATCGGGTGGGTCTCCGGAGCGGACAACGGATCAGGCTTGCTGAAGCGGCTTGTCGAGACGGCCGGCGTTGGCTTCGCCAAGGGCCGCCGCACCGGCGGCTTCGGCGCGGGTCTCCATCACATCAGCGGCTCCGGTCTCCACCACATCCACGGCTTCGGCGCCGGTATCCGCTGCATCCACCGCATCCACCGCATCCCCCGCATCCACCGCGTCCGCGGCATCGGCATCGGCCTCCGCCGCACGGCACTGCTCCGCCTGAATTTCCCGCCAGAGCACCTTGCCCGTGCCGGACTTCGGCAGCGCATTGCGAAACTCCACCGCCCGCGGCGTCTTGTACGCCGCCATCCGTTCCCGGCACCACGCGATCAGTTCCGCCGGCTCCAGCGCCGAGCCGGGCTTGAGCACCACCACTGCCTTCACCGATTCACCCTGGCGCCGGTCCGGCACCGCGACGATGCAGGCCTCGTGGATCGCGGGATGCTGGTACAGCAGGGTCTCGACCTCGGCGGGCCAGACCTTGTAGCCGCTGACATTGATCATGCGTTTGAGCCGGTCGCGCATGAAGAAGTAGCCTTCCTCGTCGACGCTGGCCAGGTCGCCGGTGCGAAAGAAGCGCTTGCCGTCGCGCTCGAAGAAGGACTCGCGGTTCGCGGCCTCGTCGTTCCAGTAGCCGAGCATCAGCTGGTCGCCGCCCGTCACCAGTTCGCCGACCTCGCCGGGCGGCAGCGGGGCCAGCGTGACCGGGTCGACGATGCGCGAGTCGACGCCGAACGCAGGAATGCCGAGGCACTGCCGCTTGGGCCGGTGCAGCGGATTGCAGTGCAGGAAGGACGCGGTCTCCGTCATGCCATAGCCCTCGATATAGCTCAGGTCGAAGCGCGACTTCAGCATCGCGGCCACCGCCTCCGGCATCGCGGCGCCGCCGCCGTTGAGCAGCGTCAGGCTGGACAGGTCGCGCGCGCTCGCTTCCGGATGCGCGAAGAAGTCGATCAGCATGGCCGGCGGCGCGCCCCACGTCGTCACGCGATAGCGTTCGATCAGGCGGGCCGCGGTGGCGGCGTCCCACCGCGGCAGCATCACCACCGTCGCGCCGATCGCGATCGGCATCAGCATCGCGTTCTGCATGCCGAGCAGATGGAACAGCGGCGCCACGCCCATCACCACCGCTTCCGCATGCAGGCCGCGCCAGAGCACCGCGGAGAAGGTCGACGCCAGCAGCGTGCGGTGCGTGTGCATGCAGCCCTTCGGATGGCCGGTGGTGCCCGAGGTGTAGGGCAGCACGCACAGATCGTCCGGGCTGGCCTGTACTTCAGGCGCCGGCAGCGCGGCAGCCAGCGCGTCGCCCCAATACGTCAGGCGCGCATCGCCCAACGCCGCGCGCGGGGCGCGGACCCAGTCGGGCACGTCGAGATCGGTATCGGCATCGATCGCGTCGGCATAGTTGTGCACCACTACATGCCGCAATCGATCGCTCGCCAGCGCGGGCCGCAGCGCCGGCAGCAGTTCCTGCGCGACCAGCGCGACCTGCGCGCCGCTGTCGCGCAGATAGTGGTCCAGCTCGTTGGCGGTACACATCGCATTGACCGGCACCACCACCGCGCCGCAGCGCACGATCGCATGGAAGGCGACGACGAATTGCGGGCAGTTCTGGCTCATCAGCAGCACGCGCTCGCCCGGCCGCACACCGCCATGGCGATGCAGATGGCCGGCCAGTGCCTCGGTCTGGCGCCGCAGTTCGGCATAGCTCAGCGCACGGCCATAGAACACGATCGCGGGCTTGTCGGGATAGCGGTCGGCCTGCACCGACAGGTTGTGGCACAGCGTGACGCGCGGCACGCGGATGCGATGCGGCAGTCCGCGCGGCCAGCTGCCGAACCACGCCGCCTGCGCCGATTGGCTGGATGGCACTGTTTCGGATGTCATGCCTGCTGGTCTCCTGTCGTTGGTCCGGCGGCGCTCCGCGGCGACGCGCGCCACTCAGCCAATGCACCGATGCACCGATGCACCGATACGCCGATACGCCGATACGCCGATACGCCGATACGCCGGTGCGCCGGTGCGCCGGTGCGCCGGTGCGCCGATACGCCGGTGCGTCAGTCTTCCATCGCCCGCGCCACGATTTCCTTCATCACCTCGTTGGCGCCGCCATAGATGCGGCCAACGCGCGCATCGGTGTACATCCGCGCGATCGGGTACTCGTTCATATAGCCGTAGCCGCCATGCAACTGGAGGCATTCGTCGATGACCTGGCACAACGTCTGGGTGCTCCACCACTTGGCCATCGCGGCAGTCGGTACGTCCAGTTCGCCGCGCTGCAGCCGGCCGATGCAGTCGTCGACGAAGCTGCGCGCGATGGTGGCCTGGGTCTGGCACTCGGCAAGCTTGAAGCGCGTGTTCTGCATCGCCATCAGCGGTTCGCCGAACACATGGCGCTGCGTCACATAGGCGAGGGTGTCGTCGACCGCCCGCTGCATCGTGGCGGCGGCGCCGATCGCGATCAGCAGCCGCTCGCGCGGCAACTGCTGCATCAGCTGCCGGAAGCCGCGGCCTTCCTCGTTGCCGAGCAGGTTCCCGGCCGGCACCATCACGCCGTCGAAAAACAGCTCGACGGTGTCCTGGCCGCGCTGGCCGATCTTGTCGAGCAGGCGCCCGCGCTGGAAGCCGGGCAGGTCGCGCGTTTCGATCATCAGCAGCGATACGCCGCTGGCGCGGGCCTCGGGATCGGTCTTGACCGCCAGGCAGATCAGGTCCGCGTGCCAGCCGTTGGTGATGAAGGTCTTGGCGCCGTTGACCAGATAGTGCCGGCCATCGCTGCTGAGGATCGCGGTGGTCTTGATGCGCTGCAGGTCGGTACCTGCGCCCGGCTCGGTCATGCCGATCGCGGCCACCATCTCGCCGCGCGCCATCGCCGGCAGCCAGCGCTGCTTCTGCGCCTCGCTGCCGTAGGCGAGCAGATAATGCGCGACGATGCCGCTGTGCACGTTGATGCTGAAGCTGGTGACCAGCGCGCGCTGCTGCTCCTCGCAGATCACCGCTTCGTGCAGGAAGGTGCCGCCGCCTCCGCCATAGGCCTCGGGGATGCCGCTGCACAGCAGGCCGAGCTCGCCGGCGCGGCGCCAGATTTCGCGGTCGCAATGCTTCTGCTCGACCCACGCCTGCTGGCGCGGCACGCATTCGGTCTCGAAGAAGCGCCGCGCGGTATCGCGCAGCAGCTCCAGTTCGCTGTTCATCCACGGACGGGACGCATGCTGGATCGTCATGGCGCGGTTCCGGTGAGAATTACGGGCGCCCGCCGCCGCAGACCAGCACCTGGCCGCTGACGTAGTTGGACTCGGGAATGCAGAACAGGTAGACCGCACCGGCCGCCTCCTCCGGCGTGCCGCCGCGCCCCAGCGGGATCAGCGCCTCGGCGTTCTTCAGGATCTGCGGATTGACGCCGACCTTGATCTTGCGCCCGGCGATGTCGATGCTGGCGTCGGCCTGCGCATCGGCCTCGGTCAGCCGCGTCTTGATCAGCCCGAAGGCGATGCTGTTGACGTTGACCTTGTAGCGGCCCCATTCCTTGGCCATCGCGCGGGTCAGCCCGTTGATGCCCGCCTTGGCCGCGGCGTAGTTCGCCTGGCCCGCGTTGCCGTAGACCCCCGAGGTCGACGAGATATTGACAACCTTGCGGAACACCGGCGTGCCGCGCTCGGCCTCCTGCTTGGCCGCCTCGCGAATGAAGCCGGACGCCGCGCGCAGGATGCGGAAGGGCGCGGTCAGATGCACCGCGAGGATGTCCTCCCACTGCTCGTCGCTCATCTTCTGGATCACGTTGTCCCAGGTATAGCCGGCGTTGTTGACGATGATGTCGAGGCCGCCGAACTGCTCGAGCGCGGTATTGACGAAGCGGTCCGCAAAGCCGGCCTCGGTCACGCTGCCGACGCACGCCGCCGCCTTGCCGCCGCCCGCGCGGATCGTCTCCACCACCTCCAGCGCCGGTGCCTCGTCGAGATCGTTGACCACCACGCGCGCGCCTTCGGACGCGAGCTTGAGCGCGATCTCGCGGCCGATGCCGCGTCCCGAGCCCGATACCAGTGCCACCTTGTCCTGCAGCTTGTTCATGCGTCTGCTCCTCGCTGTCTCTGTGCTATCCGGTTTTGCGCTGACTCTGGTCAGGACAGCGCCACCACCGCGTCGCCGGCCACCTTGACTTCGCCGTTGCGATCGACGGTACTCAGTTCAATGCGCACGCGCTTCTCGCCGTGCGCCTCCATCTTCTGGACCACGGTGCCGCGGCAGGTCAGCCGGTCGCCCACGTGCGTGATGGCGACGAAGCGCACGCCGAACTCGCGCAGCGCCTGCTGCGGAACCCAGTTCGTCAGCAGCCTGCCGAGATAGGCCATCGACAGCATGCCGTGCGCGAACACGTCGGGCTGGCCCGCGGCATGCGCGAAGTCGGTATCGACGTGGATCGGATTGTGGTCGCCCGAGGCGCCGCAATAGAGCGCCAGGGTCAGCCGCGAGACCGGATCATTCTCGAAGGCGGGCAGGGCGTCGCCCACCTGCAGGGCGTCGTAGCGCAGCGTTGGCATCGATCGGGCTCCGTTATCCATGGCGCATCACCGTGACCGTGCGCAGGTCGGCGACATGCGCGCCATGCTGGTTGCTGACGCGCGTGCGTCGCACGACGAACTCGAGCGCGCCGCCCTTCTTGTCGTAGATGTCCTCGATGCATTGCTCGAAGGTCAGCCGGTCGCCCGCATAGGTCATCGCGTGATAGGTGAAGCGCTGCTCGCCGTGCAGCAGCCGGCGATAGTCCAGACCCAGCAGCTCGCGGATCGCGGCCGGGTTGGGCGCGTCCATCTCCAGGCAGAACAGGAAGGTCGGCGGCACCGGCAGCGCGGGGTGGCCGGCATCGTGCGCGGCGGCCTCGTCGGTGTAGACGGGGTCGTGCTGGCCGGTGGCCTTGGCGAACAGCCGCAGCCGGCCCGCTTCCACCGGCACGGTGAAGGGCGCCATCCGGTGCCCGATATATTGGCGATCGATCATGGTTCAGGCCGCCTGATACAGCGTCACCACGCAGGCGCCGCCCAGTCCGAGGTTGTGCTGCAGCGCGAGCCGCGCGCCTTCGACCTGGCGCTGGTCCGCCTGGCCGCGCAGCTGCCAGGTCAGTTCCGCGCACTGCGCAAGGCCGGTGGCGCCGAGCGGATGGCCCTTCGACAGCAGGCCGCCGGAGGGGTTGGTCACCACCCGGCCGCCATAGGTGTTGTTGCCCTCGAGAATGAACTTCTCCGCGGTGCCCTCGGGGGTCAGGCCCAGCGCCTCGTAGGTGATCAGCTCGTTCGCGGTGAAGCAGTCGTGCAGTTCGACCACGTCGATGTCTTCCGGTCCGATGCCGGCCATCTCGTAGACCTGCGCGGCGGCGGCGCGGCTCATGTCGTAGCCGACCAGCTGGCGCATGTCGCGCTGGGCGAAGGTGCTCGTCGTATCGGTGGTCATCGCCTGCGCGGCGATGGTCACGCGCATGTCCAGGCCGTGGCGACGGGCAAAGTCCTCGGAACACAGGATCGCCGCGGCGGCGCCGCAGGTCGGGGGGCAGCATTGCAGCCGCGTCAGCGGCTCGAACACCATCGGCGCGGCCATCACCTCGTCGAGCGTCACCGTGTCGCGGAACACCGCCAGCGGATTGCGCGCGGCGTGCTGGCGCGCCTTGACCGAGATGCGCGCGAAGGTGTCGGCGCGGATGCCGTGCTGCTTGATGTAGTCGCGTCCCGCGCCGCCGAAGAATTGCGCGGCGCGCGGGGCGTTCGCATCCATGCCCTGCAACTCGCCCATGGTGTCGGCAAAGCGCGCCATCGGCGACGGGCGGTCGTCATACGCGCCCTTGAGCGCGCCCGGCACCATCTGCTCGAAGCCGAGCGCGATCGCACATTCGACTGCGCCGCTTTGCACCGCCTGGCGCGCCAGGAACAGCGCGCTCGACCCGCTCGAGCAGTTGTTGTTCAGGTTGAAGACCGGGATGCCGGTCAGGCCGACCCGGTAGATCGCCGCCTGGCCTGCGGTCGAGTCGCCGTAGACATAGCTGACGTAGGCTTGCTGCACTGCGTCGTACGGCACGCCGGCGTCGTCGAGCGCCAGGCGCGCGGCCTGCTCGCCCATGACCATATAGGGCTCGCTCTTGCCCGGCTTGCTGAAGGGAATCATGCCGACACCGGCGACATGGACGTTGCGTGTCATGGTCTGGTCCTCGTTGTTTGCCTGCTGCGTGGTCCCACTTTGCCGCGCGCACCGCGATGCGCCAATGGCCCGCGCAACCAAAGCGCTTGGCCGAAACGATCAGCGCCGCCTGCGTTTGCCGCATGCCTCATTGCTGCTTATTGCAGCTTGACGCCGATCTGGCTAAGGAACACCTTTTCGCGCGCGAACTGGTCGATCGCGTACTGGCGATACTCGGCGCTGCTCATGTACATGTCGACCTGGTCGTAGTCCGCCAGCATGCGCTGGTAGTCCGGGTCGCGCATCGCCTTGCGCAGTGCGTCGTGCAGGGTCTTGAGCACGGCCGGCTCCATGCCCTTGGGCGCGACGATGCCCACCGGCGAATTGACCGTGATGTCGTAGCCCAGCTCCTTGAGCGTCGGCACATTGGGGCGGCGTGGCAGCCGCGTGTTGCCCAGCGTGGCCAGCAGCCGGGCCTTGCCGCCGTCGACCAGCGCGCCCCAGCCGGGGTCCGAGATCACGTCGAGATGGCCGCCGAGCAGCGCGGTGGTTTCCTCGGCCATGCCCTTGAAGGGAATGAAATTGAACTTGACCCCGGCCGCACGCGCGAGCCGTTCCATCGCCACGTGGCCGCCGCTGCCGATGCCGGTCGAGCCGTAGCTGATCTGGCCGGGCCGCGCCCTTGCATCGGCAAACAGCTCCTGCAGCGTTTTCCACGGCGCGTCCGCGCGTACCACCAGGCCGTTGGTGTAGCCGGTCAGGCAGATCACATAGGTGAAGTCGCTGAGCGGATCGAAATTGACCTTCTGCAGATGCGGCAGTCGGAACAGCGTCGCGGGGGCCACCGAGAAGGTATAGCCGTCCGGCGCCGCGCTGCGCGCCATCGCGGCCGGGCCCATGGTGCCGGCGACGCCGGGCTGATTGACCACCACCACCTGCTGCCCCATCTCCTTGGACAGCGCGTGCGCCAGCGCACGCATCTGCACGTCGGTGGCGCCGCCCGGCGGGAACGGCATGATCATCGTCAGCGTACGGGCGGGGTAGGACTCCGACTTTGCCAGCGCCGCGGCCGGCCAGGGCGCCCAGGCGCCGAGCGCGCCGCCGGCCAGGGCCAGCAGTGCGCGCCGGCGCGACTTCGAGGTGTCTGCCATGTCTGTCTCCTGTTCTGTGTCCGCTGGTCGACGGTCCTGCCGCCACGGTGACGACAGTCTAGGAAGGCAGGGCGCACCGATACATGGCCGAAGCGCTGAATCGCATTGGCATGAACGATCAAGCCGGAGCGCGCGCGAGCGCAATGCCGCACGCATGCCCGCCCGTTACGGGGAAACCCGCAGAACAGGTGGCGGAGCGCAAAGGCGGCTCAGTGTTCGCGCAGATGCGACTGGCGATATTGGCCGGGCGCGACCCCGGTCCAGTGCTTGAAGGCGCGATGGAAGGTGCTGGCCTCGGAGAAGCCGAGCAGGCTGGCGATCTCCGGCAGCGTCAGCTCGGGGCGCGCCAGGTATTCGATGGCGGCGTCGCGGCGCAGGTCGTCCTTGATGCCGCGAAAGCCCTGGCCTTCCTCGCGCAGCCGGCGGCGCAGCGTCTGCGGCGTCATCGCCAGCTGCTCGCCGACGTCCTCGAGCGTGGGCAGCTCGCCGGTCAGGTTGCGGCGCAGGATGCGGCGGATGCGTTCGGTGATGCTGGTCTGGTCGCGGTACTTGATCAGCAGGCTGGCCGGCGCGTGCCGCAGGAACTCGCGCAGGCTGGCCTCGTTCTGCACCACCGGCAGATCGAGCCAGCGCGCCTCGAAACGCCAGCCGGTGTAGTCGTGGCCGTAGGACGCGGGCGCCTGGAACAGCAGCGCGGCATCGGGGCTGGGACCGAGCTCGGAATCGGGGTAGTCGACGCCGATCAGCGGCACGCGGCGCGCCACCAGCCAGCAGGCCAGGCCGTAGCCGAGAAACGCGAAGGCCCGCGCCGCATAGGCCAGGCGCGCATCGTAGGGGACGCGCGGCGACAGCGACAGCATCGCGATCTCGCCATGGCAGCGCAGCCGCGGCACGAAGTCGTCGATCAGCAGCCGGTAGTAGCGCAGCCCGGCCTGCATCGCCTCGCCCAGCGTGCGCGTGCGCACCAGCATCTGGCAGCACTGCGCGAAGCTGCCCAGCGGCAGCGGCCGGCTGCACAGGCCCCACATCTCGTCGCGCATCGCCCGCCGCATCGCGAATGCCAGCGCCGCGTACTGGCCCTGCGTCACGCGCGCCACCGGCGAATCGAGCAGCGCCGGCGCGATGCCCGCGCGACGCAACAGCGCGGCAATGTCGGCGCCGCGATGGCGCGCACCCAGCAGGGTCTGCTGGACCTGCTGGATGGCGATCGTGTGGTGGGTGAAACTGGCAGTGTTCATGGGGCCGGACCGGAGACCATGGATGCTGCTGGCTCGCACGGGAACTGCGTCGAAGGAAGGGCCGCGGCGACGACGGCATGCCGCGGCAAGGCGCTGCCGCCGTGCGGCACGCAGGACCGGTCGCGCGGCGGGGTGCGGCGATTATAGACCGGCACCGGATGGGCTCGGCCAGCGCGCCGGGCGTCATCGAGACCAAGCGCGGCGAGAATCTCGTCGGTATGCCGGCCCGGTGCCGGAGCGGGACACGATGGCCGATGGGGAGGTCGCGATTGGCATCAACGATCGCCGCGGGCGCTACGCCGGAGCGCGCCGCAGCCGTATGCGCGCGATCTCCGACGGCGCGCCGAAGCGCTTGGGCGGCCCCCAGTAGCCGGTGCCGCGGCTGACATAGATCCACATGTTCCGGTGGCGATGCAGCCCGGCGACATAAGGCTGCTGCATCGGCACGAACAGGTTCCACGGCAGGAACTGCCCGCCGTGCGTATGGCCCGACAGCTGCAGGTCGAAGCCGGCCTCGGCCGCGGCGACCGCGCTGCGCGGCTGGTGGGCCAGCAGCACGCGCACCGCCGCATCGGCCGGTGCACCCGCCAGCGCCGCCTGCGGATCGCTGCGATGCGCGGGATCGAAATGCCCGGCGCTGAAGTCGGTGACGCCGGCCAGCACCAGCTTGGCGCCGTCGCGCCCGATCGCCACGTGTTCGTTCAGCAGGACGCGCAGCCCCAGCCGGCGCAGCTCGTCGATCCACGCATGCGCGCCGGCGTAGTACTCGTGGTTGCCGGTGACGACGTAGACCCCATGCGGGGCGCGCAGCGAGCCGAGCGGCGCGGTGTGTTCCCTCAGCTCCGGCACCTTGCCGTCGACCAGGTCGCCGGTGATCGCGATCGCATCGGCGCCCAGCGTATTGACGCGTTCGACGATGCGCTGCAGGTATGGCCGCTTGATCGTCGGACCGACGTGGATGTCGCTGAGCTGCGCGATGGTGAAGCCGTCGAGCGCGGTGGGCAGCCCGGCGATCGGTACCTCGACGTCGACCACGCGCGCGACCCGCCGCGCGTTCCAGAAGCCGAGCAGCGACACCAGCAGCGCCAGCGCGACGGTGGCGACCGCGCTCCAGGCCGGCAGCGCGGGCGGATACCAGCCGGCCAGCGCGCAGGCCAGCAGCACCAGTTCGCGCAGCACCGTCAGGATCAGCAGCGTCGAGAACAGCCCCATCGCCAGCATGCCGAGCCAGGAGAGCCGATCGCCCCAGGGCGGCGCGAAGCGGCGCGCCAGCAGCGCGGTCGGCATCGACACGGTGGAGATGGCGAGCCACAGCACGGCCAGCGCCTTCAGCGCCAGCGGCCACGGCAGCGCGGGCAGCAGGCGCGCGCCGATGTAGAGATGCAGCAGGGCGACGATCAGCGCGGCCGTCACGATCGATCGGCGAGGGGTCATGGTGCTCCGGAAAGGCGTGCCGCGTTGGCACGATAAGCCGCACGATACCGGGGATACGGCGTGCGCGCATGCGCGGCCGTTGCGGGCGGGGTGCGCCGCTGCCCCGCGCGCTGCGATGCGCGCCAGCCTATCGCATCGCTCGCCCATCGCTCGCCCATCGCTCGCCCATCGCTAGCGCATCGCTATTGCATCCCTATCGCCCCGGCCACACCGTGCGCCGCACACCCAACGCGGTCACCGCGCCATAGGCGGTGATGCCGAGTGCCACGCCGAGGAAATGGCCGTCCAGCCCCATGCCGCCGACATGCGCCAGCAGCCAGCCGCCGCCCGCGGCCAGGCCGATCCGCGCGATGCCGGCGGCGATCGGCCAGCGCATGCGGCCCGCGCCCATCGAGGCGAAATACAGCGCCATGCCGAGCCCGAAGCCGCCGAAGGCCGGCGCGATCCACGACAGCGCACGTGCCGCGATCGCGGCGACTTCCGCATCGCTGGTGAACCAGCTGGCGAAACGCGCCGGCGCGAGCCCGACCGCGATGCCGATGGTGCCGGCCAGCGCCAGCGCGAGCAGCGCGCCCACCCAGGCGGTGCGCCGCGCGCCGGCCCAGTCGCCGGCCCCGACCGCACGGCCGACCAGCGCGGTCAGCGCCGAGCCCACGCCGAAGGCCAGCGGGATCATCAGGAATTCGAGCCGTGCCGAGATGCCGTAGGCCGCCACCGCCGCGGTGCCGTAGGGGCGCAGCTGCGCGGTCACCAGGATGGTGGCCAGATTGGCCAGCGCCGCCAGCCCGCAGGCGACCAGTCCGACCGACAGGATGCGCTGGAACAGCGCCCCGTTCGGGCGCACGCGCAGCACCGGCACGAAGCCCGCGCCGCCACGCAGCACCACCACCGCCATCGCCAGCGCCGCGGCCCACGACACCAGCGCGAAGGCGGCGCCGATGCCGGCCAGGCCCATGCCGGCCGGTTCGGCCAGCGCCCACGCGAGCAGCGGGAAGGCGATCCACATCAGGGACAGCACGCGCGCCGCCAGCGCGTGGCGGCCGCCGCCGCGCAGCACCGAAGCCATCGTGTTGGACAGCCAGGCCGGCACCGCACCGGCGCCGAACAGCCAGATCGCATAGCTCGCGGCGGCTTCGGCGGCCGTCGCACCGGCCACCGCGCCGAGCACCGCATGCGGAAAGCCCGCCAGCGCGATGGCGAAGGCAAGGCCCGCCAAGGCGGCGATGATCAGCGCGTGCAGCACCAACGCGGAGGCGTCCTCGCGCTTGCCGGCGCCCAGCGCACGGGCGATCGCCGACACCACGCCGCCACCCATCGCGCCGGTCGACATCTGCTGCAGCAGCAGCGCGAACGGCAGCACCACGGCCCAGCCGGCCAGCGCCGCGGTGCCCTGGCGCGCCGCCAGCCAGGTTTCGATCAATTGCGCGACCGCCTGCAGCAGCGCGATCAGGCTGGTCGGCGCGGCCAGCTTGACGATGGCCCGCAGCACCGCGCGCGGCGGCGCCGCGCCGGGCGCGGCTGCGGCTGCGACGCCGGGGGCAGCGGGTTCAGGTGCTGGCGTGGCGGAAGGAAAGGCTGCGGCAGGCACGGCGACCCGTACGGCGTCATGCAGTTCGGTCATCGCCTGCCTCCGTGGTTTCGAGGGCATCGATGTCGGCCGCGAAGCGGCGGCGCAAGTGGTGACCGGCAGCCGGACCGGCGGCGACGCGCAGATCGTCCAGCGTGACCGTACTGCCGTCGGCGCGCGTCAAGGCGGGGGCGGCGATCTCGTCGCCGGTGCGACGGTCCAGCAGCAGCGTCATCGGGCCGCGGTCGGACATCCAGCGATCGGCCCAGGCCTTCAGCGCGACGAAAGCCGGGAAGAAATCGCGCCCCTTCTCGGTCAGCCGGTAGTGCTGGCGCACGCCGCCGTCGGCCGGCACGCGGTCGAACATGCCGTGCTCGACCAGGGTCTTGAGCCGTGCGCTGAGGATATTGGGCGCGATGCCGAGATTGCGCTGGAAGTCGTCGAAGCGCGTGCTGCCGTAGAAGGCCTCGCGCATCAGCAGGATCGCCCAGCGCTCGCCCAGTACCGCCATCGAGCGGGCGATCGGGCAGGGCATGCTGGCAAAGTCGGTGTGGCCCACATCTCCTCCGTGTGTTCTTGCCAAAGGCTGCTTTCAATATGCAAGCATTCTAGCTTGCAAATTGAAAGTGTGTGAGGACGATGTGCTTGCTTTTGTCGTGTCCTCGTCAGGACCGGTTCAGACCGGACCGTCGGGCGCGTCCCGGAACACCGGCAGCGCGGGAATCTGCTCGCGCAGGAAGTCGATCAGCGCCCGCGTCGCCATCGGCGGATGCGGGTTCGGCGTGGTGATCAGGTAAAGCCGGTCGCCCAGCCCTTCCGGCCGCCAGTCGGGCAGCACCTGCACCAGCCGGCCGGCGTGCACGTCCTGCCAGCCCGCATAGACCGGCAGCAGGCAGACCCCGTGGCCCGCCTGCACGGCGCGGATCAGAAAGGGGAAGTGCTCGGACTGCAGGCGCGGCAGCAACTGCACCGCGGCGCGTTTGTCGCCGCGCATCAGATGCAACTCGAACGGTCGGGCGAAGTAAGGCGGGCACAGGAAGTCTGTCGCCGCGAGGTCGGCCGGCACGCGGATCGGTCCGATCCGTTCCAGATAGGACGGCGCCGCATAGAGGCCCCATTCGATCGCGCAGACGTCGCGCGCCACATGGTCCAGCGGCGGTTGCGAGGTGACCTTCAGCGCCACGTCGATCTCGGCAGCGATCAGGTCGTTGACCCGATTGTTGAAGAAGACGCGCAGCGTGATGCCCGGATGCCGCTCGGCGAAGGCCAGCAGCAGCGGCGCGACGAAGGTGTCGCCCAGGCCCGTGGGTACGCTCAGCCGCACATGGCCGCGCAGCGTCTTGCCCAGGCTGTCGATCTCCGCCTGCGCGGACGCGACCTCGCGCAGGATCGCCAGCCCGTGGCGGTACAGCGCGTGACCCGGCTCGGTCAGCTCCAGCCGCCGCGTGGTCCGGCGCATCAATTGCGCGCCTGCCTGGACCTCCAGCTCGCGCAGTTGCCGGCTGACCTGGGAGCGCGTGACGCCGCGCCGGCGGCCGGCTTCGGCCAGATTGCCGGCCTCGACGATATCGACGAAGGCCTGGATCAGGTTCAGGTCCATGGTGCGTCCATCGGGGATTGCCTGGGGGATTGTCGCGCGGGGCTCAACATTGTGCTGCGCTGCCAGGGAATTGTCGATGGCGATGCCCGCCGTTACAGTGACCGCTCAATATGACGGCGCCCGTGTCCGCACGCGCGCCCGGCGCAAAGGAGCACTCGAATGGCGGCGGACCTCTGGTTCCAGGATTTGCATCGCACCGGCGACGAACTGCTGTCGCGCGGCAGCCGGCTGGCCGGCGGGCTGCGCGCGCTCGGCGTGGCGGAGGGCGACGTGATCGCCGTGCTGCTGCGCAACGACGCGCCGTTTGCCGACATCGTGCATGCCTGCCGTACCGCGGGCTGCTACTACTGCCCGATCAACTGGCATTTCACCGCGGAGGAGGTGCGCTACCTGCTCGAGGACAGCGGCGCCAGGGTGCTGATCGCCCATGCCGACCTGCTGCCGGCGGTGCAGGCCGCGGTGCCGGCGGGCATGCCGGTGCTGGCGGTGGGCGAAGACACCGCGCCGTCGGCGCTCGACGCCCTAGCGTACGAGCCCTGGCTCGCGGCCCAGCCGCCCTATGACGGCCCGCGCGTGGCCCCGCGGGGCCATATGGCCTACACCTCCGGCACCACCGGACGGCCCAAGGGCGTGCTGCGCCAGGCCGTGCCGCTGGACCGCCTCGACGCGCAGCAGGCCGCGATGCGCTCGGTGGTGGCGCAGTCGATCGGCATCGTGCCGGGCTGCCGCGCGCTGATGTCGGCGCCGCTGTATCACAGCGCACCGGGGGTGTTCATCCAGAACGCGCTGCAGATCGCCGAGCGCCTGGTGCTGACGCCGCGCTTCGATGCCGAAGAGGTGCTGGCGCTGATCGAGCGGCATCGCATCGATGTCGTCTACCTGGTGCCGATCATGTACGTGCGGCTGCTGAAGCTGCCCGACGAGGTGCGCCGGCGCTACGACCTGTCGTCGCTGCGCTTCGTCGCCTCGACCGGCTCGCCGTGCGCGCCCGAGGTCAAGCGCGCGATGCTGGATTGGCTGGGCCCGGTGATCCACGAAACGTATGCGTCGAGCGAGGCCGGCATGATCACCGTCGCCACGCCCGCCGATGCGCTGGCAAAGCCCGGCACCGCCGGCCGGCCGGTCGACCAGGCCAGCGTGCGCATCCTGCGCGAGGACGGCACGCCGTGCGAGACCGGCGAAGTCGGCCTGATCTATGTGCGCCAGCCCGCCTATCCGGACTTCACCTACCGCAACAACGACGCCGCGCGGCGCGCGATCGATGTCGACGGCCTGGTGACGCTGGGCGACATGGGGTACCTGGACGCCGATGGCTATCTGTTCCTGTGCGACCGCGCCTCGGACATGGTGATCTCGGGTGGCGTCAACATCTATCCGGCCGAGATCGAGCACCAGCTGGTGCGCTATCCGGGCGTGGCCGACTGCGTGGTGTTCGGCGTGCCCGACGACGAATACGGCGAGCGGCTGCTGGCGATGGTGCAACCGATGCCGGGCGAGCGCCTGGACGAGGCGCAGATGATCGCCTGGCTGCGCGAACGGCTGTCCGGCTTCAAGGTGCCGCGCACGATCGTCATCGCCGAGCAACTGCCGCGCGACGAGACCGGCAAGCTCGCCAAACGCCGTCTGCGCGACCAATACTGGCAGGGGCGGACGCGGCGCGTCTGACGGATCTGTCGTTCCCGCTTGCGCGGGGACGACAGGATGTGGAGCGAGACGCTGATAGAACAGACCAACGAAGGAGACACCATGCAAGGCTGGAAAGCGGGAAGGCGGGCCCGGTGGGGCATCGCCGCGGCGGGCGCGATGTTGGCGACGATGTTCGGTGCGGTGACGGCGGCAGGCGCGGCCTATCCGGACCGGCCGATCAAGCTGGTGGTGCCGTACACGCCGGGCGGATCGACCGACCAGTTCGGCCGCGCGCTGGCCGAGGGCATGAGCAAGGTCCTGAAGCAGCCGGTGGTGGTCGACAACAAGCCCGGTGCGGCCACCATGATCGGCACCAACCTGGTCGCCCGTGCGCCGGCCGACGGCTATACGGTCGGCTTCGCAACGAACGGCAGCATGGTGCTGAACCCGATGCTGTACAAGAAGATCACCTACGACCCGCCGAAGGACTTCAAGATCTTCAGCATCGGCGCCGAGGTGCCGCTGGTGGTGGTGACCAATACACAGGTGCCGGCGAACAACATCCGCGAGTTCGCCGCCTATGCGAAGAGCCAGGGCGGCAAGCTGAACTACAGCTCGGTGGGCCTGGGCAATGCGCTGCAACTGGCCACCGAGATGCTCAAGACCGAGCTCGGCATCGAACTGACCCACGTGCCGTACAACGGCAGCGCGCCGGCGCTGGCGGCGCTGCTCGCCAACGACGTGCAGCTGATGGTCGATGTGGTCAGCACCTCGCTGCCGCATATCAAGGCCGGCAAGCTCAAGGCGCTGGCGGTGACCAGCCGCAACCGGCTCGACGTGCTGCCCAATGTGCCGACGGTCGCCGAGAGCCATCCGAACTTCCAGGCGGCGACCTGGTTCGGGCTCGCGGTGCCGGCGCAGACGCCGCCCGAGGCGGTCGAGAAGCTGCGCGCCGCGGCGGACCAGACCCTGCGCGACCCGCAATTCCGCGCGACGTTCAACGGGCTGGGCCTGCAGGTGCTGCAGCCGATGAGCCAGGCGGAGATCGATCGCTACGTCGCCGCCGACCGCGAGCATTGGGGCAAGGTGATCCGGGCGAAGAATATTTCGCTCGATTGAGATGGAAGGCGCGCTTGCCGCCGCAGGCGCCGTCACCGTTTTGGCGGGCCCCATTGCCGAAGGGGGTATAGTTGTGCGCGCTGTCGTTTTGCGCCCATGACCGAGCCCGAATCCTCATCGTCCCGCCGTCCGGCCCCACCGCCGCCGCCTGAACCGGCCGAACCGGCATCTGCAGCCGACTCCCATACCTCGCGACTGCGCCGCCGCGCCCGCAAGGCGGCGTGGCGCAAATCGCGTCAGGTCGGCCGCCTCTCCCGCACGACGCTTCGCTACGCCGTCTTCATGTGCGGTGCCGGCGGTGTCGCGCTGTTTTCGCTGGTATTCGCGTGGATCGCGGAAACCGCGCTGCACTGGAACCGCCAACTGACTGGCGCGACGCCATGGCTGGCCTTCGTGATGCTGCCGTTCGGACTCGCCATGCTGCGCTGGTTGACCATCCGCTTGGCGCCGCAGGCGCGCGGCAGCGGCATTCCGCAGGTGATCGCCGCGGTCACGCTGCCGCCGGCCGGGCCCGCGCAGACGCTGCTGGTGTCGCTGCGCCAGGCGCTGTGGAAAGTGCTTCTGACCGCTGGCGGACTGGTGGCGGGCGCCTCGATAGGCCGCGAAGGGCCATCGGTGCAGGTCGGCGCGGCCGCGATGCTGGCCTGGGGCCAGTGGTGCCATCGGCGGCTGCGCTTTCGCATCGGCTTTCATCCGAACGCGCTGATTGCCGCCGGCGCGGCCGGTGGCCTGGCGGCGGCCTTCAATACGCCTCTGGCCGGCGTGGTGTTCGCAATCGAAGAACTGGGTCGGGGCACCGCGGTGCGCTGGGATCGGCTGGTGCTGTCCGGCGTGCTGACAGCGGGCTTCGTCTCGCTGGCGCTGTTCGGCAACAATCCGTATTTCAACGTCCGCACGCCGATCCTGGCGCTGCACGATGCCTGGGGACCGGTGCTGCTGTGCGCGCTGGTCAACGGCGTACTTGGCGGCGTGTTCGCCAAGGCGCTGATTCGCGGCGTGCCGGGATTGCTGCCGGCGCGCTGGCGCGGCTGGCCGGCGGCGCATCCGATCCAGGTCGCCTTCATCTGCGGACTGATTGTCGCGGCGATCGGCTGGGCTACCGGTGGCGCGACGTTCGGCACCGGCTACGAGCAGGCGGCGGGTTTGATCAATGGTGAACCGGTGACGGGCATGGAGTTCGGGCTCGCCAAGCTTGTCGCCACCGTGGTGTCGTACTTCGCCGGCGTGCCGGGCGGTATCTTCACGCCCGCGCTGGCGATCGGCGCGGGACTGGGCGATAACGTGGCCCATCTGGTGGGCGGCATCGGCGAGCCGCGCGTGTTGGCGCTGGTCTCGATGGCGGCGTTCCTGGCGGCGGCAACCCAGGCGCCGATCACCGCCAGCGTCATCGTGATGGAAATGTCGCGCTCGCAGGACCTGACGCTGTTCCTGCTGGCCGCGGCGCTGCTCGCCTCGTTCGTGTCGCGGCAGTTCAGCCCTCGTCCGTTCTATCACCATGTCGGCCACGCGTTCCGCCGCGAGGCCGTGCAGATCGTGCGCAAGGCGGCGCCCACGGCGCCTTAGACCGAACGGTTGCACCCCGACGCTCGCGGAGGCGTCACATCCGGAACATCGGGCGGCTTGGTCGCTCCAACGCCCGACCCCAAAATCAGGAGTTTGAATGCGATTCCAACTTGCCGGCCTGGCTGTGGCCGGTTTTACCGCGGCCGGTGTGCTGGCCGCGGCGCCTGCCGTCCATGCGGCCAGCGCGGCCGCCGCCCAGTCGGGCAACGCCGCCAAGTCGGCCTCCACGCCCGCCCACGCTGCCACCCCCTCGTCCACCGCATCCACCGCGACCTCCTCCGCGTCGCCCGAAGCCGACCTGCTGGCGCCCCTGCTCGGCGCGCTGAAGATCGGCAATCCGATGCCCGACCTGCCCGACTGCGCCGACAAGCGCACGCCCGACGGCACCGACGTGACCGCCTTCTGCGTGGAAGTGCGTGGCGATGGCGCGATGCGCCAGGTCGGCGTGCCGCGCAAGCAGCGGCCGGCTTTCATGGACGGCCCGCATGCGCTGGCGGTGGTCGATCGCAATGCGCTGGTCGGCCTGATCGTGCCGACCGACGGCGTGCGCTCGGAACAGTCGACGCTGCGCACGCTGACCGCGCGCTATGGCAAGCCGTTCCGCGAGGAGCAGGTGGCGCTGCTGGACAAGGATGGCAAGACCGTCAACAGCGTCCATGCCGGTTGGATGCAGGCGCCGCTGACGGTCGAGGTCTATTCGATTCCCGACGATCCCGACACCGGCAGCATCGAGTTGTTGCTGCCGCGGGCCCGCACGGTGATGGCGCAGAAGGATGCGGCCATCACGCAGCAGCTGAACCCCGGCGCCGCCTCGGCGCCGAGCGCGCCCAAGGCCGTGGTGCAGAAGCCGAAGAAGGGCGAGGGCGACGGCAAGCCGGGCAGCTGGTAAGCACGGCCAGCGTCGTCTGCGTTTCCTGTCGTTTCCGCGCAGGCGGGAACCCGGCGTCTTGATCCGGCGCCGAGCGGTCGCCCAGCGGTCGCCCAGCGGTCACCCAGCGGTCACCCAGCGGTCACCCAGCGGTCGCCCAGCGGTCGCCCAGCGGTCGCCCAGCGGTCGCCGAGCCCGACAAAAGTCGCTGGGCCCCCGCCTTCGCGGGGGCGACGAAGCCCGGCGTAGCCGGAGTACCTGCCGGCCTACAGCCCTTCCATCACCTTGTCCAACCCCCGCACGACGCCGCGCAGGGTGTGCACCTTGCGGATCGCCAGCAGCGCGCCGGAGACATAGGGCTTGGAGCCGTCGCCGGCCTCGTGCTTCAGATGCAGGCGCTGGCCGTCGGCGCCGAAGATCACCTCGACACCCAGCTGATAACCGGGCAGCCGCACGGCATGCACCTGCGTGCCGGACATCGTCGCGCCGCGGGTCTGCACCGGTCCCTTGACCTGATCGAGCGGCACCGTCTGCGTGGCGGCCTTGACCTGCCCGAGCCGGTAGGCCAGTTCGCGCACGGTGCCCGACGGCACATCGACCTTGCCGGCCTTGGCGTAGTCGATGATTTCCCACTGGTCCAGATGGCGCGCGGCCATCTCGGCGAACTTCTGCAGCAGCACCACGGTGATGGCGAAATTGCCGCAGGCGAGCACGCCGCGGTCGGCCGCGCGCGCGGCGGCGTCGATCTGCGCATAGTCCTCGTCGGACAGCCCCGAGGTGCCGACCACCACATGGGCGCCCTGTGCCAGCGCCTGCAGGATGTTGTGCTTGGCGATGTCCGGCTTGGTGTATTCGACGTAGACGTCGTACGGCGTGCCGGCCAGCTCGGCGATGCTGGCGACCGCCTTGCCCGGCGTGTCGGCGTGGCCGGTCAGCTGCGCCAGCGTCTGGCCGGCCGCGCCGCGCGAGAGTCCGGCCACCAGCGTCATGTCCTGCGCGTGCGCGACGCCGCGCGCCAGTTCGCCGCCGGCCCAGCCGGTCACGCCGCCCACGGCGACACGGATTGGTGTGTTCATCGGGATTCCTCCTGAAGCAATGTTGCGATGCTGCGTTCTCGCGAACGGGCCGCCAGTTTGCCGCGTTTGCGCGATGTGCGCTGGCGAGCGCTGGGGGCGCGAGGGGAGTGGGGGCGTGGGGGCGTGGGGACGTGGGGACGTGGGGACGTGAGGACGTGAGGACGTGGGGGCGTGGGGGCGTGGGGACGTGGGGGCGTGGGGACGTGGGGACGTGGGGACGTGGGGACGTGGGGACGTGGGGACGTGGGGAGGTGGGGGCGTGGGGACGTGGGGACGTGGGCGCGTGGGGAAGTGGGGGCGTGGGGAAGTGGGGGCGTGGGCGGCGCGGGCGGCGCGGGCGGCGCGGGCGCGCGGGCGTGCGGGCGTCGGGACGGGAGAGCGCGAGAGGACGGGAACGCGGGCAGAGGAGCGCCAACGCCGAAGCCGAGCCTGCCCGTCACCCCACCGGCCGCCGCCGATCGATCTTGCGCGCCAGCACGATCGATGTGCTGGTGTGGTTCACGCCATCGAGTGCGCCGATCTCGTCGAGCAGCCGGTCCAGGCGCGCATGCGTATCGCAGCGGATCACCGCCATGTAGTCGACCGGTCCGCTGACCGAATCGAGTTCCACCACCTCGGGGAAGCGCTGCAGCGCCCGCAATACCGTCGGCGCGGTCTTGGGCTGCACCGACAGTCCGCAGAAGGCGAGGATCGCGTTGTCCTCCATCTGCTGGCCCAGCCGCACGCCATAGCCGGCGATCACCCCGAGCCGCTCCAACCGGGCGATGCGTGCCACCACCGTGGTGCGGGCGATGCCGAGCTTGCGCGCCAGGTTGGCGGCGCTGTCGCGCGCATTGGCCTGCAATAGCGACAGCAGGTGACGGTCGGTCTGGTCGAGGTCGGTCATGCAGTGTGGTTCTCCGGGTCTGCGTGCGCGGCCGACGCCTCGTCGTTTCGTCGAGATACGCCGCCGAATCGACCGATTATGGCGGTTTTTCGTCAATGTTGTCTGTTCAATCCGACGGCGCGGGACACCATACTTGGGTGACGGGATGGCTGCGAGCAGCGAAGCCCGACCATCCCCCGCGACACTTGCACGCTTTCATTCCCGCGTCGGAGGACCGTCATGAACAATAACTTTTCCTTCCCTTCGGCTCGTTCCGGTGCGGCGCTGCCCGTCACCGTGCTCGGTGCCGGCAAGATCGGCCGCACCATCGCCGCCATGCTGCAGGACAGCGGCGACTATGCGGTGACCGTGGTCGACCGCTACCGCGACGCGCTGGACGCGCTGCCAGCCGGCGTATCCACGCGCGTGGCCGATCCTTCCGAGCGGCAGGCGTGCATGCAGGCGCTGGCTGGCGCCGCCGCGGTCATCAATGCCTTGCCCTTCCACGCCGCGGTGCCGGTGGCGACGGTCGCCGCCGAACTGGGCGTGCATTATTTCGACCTGACCGAGGACGTCGCGGCGACGCGGGCGATCCGCGCGCTGGCCGCCGATGCGCGTGCCGTGCTGATGCCGCAGTGCGGCCTGGCGCCGGGTTTTATCGGCGTGGTCGGCCACGACCTCGCGCAGCGCTTCCTGCGCGGCGGCGGCCAGCTGCTCGACCTGCGCATGCGCGTCGGCGCGCTGCCGCGCTATCCGAACAATGCGCTGAAGTACAACCTGACCTGGAGCACCGAGGGGCTGATCAACGAGTACTGCAATCCTTGCGAGGCGATCGTCGATGGGCGCCGCGTCGAGGTGCCGGCGCTCGAGGGGCTGGAGAGCTTCGCGCTGGACGGCATCGAATACGAGGCCTTCCATACCTCGGGCGGGCTCGGCACGCTGCCCGAAACGCTGGCCGGGCGCGCCCGCCACGTCGATTACAAGTCGATCCGCTATCCTGGGCATTGCGCGGTGATCAAGCTGCTGCTCGACGACCTGCGGCTGCGCGAGAGGCGCGACTGGTTGCGCGAGATCTTCGACAGCGCGATTCCGCTGACCGAGCAGGACGTGGTGGTGGTGTTCGCCAGCGCCACGGGCCGCATGGCCGGCGAGGACGGACGCCTGGGCCCGCTGACGCAGGCCTCGTTCTCCGCCCGCATCGGCGGCGCCGAGGGCGAGCACGGCCATCTGAACGCGATCCAGCTGACCACCGCCGCAGGCGTCTGCGCCGCACTCGACATGGTGCTCGCCGGCCAGTTGCCGCAGCGGGGCTTCGTCCGCCAGGAGGACATGCGGCTCGAGGCCTTTCTCGCCAACCGTTTCGGCAGGCACTACACCTGCCATCCGCTACAGGAGGCCCTCGCATGAAAGCCGACGCATTCGAGCGCTGCTGGCGCGCCATCGGCCAGCCCGTTCCCTGGCGCAACGGTGCCGGCGGTCCCGGCGCGCTGCCGGCACGCTCGCCGATCGATGGCGAGGTATTCGGACATATCGCCGCGTGCAGCGCCGAGGAGGCGGACGCCCGCATCGCGCAGGCGCACGCCGCCCACAGCGGCTGGGCGCTGGTGCCCGCGCCGGTGCGCGGCGAGGTGGTGCGGCGCTTCGGCGAGGTGCTGCGCGAACATCGCGGCGCGCTGGGCGAACTGGTCTCGCTCGAGACCGGCAAGATCCTGCAGGAAGGGCTGGGCGAGGTGCAGGAGATGATCGATATCTGCGACTTCGCGGTCGGCCTGTCGCGCCAGTTGCATGGGCTGACGATCGCCAGCGAGCGGCCGCAGCACGCCATGCGCGAGACCTGGCATCCGTTTGGCGTTTGCGGCGTGATCTCGGCGTTCAACTTCCCGGTGGCGGTATGGGCGTGGAACGCCGCGCTGGCGCTCGTATGCGGTAACGCGGTGGTGTGGAAGCCGTCCGAGAAGACGCCGCAATGCGCGCTGGCGGTGCAGGCGCTGCTCGATCGCGTGATCGAGGCCACGGCGCCCGAGCATGCCGGCATCGCGACGGTGTTGTGCGGGGGCCGGCAACTGGGCGAACGACTGGTCGCCCATCCCCATGTGCGGCTGGTCAGCGCGACCGGTTCGACGCGGATGGGGCGCGAGGTCGGCATTGCCTGCGCCGGTCAGTTCAAGCGCAGCATCCTCGAGCTGGGCGGCAACAATGCCGCGATCGTCGCGCCGTCGGCCGATCTTTCGCTCACGCTGCGCGCGATGACCTTCGCCGCGGCCGGCACCGCCGGGCAGCGCTGCACCACGCTGCGCCGCGCCTTCGTCCATGTCGATCTGTTCGACACGGTGCGCGAGCAGCTGACGCAGATCTTCGCGCGCCTGCCGGTCGGCGATCCGCTCGAGGCGGGCACGCTGGTCGGTCCGCTGATCGACCGCGCCGCCGGCGACAACATGGCCAATGCGCTGGCCAGCTGCCGTGCCCAGGGCAATGCGGTGCATGGCGGCGAGCGGCTGCTGGCCGATCGCTATCCGCAAGGCTGCTATAGGCGGCCCGCGCTGGTGGTCACCGATACGCAGCACGACACCATGCTGACCGAGACATTTGCGCCGATCCTGTACCTGATGCCATACACCTCGCTGGAGGAGGCCATTGCGCTGAACAATGCGGCGGCGCACGGGCTGTCGTCGTGCATCTTCACCGAGTCGCTGCGCGAGGCCGAGCGCTTCCTGTCGTCGGCGGGCAGCGACTGCGGCATCGCCAACGTCAATATCGGCACCAGCGGCGCCGAGATCGGCGGCGCCTTCGGCGGCGAAAAGGCGACCGGCGGCGGGCGCGAATCGGGCTCCGATGCGTGGAAGGGCTATATGCGGCGCGCCACCAATACGATCAACTACGGCGACGCGCTGCCGCTGGCGCAGGGCATCCGCTTCGATCTGTGAGACGGGCGAAGGCGGGTCGCTGCAAGGGTCAACGGGGGTTAACGTGGCCGCGCGTCTTCCCTCTCCGATCCCTCTCCGATCCCTCTCCGGTCCCTCACGGTCCCTCACGGTCCCTCTCCGGTCCTATGCCGAACGGCGGTCGGGCCCCGGCCCCCCGGCTTGTAGGGAACGGTAACGTGCGTTACAGGGCCCTGACCCCGTATTACCGAGCCGCCCCGTATAACGGCGTCATCGATTCCGTATAACAGGGGCAAAAAATGAAAGCGTGGTTGGCAGGTCTGGGGGCAGTGGCGGCGGCAGGCTTGACCGGCTGCGCCGTCTACCCGGCGCCGGTCGATGCCGGCGTCACGGTGGGCGTCGGGGCGCCCGTCTATGTCGCGCCGCCGCCGGTGGTGGTCGCACCGCGGCCTTACTACTACGGCTATCCGTACCGCGGCTATTACCGCGGCGGGCACGGCCACTGGCATGGGCGCGGACATGGCCACGGCCATGGGCGCGGGCACTGGCGCTGAGCCGCAAGCGTTCGAAACGTGAGGGTGGCCGCCGTGGCCGGCGGGGCGCCGCGATGCCAGCGGCTCAGATCTGTCCGTTCAGGCCGGCCCAGCTCGGCGCCAGCGTCTGCGGCACATCGATCAGGTCGAGTACGCGGCCGATCGTATGGTCGACCAGCTGCGCGATGGTGTCGGGCTTCTGATAGAAGCCGGGTACCGGCGGAAAGACGATGCCGCCCATTTCGGTGACGGCCGTCATATTGCGCAGATGCGCCAGGTTCAGCGGCGTCTCGCGCACCATCAACACCAGCTTGCGGCGCTCCTTGAGCGTGACGTCGGCCGCGCGGGTGATCAGGTTGTCGGACAGGCCGTGCGCGATCGCGGCGAGCGTGCGCATCGAACACGGTGCGATCACCATCGCCTGCGCCCGGAACGAACCGCTGGCGATGGTGGCGCCGATATCGCGCACGTTGTGCACCACGTCGGCCAGCGCTTCCGCTTCGGCCTTGCCGATCTCCAGCTCGTGCTGCAGGTTCATCACGCCCGCCGGCGAGATCAGCAGATGTGTCTCGACGTCGGCAACCGGGCGCAACACCTGCAGCAGACGCACGCCATAGACCGCGCCGGTGGCACCGGTGATCGCGACGATCACGCGCCGCGGCGCGGCGGCGGGCCCGGCGCTCATCGCGGGCTCCAGGGTCTCAGCCCTTGAGCAGGGTTTGCAGCTCGCCGCTCTGGTACATCTCCATCATGATGTCCGAGCCGCCGACGAATTCGCCGTTGACGTAGAGCTGGGGAATGGTCGGCCAGTTGGCGTATTCCTTGATGCCCTGGCGGATGCCGTCGTCTTCCAGCACGTTGACCGTCATCGGGGCGTCGACACCGCAGGCCTTCAGGATCTGGATCGCGCGGCCGGAGAAGCCGCACATCGGAAACTGCGCCGTGCCCTTCATGAACAGCACGACGGGATGGCCCTTGACGATCTGGTCGATCTTTTGTTGCACGTCACTCATGATTTTCGCTTCGGAAGATTGGCGCTGAGGCGAACCGCGCGCCATGGAGTCGGAGACGCGCGCCGGCCGATGGTATGAAAAGCCAAAGGGTGGCGCGCGGGATCAGGCCGATTCTACCGGATTCGGACCGCCGCTTCAGGTCTTGGACCGGGCCGCGGGGGCCTGAACGCGGCCCACCTGATCCGGCCAGCGCCCGCCGCTGCAGCGTTCGTTGCCGCCCAGGTCGCGCTCGGTGAAGACCTCGGCAAAGCCGGCATCGTGCAGCAGTTGCCGGGCCGCCTGGCCCTGGTCGAAGCCGTGTTCCATCAGCAGCCATCCGCCCGCCTCCAGGTGCGCCCCGGCGCCGGCGACGATGGTGGCGAGGTCGGACAGCCCGTCGCCGTGGTCGGTCAGCGCATCGACCGGCTCGAAGCGCAGATCGCCGCTGGACAGATGCGGATCGCCGGCCGCGATATAGGGCGGGTTGCTGACGATCAGCGTGAAACGGGTCTCGGCTGGCAGCGCCGCATACCAATCCGATTCGAGGAAACGGACGTTGTCGGCGCCAAGCGTTGCCGCGTTGGCGCGCGCCACATCGAGCGCGGCCGGCGAGATGTCGGTGGCCCAGACCTGCGCATCGGGCCGTTCGCAGGCGAGCGTCACGGCCAGGATTCCGGAGCCGGTGCCGAGGTCGAGCACGCGCGGCGCTCGCGTGCCGCTCAGGCGGGCCAGGGCCGCCTGCACCGCGATCTCGGTGTCCGGACGCGGGATCAGCACCGCGCGACTGACGCGGAACGGGCGCCCGTAGAACTCGCGCTCCCCGACCAGATAGGCCATCGGTTCGCCCGCCAGCCGCCGCGCGATCAGCGCGCCGAGCGCGGCATGCTGGGCGGCGTCGAGCGGCTGCGTATCGCGCGTGATCAGCTGCGTGCGGGTGAGGCCCGTCACATGCGTCAGCAGCATGCGCGCTTCCAGCGCCGGCAGCCCGGCCTGCGTCATGGCGGCGAGGGCCTCGCGCAGCGTCGCCTGCGCCGGCAGTGTGCCGGGCGGCAGCGGTGCGGAGGACGGGGAATCGGTCATCGGAACATTCGGAGAGGCGGCGCGGGCGCGCAGGTAACAGCCGCCGCGCCATGCGCCATGAAAAAAAGCCCCGCCGGCACACTGCCGTGGCGGGGCTTGGTACGGCCGGCGACGGCTTAGTTCTTGGTCGCTTCCTTGGCCTTGTCGGCGGTCTCGCTGACCGCGTTGCTGGCGGCGTCCTTGGCGTTCGCCATGGCGGCGGCCGCTTCGTCCTTGGCGCGCTCGGCGGCGGCGGACACGTCCGAAGCTGCGTTGCTGGCTGCGGCCTTGGCGGCGTCGGCAGCGGATTCCGCGGCCGCGGCGGCGTCGCTGGCGGCGGACTTCGCCGATTCGGCGGCGCTGGCCATCGCGCTGTCGACGTTCGACGAGGCGGGGGCTTCATCCTTCTTGCCGCAAGCAGCCACTGCAGCGGTGACCATCAACAACGCAAGCAGTTTCTTCATGATTTCGTCCTTTTGTCCGTTTTCGAGAAAAGACTCGCCCGGTATTTGTGCCGGGTTAGCCGTTTCCGATTATAGCGACCAACCATGTCGTTACCATGGCTGTTTCAGGCATTTACAAGAAATACAAGTATTTTGCGGGCGGAAAACAACCGTAGCGAAATGCCGGCCCGTATTTAAGCGTCTTCGCCGAGCGCCGCCAATTGATCGGCCTGATGCTCGGCCGCCAGCGCCCCCACCAATTCGTCCAGATCGCCGTCCATGATCATGTCGATCTTGTACAGCGTCAGATTGATGCGATGGTCGGTCACGCGGCCCTGCGGAAAGTTGTACGTGCGGATGCGGTCGCTGCGATCGCCGGAGCCGATCAGATTGCGACGCGTGCTGGCTTCCTTGGCCTGCGCCGCGCGCAACTGCATGTCCTTGAGCCGCGCTGCCAGCACCTTCATCGCCTTGTCCTTGTTGCGGTGCTGGCTGCGGTCGTCCTGGCATTCGACCACGATGCCGGTCGGCAGGTGGGTCAGCCGCACGGCCGAATCGGTCTTGTTGATGTGCTGGCCGCCGGCGCCCGAGGCGCGGAAGGTGTCCACGCGCAGATCGCCCGGATTGATCTCGATCTCGCCAAGCTCGTCGGCCTCGGGCATCACCGCGACCGTGCAGGCCGAGGTATGGATGCGTCCCTGGGCCTCGGTGGCCGGCACGCGTTGCACGCGGTGGCCGCCCGACTCGAACTTCAGCCTGGAGAACGCCGCATCGCCCGCGATGCGTACGATCACTTCCTTGTAGCCGCCCAGGTCCGACGGCGATTCGCTCATGATCTCGACCTGCCAGCGCTGCCGCTCGGCATAGCGCGTGTACATCCGCAGCAGATCGCCGGCGAACAGCGCGCTCTCCTCGCCGCCGGTGCCGGCGCGGATTTCCAGGATCAGGTTGCGGTCGTCGTTGGGGTCCTTCGGCAGCAGCAGCGTCTGCAGGCTGGCCTCCAGCTCTTCGAGCTTGGCGCGCGCGGCATCGATCTCGTCGCTGGCGAAGGCCTTCATCTCCGGATCGTCGAGCAGCGCCTGCGCGGTGGCCAGATCGTCCTGGGCCTGCCGGTAGTGGGCATATTGCTCGGCCACGGGCGACAGCTCCGCATGCTCGCGCGTCAGCTTGCGGTACTGCTCCATGTTCGCGGTGGCGTCTTCGCGCGCGAGCAGGGCGTTGACTTCGTCGAGGCGCTCGGCCAGTTGGTCGAGCTTGGCTTGCATGCTGGCTTTCATCGGAATCCGGATTTGGCGTCTTGGAGCGGGGCACCGCCGGTGGCGGGCGGATGCCCTGCGGCGGGCGCCGCGTGGGGGGCGCGGCGATGCGACGACGTCGGCGCAATGGCGCGGACGCTCGCGGCGAGCGCGGCTAGCGCTCCGAGTGGCTGCTGTGGCGGAACAGGCCGGGCACCAGGCGCAGCAGCGCCTCGCGGTCCTCGCCCTGGGTGTGGTTCAACGCGTGGGTCGGGCCGTGCAGGAACTTGCGGGTCAGCGCGCCGGACAGCGCCTCGAGCACGGCCTCGGGATCGTCGCCGCGCGCCAGCATCTTGCGCGCGCGTTCGAGCTCGGCCTGGCGCATCGCCTCGCCGTTGGCCTGCAGTTCGCGGATCACCGGCACCACGCTGCGCGTCTCCAGCCAGTGCATGAAATGCTGGACGCGCGTTTCGATGATCGCTTCGGCCTGCGCGACCGCGGCCTGCCGCATCGCGTTGCCTTCGCGCACGATGGCGCCGAGGTCGTCGACGGTATAGAGGAAGACGTCGTCGAGCCGCGCCACTTCGGGCTCGACATCGCGCGGCACGGCGAGGTCGACCATCATGATCGGGCGGTGCTTGCGCTGCTTGACCGCACGCTCGACCGCGCCCAGCCCGATGATCGGCAGCGAGCTGGCGGTGCTGGAGACGACGATGTCGAACTCGTGCAGCCGCGAGCCGAGCTCGGACAGGCGGATCGCTTCGGTATTGAGCCCCTGTGCGGCCAGTTGCTCGGCCAGCTTTTCGCCGCGCTCGACGGTGCGGTTGGCGACGACGATCTGGCGCGGGCTCTGCGCGGCGAAATGCGTGGCGCACAGCTCGATCATCTCGCCGGCGCCGATGAACAGCACGCGCTGGCCCGAAATGCTCTCGAAGATGCGCTGCCCAAGCCGTACCGCGGCAGCCGCCATCGACACGGAGTGCGCGCCGATCTCGGTCTGGCCGCGCACTTCCTTGGCGACGGCAAAGGTGCGCTGGAACAGCTGGTTCAGATAGGTGCCCAGCGTGCCGGCCTCGCCGGCAGTGCGCACCGCGTCCTTCATCTGGCCCAGGATCTGGGTCTCGCCCAGCACCATCGAATCGAGGCCGCTGGCGACGCGGAACGCGTGGCGCACCGCCTCGGATTGGGGCAGCGCGTACAGATGCGGGGCCAGTTCGCCGGCGGGGATGTTGTGGTGCTGCGCCAGCCAGCGCAGCGTGTGTTCGAAGCCTTCCGCGCCGGACAGCACCAGGTCGGTGGCGCAGTAGATCTCGGTGCGGTTGCAGGTCGACAGGATCGCCGCCTCGGTACCGCGCTTGCCGGCCAGTTGGGTGCGCAGTGCGCCCAGCGCCGGCTTGATCTGCTCGAGCGGAAACGCCACCCGTTCGCGAAGCGAGACGGGCGCCGTGTTGTGATTGATTCCGATCGCGAGCAGTTGCATGGTTTGGGGACGATTCGCTGTCCGGCTGCGGGCCATTCGGCCTCTCGGCAGCCTTGCCTGCGCTGGGCATGGCGGCGTACACATCGTTCTCGCATCGCCTGCGTACTGCCTGCGCAGGCTGCGGAGCGTCTGGTCTGGTCTATTTCGGCCCTGGCCGGGCGCCGCCGGGACGGCTTGCATTATACCGCCCGGGCGCGATCCTTGCGTTCGCGGACCGGCGATGGCTGTCGGGTATCGGCCGGCGTCCCGAGTTGAGTTATCGTTACGCCGCCGCCGGCGGGGGCCGGCGGCAGATCGAGCGGATAGTCGAACAACGGAAGCGGGCGATGCTGGGGACGTTCTTGGTGGGCATGGTGGTCGGGCTGGTGGCGCGGGCGATGCATCCGCGCGGACCGGTGCTGACCGTCGCGATGGCGCTGCTGCTCGGTGGCGTCGGCGCGCTGGCCAGCTTCTACCTGGGCCGCGCGCTGCGCTGGTTCATCGACGGCCAGCTGAGCGGCTGGACCGCCGCGATCCTTGGCGCCGCGCTGGCGGTCGGGCTCGGCGGACTGTTCGCCCGGCGCGGCCGCTGAACCCTGCTTTCAGCGCCGCGCCGCCAGGAAGCGCCGGATCACGCCCTCCGAATAGTGGCTGGCCACCTCGGCCAGGAACGCCGGGAAATCGACATGGGCGCTGTCGTCCGCCCGATCCGACACCGTTCGCATGACGGCGTGCGGCACGCCGTATTCGTGGCAGACCTGGCCCACGGCGGCGCCTTCCATTTCCACCGCCAGCAGGCCGGGCAGCCGCGCCCGCAGTTCCGCCACCGTGGTCGGCGCGCCAATGAACTGGTCGCCGCTGGCGATCGTGCCCAGATGCAGGTTCGGCGCGGTGACACCGAAACGGGCACGCACCGCGGCCGGCACGGCGCTGGGCAGATCCTCCGTCAGGAACGCCTGCGCGGCCTCGCGCAGCGCGGCTGTCAGCGCCGGATCGGTCGGGAATGCCTCCAGGCCCAGCAGCGGCACCTGATGGCGCGGAAACAGCGGGCGCGCGTCCATGTCGTGCTGCACGGTGCGATCGGCCACCACCAGATCGCCGACCTGCACGCCCGCGCCGATGCCGCCCGCCAGGCCGGTAAAGACGATGCCCTCGACACCGAACTCGCGGATCAGCGTCACCGTGGTCGCCGCGGCCGCCACCTTGCCGACCCGGGCCAGCACCACCACGCAGCGCTGCCCGTACAGCTCCCCGACGTAGTAGTCGCGCATGCCGATCCGATGCACGGTGGCGCGGGCGTGGTCGTGGCGCATCGCGGCGATCAGGCCGTCAATTTCGTCGTGCAGGGCGGCGAGGATGCCGAGGGTCATGGCGTGGCGGTATCGAAACGGGATGAACGGGATGGTTGACGGGCCGGCCGCGTCGGAAACCTGTGCCCGAAACGGAAGCCTGAGCCCGAAAAGCCGACAGCATACCGGCACCACCCCGTGCCGCGCTGGTTTGTGCAGCAGCGGCATTGACCGTGCGGTCGCCACGGCGCTTTGCTAGAGTGCAGCCAACGCCTTTCCGGAGCGCTGCCCAATCCATGCCCACCGATCGCCAAGCCCACCGTCTGAACATCCGGCATGCACAGCGGCGCGCGCTGGCGGACTGGTGCGCACAGGGGCGGCTGGCGATGCCGCGAGCGCGCCAGGCTTGGACCGATACCGAGCCCTGGCCTGCCGACTGGCACCGCTGGCTGCAGCGGGCGCTGCTCGCGCTCGGCGTGGCGCTGCTGTGCGCCGGCGTGATCGTCTTCTTCGCCTTCAACTGGCAGGCCCTGCACAAGTTCACCCGCTTCGCCGTGCTGGCGGTGGTGATCAGCGCGCTGGCGGCGTTCGCCTGGCGCCGACCCGACGGCGACGCGGCCGGCCGTGCGGCGCTGTTCGCCGCGCAGATGATCACCGGGGCATTGCTGGCGGTGATCGGACAGGTCTACCAGACCGGCGCCGACGCCTGGCAACTGTTCGCGTGGTGGACGTTGCTGGCCGTGCCGTGGGCGCTGGCCGCGCACGCGCCGTCCCATTGGTGGCTGGTGGTGGTGCTGGCCAATGTCGCGCTGCTGCGCTTCTTCAGCGTCGAACTGGGCGCCGGCCTGCCGTTCACGCTGCTGTTCGGCGTCGAGGGCGGCAAGCTGGTCGGCCTGTGGCTGCTTGCCGCTGCCTTGCTGCAGCTCGCGCTATGGCTGGTCCTGTCGGCGCACGCGCCGCGTGTTGGCGTGCGAGGCCAGGGCGGCGTGCGGCTGCTGGCGGCGCTGGCTTGCGCGCATGCGGTCTGGCTCGGGCTCGGTGCGCTGTTCGGCGACCGCTTCGACGGTGCGATGCTGATCGTCGCACTGGCCGCCGTGCTGGGACTGGGCGCCTGGTTCCGGCGGCGCAACGTCGATCTGCTCGTGCTGAGCGGGATTGCGCTGTCGCTGATCGCGCTGATCGTCGGGGGACTCGGCCGCCTGCTGTTCGAGGCCGGTGCGGAATTCGGCGGCTTCCTGCTGCTGGGACTGCTGACACTCGGCCTGTCTGCCGTGTCGGCGACGTGGTTGATGCGTTTGCATCGCGATCATGCGGAGGGGCCCATCGATACGTTCGCCGACGCGTCCACCGACAGCTCCACCGATAGCACTACCGCCACGTTCGCCGAACGGCCGCCGTCGCGTCAGCGGAGCGGGACGGTGCAACCGTCAGCGGCGGTGCAGGCGCTGTGGCGCGCGCTGGCCGCGGAAGGCGCGGTCGAAGGGCACCCGCCCGCCGAGACCGATGCACCATGGTCGGTGCGGCTGTTGACCGGCATGGCCGGATGGCTCGGCGCGGTGTTCTTCCAGCTGTTCCTGCTCGGCACCGTCTTCGTCGCCGCGCGCGAAAACAGCGCCGCCATTCTCGTCTGCGGACTGGCGCTGATCGCGCTCGCTGCGCTGCTGTACCGACGCCGCGCCGGCCATACCGGCTTCGAGCAATTCGCGCTGGCCAGCAGCCTGACCGGGCAGGGGCTGGCGCTCTATGCCGCCGCCGATCTGCTCGGCCGCGCCCGCGCGGTGGAGACGGCAGCGTTCTGGTGCGGGATCGCGACCTGCGAGATGCTGCTCTATGCGGCGATCGGCAACCGCCTGCATCGGTTGTTGTGCGCGCTCGCAGCGATGGTGTCGATCGCGATTGCCTTGACCATCGCCATCGCGATGGGACCGTCCAAGCCCTGGCAGGCGATCGGCTGGGCGCTGGTCTGGCTGGCGCCGCTTGCCGCGCTGAAGGCGACGCTGTTCGCGAGCGCCGAGGGGCGGCTTGCCGCGCTCGGGCGCCATCACTGGCTCGCCCCGGCCGCGGACGCCTTGCTGCTTTGCAGTCTGCTCGGCGCGCTGATCGTGACCGGCATCGGGCATCCGCTCGGCCTTTTCACCGAACCGGCGGCGCGCGGCGTGCCGCATTGGCTGGCGGGCGCGCTGTTTGCGGTGCTGCTGGTCGGTTTTGGCATCGTCGAAACGGCCCGTCTGCAACGATCGCCCCGGCGGCGCGCCGCGGTCGGCGGTGTGCTGGCGCTCTGTGCCGCGCTGATGATCGGCGCACCCGCCGTGGTGGCAGGCGTGCTCGCGACCGGGCTGGCCTTGCGGCGGGCGTCCCTGGCCTGGCTCGGGCTCGGCCTTGCGACGATCGGCTTCGGTTTCATCTGGTACTACAGCGCGCTGCACTGGACGCTGGCGATCAAGTCGGCAACGCTGGTAGCGGCCGGTATCGTCGTGCTGTTGGCACGCGCCTGGTTGTCGCGGCCCAGGTCCGCGCTCGGTGCGGCCGACATCGCAGAGGAGGGCAGCCGATGAAACGCTGGATCGCGATTGCGTGGGCGCTGACGCTCGCGGTCGCCGGCGCGGGCGTGATCGGCAACGAGCGGCTGCTCGCGCGCGGCGATGTGGTGCTGCTGCGACTGGCGCCGGTCGATCCGCGCTCGCTGATGCAGGGCGACTATATGGCGCTGAACTTCGCCATCGGCGCGCCGATCCTGCGCGCGCTGGAGACGACTGACGACCGTATCCGCACCGCGGTGGTCCGGCTCGATGCGCACGGCGAGGGCAGCTTCGTCCGGCTGCATCGCGGCGAACCACTGGTCGCCGGCGAACACCTGCTGCGCTTCCAATTGAAACCGTCGCGCTGGGGTACCGATCAGATCCAGATCTCGACCGACGCCTTCTTCTTCCAGGAGGGCCACGCGCGTCGATACGAGGGCGCGCAATTCGGCGCCTTTCGCGTCGATGCCGACGGTCAGGCGCTGCTGGTCGAGCTGCGCGACGCGGCAGGGCATCCGCTGTGAGCACGCGGCCGTCCGCCGCGCTGGTGGTCGGCTGCACCGCGCTGTCGATGCTCGCCTTCGCCGGCAACTCGCTGCTGTGCCGGCTGGCGCTGCGGGACACCACCATCGATGCGGCCAGCTTCACCACCGTGCGGCTGCTGTCGGGCGCCATCACGCTATGGGTGCTGGTCCGGTTGCGTGGTGGCGCTTCGCGCGCGCCTGAGGCAACGCCAGAGCTGACGACTGAGACATCGAGCGGCAACTGGCGCTCGGCGCTGGCGCTGTTCGCCTACGCGATCCTTTTCTCGTACGCCTACGCTCAGCTATCGGCGGCCACCGGCGCGCTGCTGCTGTTCGGCGCGGTGCAGGTGACCATGATCGGCCGCGGACTGTGGCTCGGCGAACGGCCTCATCTCGTGCAGACGGCCGGGTATCTGATCGCGGTCGCGGGACTGATCGGCATGCTGCTGCCGGGCCTGTCCGCGCCACCGCTGGTCGGCGCGCTGCTGATGATCGCGTCCGGCGCGGCCTGGGGCATCTATTCGATCCGCGCCAAGGGCGCACGCGATCCGGTGCGCGCCAATGCCGGCAACTTCCTGCGCGCCGCGCTGTGCTGCGTGCCGCTCTATCTGGCCGCGCTGCCGTGGGCCAGCCACGATGCCGAAGGGATGCTGTACGCGGTGCTGTCCGGCGCGATCGCCTCGGCGCTGGGCTATGCCATCTGGTACGTCGCGCTGCGGGGTTTGACGGTGACGACCGCGGGACTGGTGCAACTGAGCGTGCCGGTGATCGCCGCCGCGGGTGGGGTGCTGCTGTTGGGGGAGGCGGTGACGTGGCGGCTGGTAGTGGCGTCCGTGGCGGTGCTCGGTGGCGTAGGGATGGCAATGGCCGATCGCCGATCGGAGCGACCTCGATGAGCTGTCTGCTGTCGGATCGTCGCGTGGATCGTCGCAAGGTCATCGCGCGGAATCATTGCATCTACACCGGACGCAACGCCTCCAGCATGATGTCCCCCAGGCGCTGCGAAACCTCGGAGGCCGGACCCGGCGCCCGCAACAACATCAGCGGCATCTTGCCCAGCGGCGGCAGACCGTCGGCGGGCCCGAGTTGCCGCAGCGATGCGGGCAAGCCGTAGGGCGTGCGCACGACCAGGCCGAGGCCGGCCGCGGCGGCGGCCCACAGGCCACCGAGGTTCGGACTGGTGAACGAGACGCGCCACGGAATGCCGGCGCGATCCAGCGCCGCAGTGGCGGCGTCGTGAAAATGGCAGGGCCGGTCGAACACCGCCAGCGGTACGGGTTCCCCCGGCACCAGGCGCCAGGGCAGCGCGGTCGGTCCGACCCAGCACATGGGCGGTTCGGCGACCAGCGTGATATCCGCGCCCCTTGCTCTTGCGGCGGCAGCCCCATCCGTACCGCCCCAGATCAGCGCCAGGTCCAGCGTCCGCGCCTGGATGCGCGCGAACAGATCGTGATTGCGCGCCACCATCGCCTCGACCCGGACCTTCGGATGCGCGCGCGCAAACCGGCCCAACACCTCGGGCAGCGTCGCCTCGCCGAACTCTTCCTGCAGTCCCAATCGCACACCGCCGGACAGATCGACACCGCGCACCGCCGCGGCGGCCTCGTCGTTCAACGCGACCATCCTGCGTGCATAGCCGAGCAGCAGATTGCCGGCCTCGGTCAGTTCCAGCGTCCTGCCCGCCTTGCGAAACAGTGGTGTGCCGACCATGTCCTCGAGCTTGTGGATCTGCGCGCTGACGGCGGAGGTCGAGCGGCCGACCTGATCGGCCGCGCGGGCAAAGCTGCCTAGGTCGACGCCAGCGACAAGGCTGCGCAGCGCGGCGATGTCCAGATTCAGTGCCATGAGAATCGTCCGGAAATTCAAAACAATCGGTTCAAAACTTTCCGATTTTCATGACGAATGGTCGTTGGAATACTGGTGCTCCGTCAACTGCCTGATCGGAGAGCCGTTGTGGCCGATTCCGTCTGCTTGTCCCGTCCTTCCCGTCTCTCCGGCCCTGGTGCCGAACCCATTGCCGTCTTCGCCGCTTCGCATCGCTGGAAGGTGCTGGGCGTTGGCGTGGCCGCCAACGTGAGCTTCATTGCCGCCGCCAACGGGCTGCCGGCCACCGCGGTATGGCTGCGCAGCGCTTACCACCTCGATAACGCAGGGCTCGGCTTGCTGCTCGGCGCGTTGGGCGTCGGCGCCGCGCTGTCGGAGTTGCCATGGGGCGCGGCGGCCGATCGCTGGGGCGACCGCCGCGTGCTGTTGTACGGGCTCGGCGCCACTGCATTGACGCTGGCGATCATGGCGCTGTTTCTGGCGCCGGTGGCGGGCCGCGTGCCGCCCCTGTGGATGGCGATGGCCTGCATGACGCTGCTGGGACTGGCGGGCGGTAGCGTCAACGGCGCCAGCGGGCGCGCGGTGATGCGATGGTTCGCCGAAGGCGAGCGCGGCCTGGCGATGAGCATCCGCCAGACCGCGGTGCCGCTAGGCGGCGGACTAGGGGCACTCGTACTGCCGTGGTTGGCGGTCGCCGCCGGCTTTCGCTGGGTGTATGCGGTGCTTGCCGTCTTCTGTGTCGTGTCGGTCTGGCTGACCTGGCGGTGGCTGCACGAGCCGCCGCATGCCGACGCGCCCGCGGCCGCATGGCGTCATGCGCACGGCGATGCCAGCCCCTTGCGCAGTGTGCGTGTCTGGCGCATCGCGGCAGCGATCGGCATCCTCTGCGCGCCGCAATTCGCGATCCTCAGTTTCGCATCGGTATTCCTGCACGATGCCGCCCACGTCGGCGTGTCGGGCATCGCCGCGACGTTGTGCACGGTGCAGGTCGGCGCGATGGCGATGCGGATCTGGAGCGGTCGCCATACCGATCGGCGCGGCAACCGCCGTGCCTGGCTGCGCCACTGCACGTTGGTCGCGGCGCTGATGTTCGTGCCGCTGGCGCTGTGCGCGGCGATGGGGACCAAGTTGCCGGCGGCGCTGACGATGGTCGCGGTCGTGCTGGCAGGCATTGCCGTGTCCGCCTGGCATGGGGTCGCGTACACCGAACTGGCCACGCAAGCGGGCGCCGAGCGTGCGGGCACCGCGTTGGGGCTGGCCAATACGTTGGTCTTTGTCGCTTACTTCGTTGCGCCTTCGGCGATCCCGCAACTGCTCGATCGCAGTGGCTGGACCGGTGTGTGGCTGGTTGCGGGAATCTGTGCGGCGATGGCGTGGCCGCTGTTTCCGCGGGCCGGGCAGAACGCGAGAGTTTGAACGTCGGAACCCCTGAACGCCGGCACCCCTGAACGCTATTCCATCCGCTTCGGCAGCCCGGCAGCGAGGGCATCGACGGCGAGCCGTACCTTGCGCGCAAGATGCGGCGTGCGCAGCCAAAGCGCATAGGCGTCGTACAGGAACGCCGGTTCAGTCGGCAGCAGCTGGACCAGTGCGCCGGCGTCGATCCGTTCCCGAACCAGCCAGGAAGGCAGCCACGCGATGCCCATGCCTTCGGTCGCGGCGTCGGCAATCGCATCGAGGTCGTCGAGCATCAGTCGGCCGGCGGGCTGCAATTCCTCCGGTGCTCCATCCTCGCGCGGGAACAGCCATGGCGCGACGGGTCCGGAGCGGCGATAGACGATCGCATGGTGCTGGTGCAGGTCGTCGATCGCTTGCGGCTTGCCGTGCCGGGCAAGATAGGCAGGGGAGGCGCAGACGATCATGCGCTGCCGACCCACCCGGCGCGCGATGGTGTCGGCCCGGTCCTGCAGGCTGCCGGTGCGGATCGCGAGGTCGTAGCCATCTTCGGCCAGGTCGATCAACCGGTCGCTGAACGACAGTTCGAGTTCGAGCTTCGGATATTGCCGTGCGAGCGCCAACAGGATCGGCATCGCGCAATGCCGGCCGAAATGCACCGGCATCGTGACCCGCAGCTTGCCCCGCGGCTCGGCCAGTTGATCGGCCGCCAGGGCGTCGGCGGCCTCCGTCTCGGCCAGGATCAGTCGGCAGCGCTCGTAATAGGCGCGTCCGAAGTCGGTCAGGCTTTGGCGGCGCGTGGTCCGGTTCAGCAGCCGGGTGCCGAGGCGCTCTTCGAGGAAGCGGACATGCTTGCCGACCATCGGACCAGTGATGCCGAGCGCGCCCGCGGCGGCCGCAAACGAGCCCAGGTCGACGGCTTTGACGAACACGGCCATGCTGGTCAGGCGGTCCATATTGAAAACCGATGGTTTTTACTGTTGTGCCGGAGAGGCGATTTATCGGCAAATTTCTGCGGATCATACTGGATTCATCACAATTCATTCGGAGTGAATCCAGCCATGCAAACCGCTCGCGTCGTCCGTTTCCATCAAATTGGCGGGCCCGAAGTCCTGCGCATCGAACACGTCGACGTGCCCGAGCCCGGCGTGGGTGAGGTACGGATCCGCGTCAAGGCGCTCGGACTGAATCGCGCCGAGGCGCTGCTGCGGACCGGCCGCTATATCGAGACACCGGCCTTGCCGTCGGGGCTGGGCCTCGAAGCGGCGGGCGTGATCGAATCCGTCGGCCCGGACGTGGACGGCCTTGTGCCCGGCGACGCCGTCAGCATCGTGCCGCCGCGGTCGATGGTGCGCTGGCCCGCGTATGGCGAGCTGGTCCGCTTTCCCGCCGAACTCGTGGTCAAGCATCCGCCCTCGCTGAGCTGGGAAGCCGCCGCGGCGCTGTGGATGCCGTATCTGACCGCTTATGGCGCGCTGGTGGATATCGCGGGGCTGGGCAAGGGCGACATCGTGGCGATCACGGCGGCATCGAGCAGCGTCGGCCTCGCCGCGATCCAGATCGCCAATAGCGTCGGCGCCATGCCGATCGCGATCACGCGATCGTCGGCCAAGCGGGCCGCCTTGTTCGACGCGGGTGCCCCGCATGTGGTGGCCTCGGATGAAGAAGACCTCGAAGCACGGCTAAAGGAGATCGCGGGAGAGCAGGGTGTGCGCGTCGTGCTCGACGCGGTCGGCGGCCCGATCTTCGAACCGCTGACGGCGGCGATGTCTCGCGGCGGCATGCTGATCGAATACGGCGGCCTGAGCGCGGCGCCGACGCCGTTTCCGCTGTTCTCGGTCCTGAGCAAGTCGCTGACGCTGCGGGGGTACCTGGTACACGAGATCGCTGGCGACCCCGTGCGGCTGGCGGCGGCGAAGGCGTTCATCCTGCGCGGGCTGGAGGAGGGACAACTGCGGCCGGTTATCGCCAGGACGTTCGATTTCGACCAGATCGCCGACGCGCATCGGTTTCTGGAGTCGAACGAACAGTTTGGGAAGGTGGTGGTGAGGGTTTGAACGGGACGACGCAGCGGGCGCTAGAGCATGACCTGCTCGAACCGACCCTTACCGGAGAAGTGGTACGGCACGCTGAATGCCACGCCACCGTTAGAACGCCGTCCGATTGCTCGAGCAATCGTGGCCACCATCGGACGTGGTTGCAGGCACTGTCCCAAAACCGGTGATTGGACCCGCTCCTGCGCTGCGACCTTGCACCGCCCCGGGCATCCTTTCAATCCACCGCAGTAAACCCGGAAGCCCCGATCACCGGCTTCCATTGGGCGCGTTGATCTGCAATCAGCTTGCGAAGCGCCGCGCCCGACTGGCCGTTCGTCTCCATGCCCAGCGCGGCCATCTTTTCGTGAACACCCCGGTCCTTGACCGCGTCGAGCAATGCCTTTTCCAGCTTTGCGACCGTGTCGGGATGCGTATCGGCTGGCACGAAGGCGGAGTACCAGCCCGATGCGGTCTCGAATCCCGGTGCGCCGGATTCGGCCAGCGTCGGTACATCCGGCAGCAGGGCGGACCGCCGCGAACCTGTGACACCGAGGAAGCGGATCTTGCCGGCCCGGTACAACTCCATCTGGCCCGCTACCGCATCAATGCCAAGCGGCAGCGTTCCGCCGATTTCATCGGTCAGCATCATCGCTGCACCGCGATAGGCAGTAGGCAGCAGTGGGACGCCGATCGCCTGGCTGAGCGACAGCACGCCGAAGTGGATGGTGCCCCCCAGGGTGACCAGCCCCACGCCACCGTTGTCCGGATGGCGTTTCACCCACGCGATGTACTCCTGCATGGTGCGGTAAGGCCGATTGACGCTCGCCGAAGCGACCAGCGGCACGTCGGCCAGATAGGCCACGGGAATGAGATCCTTGTCCGGGTCATAGGACAGGCGCTTGTAGGTCAACGGAAAGATGGTGAAGGGCGGAGCCGGGGAGATCAGCACGGTTCGCCCATCGGGCGCAGCGCGCTTGACGTTCTCCAGCGCAACGCGTGCCGAAGCGCCCGGGCGGTTCTCCACCAGCACGGGCGTGCCAAGCGATACGCGAAGCTTTTCCGCCAGCGTGCGCGCGAAGATGTCCAGCGCGCCGCCAGGCGCGAAGCCGATCACGAGGCGTGTCGGTGTGTCTGCCGACGCGGCGGCAGCGGACACGGGCAATAGGCTGGCGGCGAGCGCCAGCACGGCGGCTGCATGGAATGAGGCAATGCGAGTCCACATGGGCGTGTCTCCTGGACTGGTATGCGGACGCGATCAGGACAGCTCGTGCGTCGTTACGGGATCGAGCGGATAGATCGGCCGGGGCAGATGGCGGAACGGAAATTGACTGTAATCCGAACTGCAGACGCCGGGGCCGGCCACCAGCACGATGTCGCTCGCGATCGGTTCGAAGCCGGCACGGAAGTGCTGGCGGGACTTGATCAGGATGTATTTCTGGCGCGACAGGTCGATGCCGGCATGGGTGAACACGCCGGTATCGAACGGCTCCTGCGGCTTCTCGCAGACGACGACCAGCGTGCCATCGACGTCAAGCACTGCGGTGCGACCCAGGCTCAGCTTCATGCCGGTGAACATGGGCCCCGTGACCTGGTAGCTGCCATCGGTAATGCATCGCACGCGACCGGTCAATCGCAGCGGCCTGCCCTTGAGGCCAAGCGCGGGCATGTCGGTCTTGCCGCCGACGTCCAGCGTGACAGTCCTCCCGACGCCGGCGGCAATCAATTCCTCCACAGCCTGCGGATCCCAGAAGGGACCGGCCACCACGCCATCGAGCCCCTGCCGCAACACTTCGCGCAGCACCGTCATTTCATCGGTGGGCCCGCCAGCGCCGCAGTTGTCCCCATGGTCGACAAGCACTACCGGTCCTTCCGACAGTCCCTTCGCATGGGCGATCGATGCCTGCATCGGCTCGATGGGAAAGACAAAATCCGCGCGGCGCTCCCAGGCCATGCCGCAAAGCTCGTCCAGCAGCCGTTGCGCCTGCGCCTGACGCGCCGTGTCGGCGACGATCACGACCGCCAGTCCGGTGTATGGAATATCCGCGAGCGGAAATCCGCCGAACACCGAGGCATTGAGCACTTCGCCTTCGCGCTCGGCAGCCATGGCCCGATCCATGATGTCCTTCATCGGCTGCGCGCGCGGGGTCTGGCGCAGCATATGGGTCAGCATCGGCAGCCTGCGCCAGAGAATGACAGGACGGGTTTGGCCACGCAGGGCGGCCATCAGCGTGCGGGCAGCGCGCGCGCCGGTCTCGTAGACGTCCACGTGTGGGTAGGTGCAATAGCCGGCAATCACCGTGGCGTTGTCGATCAGTGCGGGACTGAAGTTGGCGTGAAAGTCCAGCGATACCGCGATGGGTACGTCCGGGGCAGCGGCGCGGATACGCGCAAGCAGTTCGCCTTCGGCATCGGGAAAGCCTTGCGCCACCATCGCGCCGTGCAGATCGAGCATGACCGCATCGCAGCCCGCGCGGACCGCATCGACGATGGTGGCCGCCATCGATTCGAATGCCTCGGCCGTGACCATGCCACTTGGCACTGCGTTGGCCATCAATGGCATGACGAACTCGTCGCCCTGGCGCCGTGCGATATCGATGAATGCCGCGGCGGCGCTGTTGGTGCCCTCGCAGGCGCGCACCGCATCGTCGCCATACAGCGGACCATCGGTGCTGCTGCCGCGGTTGAACGCACTGAGCGGGGTGGCAATTGGCGAGAAGGTATTGGTTTCATGCCGCATCAGGGCAATGACAAAACGCATGGGGCAGGCTCCGGCCGCGAAGGCTTCAGTCGATTCAGTTGGATTCGAGATTGACGGTGCGCGCAATGGCGCCGTAGCGGGCGGTTTCCCCGTGCACGAAACGGCGGGCCTGCGCCGGGGTCGTCAACACCGGCTCATAGGCAAGCGTCTGCAGGCGCGCAGCGAAATCCGGCTCGAGCACGCTGGCCTTTACCTCTTTGTAGAGCCGCTCGATGACGGGCTCCGGGGTGCCGGCCTTGACGACCAGCGCGAGATTGGCGCGGATCAGCAGCGCATCCGCGCTACCGCTCTTCTGCCCCGGGAGCCCCGGAAACTGCGCGACTGGCTCGGACTGCAGCGTGGCCAGGGGCTTGACCTTGCCTTCCTTGACGTAATTGACGGAAGAGCCGATCACGTCGACGTGCGCATGGGTCTGGCCGCCGATCAGGTCCGCCATCGCAGGGGGCGAGCCGCGGTAGGGCACGATGGTGAAGTCGAGTCCGTTGCGGCGCTTCCAGTCGGCCAGGCCAAGATGGGCGGCGCCGGCTACTGCGTTGATGCTGATCGACACCTTGCCGGGATTGCGCTCGATATAGGACTTGAGCTCGCCCAGCGTCTTCTCCTGGCGATCGGTGCGGACGATGATCCAGTGCGGCACGGTACTGACGACGGTCACCGGCACAAGATCGGCATCCGGGTTGTAGCGCAGGCCCTTGATCGTGTGGGGGTTGATGTTCAGCGTCCCGTCGCTGGCGAGCAACAGCGTATGGCCGTCGGCTTTCTCCTTGAGCACCGAGGACACGCCCGGCACGGTAGCCCCGCCGGCAATGTTCTCGACCACCACCGTCTGTCCCAGCCGTTGCTCGAGCTTGCGTGCCAGGGTGCGTCCGATGATGTCGTACGAGCCGCCTGCCGGAAACGGCACCACCAGCCGCAATGGCCGGTCTGGCCAGCTTGTCGCGCTCGCGCAAGTCGCGGCGAGCAGCACAGCGCCGGCAAACATGCCGCGCACCAGGGCGTGAAGCTTTCCTGCTGATCTCATGAGTCTCCTCCCGAGGTCTGGACTCCTCGTGTGTTCGAGTGGATTGATTTGCGAGGACTATATGAGGGCGCACGCGAAACCAAAAGCGAATAAAAATCGACAAGGGTTAACTAAGCGGTTAAGTTGATGGTTTTCCGTTACCCGAAGCCATACCAAGCCCCATGCCGACTGCAGAGCCTGTCCAACTGCTGCTCAGCCGCCTCAAGCTGCGTCATTTGCGGGTCATGCTGGCGCTCAGCGAGATGCCGACGGCAGCCGCCGTGGCCGAACGGTTTCATATCAGTGCAGCTGCCGTTTCCAAAACGCTGGCGGAAATCGAAGACATCGTCGGCATGCCGCTGTTCGAGCGCAGCGGCCGCGGACTGCGTCTGACCGAGCCGGGCCGTGAGATGGCGCAGCATGCGGGCGTGATGCTGGCGCAGTTGGAACGGCTCGCCGAATCGCTGCAGGCGGTGCGTGACGGCAGCAAAGGGGAACTGCGCATCGCATTCCGGACCATGTCCGTGCAGCCTTTTCTGGCCCAGGCGATGACGGCCTTTCACCGCGACCATCCGCGTGTGGACATCAGCGTGATCGAAGGCGGCATCGCCGAACTCACGGAGCAGTTGCTCAACGGCTCGTTGGACCTCTTGTTTGCCTACGACGACCCGCGCCTGTCACGACCCGCGCTGCGCAGCGCAGCCGTGGTGGCGGCGCAGAAGGTGGTCATCGTGGCCAGCCCGAACCATCCCTTGCTGTCGCGCCGCAAGATCGCTGCGCGCGACCTGGTCATGCAGCAGTGGTGTATTCCTGCGGCCGGTTCCCGCATGCTGCACCTGCTGCATACCTCGTTTCATGCCTTGGGGGTGACCCCGCCCACGCAAGGGATTCGTACCAGCGACGTGGCGGCTACTGCGAGCCTGTTGCAGGCCGGAGAGTTTCTGGCGGTGTTTCCCGAGCGCATCGCCGCCCAGTTGACGCTGGCCAAGGTGGCGCGGGTGCTTCGGTTCGAACTGGGTAGCCGCGTGGAACCGGTGGCGGCAGTCTGGAACGGCGAACTTGTGCCGCGGCCACCGGCCCGCATGTTTCGCGAGTTCGTTCTGCGCGGGGCACAGGAGGTGATGAGGCCGGACGCCGTTCCGCTGTTGGCGGCGCGTGCCCTCGCCGCCGCGGGCAAGGTGCCACGACGCGCGGCTGGCGTCCGATGACGGCACGCCACCACGGCGGCGTGCTGCGGGTGCTGTCGCCGTGTTGTGTGCCGGGCGATAACGCCCGTCCAGCGGATATGGCTTGGGAGCGGTGGCTGGCCGAGGTCTAACCATCCAATGCAAAACAGCCCGGCCAAGGCCGGGCTGTTCTGGGAGCGCGCAGTCCGCTCGTCGTGCTCAGACGTTGAACAGGAAGTTCATCACATCCCCATCCTTGACCACATACTCCTTGCCTTCCGCCCGCATCTTGCCCGCTTCCTTGGCGCCTTGTTCGCCCTTGAAGGCGATGAAGTCCTCGAAGGCGATGGTCTGCGCGCGGATGAAGCCGCGTTCGAAGTCGGTGTGGATCACGCCGGCCGCCTTGGGGGCGGTGTCGCCGACGTGGATGGTCCAGGCGCGCACTTCCTTGACGCCCGCGGTGAAGTAGGTCTGCAGGCCCAGCAGGCTGAAGCCGGCGCGGATCACGCGGTCCAGGCCGGGTTCTTCCATGCCGAGGTCGGCCAGGAACACGGCCTTGTCCTCGTCCTCGAGGTCGGCGATTTCCGCTTCGATCGCGGCGCAGACGGCGACGACCGGCGACTTGGTGGTCTCGGCGTACTTGCGCACCGCGTCCAGGTGCGGATTGTTCTCGAAGCCGTCCTCGCGCACGTTGGCGACATACATGGTCGGCTTGGCGGTGATCAGGCAGAACGGGCGCAGCGCGTCCCATTCCTCGGGCGCCAGGTCCAGCGTGCGCACGGCCTTGGCCTGGTCGAGCACGGCCTGGGCCTTCTCCAGCACGGCGACCAGCCGCTGCGCTTCCTTGTCGCCGGCGCGGGCCGGCTTGACGTAGCGGGCCAGCGCCTTGTCCACGGTGGCCAGGTCCGCCAGCGCCAGTTCGGTATTGATGACCTCGATGTCCGACAGCGGATCGACCTTGCCGGCCACGTGGATCACGTTGGGATCCTCGAAGCAGCGCACCACGTGCGTGATGGCGTCGGTCTCGCGGATATTGGCCAGGAACTGGTTGCCCAGGCCTTCGCCCTTGGAGGCGCCGGCCACCAGGCCGGCGATGTCGACGAACTCGACCGTCGCCGGGACGACCCGCTCGGGTTTGACGATGTCGGCCAGGGCCTTAAGCCTCGGATCCGGCACTTCCACCACGCCGACATTGGGCTCGATGGTGCAGAACGGATAGTTTTCGGCGGCGATGCCGGCCTTGGTCAGGGCGTTGAACAGCGTGGACTTGCCGACGTTGGGCAGGCCGACGATGCCGCATTTGAGGCTCATGGTGTTCCGGGCGGTAAGCGATGGCAAAGCCGGTATTCTAGCGGATGGCCGTCCGGACGCCCGCCCGTCCGAGCCGTCCATGCCAGGGGGCTTGCCCACCCGTCCGAACCTCCGGTGCCAAGGGGCTTGCACGCCCGTCCGAACCGCCCATGCTAGTGGCCTCGCCCGCCTGCCGGATGACCCGTCAAAGCCGCTGGCTATAATCGCCCCATGACCAGAGCCAGCGCGTCCACGCGGACCTCTTTTTCCCGTTTCCAGATTGCCGTGGTCGGCGGCGGCATCGTCGGTAAGACTTGCGCGTTGCTGCTGGCGCAGCAGGGCATGCAGGTCGCGCTGATCGCGCCGCGGCCGGGCCAGGCTTCGGCCCCGGCATCGGTGCCCGGTGAAGGCGAGTGGGACAGCCGCGTCTACGCGTTCTCGGCCAGTTCCCAGGCGCTGCTGAGCCGGCTGCGCATCTGGGAGGCGCTGGACCCGGCGCGGATGCAGCCGGTGCGCGATATGCGCGTGTTCGGCGACGATACCGCGGCGCGCGACGACGCTGGCCTGACCGGCGATCTGCATTTCTCCGCCTACGCCGCCGCGGTGCCGGAGCTGGCGTGGATCATCGAATCGAGCCATGTCGAGCGCGTGCTCGACACCGCGCTGCGCTTCCAGCATCAGGTCCATTGGTACCAGCAGGCCGCCACCGGCTTCGAGCGCGACGAGCAGGGCGTCACACTGACCCTGGCCGATGGCGCCCGCGTGCGCACCAGCTGCGTGGTCGGCGCCGACGGTGCCCGTTCCTGGGTGCGGACGCAGTGCCATATCGGGGTCAGCACGCGGCGCTACCGGCAGTCGGGCGTGGTCGCCAACTTCGCTTGCGAGCTGCCGCATCACGCGACCGCGTGGCAGTGGTTCCTGGGCGCGCCGCCCAAGCTGCTGGCCGACGAGGAGTCGTGCAACTGCGAGATCCTGGCGATGCTGCCGCTGCCGGGCAATTACCTGTCGATGGTGTGGTCGGCCGACGAGGCCCATGCGCGCGAATTGACCGCGCTGACGCCGGAGCAGCTGGCGCAGGCGGCGATGGACGCGGCCAGCGGCGCGGTCGGCCGCCAGTTCGGCGCGCTGCGTTGCGTGACGCCCGCGCAGGCCTTTCCGCTGGTGCTGCAGCATGCCGACTGCGTGGTGCAGCCGCATGTGGTGCTGATCGGCGACGCGGCTCACGTGGTGCACCCGCTGGCCGGCCAGGGCATGAACCTCGGCTTGCGCGATGTCGCGGAACTTGGCCGCGTGATGGCCGCCAAAGAGTCGTTCCGCGACGAAGGCGATCTGCGCCTGCTGCGCCGCTACGAGCGCGCCCGCGCCACCGATCTGCTGTCGCTGACCGCGGCCACCGATGGCCTGCATCGGCTGTTTTCCCTTCAGGGCGGGGTGGCGCGGATGGTGCGCAATACCGGCATGCGGGCGGTGGGCGCTCAGGCGCTGCTCAAGCGGTTCCTGATCGGACGGGCGCTCGGCTGAGCGCCGGCGCCATCGTAGCGGTCCCGTAACGCGCCACCGACGCCTCCGACCGATCCCGCTGATCCGAAACAAGCCGCGCTCGAACTGCCCGGTCCACCCACATCCGAGCCAACCAGAACCCGGAGTCAATATGTCGTATTTCCTCGGGCGCTCCGCCCGCCCGAACCCGCAGCACGCCAATCCACTGCGCAACCCGCTGAGCCAGCGCGCCGCGCGCGCGATGGCCGTGCTGACGCTGGCCGTGGCCACCGCCGCCTTCGCGCATCCGGCGCTGGCGGCGGGCGATCCGACCGCGGAGCGCATCAAGACCAATGTGCAGAAGATGCTGGGCGGCCGCGCCGAGATCAAGAGCGTCGAAAAAACGCCGATCGCCGGACTCTACGAGGTCAATATCGGCGGCCAGCTGGTCTACGCCGATGCCAGCGGCCGCTACATCCTCAATGGCGAGCTGCTCGACACGCGCAGCGGCACCAACCTGACCGAGCAGCGCCTGGCCGAGATCAATCGCATCAAGTGGTCCGACCTGCCGCTGTCGCGCGCGATCAAATGGAGCAAGGGCGACGGCAGCCGCCAGGTCGCGGTGTTCTCCGATCCGAACTGCGGTTACTGCAAGCAGATCGAGCAGACCTTCCAGCAGATGGACAACATCACGGTCTACACCTTCCTCTATCCGGTGCTGTCGCCCGATTCGACCGCCAAGGCCAAGCAGGTCTGGTGCGCGGCCGATCGGACCAAGGCGTGGCGCGACTGGATGCTGTCGAAAGTCGCGCCCAGCGGTGCGGGAAACTGCAAGACGCCGCTGGAAGAGAACCTGGCGCTGGGCCACAGCCTCAATGTCACCGGCACGCCGGCGGTGTTCTTCACCGACGGCACGCGCATTCCGGGCGCGGCCGATGTCGCCACGCTGGAGCGCAAGCTGTCGAGCTTGAAGAAGTAAGGCACCACGGAGGCCCGGCGCGGCAGGCCGGCATGGACCGGCATGGCGTCGGGCCCACGATCGCATAACGGATCTCACTACCCATCGCACAACAGAACACATAACGGATCGCATCCCCAGGAGACACCACCATGACTTTCCGCGCCCTGCTGCTGACCCAGACCGACGGCGACAAGCCATCGACCCGCGCCGAGATCGCGACGCTGCAGGACGACCAGCTGCCCGCCGATGGCGACGTGCTGGTCGAGATCGACTATTCGACGATCAACTTCAAGGACGGCCTGGCGATCACGGGCCGCAGCCCGGTGGTGCGCAAATGGCCGATGGTGGCCGGCATCGACGGCGCCGGCACCGTGCTGGAGTCCTCGAACCCGCGCTGGCGCGCCGGCGACAAGGTAGTGCTGAACGGCTACGGCGTCGGCGAGACGCACTGGGGATGCCTCGCGCAGCGCGCGCGCCTGAAGGGTGAATGGCTGGTGCGCCTGCCCGAGTCGCTGACGACGCGGCAGGCGATGGCGATCGGCACCGCCGGCTATACCGCGATGCTGTCGGTGCTGGCGCTGGAAGCGTCGGGCGTGCGGCCCGAGCAGGGCGAGGTGCTGGTGACCGGCGCCTCGGGCGGCGTCGGTACCGTGGCGATCGCGCTGCTGGGCAAGCTCGGCTATCGCGTCGTGGCCTCGACCGGCAAGACCGGCGAGGCGGACTTCCTGAAGGCGCTTGGCGCGGCCGACGTCATCGATCGCGCCGAACTGTCCGCCCCTGGCAAGCCGCTGCAGAAGGAGCGCTGGGCCGCGGTGGTCGACGCGGTCGGTTCCCATACGCTGGTCAATGCGATCGCGCAGGTGCGCTACGGCGGCGTGGTGACGGCCTGCGGGCTGGCGCAGGGCATGGACTTGCCGGGCTCGGTGGCGCCGTTCATCCTGCGCGGCGTGACGCTGCACGGCATCGACAGCGTGATGGCGCCGATGGCGCGGCGCGAGCAGGCGTGGGCGCGGCTGGCGCAGGATCTCGAGCCCGACCGCCTGGCGGCAATCACGCAGGAGATCGGGCTGGCGGAGGCGATCGAAGCGGGCCAGCGCATCGTTGCGGGTGGCATGCGCGGACGGGTGGTGGTCGACGTCAATCGCTGATGGCGAAGACGGTGCCGCCCGCGGCGGGCGTACCGCGGCGGCACCAATGCGGATCAACGCGACATCAACGCGACATCAACGCGACATCAACGCGACATCAACGCGACATCAACGCGACATCAACGCGGCACCAACGCACCAGCGCACCAGCGCACCAACGCACCAACGCACCAGCGCACCAGCGCACCAGCGCACCAGCGCACCAGCGCACCAGCGCATCGGAGCGGCAGTGCGGCAGCGCATCGGAGCGGCAGTGCGGCAGCGCCGCAGCGCCGCAGCGCCGGGCCCGCGTGCCCGTGACGCTACAATCGTGGCCATGAAGCCGATCCACTACGCCATTGCCCCGCTTCAGCCCGAAGCGCATCTGTTCGCAGTCACCGTCACGGTGGACGATCCCGATCCCGCCGGCCAACGTTTCTCGCTGCCGGCGTGGATCCCCGGCAGCTACATGATTCGCGAGTTCGCGCGGAACATCGTGCGCATCCGTGCCGATGCCGGCGACGAGGCCGATCGCCAGCCGGTGGCGCTGACCAAGCTCGACAAGCACAGCTGGCAGGCCGAGCCGATCGATCCGGCGCGCGGCCCGCTGACGCTGTCGTACGAGGTCTATGCCTGGGACCTGTCGGTGCGCGCGGCGCATCTGGATCGGACCCATGGCTTCTTCAACGGCACCTCGGTGTTCCTCTGCGTCGACGGCAAGGCCGACCGGCCGTGTACCGTCGACATCCATCCGCCGCAAGGCGAGGCCTATCGCAACTGGCGCGTCGCCACGGCGCTGCCCGAAGCCCCCGGCCGCGGCGGTGCCAAGCGCTATGGTTTCGGCCGCTATCGCGCCGCCGACTACGACGAGCTGATCGACCATCCGGTCGAGATGGGCGAGTTCGCGATGGGCACGTTCAAGGCCTGCGGCGCGCAGCACGACGTGGTGTTCACCGGCCGCGTGCCGCAGCTCGACATCGAGCGCGTCTGCCGCGACCTGAAGCGGATCTGCGAGGCGCAGATCCGGCTGTTCGAGCCGCGCAGCGAGCGCGCGCCGTTCCTCGACAGCAATCGCCGCTATGTCTTCATGACGATGGTCACCGGCGACGGTTATGGCGGCCTGGAACATCGTGCCAGCACCGCGCTGATGTGCGCGCGCGGCGATCTGCCGGTGCGCGGCAATCCGGAAAGCAGCGAGGGTTATCGCGGCTTTCTCGGCCTGTGCAGCCACGAGTATTTCCATACCTGGAACGTCAAGCGGATCAAGCCCGCGGCCTTCGTGCCGTACCGGCTGCAGGCCGAAACCCATACGCCGCTGCTGTGGCTGTTCGAGGGCTTCACCAGCTATTACGACGATCTGATGCTGGTGCGCAGCGGCTGCATCACCGAGCAGCAATACGTCGAGCTGCTGGCCAAGACCTGGAACGGCGTACTGCGCGGCAGCGGCCGCACCAAGCAGAGCGTGGCCGACAGCTCCTTCGATGCCTGGACCAAGTATTACCGTCAGGACGAGAACGCCCCCAATGCGATCGTCAGCTACTACACCAAGGGCTCGCTGATCGGGCTGGCGCTGGACCTGACCATTCGCAGCCGCACCGACGGGCGCCGTTCGCTCGACGACGTGATGCGGATGCTGTGGCGGCGCTATGGCCGCGATTTCTACGCGCCCGGCGCGGCGCAGCGCGGCGTCACCGAGGACGAGGTCCATGCGCTGATCGACGAGGTGGCGGGCATGCGCGTGTCCACGCAGCTGCGGGCCTGGACCGAGGGCACCGGCGAGCTGCCGCTGCCCGCGCTGTTCAAGTCCTTCGGCATCCGGGCCGAACCACGCAAGCCCACCCGCGCCGCCGCGCTGGGCATCAAGACCAAGAGCGAGGACGGCTGGGTACGCGTGACGCAGGTGCTGGACGGCGGCGCGGCGCAGGCCGCCGGCTGGTCGGCCGGCGATCTGCTGGCCGCGGTGGACGGGCTGCGCGTCACGCCAAACGGGGCGGGGCAGCTCGACAAGCTGCTGGCGCGCTATCGTTCCGGCGACACCGTGCCTTGCCACCTGTTCCGCCGCGACGAGCTGCACGTGCTGCCGGTGACTTTCGCACCGGAACCGGCGACGGAATATCGCCTGAAGATCGAGGAAGGCGACGATCGGCGCCAGCGCGGCCGCCATCCATTGCGCGCACGCTGGCTGGGCCAGTAAGCGACCGGCCCCGCCGTCCGCCGCAGTTCGTCCGCCGCAGTTCGTCCGCCGCAGTTCGTCCGCCGCAGTTCGTCCGCAGTAGCCGCTCGCCGCGCCCGCATGCAATACGCCCACGATCCCCGCACCTTCGTTTTCTCGCACTACGTCTATCGCGGGCTGCGATCGGCGACGGGCGTCATCGGCGCGACGCTGATCGCGCTGCAGCTGGCCGACCTGCCGACCGCGATGGTGGTGTCGATGGGCGCGCTGTGCACCAGCCTGATGGATCTGCCCAGCCCGGTGAACCACAAGTTCAACGAGATGCTGGCCAGTGTGCTGCTGTGTACCGCGGTGACGCTGATCGTCGCGCTGGTCACGCCGTTTCCGCGCGTGCTGCCGGTCGTGCTGGTGCTGGTCACCTTCCTGGCCGGCATGATGACGGTCTACGGCAACAAGACCATGCCGTTGCAGTTCTCGACGCTGTTCGTGATGACGCTGACCTTGAGCGAGGATTTCGTCGTACGGCGCGCGATCGAGCACGCGCTGCTGTTCGGCGCCGGCGCGGCGGCGTACATGGCCTACGCGATGGCGGTCAGTTGGCTGATGGAGCGTCGCACCAAGCAGCAGATCCTGGCCGAGTCGCTGTACGAGCTGGCCGGCTACCTGGAGATCAAGGCCGGCTTCTACGATGCCGGCATCGACTACGACGAGCAGTTCAACGCGCTGGTGCGCCAGCAGATCGTGGTGGCCGAGCGGCAACAGGCGGCGCGCGACCTGGTGCTGCGCGGCAACCGCACGCCGCACGACGGGCTGCTGGTGCAGGTCCATCTGCGGATGCTGGACCTGTATGAATACATCCTGTCGACCAATACCGACTACCCGCTGCTGCGTCAGACCTTCGCCGGCACGCCGGTGCTCGACACGCTGCGCCGGCTGATCCGGCTGATGTGCGAGGACGTCGAGGCGATCGCCTACGACGTGACGCGCGGCCGGCCCTCGTATGCCGAGGTCGACTATCGCGAGGCGCTGCGCGCGGTGGCGGACGAGATCGCGATGCTGCGGCACCACCATATCGACCCGGCCGCGATGACGGCGCTGGGCGAGACGCTGGACATGATCAAGGGCGCGATCGCGCTGGTCGAGCAGCTGCACGTGGCCTCGCGCACGCCGGTCGAGCCGCGCCAGGTGCTGCCCGGCCCCGACATGACGCCGTTCCTGACGCGCCAGCGCTACGAATGGCGCGTGCTGCGCGACAACCTGCACTGGCGCGCGCCGGTGTTCCGCTTCGCGCTGCGGGTCACGATGGCGGTGGCGGCGGGGCTGGTGGTGGCGGGCTATCTGCCCTACGCCTCGCACAGCTACTGGATCCTGCTGACCATCATCGTCATCCTGAAGCCGAACTTCAGCATGACCAAGCAGCGCTACAACGATCGCCTGATCGGCACGCTGATCGGCTGCATCATCGCGCTGGCGGTCCTGCGCGTGGTGCACGAACCGCTGGTGCTGCTGGCCGTGCTGTTCGTCTCGCTGGTGGCCAGCGCGACCTTCGTCACGATCAAGTACCGCTACACCGCGATCGCGGCGTGCGTGCAGGTGCTGGTGCAGATCAACCTGCTGATGCCGGGCTCGACGGTGGTCGGCGAGCGGCTGGTCGATACGGTGATCGGCGGCGTGATCGCCTCGATCTTCAGCTTCGTGCTGCCGAGCTGGGAATATCGCGCGATTCCGGCGCTGGTCGAGAACGTGCTGAACGCCAACCGGCGCTATATCGCCGCCACGCGGGACCTGCTGCTCGGGCAGACGCGCGACGACTTCGCCTACCGGGTCGAGCGCAAGCAGTTCATGGACAGCCTGTCGGCGCTGATCGGCTCGTTCCAGCGCATGCTGGACGAACCCAAGAGCCGGCACCGCGCGGTTGACAACCTGAACCGCTTCATCGTGCAGAACTATCTGGTCGCGGCCCATGTCGCGGCGGCGCGCATCCAGGTGCGCCAGCACGCCGACGAACTGGACCTGCCGGCCGCCCGCGCCGCGATCGAGGAGGCAACCGAAGCGGCGAGCCGCAGCCTGCGGCTGGCCAGCGAGCGGCTGCTCGAAGGCGACCGGGGCGAGGGCAGGGGCGCGGGGTTCATCCGCCGGCGGCCGGCGCCGACGGAGCCGCCGGTTGTGCCAGCGGCTGGCGAGGGCGCCGCTGCGGTCGATCAGCCGTCGGGCAACGATGCCGAAACACCGGCGGAAGCGGAGGTGGCGGAGGCAGCCGACTCGCATGCCGAGGCCGACAAGGCCGACAAGGCCGACAAGGCCGACAAGGCAGACAAGGCAGACAAGGCAGACAAGGCAGACAAGGCAGACAAGGCAGACAAGGCAGGCAAGGCGAGCGAGATGACGCAGGCGAAGGAGGCGAAGGAGGCCGCGGAAGCCACCGTGGCCGCCGATTCTGCCGAAGCCGAGGCCGCCGACGCCGCGCTCGCCGAAGCCACCGAACGCCGCGCGCGGCTGGCCGATTCGGCCGACCGCTGGCATACCGAAACGCTGGTGCAGACGGCCGGCGTCCCCGAACCGGGCGGTACCGCCAGCTCCACCGGCCGCGCCGCCAACGCGGTGCTGGAGCGCCGGCTGCGTGCGCTGCGCGCCGATGCCGCCAAAATCGCGCTGCGCACCGGCGCGATCGGCCGCGCGATCCGGCAGCGCGGCTGAGGACTCTGGGGCCGGCGCAAGGCCGCCCGCCTCGCGCGGGGGTGGTCATGCCCGCGTCATCGCACTAGTCTAGGGTTGTACGGACTCGCAAGGAGGAACGGCGATGGAAACCTGGCACATGGTGGCGCACGGCAAGGTGCAGGGAGTCGGCTATCGCGCGGCCTGCGAGGATCTGGCGATCCAGCTCGGCCTGGGCGGCTGGGTACGCAACTGCAACGATGGCACGGTCGAGGTGATGGCGTACGGGCCGCCGGAGCGGCTGGCCGCCTTGCGCGAATGGATGGAGCAGGGCCCGCCCGGGGCGAAGGTCGAGCGGCTGGAGGTCGAGCCCGGCGAGGGCGAGTTCGAGCTGTTCGAGTGGCGCTCCACGCAGTAATCCCGTCGTTCCCGCGCATGCGGGAACCCAGCGGCTTTGACCATCGGCGCAACGCCGCTGGGCCCCCGCGTTCGCGAGGGCGACGATGTCTTTTCGATCCGTGGCCCCGGAACGCGCCTAGTGCGCGCTCCAGTCGATCGGTTCGCGCTGGTGCTCCACCAGCCAGTCGTTGGCCAGGCGGAAATGGCCGCAGCCCAGGAAGCCGCGATGCGCCGACAGCGGCGAGGGGTGCGGCGCCTCCAGGATGCAGTGTTCGCCGGCCAGCAGGTCCTTCTTCGCCTGCGCGTGGCTGCCCCACAGCAGAAACACCAGATGCGGCCGGCTCGCCGCCAGCGCCGCGATCAGGCAGTCGGTGACCGCTTCCCAGCCCCGCCTGGCGTGGCTGGCGGCCTGCCCTTGCTCGACCGTCAGCACGGCGTTCAGCAGCAGCACGCCCTGGCGCGCCCAGCCTTCCAGATTGCCGGAAGCCGTGGGCCGCGCCACCGCCGGGTCGCCATACTCGGCGGCGATTTCCTTGAAGATATTGCGCAGGCTCGGCGGCACCCGCACGCCATCGGGCACCGAAAAGGCCAGCCCATGCGCCTGCGGTACCTCGACGCCATCGACCATGCCGACGCCGTGATAGGGATCCTGGCCCAGGATCACGACCTTGACCGCCTCGGGCGGCGTCAGGTGAAGCGCATGGAAGACGTCGCGCGGAAACACCGGCTTGCCGGCGGCGCGCTCGCCGTCGACGAAGTCGGCGAGCCGCTGCCATGCGGGCGTGGCCAGGCATGGCGCCAGCAGAGCGCGCCAGGCGGGCGGCAGAGCGTCGGCCTGCGCCGCCAGCGCGGTCCACTGGGGCGGCGGCGCGCTGGCCGGTGCGGTGGCATGGGCCGATGCGTCAATCTCGGCCGCGGCCCCGGCTTCGGTCGCCACGCCAGCGAACAGTTCGCCCTGAGCGGCTTGGGCGGCTTCGGCGGCGGCGGATCGGTTCGAACGGCGACCCATCATGCCGCTCCTTCCGAAGAGCCCGCCTGCCTGGCCAGCGCATAACCGCGCGCGGCCTTGCTCAGGTCCGACGGCGTCAGCGCGGCCACCGCGCCGAGCCGCTCGCCGAGCGCGCGCAGCGTCGCGCCAGCCTGCGAGGGGTCGCCCGACAGCCATTCCAGTTCAAGTTCGTGGATGGTTTCGCGTGCCGGCGTCGGCGAGGTGCCATCTGGCGCCACCGCGGCGATCTCGCCGGCGTCCAGCGCCGCTTCGATCTCGGCTTCGGCCTGGGTTCCGTCGGCAGCCGACAGCGGACAGCGCAACCGCCAGGTCCGCCGCACGAAATCGGTGCAGAACACCGGGTGCATCCTGCCGAGCAGCGGCTCGAGCAGTGCGCGCGCCTCGGGCGCGAGCCGCGCGGGCTCCAGCGCTTCGCCGGCGACCTCGGTTTCCCATTCGTTGCGCGTCGCCAGCCCGGCCTCGCTGCGTCCCGCGGTTTTCAGCGTCTGCAGCCAGCGGGCGCCGTCGCGACGCAGCCGCAGGGCAGCGCGCGCCTGCGCCAGCTCGTGGGCGGGCGTGTCGAAATAGACGTTGAGCAAATGCGATTCGCCGACGGCGCGCGCATTGGCGTCCAGCCAGGCCACCAGCGCGGCCGCGGCCTTCGCATCGGGCACTGCCAGTTTCAGTTCGATTTCCTGGGCCATCGGAGGGGTCGGTGCGCCGGAGTCAATAGCGGTGTGATCAGCAGCGGTGGGATAGGCAGCGTTGGGGTAAACAGCGATGGGCTTCAGGCGAACAGCCGGGCCAGCTCGGCGCCAGGGTCCTCGGCGCGCATGAACGCTTCGCCGACCAGGAAGGCATGCACGTTCGCCTTGCGCATTCGCGCCACGTCATCCGGTCCGAGGATGCCGGACTCGGTCACCACCAGCCGGTCCGCCGGCATCGCCGGCAGCAGGTCCAGCGTGTTCTGCAGCGAGACCTCGAAGGTGCGCAGATTGCGGTTGTTGACGCCGACCAGCGGCGTCTCGAGCCGCAGCGCCGCTTCCAGCTCGGCGCCGTCGTGGACCTCGACCAGCACGTCCATGCCCAGCTCGTGCGCGCAGGCCTCGAGCTCGGCCATCAGGCCCGGATCGAGCGCGGCGACGATCAGCAGGATCGCATCGGCGCCCCAGGTGCGCGCCTCGTAGACCTGGTACAGGTCCACCATGAAGTCCTTGCGCAGCGCCGGCAGCGGACAGGCGCCGCGCGCGCGCTTCAGGTAGTCGGCATGGCCCTGGAAGAAGTGTTCGTCGGTCAGCACCGACAGGCACGCCGCGCCGTGGTTCGCATAGCTCTCGGCGATGGCCTCGGGCACGAAATGCTCGCGCAGCACGCCCTTGGACGGGGACGCCTTCTTGATCTCGGCGATCACGCCGGCGTGGCCGGCATCGATCTTCGCGCGCAGCGCCGCGCCGAATCCGCGCGGCGCCATGCCGGCCTCCGCGCGCAGGCTCTCCGCTTCGGCGCGCAGGCTGGGCAGATCGCGGCGCTTGCGCGCGGCGCTGACTTCGTCGGCCTTGACGGCCAGGATCTTCTGCAGGATGTCGGACATGCTTGCCTCTGATTACTGGAATTGCCGCGTCGCCTGCACGAACTCGTCGAGCTTGGCACGGGCCGCGCCGCTGGCGATCGCCTCGCGCGCGCGGGCGATGCCGTCCTCGATCGACGTGGCGACATTGGCTGCGTACAGCGCGGTGCCGGCGTTCAGCGACACGATTTCGCGCGGGGTGCCCGGCACGTTGGACAGCGCCTCGAGCAGCATCTCCTTCGATTCGGCCGCGTCGGCCACCTTCAGGCCGCGGTTGGAGATCATCGACAGGCCGAAGTCCTCCGGATGGATCTCGTACTCGCGGACCTCGCCGTCCTTGAGTTCGCCCACCAGCGTGGCGGCGCCGAGCGACACCTCGTCCATGCCGTCCTTGCCGTAGACCACCAGCGCATGGCGTGCGCCCAGGCGCTGCATCACGCGTACCTGGATGCCGACCAGGTCGGGGTGGAACACGCCCATCAGGATATTGGGCGCGTCGGCCGGGTTGGTCAGCGGGCCGAGGATGTTGAAGATCGTGCGAACGCCCATCTCCTTGCGGATCGGCGCGACGTTCTTCATCGCGGGATGGTGGGTCGGCGCGAACATGAAGCCGATGCCGGTCTGCGCGATGCACTGGCCGACCTGCTCGGGCGTCAGCATGATATTGACGCCGAGCGCCTCCAGCACGTCGGCGCTGCCGGACTTGGAACTGACGCCGCGGTTGCCGTGCTTGGCGATGCGCGCGCCGGCCGCGGCGGCGACGAACATCGAGGCGGTCGAGATATTGAAGGTATGCGAGCCGTCGCCGCCGGTGCCGACGATGTCGACGAAATGCTCGCGCTCGGACACCGCGACCTTGTTGGCGAACTCGCGCATCACCTGCGCGGCGGCGGTGATCTCACCGATGGTTTCCTTCTTGACGCGCAGGCCGGTCAGGATCGCGGCGGCCATCACCGGCGAGATCTGCGCCTGCATGATCTGCCGCATCAGATGCAGCATCTCGTCGTGGAAGATCTCGCGGTGTTCGATGCAGCGCGTCAGCGCTTCCTGGGGCGTGATGGGCATGGCGGTCTCGCAGGCGTGGGGTGGGTTCGATCGGTCGCGTGAGGGGGCAGGATCAAGGGCAGGGGCGAGCGGGGCATCGAGCCGTTTCATCGCGCCACCTTCAGGAAATTCTGCAGCAGCGTGTGTCCGTGTTCGGACAGGATCGACTCGGGGTGGAACTGCACGCCCTCGATCGCAAACTGCTTGTGCCGCACGCCCATGATCTCGCCGTCGGGCGTCCAGGCGGTGACCTCGAGGCAGTCGGGCAGCGTCTCGCGCTCGATCGCCAGCGAATGATAGCGCGTCACGTCGAACGCCTTCGGCAGGCCGGCGAACACGCCCTGCTGCGTGGTCTCGATGCGGCTGACCTTGCCGTGCATCACCTGCTTGGCGCGGATCACCTTGCCGCCGAACGCCTCGCCGATCGCCTGATGGCCCAGGCATACGCCCAGGATCGGCAGCTTGCCGGCGAAGTGCTTGAGCACGGCCACCGAGATGCCCGCCTCGGCCGGGCTGCACGGACCGGGCGAGATGCAGATGCGCTCCGGTGCCAGCGCCTCGATTTCCTCGATCGTGATCTCGTCGTTGCGGTGGGTCCGTACGTCGGCGCCGAGCTCACCGAAGTACTGCACCAGGTTGTAGGTGAACGAGTCGTAGTTGTCGATCATCAGCAGCATGATTCACCCGGCTTGATGTTGGTGGAAACGGAAGGCGCGTGCGGAACGCGTGGGCAAACGGCGCAACGGCGCATCGGCTTGCCAAGCGGCAAATGCCCTCGGCGCAGGCTGGCGCGCGGCGGTATTCGGATCGGTTGAAGCGGGGGAGGGATTCGACGGCATCGGCAGATCTCCTGGGTATCTGGGAGCCGCCGCACCGGTGAGCTGTCGGACCGCACGTTTGCCAACCGGAACGGCGGCAAGGTGCGAACAAGAACGCAACGACGTGCCGCTTCCTAGTGGAAGCGCCACCAACGGGACGAATGCGACGAAACGGTCGGAGCCCGGAAGGTCATCGTGGTTCTGCGTCAGACGATTGGGTGGGTGATCGGGTGCGTGTTCGAAGTTACACGGATAGCGACGCTCTGTGGGACACCGCGCATCCGGAACGAAGTCGCTACTTTAACTTGCCTCGCATGCCGGTGTCGAGCGCGAGCGCCGACCAGCGGCGGGCCCGTCTCGCAATCCCCAACCAAAGGAGGGGGCGGCGGAAGCGGAATCTGGCGCGTTTTCTATCGTTCACAATCGAATTTCAGCTTCTTCACTACACTTTGCGAAGTTTTGCGGCTCCGCATCTTGCGCTTGCCCAGCGCTTGCGGTTGCACGACGCCATCCCTGCTGCGGATGGCCATCCGGCGCGGTTCTTCGGTGCCCGCCGGATCCCGTAGGTCCTCCTCCGTCGATCTCCGCAGGCGGGGACAGACCCGATCGGGTTCCGTGCCCTCGTGCCGCCCTTCCCTAGCCGATAACGGACTCGCGTGCGCGCTTCAAAGGCACGCCGCGGGCGCTTGACCATCACAGCGAGACAGGCTGCGGAGTCCCCATGGAGTCATTGATGACGCGTCATTCGCGCTCTCCTGCCCGCGTTCCGGCCGATACCCGCCGTTTGCAGACGTTGCGGCGGCGTACCCCGGTGCAGCTGGCCGTCGGGCTGGCGGCGGCGATGTCCTGCCTGGCGGTGCCGGCGCATGCCGCACCGGCACAGGCCGACCAGCAATACGATGCCCTGATCCAGCGCGCCCGCGCCGGCGAGCACGAGCCGGCTCTGACCGCGCTGCGCGAGCGGCTGGCGCAGGCGCCGAACGACCGCCGCGCGGCCTACGACCGCATGATCATCGCCGGCTGGGCGGGCCGCCCGGCCGAGGTCCTGGACACCTACCGTGCCCTGGGCGCGGACGCCAGCACCCTGCCGGCCGACGTGCTCGCCGCCGTGGCACGCGCACAACGCGACGAACGCCAGTGGGACGCGTCGCTGGCGCTGTACCGCGAAGGCCGCCAGCGCTTCCCGGGGCGCC
>JAPSLP010000046.1 GCA_031180665.1 Cupriavidus sp. | reverse complement strand
CGCACACCGTGCTGCTGGTCGAACACAAGATGGACGTGGTGCGCTCGCTGGCCGATCGCATCGTGGTGCTGCACAACGGCAGCCTGATGGCCGATGGCGATCCGGCCGAGGTGATCGCCTCGCCGATCGTGCAGCAGGCCTATCTGGGCCTGCCGGCGGACGGGGAGGGCAACCATGGTTGAGCGCACGACCTCGCCTTGCGCATCGCACGCCGGTGAGGCGCCGCCGCTGCTGCGCCTCACCGGCGTGCAGACGCATATCGGTCCGTACCACATCCTGCACGGCGTCACGCTCGATGTGCCGCGCGGCGGCGTGACGATGCTGCTCGGGCGCAACGGCGCCGGCAAGACCACCACGCTGCGCACGGTGATGGGCCTGTGGCGCGCGAGCGCGGGGCGGATCGAATTCGACGGCAGGGACATCACCGCGCTGGATACGCCGGCGATCGCGCAGGCCGGCATCGGCTACGTGCCGGAGAACATGGGCGTGTTCTCCGACCTGACCGTGGCCGAAAACCTGCGGCTGGCCGCGCGCCAGGGCCCCGCCGATCCCGACCGGCTCGACTGGGTGCTGCGCATGTTCCCGGCGCTGAAGGTGTTCTGGCAGCAGCGCGCCGGCGTGCTGTCCGGCGGCCAGAAGCAGATGCTGTCGGTCGCGCGCGCCATCGTCGAGCCGCGCCGGCTTCTGATCGTCGACGAACCGACCAAGGGACTGGCCCCGGCCATCATCCAGAACATGATTGCGGTGTTTCGCGAGCTGAAGCAGACGGAGGTATCGATGCTGCTGGTCGAGCAGAACTTCCAGATGGCGCGCGCGGTGGGCGACACGGTGGCGGTGATGGATGACGGCCGCGTGGTGCATGCCGGCACGATGGCCGAACTGGCGGCCGACGAGGGGCTGCAGCAGCGCCTGCTGGGCCTGTCGCTGGCCGCACATCAGTGATGCGGCCGAACCCGCTGTACACGCTTCCAGGCGCGCCAGCGAGCGCGCCATCGTGCGAGGAAACCATGACCGCTGGCAGGACTGCGTCCGAACCCGTCGCCGCGACGCCCGCATCGTCTTCCCCCAAAGCGTCGTCCACCACGGCGCCGGCCACCGCAGCCGGCCTGCCGGCCACGCGCCTGGACTGGCTGCCGCTGGCGCTGGCGCCGGTGCTGATGCTGCTGGCCTGGCCGCTGATCGGCAGCGGCTCGACCTGGCTGACGCTGACCATCGCCGGCCTGGCGATGGGCATGATCATCTTCGTGGTGTCGTCGGGCCTGACGCTGGTGTTCGGCCTGATGGACGTGCTGAACTTCGGTCACGGCGCCTTCATCGCGCTGGGCGCCTATATCGCGGCCTCGGTGCTGCTGCCGCTGGCGCCCTGGGTCGAGGCCGACAGCCTGGCGCTGAACCTGGCGGTGTTCGCGTTGGCGATCTTCGCGGCGATGGCGGTGGCCGGCGTGCTGGGCCTGGCCTTCGAACGCGTAGTGGTGCGGCCGGTCTACGGCCAGCACCTGAAGCAGATTCTGATCACGATGGGCGGCATGATCGTCGCCGAGCAGCTGATCAAGGCGATCTGGGGACCGGAGACCATCGCGCTGGCGCTGCCGGCGAGCTTTCGCGGTGCGGTGCTGCTGGGCGATGCCGCGATCGAGAAATACCGGCTGATCGCCGTGGTGCTGGGGCTGGTGGTCTTCATCGCGATGCTGCTGGTGCTCAACCGCACGCGCATCGGCCTGCTGATCCGCGCCGGCGTCGAGAACCGCGAGATGGTCGAGGCGCTCGGCTATCGCGTGCGCCGGCTGTTCGTCGGCGTGTTCGCGGTCGGGGCAGGGCTGGCCGGCATGGGCGGCGTGCTGTGGGGCCTCTATCAGCAGAACATCACCGCGGCGATCGGCGCGCAGGTCAATGTGCTGATCTTCATCGTGATCATCATCGGCGGGCTCGGGTCCACCGCCGGCTGCTTCGTCGGCGCGCTGCTGGTCGGACTGATGGCCAACTACACCGGCTTCCTGTTTCCCAAGGTGGCGCTGTTCTCCAACATCCTGCTGATGGTGCTGATCCTGCTGTGGCGGCCGCAGGGCCTGTATCCGGTGGCCCGGCGCTGAAGCGGCCCATCGCATCCTGGCACCGCCATCCTTGCATCGCAATGAAAAGACCGACTGCATCATGATCCGACTGCTCTCCGGCGATACCCCGCGCAGCCGCACGCTGACGGTGCTGCTGCTGCTCCTGCTGCTGGCGCTGCTCTGCACGCCGTTCCTGATCCCGGGTGCGCGCGCGCTGAACATGGCCGCCAAGATCTGCATCTTCGTGGTGCTGGTGGCGAGCTACGACCTGCTGCTGGGCTACACCGGCATCGTCTCGTTCGCGCACACGATGTTCTTCGGCATCGGCGGCTACGGCGTGGCGATCGCGATGACGCGCTTCGAGCCGGGCTGGGGCGCGCTGCTGGCGGGCATTGTCGGGGCGCTGGCGGTGTCGATGCTGCTGGCGCTGGTGATCGGCCTGTTCTCGCTGCGCGTGCGCGCGATCTTCTTCGCGATGATCACGCTGGCGGTGGCGACCGCTTTTGCCACGCTGGTGTCGCAGCTGTCGGCCTGGACCGGCGGCGAGGACGGGCTCTCGTTCAAGGTGCCGGCGCTGCTGACGCCCGGCTTCGCGCTGGAGGACGCCGACGGCGAGGTACTCGAATGGCTCGGCGTGCCGCTCAATGGCAAGCTGATTTCGTATTACCTGGTGCTGGCCGGCGCCGCGGCGTTGTTCCTGTTGCTGCTGCGCGTGGTCAATTCGCCGTTCGGGCGCGTGCTGCAGGCCATTCGCGAGAACGACTTCCGCGCCGAGGCGATCGGTTACCGCACCGTGGTCTACCGCACCGTGTCGACGGTGCTGTCGGCGGCGTTCGCCACGCTGGCCGGCGTGCTGATGGCGATCTGGTTGCGCTACAACGGTCCGGATACCTCGCTGTCGTTCGAGATCATGGTGGACATCCTGCTGATCGTCGTGATCGGCGGCATGGGCACGATGTATGGCGCGGTGATCGGCACCGTGCTGTTCCTGCTGGCGCAGACCTATCTGCAGGACGTGATGAAGCTGGCCAGCGAGGCCACCGCGGCGCTGCCTTTGCTGTCCTCGCTGCTGCATCCCGATCGCTGGCTGCTGTGGCTGGGCCTGCTGTTCGTGCTCAGCGTCTATTATTTCCCGCAGGGCATCGTCGGGCGCCTGCGCGCCGCGCGATGAATAGCGGCGCGATGAACATCGGCGCGATGCACTCCATTACCGGCACCATGCCGATTCCAGGGCAAGCGGGGCGCTCATGTACGTAGTCGACTGGCTGCACAAGCACGCACAGCACCGTCCCGACAAGATCGCGCTGGTCGACCTCGACAGCGGCCGGCAGGTCAGCTACCGCCAGTTCGACGAGCGTGCCAGCCGCTTCGCCGAGTATCTGACCGATGCGCTGGCACTGGCCCCCGGCAGCCGCGTCGCCGTGCTGGCGCACAACAGCTCCGACTATCTCGAGATGCTGTACGGCTGCGCGAAGGCCGGCATGGTGATGGTCTGCCTGAACTGGCGGCTGGCGCCGGCCGAGCTCGAGCCGATCCTGGACGACTGCACGCCGCAGGTGCTGGTGGCGGGCGACGGATTCCTGCACGTTGCCGCCGAACTGGCGCGCGCACGCGCGCTGCGCGCGGTGCTGCATCTGGCCGACGACGAGTCTGCCGATGTGCCGGCCGGCTGGACCGAATACGAGGCGGTGCTGGCCGCGGCGTCGGGGCGCATCGTCGAGATGCCATGCCGCGACGAGCACGAGGTCTGGCATCTGCTGTACACCTCCGGCACCACCGGGCGGCCCAAGGGCGTGATCCAGACCTACGGCATGGTGTTCTTCAACGCCGTCAACGCGACCATCGCCAACCGCATCACGCGCGACGACGTGATGCTGGCGGTGCTGCCGTTCTTCCATACCGGTGGATTGAATCTCTACGCGAATCCGGTGCTGCACGCCGGCGGCACCGTCCATGTCGCGCGCCAGTTCGACGCGGGCGCGACGCTGGCACGGCTCGATGCGCGCTCGGGTGCCGGCATCACGATGTTCTTCGCGGTGCCGTCGATCTACCAGTTCCTCAGCCAGCATCCGGACTTCGAGCGGGCCGACCTGTCGCGGCTGCGCAGCTGCGCGGCCGGCGGCTCGCCGGTGCCGCTGCCGCTGTTGCAGGCGTATCAGGCCAAGGGCGTGACGATCTGCTTCGGCTTCGGCATGACCGAGACCGGCCCGACCGTCTTCGTTGCCGACGAGGACACCGCGCGCCGCAAGCCCGGCACCATCGGCAAGCCGGTCGGCTCGATGCTGACGCGCGTGGTCGATCCGCTGGGCAACGATGTCGCGCCGGGCGAGCCCGGCGAGCTGCTGATCAAGGGGCCGGGCGTGACGCCGGGCTACTGGAACCTGCCCGAGGCGACCGCGGCCGCGCTGCGCGACGGCTGGCTGCATTCGGGCGATATCGCTTATGTCGACGCCGACGGCGACTACTACATCGTCGATCGCGCCAAGGACATGTTCATTTCCGGGGGCGAGAACGTCTATCCGGCCGAAGTCGAGCAGGCGCTGTTCGCGCTGCCGCAGGTGGCCGAGGCGGCGGTGATCGGCGTCGCCGACGAGCGCTGGGGCGAGGTCGGCATGGCGCTGCTGGTGCTCAAACCCGGCGCCACGTTGGACCCGCGGGAAGCGATCGCGCACTGCCGGCAACGGCTGGCGGGCTACAAGGTGCCGCGCCATGTGCGCGTGGTCGACGCCTTGCCGCGCACGCCGTCCGGGAAGATCGAAAAACACAAGCTGCGCATGCAATACCGGCAGCATTGATGCGGCGCTCGCATGCGGCGTTGCCATGCAAGGAGACCACGATGCAGCACAGACACGGAAGCGAGGCGGCAGGGCAAGGGGCAGGGCAAGGGGCAGGGCAAGGGCGCGGCGGTGCCCCCACGGCCATGGCAACGACGGCAGGCGCGGGGCCATCGGTGTCCCGGCCGGCCGTGCGCCGGGCGGGCCGGGCCGCCTGTGCGGGGCCGGCGCGTCCTGCCGTGGCCCGCGTGCTCGCGGTCCCGCTGGCCTGCATGGCGCTGGTCGCATGCGGCTCCGACGATGACGACGACCATGGCGCTCCCGTCAACCAGCGCCCGTCGTATATCAGTTCGCTGACGGTGCACGACTACGACGGCAGCGCCGACGACCTGCTGACCGCCGGACTCGGCAAGGACGGGCTGGCGGGCACCGCGCCGCTGCCGGCCGATCCCAATGCGCCGACCCGCACCGAGCTGCGCCGCTATGCGATCTGGAGCAACTACCAGGCGCTGGTCGATGTCAGCGCGGCGGGCGGCTACGGCACGCTGTACGGACCCAATGTCGATGCGCGGGGCAATGTCACCGATGGCCAGGGCAAGATCCCCGGCGTCGAGTACCTGGCCTACGCCGACGACGGCAGCGGCCGGCAGAACGTCACGATGATGGTGCAGATCCCGGCCAGCTTCGACCCCGCGCGGCCCTGCCTGATCACCGCGACCTCGTCGGGCTCGCGCGGCGTCTACGGCGGCATCTCGACCGGCGAATGGGGCCTGAAGCGCGGCTGCGCGGTCGCCTATACCGACAAGGGCACCGGCGCCGCGCCGCACGATCTGGGCAACGACACCGTCGCGCTGATCGACGGCACCCGCACCGGCCGCGCCGCCGCCGGCCGCGAAGCGCATTTCGCCGCGCCGATCGACGACAACGCGCGCGCGGCCTTCAACGCCGCGGCGCCGCATCGGCTCGCCTTCAAGCATGCGCACTCGCAGCGCAACCCCGAGAAGGACTGGGGCCTGTTCACGCTGCAGGCGATCGAATTCGGCATCTGGGCGATCAACGACCGCCATGGCGAGATGCGCGACGGCCAGCGCCGCCGCACCATCGACAAGGACAAGCTGCTGGTGATCGCCTCGAGCCTGTCCAATGGTGGCGGCGCGGCGGTCGCCGCGGCCGAGGCGGACGTGCAGGGCTTGATCGACGGCGTCGCGGTCAGCGAGCCGAACCTGAACATGCCGCAGGATGCCGGCATCACGGTGCGGCGCGGTGGCACGCCGGTGGCGGTGAACGGCCGCACGCTGTACGACTACACCACGATGGCCAACCTGCTGCAGCTGTGCGCCGCGCAGGATCCGGCCAACGCGCAGGCGCCGGCGGTCGGCTTCTACGCGACGCTGGGCACCATCCCGGCCAATCGCTGCGCCGCGCTGGCCAGCGCCGGCATCGTCAAGGGCGCGACGCTGGCGGAGCAGGCGGCCAGCGCGCAGCAGGCGCTGCGCGACTACGGCTGGGAGCCCGAGTCCGCGGTGCTGCACGCCTCGCTGGGCTTCTTCGAGGTCGCCAGCGCGGTGTCGGTGACCTATGCCAATGCGCTCTCGCGCGCCAGCGTGACCGACCGCCTGTGCGGCTACAGCTTCAGCGGCATCGACGCGGCGTTCGAACCGGCGCCGGTAACGCAGGCACAGATGGCCAACATGTTCTCGACCGGCAACGGCGTGCCGCCGTCCTCGGGCGTGCAGCTGATCAACGACCTGGACCCGCGCGGTCCGCGCCGCGACCTGTTGTCGCGCTCGCCCGGCGCTGCGGTCGACGATGCCAATACCGCCGGCGCGCGCTGCCTGCGCGACCTGGTGACCGGCATCTCGCCGCAGGCCATCGCGCTGCAGGTGGGGCAGCGGCTGACGCTGCGCAACGGCAACCTGCGCGGCAAGCCGGCGCTGATCGTGCACGGACGCGACGATGCGCTGCTGCCGGTCAACCACACCTCGCGCCCGTATCTGGGCCTGAACCGGCAGCGCGAGGGGGCGGCCAGCCGGCTGTCGTATGTCGAGGTGACCAACGCCCAGCACTTCGACGCCTTCAATGCGCTGGTGCCCGGCTATGGCAATCGCTACGTGCCGCTGCACCTGTACCTGAACCGCGCGCTCGACGCGATGTACGACCATCTGCGCAGCGGCACGCCGTTGCCGCCGTCGCAGGTGGTGCGCACGGTGCCGCGCGGTGGTACGCCGAACTCGCCGGCGCCGGCGATCCAGCCGTCCAACGTTCCCGGCTTTGCCGCCAACCCCGCCGCCGGCGACCGCATCGAGGTGGTCGGGGGCATCGTCGAGGTACCGCAGTGACGATGGGCATCAAGCAGACTGTCGTGCCCGCGGCGGGCGGCGCGCCTTCCACGCCCGCCGCGCAGGCCCCGATCCGCGTGCTGACGCAGCACGACTTCGATCGTTTCGCGCGCCTGTCGCGCGACGACAATCCGATCCACTGCGATCCGGCGTTCGCGCGCGGCACGCATTTCGGTGCGACCGTCGCGCACGGCATGCTGCTGTTCTCGCTGCTGTGCGCGCAGATGCAGCGCGGCCGCGCGGGGCCGGTGCTGCCGCTGGCGCAGACGCTGATGTTTCCGCAGCCCACCTACGTCGGCGACGGCGTGGTGGCGGAACTGGTGCCGGGGGAGGGCGCCGCCGGACGGATCGCGCTGCGCACCGCGATCCGCTGCGTGCAGCGCGGCGGCCGCGCGCTGGCGACGGGGGAGGCGCCAATCACGGCGAGCGGGGACGCCGAGCTGCTGCTCGATCCCGATGCCGCCGCGCTGGCCGGCCCGCTGGTGGCGGGTGCCGACGCGGCGATCGCCGGCGACGCGGCGCTTTACCATCTGCGGCGCGGGCAGCAGGCCGACGCGGTGCGCGCCTTCGAGGCCGCGGACATCGACGAATATGTGGCGCTGAGCGAGGACGCCAATCCGCTCTACACGGACGCGGCGCTGGCCCGCCGCCGCGGCTTCGACGGCCCCGTGGTGCCACTGCCGCTGCTGGCCGGCATGTTCTCCGATCTGCTCGGCACCCGCCTGCCGGGACGCGGCACCGGCTGGATGAAGCAGTCGTTGCGGCTGCGCGCGGCGGTCCGGCTGGGCGAGCCGCTGCGGGCCTCGGTGCGGATCGTGCGGTTGCGCGCCGACAAGGAGCTGGTCAATCTGGCCACCGACATCACCGGCGAGGGCGGCCGGCTGGTGCTGCAGGGCGAGGCGCTGGTGCTGGTGCGCAACCTGGAGCGCAAGCTCGCGGGCGGGGCGGCTGACCCGGGGGAGGGCCGGCCCGCCGCGGTGTCGTCCTGATCCGTCCGCTGGCGCACCGCTTGCCCGCTGCTTGCGCGCCGGCCGCGCGCTGCCTGCGCCACATCAAATGCGCATCGTTTCGTCTTGAAATGTCACGGCAAAGCCCTATCTTCGGCAGTGACATCCGGTGTCCTGCCGGCCGACGACGCGGTGCGTACCGACTGCGCCGCTGGGGCCGCCTCGGGACACGTATCCCAGAGAGGGTTTCCTATGCGTCTTGACAAACTGACTACCCGATTCCAGGAAGCGCTGGCCGATGCCCAGACCCTGGCGATCGGCAACGATAACCAATACATCGAACCGCAGCACCTGCTGCGCGCGCTGCTGGCGCAGAACGACGGCTCGGCGCGCGCGCTGCTCTCGCGCGCCGGCGTCAACATCAACGGCCTGGCCGGCGCGCTCGACGCCGCCATCAAGCGGCTGCCGCAGGTGCAGGGCACCAGCGAGGTCCAGCTCGGCCGCGAGCTGGCGGCGCTGTTCAACGCCACCGAGAAGGAGGCGATCAAGCGCGGCGACCAGTTCGTCGCCAGCGAGCTGTTCCTGCTCGCGGTCGCCGACGACAAGGGCGAGACCGGCCGCATCGCGCGCGAGCACGGCATGAGCCGCAAGTCGCTGGAGGCCGCGATCGACGCCGTGCGCGGCGGCGAATCCGTCAACAGCGCCGACGCCGAGGCCCAGCGTGAGGCGCTGAAGAAATACACCATCGACCTGACCGAACGCGCCCGGCTGGGCAAGCTCGACCCGGTGATCGGCCGCGACGACGAGATCCGCCGCGCGATCCAGATCCTGCAGCGCCGCACCAAGAACAACCCGGTGCTGATCGGCGAGCCCGGCGTCGGCAAGACCGCGATCGTCGAAGGGCTCGCGCAGCGCATCGTCAACGGCGAAGTACCCGAGTCGCTGAAGAACAAGCGCGTGCTGGTGCTCGACATGGCGGGCCTGCTGGCCGGCGCGAAGTATCGCGGCGAGTTCGAGGAGCGGCTCAAGGCGGTGCTGTCCGATATCGCCAAGGACGAGGGCCAGACCATCGTCTTCATCGACGAGATCCACACGATGGTCGGGGCCGGCAAGGCCGAGGGCGCGATCGACGCCGGCAACATGCTCAAGCCCGCGCTGGCGCGCGGCGAGCTGCACTGCATCGGCGCCACCACGCTGGACGAGTACCGCAAGTACATCGAGAAGGATGCCGCGCTGGAGCGCCGCTTCCAGAAGGTGCTGGTCGACGAGCCGACGGTCGAGGCGACCATCGCGATCCTGCGCGGCCTGCAGGAAAAGTACGAGCTGCATCACGGGGTCGAGATCACCGATCCGGCCATCGTGGCCGCGGCCGAGCTGTCGCACCGCTATATCACCGACCGTTTCCTGCCCGACAAGGCGATCGACCTGATCGACGAGGCGGCCGCGCGCATCAAGATGGAAATCGACTCCAAGCCCGAGGAGATGGACAAGCTCGAGCGCCGCACGATCCAGCTGAAGATCGAGCGCGAGGCGGTCAAGAAGGAAACCGACGAGGCCTCGCGCAAGCGGCTCGAACTGATCGAGCAGGAGATCGCACGGCTCGAGAAGGAGTACGCCGACCTCGACGAGATCTGGAAGGCCGAGAAGGGCGCGGCCCAGGGCGCCGCCGCGCTGAAGGAGGAGATCGACAAGATCCGCCTCGAAATCGCGCGGCTGCAGCGCGAGGGCAAGCTCGACAAGGTCGCCGAGCTGCAGTACGGCAAGCTGCCGGAGCTCGAGGGCAAACTCAAGGCCGCCACCGCGGCCGAGGCCAGCGAGCAGAAACAGCCCAACCGGCTGCTGCGCACGCAGGTCGGTGCCGAGGAGATCGCCGAGGTGGTCAGCCGGGCAACCGGTATTCCGGTGGCCAAGATGATGCAAGGCGAGCGCGAGAAGCTGATCGCGATGGAGGACTACCTGCACAAGCGGGTGGTCGGCCAGGACGAGGCCGTGCGGCTGGTGTCCGACGCGATCCGCCGTTCGCGCGCGGGGCTGGCCGACGAGAACAAGCCGTATGGCTCGTTCCTGTTCCTCGGCCCGACCGGCGTCGGCAAGACCGAGCTGTGCAAGGCGCTGGCCGAATTCCTGTTCGACTCGGAGGAACACCTGATCCGCATCGACATGAGCGAATTCATGGAGAAGCACAGCGTGTCGCGGCTGATCGGCGCGCCGCCGGGCTATGTCGGCTACGAGGAAGGCGGCTACCTGACCGAGGCGGTGCGGCGCAAGCCGTATAGCGTGGTGCTGCTCGACGAAGTCGAGAAGGCCCACCCGGACGTGTTCAACGTGCTGCTGCAGGTGCTCGACGATGGCCGGCTGACCGATGGACAGGGGCGTACCGTGGACTTCAAGAACACGGTGATCGTGATGACCTCGAACCTGGGCTCGCAGATCATCCAGCAGATGACCGGCGAACCGCACGAGGCCATCAAGGGTGCCGTCTGGCAGGAGGTCAAGACGCAGTTCCGGCCCGAGTTCCTGAACCGCATCGACGAAGTGGTGGTGTTCCACGCGCTCGACCAGAAGCACATCGAGTCGATCGCGAAGATCCAGCTGCAGCGCCTGCAATCGCGCCTGGCCCGCATGGACATGGCGCTGGAAGTCAGCGACGCCGCCCTGGAGCGCATCGCCAGCGCGGGCTACGATCCGGTGTTCGGCGCGCGGCCGCTCAAGCGCGCGATCCAGCAGCAGATCGAAAACCCGGTCGCGCGGCTGATCCTGGAGGGCAAGTTCGCCGCCAAGGACGTGGTGCCGGTGGATTACCAGAACGGGGAGTTCACGTTTGGGCGGGTGGTGCATTGAGGCTGTAGAGCGTTGAAGCCCCTCTCCCGCTTGCGGGAGAGGGGTTGGGGGAGAGGGCAGGCGGCGGTCGGCATGCTGCCACGGATCGAAGCCACCCCCTCTCCCCGGCCCTCTCCCCCTGAGGGGGCGAGGGAGACCACCGGCGGAAACTTCGCATGGCTCCAGGCTCTACCAAGGCGCCCAGGCTTGACCTGCATCGAGGCGCCGTCGCTTCCTTGCCCTGACATCGACCCTGTCATGAAGCTGCGGGGGCGCCCTTGATGACTTGTCTCCCGTTTCCAACCTGGGAACTTGACCCGCGGTGCTCCCGTACCGCGGGTTTTTTCTTTTGGGCACCCGTCCGCGGCCCACCATCGCCAAGCCCCCGTCATTGCCCACGCACGGCCCTCCCGCGGCCTTATGCGAAAAACGTGCTTGGATCGGCGAAACCATTCGTTCCTTGCCGCCTTGCCCGCCGGTAGCCTCGATGCTGTCGCGATGGCCCATGCATGCCGTCGCGCATGCCAGCCTTGATTTTTCCGACGGACGGGAGCTTTGAAGATGATTCGCCAGTTGGCCACTGCGGCCGCAGTGTTGTCCCTTGCCGGCGTGGCCGGTCTCGCGCACGCGCAAACGACCCTGCTGAACGTGTCCTACGACCCCACGCGCGAGCTGTATGTCGACGTCAATGCCGCCTTCGCCAAGGCCTGGAAGGCCCGCGGCGGCGATAACGTGACGATCCGCCAGTCGCACGGCGGCTCGGGCAAGCAGGCGCGCTCGGTGATCGATGGGCTGGAGGCCGACGTGGTCACGCTGGCGCTCGGCTACGACGTCGATGCGGTGGCGCAGAAGGGCCTGATCAAGCCGGATTGGCAGAAGCGGCTGCCGCACAACGCCTCGCCCTATACCTCGACCATCGTGTTCCTGGTGCGCAAGGGCAATCCGAAGGCCATCCGCGACTGGAGCGACCTGGTCAAGCCGGGCGTGCAGGTGATCACGCCCAATCCGAAGACTTCCGGCGGCGCCCGCTGGAACTACCTGGCGGCCTGGGGCTATGCGCTGCGCCAGCCGGGCGGCAACGAAGCCAAGGCGCGCGATTTCGTCGCGCAGCTGCTCAGGAACGTGCCGGTGCTGGATTCCGGCGCGCGCGGCGCGACCACGACCTTCGTCGAGCGCGGTATCGGCGATGTACTGATCGCCTGGGAGAACGAGGCGCTGCTGGCGATCAAGGAACTCGGCCCGGACAAGTTCGATATCGTCGCACCGTCCGTATCGATCCTGGCCGAGCCGCCGGTGGCGGTGGTCGACAAGGTGGTCGACAAGCGCGGCACGCGCCGCGCCGCCGAGGCCTATCTGCAATTCCTCTATACCGACGAGGGGCAGGAGATCGCGGCGCGCAACTACTACCGCCCGATCTCGCAGAAGGTCGCGGCCAAGTACGCGTCGGCCTTCCCGCAGGTGAAGCTGTTCACCATCGACGAGGTGTTCGGCGGCTGGCAGAAGGCGCAGCAGGCCCACTTCGCCGACGGCGGCACCTTCGACCAGGTCTATCAGCCTGGCCGGCGCTGAGCCGCGGCACCGGGAGTGTCGATGACCCAACCTGGCACCGAACGTGGCCCCGAACGTGGCACCGAACGTGGCACCGAGCGCGATCGACGGCCGCCTGCGCAAGTCGGCGGCAAACGGGATCTCGATCGCTTCGCCTCGGCGCCGTTGACCACCACCGCCATGCCGCCGCTTCCCGCCGCGCTGGCCCGCTATCTGGAAGCGCTGCCGGAGCGGCCCGAGCCGGGCTATTCGCTGTGGCGCGACGCGCGGGGACAGGTGCAGGGGCGCTTCCATCATTGCTCGCTGACCAGCGCGTTCACGCCGCTGATCGCGCTGGCCGACCGCCGCGTGATCGGCCATGAAGGCACCATCCGCACCTATGCGGGCGAGCAGCCCGGCCTCGCCGCGTGGAAGCTGTTCGCGCTGGCGGCCGACGATGCCTCGCTGGTGGCGCTGGACCGGCTGTCGCGGCTGCTGCATGCGATCAACTATGTGGCGGCGGGTGGCACGGGCCGCCTCGTGCTGAACGTGCACAACCGCCTGCTGGCGGCGGTGGCCGACGACCATGGCGCCGCGTTCCGGCGCGCGGTGCAGGCGCTGGACCTGCCGCAGTCGCAGCTGGTGATCCAGGTGCCGGCCAGCGCCAACGACAATCTGCCGCTGCTGTTGCAGGTGGTCGGCAACTACCGACGCAACGGCTTTGCCGTCAGCCTGCAGGCGTCCGACCCGGCCGAGGCCGGCGTGCTGATCGCGCAGGCGCGGCCCGACTGGCTCAAGCTCGATATGGGCCGTCTGTGGACCGATCGCCAGCTGGCCGGCCTGCGCGCCAGCGCCGCCGATGCCGGCGTGACGCTGATCGGCCGCCGGCTGGACAGCGCCGAGACCGCGCTGCGGCTGCAGGCCGCGGGCATCGAGCTGGGGCAGGGCGCCCATGCCGGCGCGACGCTCGGCCCGGGTGAACTGCGGCGCGCAGGGCGCCTGTCCTACGGCGCCGATTCGCACCACGATGATCAGGAGGAACCGAGATGACGTTGCGTCTGCCGTCCCATGCCGCCGAAATCGAGCTCGACGTCCCGTCTGGGCTCGGCATTCTGACCGTGCCCGGGTTGCACGGCAGCGCCCCCGAACACTGGCAGAGCCGCTGGGAACGACGCTTTCCCGACTGGCAGCGGGTCGAACAGCGCGACTGGTCGCGCCCCAGCCTGCATCTTTGGGCCGAGCGGGTGGGCGACGCGCTCGCGCGGGTGCGGCGGGTGGCGCCGCGCGGCGCCGTGCTGGTGGCCCACAGCTTTGGCTGCCTGGCGACGCTGCGGCACGCGGCGAACGACCCCGACGGCATCGCCGGCGCCTTGCTGGTGGCGCCGGCCGATCCCGACAAGTTCGGCGTCGCGCCGCTGCTGCCGGCCTTCCGGCTGCCGTTTCCGACGCTGGTGGTGGCAAGCCGCAACGATCCGTGGATGGCCCAGCGCACCGCCTTCACGTGGGGCACGCTGTGGGGCAGCGAGTTGCACGACGCGGGCAGTCTGGGTCACATCAATGCGGATTCGGGCCTGGGCCGCTGGCCCGAAGGGCTGAGACTGCTCGGCACGCTGCTGCAACGGATCGACGCCCGCGACGGCGGCCGTGCCCGCCACGACCGGGATGGCATGGCGTGGGAGGCCGGGCTCGAGGGGATCCCGACGGTCCCATATATCTGAACCGACTAAAGACATGCGTAAATATTCGTTCTGGATATAAGCGCCACTCTGCACAATCTATTGGTCCCGCCGCCGGCCGCCCCCCCAGGCGCCCCGGCGGCCCACCGTGCGTCCATCGCGACGCGCATCGTCGCCTTTGCCGGCTTTCGAACCAGACAACATGCCTGCCACCCTGCCATTGACCGATACCGTGCCAGCGGCGCCGCTTTTTCCGCGGCGCCTGCCCGGCCCGCTGCGCGCCCGCCATACGGTGCTGCCGGGCTTCGGCCTGTCGCTCGGCTTCACGCTGCTGTATCTGACGCTGATCGTGCTGATTCCGCTGGCGGCCGCCTTCCTGAAGGCGTTCACGCTGAGCTGGGACAGCTTCTGGGCGATCGTCACGGCGCCGCGGGTGCTGGCCGCCTACCGGCTGAGCTTCGGCGCCTCGCTGATCGCGGCGCTGGTCAATACCGTGTTCGGGCTGGTGGTGGCCTGGGTGCTGGTGCGCTATCGCTTTCCCGGCCGGCGCCTGGTCGATGCGCTGGTCGATCTGCCGTTCGCGCTGCCGACCGCGGTGGCCGGCATCGCGCTGACCGCGCTGTTCGCCGGCAACGGCTGGATCGGCCGCTGGCTCGAGCCGCTGGGCATCAAGGTCGCCTTCACCCCGCTGGGCGTGGTGATCGCGCTGACCTTCATCGGCCTGCCATTCGTCGTGCGCACGGTGCAGCCGGTGCTGGAGGAACTGGAGCGCGAGCTGGAAGAGGCCGCGGCCAGCCTTGGCGCGACGCGCTGGCAGACCTTCCAGCGCGTGATCGTGCCCGCGCTCGCGCCGGCGCTGCTGACCGGGTTTGCGCTTGCCTTCGCCCGCGCCACCGGCGAGTACGGCTCGGTCGTCTTCATCAGCGGCAATATGCCGATGGTGTCGGAGATCGCGCCGCTGATGATCTACGCCAAGCTCGAGCAGTACGACTATGCCGGCGCGACCGCGGTCGCGGTGGTGATGCTGCTGATCTCGTTCGCCTTGCTGCTGCTGATCAACGGCCTGCAGGCCTGGTCGCGGCGCCGCCAGAACGGCGGCGGCCAGGCCCCCGCGCAGGCCCGGGACGACGCGGCCGATTCCTCCCGTGCGCTGACCGCGGCCGGAGACTTCTGAGATGGCCGCGACGATTCCTGTGGGCGCCACCCGCGCGCTGCCGCCCGGGCGCTTGCACGACGCCACCGCCGAGGCGCCGTGGGTCCGTCGCACGCTGATCGCACTGGCCGCGCTGTTCCTGACGCTGTTCCTGTTCGTGCCGCTGGCGGCGGTGTTCTACGAGGCCTTGCGCCAGGGCCTGCACGCCTACTGGAACGCGCTGGTCGAGCCCGACGCGCTGTCCGCGATCCGCCTGACGCTGACCGTGGCGGCGATCGCGGTGCCGCTGAACCTGGTATTCGGCGTCGCCGCGGCCTGGGCCATCGCCAAGTTCGAATTCCCCGGCAAGAGCCTGCTGACGACGCTGATCGACCTGCCGTTCTCGGTCTCGCCGGTGATCTCGGGCCTGATCTACGTGCTGCTGTTCGGCGCGCAGGGCTGGCTCGGACCGTGGCTGGCCGAGCACGACATCCGCATCCTGTTCGCGGTGCCGGGCATCGTGCTGGCGACCGTCTTCGTGACCTTTCCCTTTGTCGCCCGCGAGCTGATTCCGCTGATGCAGGCGCAGGGCACCGAGGAAGAGGAAGCCGCGATCGTGCTGGGCGCCTCGGGATGGCAGACCTTCCGGCGCGTGACGCTGCCCAATATCCGCTGGGGCCTGCTGTACGGCGTGATCCTGTGCAATGCACGCGCGATGGGCGAGTTCGGTGCGGTGTCGGTGGTGTCGGGCCATATCCGCGGGCTGACCAACACGATGCCGCTGCACGTCGAGATTCTCTACAACGAATACAACTTCGTCGCCGCGTTCGCGGTGGCCTCGCTGCTGACGCTGCTGGCCCTGTTGACGCTGGCGATCAAGACGCTGGTCGAATTCCGTACGCGGCGGGAGCTGGGCGAGGCAAGCGACGAGGCCGTGCCGGCCGCGCTGCCGGCCACGATGCAGGCGCATGCCCGCTCGTTCGGCGGGGAACCCGCGCGCGATGCCCGGCCCGCCACGGTACGCGGCCCGGCCACGGCGGCCGACGCGCAGGACAGCTTGGGATGGACATCATGAGCATTCAGGTAAGGCATCTGCACAAACAGTTCGGCGACTTTGTCGCGCTGGACGACGTCACGCTCGATTTCGCCGAAGGCGAATTGACCGCGCTGCTGGGCCCCTCCGGCTGCGGCAAGACCACGCTGCTGCGTGTGATCGCCGGGCTCGAGCGCGCGGACCGCGGGCAGGTGCTGCTGGAAGGGCAGGATGCGACCGGGCAGCCGGTGCGCCAGCGCCAGGTCGGCTTCGTGTTCCAGCACTACGCGCTGTTCCGCCATATGACGGTGTTCGAGAACGTCGCCTTCGGCCTGCGCGTCAAGCCGCGCGGCGAGCGGCCGGGCGAGGCGCAGATCCGCGAGCGGGTGCGCGCGCTGCTGGAACTGGTGCAGCTGGACTGGCTGGCCGACCGTTATCCGCCGCAACTGTCGGGCGGCCAGCGCCAGCGCATCGCGCTGGCCCGCGCGCTGGCGGTCGAGCCGCGCGTGCTGCTGCTCGACGAGCCGTTCGGCGCGCTCGACGCCAAGGTCCGCAAGGAACTGCGGCGCTGGCTGCGGCGCCTGCACGACGAGCTGCACGTGACCAGCGTCTTCGTCACGCACGACCAGGAGGAGGCGCTGGAAGTCGCCGACCGCGTCGTGCTGATGCAGCGCGGCCGCGTCGAACAGGTGGGCTCGCCGCAAGCGGTCTACGAGCATCCGGCCACGCCGTTCGTGTTCGGCTTCCTCGGCCATGTCAATCGCATTCACGGGCGGCTCGAGCGCGGCGCCGATGGCGGCGCGCTGCGTAGCGGTGCGGCGCTGCTGTCGCTGCCCGACGGCCTCGGCGAGGACGGCCTGGCCCCGATCGACGAGGCGGACGGCACCGAGGCGATCGGCTACGTCCGTCCGCACGAGGTCGAACTCGAGCGCTATGCGCCGGGCGCCGAAGGGATCGTCGCGACGCTGCGGCGCGCGCTGGCGCTCGGGCCCGTCGCGCAACTGGAACTGGAGCGCGAGGACAACCGCGAACTGATCGAGGTCGTGCTGCCGCTCGAACGCTTCCAGCGCGACGGCTATCGCGAGGGCGAGCTGCTGGCGGCACGGCCGCGGCGCATGCGCGTGTTCGCCGGGGGGCAGGGCGGACGGCAGGCGGCCCGGGCAGGAGCGGTCCGATGAACTTCCAGCAATTGCGGTCGATCCGCGAGGCGGTGCGCCGCCAATTCAATCTGACCGAGGTCGCCAACGCGCTCTACACCTCGCAGCCCGGCGTGTCGCGCCAGATCCGCGAGCTCGAGGAAGAGCTGGGTGTCGAGATCTTCGAGCGCTACGGCAAGCGGTTGACCGGGCTGACCGCGCCAGGCCGCGAGATCGTCCGCATCGTCGAGCGCCTGCTGCTCGAGGCGGAGAACCTGCGCCAGGCCGGCGACGAATTCGCCGGCCGCCACACCGGCCGGCTGACGGTCGCCACCACGCATACGCAGGCGCGCTATGCGCTGCCGAAGGTCGTCACCGAATTCCGGCGTGCCTATCCGCACGTCACGCTGGCGCTGCAGGAGGCCTCGCCCAACCATATCGTCGAGTTGTTGCTGTCTGGGCAGGCCGATATCGGCATCGCCACCGAGGCGCTGGCCAGCGAGCCGTCGCTGACCGCGTTCGACGCCTATACGTGGCGCCATGTGCTGGTGGTCGCGCCGGATCATCCGCTGACGCGGCTGCCGGAGCCGACGCTGGAGGACCTGGCGGGCTTTCCGATCATCACCTACGACGCGGGCTTCACCGGCCGGCGCAAGATCGACAGCGCCTTCGCGCAGGCCGGCCTGCAGCCGGAAATCGTGCTGACCGCGCTCGACGCCGACGTGATCAAGACCTATGCCGAGCTCGATCTCGGCGTCGGCATCATCGCCTCGATGGCCTACGACGCGCGCAAGGACAGCGGACTGGTGCGGATCGCGGCCGATCATCTGTTCGCACCGAACACCACCAGCGTGGCGGTGCGCCGCGGCGCCTATCTGCGCGGCTATGCGCATGCCTTCATCCAGTTGTTCGCGCCGCAGCTGTCGGAGCAGGCGGTCAGCAGCGCGCTGGCCGAGGGCGGCAGCCTCGGGGCGCTGACGGCCGAGGCCGCGTAGGCATCGCGATCGGAGCCGGGCATCGCGGCGCCGCCGCATGCCCGCTTCACGCGCGCCGCGCGCTCGCCGCGGTGCATCGTTCCTTTGCGCGCGCCGCGCGCGGATCGACCCCATCCGCTTCGGGGCCGGCAACGACCCCTTCGCGCCGCCGGTCGCCCGTTCGTCGCATCCCGGTTTCATTTGCGTCGCCACCCGGGTTACATTACGCGCACGGACACGGGATGCGAACCGATGCAGCGGCCGCGCGCCATGCTGCACCGCATCGCCGGTCATCCCGTGCCGCGTGCGATCCGCCTCCGGGCTGGCGAGTGCCGCGGTGGGGGCCGCACCGCCGCATGGAACCTCGGCGGGTGGCGGCTAGAATGAGGCAACAGTCCCTCCCCACACCCGCGTCGCCGAGGTGGCGGTGGACGGACGGAGGCGACATGAGATCGACGCACCGCTGTTTGACCCACGCCATTCCTTCCCGCCTGACGCTGCTGGGGCGCGACCTGGTGTTCGTCCTCGTCATGAACGCCGTGATCGCGGTCAGCCTGACCTGGGGCTTCCAGACCGGCGGCACCTTCCTGAAGAACTTCGTCTATAGCGAGCTGATCGGCCTGTCGATCTGGGCGCTGATCGATATTCCGCGCGTGGTGATCTGGCGCAACGAACGCCCGGCGGGCTGGCCCTTCATCCTGCTGGCGATCGCCGCGGTGCCGCTCGGCGTGCTGTTCGGCAGCTGGGCGACGCGGATGGTGATGGACCTGCCGCCCAAGTCGATGGAAGAAGCCAACGACATGCTGCGCATGTGCCTGGTGGTCGGGATGCTGGCCGCGACCAGCATGATCTACTTCTACTGGTCGCGCGAGCGCCTGGCCTTCCTGCAGCGCCAGGCCGCGCTCGACGCGCTGCAGCGCGAGGAGGCCGAGAAGCAGCTGGTGCGCGCGCAGTTGATGGCGCTGCAGGCCCAGATCGAACCGCACTTCCTGTTCAATTCGCTGGCCCACCTGGACGGCCTGATCGCCACCGATCCGCACGCCGCCCGCAAGCTGCTGCAGGGATTGATCGGCTTCCTGCGGCGCTCGCTGGCGCATACCCGCGCGGAGCAATGCACGCTGAAGCAGGAATTCGCGCTGCTGCGCAGCTATCTCGATATCCAGGGGCTGCGTTTCGGCCAGCGCCTGTCCTATCAGTTCGATCTGCCGGACGATCTGGCCGAGGTCGAGATTCCGCCGATGCTGATCCAGCCGCTGGTCGAGAACGCCGTCACGCACGGCATCGAGCCGTGCATGGCGGGCGGGCGCATCACCGTGTCGGCGCGCGCGCAGGGCGAGAGCGCCGTGCAGGTGTCGATCGCCGATACCGGCGTGGGCTTCGCGCAGGCCCCGGTCAAGGGCTCCGGCCTGGGCCTGACCCATGTGCGCGAACGGCTCGCGCGGATCTTCGGCGCCGCCGCCACGATGCAGATAGAGGAGAACGTGCCCAGCGGCGTGGTGGTGCGGCTGACCGTGCCGGTCACGCGCAAGAGCGCGCCGCAGGACGTGACCGCGCCGGCTGCCACCTGCGGGACTGGGCCGGCAGGCGCCACTGCGGCGGTGCCTGTGCCGCCCGTGCCGGCCGCGGCGCGGTCCTGATTGCGAGGTCCCGATATCGAATTTGCCGAGCCGGCGTCGCGTGTCGCCGCCGGGCCTTCGTTGCCGCCGACGGTCGCCAGTGACCGCCGAACCCCCACGATCGACTGCCACCGATTCCACGATGACGCCGACCCTGCTGATTGCCGACGACGAACCGCTGCTCGCCCGCGTGTTGCATGCCGAATTGTCCAGCCTGTGGCCCGAGGCGCAGATCGTTGCGACGGTGCATGACGGGGTGTCGGCGCTCGAAGCGGTGCGCCAGCATGCGCCGCGCGTCGCCTTTCTCGATATCCGGATGCCCGGCATCACCGGCATGGAGGTGGCGCGCGACCTGCTGGGCAAACCCGGCGCGCCGCTGGTGGTGTTCGTCACCGCCTACGATCAGTTCGCGCTCGAGGCCTTCGAGAGCGCGGCCGTCGACTACGTGCTCAAGCCGATCCAGCGCGAGCGGCTGGAGGCCACCGTGAACCGGCTCAAGACGCGGCTGGCGATGCCGCCGCAGGCGATGGACGGCACCGCCCCGGCGGGCGCGCTCGAAAGCGAGCGGCTGGAGCAATTGCTGAACCGGCTGGAGGCGCTCGACCGCGACACCATCGCGCGCACCGGCGGGCCGTATCTGCGCTTCATCAAGGCCCTGGTCGGCCAGGAAGTGCGCATCATCCCGGTCGACGAGGTGATCTACCTCGAGGCCACCGACAAGTACGTCAACGTGGTGTCGAACAGCGGCGAGGCGCTGATCCGCACCAGCCTGCGCGAGCTGACCCAGCAGCTCGATCCGGACCGCTTCTGGCAGATCCATCGCGGCACGGTGGTCAACATCGACTGCGTCGCCGCCGCCGTCAACCAGTCGCTCGGGCGGCTCACGCTGAAGCTGCGCAACCGCCCCGAGACGCTGGCGGTGGCGCGCCAATACGCCTATCTGTTCAAGCAGATGTAAGGCGGCGCGCCCCGCGGCGGCCCGCCTTGCCGCGGTCTTGCCGCGGTCTTGCCACGGGCGTTTTCCACTATGATGCTCCGATTGCGCCGCACCATCGGGCGCAAGGGGCCTCGCGCCCGTCTTCGCTTTTTCCGCTTTGTTTCCCTGTTGATCGAGGAGTGAATTGCCATGGATTTCGCCACCACCGACCTTTGCGACGACCACGAGGCACGCCTGGCCGACGGCTCGCTGCGCGTGCTGACGCCGGGCTGGCAGGCATTCGGCAAGCGGGTGCGTTTCGCCGGCCCCGCCATGACGCTGAAGGTGTTCGAGGACAACTCGCTGGTGCGCGAGGCGCTCGAGTCGCCCGGGCAGGGAAGGGTGCTGGTGGTGGACGCGGGCGGCTCGGCGCGCTGCGCGCTGGTCGGCGGCAATCTCGGCCAGCTCGGCCAGAAGAACGGCTGGGCCGGCATCGTGCTCAACGGCTATGTGCGGGACACCGCCGAGCTGAACGACTGCGAAATCGGCATCCGCGCGCTGGGCGTGCATCCCCGCAAGAGCGAGAAGCGCAACAGCGGGCAGCGCGACGTCGCGCTGCAGATGCCCGGCGCGGTGGTGCGTCCCGGCAACTGGATCTACGTCGACGAGGACGGCGTGCTGGTGTCGGACGTCGACCTGCTGAACGCGAAGCAGGGCTGACGATGGCGCTGGTGTTCGTCTATGGCACCTTGCGTGCCGGCGAGGTCAACGACCTGAACGAGGCGGCGCGCCGCCATGGCCTGCCGGCGCCGCGCCTGATCGGCTCCGGCAGCGTGCCGGGGCGGCTGTACGACTTCGGCAGCTATCCGGGCTATGTACCGGCCGCGGCCGGCCAGCAAGGCAGCCAGCGCGTGGTCGGCGACATCTACGAGATCGACGAGGCGCTGATCCCGGTGCTCGACGAGATCGAAGAGGTCTATCCGGGCCAGGCGACGCTGTTCGTCCGCACCGAGCAGCAGGTGGCGTGCGCCGACGGCATGCGGCGCTGCCTGCTCTATCCGGTCGGCGCCGAGGCGGTGCGCAGCCTGCCGGAGATCGAAGGGGGCGACTGGGTCGCCTACCGGCGCGGCCAGGTTACCGCAGGCTGAACCGCCCGACAGCGCTTGCACACAATTTCACGATGCGGAAAGGCGTTTTGGTCCGCAAAAATACATGCGTGCGTGGCACAACGGTCGTTTCTCATGATGGGAAAGATCTTGCCGCATCGTGAAATGTTTTCGATAACTAGCTGAAATATAAGGATAAAAAATCTCGGGTGCAGGCCGCATCCAGGCTTGTTGCGTCGCGGGACGCTTCTCTACACTCTTATATAAGACATATGACTTGCGGCGCCACCGGAATGCTGAAACCGGCACCGGGCGCCCAGGTCGGCAGACCGGCTCCGCCCGTCCGGTCGCGTCGCAAAGATTTGCCGAACCCCATCAACAGGAGAGTGACATGTCCCGCGAAATCGAAGCACAAAAGCTCAAGCAAGACTGGGAAACCAACCCGCGCTGGAAGGGTATCCGCCGCCACTACACGGCCGAGGACGTGGTGCGCCTGCGCGGCTCCGTCCAGATCGAGCACACGCTGGCCCGCCGCGGTGCCGAGAAGCTGTGGCATCTGCTCAATACCGAGCCGTTCGTCAACACGCTGGGTGCGCTGACCGGTAACCAGGCGATGCAGCAGGTCAAGGCCGGCCTGAAGGCGATCTATCTGTCGGGCTGGCAGGTCGCCGGCGACGCCAACCTGGCCGGCGAGATGTATCCGGACCAGTCGCTGTATCCGGCCAACTCGGTGCCGCAGGTGGTCAAGCGCATCAACAACACCTTCCAGCGCGCCGACCAGATCCAGTGGAGCGAAGGCAAGGGCGACGTCGATTTCTTCGCGCCGATCGTGGCGGACGCGGAAGCGGGCTTTGGCGGCGTGCTCAACGCGTTCGAGCTGATGAAGGCGATGATCGAAGCGGGCGCCGCCGGCGTGCACTTCGAGGACCAGTTGGCTTCGGTCAAGAAGTGCGGCCATATGGGCGGCAAGGTGCTGGTGCCGACCCGCGAGGCCGTCGCCAAGCTGACCGCCGCGCGCCTGGCGGCCGACGTGATGGGCGTGCCGACACTGGTGATCGCGCGTACCGATGCGGAAGCGGCCGATCTGCTGACCTCGGACATCGACGATCGCGACAAGCCGTTCTGCACCGGCGAGCGCACCGTCGAAGGCTTCTACCGCACCAAGCCCGGCATCGAGCAGTCGATCGCACGCGCGCTGGCCTATGCGGAAGTGGCCGACCTGGTCTGGTGCGAAACCGGCAAGCCGGATCTGGAGTTCGCCAAGAAGTTTGCCGAGGCGGTGCACGCCAAGTTCCCGGGCAAGCTGCTGGCCTACAACTGCTCGCCGTCGTTCAACTGGAAGAAGAACCTGGACGACGCCACCATCGCCAAGTTCCAGAAGGAACTGGGCGCAATGGGCTACAAGTTCCAGTTCATCACGCTGGCCGGTTTCCACTCGCTGAACTACTCGATGTTCAACCTGGCCTACGGCTATGCGCGCAACCAGATGAGCGCGTTCGTCGAACTGCAGGAAGCCGAGTTCAAGGCGGCCGAGAAGGGCTTCACCGCGGTCAAGCACCAGCGCGAAGTCGGCACCGGCTACTTCGACGCGGTCACGCAGACCATCGAAGGCGGCCAGTCGTCGACCACCGCGCTGAAGGGTTCGACCGAGGACGAGCAGTTCTTCGACAAGAAGGTGGCTTGATGTAGGTGGCTCCCCTCTCCCGCTGGCGGGAGAGGGGAGAGCGCATGCAACGGGTGCTGCCTCACCGGTAAACGATCACCGGAATATCGGTATGCGTCAGCACCTTCTGCGTCTCGCTGCCGAGCAGCAGGCCGGACAGGCCGCGGCGGCCGTGCGAGGCCATGAAGATCACGTCGCAGCCATGCCGTTCGGCCGCGTCGATGATGCCCAGATAGGGCACCGCGAAGGTCGACATATCGGTGTCGCAAGGCACACCGGCCGCAGTGGCGGCGGTCTCGACCTCCTTCAGATAGATGCGCGCCTGCGCCTCGATGCGGTCCTTGAAGGCCTGCGGAGCCTCGACCACGATTTCGCTGAAGGGCGTGTACGGATATTCCTCGAGACAGACATAGGCGGTGACCCGGCCGCCGATGGCCTTTGCCAGTTCGATGCCGCCATCGATCGCTTTCTTGGACAGCTCCGAACCGTCAGTGGGGAGCAGGATGTGCTTGAACATGGCCGATCTCCTTGCGATGAGTCCAAAGGCATACCCGAGGGCACCGGAAGCAGGGCGGGCGACCCGGCCCCGCGCTGACTTCATTGTAGCCAGTGTGGCGGCTAATGCATCGCGGGCGAACCCTTGCCCGATCGGCGGTGCACGTTCAGGCACCGACCGGTTCGTCGGCGGCGGCCAGCGGGGCCTGCTCGCCGCGGCGCCAGTAGGCCGGGTTGCCGTAGGTGTTCTTCAGATGATCGATAAACAGCCGCACCCGCAGCGGCAGATGCTTGCGCTGGGGAAACACCGCGTGGATGCCGATCGGCGGGGCCTGGAATTCGTCGAGCACCGTGACCAGGCGCCCGGTCGCGATCTCGTGGCCGACCTCCCACCACGAGCGCCACGCCAGCCCATGGCCCTGCAGGCACCAGGCATGCAGCACCGCGCCGTCGGTGCATTCCATATTGCCGCCGACCTTGACCGTGACCGGACGCCCGTCCTGCTGGAACACCCAGCCGCGCTGCACGTTGGCGCTGGCGCCGAAGGCCAGGCAGTTGTGCGCGCTGAGCTCTTCGGGCAGCTGCGGCGTACCGCGCCGCGCCAGATACGAGGGCGCGGCCACCACCACGCGGCGGTTCTCCGCCAGCCGGATCGACACCAGGCTCGAATCGGGCAGATCGCCGAGCCGGATCGCGCAATCGAAGCCCTCGTTGACCAGATCGACCACGCGGTCCGACAGGTCCAGCGTGATGGTCACGTCCGGATGCGACTCGATGAACAGCGGCACCACCGGCGCCACATGCTTGCGGCCGAAGCCCGCGGGCGCGGTCACGCGCAGATGGCCGCTGGCCTTGACGCCGCCCGCGGAGACGCTGGCCTCGGCGTTCTGCAGATCGTTCAGGATGCGCTGGCAGTCTTCCAGGAAGGCCGAGCCCTCGAAGGTCAGCGTGATCTTGCGGGTGGTGCGCACCAGCAGCTTGACGCCCAGCCGTTCCTCGAGCGCGTCGATGCGACGGCCGATGATGGCCGGCGCGACGCCCTCGGCGGCGGCGGCCGCGGACAGGCTGCCGCGCGAGGCGACCGAGACGAAGGTCGCCAGTTGCTTGAAATGATCCACGTGTCCCCGACGTTTTGCGGCTGGATGGGCACAAAGCGATCTTGGCGATACGTGCCGGCCAGCAGATGGGAGGGCCGGAGCCGATATTGGTTTCGGATCTTCCGACGGTTCGCCAAGATTAGTAGGGCAAAAGTAAAAGATCAAGTGACCCGGGTTGGCTATGCCGCGCTGCAGCGCCTGCCTACAATGCTCGGAATTCGTGGTACGCCGGCCCCGGGCCGCGGCCGCCAACCCTGGTCCTTGCATGCTATGAACCCGATCCGCGCCGTCGTCTTCGATGCCTATGGCACGCTGTTCGACGTGTATTCCGTCACGGCGCGCGCGGAGCAGCTGTTTCCCGGCAAGGGCGAGGCGCTGGCGCTGCTGTGGCGCGACCGCCAGATCGACTACACGCGGATCCGCACCATGGCCGCGCCGGACGGGGCCTGGTACAAGCCGTTCTGGGCGATCACCGTCGATGCGCTGCGCTATGCGGCGCAGCGGCTGGATCTGCGGCTCGATGCCGCGGCCGAGGCGCAGCTGCTGAAGGAATACGCCTGCCTGTCGGCCTTCCCGGAGAACCTGGGCGCGCTGCGGCGCCTGCGCGCGGCCGGGCTGCCGCTGGGCATCCTGTCCAACGGCAATCCGGAGATGCTCGACATCTCGGTCAAGAGCGCCGGCATGCAGGGCCTGTTCGACCATGTGCTGTCGGTCGACGCGGTGCGCCAGTACAAGACCGCACCGGCCGCCTATGCGCTCGGTCCCGCGGCCTTCGGCGTGCCGGCGCACGAGATGCTGTTCGTCTCGTCCAACGGCTGGGACGCGTGCGGCGCGACCTGGTTCGGCTACACCACGTTCTGGATCAATCGTGCCGGCCACCCGGCGGAGCGGCTCGACGCCGAGCCGAGCGGGACGGGGCACGACATGAATGACCTGCTCGATTTCGTGCGCGCACGCGGCATCGCCGTGGCGCGCGGATAAACAGGGCAGGCATGGCACAACCCCCATCGATCACAGGAGAACATTGATGGCCATCACGTTGCCTGCGGGCATGAAGATCACCGGCGAAATCCTGCCGGCCTACGAAGATATCCTCACGCCGGAAGCGCTGGCCCTGGTGGACAAGCTGCACCGCGCCTTCGAGCCGCGCCGCCAGCAGCTGCTGGCCGCGCGCGTCGAACGCGCCAAGCGCCTGGACGCGGGCGAGCGCCCCGACTTCCTGCCGGAGACCAGGTCGATCCGCGAAGGCGACTGGAAGATCGCGCCGATCC
>JAPSLP010000011.1 GCA_031180665.1 Cupriavidus sp. | reverse complement strand
TGATCCGCGAGTTGGGCAGCGCCAGGCGCTTGCCCTTGGCGCCGGCGGCCAGCAGGAACGCGCCCATGCTGGCGGCCATGCCCATGCACAGCGTCGACACGTCCGGCTTGATGAACTGCATCGTGTCATACACCGCCAGACCGGCCGATACCGAACCGCCCGGCGAGTTGATGTAGAGGAAGACATCCTTGTCGGGATTCTCGCTCTCCAGGAACAGCAGCTGCGCGATCACCAGATTGGCGGTCTGGTCGTTGACTTCGCCCACCATGAACACCAGGCGCTCCTTCAGCAGGCGCGAATAGATGTCATAGGCGCGCTCGCCCCGACCGGACTGCTCGACCACCATCGGCACCAGCCCGAGGCCCATGGTCTCCAGCGCCGAGGCTTGCGTGGTGGCGAGACGATCGAGCAAATCATTGCGGGTCATGCAGGGTTCTCCAGGAATTCGGTGGCAGGCCAGTGGCCTCGGCGAAAGGCAAACAAGCCGCCCGAAGGCGGCTTGCGATCAGGCTTGCTGGCCGCCGTTGCCTTCGGCCGTCAGCTCTTCGAAGGACACCGGCTTGTCGATGACCTTGGCCTTCTCGCACACGAAATTTACCACGTTGTTTTCGAGCACGTAGGCTTCCATCTCGGCCAGGCGCTGCTGGTCGCCGTAGTACCAGCGCATGACTTCCTTCGGGTCCTCGTAGCTCTTGGCGAACTCCTCGATCTCGGCCTTGATCTGGTCGGCCTTGGCCTCCAGCCCGTTGGCCTTGACGATCTCGGCCAGGATCAGGCCCAGCTTGACGCGGCGCTCGGCCTGCTGCGCGAACATCTCCGGGGGGATCGGCATGTCCTTGGCGTTCGGCATGCCACGCTGCTCGAGGTCGCGGCGGGCCATCTGCACCAGGCGCTCCTGGTCCTGCTCGATCAGGGCCTTGGGCACGTCCAGCTCGCTGGCCTTGAGCAGCGCTTCCATGACCTGGTCCTTCAGCATCGCGTGGGTGCGGCGCTTGACCTCGCGCTCCAGGTTCTCGCGGATGTCGGCGCGCATCTTGTCGACGCTGCCGTCGGCGATGCCCAGCGACTTGGCGAAGTTGTCGTCGACCTCGGGCAGGTGGGCCCACTCGACCTGCTTCATCGTGATGGTGAACTCGGCGGTCTTGCCGGCGACTTCCTTGCCGTGATAGTCCTCCGGGAACGCCAGCGGGAAGGTCTTGCTCTCGCCGACCTTCAGGCCCAGCGCAGCCTGCTCGAACTCGGGCAGCATGCGGCCTTCGCCCAGCACGAAGACGAAGTCCTCGGCCTTGCCACCGGCGAACTCGACGCCGTCGATCTTGCCGACGAAGTCGACCGTCACGCGGTCGCCGTTCTTCGCCGCCACTTCGCCGCCGCCATCGCCATGCTCGCCGGCTTCGCCGCGGGCGTGGTAGTGGACGCGCTGCTTGCGCAGGATGTCGATGGTCTTGTCGATCTCGGCGTCGGTGATTTCCGTCTTGGTGCGGACCACTTCGGCGGCCGACAGGTCACCGATCTTGACTTCCGGGTAGACCTCGAAGGTGGCGTCGAATGCCACTTCGTCGTCCGCCACGCCTTCGGTCTTGATCTCGAACTTGGGCTGGCCGGCGACCTTGACGTCCTGCTGCTGGGTGATGTCGAAGAACTTGCGGGCGGCCTTGTCGAAGCGCACTTCGAACTCGACCTGCTGGCCGTACTGCTTCTCGACCATCTTCATCGGCACCTTGCCCGGGCGGAAGCCGGCCATCTTGACCGTCTTCGACAGGCGAACCAGGCGCTCCTGCTTCTCCTTCTCGACCTCGGCCTTCGGAATGGCCAGGGTCACCTTGCGGTCGAGTTTGCCGAGGTTTTCAATCACATTCGACATGGTCGTCAATCCAATCCAGAAATGTTGTTGTGTTCGTCAGCGCGTTCCGCTTGCGTGCCTGCGTGCAGGGTTTTCTCCCTCAGGCCGTCGAACGGTTCGCACGCACCAGCCACGCATGGAGCACACGGACAAGCCGCCTGAGCCCCGATCGCGAACTCGCGCAAACAAACACACCGCGCAAACGGAAAACGCGGATTATCGCACGGTTTCGATCCGGTTCCGGCAGTTTTTACCCTGACCGGGCCTGATCGGGCCGCTCGGCGCCCTGCCCGGCATGCTGCCCGGCGCTACCGAGTTGCCCATGCCGCAGCGCGCGCAGCAGCAGCCGCGCCGGATCCAGCGCGTCGGCCAGGTCGCTTTCCACCGGCAGCGGCTCGCCCTCGATCCGGCTGGCCAGCAGTTCGCCCGCCAGCGCCGCCCAGGTCAGCCCGCGCGAGGCGAAGGCCAGCGATACATACAGGCCCGGCAGCCGCGGCAGATCGCGCAGATGCGCGCCGCGCAGCGAGGCGGCCCGGCGCTCGCACTCGGCCTCGTCGGCCACCTGGCCGACCCACGGCAGGCGATTGTGCGAGACGCTGCGCACGCCGACATAGCCATGCAGCGCGGCGGGATCCAGGCCCTCCAGCGCCGCACTCCTGTCGGGCAGCAGGGTCGACAGCCGGCGCAGGTTGTCGGCATGGATCTCGACCCGTTCTACCAACGGACCTTCGTCGGACTCGTAGCTGGAGCCGACGCGGGCGCTGCCGTCGTCGTCGCGCGGCAGCAGGTAGCCGCTGCCCGTCACCACGCAGTCGGGCCAGCGGCCCAGCCGGGCGACATCGCCCGCCTCGAGGGTGGTCAGTTGCCCCCGCACGCGGCGGATCGGCAGATGGTGCAGCGGCAGCAGGCCGCTCGCATGGTGCGCATTGGCGAGCACCAGCACCGGGGCCTCGGCGACCGGCTGCCCGGCCTCGTCGAACACCCGCCAGCCGTCGTCGGTACGCCGCAGGGAAGCGATACGGCAGCCGAACCGCGTCTCCACGGCCGCCCCTGCCATCGCCAATTGAGCGCGGCAGACGTCGGGCGGCGCGACCCATCCCCCTTGGGGGAACCACAAGCCGCCGCGCGACACCGTGGCGCCATGCTCGGCGGCGGCCTGCTGCGCGGACATCCAGCGCACGTACTCCGGCGGCAATCCCAACTCGGCCAGCGCACGCTGCTGGAGCGCCGTGTCCTCTTCGTTCTGGCCGACCTGCAGCACGCCGCACCCCTTCCAGCCGACCGGATGTCCCGCTTCGGCCAGCGCCTGCCAGGCGCGCAATGCGTAGAGATTGCCGGCGCGCGACAGCCGGGACAGCACGCTGTCGTCCGGCGACAGATGCGGATGCATGGCGGCGGCGCGATGCGACGAGGTTTCTCGCGCCGGGCCGTCGTGGGCGTCGATCAGCGTCACGCGCCAACCGCGCGCGGTCAGCCGCTCGGTCACGGCACAGCCGGCCAACCCCGCCCCGATCACGATCGCGCGGCGCTGCGCCCAGGCACCGGGCGATGGCGGTGCATGACGGCGGCGGCGCCCGGCCGGCACGCGCGCCATCGTCATGTCGCGCTTGCTGCCGAAGCCCGGCGCCTTGCTGACCTCGAACCCCGCCGCCTGCAAGCCGCGCCGCACGAAGCCCGCAGCCGTATAGGTCGCCAGCGTGGCACCGGGGCGCGCCAGCCGGGCCAGCCCCTTCATCACCACCGGGTCCCACATGTCGGCATTGCGCGCCGGGGCGAAGCCGTCCAGATAGAAGGCATCGGCGCCCACGGCCAGGCGAGGCAGCAACGCCTGCACGTCGCCGAGCGCCAGCGTCAGCACCACCGCGCCGCCGTCGAAGGCGAGCCGATGCAGCCCGGGCAGCGCCAGCGGCCACGCCTCTTGCAACTGCCGCGCCAGCGGGGCCAGCTCATCGAGGTCCGCATGCAACGCCGCCAAGCCTTCGCGGGTAAACGGATGCTTCTCGATCGACACGAAATGCAGGCGCGCACAGCGGCGCGGGTCGTCGCGCCAGGCCTGCCACGTCGCCAGGAAATTGAGCCCCTGGCCGAAGCCGGTTTCGACGATGACGAACTGCTCGCGCCCCTGCCACGCCTGCGGCAGGCCATTGCCGCCGAGAAAGACATACCGCGCCTGTGCCAGCCCGCCCTCTACGCTGTGATAGACGTCGTCATAGCGGGGCGAGTACGGCGTACCCTGGTCGGACAGGATCGGCTCGGCGGGATCGAGGGCGCGGGGCATCGGGAGAACGGAAAAACAGGGGCGGACGACGGCGGGACAGCGCGCCCTGCGGCACGGCGCAACCGGCGCAAGACGCTGCATGGCGACCGCGGACGCCGCGGAAGGTCGGCCGGATGGTAGCATGGCGCCCTGCTCCGCCCGCCCCTGCCATGCTCAGTTATCGCCACGCCTTCCACGCCGGCAATCACGCCGACGTTCTCAAGCACGCCATCGTCACCCACCTGCTCGATTACCTGACGCAGAAGGACAAGCCGTTCTGGTATATCGACACGCACGCCGGCGCCGGCCTCTACGCGCTGGACGAAGGCTATGCGACCAAGAAGTCGGAGTTCGAGACCGGCATCGCGCCGCTGTGGCGGGCCGCCGCGGACGGGCGCCAGCTCCCGCCGCTGCTGCAGCAGTATCTGGAGCAGGTGCGCACACTGAACCCCGACGGCCACCTCAGGCACTACCCCGGCTCGCCTTGGCTTGCCTGGCAGATGCTGCGCGAAGCGGACCGGCTGCGGCTGTTCGAATTGCACAGCACCGAGATCCAGGTGCTGCGCGAGAACTTCCGCGGCGCGGGACGCCGCGTGATGCTGTACGACGGCGACGGCTTCGGCGGCATCAAGGCCATCCTGCCGCCCCCGCCGCGCCGCGCGCTGGTGCTGATCGATCCGTCATACGAGGACAAGCAGGACTACGCCCGCACCGTGCAATGCCTGCGCGACGGCCTGCAGCGTTTTGCCACCGGCACCTACGCGGTCTGGTATCCCCTGGTGCAGCGGCGCGAATCGGCGCAATTGCCGGTCCAGATGAAAGCGCTGCCGTTCAAGAGCTGGCTGCATGCCACGCTGACGGTCAAGCACCCCGTTCCCGGCGGGCTCGGCCTGCACGGCAGCGGCATGTTCGTGGCCAATCCGCCGTGGACCTTACGCGCGGCGTTGCAGGCGGCGCTGCCGGCGCTGGTCGAACTGCTCGGCCAGGACGCCGGCGCGACCTTCACGCTGGAAGGCGAGCAGCCCTGAACGCAGGGCTGCCACGCTTGCGCTCTACATCATGCGCCGGGTGAACTGCCCGCGCTCGGCGCCCGCCATCAGATCGAGGAAGGATTCCGTCGTCATGTGGATCAGCTCCTCGTGGTCGCCGGCCTCGAAATAGACCTCGGGCTGGCCGAGCAGGCTCTCGTCGATATAGGTGCGCATGCCATAGGCCATGCCGACCGGCGGGATCGCGCCGAGCACGCAATCCTTGAACACTTCGCGCACCTCGTCCTCGCTGGCCATCGTCAGCCGGCGGCCGGTGCGCTCGCATAGCTCGGACAGATCGAGCAGGCGGGTCGACGGCATCACCGCGACCACATAGCCCGCCTCGTCCTCGAGCAACACCGTCTTGACCAGGCGATCGCCCGGCACATGGGCCGCTTGCGCGGTCGCCATGCTGCCCAGGGCATAGGGATGGCGGATGATATCGAAATGGCTGTTCTTGCTGCTCAGGCAAGTCGCCAGGGTGGTTGCCAGTGCCATGATGGGCCCCCTCATGAGAAACAGGGTTGGCGCGCACCGGCCGGCGGCGCGTGGGGTGCGGTCCGTCGATGGATCGGACGGCAGCGACGGGATCGCGGTGCGGCACTGCCCTGCGGGTTTCTACTATAGGACGCGAGAACCGGCGCGGCGGCGCGATCGGCCACAGCGATTGGCCACAGCCCTGGAAATCGAAATCGAAAGCCTGCCAAAACGGTCTCAAGCAGCGCGCTGGCGGCTCGGGAAGAATCCGCGGCTCCTCATTGGCTCACCGGAGTTCCCATGCCTGACCCCATCCGTCCGTTATCGTCCGCCCCACGGCGCGGGCCGCTCGAGAATGCCGACAATACCGCCGATATCCCGCACACAGGGACGTTGCCTGGAGCGGGACAGATGCCGCGAATCGAGTGGCTGCCGGGCGAGGTGCGATGGCATATCGGCGGCTTTCTGCGCGATCGCGACATGCTCAATTTCGCCTCGAGCTGGCGCGCCAACCGGGAAACCCTCCTGCCGCAAGCCGCATGGCGCCGGGCATCGATGCTCACGGCCCGGGCACACAACCTGGCTCAGCTCGACCACGCCATCGCGGCTGCCGCGGCTTGCGCGCCCCGGGAGCGGGCAACGCTACTGTGCAGGCTGGCAAGAGAGCTGGGCAGGATACCGTCGCATCAGGCGCAAACCGCCGCGAGCGCCCTGCTTGCGGCCAGCGAAGACCTGTCGATCGCCGACCAGACGCATGTCCGTCTTGCGGTCATGCATGGGCTGGATCGAGCCGCCTCCAACTTCACCGTGCGATTCGACAAGCATGATCAGGCGCTCGCGTCCCTGACGGCGGAGCTCGGCCATTGGGTCGGCACTGCGCTCGAGGGCTTGCCGATCGACCAGCAGGCGGCGCTGCTGCCGAGCTACCTGGAACTCGTTCGTGCGCTGCCTCGGCACCAACGTGCCGTCTCGTACTGGTTGACCAGGGTCTCGACGTTCGCCCCCGCCGATGCGATGAAGACGCTCGCCGCCGCCGCGCGCTGGATGATCCCGGGGGACGATGCAGAACTGGGGCGGGCCGGCATCGTCACGTTGTTGCAGTTTGCACGCGGCCTGTGCGACCGGCATGGGGGCGCCGTGCCAGGGCACTTAGAGGTCCTCGAACAACTGACGCAGTGCCTGTACGCCTTGAGGGACAAGCTGGACCCGTATCCGCTGTGGGAGGCACTGCTCGATGCGATGCCCGCCCTGCCGCCCGGCGATCGTCAGCACTTGTGGGTCGTGCTGTCCATGATGTTGCCCGTCTATTTCGAGAGGTCGGGAGCCCGGTTCCAGGCCGCCTGGCTGAAGTTGGCGGATGTCGTGGACGCGTTGCCCGCGAACGGCCGGGCAGACGCCATCTGCATCCTGACCGGCAGGCTGAGGGAGACCGCCTGGGCGATCAGCGATCCGCCCGAGCAGCCGGTGTCGGACCACGCAGTCGTGCAGCACTTCCATCGCATGCTGGACCAGGCACAGGCATTCGGCGAAACCGAACGCCGTAAGGTGGCGCAGAACGCGCTCCACGCGCTGAGGGAACGCTTCGACAGCCTGGCACGGATTCCAGCGGTGGACGACACATTCCAGCCGGTGCTGGAGCGCGTACTTGCCTCGTTAGCGGAGCCCTAGCGCGATACCGCTTCGCCCGGCGCCCACGCGCCGGCCGCAGCGTTGCGACTGGCAATGCCGGCCTGGCAGGAAGGACAAGAGATCAAGAGATCGGTGGTGCGAGGCAGGGGCCTCGCCCCCATAGGTCGCGGGAACGGTACGCGGCAACGCGGGCGGCGGCGAGCGCCGCCCACCTGAACGGCAAAGTGCGGGAAATCAGCGGGGAATCGGCGGGGAATCAGCGGGGAATCAGCGCGGGAACGTCACAGTGCCGTGCACGGTGACGCCCGGCGGAACATAGACCGGCGCCGGTTCGACATAGACCGGTGCCGGACCATAGTACCCGTAGCGCGGCCCCTTGCACTTGCGCTCTTCCTTATAGTCGCCGTTGCCCTTGAACTTGCGTTCGACCTTGCAGTTGCCGTCCCAGTACTCCTCCTTGTAGTCGCCGCCATGGTGATGGCCGCGCCATTTGCCATGTCCGCTTTCGTCCTTCCAGGGATCGGCGTGGACGGCCAGCGGCAGCGCGAGCAAGGCGGCGAGACAGAGGGATTTTGCAGTGGGGGTCATGATGTTGTCCCGATTCGACGCGGGCGCGACGGAGAGTTCTTCTTCTCGAACAGCTTAGCGCCGGTGCAGATCGCCAGCGAGCCGACAGGTGAAACGTCGGTAAGCAAATGTTTCGCCGGTCACGGCGACCGGCGCCTGCCGGACGGGAAACCAGGCAGTGAGGAAGTGTGGTGCGAGGGAGGGGACTCGAACCCCTACACCATTGCTGGCGTCAGGACCTAAACCTGGTGCGTCTACCAATTTCGCCACCCTCGCGGTCCAAGCGGTGCCGCCCTGACAGGAGGCGCCGCGGTCTGCCGGACATGGGCCGAAAAAACAAAAAGAGGCGACCGGAACCGCATGCGCCCCCTGCTTCTCCGACCGGTCCGCGGCGTTGCACCGCTGCCCGGCAAAGACCGCGGATTGTAGCGCATGGTTTGGCGCGAATCCAGTCCCCCGGGCAGCCCATCGTCACCTCGCCATCAGGCCATCACGCCGCTCGCCTCCTGCGGCCGGCGCACGCGGAACCAGGCCGCGTACAGCGCCGGCAGGAACAGCAGCGTCAGCACCGTGGCCACCAGCAGGCCGCCCATGATCGCCACCGCCATCGGGCCCCAGAACACCGAGCGCGACAGCGGGATCATAGCCAGCACGGCGGCCGCGGCGGTCAGCATGATGGGCCGGAAGCGGCGTACCGCGGCCTCGACGATCGCGGTCCAGGCCGGCACGCCGGCGCGGATGTCCTGCTCGATCTGATCGACCAGGATCACCGAATTGCGGATGATCATGCCGACCAGCGCGGTGATGCCCAACTGGGCGACGAAGCCCATCGGCGCCTGCAGCAGCAGCAGCGTCGCCGCGGCGCCGATCAGCCCGAGCGGGCCGGTCAGGAACACCATCACGGCGCGCGAGAAGCTATGCAGCTGCAGCATCAACAGCGTGAAGATCAGGAACACGCAGAGCGGCAGCTGCGCGGCAATCGACGCGCCGGCCTTGCCGCTCTCCTCCTCGGCCCCGGCCACCGTGATCAGGTAGCCGGCCGGCAGCTCGGCGCGCAGCTTGTCGAGCTGCGGATCGATCTGCGCGGTCACGGTCGGCCCCTGGATGCCGTCGACCACGTCGGCCTGCACGGTCACGCCGAAATCGCGATTCTCGCGCCAGACGATGCCGGGCTCGGAGCGGATGCCGATGCGCGCCACCTGCGTCAGCGGCACCGCGCGACCGCTGGCGGTCGGCACCTGCACGTTGTGCAGATCGGCCAGCGCCTCGCGTTCGTCCCGGGCCGAGCGCATCACGATGTCGATCAGCTTGTCGCCGTCCCGATACTGCCCGATCGGCGCCCCGGTCAGCACGGTCTGCGTGACGCGGGCGATCGCATTGGTGGTCACGCCGAGCGCGCGCGCCTTTTCCTGGTCGATGTCCAGGCGCAGCACCTTGACGTTCTCGTTCCAGTTGTCGTTGACGCCGACCGTGTTCGGGTTGGCGCTCATGATTGCCTTGACCTGGTCGGCGATGCGGCGCACCGCCGCGGCTTCCGGCCCAATGACGCGGAACTGCACCGGATAGGCGACCGGCGGCCCGTTCGGCAGCAGCTTGACCCGGCCGCGCAGCTGCGGGAAGTCGCTCGCCAGCAGCGCGATGATGCGCTGGCGCAGCCGCTCGCGCACCTCGACGTCGACCGGCAGCACGATCAGCTGCACCACGTTGCTCTGCGGGAAGATCTGGTCCAGCGGCAGATAGAAGCGCGGCGCGCCGGTGCCGACGAATGTCGTGATGCTGCCGACATCGGCATCGCCGCGCAGCGCCGCCTCGAAGCGCCTGGCCTCGGCCTCGCTCTGCGCGAAGCTGGCGCCCTCGGGCAGCCACATCTCGACCATCAGCTCGGGCCGGCTGGAATCGGGGAAGAACTGCTTCTCGACGAACTGGAAGGCAAAGATGCCCAGCGCGAAGGTCGCCAGCGTGATCGCGATCACGGTCTTGCGCCAGTCCACGCACCAATCCACCGCGCGGCGGAAGCGTGCGTAGAACGGCGTGTCGAACACCTCGTGATGACCGCCCTCGCTCGGCTTGACCTTCAGCAGCAGGTAGCCCAGATACGGCGTGAAGTAAACCGCCGCCAGCCACGACAGCACCAGCGCGAGCGCCGTCACCGCGAAGATCGCGAAGGTATATTCGCCGACCGTCGAACGCGCCAGCCCCACCGGCAGGAAGCCGGCGGCGGTGATCAGCGTGCCGGTCAGCATCGGCATCGCGGTCGAGGTATAGGCGAAGGTCGCCGCCTCCATCTTGGAGAAGCCCTCCTCGAGCTTGCGCACCATCATCTCGACCGCGATGATGGCGTCGTCGACCAGCAGCCCCAGCGCGATGATCAACGCGCCCAGCGAGACCTTGTGCAGGCCGATATCGAACACGTTCATGAACAGGAACGTGACTGCCAGCACCAGCGGGATCGTCAGCGCCACCACCAGACCGGGGCGGGCGTCGAGCCGCAGCGGCTTGGTGTGCAGGCCCAGCGAGATGAAGCTGACCGCCAGCACGATCACCACCGCCTCGATCAGCACGCGCACGAACTCGCCGACCGAGCGCTTGACCGCCTCGGGCTGGTCCTGCACCTGCTCCATCTCGATGCCGACCGGCAACTGCTTGCGCAGCGTGTCGGCCTCCGCGCGCAGCGCCTCGCCCAGCGCAATGATGTCGCCGCCCTTCTCCATCGAGATGCCCAGGCCGATCACGTCCTTGCCGTTGAAGCGCATGCGCGGCGCCGGCGGATCGACATAGCCGCGATAGACGCGCGCGATATCGCCCAGCCGGATGTTCGCCGCGCCGTTGGGGCCGCGCAGCACCATATTGCGCAGATCGCCGACATCGGCAAACTGGCCCGACACGCGCACCTGCACGTTGTCGCTGGGCGTTACCAGCACGCCGCTGGCGGTCAGGTTGTTCTGCTCGGCGATCTGGTCGGCGATCGCGTTCAGATCGAGCCCAAGCTGCGCGAAGCGGGTCTGGTTGAACTCGATATAGATCTTCTCGTCCTGCAGGCCGATCAGCGACACCTTGGCGACCGAGGGCACGCGCAGCAGCTGCTGGCGCACCAGGTCGGCATATTCGCGCAGCTCCTTGTAGGTGAAGCCATCGGCGGACAGCGCGTAGATGGTGCCGTAGACATCGCCGAACTCGTCGTTGAAGAACGGCCCGCGCACGCCCGCGGGGAGCGTGCCGGCGATATCGCCGATCTTCTTGCGCACCGTGTACCAGATCTGCGCGGTCTCCTTCGCCGGCGCGTCGTCGCGCAGCTGGAAGATCACCGTGGTCTCGCCGGGCTTGGAGAAGCTGCGGATCTTGTCCGCGTACGGCACCTCCTGCAGCTGGCGCTCCAGCTTGTCGGTGACCTGCACCGCGATCTGCTCGGCGGTGGCGCCGGGCCAGAAGGCCTGCACCACCATCACACGGAAGGTAAACGGCGGGTCCTCGTCCTGGCCCAGCTGGAAGTACGACATCAGTCCTGCCAGCAGCAATACCACCAGCAGATAGCGGGTCAGCGCCTGGTGCTCGAGCGCCCAGCGCGACAGATTGAATCGGGAATGCTCCATCGCGGCGCCCTTAGCTGCGCGCGGCTGGCGCACTGACCGGCGCACTGACCGGCGCGCTGTCCGGGGCAGCGGCGGGCGCGGGGGCCGGAGCCGCGGTACCTGCCGCCCCCGGAGCTGACCGGGGAGTGGGCCCCGGAGCCGCCGCAGGCGGCGACGCGGACGCGACGGCCTGCAGCGGCCGTACCTTCTGGCCCGGCTTGAGCAGGTGCACGCCGGCGGTGACGATGGTCTGGCCCGGACGCAGCCCGCTGTTGACTTCGATTTCATTGCCGATCGGCTGGCCCAGCGTGACCGCCACCGGCTGCACCGTACCGGCCGTGCTGTCGTAGACCCAGACCTGGTTCGTGCCCTGCTGCTGCAGCAGCGCGGTCAGCGGTACGCGCACCGCGGGCGACGCGCCGGTCCGCACGAAGGTGACCATCGCCGTCATGCCGAACTTCAGGTCGGCGGGCGGATTGGGCACCGTGATGCGCGCCGCATAGGTGCGCGTCACCGGGTCCGCGGCCGCGGCGATCTCGCGCACGCGGCCGGGCAGGATGCGGTCGGGCTCGGCCCAGGTCCGCACGCTGACGTCGCGGATGCCGCGCAGCCAGTCGACCTGATCCTCGGGCAGGCCGATCGCGACCTCCTTCTCGGCGGTCTGCGCGACCCGCACCACCGACTGCCCGGCGGCGACCACCTGCCCCACCTCGGCATCGATCGCAGTGACCACGCCGTCCGCGTCGGCGGCCAGCACGGTATAGCCGGTCTGGTTGCTCTGCTCGCGCAGCGCCGCCTCGGCCTGGCGCAGCCGCGCGGCGGCGGCCTCGTAGCTGGCCTGGCGCCGGTTCTGCTCGGCCGCGCTGATAAAGCCCTTGGCGAACAGGTCGTTGTAGCGCTTCAGGTCGGCGGCCGCCAGGTCGCGGTCGGTGCGTGCCGCCTCGTACTGCGCACGCGCCCCCTGCTCGGCCAGGTTCAGATCGGTCGGATCGAGCCGGGCCAGCGGCTGTCCCCGCCGCACCGTGGCGCCCACGTCGACCAGGCGCGCGGCGATCTTGCCGCCGACGCGGAAACCGAGCCGCGATTCGATGCGCGGGCGCACGTCGCCGGAAAACTCGTAGGAGGATTGGCCGGTGGCCGACTGCAGCTGGAGCAGCCGCACCGGCCTGACCTCGGGCGCGCGCTCGGGCTCGCGCGAGCAGCCGCCCAGCACCAGCACGGCACCGAGCAACACCGCGCCGACGAACGACGGCGAGGTCCTGAAAGCGTTGACGGCCGCGACTTCGGGCCCGGGACAAGGCACTGGCATGGGATGGCGATAAGACGGGTGCAACGGCATGACGTGAGGCGACGTGCGCCGGCGCGGCCGGACTGGCGGCGAGCCGCAAGGCTGCCGCGCGACACGACGATGGCACCGCCCGAGGGACGGCGGGTCCGGCAGTAAATAACCGGCCGGTCAGCAATATATCCAGCCGTTCGGGGTGCGTCAAACGCGACGCGATGGATCGACCGATTTGAGGACCGAAACCGGGGATTTACCCGCCATTTGGCGTCGGATGCGTGCCGACATGCCCCCAATCGGTAGGGTAGGAAGCGGCTTGCGGGCGACTTGGGGTGGGGTTGCGGGCGGCGTGCAGGTGGCTCGGGGGCCGTGCCGGTGATTACAATGCTGCGGCCATGTCCAACCCCGACGCGCCCACCGCCGCCGATACGATGCCGATGCCGACGCCGCCCTCCGCAGCCGCCCCCGACGGCCTGGCCATCGGCCACTACGAGAACTTCCCGGTCGCCAGCGTGCTGCTGCCACGGCGGCTGCGCCGGCCGGTGGCGGTGATCTACCGCTTCGCCCGTACCGCCGACGATCTGGCCGACGAGGGCGATGCCTCGCCGCAAGAGCGCCTGGCCGCGCTCGGCGCGCTGTCCGACGCGCTTAACTGCATCGACGCCGGCACCGATCCGGGCACGCCGATGATGCGGGCGCTGGCGGAGGTCATCGCCGAATACCGCTTGCCGCTGCCGCTGTTCCACGATCTGCTCGATGCCTTCCGCCAGGACGTGACCGTGCACCGCCATGCCGACTGGGACAGCCTGCTCGACTACTCGCGCCGCTCCGCCAATCCGGTAGGCCGGCTGATGCTGCATCTGTACGGCGCGGCCACGCCGGACCGCTTCGCGCGCGCCGACGCAATCTGCACCGGCCTGCAGCTGGTCAACTTCTGGCAGGACGTCGCCATCGACTTCGCGCGCGGCCGCGTCTACCTGCCCGCCGACGCGATGGCGCGCCATGGCGTCGACGACGACGCGCTGGCCGAGGGCCGCTGCGACATGCGTTGGCTGGCGCTGATGGACGAGCTGAAGATGCGCACGGAGGCGATGCTACAATCCGGCGCTCCGCTCGCGCTGGACCTGCCGCGCACGGTGGACTGGCGCATCGGCTGGGAGCTGCGGCTGGTGGTGCAAGGCGGCCTGCGCGTGCTGGAACGCATCGAGGCTGTCGGCTACGATGTGTTCCGGCGCCGTCCGACGCTCGGGCCCGCCGACTGGCTGCTGCTGGCATGGCGGGCGGCAGCGCGCTACCGGACCGGCACCGCGCCGAGCAAGCCCGCTCATTGAGTTCAGGCGTTGAACGCAGCCTGAGCCCGCATTGAGCCCGGTAGCGCCCGGATGGCGCCCCAGACAGAGCCCCCGAGTGTGTCCCCTAGCGAGCCCGAGACCGGCGTGACGCCCGATCAGTATTGCCAAGACAAGGCCGCCCAGAGCGGCTCCAGCTTCTACTACAGCTTCCTGTTCCTGCCCCCGGAACGGCGGCGCGCCATCACCGCGCTCTATGCCTGGTGCCGCGAAGTCGACGACGTCGTCGACGAGACCCAGGACCTGACCGTCGCCCAGCAGCAGCTGGCGTGGTGGCATGGCGAGCTCAACCGGCTGTTCGCCGGCGAGCCGACCCATCCGACCACGCTGGCGCTGCAGCCGCATCTGGCCTCCTGCGGCCTGACGCAGCCGATGCTCGCCGAGGTGCTGGAAGGCATGGAGATGGACCTGATGCAGACGCGCTATCTGGACGAGGCCGGCCTCGATCGCTATTGCCACTGCGTGGCCGGCGTGGTCGGCACCATGAGCGCGCGCATCTTCGGCTACCGCGACCCGCGCACGCTCGAATTTGCCGAGAAGCTCGGGCGCTCGCTGCAGCTGGTCAATATCATCCGCGATGTCGGCGAGGACGCGCGGCGCGGCAGACTCTATCTGCCGGTCAATGTGCTGCAGCGCTTCGAGGTGCCGGCCGCGGACATCATGCAGGGCCGGCATTCGCCGCGCTTCGTCGCGCTGATGGCCTATCACGCCGAGCGCGCACGCACCTTCTATCGCGAGGCGCTGGCGCTGCTGCCCGAGGCGGACCGCCGCGCGCAGCGTGCGGGCCTGCTGATGGGCGCGATCTACCACGCCCTGCTCGACGAGATCGAAGCCAGCGGCTTCCAGGTATTGAACCAGCGCATCTCGCTGACACCCATGCGCAAGCTGTGGATCGCATGGAAGACGTGGATACGCAACCGCTGAGCACCGCGATGGCGCAACGCCCCGCCACGCCCGACGCAGCGTCGCCGCAAGCCGGCGCGGTGGGCGCGGTGGGCGCGGTGGGCGCGGACGATGCGGTCGGCATCATCGGCGGCGGCTGGGCCGGCATGGCCGCCGCGCTCGAGCTGGCGCAGGCCGGCCGCGTGGTCCACGTGTTCGAAGCCGCGCCGGTGCTCGGCGGCCGCGCGCGCCGCGTCGCCCGCCGGCATCCGCAGGTCGCCGGCGATCTCGACAATGGCCAGCATCTTCTGCTCGGCGCCTATCGCCATACCCTTGCCCTGATGCGCCGCGCCGGCGTCGATCCCGATGCCGCGCTGCTGCGGCTGCCGCTGCAAATGGCCTATGCCGACGGCTGGCGGCTGCAGGCGCCGCGCCTGCCCGCACCGTGGCATCTGGTCGGCATGGGCTTGACCGCGCGCGGGCTGGGCTGGCATGAGCGCGCGGCGTTGGCGAAGGTGCTGTCGCGCCTACGCGCGGACGACGAGGCGGCGCATGCCGACGACGACTCCGCCGCCGCCGCCGCCGCCGCCAACTCCGCCAACTCCGCCAACTCCGCCGGTGAGACCGTCGCCGCGTGGCTGGCGCAGGCCCCGCCCTCGCTGCAGAAGCGGCTGTGGTTCCCGCTGTGCGTGGCCGCGCTGAACACGCCGGCCGAGCAGGCCGATGCCCAGGTGTTCCGCCGCGTGCTGCGCGACAGCCTGCTGGCCGCGCGCGACGACAGCGACATGCTGGTGCCGCGCTGGGACCTGAGCCGGCTGTTTCCCGAAGCCGCCGCGCAGGCGATCGTGGCCGCGGGCGGCACGGTCCGCACCGGCGCCGCGGTGCAGGAGATCACCGAGACCCCGCACGGCTGGCTGCTGCGAACCGGCTCCGGCCAGCAGCAGGTCGCGCAACTGATCGTCGCCACCGCGCCGCGGCAGGCGGCGCGGCTGCTGGCGCAGATATCGCACGGCACCGACCATGCCGCGCACCAAACCACGCACCACGCCGCGCACCTGACCACGAACCAGACCGCGCACCTGACCACGAACCAGACCGCGCTCCACGCCGCACTGCAGGCCGCCGCCGCAACGCTGCACGCCTTCGACCATGCGCCGATCGTCACGCTGTACCTGAACGTCGGCGCGCTGCGTCTGCCGCGTCCGTTCCTGGCGCTCGATGCCAGTGCCGCCGCGCCCGGGCAATTCGTCTTCGATCGCGCCGCGCTGAGCACCGAACCGCCCGCATCCGGGCACGCGGCCCGCGACAACGTCTGGTCGGTCGTCATCAGCGCCGCCGACGATGCCGCCGCGCTGCCGCAGGGCGAGCTGGCGCGGCGCGTGCGCGCGCAGCTTGCGACGCAACTGGCGCCCTTGCTCCCCGACGCCGTCCGCCTTGCGGAAGCGCGCGGCGAATTCGTGATCGCCGAACGCCTCGCCACGTTCCGCTGCGTGCCGGGCCTGGCGCGCCCCGGCAACGATATCGGCGTGCCGCGGCTGGCGCTGGCGGGCGACTATACCGACGGTCCCGGCGGGGCCTACGGCCCCTACCCGGCCACCATCGAAGCGGCGACGCGCAGCGGTTCGGCGGCCGCGGCGCTGCTGCAACGCGAACGCGTGCCGTCCGCCGCGACGGCATGACCCCCCTTCCCATCGACGTACCGAAGAGCCAGCACATGCATTCCCCCTCTCCTTCCCTGGGCCAGTCCATTCTCGATGCCGCCGATGCCCTCGCGCGTTTCTCCGATATGGAAGGCGGCCTGACCTGCGCCTATCTGACGCCAGCCCACCGCGCCGCGGCGGCGATGCTGGCCGAGCGCATGCGCGCGGCCGGCATGCAGGTGCGCGTCGATGCGATCGGCAACGTGATCGGCCGCTACGAGGCCGATCCGTCGGCCGGTCCTGACGCGAAGGTGCTGATGACCGGCTCGCATTTCGACACGGTGCGCAACGGCGGTCGCTATGACGGGCGCCTCGGCATCCTGCTGCCGATCGCGGTGGTCGGCGCGCTGAACGAGGCCGGCATCCGGCTGCCCTACCACTTCGACGTGGTCGGCTTCGCCGAGGAGGAAGGGCTGCGTTTCAAGACCAGCTTCCTCGCGAGCAGCGTGCTCGCCGGCCGCTTCGATCCGGCCCTGCTGGCGCGCACCGACGCCGACGGCATCACGCTGGCGCAGGCGCTCGCCGAATCCGACCTGCCGGGCCGCGGCGATCCCGATGCGCTGCGCGCGGCCGCCGTGGATCCCGCCACGCTGCTGGGCTTCGTCGAAGTGCATATCGAACAGGGACCGGTGCTGCTGCACCACGACCTGCCGCTGGGCATCGTCACGCAGATCGCCGGCAGCAGCCGCTTCCAGGTGCGGGTCGAGGGGCTGGCCAGCCATGCCGGCACCACGCCGATGACGATGCGCAAGGACGCTGCCGCCGCGGCTGCCGAGATGGTGCTGTTGGTCGAGTCGCGCTGCGGCCGGGCGCCGACGCTGGTCGGCACGGTCGGCCAGCTGCAGGTGCCGAACGGTTCCAGCAACGTGATTCCGGCCGCCTGCCACTTCTCGATGGATATCCGCGCCGGCGAGGACGCCGTGCGCGAGGCCGCGATCGCCGATATCGTCGCCGGCATCGAGGCAATCGCCTCGCGCCGCGGCGTACGTGCGGAAGTGGAACGGGTGCCCCCGGTCAACAACGCGCCGTGCGCGCCGTGGCTGCGCGCGCAGTTCGCGGCGGTGCTGAACAAGCGCGGGCTGCAGGCCTTCGAGCTGCCGTCCGGCGCCGGGCACGATGCGATGATGATGCAGCGGATCACCGATGTGGCGATGCTGTTCGTCCGCTGCGGCAACGGCGGCATCAGCCACAACCCGCTGGAGACGATCACCGCCGAGGACGCGCAATTGGCGGCGGAAGTGTTCGTCGATTTCCTGCGGCATTTCAAGGGGCGGTGAGCTCAGTTCCCCTGGTACATCTCCCTGCCGATGTCGTAAAGGCTCTGCCGCAGCTTGCGCCGCTCGTCGGCCGACAGCTTGCCGCCGCGGCCCTGCCGCTCGCCCGCTTCGCGCTCGGCGCGCTGGCGGTTGGCGCGGCCCCGGCTTTCGCGCGGCGATGGGCGCTCGCGGTCCTGGCGCGCATGGCCAGGATAGCCCTCTGCGCCCCGGCCCGGATGGCGCCCGTGCCCTTGCAGCAGCGCGCCGAGTCCCGGCGACTGCGCGGACGCGCTTGCGGCATGCAGCAGCATCGACGGCAGCAGCAGCGCAAGCAGGGCTCCGGCGACACGGCGTCGGGCGCCGGGGGCGCGGCGCGGTTCGGACCGGGTGGATTTCGCTTTCATCGATAATGGCGGTCTGGGGCTTGCCCGCTTCGGGCCTGCGCTGGACGATGCCAGGGCTCCCGGATCGAGGCTGACCGATTTGCCCTTTGCGGGCAGCGCAGCAGTGTAAACGCTGCCCGCTGTGCACTTGGCGAGCCGCAAGGTAAAGTATGTAACCTTTTGTTAAGCCATTTTGACCCCTAGCGAGACTCGCTAAGATTAGCGCCATGGAAAATACCAGCCACAAGATTCTCGTCGTGGACGACGACCCCCGTCTCCGCGATCTGCTGCGCCGCTATCTCGGCGAGCAAGGCTTTACCGTGCTGGTCGCGGAAAATGCCACCGCCATGAACAAGCTCTGGCTGCGCGAGCGCTTCGACCTGCTCGTGCTCGACCTGATGATGCCGGGCGAGGACGGCCTGTCGATCTGCCGTCGCCTGCGCGGCGCCAACGACCAGACGCCGATCATCATGCTGACGGCCAAGGGCGAGGACGTGGACCGCATCGTCGGCCTGGAAATGGGTGCCGACGACTATCTGCCCAAGCCGTTCAACCCGCGCGAACTGATCGCGCGCATCCACGCGGTATTGCGCCGCAAGGGCCCGGCCGAAGTGCCCGGCGCCCCGTCGGAGACGCCCGAGACCTTCGCCTTCGGCGACTTCGTGCTGAACCTGGCCACCCGCACGCTGACCAAGAACGACGAGGAAATCACGCTGACCACCGGCGAGTTCTCGGTGCTCAAGGTGTTTGCCCGCCATCCACGCCAGCCGCTGTCGCGCGAGAAGCTGATGGAAATGGCGCGCGGCCGCGAATACGAAGTGTTCGACCGCAGCCTGGACGTGCAGATCTCGCGCCTGCGCAAGCTGATCGAACCCGATCCGGGCAATCCGCGCTTCATCCAGACCGTCTGGGGGCTGGGCTACGTCTTCATTCCCGATGGCGTGAAATAAGTCCCGGCCGTTATCGTGGCGACTGTGATCCGCCGCACGGCCACGCGTTTCTTCGGTTCGCTGTTCTGGCGGACCTTCATGCTGATCGCGCTGTTGCTGGCCATTTCGCTGGGTATCTGGTTTCAGAGCTACCGGCTGTTCGAACGCGCCCCGCGCGCGCAGCAGATCGCGATGCAGGTGGTCAGCGTGGTCAAGCTCACGCGTGCGGCCCTGCTCTATTCCGACCCCGCGCGGCGTCGGTTCCTGCTGCTCGACCTGGTGCAGAACGAAGGCATCAAGGTCTATCCGCGCGAGCGCGACGACGACTTCACCACGCCTACCGCGAATCCCTTCCTGACCCAGCTGGTGCAGCAGGAAATCCGCAGCCGGCTCGGCGGCGATACCGTGATCGCCACCACGGTCAACGATATTCCGGGCGTCTGGGTCAGCTTCGAGATCGAGGGCGACGACTACTGGGTCGCGATCAGCCCCGAGCGTTTCGAACGCGTGCCGGGACTGCAATGGCTGTGGTGGACCGTGGCGGCGGTGCTGCTGTCGATCTTCGGCTCGGCCTTCATCACGGCGCGGGTCAACCGGCCGCTCAAGCGCCTGGCCGATGCCGCGCGTGCGATCGGCTCGGGGGGCGACCCGCCGCCGCTGCCCGAGCGCGGCGCCAGCGAGGTCGCGCAGGCCAACCACAGCTTCAACCAGATGGTGCGCGACCTGCGCCAGCTCGACGACGACCGCGTGGTGATGCTCGCCGGCATCTCGCACGACCTGCGCACGCCGCTGACGCGGCTGCGGCTGGAGACCGAGATGTCCCCGGTCGACGACACCACGCGCGAGGCGATGATCGCCGACATCGAGCAGATGGACGCGATCATCGGCCAGTTCCTGAACTACGCGCGCCCCGCGCAGGAAAGCAGCGAGCCGGTCGACCTGTCGGCGCTGGTGCGCGATGCGGTGAACGTCTACGCCGCGCACGACGACATCCGCATCCGCGTGCAGGCGCCCGAGCCGGTGATGGCGATGGCCAATCGGATGGAGGTCCAGCGCATCCTGGACAACCTGGTCGAGAATGCGCGCCGCTATGCCAAGCATCCGGACAGCGGCATCGCCGAGGTCGAGATCACCACGCGCAACCACGACAAGGAGGCGATGCTGGTGGTGGCCGATCATGGCGACGGCGTGCCCGACGCCCAGCTGCCGCTGCTGACGCGGCCGTTCTATCGGCTCGACGCGGCGCGCAGCGAGGCCAAGGGCGCGGGACTGGGCATGTCGATCGTCAACCGGATCATGCAGCGCAACGGCGGACGCCTGGTGCTGACCAATCGTCCGGCGCCGGGCAGCGGGCTGGTGGTCAGCGCATGTTTCCGGCGCGCGTGACGTGCGCCCCCGACGCGCTGCAAACAAGTCCAAGCGCACCCCGAGCGCATCGCGTCGCCGTTCCGTCATCGCGATCGTGTATCGTTGCCGGACGGCGCAAGCCGGCGCGCTGCGCCGCTTTCGCGTCGTGCCTTGCGGCTCCGGCGGCTATCGCGCTCTTTGAGATTTTCAATTAGCCGTGCCGAACAGGATGCTGCATACTTCCCATTCGTTGCGTGGCATGCGTAGCGGCCCGAGAAAGTCGTCTTCGACGATGGCCGTTTGCGATGCCCCGCTGGCGTCTGTTCAACCGTATCCAGGAGAAGTCCATGAAGACCGTTGGTGACAAGCTCGAACCGTTCCGCGTCGTCGGTGTCAAGCCGGGTTTCAATGCCCACGAAGAAAACGGCCAGTCGGCCTTTGAAGACATCACCGAGAAGTCGTTCGAAGGCAAGTGGAAAATCATCTACTTCTACCCGAAGGACTTCACCTTCGTGTGCCCGACCGAAATCGTGGCCTTCGCCAAGCTGAACCAGGACTTCGCCGATCGCGACGCCGTCGTGCTGGGCGGCTCGACCGACAACGAGTTCGTCAAGCTGGCATGGCGCCGTGAACACAAGGACCTGAACAAGCTGAACTCGTGGCAGTTCGCCGATACCACCGGCTCGCTGGTCGACCAGCTGGGCGTGCGCGAGAAGGAAGCCGGCGTTGCGCTGCGCGCCACCTTCATCGTCGACCCTGACAACACGATCCAGCACGTGTCGGTGAACAACCTGAACGTCGGCCGTAACCCGGACGAAATCCTGCGCATTCTGGACGGCCTGCAGACCGACGAGCTGTGCCCGTGCAACCGCGCTGTCGGCGGCTCGACGCTGTAATTCGCGCCATGTCGATGTTGCCGGCGGCCTGGCCGCCGGCAACGCGCACCAATGCGCACCGAAACCCGCCCACGCGGGTTTTTTTCGCCCAAAGCGATAGGAGAATTTGATGGAATTCCTCAACACGATCAAGAATCTCATTCCCGACTATGCGAAGGACATCCGCCTGAACCTGGACGGCACCATCGCACGCTCCTCGCTGGAGGGCAACGATGCGGTGGGCGTGGCGCTGGCCGCCGCGTTCGCCGCCAAGAGCAAGATCATCGTCGACGCGATCCGCAACGCCGGCGTGCTCTCGCCCGAAGAGCTGAACGGCGCGCTGACCGCGGCCGCGCTGATGGGCATGAACAATGTCTGGTATCCGTATGTGGAGATGGCCAACGACCAGGATCTGGCCAGCCAGCCCGCGGGCCTGCGCATGAACGCCTATGCGAACCACGGCGGCGTCGACAAGCGCCGTTTCGAGATGTACGCGCTGGCCGCGTCGATCGTCGGCAAGTGCCACTTCTGCATCGGCTCGCACTACGCGCTGCTGAAGAACGAACAAGGCATGACCTCGCAGCAGCTGCGCGATGTCGGCCGTATCGCGGCCGTGATCACCGCCGCGGCCAACGTGATCGCCGCCGAGTGAGTCGAAGGCGCCTGTCGTCCCCGCGCAGGCAGGGACCCAGTGACTGTTGAAGACGCTGGATTCCTGCATTCGCGGGAATGACGGCGAGCTGCAGGATGGCCGCCCCGCGCGGCCATCGGCATGTCGTGGGGCGCCGATCCGCCTGCGCGTCCGCATTTCTCCGACTGCATTTGTGCACGGTCCGGCCTACAATCGAGGCAGATCCTGCTTCGCGGACCATCATGAGCCAACTGCCCTCGCCCTCCTCACCGCATTTCCACTATCGTCTCGCCACGGCTTCCGACTGGGGCCAGATCGCCGCGGTCACGCAGGAAGCGTATGCGCAGTACGAACTCGAAATCATGGAGGACTGCCGCGCCTCCTTCCAGCAGGGCATGCGCTCGGTGCTGGCGACCAATACGTCCGATATGGAATGGTGGGTCGCGCAGACCGATCACGGCATCAGCGGCGCGGTGCTGTTCTGCCATCCCGGCGCGACGCTGCAGGCCCTGGACGGCAGCACGGTGACGCTGGCCCTGCCCGAGGCGCGCCTGCTGTCGGTCAGCCCGCAGGCGCGCGGACTGGGCCTCGGACGTACGCTGATGCAGATCTGCATCCAGCGTGCGCGCGATATCGGCGCGCAGGCGCTGGTGGTGCGCACCATGCCGGAAATGGGTGCCGCCAACCGCCTGTGCCAGCAGATGGGCTTCGTCAAGCGGACCGAGGCCGGTGCGCGCTCCGGCCCGTTGGAACGGCTGGTCGACTACGTCTACATGCTCGAGCCGAAGGAAGCCGACGCGCCGCAGCCGGGCCTGTAACGGCTCCGGACCACGGCGCCCCTCAGCAGCGCGCTCAGTCCTGCGGCGCGACGATGGCGCCGCGCCACAGCAGCACCACCGCCTGCGCGACGATTCCTTCCTGACGCCCTTCGAAACCCAGCTTCTCGTTGGTCTTGGCCTTGACGTTGCAGCGGCCGGCGGCGATACCCAGATCCTCGGCCAGGTTGGCCACCATCGCACCGATATGTGGCGCCAGCTTCGGCGCCTGTGCAATGACGGTCGCATCGACATTGCCGACTTCGTAACCGGCCTCGCGCACGCGCCGTACCGCCTCGCGCAGCAGCGCCCGGCTGTCGGCGCCGGCAAAGGCCGGATCGGTATCGGGGAAATGCCGGCCGATGTCGCCCAGGCCCGCGGCACCGAACAAGGCATCGGTGATGGCATGCAGCAACGCATCGGCATCGGAATGGCCGAGCAGGCCGCGGTCGTGGGCGATCTCCACACCGCCGAGCACGAGCTTGCGGCCCGGCACCAGCGCGTGCACGTCGTAGCCTTGTCCCACGCGGATATCGAAGGGCATCATCGCGATCGGTCTCCAGAAGAACCGGAAGAAGGGGCGGCGGACGGGCCGCCGAGCAGGACTTCGGCCAGCGCGAAGTCCTCGGGATAGGTCACCTTGAAATTGCGCAGCGAGCCGTTGACCAATCTCGGCTTCAGGCCGAGCCGCTCGATCGCGCTGGCCTCGTCGGTCACGACCGCCCCGCTGGCGAGCGCGTCCTCCAGCGCCTGGCGCAGGACGCCGACGCGGAACATCTGCGGGGTCTGCGCCTGCCACAGGCCCTCGCGCGGCACGGTGCCGCCGATGCGGGAAGGCTGCGAGGGCTGCGAGGGCTGCGATGGTAGCGATGGCTCGGTGGGACGCAGCGGCTCGGCCTCGGCGCGCTTGAGCGTATCGGGCACCGGCACGGCCAGGATGCCGCCGATCGCCGCGTCCGGACCGTCGCCATCGTCCCCTTCCACCGCGCGGATCAGCGTATCGATCATCAGCGGCGTCAGCCCGGGCCGCGCGGCGTCGTGCACCAGCACCCAGTCCTGGTCCTCGGCGCCCAGCTGGGCCAGATGCCGCAGCCCGTTCAGCACCGATTCATGGCGCGACTGGCCGCCGACGAAGGCCGTATCGAAGCGCAGCCCCGCGAAGGCAGCCGAGCCGAAGCGCGCCTCCAGCGGCAGGTCGTCGGGCGCCAGCACCAGTGCGGTGGCGCTGATCGACTCGCACGCCGAGAACGCCGCGAGCGCGTACCAGATCATCGGATGGCCGGCCAGCTCGCGATACTGCTTGGGCAGGCCGGCGCCCGCGCGGCTGCCGCTGCCGGCACAGGGAATCAGGGCAAAACGTCGTTCGGACATGCAGCGGACTGGCGGATAAAGGGAGGCACGAAGGCGGCGCCCGATGGCCGGGCGCTGCGCATTCTATAATACGACCCTCTTCTCGACACCCCCGCCCGCGCTGCCGGCGGGGCGTCGTCGTTTGAACCGAACCGTTTTATGCCCGACGCCAAATCGCCTTCCGCGCTCCCCGTTTCCAATCAGTTGCCACTGGTCAAGGCCGGCCAGCGCCATCAGATCGCCGGCCTGCACGGCTCGGCCGATGCGCTGGCGCTGGCCGCCTATGCCCGCGCGCATCACGGCAAGACGCACGGCCAGATGCCGATGCTGGCGGTGATGTGCGCCAACGCGGTCGACGCGCAGCGGCTGGCCGACGAGATCCCGTGGTTCGCGCCGGAACTGCGGGTGCGCGTGCTGCCCGACTGGGAGACCCTGCCCTACGACAGCTTCTCGCCGCACCAGGACCTGGTGTCGGAGCGCCTGGCGACCCTGCACGACATCCAGACCGGCCAGTGCGACGTGATGCTGGTGCCCGCGCAGACCGCGCTGTACCGGCTCGCGCCGCCGGCCTTCCTGGCCGCCTACACCTTCTTCTTCAAGCAGGGCGAACGGCTCGACGAGGCCGCGCTGAAGGCGCAGTTCACGCTGGCCGGCTACGAGCATGTCAGCGCGGTGATGCGGCCGGGCGAGTACAGCGTGCGCGGCGGCCTGATCGACCTGTTCCCGATGGGCTCGGCGCTGCCGTACCGGATCGACCTGTTCGGCGACGAGATCGAGACCATCCGCGCCTTCGACCCGGACACGCAGCGCAGCCTCTATCCGGTCAAGGAAGTGCGCCTGCTGCCCGGCCGCGAATTTCCGCTCGACGAGGCCGCGCGCACCGCGTTCCGCGGCCGCTGGCGCGAGGTGTTCGAGGGCGACCCGAGCAAGTCGCCGATCTACAAGGATATCGGCAACGGCGTGCCGTCGGCCGGCATCGAGTACTACCTGCCGCTGTTCTTCGACGCGGCGGCGACGCTGTTCGACTACCTGCCGGCCGGCACACAGCTGGCCTATGTCGGCGCGATCGACGAGGCGATCCGCCGCTTCTGGACCGATACGCAGCAGCGCTACGACTTCATGCGGCACGATCGCGAGCGGCCGCTGCTGCCGCCCGCGCAGCTGTTCCTGAACGAGGAGCAGTTCTTCAGCGCCGCCAAGCCGCTGGCGCGGCTGGTGCTGCAGGAAGGGCCGGCCGGCGCCGCGGCCGCTCCGCTGTCGGCCCCGCTGTCGGCCCCGCTGCCCGACGTCTCGGTCAATCGGCGCGCCGAGGACCCGCTGGTCAATCTGGAGGCGCTGCTGCTGCGCAAGCAGGCACGCGTGCTGATGTGCGCCGATTCCGCGGGCCGCCGCGAGACGCTGCTGCAGCTGTTCGCCGACAGCGGCCTGCGACCGCATCCGGTCGAGGACTGCGCGGCCTTTCTCGCCAGCGACGCCCCGTTCGCGATCGCGGTGGCGCCGCTGCAGAGCGGCTTCGCGCTGCCGCCGATGGACGGCCAGCCGGGCCTGGCCTTCGTCACCGAGGCCGAGCTCTATGCGAATACCGCGCGCCGCGCCGGCCGCCGCAAGCAGGAACAGGCCAGCAGTGTCGACGCGATGGTGCGCGACCTGGCCGAGCTCAAGATCGGCGACCCGGTCGTGCACAGCGAACACGGCATCGGCCGCTACCAGGGCCTGGTCACGCTCGACATGGGTCAGGGCGACGAGGAATTCCTGCATCTGGACTACGACAAGGGCAGCAAGCTCTATGTCCCGGTCCACCAGCTGCACGTGATCTCGCGCTATTCGGGCGCCGATCCCGAGACCGCGCCGCTGCATTCGCTCGGCTCCGGCCAATGGGAGCGCGCCAAGCGCCGCGCCGCGCAGCAGATCCGCGATACCGCGGCCGAGCTGCTGAACCTGTACGCGCGCCGCGCGCTGCGCGAGGGCCATGCCTTTGCGCTGTCGCCGAAGGACTACGAGACCTTCGCCGAGAGCTTCGGCTTCGAGGAAACGCCGGACCAGGCCGCGGCGATTGCCGCGGTGATCGCCGACATGACCTCGGGCAAGCCGATGGACCGGCTGGTCTGCGGCGACGTGGGCTTCGGCAAGACCGAGGTGGCGCTGCGCGCCGCCTTCGTCGCGGTGATGGGCGGCAAGCAGGTGGCGATGCTGGCGCCGACCACGCTGCTCGCCGAGCAGCATTTCCAGACGCTGTCGGACCGCTTCGCCGACTGGCCGGTGCGCATCGTCGAGCTGTCGCGCTTCAAGACCAAGAAGGAAGTCGAGGCGGCCATCAAGCAGATCAACGACGGCACCGTCGACATCGTGATCGGCACGCACAAGCTGCTGTCCGACGACGTCAAGTTCCAGCGGCTGGGCCTGGTCATCATCGACGAGGAACACCGCTTCGGCGTGCGCCAGAAGGAAGCGCTGAAGACGCTGCGCGCCGAGGTCGACGTGCTGACGCTGACCGCGACGCCGATCCCGCGCACGTTGGGCATGGCGCTCGAAGGGCTGCGCGACTTCTCGGTGATCGCCACCGCCCCGCAGAAGCGGCTGGCGATCAAGACCTTCGTGCGGCGCGAGGAAGATGGCGTGCTGCGCGAGGCCATCCTGCGCGAGCTCAAGCGCGGCGGCCAGGTCTACTTTCTGCACAACGAGGTCGAGACCATCGAGAACAAGCGCGCGCGGCTGGCCGAGCTGGTGCCCGAGGCGCGCATCGCGGTGGCGCACGGGCAGATGCACGAGCGCGAGCTCGAACGCGTGATGCGCGATTTCGTCGCGCGGCGCGCCAACATCCTGCTGTGCACGACCATCATCGAGACCGGCATCGACGTGCCCTCGGCCAACACGATCCTGATCCACCGTGCCGACAAGTTCGGCCTGGCGCAGCTGCACCAGCTGCGCGGCCGCGTCGGCCGCTCGCATCACCAGGCCTATGCCTATCTGCTGGTGCACGATCCGGAGGGGCTGACCAGGCAGGCGCAGCGGCGGCTGGAGGCGATCCAGCAGATGGAGGAACTGGGCTCGGGCTTCTATCTGGCGATGCACGACCTGGAAATCCGCGGCGCCGGCGAGGTGCTCGGCGACAAGCAGTCGGGCGAGATCCACGAGATCGGCTTCCAGCTGTACACCGACATGCTCAACGCCGCGGTCAAGGCGCTGAAGGCCGGCAAGGAGCCGGACCTGATGGCGCCGCTGGCGGCCACCACCGAGATCAACCTCGGCACGCCGGCGCTGCTGCCGAGCGACTACTGCACCGACGTGCACGAGCGGCTGTCGCTGTACAAGCGGCTGGCCAACTGCGAGCGTCCCGAGCAGGTCGACGACATCCATGAGGAACTGGTCGACCGCTTCGGCCGCCCGCCGGCGCAGGCGCAGGCGCTGATCGAAACGCACCGGCTGCGCATCGCCGCGGTGCCGCTCGGCGTGCGCAAGATCGACGCGGGCGAGGCGTCGATCAGCGTGCAGTTCGTGCCGAACCCGCCGATCGATGCGATCCGCATCATCGACCTGGTGCAGAAGAACCGGCATATCAAGCTGGCCGGACAGGACAAGCTGCGCATCGAGGCGAAGATGCCCGACGTGGCAGTGCGCGCGCAGACGATCAAGCAGACGCTGCGGCAACTGGCGTAAGGGGTGGATGGGGGCGGTGGTTGCCCTCTCCCCCACCCCTCTCCCGCAGAGCGGGAGAGGGGAACCTTCTCCGATCGTCGGCAGGAACCCTGCAGCGATGGCAGCAACGCCAGCGCTTGCGTTCGGCTCCCGCTCCCGCTCGCCGGAGAGGGCAAGTGGACCCCGGCACATATCCAGGTGTAGGATCGGACATCCATCAGCGTGATCCTGCCGCATGCCAGCCCATACCCCTGCCCCCGCCGACGTCCTCGCCGACGCTCCCGAACACTCCGCCCTCGACTGGACCCGCCGGCTGATCGAGTTCGACACCACCAGCCGCGAGTCCAATCTCGGCCTGATCGAAACGGTGCGGGACCACTTCGTGGCCCGTGGCCTGAAGCCTCACCTGAGCTACAACCCGCAGCGCAACAAGGCCAATCTGCATGTGACCGTGCCCGCCGCCGACGGCAGCGAACAGCGCGGCATCGTGCTGTCCGGGCATACCGACGTGGTGCCGGTGGATGGCCAGGACTGGAGCACCGATCCGTTCCGCCCGGCGCTACGCGACGGCCGGCTGTACGGCCGCGGCGCCTGCGACATGAAGGGCTTCATCGGCACCAGCCTCGCGCTGCTGCCCACGCTGCTGCAGGCACGGCTGCGCGAACCGGTGCACTACGCGCTGTCGTTCGACGAGGAGGTCGGCTGCATGGGCGCGCCCTATCTGATCGACGACCTGCGCGAGCGCGGCATCCAGCCCGCCGGCTGCATCGTCGGCGAGCCCACCAGCATGCGCGTGATCGTCGCCCACAAGGGCATCAACGCCTATCGCTGCTGCGTCAAGGGCATGGCAGCGCATTCCTCGCTGACGCCGCGCGGCGTCAACGCGATCGAATACGCCGCGCGCCTGATCTGCTTCATCCGCGACCTGGCCGACGAATTCCGCGCCAAGGGTCCGTACGACGAAGCCTTCGACGTGCCCTTCACCACCGCGTCGACCGGCACCATCCAGGGCGGCATCGCGCTGAACACGATCCCGGCGCTGTGCGAGTTCGTGTTCGAGTACCGCAACCTGCCGGGCGTCGATCCGGAAGCGATCCGCGCGCGCATCGAGGCCTATGCGAACGACGTGCTGCTGCCCCGCATGCGGGCCGAGCATGCCGACGCGGACCTGAGCATCACGCGCATCGCCGCGGCGCCGGCGCTCGATGCGGCCGAGCGCGATGCGATCACGCAACTGGTGCGCGCGCTGACCGGCGACAACGCGATCAGCAAGGTGGCCTACGCCACCGAAGGCGGCCTGTTCCAGCGTGCCGGCATCCCGGCCGTGGTCTGCGGCCCCGGCGACATCCAGCAGGCCCACAAGGCCGACGAGTTCGTCGCGCTGGAGCAGCTCGCGCAATGCGAGGCGTTCCTGCACAAGGTCGTCGACAGCCTGCGCATCGCGGCCTGACGGTTCGCGCCGGCACGCCAGGACATCCAAGACACCCAATCCCAAAGGCGCATCGCGCCTGCTCACCGATGGCCTGAACGGCCGGGCCGCCCATGGCCCGGCCGCATTGACAAGGGGCACGCAGAGGCCCCGTTGCAACACGTGTCGCAACATCGGCCGCAACGTCGGCCGCAATACCGACCACAACGACATCAAAGGAGAACTCGACATGGCAGCACGCCGCTCCCCCGCTATCGCCCGCTCCCGACGCTTCCTGCCGCTGCCGGCCGCCATCCCGGCGCTGGCCGCGGCGGCCGGCCTGCTGTGCGGCTCGGCCCTGGTCTCGCCGGCCCTGGCGCAGACCGCGCCGCCGGCCACATCGTCCGCGACATCGTCTGCAACGACGTCCGCAACGCCGCCCGCGCCCTCGCCGGGCCAGGCGAGCACCGGCGATCCCGCCCTGCACGCGCAGATCGAGACGCGCGCCAAGGCCGCCGAGGCGCGCCTGATCGCCTGGCGCCGCGACATCCACCAGCATCCCGAACTCGGCAACTACGAGACGCGCACTGCGAAGCTGGTCGCCGATCATCTGCGCAAGCTCGGCATGGAGGTCAAGACCGGCGTGGCCAAGACCGGCGTGGTGGGGCTGCTCAAGGGCGGCAAGCCGGGGCCGGTGGTGGCGCTGCGCGCCGACATGGATGCGCTGCCGGTCAAGGAGCGCGTCGACGTACCGTTCGCCTCGAAGGCCAAGGGCAAGTACCTCGGCAAGGAGGTCGACGTGATGCACGCCTGCGGCCACGACACCCACGTCGCGATCCTGATGGCAACCGCCGAGGTGCTGGCCGGCATGAAGGACCAGCTGCCCGGCACCGTCAAGTTCATCTTCCAGCCGGCCGAGGAAAGCCCGGCGGACATCGAACCGGACGGCACCAATATCTGGGGCGCCAAGCAGATGGTCGCCGAGGGCGTGCTGGAGAACCCGAAGGTCGACGCGATCTTCGGCCTGCATGTCAGCAGCGGCCTCGAATCGGGCAAGCTGGCCTGGCGCAGCGGTCCGGCGATGGCCGCGGCCGACCAGTTCTGGATCGACGTCAAGGGCCGCCAGACCCATGGCGCGCGTCCATGGGGCGGCATCGATCCGATCGTGGTGTCGTCGCAGATCGTGCTCGGTCTGCAGACCATCCAGAGCCGGCAGGTCAATGCGATGCTGGAGCCGTCGGTCATCACGGTCGGCACGATCCACGGCGGCAATCGCATGAACATCGTGCCGGAGAAGGTCGAGATGATGGGCACCATCCGCACCTACGACGAAGGCATGAAGAAGGACATCCATGCGCGCATGAAGCGCACCACCGAGTCGATCGCGGCCAGCACCGGCGCCGAGGCGACCTTCCGCGTGGTCGAGCTCTACAACGCCACCGTCAACCAGCCTGCGCTGACCGAGAAGATGGCGCCGACGCTCAAGCGCGTGGCGGGCGACGGCAACTGGATGCTGGCGCCCAAGGCCACCGCGTCGGAGGACTTTTCGTTCTACCAGGAGAAGGTGCCGGGCCTGTTCTTCAACCTCGGCGTGACACCCAAGGGCACCGATGTCACCAAGGCGCCGTCCAACCACTCGCCGGAGTTCTACGTCGATGAGCCGGCGCTGATCAACGGCGTGCGGGCGCTGTCGAACCTGACGGTCGACTACATGACGATGGCGCAGCGCTGATCGGCATGGCGCAGGGGCAGGCGCGGGACGATTACAATAGCGTCCTTTCACCGTCGCACCGTGCCCTGCCCCGTCCTCCGCGCGCGCGGGGGTCCACGGCTTCAACGCCGCTTGTTGCAGCAAAGCCGCTGGATCCCCGCCCGCGCGGGGACGACGCAAGATTCGAACTTCTCTCATGTCCCTGATCGTCCAAAGCCTGCAACCCATCGCCTCCCAGGATATCGACGCGCTGCGCGTGCTTGCCGACGCGCCCGGCCTGAGCCTGCGCGGCGACATCGTCGCCACCGCCGAGGCCTGCGCGCCGCTCGACGCGCGGCTGCGCGATGCGCTGGAGGCGTTCTGCGAGCCGCGCCGGCTGGACTGGGCGGTGCTGCCGACGCACAGGAAGCTGTCCGACTTCCGGCTGGTGGCGATGGACATGGATTCGACGCTGATCACGATCGAGTGCATCGACGAGATCGCCGATTTCTGCGGGCTGAAGGCCGAGGTCTCGGCGATCACCGAGGCCGCGATGCGCGGCGAAATCACCGACTTCAACGAGAGCCTGCGGCGCCGCGTCGCGTTGCTCCAGGGCCTGGACGCGAGCGTGCTCGACCGCGTCTACGAGGAGCGGCTGCAACTGTCCCCGGGCGCGGAGCGGATGCTGCAAGCCGCACGGGGCGCAGGCCTGCGTACGCTGCTGGTGTCGGGCGGCTTCGTTCACTTCACCGAGAAGCTCAAGGCCCGGCTGGGCCTGGATTTCACTCGCGCCAATACGCTGGAGATCGTCGATGGCAAGCTGACCGGCCGCGTCGAGGGCGAGATCGTCAATGCCGAGGTCAAGGCCCGCACCGTGCGCGAGGCCTGCGAGGCGATCGGCGCCGATCCGCAACAGGCGATCGTGATGGGCGACGGCTCCAACGACCTGAAGATGATGGCGATCGCCGGCCTGTCGGTTGCCTTCCGCGCCAAGCCGGTGGTACGGGCGCAGGCCAGCGTGGCGTTCAACCATGTGGGGCTGGACGGGTTACTGAATCTGTTCGCGGATTGATTTCGCTCGGCCGGCTGCGCTGCCGGTCCGCTCTGTCGTCCCACCGGTAGTTTTCCACCGCCTCACTACCCTCTCCCCCCACCCCTCTCCCGCAAGCGGGCGAGGGGAGCCGATTTGCCGTTGCCATCGGTGATGCCGATCGGGCTCGGATCACCTGTGCCGGCTGGGTTCTCCCTCTCCCGCCTGTGCCGGCTGGGTTCTCCCTCTTCCGCCTGTGCCGGCTGGGTTCTCCCTCTCCCGCCTGAGGGACGGGGTCGGAGAGAGGGCAACCTCCGCCCCCAGCACCCCTCCCCGTCTACCAATACATTGCAAACAATATCAATAACTTGCATCTCCAAATACGAATCATTACCATTCGTGTTTTTAATCCGCAACAAATTCTTAGCGATGCAACTCTTTGCCGCTCTCCTGGGCCTGGCGGGCGCCGCCTGCCTGTACCTGGCCGGCCCCAACCAGGTGCTGCTGCGCCAGCCGCCCCAACGCCGCATGATGGTTTGGCTGGGCATCGTGCTGACGTCGGCGGGCGCGGTTGGCTGGTCGGTCGAGCACAGTTGGGCCTCCTCCATCGCCGCGACGCTGGCCACGCTGGGCACCGGCCTGTCGCTGTGGCCCTTCCTCGGCTGCTATTTGCACAAGCGCCGCGGCGGCGGGGAGGCGGCATGAACGGCGGCATCGGCACCAAATGGCTGGCCGGCACGCTGCTCGGCTTTCCGCTGTCGCTGGCGGTCTGCACGCTGGCCATCCTGTGGCTGCCGGGCGGCTGGCAAAGCGGCATCATCGGCGCGGTAACCGCCGGCCTGCCGCTGTGGGTCGCGATCATCAGCACCAGCCTGCTGTTTTCCAGCAGCCGCGCCGCGTGGCTGTGGCTGGGCGCGGCCAACCTCGTCTGTTTCGGTGCGTTGTGGGGATTGCGGCTGATGGCCGTGCCCGGCGCGGCCGCGTAAGGAGTACGCCATGAAGGCTGCAACGCTGCGCGTTTACCAGACGCTGCATACCTGGGTCGGCCTGATGGCCGGCTGGGCATTGTTCATCGCGTTCTTCGCCGGCGCGATCACGGTGTTCCACCACGAGCTGCACGAGTGGCAGTCGCCGGCGCGCATCCGCGGCGAAACCCACGCCGCCACCAAGCCGTCGCCCGAGGATCTGGACCGCTTCGTCGCCACGCTGGTCAAGGCCCATCCCGAAGCGGCGGCCAGCGTCTATATCGGCCTGCCCACCGAGGGCGAGCCGCACACCACCGCGTACTGGATGGATGCCAAGGGCGAGTGGCAGACCACCAACGAGGAGAAGCTGGGCGCGGGCAGGACCTCGCCACAGGACACCTCGCTCGACGGCGTGCGCGGCGAGCTGTCGAACTTCCTGAACGCGCTGCACTACACGCTGGGGCTGCCGATGCAGGTCGGCATGCATTTCATGGGCGTGGTGTCGGTGCTGTACGGGCTGGCGTTGGTCTCCGGCGTGCTGCTGCACCTGCCGCGGCTCAAGAAGGACCTGTTCGCCGTCCGCCCGGGCCGCAACCTGAAGCGCTTCTGGATGGACGCGCACAACGTGATCGGCCTGTTCAGCCTGCCTTTCCATCTGGTGATCGCAATCACCGGCGCGCTGTTCTGCGTGTCGATGACGCTGGCGATGGCCTTCAACGTGCTGACCTTCGACGGCAAGCTGATGTCGGCCTTGCCCACCGCAATGTCGTCGGTGCCCGAGGTGCAGGCCGCCGGCAAGCCGGCGCCGCTGATGCCGGCGCGCGAACTGATCGAGATCGCGCAGCGCACCGCCGGCGAGGGCTTCAAGCCGAATTCGGTGCGCTACCAACGCGTGGGCGACGCCAATGCACTGATCGAAGTGCGCGGCGACAGCGAACGCGCGCTCGGCAACTTCGGCTCGGTCGGCATCCACGCCGCCGCCGGCCAGCCCGATAGCGGCCGCGTGATCGCCAACCAGACCGCCAGCGGGCGCGACGCCAACCACGGCCTTTACAGCGCGCTGTTCGCGCTGCATTTCGGCACCTACGGCGACCTGGCGCTGCGCATGGTCTATCTGATCGCCGGGCTGGCCGGCGCCTTCCTGTTCTACTCGGGCAACCTGCTGTGGATCGAGTCGCGCCGCAAGGCGCGCCAGGCAGAACAGCCGCGCGTGCACCGGCTGCTGGCGCAGGCCACCGTCGGGGTCTGCATCGGCTGCTGCGTCGGCGTGGCGGTGGCCTTCACCGGCGCGCTGCTGTGGCCCGAGCGTCCGTCGTCCTTCGTCTACTTCCCGGTGTTCTTCGCCGCGCTGGCCTGGGCGCTGCTGCGCCCGCCGGTGCGCGCGGCGATCGAGCTGCTGTACGTGGCGGCGCTGGCCTACCTGGTGGTGCCGGTCGCCAACGCGATCCTGACCGGCGACCATCTGCTGCGCAGCGTGCAGCAGGGCGAATGGGCCGTGGCTGGCTTCGACATCGGCGCGCTTGCCTTTGCCGTCGGCTTCGTCGCCCTGGCACGCGCGACCCAGCGGCGCGCCCGCACCGGCCCGGCCGATTCCGTCTGGGCGCCGCGCCCCAGCCGCGGCGCCCCCGGTCCGTCGGCCCCGCCGGTGGCGGACGCGCCCTGAGGCATCCCGGGGCGCCCCAAGGCGCCCCAAGGCACCCTGACGGTACCAGGCGTCCCCTGAAGCCGCTGCGCCGTCACGAGGCCGCCTGAGGCCGCCTGAGGCCGCCTGAGGTCGCCCGAGGTCGCTTCAAGCGGCTTCCGGCACCCATGCCGACCGACGCCCCGCCGGGCGTTCTTCGAAAACAACTCCCCCACTTTTTTGCAGTGCCCTCTGGCGCGCGCGCATTGCGCGGCGTCCGGGCAGCGCTGCGCCTTCGCATAACGACACAAGAGGAATCGAGCCATGTCCTACCTTCGCCGCAGCCGTCCCGCGCTGACCCCGCTCGCACGGCAGCTCGCCATGATCGTCGCCGTCGGTGGCCTCGCCACGCCGGCGCTGGCGCAGACCGCCGCCACGTCCCCTACCTCGGCCACCGCCACGGCTCAGGCCGACTTGCCGACCGTTCACGTGACCGCCGGCAGCGACCCCGCCTATCGGGCCAGCGACGCCAGCACCGGCGCGCTCGGCGACAGGCCGCTGCAGGACACGCCCTTCTCGGTCTCGGTGGTGCCGCAGGAACTGATCGAGAACCGCCAGGCCATCACGCTGGGCGACGTGTTCCGCGGCGACCCCTCGGTCGCGCCGATCGGCGACGGCTATATCGGCGAGGCAGCGGGGTTGACCATCCGCGGCCTGCATCTGGACCTGCTCGAGGGCTACAAGATCGACGGCCTCGCCATTCCGAACTGGGGCAGCGACGTGCCGCTGGAACACTTCGAGCGCGTCGAGCTGCTCAAGGGCCTGGGCGGCTTCATGTACGGCTTCGGCGCGCCGGGCGGCATCGCCAATTTCGTCAGCAAGCGCCCCACCTCCAAGTTCGCCGGCAGCGCGACGCTGGGCTATCTCTCCGACGGCGTGCTGCGCGAGTCGATCGACGTCGGCGGGCGTTTCGGCGCCAACGACATGTTCGGCGCGCGCGTCGGCTTCGTGCACGAGGAAGGCGACACCTTCGTCGACGGCGGCCATATCAAGCGCGATTCGGCCTCGGTAGCGCTCGACGCGAAACTGACCGGCAACCTGCGCTGGTCGCTCGACGGCCTCTACCAGCAGCGCAACGTCAAGGGCGCCTACTACGGCATCATCCCCGGCCAGGACTTCGGTGCGCCGGTGACCGAGTTCGTCACCACGCCGCGCACGCTCGACGGCAGCCAGCGCGTGGCCAGCAAGGGCACCTACTACGAAACCGAGATCAAGAGCCTCGGCACCGAGCTCAACTGGGGCTTCGCCGACAACTGGAACCTGCGCACCTCGTATCGCTTCACGCAGCAGAACCGCGGCAATGCCGACAGCGCGATCCTGCTGCTGGACAACGCGGGCAACTATGCCGAGAACCAGTACAGCTCGTACTCGCGCTACCACTACCAGCACGCGCAGACGATGGCCACCGGCAAGGTGCGCACCGGCGGCATCGAGCACGACATCGCCGCCGGACTGTCGTGGCAGAGCCTGGTGCAGAACTGGGGCAGCTTCAGCGGCGGCGGCATCATCGGCTTCGGCAACCTGTACGATCCGGGCCAGTTCGTGCCGACCGGTTTGCCGCTGTCGCGCGTGCCGTCGTCCGACGTGCTGTATCGCGCTTCGAAGATCGAGCAGAAGTCGGTCTTCGTCAGCGACACCATCAAGTTCGACGAGCAGTGGTCGGTGCTGGCGGGCCTGCGCTATACCCGCTACGACCAGACCGGCTACAACCCGGACGGCGCCATCTCGAGCACCTACAAGAAATCGCCGTTGACGCCGACCGTCGCGCTGATGTACAAGCCGGTGCAGCCGCTGACCCTGTACGGCAGCTATGTCGAATCGCTCGAAGCGGGCGGCTCGGCGCCGCTGACCGCGCGCAATGCCGGCGAGGTATTTGGCCCGCTGAAGAGCCGCCAGTACGAGATCGGGGCCAAGGCCGAACTCGAGGACTGGACCATCAACGCGGCGGTGTTCCAGATCCAGCGCGGCCTCAACTACCTGCGCGGCGACAACGTCTACACCCAGGGCGGCGAAACCCGCTACCGCGGCGTCGAACTGTCGGCGCGCGGCCGGATCGCGCGCGACTGGACGCTGATGGGCGGCGTCACGCTGCTCGATTCGGAAAACGTCGAGGCCTCGCCGGACGTGCTGGGCAAGCGCGCCTACAGCGCGCCGACCTTCAAGGCGACCGCCTACGTCGAATACGCGGTGCCGCCGGTGCCGGGCCTCGTGCTGACCGCCGGCGGCCAATATGTATCGAAGATGGCGCTGGAGGCGAACAACAGCAACTGGGTGCCGGCGTACCACACCTTCGACGCGGGCATCCGCTATTCGACCAAGCTCGGCAAGACCCCGGCGGTGTTCCGGCTGGTGGTCGACAACCTGACCAACGAGAAGTACTGGCTGCCCAGCTATGGCTTCATCCTGACCCAGGGCGCACCGCGCACGGTGCGGGCCAGCGCGACGTTCAGCTTCTGAGGCTGCGGCAATCGACCGCCAACGATCGCGTCATTCCCGCGCAAACGGAAATCCAGCGTCTCGAGAACCCGTTGGATCCCCGCTTGCGCCGGAACGACACGATGGTCGGCGATCCGAGGCGGACCGGTGGGTCCGCTTTTTTTGTGGGCGGGGCTGTGCTCGGGCCTTCCTTATTGCAATCGAGTTGCGTTAATATGTGGCGCGCCAAGCCCACACCGAGAGGGCTTGGCCTCTCTCCTGCCGGCAAATCCGCCAAAGGCCATGTCCGCCGCGCTCAAACACCGTCTCGTCTGGCTGCTGCTTGCCCTCACGCTGTATCAGGCGTGGGGCGCGGTGCGTCATCTGCATGGCCTGGAAGCCATCGCTGCGCCGGCGGTGGTGTCGTCCGGGGAGATGGCCACGCAGGCGCTCGATGGCGCCGCATCGGCGCGCCAGGTTGCCGTGGCCCAACCCGAGGCACCGGCCAACGAACCCGGCGACGAACGGCATTGCGACTGCCTGTGGTGCGCCCCGCGCCTGCATCTGCTGATCGCCTACGCGCTGCCGGTGCCCGAGCCGCCGGCCGCCATCGTCGCGCTCCAGTCCCGGTTCGCCGCGCCCGGCCTTGCCTTGTCGCCGAACCCGCGTGGTACCGTCCCCCCTCCTCGCGGCCCGCCGGCCTGACCTCGCTCCGGCGGCGCCTTTTCTCTCCCGCACCGGGCCTTCCCCTTTCGCATCGTTTTCGTGCAGGCGTGCCGCCGTGCCGGCCGCGCGCCATGCCCCTGGTCCATCCATCCGGCGTTGCGTGACGCCGGCTGTCCGGAATCGCCATGACTCTCCGAATTCTCGCGACGCGCCGCCGTGCGCGCGCGCTCGGCGTCGGCGCCTGCGCGCTGCTCGCTTCCCACGTCGCCGCCCAGACCGACGCGCGACCGCCGGCCTCCGCCACCGACAACACCCTGCCCCAGGTCACCGTGGTCGGCCAGGAAGACTACGTCGACCTGCAAGGCAAGCGTGCCGACGTGACGGTCGACAGCACCGGCCTGCCGTCGGCCGTCACCGTCATCACCGCGGACGAGGTCGGCACGCTCAATATCGGCCGCGACATCTCGAACATCTTCCGGCGCGTGCCCGGTGTGGTCGCCAACAACATCGACCAGGGCGATACCGGCAACGGGTTTCGAATGCGCGGCTTCGCCACGCAGGGCACGCACGGCGCCGATACCGCGGTCTATATCGACGGGGTGCCGCAGAACATGCCGTCGAGCCAGGCCGGCGCCGGACACGGGCCCGCCTTTCTCGAATGGCTGACGCCGGACATGATCGGCCGCATCGACGTGATCAAGGGCCCGGTGTCGGCGCTGTACGGCGACCAGAACCGCGCGGGCGCGGTCGACATCCGCACCGCCAACGGCGGCGAGGTGCCGTCGAGCGTGGGCGTCGCGCTGGACCGCTACGACGGCAAGCGGATGTCGCTGGTGTTGTCGAACACCTTCTCGACGCAGCCGGATTCGCCCGAGATCCAGTCGCTGCTGATTGCCGACGTGTTCCGCGCCCATAGCTACCGCCGCGACGGCCGCACCGAACGCGACAACCTGTTCTGGAAGCTCTCGACCCGCGTCGGCGACGGCCAGTACAGCCTGCGCTTCAACCACTACCGCTCCGAATCGACCGCCGCCGGCTATCTGCTGCTGGACGATCTCGAGGCTGGCCGCGTCAGCCCGCGCTCGACCCAGTACGGCCTGCCGGGCTTCGGCAGCGGAGAACGCACCGCCCTGGTGTTCCATCGCGCGCCGGCCGCTGGCGAGGCCGGCTGGTATGCCACGTTGTACGGCGAGACCTTCGAGCGCGAGCGCGGCATCGCCAATAGCGCCGTGCAGCACACGGTGGGCTCGGACGACCGGCATTTCTACGGCGGACGCTTCGCCTGGAACGCGGTGTGGAACGACGATGCCGCGCTGATGGCCGGGGTCGAGCTGCGCCGCGATCGGGGCGATGCCCAGCGCCGCATCTGGCGCAACTACGTGCCGACGGCCAACTACGTCAACGACCAGGGGCTGGACCTGCTGACGTACGGCGTCTTCGTCCAGGGCCAGTACAAGCCCTTCGCCAACCTGAAGCTGCTCGGCGGCGTGCGGCACGACCGCTTCGACTACGAGATCCACAACCGCAAGATGCCGGCGGCCAGCACCGACTACCGCGCCGGCGTGACGACCCCCAGGCTCGGGCTGGTATGGACGGCGATGCCGCGCCTGGACCTGTTCGCCAACGTGGCGCAGGGTTTCCGCTCGCCGGCCGCCGAGCAGATCAGCGGCAGCGGACCGACGGGGCCGCTCGGCGCGCCGGGCGGCACGATCTACGACGTGTCGCCGTCCAAGGTGCGCTCGCACGATATCGGCTTCACCGCCACGCCGGCGCAGGGATGGAGCGTGTCCGGCGTGGCCTATCACATCCTCAACGAGGACGAGATCATCGCGCAGCCGGACGGCTCGTACCGCTCGGCCGGCGAGACCACGCGCAAGGGCTACGAGCTCGAGACGCGCTGGCAGGCGACGCGCGCCGTCTCGCTGTACGCCAGCTACGGCAGGATCCTGGAGGCGCGCGCCAACAACCCGCTGCCCAATACCGGACCCCGGCTGTCGGTGCCGCGCCATCTGCTCAAGGCCGGCGCCCAGTACCGGCGCCGGCTGACCGGCGCGACGCTGACGCTGAACGCCGACGCCTACCTGACCGCCGGCAATCCCTACTACGTCGGCACGCCGCAGATCCAGCTGCGGACCATGCCGACCTACACGCGCTATGACCTGCGCGCGACGCTGGACTGGAAGCAGACCCAATGGACCACCTACGCGATCCTGCAGCCACGGCGTTTTGCCGGCGACATTGCGTACGGCTCGTCGGCCGGCCTGCTGGTCTCGCCACAGCCCCGCCTGCAGTTCGGCGTGGCGATGCGCTACTTCTTCTGAGGAGACGCCGATGAGCGACGTCCTTTCGATCGACGGCCTCGTGGTGGTGCGCGGCGGCCGGCGCACCATCGACGGACTGGACCTGCATGTCGGCCGGGGCGTGGTCTATGCCCTGCTCGGCGGCAATGGCGCGGGAAAGTCCACCACGATCGACGTGCTGCTCGGCTTTGTCGCGCCGCAGGCCGGCACCGTGCGGGTCGACGGCCTGTCGCTGGGGCGCGATGCGACGGCGGTGCGGCAACGGCTGGCCTATCTGCCGGAGAACGTCGCGCTTTACCCCTATCTGAGCGGCATCGAGAACCTGCGCTATTTCTGCGCGCTGGCCGGGATCCGGCTGGACCGCCGCGCCGCCGCAAGGATGCTGACGCAGGCCGGGCTCGACGTCGCGGCGCACGGGCGACGGGTGGCGACGTACTCCAAGGGCATGCGGCAAAAGGTCGGCCTCGCGATCGCCCATGCCAAACGCGCCAGCGCGATGCTGCTGGACGAGCCGACCTCGGGCCTCGATCCCGCCGCGGCCAACGACTTCGCCCGCCGCGTGCGCGAAGCCGCCGATGGCGGCATGGCGGTGCTGATGGCCACGCACGATCTCTTCAACGCGCGGCAGGTGGCCGACCGCATCGGCATCCTGAACGCCGGCCGGCTGGTCGCCCAGTTCGACGCCCATACGCTGGATCACGCCGAGCTCGAACGCACCTATCTGGCCTGCGCGCAGCCCGCGGGAGTGCCGGCATGATCGCGATCGCCTTGCGCAAGGAGCTGCGGTCGATGGCGCGCGATGGCCGCACCGTCGCGCTGACGCTGGCGGTGGCCGCGCTGCTGGCCGGCGTGCTGCTGGCCTCGCTGCAGCGGCACGCGGCGCAGATGCGGGAAACCGCGGCGGTAGCGGCGGCCACGCGGCAGCAGTGGGATGCCCAGGGCGACAAGCATCCGCACCGCGGCGCCCATTTCGGCCACTACGTGTTCCGTCCCGACAGCGTGCTGGCCGCGCTCGATCCCGGCCTGACGCCCTATCTGGGCCGCGCGCTGTGGCTCGAGCCGCATCGCCGCAATACCACCCGCTTCGAGCCCGCCGCCGACGCGCTGCCGGGCGAGCGCTTCGGACGCCTGGACGTGGCCTTCGTCCTGTCGGCGCTGCTGCCGCTGCTGGTCGTGGCGCTGTCCTTCGATGCGCTGAGCCGCGAGCGCGAGAGCGGCACGCTGCGGATGCTGCATGGCATCGGCGTATCGCCGTGGCGGCTGGTCGCCGCCAAGCTGCTCGCGCTGCTGCTGGCCTTCGGCGTGGCGGCCGCGACGCCGCTGCTGGCGGCAGCATGGGGGGCCGCGGACGCCGACCCCAACGCCGACGTGCTGTGGCGCGGCGCCGCACTGGCGGCCGCCTACCTGCTGCATGTCGGCATCTTCGTCGTCGTCGCGCTGACCGTATCGGCCCGCGCGCCGAGCAGTCATGCGGCGCTGTACTTGCTGCTGGCGTGGTGGCTGGCCGCGGTGCTGGTGGTGCCGCGCGCCGCGGCGGCCATCGCCGACCATCTCGAACCGCTGCCCAGCGCCGGGTCGTTCTGGAGCGCGATCCAGCGCGACTACCAGCAGGGCCTGCCCGGCGATGGGGACCTGGCCGAGCGGGGGCGGCGCTTCGATGCCGAACTGATGCGCCGCCATGGCGTGGCGCGGGTCGAAGACCTGCCGGCGGGCGCCGCGGCGCTGCGGCGCCTGGAGCGCGACCGCTATGCCGACCGGGTCCACCAGCTGCATTTCGACGCGCTGTGGGACCGCTATGCGCGGCACGAGCGGATCCTGCGCGTCGCCGCGCTGCTCAGCCCGACGCTGGCGCTGCGAAATCTGTCGATGAAGCTGGCGGGCACCGACCTGTCGCACCAGCGCCGTTTCGAGGACCACGCAGAACGCTATCGGCAGCAGGTCAACACCGCGATCGACCGCTGGGACGCCGCGCATACGCGCGGCTTTCGCTCGTTCGAGGACCGCTATGCCGGGGAGGCACTATGGCGCGCGATTCCACCCTTCTCCTATCGTCCGCCCGGCGTGGGCTTCGCGCTGCGCGAAGCGCGGCCCGAGGTCGTGGCGCTGCTCGGCTGGACCTTGGCCAGCCTGATCCTGCTGGGGGCGTCCACGCGGCGCCTGGCACCATGAGGCGCGCGGCCGTTGCGGTCGCCGGTGCCGAATGGCGCCGCTTGCTGGCCGACCGCGCGAGCTTGTGGGTGTTCGTTCTGCTGGCGATCGTGCTGCTCGCGAGCGCCCTGTCGTCGGGCCTGGACGCGCGCGCGTGGCGAACGCATCTCCAGGCGTTGGACAGCGACTGGCAGCGGCGCATTGCCACGCATGGCGCCAACTTGCCGGCCGCCGTGCCCACCGCTTCGCCGGCGAGTCCCCTTCAGGCCGCGGATCCCGTGAAGGCCGCGAAAGCCGCGTTCGACATCGCGCGCGCCGATGCGCCGCCGGCGGTGCTGCCGCCGCTCGGCGGTCTCGCGCTCGGCAGCGGCGGGTTCAAGCTGCATGCTTGCGCCGTGCGCGTGACCGTCGAAAGCCGCCATACCGACGCACGGCGCGAGGACCGGCTCGCCAATCCCCTGCTGCAGGGCCTGGCCATGCCGCAGTTCGCCACCGTGGTGGCCCTGCTGGTGCCGCTCGCGGTGATCTGCCTGTGCGCAGGCATGGTCCAGCAAGGGCGGGAACAGAAGCTGTGGCGGCTGACCCTGGTGCAATGCCCACGGGTGGGCCTGTGGCTGACCGCGGCGCTGGGACTGCGTGCCGCCGCGGTATGGTGCATCGGCGCGGCGGCATCGTGCCTCGCCTTCTCGCTCGATCCCGGCGCGACGTTCGCGGCGCTGGTGTGGTGGCTGCTCGCGCTGGCGGGTTTCGTGGCGGTCTGGACGCTGGTTTGCGCGCTGATCGGCATGCTGCCGGTGTCGGCGCCATCGGCAGTGCTGCTCGGCATCGGGGCGTGGCTGCTGACCACTTTCGCCGTGCCGGCCGCGCTTGGCTGGATGGTGGACCGGCAGCAGGCGATGCCGTCGCGCCTGGCTGCCATCGTCGACATCCGCGACGCCCAGCAGCGCGCCGAAGCCGATTCCGACCGGCTGCTGGCGCAATGGTATGCCGCGCATCCCGAGCGCGCGCCAGGCGCTCCCGCGACGCACACCTGGCCGGTCAGCTTCATGCCGCGCTATCTCGCGCTGGAAGCACGCATCGGTCCGCGCATGCAGGCCTTCGACGATACGCGCGCGCGCCGCTACATCGCGCTGCAACGCTGGACGTGGCTCTCTCCGGCGCTGTCGATGGCCATGCTGGCGGACGAACTGGCCGGCATCGACGCGCCGCGCCATGCGCGCTACACCGCGGCGGTCGGGCGCTACGAGGCGCAGTGGCGGGCCTTTTTCGTGCCGAGGATCATGAGCTACCGCGGCGTCGATCGCGAGGACCTGGCGCGGATGCCGCGCTTCTCAGGTATCGAACCCGCGACGGCGCGTGGATGGCGGTATGCGGCCGCGCTGTCCGCTATGGCCGCCGCGGCCGGCATCGCGCTGTTCCTGCTGCGCCGGCGGTTCGGCGCCGGCTGAACCTCCCCGGGCAACGCCGATCGACAGCCGCCCGGGGCGAATCCATCCTCCAAGCGCTCCGGGCGGCAGCCGTCCGCCAGCCCGTCAACCGACCAGCTTTTCCTCCATCGCCGCCTTCAGATCGGCGATCAGGTCGCGCGTATCCTCGAGCCCGATATAGAGCCGTACCAGCTCGCCGGCCTCTTCCCACCCCGCGGGCGGCCAGCTGCCGGCCGGCCGCATGGTCGGCACGTGATAGGGCACGGCCAGGCTGTGCGCCCCGCCCCACGACCAGCCGATCGCGAACAGCCGCAGCGCCTCGACGAAAGCGTCGACTTGCGCGCGGGGATAGCGCGCATGCAGCACCACCGCGAACAGGCCGCTCGCTCCGGAGAAGTCCCGGCGCCAGAAGGTGTGGCCGGGGCAGTCGGGCAAGGCCGGATGCAGGACCTTGGCGACTTCCGGCCGCTGCGCCAGCCATTCGGCGACTTCGCGCGCGGCGCGGTCGTGCGCCGCGAGCCGCACCGGCATGCTCGGCAGCGAGCGCAGCACCAGGTAGCAGTCGTCGGCCGACACGCCCCAGCCCATCAGCATGCGGATGCGCTTGAGCCGCTGGTACAGCCCTTCGTCGCGACACAGCACCGCGCCCATCAGCACATCGCTGCCGCCCGACTGGTACTTGGTCAGGGCCTGCACCGAGATGTCGATGCCCTTGTCGAAGGGCCGGAAGTAGACGCCGGCCGACCAGGTGTTGTCGATCGCGGTCAGCACGCCGCGCGACCGGGCGGCGGCGACGATGGCCTCGCTGTCGGGCACTTCCATCGTCACGGAACCGGGCGCCTCCATCCAGATCAGCCGCGTGTTGGGCCGGATCAGCTCGGCGATACCGGCGCCCAGCATCGGATCGTAGGGGCGCACCGTGATGCCGAAATCGCGCGCCAGCCATTCGCCGTGTTCGCGATTGGGCCCGTAGACGTTGTACGGCACCAGCACGTCGTCGCCCGCCTTGAGCAAGGCGAAATAGACCAGCGAGATCGCGCCCAGTCCCGAGGGGAACAGCAAGGCATGGCGCGCGCCTTCCAGCATCGCCAGGTGCTGGCAGAGCGCCTCGCTGGTCGGGGTGGCATGGATGCCGTAGCGCCAGTAGGTGGTGGCGCCGTCGCCATGCGCGCGCAGCTCGGCGAGATTGCGGAACACCACGGTGGAACCGCGATGGGTCGGCGGGGAGAAGGAAGCGAAACCGGGCGGTACCTGCAGCGGGGGCTGCACCGCCAGCGTCTGCACGTAGCAGTCGGGCGTTGCGGCGGGATCGTTGTCGTTCGGGGAAGCGGCGTTCGTATCGGTCAGGGGACGGTCGGACACGGCGGATTCCTTGTCTGGCGAGTGCGGATAGAGCCTCCGAGCTTACCAGCAATGACGGCGGCGCCGCCATGGGACCGATGGCCGCCGCGCGGCCCTCCCCGCGTAACCTGCTTGATCCGCTTGATCCGCTTGATCCGCTTGATCCGCTTGATCCGCTTGATCCGCTTGATCCGCTTGATCCGCTTGATCCGCTTGACCTGCTTGACCCGCTCAAGCCCCTTAAGCCGCTTGACCGCTTAACGCTTGCGGTCTTCGACGATGCCGGAGCGCGGCGGCGGCGGTCCGTAGACCACGCCGCTGTTAGGGGTCATGTCGATCGACGGCACCGCGACCACGCCGTCGGGGCCGACATAGACGGGCATCTGCTGGCCGGAAGGATAAGGCTGGGGCGGCGGCAAGGCCGGCACCGCAGACATGCCGCGGGCGTCGCGCTGGCGTTGCGCCGGCGCCTTGCCGTTGCTGCTGATCCCGGTGCCGGTGGTACCGGTGCCATTGCCGGCGCGCGGCGGCGACGCGGTCGACAGCACCGTGTCGCCGGCCGCGGCGGCCGGCGCGGTCCACGTCAGCGCAGCGGCGGCCGTGGCCGCGACCGCGCCGATCGCTGCAACGAAGCCAGCCCCACGCCGCCGGCCCATGGTCAGATCCGCTCGAAGATCGCGGCGATGCCCTGGCCGCCGCCGATGCACATCGTCACCAGCGCATAGCGGCCCTGCACCCGCTGCAGCTCGTACAGCGCCTTGACCGTGATCAGCGCCCCGGTGGCGCCGATCGGGTGGCCCAGCGAGATGCCGGAGCCGTTCGGATTGACCTTCAGCGGGTCCAGCCCCAGCGCCTTGTTGACCGCGCAGGCCTGCGCGGCAAAGGCCTCGTTGGCCTCGATCACGTCGAGGTCGGCGACCGACAGGCCGGCGCGCTCCAGCGCCTTGCGCGTGGCCGGGACCGGGCCGATGCCCATGGTCTTCGGGTCGACGCCGGCATGGCCGTACGACACCAGCCGCGCCAGCGGCTTCAGGCCGCGCCGCTCGGCGACGCTGCGCTCCATCAGCACGACCGCCGCGGCGCCGTCGTTCAGGCCCGACGCGTTGCCCGCCGTCACGGTGCCGTTCTCCTTGACGAAGACCGGCTTGAGCTTGGACATGTCCTCGGCCTTGGCATCGTGGCGCACATGCTCGTCGGTATCGAACACGACGTCGCCCTTGCGCGACTTCAACGTGACCGGAAGGATCTGCTCCTTGAAGCGCCCTTCGCGGATCGCCGCCGACGCGCGGCGATGCGACTCCAGCGCGGCCTCGTCCTGCTGCGCGCGGCTGATGTCGTATTCGCGCGCGACGTTCTCGGCCGTCACGCCCATGTGGATCGAATGGAAGGGATCGTGCAGCGCGCCGAGCATCATGTCGAGCAGCTTCGCGTCGCCCATGCGCGCGCCCCAGCGTGCCGCGGGGGCCAGATACGGCGCGCGACTCATGCTTTCGGCGCCGCCGCCGATGGCGACGTCGGCATCGCCCAGCATCACGGTCTGCGCCGCGCTGACGATGGCCTGCAGGCCGGAGCCGCACAGCCGGTTGACCGTCAGGGCCGGCGCGTCGATCGACACCCCGCCCTCCACCGCCGCCACGCGCGCCAGGTACATGTCGCGCGGCTCGGTCTGGATCACGTTGCCGAACACCACGTGGCCGACTTCGTCGCCCTGCACGCTGGCGCGGGCCAGGGCCTCGCGCACCACCATCGCGCCGAGCTCGGTCGGCGACAGGTCTTTGAGGCTGCCGCCAAAGGTTCCGATCGGGGTCCGTACGCCGCTGACCACCACCACTTCACGGGTCATGTCTGTCTCCATTGGGTAATGTTGCACCGCAAAGTATAGCCCTGCGGTCCATTTTCCGAACGATCGTACTTTTACCTAATGTCGGCGCGCCGGTAAGCGTCCCGGCTGGCATGCCGGATGCGTTACGCCACGGCCTCGCCCCACAGGTCGTGGCCGTCGGCACCAGTGATCCGCACCGAAACGAACTCGCCGGTCTTGTAGCGCTGGTACGGCTTTGCGGGCGGATCGATATAAACCAGGCCGTCGATCTCCGGCGCATCGGCGGCCGAGCGGCCGATGCCGCCATCCTGGTTGACCTCGTCGACCAGCACGCGCAGCGTCTGTCCGATCTTGCGCTGCAGGCGGCGCGCCGACACCGCCTCGGCGACCTCCATGAAGCGCGCCCGGCGCTCCTCGCGGACTTCGTCGGGCAGCGCGCCGGGCAGATCGTTGGCCGTTGCGCCCTCGACCGGCGAATAGGCGAAGCAGCCGACGCGGTCCAGTTCGGCCTCGGCGATGAAGTCGAGCAGCGTCTGGAACTCCGCCTCGGTCTCGCCCGGGAAGCCGGCGATGAAGGTGCTGCGGATCGTCAGGTCCGGGCAGATCTCGCGCCACGCACGGATCCGCTCCATGGTCTTCTCGGCGTTGGCCGGGCGCTTCATCCGCTTGAGGACGTCCGGATGCGCATGCTGCAGCGGCACGTCCAGATACGGCAGCACATGGCCGTCGTTCATCAGCGGGATGATTTCGTCGACGTGCGGATACGGATAGACGTAGTGCAGCCGCACCCAGGCGCCGTACTCGCGCGCCACTTCGCCCAGCGCGCCGACCAGTTCGGTCATGCGCGTCTTCAGCGGACGGCCGTTCCAGAAGCCGGTGCGGTACTTGACGTCGACGCCGTAGGCGCTGGTGTCTTGCGAGATGACCAGCAGTTCCTTGACGCCGGACTTGAACAGATTCTCGGCCTCGAGCATCACCTCGGCCACCGGGCGCGACACCAGGTCGCCGCGCATCGACGGAATGATGCAGAACGAGCAGCGGTGATTGCAGCCCTCGGAAATCTTCAGGTAGGCGTAGTGCTTCGGCGTCAGCTTGATACCGGCGGGCGGCACCAGATCGATGAAGGGATCGTGCGGCTTGGGCAGGTGCGTGTGCACGGCCTGCATGACCTCGCCCAGCGCATGCGGGCCGGTGACGGCCAGCACCTTCGGATGCACGCTGGTGACGATATCGTTGCCGCCGGCGTCCTTCTTGGCGCCGAGACAGCCGGTGACGATCACCTTGCCGTTCTCGGTCAGCGCTTCGCCGATCGCGTCCAGGCTCTCCTGCACCGCCTCGTCGATAAAGCCGCAGGTATTGACCACCACCAGGTCGGCGCCGTCATAGGTACCGCTGATGGCATAGCCCTCGGCACGCAGCTGGGTGATGATCTGTTCGGAATCGACGAGGGCCTTGGGGCAGCCGAGTGATACGAAGCCCACCTTCGGCGTGGTGGCAGCCGCGCCAGTGACGGCGCCGGCAGGGGAGGAGGAAGGAGAGGACGACTGAGACGACATGGATTTCGCGGTGTGGGGGCCGCGCCTTCTGGTGGCGCGCGCGGTCTTGGGCCGCGACCTGCCATCCGGAAGACGGCCGTGGCGGCGGAACGACCGCGATTCTACCCCGAGACCACCGCGTCGGCAGGCGGGCGCTGCGGCCCGCCGCTACTGCCGATCGACGACGACCGCCGTTCAGCCCTGACCGGTCTTCTTGTTGTTGTCCGGCTGGTTGAACGGGAAATTGCCGAACATGTTCTTGGCCTGGTTCTGCATCTGCTCCTGCATCTGCACGAACAGGTTCTTGCTCTGCTCGATGTAGTTGCTCATCATGCCCTGCATCATCGGTGCCTGCATGTTCATGAATTGCGACCACATGTCGGGGCTGAAGGCCTCGCCCGAATACAGGCCCTTGGAGTTCTCGGCGAGCTTGTTCTGGATGTCGATGAAAGCCTGGATGTTCTTCTCCAGGTAGGTCCCCATCATGCCCTGCATCGCGTGACCGTAGAAGCGGATGATCTGCGACAGCATGGCGCTGGAGAACATCGGCACGCCACCGGTCTCTTCCTCAAGGATGATTTGCAGCAGGATGCTGCGCGTCAGTTCGTCACCCGACTTGGCGTCGACGACCTTGAACTCCTCGTTGTCCATCACGAGCTGCTTGACATCGGCCAGGGTGATATAGGTGCTGGTCTGGGTGTCGTAGAGCCGGCGATTCGGATATTTCTTGATCAGTCGCTCTGCGCCTTTCTTGGTGGTGGCCATCGGTGCTCTATCCTTTTGTAATCCGCTGCCGGTGCGCTGACGCCGCAGCCCGTGCTCGTGCGGCACGGTCGATCGTTCGCTGTTGCACCGCATGCCGTGCAGTGCGCAATCCGGCAACGCTAGCGGCGCGGGGCCGACCCGCCGGCCAAGGGCGCGATCCGCGTCGTATTTCTCGATGTCCCAAATTGGTGCCGGCGGCGTTGATGCCCTGATTCTATGCTTAACAAGGCACTGTGAAAAGGCGCGGGCGCTAAGGAAAACCCGCAAGCAAACGCGCGAAATCGCCGGATAAAACGGGGGAAAAGCGAGGTTTTGGAGCCGGACGCACGCACGCGTCGGCACGGTGCTGCGGCGCGTCCAACGCAGCGCAGCACCGCCGGGCGCGGCACGCCGGCATGGGGCCGGCAACTGCCGGCCCCTTCGGTCAGCCCATATGCAGGCCGCCGTTCAGCGAGAAGTCGGCACCGGTGGCAAAACCCGATTCCTCCGACGCCAGCCAGGCGCAGATCGAGGCAATCTCCTCCGGCTGGCCCAGGCGCTTGACCGGGATCGTGCCGACGATCTTGTCGAGCACGTCCTGACGGATCGCCTTGACCATATCGGTGGCGATATAGCCCGGCGACACGGTATTGACCGTCACGCCCTTGGTCGCGACTTCCTGCGCCAGCGCCATCGTGAAGCCATGCAGGCCGGCCTTCGCGGTCGAGTAGTTGGTCTGGCCGAACTGCCCCTTCTGCCCGTTGACCGACGAGATATTGATGATCCGGCCCCAGCCGCGATCGGCCATGCCGTCGATCACCTGCTTGGTGACGTTGAACAGCGAGGTCAGGTTGGTGTCGATCACCGCGTCCCAGTCGGCGCGCGTCATCTTGCGGAACACCACGTCGCGCGTGATGCCCGCATTGTTGATCAGCACATCGACCTCGCCGACCTCTGCCTTGACCTTGTCGAACGCGGCCTTGGTGGAATCCCAGTCCGCCACGTTGCCCTCGGAGGCAACGAAGTCGAAGCCGAGCGCCTTCTGCTGTTCCAGCCAGCGTTCACGGCGTGGGGAGTTGGGGCCGCAGCCCGCCACCACGCGATAGCCGTCCTTGGCCAGGCGCTGGCAGATCGCGGTACCGATACCGCCCATGCCGCCCGTTACGTATGCAATGCGCTGAGTCATATCCACTCCTAATCAGGTTCTTGTTATCGATGCCGGCGCGCCGGACGGACGGCGCCATGCCGCCCGCATTCACTCCGTGCCCGCCGGCCCACCCCTCCCTCACCGCTCCACGGCGAGCGCCACCCCCATGCCGCCGCCGATGCACAGCGACGCCAGGCCCTTCTTCGCATCGCGCCGCTTCATCTCGTGCAGCAGCGTCACCAGAATGCGGCAGCCCGAGGCACCGATCGGATGGCCGATCGCGATCGCGCCGCCGTTGACGTTCACCTTGTCGGTGTCCCAGCCCATCTGCTTGTGCACCGCCAGCGCCTGCGCGGCAAAGGCCTCGTTGATCTCCATCAGGTCGAGGTCCTGCACGCTCCAGCCGGCGCGCGACAGGCAACGCTGCGAGGCCGGCACCGGCCCCATGCCCATCACCTTCGGATCGACACCGGCGTTGGCGAACGCGCGGATCGTGGCGAGCGGGGTCAGACCCAGCTCGCGCGCCTTGGCGGCCGACATCACCACCACGGCGGCGGCGCCATCGTTGATGCCGGAGGCGTTGGCCGCCGTCACCGTGCCTGCCTTGTCGAAGGCCGGCTTCAGGCCCGCGATGCTCTCGAGCGTGGCGCCGTGGCGAACGAACTCGTCGGTAGCGAAAGCCAGCGGTTCGCCCTTGCGCTGCGGGATCATCACGGGAACGATTTCCTCGTCAAAGCGCCCGGCTTTCTGCGCTGCCTCGGCCTTGTTCTGCGAGCTGACCGCGAACTCGTCCTGGGCCTCGCGCGAGATGCCGTACTCCTTGGCCACGTTCTCGGCGGTGATGCCCATGTGGTACTGGTTGTAGACGTCCCACAGGCCGTCGACGATCATCGTGTCGATCAGCTTGGCGTCCCCCATGCGGAAGCCGTCGCGCGAGCCCGGCAGCACGTGCGGCGCCGCGCTCATGTTCTCCTGGCCGCCGGCCACGACGATCTCGGCGTCGCCCGAGGCGATCGCGTTGGCGGCGAGCATCACGGCCTTCAGGCCCGAACCGCACACCTTGTTGATGGTCATCGCGGGGACCATATGCGGCAGCCCTGCCTTGATCGCCGCCTGGCGCGCCGGATTCTGCCCCGAGCCGGCGGTCAGCACCTGCCCCATGATCACTTCGCTGACCTGCTCCGGCTTGACGCCGGCGCGCTCGAGCGCGGCCTTGATGACGATGGCGCCCAGTTCGGGGGCCGGCACCTTGGCCAGCGAGCCGCCGAATTTGCCTACCGCGGTGCGGGCGGCCGATACGATCACAACGTCAGTCATGTTCAGTCCTCTCTATGGAATACGGATACTGCGGAATACGGATACTGCGGATTCAGGATGTCGATGTCGGTCTCGATGTCGATGCCGGGGCGCGGACGGGAAGCGGCCGATGAAGGCGGTCGCCCTGGGCTGCTTGCCGATCCCATGCTGTCCCCCTCTCACGTTGCCCCGGTTGCCTAGGCCTTTGTCTTGACGTAACGGCCCGGCGCCGGCTCGATGGCCGGATAGTCGCGGCTGCCGTACTGCGTCGGTGCCGCCTTTTTCGCGCCAGCGTGCTTGCCGAGCCAGGCGAACCAGTCCGGCCACCAGCTGCCCGGCGCCTCGGTCGCGCCAGCCAACCAGTCGTTGGGACTGTCGGGCAGGTCCTCGTTGAGCCAGTGGCTGCGCTTCTTCTTGGCCGGCGGATTGATGACTCCGGCGATATGCCCGGATGCACCCAGCACGAAGCGCACGTCATTGGACAACAGCCGCGACGACGCATACGCCGCGGTCCACGGCACGATATGGTCCTCGCGCGAACCGTACAGATAGGTCGGCACGTCGATCTCGCCCAGGTCGACCGGCACGCCGCAGACCGTGAGCTTGCCGGGCACCTTCAGCTCGTCCTGCAGATAGGTATGGCGCAGATACCAGCAATACCAGGGCCCCGGCAGGTTGGTCGCGTCGCCGTTCCAGAACAGCAGGTCGAATGGCACCGGCGTATTGCCCTTCAGATAGTTGTCGACCACGTAGTTCCAGACCAGGTCGTTCGGCCGCAGGAACGAGAACGTGTTGGCCAGCTCGATGCCGCGCAGCAAGGCGCACGGCGCGCCGGCGGCGCCCCCGAGCGTAGCTTCGCGCAGCTGCACGTGGGCTTCGTCGACGAAGACGTCGAGCACACCGGTGTCGGAGAAATCGAGCAGCGTGGTCAGCAACGTCAGGCTCTGCGCGGGACGTTCGCCGCGGGCGGCCATCACCGCCAGCGCGGTTGACACGATGGTGCCGCCCACGCAGAAACCCAGCACGTTGATGCGTTGCTGCCCGCTGATCGCCCGCGCGACCTCGATCGCGCGGATCGCGCCGTGCTCGATATAGTCGTCCCAGGTACGCGCCGCCATGCTCGCGTCCGGATTGCGCCACGACACCAGGAACACCGTATGGCCCTGCTCGACGATATGGCGTACCAGCGAGCTCTCCGGCTGCAGGTCCAGGATGTAGTACTTGTTGATGCACGGCGGCACCATCAGCAGCGGGCGCGCATGCACCTTGGCGGTCAGCGGCTTGTACTGCAGCAGCTGGAAGTACTCGTTCTCGTAGACCACCGCGCCTTCGGTGATCGCGACATTGCGGCCGACCTCGAAGGCTGACTCGTCGGTCTGCGAGATCTTGCCGCGGGTCAGGTCCTCGAGCATGTTGCGCAGGCCCGCGCGCAGCGATTCGCCATTCGACTCGATCAGGCGCCGCTGCGCCTCGGGATTGGTGGCGAGGAAATTGGCGGGCGACATCGCATCGACCCATTGCGCCACGGCGAAACGGATGCGCTGCCGGGTCTTGGCATCGGCCTCGACGGCGTCGGCCATCTCGCTCATCGCGCGCGCGGTCAGCAGATAGAACGCGGCGGCATAGCGATACGGCGCGTTGCTGCGCCAGGCGTCGCCGGCAAAGCGCCGGTCGGTCAGTTGTACCTGCTGCTGGTCGCCGGCCGCCATCGCGCGCCACAGGTCGGTGAATCCCTGCATGAAGCGCTGCTGGATCTCGGCCAGTTGGGCCGGGGCGATCTTGATACCGGGAAACGCACCGCCGGGGAATGCCCCCCCAGGAAAGGCACCGCCGGCGAATGCGCCGCCCGGCAAGGCGCCCAGCGCGGCGAACGCTTCCGCGCCCGGCATGCCGGCCGCGCGGCCATTGGCTTGCGCCTGCCTGGACCACTCCAGCCATGTCGCTGGATCGAATGGCCCCGGCGTCGATGAAAACGGTGTGGTCTTTTCTTCCTGTCCGGAAGCTGCCGCGCCTTTGCCGGTCGCCATGATGTCGTGTCTCTCTGCCGTCTGGTGGGTGAGCCGGCCCGGAACGCCGTTCAGCGATTCGCTCCGGGAGAGCCGGCACGCGTCGCGCTCCTCCGGCCACGGAGCGCGTACGGTATGCTTGCCGAATGACGGCCAGCGCGCTTTCCACGGCATACCGTGGTGCGGGGCGCTGCGGGCCGCGCAGTGACTCGCCGTCCGGGGCATTGTTGCCTTGCAACGATGACGCTGTCAATGCGGGAAACGTCTTGACGCAAAGGCGCTGCGCAGCCGGTGACTACGCACCCGGAAGCGTCCACGAAGAGGATGAAATTTCCATGTATATCGTCGCGATCGGCTGGCTCTACGTCGCGCTGATGATGGCCATCACCGAACACACGGTGGTGGCCGCGATCGCCACCTTCCTGCTGTATGGCATCGGACCGGTCGCGCTGCTGCTCTATATCCTCGGCACGCCGGGACGGCGCAAGCGGCGGCGCGCGGCGGAACAGGCGGCAGAACAAGCGGCACAGGCCGCCGCCAAGCCGTCGCCAGCGACGCCACCGGACGGCGGTGCATCGTGAAGACAAATGTCAGCTCGTCCGGACAATAGAGCAGTTGCATGCCGTTCGGCCGCCCTGCCCCTTGCCCGGCCGCTTATCTTTCGTTCGACGCCGGCTCGAGCCAGACCAGGCTCGCCATGCGCCCGGTCACGCCATCGCGCCGATACGAGTAGAAGCGCTGCGGATCGCTGACCGTGCAGGCATCGCCGCCGTAGACGTCGACACAGCCCGCTCGCGCAAGCCGCGTGCGGGCGAGCGCGTACAGGTCGGCGAGGTACTTGCCGGCGGCGGCGGGCCGGAACGCTCGCTCCACCGCCTCGCGCTCGTGCGGCAAGGCCTGTTCGAGAAATGCAAGGCGGACTTCGGCGCCGACCTCGAAGGCATCCGGCCCGATCGCCGGCCCGAGCCATGCGAGCCATTGCGGCGGCGATCCAGCGTCCGGGCGTTGCCTTTCCATACGGGCCAGCGTGGCCTCGACCACGCCGGCACACAACCCGCGCCAGCCCGCATGCGCGGCACCGACCACCGTGCCCGCGCGATCGCACAGCAGGACCGGCAGGCAGTCCGCCGTCATCACCGCGCAGACCTGTCCCGGCGTCGTGCCGATGCTGGCATCGGCGCGCGGCGGCGCGATCGCCGGCGTGCGGTCGTCGACGTCGGAGCCATCGGACCCGTCGGCCGTCACCACGGCGCAGCCGTGCACCTGTTCGAGCCAGCGCGGCGCCGCTGGCAGCCAGGCTCGCAGTCGCCGCCGGTTCTCCGCCACCGCGCCGGCATCGTCGCCGACATGGGTGCCGAGATTGAGCCCGCCCGTGCTGCCATCTGCCAGGCCGTACCGACCGCAGCTGACGCCGCCGATGCGCGTGGTAGACAGCGCCCGTACCGGCGCCGGCGCGGGCCAATCGGGGGTCAACTGCGCCAGGCGGTGGTCGTCAGCGTTCGTCATGCGCGCCCCTCGCCATCGTCGTCCTTTCCATCGTCGTCATCCCCTTCGATCACGACGCCGTCCCAATCCTCGTCGTCTTCGTCGTCGTAGCGATCGCGCTCTTCCAGCGTGGTGAACTCCAGCGCGTCGATCAGCGCCTGCAGATCGTCCGGCGCGCTCGCGCGCCACGACATCGCCCTGCCGCTGACCGGATGCACCAGCCCCAGGCGATAGGCATGCAGCGCCTGGCGCTCGAACGGCACCGGCAACGGCGCCTTGATGGCTGGGCGCTGGCCACGCTGCGTGGCGCGGTGATAGACCGGGTCGCCCAGCAGCGGATGGCCGATCGATTCGAAATGCACGCGGATCTGGTGGGTCCGACCCGTCTCGAGCTGGCACATCACCATCGACACGCAGCCGCGCCCGAGCGGCGCCACGCCCAGCGTGCGGAAATGCGTGCGCGAGGGCTTGCCGCTGGAGGTATGCACGATCGCCATCCGGGTGCGTTCGCGCGGATCGCGGCCGATCGGCGCATCGATGGTCCCCTCGTCGGGCGCCTCGCCCCACACCAGCGCGAGATAGGTCCGCTTGACCGTGCGGGCCTGCAGCTGCCGCACCAGATCGGTCTGCGCGGTCAGCGTGCGAGCCACCACCATCAGGCCGGAGGTCTCCTTGTCGAGCCGATGGACGATGCCCGCGCGCGGCAGCGAGGCAGCGGCCGGATCGCGATGCAGCAGCCCGTTGAGCACGGTGCCGCTCCAGTTGCCGGCGGCGGGATGCACCACCAGGCCGGCCGGCTTGTCGATGACCAGCAGCGCGGCATCTTCGTAGACCACCTGCAGCGGCACCGGCTCCGCCGTGAAGGCCAGCGTTTCGGGCGCGGCCTGCGGCCTGACCTCGATGCGCTGTCCCATCTGCACGCTGTCGCGCGGCCGGCGAACGGCGCCGTCGACCGTCACGGCGCCGCTATCGATCCACTGCTGGATACGGCTGCGCGAGAATTCGCTGAGCTGCCGGGCCAATAATTTATCGAGCCGTTCTCCGTGTGCGGCGCTGTCGACTTCCAGCACCACCGGCACCATGTCGGCGCCGCTTTCTGCGTCGACAAGTGCGGCCGCGGGCAGCTCGTCGAAATCCTCCAGTTCGGTTTCCACCGCCGCATCGCGTGCGGCCTCGCTGTCGGGGGCCGCTTGCGGGCTGGCGACCGAGGGGCTTGGGCTATAATGCTTGACGCTTTTTTTCATCCGGAATAGGTTGCCCATGCAATCGATGAGCATGAGACGCGCCAGTTGGCGCGCAAGATTTGGAGCGATTCTGCTCGCGGGCGGCTGCGTCATGCTGTCGGCATGCGGCCTGCTCTCGGAACAACCCGACGAAACGACGGGTTGGTCAGCCAACAAATTATATTCGGAAGCCAAGGACGCCCTCGACAGCGGCGACTATCCGCGCGCGGTCAAGCTGTACGAAAAACTCGAGGGCCGCTACCCGTTCGGCCGCTTCGCCCAGCAGGCGCAGATCGATACGGCCTATGCCAACTACAAGGACGGCGAGACCGCGGCCGCGCTGGCCTCGGTCGATCGCTTCATCCAGCTGCACCCGAATCACCCCAGCGTCGATTACGCGTACTACCTGAAGGGGCTGATCAACTTCAACGACAACCTCGGCTGGCTCGGCCGCTTCTCGGGCCAGGACCTGAGCGAGCGCGATCCGAAGGCGGCGCGCGCGGCCTACGACGCCTTCCATACGCTGGTCACGCGCTTCCCCGAAAGCCGCTACACGCCGGACGCCGCCGCGCGGATGCAGTACATCGTCAATTCGCTGGCCCAGCACGAGGTCCACGCGGCGCGCTACTACTATCGCCGCGGCGCGTACCTGGCGGCGGTCAATCGCGCGCAGCAGGCGCTGAAGGAATACGATGGCGCGCCTGCCAACGAAGAGGCGCTGTACATCATGATCCGTTCGTACGAGGCGCTTGGCATGAAGGACCTGCGCGACGACACGATGCGCGTGATGGAGATGAACTTTCCCAACAGCGACTTCATGAAGTACGGCGAGCGCCGCGAGAAGGACAAGCCGTGGTGGAAGCTGTTCTGATGCCACTGCGACAGGCATGAAAAAGCCCGGTTCGATCGATCGAACCGGGCTTTTTGTTTTGGCGGCGGGCCGCGCGCGACGATCGCCGCGGCTTCGCTACGCCTGCTTCAACCCTTCCAGAAACGCCACCACCGTGTCCCGCTCGCGTGTGCGCCTGAACGGCGGCAGGCTCTGCCAGATCTGGCGTCCGTAGGGCTTCTCGACCAACCGCGTGTCGCAGATCACCAGCACGCCGCGGTCGGTCTCCGAGCGGATCAGCCGGCCGGCGCCCTGCTTCAGCGTGATCACCGCGTGCGGCAACTGGTGCACGGCGAACGGGCTCAGGCCCTTCTTCTGCAGCGCCTCCATGCGCGCCGCCAGCACCGGATCGTCGGGCGGCGCGAACGGCAGCTTGTCGATCACCACCAGCGACAACGCTTCGCCGCGCACATCGACACCTTCCCAGAAGCTCTGGCTGCCGACCAGCACCGCGTTGCCAAGCTCGCGGAAGCGATCGAGCAGCTCGGTACGGCTGGCCTGGCCCTGGACCAGGATCGGCAACTGCAACCCGCGCTCGGCGAAGGCCTCGTACAGCAGGTCCGAGGCGCGCTGCACTGCGCGCAGCGTGGTGCAAAGCAGGAAGGTACGCCCGCCGGCCGCCTCGATCAACGGCAAGGCGGCGGCCACCACGGCATCGGTGAACTGCGGCGACTGCGGCGCCGGCAGTTCGCGCGGCACGTACAGCAGGCCCTGCTCGCCGTAGTCGAAAGGACTGGGCAGCGACAGCGAGCGGTCCTTGTCGAGCCCCAACTGCGCGGCATAGTGGGCGAAATTGCCTTTGACCGACAGCGTCGCCGAGGTGAAGATCCACGCGCGCGGATGGCCCGCGCGCTGACGCGCGAAGATCGGCGCGATCGACAGCGGCGTGCGGTGCAGCTGCACGGTATGCGAGAACACTTCGACCCAGCGCACCGTTTCGGGGGGGTTCGGACTGGGCGCGGAGTTGGGCGCCGATTCGGACGCCGGTTCGGACGCCGATTCGGACGCCGGTTCGGACGCCGGTTCGGACGCCGGTTCGGACGCCAATGCGGACGCCGATTCGGACGCCAAAACTTGGGCCAGAACCGAAGTCGAATCGACCGCCTCGCTGGGCGCCGCCCCGGACTCCGACAACTGCGCCAGCGCTGCCTGCCCCGCCGCCGCGCCCGAACGCGCCACCTCCACCGCCGGCTGCGGCGCCGGACTGTCGTCGCGCCAGGCCGCCAGCCGCTGCGCCAGTTCCAGCGCGCGACGGTGGCACTGCTCCAGCGATTCGGCGCGCTCTGCCTGCCCCTGCAGCAGCGCCACCACGTCGCTCAACGCCTTCTCCAGCGCATCGAGCGTGTCGAAGAACGGCTCGCCGATGCGGGCATCGGCCTCGATCTGCCCCAGCGCCAGCCGTACATTGTCCTTGCCAAAGGCCAGCCGCAGGTCGCGCGTGGCCCGCTCGAACGGTGCCACGATGCCGACCCAGTCGGCCGCATCGCGCGCATGCGACAGGCCTTCGGCCACCGTATCGCGCGCCAGCTCCAGCAGTTGGCTCGTCGACAGGCTGTCGCCGAAAAACAGCGTCGCGGTTTCCGGCAGCTGGTGCGCCTCGTCGAAGATCACCGTATTCGCCGCCGGCAGCAGCTCGGCCATACCGGTATCGCGCAGCACCACGTCGGCGAAGAACAGATGATGGTTGACCACCACCAGGTCGGCCTGCTGCGCTTCCTTGCGCGCCCGCATCACGAAGCATTCCTTGTGGTGCGGGCACTCGGTGCCCAGGCAGTTGTCGCGGGTCGAGGTCACCAGCTGCCATACCGGTGCGTTCTCGGGCACGCTGGCGAGCTCGGCCTTGTCCCCGGACGACGTGGTCTTGGCGAAGTTGGCGATCTCGCGCAGCCACGCCGCGTCCTGCTTGGACGCCAGCCGCCCGTTCAACTGGGCCCGCTCCATGTGGTAGTGGCAGACGTAGTTGGCGCGGCCCTTGAGCAGCGCGACCGAGACCGGCACATTGAGCGCGCGGCGCACGGTCGGGATGTCGCGCAGGAACAGCTGGTCCTGCAGGTTCTTGGTGCCCGTCGACAGGATCACCTTGCCGCCCCACAGCATCGCCGGCACCAGATAGGCGAAGGTCTTGCCGGTGCCCGTGCCGGCCTCGACGATCACCGTGTCGTGCGCCTCGATCGCGTCGGCCACCGCGGCGGCCATCTTCGCCTGCGCATCGCGCGGCCGATAGCCGTCGATGGCCTGCGCCAGCGTGCCGGTCGGCGCGAAGATGCGCGCCAGTGCCGCGGCGCGCGCGTCGGCGGCGTCCGGCTGGATGGCGGGGGCGGCGGCATCGTCGCCGGGATGGGAGAGATCGGAATCGGACAAGGCTGGCAGGAATTCGGTGCGCCGCCGGCGGTGGCCGGCGGCGCTGGCATGGCGGCCCGCGGGATCGCGGACCGGGAGATCAAGCGGGTACGTCGGGTTCGAGCTGCAGCTGCAGCAGCGTGATGGCGTCCTTCAGCTTCAGCCGGCGCTTCTTGAGCCGGCGCAATTGCAGTTCATCGTGGCCGGCCTCGCCGGACAGCCGGTCGATCAGATAGTCCAGATCGCGGTGTTCGATCTGCAGCTCGATGATCTGGCGTTCGAGGGTGTTCAGATCCTGGTCCATCGTCCATTGGCCTCCCCCACCGGCGACGTCCATCATCAGAAACCGAACGGCCGCGGCGACTCGCCGCTGCCCTGCTTTTCCTTGGCCTTGGCGCGGCGCTCCTCGACCTCGCGCTGGCGCTGGATCGCCTGCTGCTGCTTGGCCTCGTAGGCCTTGACGTTCTCGGCGCGCTGGCGGGCCTGCTCGGCACCGCGCTCGCGCGCCTCGCGCATCCGCGCGTCGTAGTCGGCCTGCTTCTGCTGGTAAGCCGCGGCATTCGCGGCACGTTCGGGCGCTTCCGCCTGGCGCTGCGCGTCGCGCAGCTTCTGCTCCTGCTGCTTGCGTTCGAACTCGGCGCGATTGGCCTGTTCGTCGGCCGCGCGCTGCGGCTGGCTGGCCTCGTACTCGGCCTGGCGCAGTGCCTGCTCGCGATCGCGCTTGGCGGCCTTGAAGGCGCGCTCGGCCTCGCCGATCGCGAGTTCGCGCTCGCGCAGCACGGCCAGCTCGGCGCGCTGGGTTTCCTTGGCGCGCTCGATGCAGTTCGTCACGAAGAACTTGTCGTAGCAGGCGTGCTCGGCAGTAGCGAAGCGGTAGTTGGTCCAGGCGCGCGAATCGGCCACAGCCTTGCGCTCGGCGTCGAAGTCACGCGGCGCCTGCGGTTCGGCTGAGGCGGCGGCAGCGGCCGCTGCCGGGGCGGAAGCCGGGCCCTGCGCCAGCGCGGCGGGCAGCGGCCCGGCGAGGCACGCCAGCGCCAGCATCCGCGCCAGCATCGGGACCTTGGACAGCCTGCCGGCAGGTGTCGTTGCCGCGCGATCGGCGGCCGGAAAACATGCCGGCGAAGCGGCCCGTTGTGGCTTGAGGTTCATGGGCGGATTCTACCATCGGGGCATGCCACCGCGCCCGCGCGCGGCCTGTCAGCCAGGCCGATTCAGAATCGATCCCCGCACGGGCGGCATGCCGGATGAAGCGCCGTTCGCTTGTGGCAAAATGCCCCGCTTTCGACTGAGTGTTTTTCCGATGTCCAACCTGCCAGCTTCCGTCACGCAAAAGATCGTGTCGCTCATCGCGGCCGAGCTGTCCGTCCAACCCCGCCAGGTGGCGGCGGCCGTCGAACTGCTCGACGAAGGCGCCACCGTGCCGTTCATCGCGCGCTACCGCAAGGAGGTCACCGGCAACCTCGACGACACGCAGCTGCGCTCGCTCGAGGAGCGGCTGCTGTACCTGCGCGACATGGAGGAACGCCGTGCCGCGATCCTGGCCTCGATCGAGGAACAGGGCAAGCTGACGCCGGAGCTGCGCACCGCGATCGAAGCGGCGGTCACCAAGCAGGCGCTGGAAGACCTGTACCTGCCCTACAAGCCCAAGCGCCGCACCCGCGCCCAGATCGCGCGAGAATGCGGCCTGGAACCGCTGGCGCATGCGCTGCTGGCCGACCCGACGCTCGATCCGCAGGCCGAGGCGGCCAAGTACGTCAACGGCAAGCCCACCGCCGACGGCGGCGTGCCCGACGTCAAGGCGGCGCTGGACGGCGCACGCGACATCCTGTCGGAGCAGTTCGGCGAGACCGCCGAACTGCTGGGCAAGCTGCGCGAGCATCTGTGGTCCAACGGCGTGGTCACCTCGTCGGTGGTCGAAGGCAAGGAAACCGCCGAGGAAGAGAAGTTCCGCGACTACTACGACTACAGCGAGACCATCCGCACGATCCCGTCGCACCGCGCGCTGGCGCTGTTCCGTGGCCGCAATGCCGGCGTGCTGATGATCAAGCTTGGCCTGGGCGAGGAACAGGACGCGCTGGTGCCCCACCCGTGCGAGGCGATGATCGCGCGCCATGTCGGCATCCAGAACCTGAACCGCCCCGCCGACAAATGGCTGGGCGACGTCTGCCGCTGGTGCTGGCGCGTCAAGGTGCAGCCGCACCTCGAAACCGAACTGCTGACGCAGCTGCGCGAGAGCGCCGAAGGCGAGGCGATCAAGATCTTCGGCCGCAATCTGCACGAGCTGCTGCTGGCCGCCCCGGCCGGCCCGAAGGCGGTGATGGGAATCGACCCGGGCATCCGTACCGGCTGCAAGATCGCGGTGGTCGATGCCACCGGCAAGCTGCTGGAGACGGCGACGATCTACCCGCACGAGCCGCGCCGCGACTGGAACGGTTCGCTGGCCACGCTGGCGCGCCTGGCCAAGCAGCACGGCGTCTCGCTGGTGTCGATCGGCAACGGCACCGCCAGCCGCGAGACCGACAAGCTGGTGCAGGACCTGATGCGCCAGGCGCCGGAGCTGAAGCTGACCAAGATCGTCGTCAGCGAGGCCGGCGCCTCGGTCTATTCGGCCTCGGAGCTCGCCGCGAAGGAATTCCCCGATCTGGACGTGTCGCTGCGCGGCGCGGTGTCGATCGCGCGCCGGCTGCAGGACCCGCTGGCCGAACTGGTCAAGATCGATCCGAAGTCGATCGGCGTCGGCCAGTACCAGCACGACGTCAACCAGCGCGAGCTGGCCCGCACGCTCGATGCGGTGGTCGAGGACTGCGTGAACGCCGTGGGCGTCGACGTCAATACCGCCTCGGTGCCGCTGCTGGCGCGCGTGTCGGGCCTGAACAGCGTGCTGGCGCGCAATATCGTCGAGTTCCGCGACGCCAATGGCGCCTTCCCCAATCGCGACGCGCTGAAGAAGGTGCCACGGCTGGGCGACAAGACCTTCGAGCAGGCGGCGGGCTTCCTGCGCATCAACGACGGCGACAATCCGCTGGACCGCTCCTCGGTCCACCCGGAAGCCTATCCGGTGGTCAAGCGCATCCTCGACCATATCAGGAAGGACCTGCGCGACGTGATGGGCAACCGCGATGCGCTGCGCGGACTCTCGCCGACGCAGTTCACCGACGACACCTTCGGCCTGCCGACCGTGCGCGACATCCTCAGCGAGCTGGAAAAGCCGGGCCGCGACCCGCGTCCGGAGTTCAAGACCGCCACCTTCCAGGACGGCGTCGAGGACATCAAGGACCTGCAGCCGGGCATGGTGCTCGAGGGCGTGGTGACCAACGTCGCAGCCTTTGGCGCTTTCGTCGATATCGGCGTGCACCAGGACGGGCTGGTCCATATCTCGGCGCTGTCGAACAAGTTCGTCAAGGACGCGCATGAGGTCGTCAAGGCTGGCCAGATCGTCAAGGTCAAGGTGATGGAGGTCGACGTCAAGCGCAACCGGATCGGCCTGTCGATGCGCCTTGATGACGAGCCGGGCCAGAGCGGCAATCGCGCCGCCGGCGGCGAGCGCCAGGAACGCGGCGGCAACCGCCCGAGCCGCGGCTTCCAGGGCGGCGGCCGGCGCGAAGCCGAACCCGCCGGCGCGATGGCGGCGGCGTTTGCCAAGCTGAAGCGGTAGGCAGATGCGGGCGCGACCCGGGGCGGCCGCAGTGCCGCCCCGGTGCCGCCCGCCATCGAGCGGGATCTCAAAGCCCGCGTTGGTTTTTCGATATCCCCCTGGCTGGTACGGTCGAGACTTCCGGCACGCGTTACGGCGGCAAGCCGGCCGACGTCGCGCACCATTGCCAGGAGGAATCGACGCATGCAGGCAGCCCGCAGTCTTGCCTCGTCCGCGCCCGCGCAGACCACTTCGAACCATCCCGAACCGGCCGCTGCCAGCGGTATGCGGGAGTCGCCGCACGCCTCGGATGCGGGCGACGGGATGCCCGCCATCTCGCCCTTGCGCCCGCAAGCCGATGCACAGCCCGGCCAGCCCGGCCAGACACTGCTGGATCGGTGGCTGTCATGGAGCCGTCGGCACCTCGGCCAAGCGGCGACGCGGCGGGCCATGGATACCGCCGCCTGGTCGGTTCGCGGCCCCAGCCCCGCGGCGCGCGCCTGGCCCCGCGGGCTGGGTTTCGCGGCATTGCCTGAACCCATCGTGATGCAATTGGCCGGTTATCTCGGCCCGCGGGACATCAGCGCGCTGTCTCGCGTGGAGCCGCATTGCCGTCGCCTGCTGGGACCGATGGCGTTCCGGCACGGTATCGACGTGCGCAGCGATCGTGCGGTGACACCATCGAACCTCGATGCGGTATTGCGCGACAGCGTTCGCCTGCTGCCCGGGCCCCGCTCCGAGGTTCTGACGCGGCTGGGCCGATCGATTTGCCGGATGCCGCCCGCGCTGTGGCTGTCCGCCGCCGGTTCGCTGCTCGGCGCGGTGGAGCGTCTGCCGAAGGCGGCGCGGCCCACACCGCTCGGCATGGTGGCGCTCGTGATGCTGGCGTGCGACGACTTGCCCCCGTCATGCGCCCTGGAGTCGCGCAGGCAGCTGTATCGACGTGTGCAGGACGCGCTGATGGACCTGCCCGTGTCATTGCGGGTGGATGCCCTGTCAGTCGTGCTGCGCGACCTCCCGTCGCAGCGAATGGCCGAGCCCCCGGTCAACCACTGTCTGGCCGCGATGGTGGCGTCCACTTTGGAGGTGGAACAAATCTGGACGCTGCGCAGCGCGGCACGGTCGACATTCGAAGCGCCGCCGGCCTTTCGGCACGCCGACAATGCCTTGCGCCGCGCCATCGCGGCGTTGCCGGCCGATACGCCCGAGGCATTGCTGATCGCGTTCGCCATGCCGACGCTAGCGATGCAGACGCAGACCGTCACGCAGCACTACGAATACTTCATCGAGTTCGCCGCCTCCCACCAGGGATCGTCAGCCGCGCTCGGCCATATCGCCGCTGCACGGCTGCTGCCGTTGCTGCCGCCCGAGGACTGCCTGCTGGGCTGGGATGACGCGCTCATGAAGCTGAACGAACTGCCGCCCGATTTGCATTGCTGGCTGCTGGAGGCGCTGGCTGACGCACTTCCCGGACTCCCACCGGAACTTCGGGCGGATTACTGGCTGGTCCTGTATACCCTGGCCATGGCCCGTCTGCGGTCAGACGGCGAGCGCTACATCGTCCTGCGGCAGCTTTGCCGGGTCCAGAACGGGATCGTCGGCGAGCACAACATCGATCTCGTGATCACGCTGATCGACGCCAGCGCCGTGCAAGCGCTGCCGTTCCGTCTCATTCTGTTGCCCCTGGCACTGGTGACCGGCGAGCCGAGGGTGCAGGCGTGGAATATGGTCCTGGACCATGCCGAGGCGCTTGAACCTGAACAGCGCAATCAGGTGCTGCCGGCACTCGCATTGACACTGGACAGGGCGCCCGACAGCCGCGCCGCATGGGACGCGATTCTCGCCATGACGCTTGAACTGCCTGTCCACGAACAAGGCGCGGCCCTGTCGGCCCTGGCGAATGCCATGGCTCACCTGCCCCGTGAGCAGGTGGATTCGGCGCTGGATCGCCTGCTGGAAGCCGCCGGCCGCTTGCCTCGCCAGGACCGCATCGACCTGCTGGCGCTGCTATCGCGGCTGGTGGTCGACAGCGGGCTGTGGCAGCAGGTATTTCGCGCGATCCAGGCGCTGCCGCGCCTGGATCGACCGTTGCCGCTGTCCAGTCTGGCGGACAATATCGAACGGCTGCACACGGCAACGGAGATGACGGCCGCCTGGCAACGGATATGGGAGGCCACGCTGGCGTTGCACCCCAACGATCGACTGCTGCCGTTGATGGCGCTCGATTCGACCCGGAACAGGCTGCCGGCGCGGGGCGGCTGGCTGGCGGATTGGCAATGGAAACGCCAAACGGCGGCGTTGCCGCGGACGGACGCGATCTGGCTGGACGGGTCCGCCTTTCGTGCCCGCCCCTAGCCGGCGGCACCGTCCGCGGCAGAACCGCCCGCATGGATGCCCTCGCCGGATCAATCCGCGTTGTACTTCGGCGAGCGCGGGCCGTACAGGATGCCGCCGGGCTGGCCGGCCGTCAGCAAACGGCTGGTCGTGACCCCCGCCACGGTGTGGCCGGCATCGGTGGCGCTGTTGATGATCTGCTTGACCGCCGCCGCGATCAGCATGCCGACCAGGCCGCCGCCCGAGCTGTTGCCGCCCTCGTTGCTCGAGGCCGAAGCGGAGCCCGTCCACAGCTCCGTGCCGGTCTTCAGGTCAACCAGCTTGGCCTTCGCCGTCACCACGGTGGCGCTGTCGATCACGTAGTACTTGGTGCCGTAGCTGGTGATGTCGATGTACAGCGCGGCGTCCGCACCGAAGATCTCCTTGAGCTTGGCCGCCGCCACCGCGTGCATTTCGCCGGGCTGCGTGATGCCGTTCTGCTTGAACGTCTCGTCGACCAGGGTCACCGGCAGCACGTAGTAGCCGGCCTCGGCCAGCGGATACGTGGCCTGCGACAGCACGCTGTAGGTCGCCTGCACTTCGGGCGATTCGTTCTGCGGCGGCAGCACGAGGATGGTGCGCGGACGCGCCTGCTTGAACGCGGCGTAGTCGATCTGCTTCGGCGCGGCACAGCCGGTGGCGAGCGCGGCGACGGCCGCCAGCGGAAGCAGCCGCGAGAGCAGCGTGCGGGAAAACAGCGTCTTCATTTACTTGACCTCCACCTTGTTGCCGCCGGCGTCGGCCTTCTTCTCCGGACGCTTGATATTGCGCAGCAGGAAATCGACATAGGTGCCCGACTCCGGAAACAGCGCCTTCTCGGTCTGGAATTCGCGCACCATTTCGTCGTCCTTGCCGAGATCGGCGTACAGCAGCCCAAGGTGTGCGTGATAGCCGGGCGGCGGCAGCTTGCCGGCGGCCTTGATCTTCTCGAGATCGCGCTCGAGCACGATCACCTGCTCCTGCTTGGGCTCGCCCTTGAAGTAGTTGTAGACCTGGGGCTGATACCCCTCCCACTGGTACAGCGTGTTCTGGCTCGCGCAGCCGGCAAGCAGCGCGCCGCACGCCGCGGCCGCCAATGCCAGCCGCGACGTTTGCAACGTCGTTTTCATGACCCGTTCCTCGAAGAGGTGTTATTGGATGGCGGGCTTCCAGGTCCCGCTCTCGATACCGCCAACCAGTTTGGTAACCGCTTCGCGCATCGCAAGGTCGAGCACCTTGCCGTTCAGCGTGGAGTCGTAGCTCTGCGTGCCGCCGAAGCCGATGATCTCGCGGCTCGACAGCTCGTATTCGCCCGCGCCCTGGGTCGAGTACACGACCTCGGAGGTGTTGATGTTGACCACGTTCAGCGCGACCTTGGCGTAGGCGACCTGCGACTTGCCGCGGCCGAGCAGGCCGAACAGCTGGCGATCGCCGACTTCCTTGCGCCCGAATTCGGTCACGTCGCCGGTGATCACGTAGTCGGCGCCCTTCAGGTTCTGCTGCTGCTTCTTGATGCCGGCTTCGCGCTTGATCTCTTCCATGTTGTCGCGGTCGAGCACGTTGAAGCGGCCGGTCTGCTGCAGATGGGTGATCAGGATGGTCTTGGCCTGGCCGCCGAGGCGGTCCACGCCGTCGGAGAACACACCGCGCATATAGCTGGAGCGGTTGTCGAACTTGCCGACCGCGATCGGCGCGCGTACGCCCTGGTACGGGCGGCTGGCGCTTTCGACCTGCTGCACGGGCAAGGCCCGCGACGATTCCGTGGCGCATCCCCCTGCGGCGAGCAGCGCGAGCATCCCGATCAGGGAAACTGCATGGACTTTCTTCACTACCGGTTCTCCTGGTTGAACGACATAGAGCGACATGCGCCGAAGGCCTGCATGCAGGCAACCCGGGGCCTGCGTGCGGCTCGGGCGGACGTCCCCGAGGAGTTTACGGTGCCGCCCTCCGAAAGTTGACACTTCGGCACCTCACTCCCCTCATCAGCAGGGCAAGCGGCAACAAAAAAGCCTGCAAACGGCGGCGCCGCATGCAGGCTTTGGGATGATGCGATCGGCGGCGCCCACAGGCGCCGCCGCAGCGCTCAGATCTCGACCTTGGTCCCCAGCTCCACCACCCGGTTGGCCGGAATGCGGAAGAAGTCCGACGGCTTGGCGCCGTTCTGATGCATCCAGGCGAACAGCGTCTCGCGCCACATCGGCATGCCGGGCAGGCGCGACGGGATCACCGACTCGCGCGCGATGAAGAACGAGGTTTCCATCAGCTCGAAGACCATGTCGAGCTTGCGCTTGGACAGGTCGAGCACCTTGTGCACGTCGGGGGTTTCCTTGAAGCCGTACTCGGACTTCAGGATGAAGACGCCGCCGCCGAGGTCCTTGCAGCTGAGGCGATGGTCGTCGTCGACGTAGGGAATGTCGCGCGTGACGAAGCTCAGGAACACCACGCGCTCATGCAGCACGCGGTTGTGCTTCAGGTTGTGCAGCAGCGAGACCGGCACGAATTCCGTGTTGCCGGTCAGGAAGACCGCGGTGCCCTCGACGCGGTGCGGCGGATGGGCCAGCAGCCCGGCCATGAAGGGCTCCAGCGGAATACCCTCCTCCAGGCTGCGCGCGCGCAGCAGCTTGCGCCCGCCATACCAGGTCATCAGCAGGAAGAAGGCGGCGCTGCCCAGCAGCAGCGGGAACCAGCCGCCCTCGGCGACCTTCAGCAGATTGGCCGACAGGAACGACAGGTCGATCACCAGGAAGGCGGCGCCGGCGACGGCCACCACGGCCGGCGGCCACTTCCACACGTGGCGCATCACGACGATCGACAGCAGCGTGGTGATCACCATCGTCGTGGTCACCGCGATGCCATAGGCGGCGGCCAGGTTCTCCGACTTCTTGAAGGCCAGCACCACCATCACGACGGCCACCAGCAGCGCCCAGTTGATCACCGGCAGATAGATCTGCCCGATCTCGGCTTCCGAGGTGTAGCGGATGCGCATGCGGGGAATGAAGCCGAGCTGGATCGCCTGGCTGGTCAGCGAGAACGCGCCCGAAATCACGGCCTGCGACGCGATCACCGCGGCGCAGGTGGCCAGCAGCACCATCGGGATCAGCAGCAGTTCGGGCACCATCAGGTAGAACGGATTGCGCACCGCGCTGGGGTTGCCCAGCAGCATCGCGCCCTGGCCGAAGTAGTTCAGCATCAGGCAGGGCATCACGATGGCAAACCAGCCGCGGCGGATCGGCGCGGAACCGAAATGGCCCATGTCGATATACAGCGCCTCGGCGCCGGTGAGCACCAGGAACACCGCGCCGAGCACGATGAACGCCTGCAGCGAATGCTCCAGCAGAAAGCGCACACCGTACAGCGGATTGATCGCGGCGAGAATGGCCGGCGACTCGATCAGGTGGTAGATCCCCAGCGCGCCGAGCGACAGGAACCACACCATCATGATGGGCCCGAACAGCTTGCCGACGGACGAGGTGCCGCGCCGCTGCAGCAGGAACAGCACCAGCAGGATCGCCAGGCTGATCGGAATGACGTAGTGGGACAGCGCCGGTGTCGCGATCTCGATGCCCTCGACGGCGGACAGCACCGAGATGGCCGGTGTGATCACCGCATCGCCGTAGAACATGCAGGCGCCGAAGATGCCGAGCATCATCAGCACCTTGGCCCGCCGCGAGCGTGGCGCGGCGCTGCGCAGTGCCAGCGCCATCAGCGCCAGCACGCCCCCTTCGCCGTCGTTGTCCGCGCGCATCACGAACACCACGTACTTGATCGAGACCACCAGGATCATCGCCCAGAACAGCAGCGAGATCACACCCATCACGGCCTCGGGACTGAACGGAATGCCATGCTCGGCGCTGAAGCACTCCTTCAATGCATAGAGAGGACTGGTGCCGATATCGCCGAAGACGACACCGATCGCCGCGAGTACCAGCATGCGCATGCTGGGGGTCTCGACGAAATAATGGCTCGTGGTGGGTTGTGTCATGGATTCGGAGCGGGAGGCCCAATATGCCGCGGCCGGCCGCATCGTTCGAGGATTTTTTTGCAATGCACAATCGGGCGCCATTCTAGTGGAAACGGGCCGGCAACGTCATCAGGAATCTTTTTGAGACCGTGTCGGAGGCGCCGCGGATGGCGCGCGAAGACGTGGGCCGGCCGGCGATCGCCCTACCCAGGAACGCAAGGATGCGAGCGAAGCGGCGCTCGGTCAAGCCCGAGGTGTGGCGCGAGCGCCATAGAAACGGCGCGACAAGCGGTATTCGCGCCGTTCCATGTCTGCTATGTCTTCTATGTATTCCATCACCGCCGCGCCCGATCCGGCGGCGCATGCGGACCAACATCGGCGTGGTCAAACGCCGAGATACCGTTCGAGCAGGCCGGGCGTGGCCGCCAGTTCGGCGGCGGCGCCGCTGGCGGCGACCAGCCCCTTCTCCAGCACCACCACGCGGTCGGCCTGCGCCAGCACGGCGCGATAGTTGCGGTCGACCACCACGGTGGAAATACCGGTGCCACGCACCGCGGCGATCACGTCCCAGATTTCGCGCACGATTTTCGGGGCCAGCCCTTCGGTCGCCTCGTCCAGGATCAGGCAGTCGGGGTTGGTCATCAGCGCGCGGCCGATCGACAGCATCTGCTGCTCGCCGCCGGACAGCTGCTGGCCACCGTGGTCGAGCCGCTCCTTGAGCCGCGGGAAGAGATCGAGCACCCTCGCCTCGTCCCAGTCGTGACGTCCGTTGCAGCCCTTGCGCGCCGCCATCAGCAGGTTCTCGCGCACCGACAGGTTCGGAAAGATGCCGCGGCCCTCGGGTACGTAGGCGACGCCCAGGCGCGCGACTTCGTATGGCCGCGCGCGCGACACGTCGCGGCCGGCGACCACGATGGTGCCGGCGCGCTGCGTCACGTGGCCAAGCAAGGTCCGCAGCAGCGTGCTCTTGCCCATGCCGTTGCGCCCCAGCAGGCCGACGGTCTCGCCCGCATCGACGCGGAAGTCGACGCCGCGCAGCACATGGCTGGTGCCATACCAGGCCTGCACGCCAGTGGCTTCGATCATCGGCTTCACGCTGCGCACTCCTTGCGGGTACCGGCAGCCGCGCCGGCGCCTGCAACGCGGGGATTGGCGTCGGCCGCGACATCGGCAAGCTCGCCCGCGCCCTCGTCGTCGCCCAGATAGGCCTGCTGCACCTCGCGATTGGCCCGGATCGCGGCCGGCTCGCCCGAGGCGATCACCACGCCGTTGACCATCACGGTGATGCGGTCGGCCACCGCGAACACCGCGTCCATGTCGTGCTCGACCAGCAGGATCGCGTGCCCCTCGCGCAGATCGCGCAGCAACGCCAGCATGCGTGCCGATTCCTCGGCGCCCATGCCGGCCAACGGCTCGTCGAGCAGCAGCGCCACCGGTTGCGTGGCCAGGCACATCGCGACCTCGAGCTGGCGCTTCTGGCCGTGCGACAGCGCCATCGCCGGCAGCGCCGCGCAGTCGGCCAGACCGGCGCGCTCCATCGCCTCGTCGCCGAGCGCGCGTGCGGTACGGCACGATTGCGCACTTTCCCACAGGCGCCAGGCGCGTTGCGCGCGCGACTGCGCCGCCAGACGGCAGTTCTCGCGCACGCTCAGCGGCGCGAACACGTTGTTGCGCTGATAGCTGCGGCCCACGCCGGCGCAGGCCAGCCGCGGCTGCGGCCAGCCGGTGACGTCGCGGCCGTGCAGGAACAGCTGGCCCGCGGTCGGCGCGAGCTCGCCCGACAGCAGATTGATCAGCGTCGATTTGCCGGCACCGTTGGTGCCGATCACGGCGTGGATCTGATGCAGCTCCAGCGCCAGATCGACGCCGGACACCGCGGTCAGGCCGCCGAAGCGGCGTGTCAGTCCGGCCGCGCGCAGCACCGGTTCGTTGCCATGACGCGCGTTCATCGCCGCTCTCCCCGCATGCCACCCGCTTTGCGGCCCGCTCCGCCACCGAGCCTGCGCCGCAGCAATGCCGCCAAGCCGACCAGCCCGCCCGGCAGCAGCGCCACCGCGGCGATGATGAAGCCGCCCATCAGCAGCTGCCAGTGCTTGGTCAGCGTGCTGAACCACTCGGCCAGCAGCACGAACGAGAACGCGCCGATCACCGCGCCGGCGAGGCTGCCGACGCCGCCCAGGATCACCATCAGCATCGCATTGCCCGACTGGTGCCATGACGCGATCTCCGGATTGACGAAGCCGAACTGGATCGCATACAGATAGCCCGCCAGCCCGGCGAACGCGCCGCCGGCGACGAAGGCGCCAAGCTGGTAGCGGTAGGTGGCGAAACCCGCCGCCCGCATGCGCTGCTCGTTGTGGCGAATGCCGATCAGCGCATGGCCGAAGCGCGAGCGCAGCACCATCGCCAGCGCGGCCACGGTGAAGATCAGCGCGCCGAGCACCAGCCAGTAGAAATGCAGGGGATCGTCGATGCCCAGCGGCCGCGCGCCGAACACGCCGAATTCTGGGCGGAAATAGATATAGGTGCCATCGCTGCCGCCGGCGATCTTGGTGTCGTGGAAGATGAAGTACACCATCTGCGCGAAGGCCAGCGTGACCATGATGAAGTAGATCCCGCGCGTGCGCAGCACCAGCATGCCGACCAGCAGCGCCAGCACCGCCGCGGCGGCGACCGCCGCCACCAGCAGCCACCAGCCATTGCCCGGCTCGGACTGCGGCGCCAGCATCGCGGTCGCATAGGCCGCGGTGGCGAAGTACGCCGCGTGGCCCAGGCTGACCAGCCCCGTATAGCCGATCAGCAGCTGCAGCGACAGCGCGAAAATCGCCATGATCATGACCTTGCTGAGCAGGTCGATGTAGAACTTGTTGCCCTCGCCGCCGAGCGCGAGCGGCAGCGCCGCCAGCACCGCGAAGGCGACCGCCCACGCCAGCGTGGTCCAGCGCAGGCTGGCGCGCCGCTGCAGGTCGAAGGCCGCGCCGATGTCGGCGCCGAGGTTGGTCGGAGGTGTCGATGCCATCGCGCTAGCCCGCCTTGAACAGACCCTGGGGTTTCCAGAGCAGAATGATCGCCATCAGCAGGTAGACCAGCACGCCCGCCGCCTCCTGCCAGAACACCTTGCCGAAGGTATCGACGAAGCCGAGCAGCAGCGCGGCGACCATCGCGCCCTTGACCGAGCCGATGCCGCCGATCACCACCACCACGAAACAGACGATCAGCACCTGGCTGCCCATGCCGGGATAGACCGACGACACCGGCGCGGCGATCATGCCGGCCAGCACCGCCAGCGCGACGCCAAGCGCGAACACCAGCCGGTACAGCCGGCCGATATTGACGCCCAGCGACTGCACCATCTCGCGATTGCTGGCGCCCGCGCGGATCGTCATGCCCAGCCGCGTGCGGCGGATCACGTAGTACATCGCCGCGGCCACCAGCAGGCACACCGCCGAAATGAACAGCCGGTAGACCGGATAGGTCATCTCGTTGCCGATCGGCAGCGCGCCGTCGAGCAGCGGCGGCACCGGCACGCCATGCACGTCGTCGCCGACCAGGATGCTGCGCATCTCCTCGAATACCAGGATCAGCCCATAGGTCATCAGCACCTGCTGCAGGTGATCGCGCTCGTACAGATAGCTGAAGAACACCCACTCGAGCAGATAGCCGAACGCCACCGCCAGCACGATGCCCAGCGGCAGCGCGATGAACAGGCTGCCGGTCATGCTCGCCAGCGTGAAGGCCAGGTAGGCGCCAAGCATGTAGAAGCTGCCGTGGGCGAGATTGATCACGCCCATGATGCCGAAGATCAGCGTCAGGCCGCTGGCGACCAGAAACAGCAGCAGGCCGTACTGCACGCTGTTCAGGCACTGGATCAGGAAAGAGACGAGGTCCATGCGAGGCGATCAGTCATTGACGGGGCCGCGGCCGGCGCGAGCCGGATGCCGCGGCCGATGTCGCGCGCAACAGGCGGGCGATCGAGTGGGCGGTTGCGTGAGCAATTGGCGTGGGCGCCTCGCGTTACAGGCGGCAGCCACGCGCCGGATCGGCCAGCGCCTTCACCGCGATGCCGCTGACCTTGTTCTCGCGCCCCTCGACCTTGCGCAGATAGAAGTCCTGCACCGGGTTGTGGGCACGCGACAGCGTGAAGGTGCCGCGCGGGCTGTCGATGCGCGCCGCGGCGATGGCCTTGTAGACGTCCGCCTTGCGGCTCATGTCGCCCTTGACCGCGTTGGCGCCGGCGGCCAGCATCTGCGCGGCGTCGTAGCCCTGCACCGCATAGACATCGGGCTGCAGCTTGTAAGCCTTCGCGTAGTTGAGCCGGAACTGCTTGTCGCGCGGATTCTGCAGGCCGTCGGCGTAGTGCAGCGTGGTCTCCAGACCTTGCGCCGCGGCGCCCTGGGCCTCCAGCGTGCCGTCGGTCAAGAAGCCCGATGCATAGAGCGGAATCTTGTCCTTCAGGCCCGCCGCGGCCCAGTCCTTGACGAACTTGACCGCACCGCCGCCGGCGAAGAAAACGAACACGGCGTCGGGCTTGAGCGAGGCGATCTCGGTGATCTGGGCCTGGAACTCGACGTTGGGGAACGGCAGGCTCAGTTCCTTGACGATCTTGCCGCCCTTGGCCTCGAACGCCTCCTTGAAGCCGCGCACCGACTGCTCGCCGGCCGCGTACTTCCACGTCAGCGTGACGACCCGCTTCATGCCGCGTCCGGCCACCACCTGGCCCATCGCATAGCCGGGCTGCCAGTTCGAGAACGACGAGCGGAAGATGTTCGGCCCGCACAGCGGACCCGTGGCCTCGTCGGCCCCCGCGTTCGGGATGATCAGCAGCGTGTTGCTTTCCTTGGCGACCTTGACGATGCCCATCTGCACGCCCGAGTGCACGGTGCCGACCACCACGTCGACCTGGTCGCGCTTGACCAGCTTGTTGGCGTTCTCCGGCGCCTTGGCCGGATCCGATTCGTCGTCGACCTTGAAGAATTCGACCTCGCGCCCGCCCAACCGGCCGCCCTGCTCCTGCACATACATGCGGAAGCCGTTCTCGATCGCCGTGCCGAGCGCCGCGTAGGTGCCGGTGTAGGGCAGCATGAAGCCGACCTTGATCTTGCCGGCCGCTGCCGATGGCGCGGGCTGCCCCGCGGCGGTGCCCGCCAGCGTCAGCGCGGCGACGGCAAGACAGGCCGGCGCCAGGCGGCGCGAGATGAAGCGATGCATGGATGTCTCCTCCTGGTGGTTCAGCGGGTCGCTCGCGCGACGATGCGACGGCGTCCGTTCCGTGGCCGCGATGCCCCCGCCGAGACCGCGGTGTTGCGTGCGGTGTTGCCTGCGGGGCATCGAGGCGGTCCGGCGCCAATTATTTTAGGTTTGAAGTTTTCGCCGTTATAAACCCCGCCATGGATGGCGTCAATGCTGTGGAACCCGGCGCCAGGGCGACTGGCGCGACCGGCTCGCGCCCGAGTGTAATGACGCGCGGGCGTTGGGGGTATCGCGGCTTACCCTGTCTCATGGCGTGAAGATGGCACCGGCTGCGTCGGACGCAGCCTCGCGCGCCTGCTGCTCGCGCTGCCGCAACCGAAAGCGCTGGATCTTGCCGGTCGCGGTCTTGGGCAGCTCGGCCACGCATTCGATCCGGCGCGGATACTTGTACGGCGCCAGGCTGCTCTTGATGAAGGCCTGCAGCTCGGCCTCCATGCCCGCGTGCCACTGGTGCCCGGGCCGCAGCACCACGAAGGCCTTGGGCTTGACCAGACGGTCGGCATCCTCGACGCCGATCACAGCGGCCTCCAGCACCGCGGGATGCCGCGCCAGTGCCGCTTCGACCTCGAAGGGGGAGACATAGATGCCGCCGACCTTCAGCATGTCGTCGCTGCGCCCGGCATAGACGTAGTAACCGTCCGCGTCGCACAGGTACTTGTCGCCGCTGCGGGTCCATTCGCCGACGAAGGTATCGCGGGTCTTGTCGCGATTGCCCCAGTACATCAGCGCGGCCGATGGCCCCTTGATGTAGAGGTCGCCGATGTCGCCGGGGGCGCAGGGCTGGCCGGCGTCGTCCAGCAGTTTCAGCTCGTAGCCGGGCACCGGCCTGCCGGTGGTGCCGTAGCGCACGTCGCCGGGACGATTCGACAGGAAGATATGCAGCATCTCGGTCGAGCCGATGCCATCGAGGATGTCGCAGCCGAAATGGGCGTGGAACCGCTCCCCGATGTCGCGCGGCAACGCCTCGCCGGCGGAGGTGCAGACGCGCAGCGCGACCGCCTCGCGCGCCGGCAGCTCGGGCGCGGCCAGCATGCCGGCAAACAGCGTCGGCACGCCGCAGAACACCGTCGGTCGCTGCCCGGTCAGGCGGCGGAACACCGCCTGCGGCGTCGGCCGCTCGGCCATCAGCACCGTGGTGGCGCCCACCGACAGCGGAAAGGTCAAGGCGTTGCCGAGCCCGTAGGCGAAGAACAGCTTGGCCGCCGAGAACACCACGTCGTCCTCGCGCAGGCCCAGCACCTGGCGGGCGTACAGGTCGGCGGTATGGAACAGGTTGCCGTGCGTATGGACGGTGCCCTTGGGCCGTCCGGTCGAGCCGGACGAATAGAGCCAGAACGCCATGTGATCGGGCCCCGTCGCAGCAGGGTGGTCCAGCGGCGTACCGCTGCCGGCCAGCCCCGCCACGGTGGCCGCCGCGGGCGCCTCGCCTTGCGGCAACTGCCCATCGGCTGGCAGGGGCGCCGCGACGATCCACAGCGGTTCGACGCCGGCGCGCTGCGCCGCCTCGCGCAAGGCGGGCAACAGCGGTGCGGACACCACGGCGGCGCGCGCGCCGCTGTGTTCGAGCATGTAGGCATAGTCGTCCACTGTCAGCAGCGTATTGACCGCGACGGGCACCACGCCGGCCAGCAGGCAGCCGAGGAATGCCACCGGAAAATCGATGGTGTCGAGCGCGCACAGCAGCAGCCGCTCCTCGGGCCGCATGCCCGCCGCCAGCAGCGCGCCGGCGAAGCCGCGGCTGCGCGCATCGAGCTCGGCGAAGGTCAGCGTCGCGGTGTCGTCGCGGTAGGCCAGCTTGTCGCCCCGGCCGGCATCCAGATTGCGCGACAGCAGATCGGCGGCCGCGTTATAACGCGCCGGCAAAGCGGTCGGGGACGTCATGTCTCACTCCTTGGGCGGCCCGAAGGCGGCCTCTTGTCGGCCGTTGGTGCGCGCCATGGCGGCGTCTGGACAGCCAGTGGGCGGCGGACCTTATCGTTGTTGATGCATTTTATTGCACATCGACTAAGATGCAAGCTCAGGAGTGCACTATATGGCAGCGAAAATGGCTTGGGGTGTTCCCGGGGTATGCCGTGCGTGTGCCCTATAATGCCGCACCCAGCGCCCGTCGCTGCTTCTCTCCCTCCGAACCCTGATCCGTGATGCGCCGCGCCACCGAAGCCACTGCGCCATTGTCCGACGCCGAGCCCCGCCAGCCCGGCGAGCGCGATCCGTATCTGACCCAGCTGGGTGAGCGCATCCGTTCGCTGCGCGCCGCGCGGGGCATGTCGCGCAAGGACCTGGCGCGCGGCGCCGGCGTCTCGGAACGCTATCTGGCCAATCTCGAAACCGGTACCGGCAACGCCTCCGTGCTGCTGCTGCGGCAAGTAGCAGCCGCGCTGAACGTGCCGCTGCCGGTGGTGCTGGCCGAGGCCGACGGCGGCAACGGCGCGCGCGCCGCCGAGTTCGGCCAGTTGCTGCAATGGCTCGCGCAACTGCCGCCGGCCGATCTGGCGCGCGTGCGCGAAGCCTGCCGCAATGCGCTGGCACCGTCGGCGCCCTTCGATGCCCGCCATCAGCGGATCGCGCTGATCGGCTTGCGCGGCGCCGGCAAATCGACGCTGGGCCGGGCGCTGGCCGAGGCGCGCGAGCTGCCCTTCGTCGAACTAAACGGCGCGATCGAACAGGAGGCCGGCGCCACGCTGTCGGAAATCCATTCGCTGTACGGCCAGGCCGCCTATCGCCGCTACGAACTGCGCGCGCTGGAGCGCGTGCTGCGCGAACACGACCGGCTGGTGCTGGCCACGCCGGGCAGCCTCGTGTCCGAGCCGGCCACGTTCAATCTGCTGCTGGCCAACTGCTACACGGTGTGGGTCAAGACCTCGCCCGAGGAACACATGGCCCGGGTAGTCGCACAGGGCGATATGCGGCCGATGCAGGGCAACAGCGAGGCGATGGCCGACCTGCGCCGCATCCTGCAGGCCCGCACCCCGCTCTACGCGCGCGCCGACGCGGTGATCGACACCAGCGGCCAGAGCCTGGACGCCTCGTTGCAGGCGCTGCAGACGGTGCTGCAGGACGCCGGCGCCTGAGGCGTCCTGGCCCACGGCCCGGGCCCCAGCGCGCTTCGCACTATATTTCATCGCCTTTTCGGGCGGTGCGACCTCGATCCCGGCAGGTTTTCGCCGCCTTGCCGTACGGCCCGGGAACGGCCCGCGAAAAGCGGCAGTCGAACCGGCGTACGCAAGGAATCCCCGAAAAGTGGTTTTCCTGCTTCCCTTGCGAAACAAGTGGCCTATAATGTTTCCAAGGAAACAGGAGCATGGCGATGCAGACCAAGCAACTTCGGCAGCAGCTTCCCGCCGGCGCCCCGGATGCCGGGGCGACCCTGACCAAGGCCGTGATGCGCGCGGCCGGCTTCCTCGGTATCAGCCAGGCCGTGGTCGCCAGCGTGCTCGGCATCAGCACGGCCTCCGTCTCGCGCATGGCCTCGGGCCATTACGTACTGGACAACCACCGCAAGGAATGGGAGTTCGGCGTGCTGTTCGTGCGCCTGTTCCGTTCCCTCGATGCCATCCTCGGACATGGCGACCAGGCCCGGCTGTGGCTGGCCAATGACAACCTCGCGCTGGGCGGCAAGCCGCTCGAACTGATCCGTACTACCGAAGGCCTGGTTCGTGTCGTTCACTACCTGGACGCCACCCGCGGTCGCATCTGAGCGCAAGCCGTTTGCGCTCACGTTGTGGCGGGCGGTGGAAGCCCAGCATGTGGTTTCCACGATGCCGCTGGTCGACAGCCTCGAAGAGCAGGCTGTGCTGGAAGCCGTGCTCGATGCCGGCAAACCGGCTGTCCCCTCCTACGCGCGCCATCTGCACTATCTGCTGTTCACGCCGTTCCGCTATCCGCCGTCGCCGTGGGGCTCGCGCTTTCGCGCGGCGCACGATCCCGGCGTGTTCTATGGCGCCGATGAAATCCGCACCGCCTGCGCGGAGCTGGGCTACTGGCGCTGGCGCTTCCTGCGCGACAGTCCCGCCTTGCCGCGCATCGATGCGCGCGCGCAGACGCTGTTCCAGGTCGGCGTGCGCACCGACGGGGTCGCGCTGGACGAGGCGCCGTTCGCGCGCGACGCCGCGCAATGGCAGGACCCGGTGCACTACGAGGGCTGCCAGGCCTTCGCCCGCGTCGCACGCGAAGCCGGCCTCGGGCTGATCCGCTACCGCTCGGTGCGCGATCCCGGCGCCGGCCATTGCGCGGCCGTGCTGACGCCGCTGGCCTTCTCCGCGCCGGCGCCGCTGGTCACTACCACCTGGATGCTGACGGTGCGGCCGGACCGCGTGATCTGGCAACGGGACGATCTGCTGCAACGCGAGAATTTCGAGTTCGAGGCCGTGATGTGGGAACGCCCGAACGGCAATGCGGCCCCCGCGACTGCTTGAAATGCGGCACGCGATACTTTCGCCCACATCTGCTGTTGCATTGCGAAAGCGCTTGCCCTATAATCACTTCTTCGACGGACGCGGGGTGGAGCAGTCTGGCAGCTCGTCGGGCTCATAACCCGAAGGTCGCAGGTTCAAATCCTGCCCCCGCAACCAACCGATCGAAACCAGCAAAAAGCAGCCGCCCCCATTCACCGGGCGGCTTTTTTGTTTGCGCCGTTCGCTGCCGCTCGTTCGAGCGCGCGCCGAGGTCACGGCTGCACCGTCGTGCCGCCCCAGGGCCGGTGATAAACTGCGCCCATTCCTCCCGGACCGAATCCATGAAATTCTGCTCGAACTGCGGCCATGCGGTCGTGCTGCGCATTCCCGATGGTGACAACCGGCCGCGCCATCTCTGCGATCAATGCGGCACGATCCATTACGTCAATCCGCGCAATGTGGTCGGTACGGTTCCGGTCTGGGAAGACAAGATCCTGCTGTGCAAGCGTGCGATCGAGCCGCGCTACGGGTTCTGGACGCTGCCGGCCGGCTTCATGGAGATCGGCGAGACCACCGCCCAGGCCGCCGCGCGCGAGACGCTGGAGGAAGCCGGTGCGCGCGTGCAGATCGGCGAGCTGTTCTCGATGCTCAATGTGCCGCACGTGCATCAGGTCCATCTGTTCTATCTGGCCAGGCTCGAAGACCTCGATATCGCGCCGGGCGAGGAAAGCCTCGAGGTCAAGCTGGTCGACGAGGCCGACGTGCCCTGGGACGAGCTGGCCTTCCCCACGGTGATCCACACGCTGCGCTGCTTCTTCGCCGACCGCGCTGCCGGCCGCATCGCGGACGGCAGCTTCCGCCTGCATACACTCGATATCGACAAGCCGATGCGTCCGCTGGCGGCGCGGGCAACGGTGGAGCCCTGAACGCGCGGGCCACCATCGTCGCTGCCACTGCCCCAACGCGCTTCCCGCCCCCCCCCTTCAACCAGCCCTTCGCCCGGCCCCCGCCCACGCATGATCGCCTGGCTCGACCCGCACGATCCGTTTCCCCCGGTCGATGCCGCGCTGGGCCCCGACTCCGAAGCCCCCGGCCTGCTCGCGGCGAGCCGCGACCTGACCCCGCAGCGCCTGCTGCTGGCCTACCGCCACGGCATCTTTCCGTGGTACGCGCAGGGCCAGCCGGTGCTGTGGTGGAGCACCGATCCGCGCATGGTCCTCGATCCCGCTGCGCTGCGGGTCTCGCTGAGCCTGCGCAAGACGCTCAAGCGCGTGCTGCGCGAGGACGACTGGCAGATCCGCGTGGACGACGATTTCGAATCGGTGATGCGCGCCTGCGCCGAGACGCCGCGCGCGGGCCAGCACGGCACATGGATCACGCCGGAGATCGTCGAGGCCTACGGCGCGCTGCACGTGCGCGGCATGGCGCATTCGGTCGAGACCTGGTATCGCGGCGAGCGCGTCGGCGGCCTCTACGGTGTGGCGCTCGGCCGCATGTTCTACGGCGAATCGATGTTCGCGCGCCGCACCGACGCCTCCAAGATCGCGCTGGCGGCCCTGTGCGGCTTCCTCGCCGGTCACGGGGTGACGATGATAGACTGCCAGCAGGAAACCGAGCACCTCGCCTCGCTGGGCGCGCGGCCGATTCCGCGCAGCGAGTTCGTCGCGCATCTGCGCACGGCGACCGCGCAGCCGCAGATCGTGCCGTGGCGGTTCGACAAGACGGTGCTCGAATGGTGGACCCGGGCGCGCCAGGCCGAGAGCTAGCGCCCCGCTCTCCGACCGCGGCAGCACCCGACGGCAGCACCCGATCATGAGCAAGCTCAAGGAATTGCCCCTTTCCGCGCTGCAGTTCTATGCAACGGCGCCCTACGCTTGCAGCTATCTCGAAGGCCGCATGGCCCGCTCGCAGGTGGCCACCCCCGCGCACCTGATCAATGCCGACGTCTATTCGCGCCTGGTGCGCGCCGGCTTCCGGCGCAGCGGCGTCTTCACCTACCGTCCCTATTGCGACGATTGCCATGCCTGCACACCGTGCCGGCTGGCGGTCGACCAGTTCGAGCCGGACCGCAGCCAGCGCCGCGCCTGGCAGCGCCACCGCCATCTGCAGGCGTTGGTCGCACCGCTGACCTACGTCGAGGAACACTACGCGCTGTACCTGCGCTACCAGTCGATGCGCCACGCCGGCGGCGGCATGGACCAGGACAGCCGCGACCAGTACGAGCAGTTCCTGCTGCAGAGCCGCGTCAATTCGCGGCTGGTCGAATTCCGCGATCCGCCCGACGCCGCCGAGCCGGGCAAGCTGCGGATGGTCAGCATGATCGACGTGCTCGACGACGGCCTGTCGTCGGTCTACACCTTCTACGATCCGCTGCAGCCCAAGACCAGCTACGGCACCTACAACATCCTGTGGCAGATCGAGCAGACCCGCGAGCTGGGCCTGCCCCACCTGTACCTCGGCTACTGGATCGCCAACAGCCGCAAGATGGCCTACAAGGCGCGCTTCCAGCCGTTGCAGGTGCTGGTCGGCAATCAGTGGCGGCCGTTCGAGTCCGAGGCCGCCTGATCCCGCGTCCGGCCGCGCGCCGGCCGGTCGCCGGTGCCCCAGGCGCCGCTGCCGTTACAATATCGCCCTGACCGCGCCGCGATCCGCCCGCGGCGCATGTCCGGTACCGCCCCGCCGCTCTCCGATTGGTCGCCCGTGGTCGCCCGGTCTCCGATTCCCCGCCCGATTCCCTGCCCGATTTCCGCCGTGCTCAACGCGCTCTATCCCCTGTTTCGTCCCGCCCTGTTCTCGATGGACGCCGAGGACGCCCACCATCTGACCCTGGACAATCTGCGCCGCGCGCAGCGCCTCGGGCTGGCCGGCTGCCTCGGCAACCGGATCGACGACGATCCGCGCACCGTGATGGGCGTGCGTTTTCCGAATCCGGTCGGACTCGCGGCCGGCCTGGACAAGGACGGCGCCTATATCGACGGCCTGGCCGCGTTCGGCTTCGGCTTTATCGAGGTCGGCACGGTGACGCCACGCCCGCAGCCCGGCAATCCGCGCCCGCGCATGTTCCGGCTGCCGAAGGCGCAGGCGCTGATCAACCGGATGGGCTTCAACAACGGCGGCGTCGACGCCTTCGTCGCCAACGTCAACGCGTCGCGCTGGAAGGCCGAGGGCGGCGTGCTCGGGCTGAACATCGGCAAGAACGCCGACACGCCGATCGAGCGCGCGGTCGACGACTATCTGTACTGCCTGGAGCGCGTCTATCCGCACGCCAGCTATGTCACCGTCAACATCTCGTCGCCGAACACCAAGAACCTGCGCCAGCTGCAGGGCGCGAGCGAACTGGACGGCCTGCTGTCGGCGCTGAAGACCGCGCAGCAGCGGCTGGCCGACCGGCATCGACGGTACGTGCCGCTGGCGCTGAAGATCGCGCCGGACCTCGACGCCGACCAGATCGGCAATATCGGCGACGCGCTGGTACGCCATCGCATCGACGGCGTGATCGCCACCAACACGACGATCTCGCGCGAGGCGGTCAAGGGCCTGCCGCATGCCGAGGAAGCCGGCGGCCTGTCGGGCCGGCCGGTGTTCGATGCCTCCACCGCGGTGGTGCGCGCGCTGCGCGCGGTGGTCGGCGACGCGTTGCCGATCGTCGGCGTCGGCGGCATCTTCGACGGCGCGCAGGCGCGCGCCAAGATCGACGCGGGCGCGCAGCTGGTGCAGCTCTACACCGGGCTGATCTACCGCGGTCCGGCGCTGGTCAAGGAATGCGCCGCCGCGCTGCGCGCCTGATCGAAGCGGGCTCCGCGCTCGACGCACCACTGACGCGCCCGTCCTTTTCGTCCCGCCCCATTCAGAGGAAACCCGCATGGAAACGATCCGACTAGGCCAGAGCGATTTGCAGGTCTCGCGCATCTGCCTCGGCACGATGACCTTCGGCGAACAGAACAGCGAGGCCGAAGGCCACCAGCAGCTGGACTATGCGCTCTCGCGCGGCATCAACTTCATCGATACCGCGGAGATGTACCCGGTCAAGCCGCGCGCCGAGACCTACGGCCGCACCGAGCAGATCGTCGGCAGCTGGCTCAAGCGCCAGCCGCGCGACCGCATCGTGCTGGCCACCAAGGTCGCCGGCCCGGCGCGCATGCCGTGGATCCGCAACGGCGGCGACCTGACGCCGCAGAGCATCCGCGCCGCGGTCGACGCATCGCTCCAGCGCCTGCAGACCGACTACATCGACCTGTACCAGATCCACTGGCCGGCCCGCAACGCGCCGATCTTCGGCCAGAAGCAGTTCGATCCTTCGCGCGAGCGCGCCTGCACCAGCATCGCCGCGCAGCTCGATGCGATGGCCCAGCTGGTGCGTGCCGGCAAGATCCGCTACGTCGGCGTGTCGAACGAAACGCCGTGGGGCATCGCCGAATTCGTCAAGCAGGCCGAACTGCACGGACTGCCGCGCATCGCCACCGTGCAGAACCCCTACAACTTGGTCAATCGCAGCTTCGAGCAGGGCCTGGACGAGGCCTGCTACCGCACCGGCGTCAGCCTGCTGGTCTACAGCCCGCTCGCCTTCGGCCAGCTGACCGGCAAGTACCTGCGCCCGGGCGCGGCCCAGCCGACCTTCGATCCGTCGGCGCCGGGCCGCCTGACGCGCTTCCCGGCGGACTGGAGCCCGCGCTATATGCGGCCGGAAACGCTGGCGGCCAGCGCCCGCTATGTCGAGCTGGCGCGCGCGCATGGGCTGTCTCCCGCCACGCTGGCGCTGGCCTGGTGCTACTCGCGCTGGTTTGCGCACAGCACCATCATCGGTGCGACCACGCTGGCGCAGTTGCAGGAGAACATCGACGCCTGGGGCGTGCAGCTGCCCGAAGCGGTGCTCGCCGGCATCGAGCGGATCCACGCCGAGATCCACAATCCGGCGCAATAGCGGGTGCCGTCACGGATGCCGTCACGGATGCCGTCCCGCATCCAATGAATCGGCGCGGAAACCCGACCTCGGTGGGGGTTCCGCACCGCGCCGCAACAGGGCACCGCGGGCCGGGGAAATGGTATCCTCGCGGGCTTGATGCCGCCCCCGCGGGCGGTGCGCGAACCACGCGCGCCAGCCGGCGATCCACTGGGACCACCGAGACAGAGGGGCGGCCGACCCAACCGAAACCCACAACCAAATATTCGAGGGGAGATTCGACCATGTCCATGCTGAAAACTTCGACCAAGACCTTGCTCGCCTGCGCCGTCGCGCTGGCCCTGCTGCACGGCGGCGCAGTGAACGCGCAGACCGTCAAGGTGCTCTCGATCGTCGATCACCCCGCGCTGGACGCGATCCGCGACGGCGTGCGCGCCGAACTGAAGTCGGCCGGCTACGACGCCGACAAGAACCTGAAGTGGGAATACCAGAGCGCGCAGGGCAATACCGGCACCGCCGCGCAGATCGCCCGCAAGTTCGTCGGCGACCAGCCCAATGCGATCGTCGCCATCGCGACGCCGGCCGCGCAGGCCGTGGTCGCGTCGACCAAGACCGTGCCGGTGGTGTACTCCGGCGTCACCGATCCGGTTGCTGCGCAGCTGGTCAAGGGCTGGCAAGCCAGCGGCACCAATGTGACCGGCGTGTCCGACAAGCTGCCGCTGGACAAGCAGGTCGCGCTGATCAAGCGCGTGGTGCCCAAGGCCAAGACCGTCGGCATGGTCTACAACCCGGGCGAGGCCAACTCGGTCGTGGTGGTCAAGGAACTGAAGACGCTGCTGGCCAAGGAAGGCCTGACGCTGAAGGAAGCCGCCGCGCCGCGTACCGTCGATATCGGCCCGGCCGCCAAGAGCCTGGTCGGCAAGGTCGACGTGATCTACACGAATACCGACAACAACGTGGTGTCGGCCTACGAGGCGCTGGTCAAGGTCGCCAACGAATCGAAGGTGCCGCTGGTGGCCGCCGACACCGACAGCGTCAAGCGCGGCGCGATCGCGGCGCTGGGCATCAACTACGGCGACCTGGGCGTGCAGACCGGCAAGATCGTCGTGCGCATCCTGAAGGGCGAGAAGCCGGGCGCGATCCCGTCCGAGACCAGCGACAAGCTGGAGCTGTTCGTCAACACGACCGCCGCCGAGAAGCAAGGCGTGACGCTGTCGCAGGACCTGATCAAGGAAGCCAAGCAAGTCATCAAGTAATGATGCAATGACGACCCGCCGCCCTGCTGCCGGCACGCCGCGCAGCGGGCGGTTGGCCGGCGCCACGCCCTACCGGGTCGCGCGCCGACGCCGCTGGTTGCAGCCTGCGGCCCGCCCAGGCGCGTGATCCGCCGGCGGCAGCCGCGCCAGTCAGCACGCCCGGCCACCGGCGGGCGCGCATACCGCAACAGGATTCACCATGTCCCTCTTCTCCCTTCTGGGCGCGCTGGAGATCGGCCTGATCTTCAGCCTCGTTGCCCTCGGGGTGCTGATCTCCTTCCGCATCCTCAATTTCCCCGATCTGACCGTCGATGGCAGCTTTCCGCTGGGCGGCGCCGTCGCGGCCACGCTGATCGCCATGGGCCAGGACCCGTTCCTCGCCACGGCGCTGGCCATCGTCGCGGGCGCGATCGCGGGCCTGATCACCGGCTGGCTCAATGTCCGGCTCAAGATCATGGACCTGCTGGCCTCGATCCTGATGATGATCGCGCTGTACTCGATCAACCTGCGCATCATGGGCCGGCCCAATGTGCCTTTGATCACCGAACCGACGATGTTCACGGTGCTGCAGCCCGAATGGCTGCCCGACTTCATGCTGCGCCCGCTGGTGCTGGTGGTGATCGTGATCGTGGCCAAGCTGGGCCTGGACTGGTTCTTCTCGTCGCAGCTCGGACTGGCGATGCGGGCGACCGGCGCCAATCCGCGCATGGCGCGCGCGCAGGGCATCGCCACCGGCCGCGCCACGCTGGCCGGCATGGCGCTGTCCAACGCGCTGGTCGCGCTGGCCGGCGCGCTGTTTGCGCAGACCCAGGGCGGCTCGGACATCTCGATGGGCATCGGCACCATCGTGATCGGCCTGGCCGCGGTGATCATCGGCGAGACCATCCTGCCGGCTCGCCGGCTGGTGCTGACGACGCTGGCCGTGGTGCTCGGCGCGATCCTGTACCGCTTCTTCATCGCGCTGGCGCTCAACAGCGATTTCATCGGCCTGAAGGCACAGGACCTGAACCTGGTCACCGCGCTGCTGGTGACGGTCGCGCTGGTGCTGCCGGCCACGCGCAAGAAGCTGTTCGGCCGCAAGGCGAATGGAGGCTGACATGCTGCGCGCACAAGACCTGAAGCTGACCTTCAACCCCGGCACGCCGATCGAGACGCGCGCGCTGCGCGGCCTGAGCCTGGAGATTCCGTCGGGCCAGTTCGTCGCCGTGATCGGCTCGAACGGCGCCGGCAAGTCAACCTTCCTGAACGCCATCAGCGGCGACCACATGGTCGACGCCGGCACCATCACGATCGACGGCAACGACGTCACGCGCAAGCCGGCGTGGGACCGCGCGCCGCTGGTCGCCCGCGTGTTCCAGGACCCGATGGCGGGCACCTGCGAAGCGCTGACGATCGAGGAAAACATGGCGCTGGCGATGGCGCGCGGTTCGCGCCGGGGCTTTCGCCCGGCCCTGAACCGGTCGTCGCGCGAGCTGTTCCGCGACAAGCTGCGGCTGCTGAACCTGGGGTTGGAGAACCGCCTGACCGACCGCATCGGCCTGCTGTCCGGCGGCCAGCGCCAGGCGGTCAGCCTGCTGATGGCGTCGCTGCAGCCCTCGCGCATCCTGCTGCTGGACGAACACACGGCCGCGCTGGACCCGAAGACCGCGGCCTTCGTGCTCGAGCTGACGGCCCGCATCGTCGAGGAAAACAAGCTGACCACGATGATGGTGACCCACAGCATGCGCCAGGCGCTCGACTACGGTCAGCGCACCGTGATGCTGCATCAGGGACAGGTGGTGCTCGACGTCTCGGGCGAGGAACGCAAGGGCCTGGACGTGCCGGACCTGCTGCGCATGTTCGAGCGCAGCCGGCACGAGCAACTGGACGACGACGCGCTGCTGCTGGGCTGATTCGTCACGCGCCAACGCCTCGGCATCCTTCATGTCGTTCCCGCGAAAGCGCGAATCCGGCGTCTTCAAGGCCACTGGTTCCCCGCATTCGCGGGGACGGCGCGGGTTATCGGCAGACGAGCCCCGGCAACGCCGGGGTGCCTTGTTTCAGTGGCCGGCTCAGGCGGTCGCCGCTTTCGCCAGCCAGCGCTCCAGCTGGTCCGTCACCGCGGTGCTGGAAAAGGAGCAGCTGTCCTGCGCGAAGACCGCCGACATCTCGAGTCGACGCAGCAGTTCCTCCATCGCCTGGCCGAACACCGGCGGCAGCGTCAGGGCCGCGGCCTGTTCGCGCCAGGCGCGTACCAGGCCGTCGGCGGGCAATGCCCCGGCGCGATGGCGGTCCAGCGCCTCGCGCATGGCGGCCAGGGGTGCCTGGTTGGGTCGATTCGCCGGATCGATAGTCGCCGGATCGCTCATGCCTTCGCCCTCCTTTCCTTGTAGAGGTCGCGGAAGGTACGGCCGCTCGGGGCCGGCATGTCCCGCGTATCGGTCCAGCCGCGGCCGCCCAGCGGCAGCTTGCCGATGCGCCCGTCGTTGCGGCCCATGCGTGCCAGCACGCTGGCCCCCAGCCGCGTGGCCAGCGCGTACAGGCCGGGCCGCCTGGCCATATAGCCCCAGGCGCGCAGCGCCCAGCGCTCCTGCCAGGGCCGCATACCACGCTCCATCTGCTTCTCGCGCAGCTTGCGCAGCAGGTCCGACAGCGGGATCGACGCCGGGCAGACGCGGTTGCACTCGCCGCACAGCGTCGCCGCCTGCGGCAGGTCGATGGCATTGCCCAGGCCCACGTAGCTGGGTGTCAGCACGCTGCCCATCGGCCCCGGATAGACCCAGCCATAAGCATGGCCGCCGATCTTCTGATAGACCGGGCAGTGGTTCATGCACGCGCCGCAGCGGATGCAGCGCAGCATCTCCTGGAAGTCGCCGCCGATCAGGCCGGTACGGCCGCCATCGACCAGCACGAAATACATATGCTCGGGACCGTCCTGCTCGCCTGGCGCGCGCGGACCGGTCAGCAACGAGAAGTAATTCGAGATCGCCTGGCCGGTGGCCGAGCGCGGCAGCAGCCGCATCACGGTGGCCAGGTCCTCCAGCGTCGGCAACACCTTCTCGATGCCGGTGACGGCGACATGCACACGCGGCATCACGGTGCACATGCCCTCGTTGCCCTCGTTGGTCACCACCGCGACCGAGCCGGTTTCCGCGACCAGGAAGTTACCGCCGGTCACACCCATATCGGCCGACAGGAACTCGGGGCGCAGCACCTCGCGGGCTTCGCGCGTCATGTCGGGGATCTCGTTCAGCCGCGGCTTCTGGTGGACCCTGGCGAACAGATCGGCGATCTCGTCCTTGTCCTTGTGCACCACGGGCGCGATGATGTGCGACGGCGGCTCGGCGTCGTTGATCTGCAGGATGTACTCGCCGAGATCGGTCTCGATGCTCTGCACGCCCAGCTCGCCGAGCACCTCGTTGAGCCGCATTTCCTCGGTCACCATCGACTTGCTCTTGATGACCTTGCGCACGCCGTGGCGCTGCGCAATCTCGCCGACCAGCCGTGCCGCGTCGGCCGTCGTCTCCGCGAACAGCACGGTGGCGCCGCGGCGCCTGGCGTTCTCCTCGAAGGTGGCCAGCCAGACGTCCAGGTTGGCCAGGGCGCGGTCGCGGCGCTCCTTCAGCGCCTCGCGCGTGGCGGCGAAATCGATGTCCTCGATCGCCGCGGCGCGCGCAGTGACGAACTTGGTCGACAGCTTCTTCAGGTTCTGCTGCAGGCGCTGGTCGGCCAGCTTCTGGCCGGCGCGCGCCTTGAATTCCATGCTGTGCACTTGCATGCGTGGGGGCCTCTTGCGCGGAGCGCGCTCGATGGGAATCAGGCGTCGCCGGCCAGGACCTGGGCGATATGCAGCACGCGGGTGCGCGTATCGCCGGTCCGGCGCAGGCGGCCTTCGATATTGAGGATGCAGCCAAGATCGCCGAGCACCACCGCGTCGGCGCCGCTGGCTGCAATATTGGCGCACTTCTCGTCGACGATCGCGGTCGAGATATCGCCGTACTTGACCGAGAAGGTCCCGCCGAAACCGCAGCAGGCCTCGCAGTCCTTCATCTCGGTCAGTTGCACGCCGGGCAGCTTGCCGAGCAAGGCGCGCGGCTGCTGCTTGACGCCGAGCTCGCGCAGGCCGGAGCAGGAGTCGTGGTAGGTCACGTGGCCGGAGAAGCCGCTGTCCAGCGTGTCGATGCGGGCCACGTTCACCAGGAAATCGGTCAGCTCGTAGACGCGCGCGCGCAGGGTCTCGTAGCGGCCGTTCAGTTCGGGATCGTTGCGCAGCAGGTCGCCGTAGTGATGCAGGATCATGCCGCCGCAGGAGCCCGACGGCACCACCACGTAGTCGAACATCTCGAACTCGCGCAGGAATTTCTCCGCCAGGTCGCGCGAGGCCGCGCGCTCGCCGGAGTTGTAGGCCGGCTGGCCGCAGCAGGTCTGGGCCTCGGGGACCATGACCTCGTAGCCGGCCTTCTCGAGCAGCTTGAGCACCGAAAAGCCGATCTCAGGCCGCATCAGGTCCACCAGACAGGTGACGAACAGACCGACTCGCATGGTTTCCTTACCCTTTCCAGACCCAAAACTCCGCAATTATGCGCTTTCGCGCCGCGGTTCCGCCACTGCGGCGAGTCGCGACGGGCCCTTTTTGTCGTCTGCCGCACCCCTGGGCCGCCCCAATTTGGGGCGATTGATGTGCACAAAGCCCGACTATGACATTTCACGTATTGAAATTTTCACGATGCGAGATAGAATCAGGCAGTCGCTTAATATGCCGCATGGCAACAAATTCCCCATGGCTGAAGCAGAGAAGGAACCCGGCAAGACGTCGATCCAGGTGATCGAACGCATGATGACGCTGCTCGATGCGCTCGCGCGGCATGCCGATCCGGTCAGTCTGAAGGAACTCTCCCAGGCTACCGGGCTGCATCCCTCGACGGCGCACCGCATCCTCAACGACATGGTCGCGTGCCGCTTCGTCGATCGCTCCGATCCGGGCAGTTACCGGCTCGGCATGCGCCTGCTGGAACTGGGCAATCTGGTCAAGGCCCGGCTCTCGGTCCGCGAGGCGGCGCTGGCGCCGATGCGCGCGTTGCACCGCGTCACCGGCCAGACCGTCAATCTGTCGGTGCGCCAGGGCGACGAGATCGTCTATATCGAACGCGCCTACAGCGAGCGCTCCGGCATGCAGGTGGTGCGCGCCATCGGCGGCCGCGCCCCGCTGCACCTGACCTCGGTCGGCAAGCTGTTCCTCGCCGCTGACGAGGTCGCGCGGGTGCGCAACTATGCGACCCGCACCGGCCTGGCGGGCCATACCCGCACCTCGATCACCGACCTGACCAAGCTGGAGCGCGAGCTGAACTGGGTTCGCACCAACGGCTATGCACGCGACAACGAGGAGCTGGAGCTCGGCGTGCGCTGCATCGCAGCGGGCATCTACGACGACTCGCGCCGATTGGTGGCCGGCCTGTCGCTGTCGGCGCCGGCGGATCGGCTGCAGGACAGCTGGCTGCAGAATCTGAAGGAAACGGCGTTGCAGATTTCGCGCGGCATGGGCTATACCGCCGATAGCGATGTGTAGCGACGTGTAGCGGCGCGCAGCGCGGCGCCGCCGCCAAGCCACGCCCTGGAGCGCGATTCCATGCGCCCTGCCCTTCCCGACATCGACAGACAGCACACGACGAGATGCAAGACTCCGGATTTCTGCCGCGCCTGCTCGAGGCGCTGGGACCCGATGTGGTAACCACCGATGCGCAGGCGATCGCGCCGTGGCTGAGCGACTGGCGCGGGATCTACCGGGGCGATGCACAGGCCGTGGTGCGCCCCCGCAATACCGGCGAAGTCGCGCGCTGCCTGGCGCTGTGCCAGCAGTGGCGCGTGCCGGTGGTGCCGCGCGGCGGCAATACCGGCCTGTGCGGCGGCGCGACGCCCGACGATCGCCCCGCCAACGTGGTGCTGAGCCTGGACCGGATGAACGCGATCCGCTCGCTCGACACCATCGCCAACACGATGGTGGCCGAGGCCGGCTGCATCCTGGGCAATCTGCGCCGTGCTGCCCATGAGGCCGACCGTCAGCTGCCGCTGTCGCTGGCCGCCGAGGACTCGTGCCAGATCGGCGGCAATCTGGCCACCAATGCCGGGGGCGTCAACGTGGTGCGCTACGGCATGGCGCGCGAGCTGGTGCTGGGACTGGAAGCGGTGCTGCCGGACGGCGAGGTCTTCCACGGACTGCGCACGCTGCGCAAGGACAACACCGGCTACGACCTGAAGCAGCTGCTGATCGGGTCCGAAGGCACGCTGGGCGTGATCACCGCCGTGGCGCTGCGGCTGCTGCCGCGCACCGACCAACGCGCCGTGGTGCTGGCCGCGGTGGCATCGCCGCAGCAGGCGCTGCAGCTGTTTTCGCTGCTGTATTCGCGTTGCGGCGCGCGGCTGCAGGCGTTCGAATTCTTCACCGGCCCTTGCCTGGATCTGGTGCTGACGCATGCCGAAGGCGTGCAGGCGCCCTTCGCCGACCGCCATCCCGCCTATGTGCTGGTCGAACTGGCCGACACCACCGACGAGGCCGGCCTGAATTCGCTGCTGGAAGCGACCATCGGCGACGCGCTGGAACAGGGCCTGTGCCTGGACGCGGCGGTATCGGCATCGCTGAGCCAGCTGCAGGCGATGTGGAAGCTGCGCGAGGAAATCTCCGAAGCGCAGCGCGCCGACGGCCCGCACCTGAAGCACGACATCTCCTTGCCGATCGAATCGATCCCGGTGTTCATGGAGCGGATGCAGGCACGGCTGCAGCAGCTGGACGCGGCGATCCGCCCCTTCGTGTTCGGCCACTTCGGCGACGGCAATCTGCACTACAACCTGTCGCGCCCCGCCGGCGCCCCCAGCGACTGGGCGACGACCCACGGCGAGGCCGTCACGGCCGAAGTACTGGACGAGGTCATGCGCCATGGCGGCAGCATCAGCGCGGAGCATGGCATCGGCCAGCTCAAGCGCGAGTATTTCCACCGCTACAAGGATCCGCTCGAGCTGCGGCTGATGGTCGGCATCAAGCGGCTGCTCGATCCGGCGGGCATCATGAATCCAGGCAAGCTGCTCTGAACGGCTGACCGCCGCCGGTCAATCGTCCGGCTGGCTCCTGAAACGACGACGCGCCCTCGAGGGGCGCGTCTTTCGTTGCGGTCTTTCGTTGCGGGAGGCGCTTGCCCGCCCTGCCGTTCAGATGCCGCGGGCCTGCTGCGACGTCAGCACGTAGTGCGGCGAGTTGGCCGGACCTTGCGTCAGGTTCGGCGTGCTCGGGAAGCGGTTCGGCGTCGAGGGCGGCGCATGCTCGAGCCAGTCGCGCACGCGATTGGCATCGGCGAAGCGGGTCAGGTTGCCGGACGAATCCAGGAACACCATCACCACATCGCGGCCGCCGACCCGCGCCTGCATCACCAGGCAGCGCCCGGCTTCGGAAATGAAACCGGTCTTCTGCAGGCCGATGTCCCAGTTGCCGCCACGCACCAGGCGATTGGTGCTGACGTAGTGCTGGGTACGGCCGAGCACGTTGACTTCATGCTCGGTCTGCGTCGAGAACGCGCGGATGGTCGGATTGCGGTAGGCCGCCTTGACCAGCCGGGCCAGGTCCAGCGCCGACGAGACATTGCTGCTCGACAGCCCGCTCGAATCGACGAAATGGGAGTCGTTCATGCCCAGCTCGCGCGCCTTGCGGTTCATCGCCTGCACGAAGGCCGGCAGGCCGCCCGGATAGTGGCGGCCCAGCGCGGAGGCGGCGCGGTTTTCCGACGACATCAGCGCCAGCAGCAGCAGTTCCTGCCGGGTCAGCTGCGTACCGAAGCGCAGACGCGAGCTGCTGTGCTTCTCGGTGTCGCGATCTTCCTCGGTGATGGTCAACACCTCGTCCATCGGCAGGCGCGCGTCCATCACCACCAGCGCGGTCATCAGCTTGGTGATCGAGGCGATCGGCAGCACCGCGGCCGCGTTCTTCTGGAACAGCACTTCGTTGGTGTTCTGGTCCATCACCAGCGCGACGCTGGAGCGCAGCGACAGCGCATCATCGGTATCGCGCAATCCGAGCGCCTCGCCCAGCGACGGTCGCGCGGGCGGCGTGTAGGCGGCGCGCACCGGCGCGGCCTGACGCTGGACCAGAATCACCTTGCGCTTGCCGTTCTTCGAAACGATGACCTTGCGGCTACCGGTCTTGGCTACCGTGGAGCGCTTCGAGGACTTGCCGGCCTTCGCGGATTGGGTCGACGACTTGGACGATTTAGCCGAAGATTTTTGGACTTTGACGACCTTTTCGGTCTTTTTGGCGGATTTTGACGATTTACTCGCTGCCTCCGCCATGGGCGCGGCAATCAGCGCCGCCGACACCAGCATGGTCGCTGCCACGGTGGGCAGAGGCAGGGTGCCGAGAAATCTCAGGAATGGGAGGTCGAACCGGGACATGATTCTCGGGCGCGCATCGGGAATGGCGCCAGTGTAGAAAAAAAAGAATTTGTTAGCAAGATTAATGACTTACATAGCGGACTTAAAGTTTCCATTACAGACATTTCCGTAATACGAAAAATAAGACGCTTGCAGCACATCGAAATCTGCATGACGCGGCCTCCCGGCCCGGCAATCTTCTGCCCTGCGCAGGCGCATGCCCGACTAACGTCAGTTCCGTAGAGAAATTGAGGGGCGAGCGCGAGAGCAGCGGCGTCATCTGGAACAGCAACGCGCCAAACGGTGTTCCGGTTCACATCCGCACCGCAACATTCGGCGCGCGGCGCGCCCCCTGCCCTGCCCCCGATGCCGGGCGCGAAGGACAGGCCGGTACGGCACCTGCGCGCGTTCACGTTCACGCTCCTACCGATCCGCAGCCGCCACCAGCAGCGGCTCCAGCGCCTTGCGCAACGGCTCGGGCAAGGCTACCGGACGGCGCGTCTGGCGATCGACATAGACATGCACGAAGTGCCCCTGCGCGGCGGCGCTGTCCTCGCCGTCGCGAAACAGCCCCACCTCGTAGCGCACGCTGCTGTTGCCGAGCCGCGCGACACGCAGACCCGCGATCACCGTGTCGGGAAAGCTCAGCGAGGCGAAGTAGTTGCACTGCGTCTCGATCACCAGCCCGATGGTGTCCCCTGCCTCGATGTCGAGCACGCCGCGCTCGATCAGGTAGCGATTCACCACGGTGTCGAAATAACTGTAGTAGACAACGTTGTTGACGTGGCCATAAACATCGTTGTCCATCCACCGCGTGGTGATCGGCAGGAAGTGGCGATAGCAGTCGCGGGTCTGGGCTTGCGGCTTCATGGCGGGCGGTAGCGGTCGGTAACGGTGAACGTAAGAAGGGTTTCGAACTGGCCGCTCAAGCGCGGCGCGATGGCGCCGCTGCGCCGCGCATCACCAGCGCCACCCCGGCCGCGGCGAGCGCCATGCCGGCGGCGGCCATCGGTGGAAAGCGTTCGTCGAACAGCAGCCAGGCCATCACGGCAGTGGTCGGCGGCGTCAGGTACATCAGGCTCGATACGCTGGTGGCGGCGCCGCGCCGGATCAGCACGAACAACAGCGAGATGGCGCCGATCGACAAGGCCACGATCGACCATGCCAGCGCGCCGATCATCTCGGCGTTCCAGTCCACCTGCCGGGTCTCGAACAGGAACATCCATGGCAGGCAAGCCAGCGCCGCCGCGGTGAACTGGATCAGCGACCCCATGCGCAGATCGAACACCGGACAGCGGTGCTTCTGATACAGCGTGCCGACGGTGATCGACAGCAAGGCGCCGACGGCGAGCAGCACGCTGAACGGCGTCGCCGCGCCGACCGACAGCTTGCCGGCCACCACCAGCCCGACGCCGACGATGCCGAGCAGCAGGCCGACCCACTGCCAGCCACGCAGACGCTCGCCAAGACGCAACGAGATCAGCGCCGTCAGCAGCGGCTGCATGCCGACGATCAGTGCGGCCATGCCGGCCGGCATGCCGAGCTTGACCGCGGCCCAGACCCCGCCAAGGTAGCCGGTCTGCAGCAGCAGCCCCGCCAGTGCAATGCGCCCGATCATGGACCAGTCGACGCGGCCATCGCGCCGAGGCAGCGGCACGCGCGCCAGCGCGACGAACGGCACCATCAGCACCACCACGCCGGCAAAGCGCAGGAACAGGAAGGTCATCGGCTCGGCGTGCGGCATGCCGTACTTGGCGACGATAAAGCCGGTGCTCCAGATCAGCACGAACAGCCATGGCATCGACACCAGCCACACATTGGCGCCGGCGGATGCGGTCCGCCCCGGGGTCGTTTCTGCCGCCGGCCTCATGCACGCCCCTGCATGCGTACGGCCACCGTACAGAAGTTGGCGAGAAACGGGATCGCGATGCTGGGAAGGCGGCGGGGGGCGGCTTGGCGGGACATCGGCAAGATTGGGCGAAACGGGCGGGCCGCGTGGCGGCTGGGCGCGTGGACCCCGCCCCGCCCGAAGGGAACGGAATGCGCGATGGTAGCACCGCCCTGTCCGTCACGTGTCCCGGGGCAGCTCAAGTGACCCAAGGGCGTCAATGTGGCGAACCCGCCAGGGGGTTTACCCGAGACTGGTTGTGCGATGCACAAAAACCGCTTGACACACCGAACATGGTCCATACAATACGGAATTGTTGCGACGCACCATTGCGCAAAAGACGGTTTCCGGACCGCCCGATCGGCGCCCTGGAGCGAAACGCACAAAACCATTCACGCGCCTGGGCTGGCCACCGCGACTTCACGGCCTTGACATCTAGGCGACCTATTTTTGAGTTCGCTTGAACTCGACTTCATTCTGATGGAGACCAGCATGTCCTTTACCCCCGAACAAGTTGCCGCCGCCCACAAGGCCAATCTGGAAACCCTGTTCGGTTTGACCACCAAGGCCTTCGAAGGCATGGAAAAGCTGGTCGAACTGAACATGCAAGTCGTCAAGACCACCCTGGCCGAGAACGTCGAGCACGCCAAGCGCACGCTGACCGCCCGCGATGCCCAGGAACTGGTCGCGCTGCAGGTTTCGCTGATCCAGCCGGTCGCCGAAAAGGCGGTCGCCTACAGCCGCCACGTGTACGAAATCGCGGCCGACACGCAGTCGGAATTCACCCGCGTCGCCGAAGCCCAGCTGGCCGAAAGCACCCGCAACGTGCAGAGCCTGGTCGACAACTTCGCCAAGAACGCCCCGGCCGGTTCGGAATCGACCGTGGCGATCGTGAAGTCGGCCATCTCGGCCGCCAACAACGCCTACGAGTCCGTCCAGAAGGCCACCAAGCAAGCCGTGGAAATCGCCGAAAGCAATTTCCAGGCGGCCGCCACCGCCGCCACCAAGGCCGCCCAGCAAGCGAGCGCTACCGCCCGCACCGCTGGCAAGAAGACCACCGCAGCCTGATTGTGCTGGCTGGTGTCCCTCGCGGGACACCAGCGCCACGCTGACCTCCGAAGCCCGGCATTCATGCCGGGCTTTTTTATTGGCTTCCGCGCTGCAACCGAAGCATTCGAACCGCAGGCCGAGTTCGTCACGGCCGGACAACTCTCAGCTCACCGCGTGCAACTACATCGCCTACTTCTTTCGCAAGGCGATCCGGTTGCGCTTCGCAGTCCGCCTGTCGTGGTGCAGACAGCGCGGCCTTCGCTTGCGAAAAAATCCAAGTCGGGCATCGCAACACCCCAACCCGATATCGCCTTGATCGAAAAGCGACTGAAGGCGGTGCTCGCCAGATACGAACGAAACGGGAGGTCCTGATGCCGCGCAATCGGATTCGAGTGGACACGGCCCATGTCTTGGCAGACCTGGGCTTTGCCGACGCCGAAGAACTGTCGGCAAAAGCGCTCCTGGCGCTCAAGGTCAACGACGTGATCGACAAGCGGCGGCTCAGTCAGGTCGAAGCGGCCCATATCGTCGGCATCAGTCAGCCGAAGGTGTCGCAGATTCGACGCTACAAGCTCGAGAACATCTCGCTCGAGCGCCTGATGCATGCGCTCGTCGCGCTCGACCAGCATGTGGCAATCATGGTGCGGCCGGCTCGCCGGTCCGATGCCGCGGGAATCTTTGGCGCGGCTTAGCCCCCAACAGCGCTGCTGATGCGGGCGCAGCCCCTTTTGGTACCCCGTCGGTGCTGGCGGTTAATTGCGTTATCAAACAAAAACTAGGCCCGCCATCCCGGCGGGCCTCGTTCATGCCGTTACAGCGAACCGGTCAGCGCTTGCGCGGCGGCGGCACGTCCGTGCAGACGCCCTCGTAGATCTCCGCCGCCATGCCGATCGACTCGCCCAGCGTCGGATGCGGATGGATGGTCTTGCCGATATCCACCGCATCGGCGCCCATCTCGATCGCCAGGCACACTTCGCCGATCAGGTCGCCCGCGTGCGTGCCGACGATGCCGCCGCCGATGATGCGGTGCGTTTCCTCGTCGAACAGCAGCTTGGTGAAGCCCTCGTCGCGGCCGTTGGCGATCGCGCGGCCCGAAGCGGCCCACGGGAATACGCCCTTGCCATACTTGATGCCCTGCTCCTTGCACTGCTCCTCGGTCAGGCCGGCCCACGCCACTTCGGGATCGGTATAGGCGACCGACGGAATCTGCTTGGCGTCGAAGTAGGCCTTCTCGCCGTGCGCGGCCTCCGCGGCCACGTGCGCTTCATGCACGGCCTTGTGGGCCAGCATCGGCTGACCGACGATGTCGCCGATCGCGAAGATGTGGGGCACGTTGGTGCGCATCTGGCTGTCGACCTCGATGAAGCCGCGGTCGGTCACGGCGACGCCCGCCTTCTCCGCGCCGATCCGCTTGCCGTTGGGCGCGCGGCCCACCGACACCAGCACCAGATCGTAGCGCTGCGCTTCCGCCGGGGCCTGCTCGCCTTCGAAGCTGACGTAGACGCCGTCTGCCTTTGCCTCGACGCCGACGGTCCTGGTCTTGAGCATCACCTTGTCGAAACGGTGCTTGTTCATCTTCTCCCAGACCTTGACCAGATCGCGGTCCGCACCCTGCATCAGCCCGTCGAGCATTTCGACGACGTCGATGCTGGCGCCCAGCGTGCTGTAGACCGTGGCCATTTCGAGCCCGATGATGCCGCCGCCGATCACCAGCATGCGCTTGGGAATCTCGCGCAGCTCCAGCGCGCCGGTGGAGTCGACGATGCGCGGATCTTCCGGGATGAACGGCAGTTTCACCGCCTGGCTGCCGGCCGCGATGATGGCCTTGTCGAAGCGGATCACCGTCTTCTTGCCGGTGGTCTCCTTGCCGTCGCCGCCGGTTTCCTGCACTTCGAGATGATGCGGATCGAGGAAGGTACCGACGCCGCGCACGACCTGCACCTTGCGCGCCTTGGCCATGCCGGCCAGGCCGCCGGTCAGCTTGCCGACCACCGAGTCCTTGTACTTGCGCAGGCCATCGAGGTCGATCTTCGCCTCGCCGAACACGATGCCATGCGCGGCCAGCGCCTTGGCTTCGTCGATGATCGCGGCGTTATGCAGCAGCGCCTTCGACGGGATGCAGCCGACATTCAGGCAAACCCCGCCGAGGCTGGCATAGCGCTCCACCAGCACGGTGTTCATGCCGAGGTCGGCGCTGCGGAACGCAGCCGAATAGCCGCCGGGGCCGGCGCCCAGCACCAGCATCTCGCACTGGATATCGGCGCCCCCGGCGTGCGTTGCCGCGGCCGGGGCCGGGGCCGCTGCCGGCGCTGCCGACGGGGCCGCAGCCGCTGCGGAGGCCGGGCTCGCGGCAGCCGTGGGCGCCGCTGCGGGCGCCGGCGCGGCGGCCGCAGCCTGCGCCTCGACGGTACAGATCACCGTGTCCTTGGCCACCTTGTCGCCGACCTTGACCTTGACCTCGACGACCTTGCCCGCCGCCGACGATGGCACGTCCATGCTGGCCTTGTCCGATTCCAGCACGATCAGCGACTGTTCCTGTTCGATCGTGTCGCCCGGCTTGACCAGGACCTCGATCACTTCTACCGCGTCGAAATCGCCGATGTCCGGCACCTTGACTTCGATCACACTCATGCTTTGCTCCTGTGGCCGGGCCGCTTACAGCAGAATGCGGCGGAAATCGGCCAGCAGCTGACCGAAGTAGGTATTGAAGCGGGCCGCCTCGGCGCCGTCGATCACGCGGTGATCCCACGACAGCGACAGCGGCAGCGTCAGGCGCGGCACGAACTGCTTGCCGTCCCAGACCGGCTTCTGATACGACTTGCAGACGCCCATGATGGCCACTTCCGGCGCATTGATGATCGGCGTGAAATAGGTACCGCCCAGGCCGCCGAGCGACGAGATGGAGAAGCAGCCGCCCTGCATCTGGTCGGGCTTGAGCTTGCCGTCGCGCGCCAGCTTGGCCAGTTCCGCCATTTCCTGCGCGATCTCGATCACGCCCTTCTTGTCGGCGTCCTTGATCACCGGCACGACCAGGCCGTTCGGCGTATCGGCGGCGAAGCCGATGTTGAAATACTTCTTGAGAACGAGGTTGTCGCCGTCCAGCGAGGCGTTGAAGTTCGGGAATTTCTTCAGCGCGGCGACCGTGGCCTTGATCATGAAGGCCAGCATCGTGACCTTGACGCCCTGCTTCTCGTACTCCTTGTTCAGCTGCACGCGGAAGGCTTCGAGCTCGGTGATGTCGGCCTCGTCGTGATTGGTCACGTGCGGGATCATCACCCAGTTGCGATGCAGGTTCGCGCCGGAAATCTTCTTGATGCGCGACAGCGGCTTGCTCTCGATTTCGCCGTAGCGGGTGAAATCGACCTTCGACCACGGCAGCAGACCCAGCTCGCCGCCACCGGCGCCTGCGGCCGCCTGCGCCGGAGCCGCGGCCTGGCCGGTCATCACGCCCTTGACGTAGCGCTGCACGTCCTCATGGGTGATCCGGCCCTTGGGACCGGAGCCCGGCACGCGCGACACGTCGACGCCCAGTTCGCGGGCGTACTTGCGCACCGAGGGGCTGGCATGCGCGGCCTTGCCGCTGACGCCCGCCGGCGCGGCCTGCGCAGCGGCGGCCGGTGCAGGCGCGGCGGCGGCAGCAGCCGGAGCCGGAGCCGGTGCAGGCGCAGCGGCCGGAGCGGCAGCCGGCGCCGGGGCAGGCGCCGGGGCAGCAGCGGGCGCAGCGCCGCCACCGGCGCCTTCCAGAATCACGATCAGCGTGCCTTCGGACACGTTGTCGCCGACCTTGACCTTGACTTCCTTGACCACGCCGGCCGAAGGCGACGGCACGTCCATCGTCGCCTTGTCCGATTCGAGCGTGATCAGCGATTCCTCGGCATTGACGCTGTCGCCGGGCTTGACGTGGACCTCGATGACCGGCACGCCTTCGTAGTCGCCGATATCGGGCACCTTGACCTCGACGGTGCCGCCACCGCCGGCAGCGGCCGGTGCGGGCGCCGGCGCAGCGGCGGGAGCCGGAGCCGGAGCCGGAGCCGGAGCCGGGGCCGGCGCAGCGGCAGGCGCCGGGGCAGGCGCCGCGGCGGCCGGAGCCGGCGCGGGAGCGGCAGCGCCCGCGGGCTCGAGCATCACCAGCACCGAACCTTCGGCCACGTTGTCGCCGACCTTGATCTTGACTTCCTTGACCGTGCCGCCCTGGGGCGAAGGCACGTCCATCGTCGCCTTGTCCGATTCCAGCGTGACCAGCGCATCCTCGGCGTTGATCGTGTCGCCCGGCTTCACGTGGACTTCGATGACGGGAACGGCGTCGTAGTCGCCGATATCCGGCACCTTGATTTCAATCGCTTGACTCATTCAGTGTCTCCTGGACAGGACGGCGCGCGTGATGACAAGAGCGTCGAGATTACTTTGACGCACGTGCCTTGTCACGCCGCGGCGCCCCGTCCATTTACTGGACAACGCCCAGGCAAGGCCCGGGCGACCCGGGTGCGGCGTTGCCGTGCCCGGGGGTTCGCGGGAGTGACAGCCGGATCAGACCGTCATCGGGTTCGGCTTGTTCGGGTCGAGGTTGTACTTCTTGATCGCCTCGGCGACCTTGTCGCGCGGGATGGCACCCTCGTCGGCGAGCGCCTTCAGGGCGGCCAGCGTGACCCAGTGGCGGTCCACTTCGAAGAAGTGGCGCAGCTTCTCGCGGGTATCCGAGCGGCCGAAGCCGTCGGTGCCCAGCACCACGTAGCGGCGCGGCACGAACGGGCGGATCTGCTCGGCGAACGCACGCACGTAGTCGGTCGACGCGATCACCGGACCGCGCACCGACTTCAGGCACTGGGTCACATGCGATTCGCGCGGCGTCTCGGTCGGATGCAGCAGGTTCCAGCGCTCGGCGGCCTGGCCTTCGCGGGCCAGCTCGGTGAAGCTCGGGCAGCTCCACAGATCCGATTCGACGCCCCAGTCCTTCTTGAGCAGTTCGGCGGCGGCGATCACCTCGCGGAAGATCGTGCCCGAGCCGAGCAGCTGCACGCGCGGGGCGTTGCTGTTCTCGACGCCCTTGCGGAAGGCGTACATGCCCTTGACGATGTCCTGCTCCACGCCAGCCGGCATTTCCGGATGTTCGTAGTTCTCGTTCATCACCGTCAGGTAGTAGTACACGTCCTCCTGCTCGGCGTACATGCGGCGCAGGCCGTCCTGCATGATCACCGCCAGTTCGTACTGGAAGGTCGGGTCGTACGAGATGCAGTTCGGGATCACCGCGTGGAACACGTGCGAGTGGCCATCCTCGTGCTGCAGGCCTTCGCCGTTCAGCGTGGTACGGCCCGAGGTGCCGCCCAGCAGGAAGCCGCGCGAGCGCATGTCGGCGGCGGCCCAGCACAGATCGCCGATCCGCTGGATGCCGAACATCGAGTAGTAGATGTAGAACGGGATCATCTGCACGCCGTGCGTCGAGTACGACGTGGCGGCCGCGATCCAGTCGCACATCGCGCCGGCTTCGTTGATGCCTTCCTGCAGCACCTGGCCAGTCTGCGATTCCTTGTAGAACATCAGCTGGTCATGGTCTTCCGGCACGTACTTCTGGCCCTGCTGGTTCCAGATGCCGATCTGGCGGAACAGGCCTTCCATGCCGAAGGTGCGCGACTCGTCCGGGACGATGGGCACCACATGCTTGCCGATCTGCTTGTCCTTGAGCAGCGTGTTCAGGATCCGCACGAAGGCCATCGTGGTCGAGACCTCGCGGCCCTCGCCGGTGGCCTTGAGCAGCGCCGAGAATGCCGACAGGTCGGGCACCGGCAGCGGATCAGCCTTCTGGCGGCGCGTCGGCAGATAGCCGCCGAGCTCCATGCGGCGGGCGCGCATGTATTCGAGTTCCTTCGAGCCTTCCTCGAAGGTCAGGTACGGGACTTCTTCCAGCTTGTCGTCCGGCACCGGCAGATTGAACTGGTCGCGGAAGCGGCGGATCGCCTCGACCGGCATCTTCTTCTGCTGGTGGGTGATGTTCATCGCCTGGCCGGCATCGCCCATGCCGTAGCCCTTGATGGTCTTGGCCAGGATCAGCGTCGGCTGGCCCTTGTGCTCGGTGGCGGCCTTGTAGGCGGCGTAGATCTTGTGCGGATCGTGGCCGCCGCGGTTCAGGCGCCAGATGTCGTCATCGGACCAGTCGGCCACCATCGCCTTGAGCTCGGGCGTGTTGAAGAAGTGCTCGCGCACGTAGGCGCCGTCCTTGGCCTTGAAGGTCTGGTACTCGCCGTCGACGCATTCCATCATGCGTTTCATCAGCAGGCCCTTGGTGTCGCGCGCCAGCAGCGAATCCCAGCGGCTGCCCCAGACCACCTTGATCACGTTCCAGCCGGCGCCGCGGAATTCCGACTCCAGTTCCTGGATGATCTTGCCGTTGCCGCGCACCGGACCGTCCAGGCGCTGCAGGTTGCAGTTGATGACGAAGACCAGGTTGTCCAGCTGCTCGCGGCCGGCCATGCCGATCGCGCCCAGCGATTCGGGCTCGTCGGTCTCGCCGTCGCCGAGGAAGGCCCAGACCTTGCGGCCTTCGGTATTGACCAGGCCGCGGCTCTGCAGGTACTTCATGAAGCGGGCCTGGTAGATCGCCATGATGGGGCCCAGGCCCATCGACACGGTCGGGAACTGCCAGAAGTCCGGCATCAGCCACGGGTGCGGATACGACGAGATGCCCTTGCCGTCGACTTCCTGGCGGAAGTTGTCGAGCTGCTCGGTGGTCAGCCGGCCCAGCAGGAAGGCGCGCGAATAGACGCCCGGAGCCGAGTGGCCCTGCACGAAGACCAGGTCGCCGCCGTGCTTGTCCGACGGCGCATGCCAGAAGTGGTTGTAGCCGACGTCGTACAGCGTGGCCGCCGACGCGTAGGACGAGATGTGGCCGCCGACGTTGGTGTGCTTGTTGGCCCGCAGCACCATCGCCATCGCGTTCCAGCGCGAGTACGAACGGATGCGGTGCTCGATGTCCTGGTCGCCCGGGATGCGGGCCTGCTGCTCGACCGGGATCGTGTTGATGTACGGGGTTTCCGCGTGGAACGGCTGGGTGACGCCATTGACGCGGGCATATTCGATCTGCTTGTCGATCAGGAAGGCCGCGCGCTCGCTACCTTCCGCGCCAATCACGCCCTGCAGGGCCTCCAGCCATTCTTGGGTTTCCTGCGGGTCGGCGTCGTTGGCGCCGGCTGCGCCGAGGATCTGCTCTGGTACGGCTGACATGGATCGTCTCCTGTGGAATGCGTGCGCCAGCAACGGCCGCTTTCGTGGGTGGCTGGCCTGGCGCTGTCTGACGGGGGTGCGGAGCGAAGCGTGGATGGGCGGATGGGCTGGCGAATCGGTGGTACATCGCGCGCTGGATGAAACGCGCCCGGTAAATCGGCCTGCAGCCCGGTTTGCACCCGCCTGCATCGGTCTTCCAAACCGGCCTGTGATCGCTGGCTCCCGGACAAGGTCCGACCGCCTTCCTCCCGCATCGTTCGGTCGGCACCGATTCTATGGAAGGCGATTTCGCAGCACAAGGGAAATTTTCAAATTACGGTATCGTTTCTCATGATGCGAAATATTGCGGCAACGCACCACGAAACCGCCAGCCGCGCCACCATGCGGCTTGCGGGCGAACCGGCGGCGGCGCGTGCCGCATAGGCGCTTTCCCCAAGCGACGCACTGCAGCATTCGAGCTACACTGGCCGGTCAGTCGTCAATCCCATCATGCTGTCCATCCACCGCCTCGTCCTCCGGCTGCTGCCGGCTCTACCCCTGTCGATGATTCCCCCCGCCGCCGATGCCTCCCGCGATGCCGGCGGCGCCGGGATCGGTGGCGGCGGCCCCGGTGCGATCGACCAGTTGAGCGCGCTGACGCCGCTCGATGCGCTCGAGGGACTCGGTCCCGCCGACGAGGCGGCCGATGGCCGACCCTTCACCGGTCCGCCACGCGGGCTGTGGTGGCTGCGCTGGCGCAATCTGGTCGCGACCAGCTGGTTCATGTTCATTCCGCTGGTGGCGATCGTGCTGTTCTCGGGCGCGATGGGCGTCATTCTGTGGTCGCTGCACGAGACCGAGCGCCAGCAGCAGCGCGACGCGCTGTATCGCGACGCCGCCTGGGCGCAGCAACGCGTGCGGCTGTCGCTGCTGAGCAATCAGGACCAGCTCGCCTCGCTGGCGCGCGACATCGCCGCCGCGCAGCTCGACCAGCGCGCCTATCGCACCGCCGCGCAGGAGGTGCTGCGCGAGAACCCGGAAATCGTCTTCATCAACTGGCTCGACGCCACGCGGCGCGCGCGCTGGTCGCTGCCCTCGACCTCGGAATTCGCCGCGCGGCTGCGCGAGACGCCGGAGCAGCCCCTCGAGCCAGACGTGCTCGACACCTTCGACACCGCGCGCGAGACGCAGCGCGTGGTCTATTCGCGCCCGCTGGTCAACGAACGCGGCGACAGCTTCATGCTGATGCAGGTGCCGATCGTGCGCGACAACGAATTCCTCGGCACGCTCGGCGCGCTCTATTCGATCAACGGCATCCTGACCCATCTGCTGCCGCCCGAGTTGACCGAGCGCTACCGCTTCTCGCTGATCGACAAGAACAACCAGCTGCGCGCCAGCACCTCGCTGCGGCCGGTGCCCGCCACCGCGCTGTCCTACGAGGTACTGCTCGATCCGCCGGGCCATTCGCTGTCGCTGCGCGCCGACGCCTATCCGCCCGCGTCCAACCTGCCCAACAACATGCTGCTGTGGCTGGTGGTGGGGCTGTCGTGCTTCCTGCTGTGGAGCCTGTGGAGCATGTGGCGGCATACCAGCCGCCGCTCCGAGGCGCAGCGCGCGCTGCTGGCCGAGACCTCGTTCCGCCGCGCGATGGAAAACTCGATGCTGATCGGGCTGCGCGCGCTCGATCTGAACGGGCGCATCACCTACGTCAATCCGGCCTTCTGCCGCATGACCGGCTGGCAGGAGCACGAGCTGGTCGGGCGCGTGCCGCCCTTCCCCTACTGGCCACCGAACGACCAGCAGGAGATGCAGCGCCAGATCGACTTGACGCTGCAGGGCAAGTCGCCCACCGGCGGCTACGAGATGCGCGTGATGCGCCGCGACGGCACCAGCTTCTTCGCCCGCATGTACGTGTCGCCGCTGATCGACAGCCGTGGCCGCCATACCGGCTGGATGAGCTCGATGACGGATATCACCGAGCCCAAGCGCGCGCGCGAGGAACTGGCGGCCGCGCACGACCGCTTCACCACCGTGCTGGAAAGCCTGGACGCCGCGGTGTCGGTGCTTGCCACCGACAAGCCCGAGCTGCTGTTCGCCAACCGCTATTACCGGCAGCTGTTCGGCTGGGAGCCCGAGGGCCACCTGAAGCTAGCCGGCGGCGAGGTCGAGCAGGAACAGGTCACCAGCGACCACACCGATTTCGTCGACGCCTATGCGGGCCTGCCGGCCTCCGAGCTGATGCCGTATGCGTCCGACGCGCGCGAGATCTTCGTGCCGGACATGCAGAAGTGGTTTGAGGTGCGGCGCCGCTATATCCAGTGGGTCGACGGCCATCTGGCGCAGATGCAGATCGCCACCGACATCACGGTGCGCAAGGCGGCCGAGGAAATGGCGCGCCAGCACGAGGAACGCCTGCAGTTCACCAGCCGCCTGACCACCATGGGCGAGATGGCCTCGTCGCTGGCGCACGAACTGAACCAGCCGCTCGCGGCCATCAACAACTACTGCATGGGCGCGGTGGCGCGGCTGCGCTCCGGGCGCAGCACGCCCGAGGACCTGATGCCCATCCTCGAGAAGACCTCGGCCCAGGCCGTGCGCGCCGGCACGATCATCAGCCGCATCCGGGGCTTCGTCAAACGCAGCCAGCCGCAGCGGCGCGAGACTGCGCTGCACGATATCGTCGCCGACGCGGTGGGCCTGGCCGACATCGAGGCGACGCGCCGTCGCGTGACGATCCTGACCCGGCTGCCGCCTCCGCCGGTGACGCTCTATGTCGACCCGGTGCTGATCGAGCAGGTCCTCGTCAATCTGCTGAAGAACGCGGTCGAGGCGATGTCGGGCCTGCCGGCGATGCGCGCCGCGGGCGTGGTGCGGCTGCATGCCCGCATCGACCAGGGCGAGCTCGGCCAGACCGTCTGCATCGACGTGATCGACCAGGGGCCGGGCGTGGACGAGGCTACCAAGGAACGGCTGTTCGAGCCGTTCTTCAGCACCAAGTCCGACGGCATGGGCATGGGCCTCAATATCTGCCGCTCGATCATCGAGTCGCACCAGGGCCGGCTGTGGGTCGAAAACAATGCGGACGGGATCGGCTGTACGTTTAAAATCATGCTGCCGCTGGAGCCGGAGGCTGCCGATCAGTGAGGCCCGAACGAAGGCCGCGATCGACGGCACCGTCCCCCGGCCGGCCGCCTTGCCGCCCCCCGCCGTGGCGGGTGTGCGGCGCAGGCGGCCGGAGTTACACTAGCCGAATCGCACAGACGCAGCATCAGGAGACTTCATGACCGTAGCGCCAAACCCAACTCCCCACCGCGGCGAGACCGTCTTCATCGTCGACGACGATGAAGCGATGCGCGACTCGCTGACCTGGCTGCTGGAGGGCAATGGCTACCAGGTTCGCAGTTTCGCCAGCGCCGAACAGTTCCTGGCCGCCTACGATGCCAACCAGGTCTCCTGCCTGATCCTGGACGTGCGGATGCCGGGCATGAGCGGTCCGGAACTGCAGGAGCGCATGATCGCGGAGAACATCCATCTGCCGATCGTCTTCATCACCGGGCATGGCGACGTGCCGATGGCGGTATCGACGATGAAGAAAGGCGCGATCGACTTCATCGAGAAACCGTTCGACGAGTCCGAGCTGCGCGCGCTGGTCGAGCGCATGCTGCAGAAGGCCAGGGCCGACCATTCGGCCGCCCGCGAGCAGCGCGCCGCGCAGGACCTGCTGGGCAAGCTGACCACGCGCGAACAACAGGTGCTCGAGCGCATCGTCGCCGGGCGCCTGAACAAGCAGATCGCCGACGATCTGGGCATCTCGATCAAGACGGTGGAGGCGCATCGCGCCAACATCATGGAAAAGCTCAACGTCAACACCGTGGCCGACCTGCTGCGTCTGGCGCTGTCGCGCAACAGCTGATCCGCAACAGCGGTTCCACACGGCGTCGGCTCGACCCTCACCGCCCTCTCCTCCCTCTCCTCCCTTCTCCCCTACCCATCTGGCCAGCGGCCGGCATCCGCCGGGCGTTGGCCAGTCCTCGAAAAAGCTAGCGTTCCGGCGATTCCGCGACAGCGTGCGCGGCAGGCGCCGAGCATCGTTCGGTTCCCCGGGCGCCGTCCACCGCTGCCGTTCCGGCCCTGGCCGCACCCGCTCATTGCTCTGCCAGGAGCCGACCGATGCCGAACCCTTCGCTGTTCGTGTTGTCCTCACCGCCCTCACCATCGAACGCCTTCCACGCGGCTGCCGACCGCGCCGTGGCAACCGATACGGCGCGCCCCTGCCTGACCCTGCTGCCGCAATCGATCCTCGAGCACGTCGTCGGGTTCCTGTCCCTGCATGACCGCGTCACGCTGGAGCGCAAGGCCTGCCGTGCGCTGAGCCGGAGCCTGCAGGCGCGGGCCGCCGTCGATGGTGCGCTGATGCAGGTCACCGACATCTGGTCCGCGACATCGCTGCGGGCGCAGCTGGGCGCCCTGCCGCAGTCCAACCTGTCGGCATTCGGACGCGCCCAGGTGATGGCCGGCATGCTGGCGCGCGTGCCCGAACTGCCGCACGGCGAACGCTGGAGCGCGATCGAAGCGGTAGTCGACCGGCTCGACACGGTCTGCGGTGCGACCGGGCCCGTGCTGGACGCCCTGGCTACGTGCATCGCCGATCCGATCGCCACCGGCGAGCTCGACGAGCCGCGGTGGATGCGCCTGGCACAGGCCATTGCCATGGTGCCGCTGACGGTCGGAGCCCGGGCCCGGGTCGCGGCCCTGCGCCGCGCGGTCGAACCCCGGCCCGCGCCATGGGTGCGGCAGTTGGCTGCGACGCTGTTGCCCGACGCCAGCCGCGCACTGGCCGTGGCGCGCGCCTTGCCCGCCAGCGAGCAGCGCCAGGGATTCGAGCCATTGCTGTGCGCGGTCATGGCCAGCTCGCGCGATCACGCGGCCTACGCGGCGAACTGGTCCGCACTGCTCGCCGCCGCCGGCGAAACCGGCCGCGATGCCGCCTTCGCCGCGCGCGTGTTCTGCGCCCTGTTGACATTGCTGCCCGGCGACCGCTCCGCGAGCGAGTACCACCGCCAGTCGCCTTCGCCCGACGAGGCGTTGCGGTGCTGGGTCGCGGTGTTGAACGCCGCCGCGGCGCTGCCCGGCGACGCCGCCTTCGCGGTCGCGCGGGCGTCGATCCGCACCGCCACGGCCACACTGCTGAGCGATCCCGATCGCGCCGAGCCGGCGATCGCGTCGCTGCTCGCCCATCTGCACGCATCGCAGATGGAAACGGCGCAGCAGCTCCATGTCGGCGCCGAACTGATCCCCCATGTGCCGCGCGAACAGCAGGCTCCGGCATGGCACGCGCTATGGGACGAGGTCGAACGGCGGTCGCTGCCGTCGCTGGCGATCCTGCTGGTTCATATCCTGCGCCGGCATCCTTGCGATCCGGTCCCCGCATGGCGGCGTGCGCGAGCCTATTGCCTGACCTCCACGGCGCCGACGCCGGAGCAGCGCGCCGCGCTGATGTGCCAGGCGGCGATCGGCCGCGAAGCGGGCACGGCCGATGCCGAAGCCATGTTCTCCGCGATCGGCGAACTGGCGCTGCGTCACCATCAATTTCTGCCGTTGTTGCAGTGGGTTGCCACCGATGACGATCAACCGGCCGATCGCATCCTGTCCGTGATCTGGAAGTTGGCGCCGCCGGCGCAGGCGCGAGCCTTTTCGCAATGGCTGGGGCTGCGCGGATGGGTCGACGAACTGCTGCCGGTGCCGGTGCCGCTGGCCCGGCAACTGCAAGCCATGGGCTGCTGGGAAGCGCTCGGCGAAATGGCCACCGCCTGGACCCGTCGCTGCAGCCGCATGCTGGAAAACGGGCCGACGCTGCTGCCCTCGGCCGCGCACGCCGCCTTGCCGCAGTTGGCCGCGGACATGCTGGCCGTGCTGGAGGCGTCCGCCCCGGCCGCCCGCCCGCCGGAGCTGCTGGCCGAGATCGCCCAACTGACCGACGGCCTCTGGCTGCGGGCAGGGGGCGCGCCGGCGCCGATCGATCGCGCCTGGGACCTGATCGACCGGCTCGATGCCCACGCGGCGCGTACCGCGATGGAAACCCTGCACAGGCTCAAGCAGGCATCCCGCAAGCTGCCGGGCGACGATACCCTGGCGCTGGGCAAGTGCTGGGCCAGGCCGACGCTGCTGCGCGCCGCCGAGCTGGTGCGCACGCGCTTCACCACGCCCGAGCGCCGCCGCTGGCTGGCGCGGCTGGTCCAGGCCGAAGGCCGGACCGGCAATTTTCGCCCGGACCTCGAGCGCAATCGCTTCGATGCGGTCCGGCAGGCACTGTGGCGTATCGCGACCACCCTGCCGGTGGATGCCGTCGATGCCGTCGATGCCGTCCATGTTGCGATCGCTGCCTGGTTTGCGCCGGACTCGCGCGATCCGCTGCACCTGGACGCCTGGCTCCAAGCCGCAGCGCGGTTCGGCGCCTACCGGCGCTAGCGCTGCGCCGCCCGGTGGCGTGCGCCCGTCCCGCCGCAGCGCGACCCCTTATAATGTCACCCCTGCGACCCGGCGGGCGCTGTCCCGATGCACCGTCATGCGCCCCGCGCATGCCGCGCAGGTGCCGCCCGCCCATCGTGTCGCTCCCCGATTTCCATCTCCCAGCCGCCTCTGCGTCCCCGCCCATGCCTGCCCAATTGATCGACGGCAACGCCCTTGCCAAGCAAATCCGTTCCGAAGCCGCCCAGCGTGCCGCCCGCCTGACCGAACGCGGTCACCAGCCCGGGCTGGCCGTGGTCCTGGTCGGCGAGGACCCGGCCAGCCAGGTCTATGTCCGCAACAAGGTCAAGGCGTGCGAGGACAACGGTTTCTTTTCGTCGCTGGACCGCTATCCGGCGGACCTGTCCGAAGCCGAGCTGCTGGCCCGCATCGACCAACTGAATCGCGACCCGAAGATCCACGGCATCCTGGTGCAGCTGCCGCTGCCCAAGCACATCGACAGCCACAAGGTGCTGGAGGCGATCGCCCCGGAGAAGGATGTCGACGGCTTCCACGTCGCCAACGCCGGCGCGCTGATGACCGGCGCACCGCTGTTCCGTCCGTGCACGCCCTATGGCTGCATGAAGATGCTCGAGTCGATCCAGTATCCGCTGCGCGGCGCGCACGCGGTGGTGGTCGGCGCCTCCAACATCGTCGGCAAGCCGATGGCGATGCTGCTGCTGCAGGCCGGCGCCACCGTGACGATCTGCAATAGCAAGACGCGCGACCTCGGCGCCCATACCCGCCAGGCCGACGTGATCGTCGCCGCCGTCGGCCGCCGCAACCTGATCACGGCCGACATGGTCAAACCCGGCGCGGTGGTGATCGATGTCGGCATGAACCGCGACGACGCCGGCAAGCTGTGCGGCGACGTGGATTTTGCAGGCGTGCGCGAAGTGGCCGGCCATATCACGCCGGTGCCGGGCGGCGTCGGCCCGATGACGATCACCATGCTGCTGGTCAATACGCTGGAGGCGGCCGAGCGCGCGGCAGGCTGAGGCGAGCGCCGGTACACTGCGCAAACCCGCTGGAAAACCGCGGATATGCCCCCAGCTGCGGAATATCCGACCGTCAACGCCAACGCCACCGAACAAGCCATGGATCAAGCCGACAAGAACGCCAACCCGCTGCTGGACTTCAGCGACCTGCCCCGCTTCGCCGAGATCCGCCCCGAGCATATCGGCCCGGCACTGGACGTGCTGCTCGAAGCGGCGCAACGCGCCGTCGCGCTGGTCGAGGATCCGGCGCGGCCCGCCACGTGGGCCGATACCGTCGACACGCTCGAGCACGCCACCGAGCCGCTGGGCCGCGCCTGGGGCGTGGTCGGCCACCTGAGCTCGGTCGCCGACACGCCGGCGCTGCGCCAGGCCCACGCCGAAAACCTGCCGCGCATGACCGAGTTCTGGTCCTCGCTGGGCCAGAATCTGGCGCTCTACGAAAAGTACAAGGCGCTGGCCGCCAGCCCCGAATACGCGACGCTGAGCCCGGCCCGCAAGCAGCTGCTCGACAACGAGCTGCGCGGCTTCCGCCTCGGCGGCGTCGAGTTGCCGCAGGACCAGAAGCCGCGCTTTGCCGAGATCCAGGAGCAGCAGGCGCAGCTGGGCAAGGCGTTCTCCGACCACGTGCTGGACGCGACCAACGCCTATTCGCTGGTGATCGAAGACCCGGCGCGCCTGGCCGGCCTGCCGCCCGACACGCTCGAAGCGGCGCGCGAGGCCGCGGCCAAGGACGGCAAGGAAGGCTGGAAGTTCACGCTGCATTTCCCCTCGTACTTCCCGGTGCTGCAGTACGCCGACGACCGCGCGCTGCGCCAGACGCTGTACGAGGCCAACGTCACGCGCGCCTCCGAGCTGAGCCCGCAGTACGGCACCGGCCAGGCCGACTGGGACAACACCGCCAATATGCGCGAGCAACTGGCGCTGCGCCGTGAAGAAGCCCGCATGCTCGGCTACGGCTCGTACGGCGAGGTGTCGCTGGTGCCCAAGATGGCCGATTCGCCGTCGGAAGTGCTGCGCTTCCTCGACGAACTGGCCGCCAAGGCCCGCCCCTACGCCGAGCGCGACTGGGCCGAGCTGCGCGAATTCGCTGCCAAGGAACTGGGCCTGGCCGAGCTGGCGCCGTGGGATGTCGCCTATGCGTCCGAGAAACTGCGCCAGCAGCGCTATGCCTTCTCGGAACACGAGGTCAAGCAATACTTCCCCGAGCCCAAGGTGCTGGAAGGCCTGTTCGGCGTCGTGCAGAAGCTGTTCTCGGTGCGCATCGCGCCGGACGAGGCGCAGACCTGGCACAAGGACGTGCGCTTCTATCGCGTCACCAGCCCGGACGGCACGCTGCTCGCGCAGTTCTACCTGGACCTGTACGCGCGCGAAGGCAAGCGCGGCGGCGCCTGGATGGACGACGCGCGGGGCCGCCGCGAGCGCGGCGACGGCAGCGTGCAGACGCCGGTCGCCTACCTGACGTGCAACTTCTCGGCGCCGGTCGGCGACAAGCCGGCGCTGTTCACGCACGACGAGGTCATCACGCTGTTCCACGAATTCGGCCACGGCCTGCACCACATGCTGACCCAGGTCGGCGAGCTGGGCGTGTCCGGCATCAACGGCGTCGAATGGGATGCGGTCGAGCTGCCCTCGCAGTTCATGGAGAATTTCTGCTGGGAGTACGAGGTGCTGGCCGACATGACGCGCCACGTCGATACCGGCGAGCCGCTGCCGCGCGCGCTGTTCGAGCGCATGCTGGCGGCGAAGAATTTCCAGAACGGCATGATGACGCTGCGCCAGATCGTGTTCTCGGCCTTCGACATGCACCTGCACACGGACTTCGATCCGGACGGCGACAAGTCGGTGCTCGAACTGTCGCGCGAGATCAACGATCGCATCCACGTGGTGCCGCAGTACGCGCTGTCGCGCTGGCCCAATACCTTCAGCCATATCTTCGCCGGCGGCTATGCCGCGGGCTACTACAGCTACAAGTGGGCCGAGGTGCTGTCGGCGGATGTCTACGCCGCCTTCGAGGAAGCGGCGCAGCTGACCGGCAGCGTGCTCGACAGCGAGACCGGCGCGCGCTATCACCGCGAGATCCTGTCGGTCGGCGGCAGCCGTCCGGCGATGGAATCGTTCACCGCGTTCCGCGGCCGGCCCCCGCAGATCGATGCGCTGCTGCGCCACGGCGGGATGGCGGCATGAGCGGCGCGCCCGACGACCTGCTGGCCGGCATCGACGGCGCCGCGGCGGGACCTGCCCCCGGCAGCACGCTGCCGCCGCCGGTGCCGGCCACCGCGCCGGCCACGCTGCGGATCGCCTCGTGGAACGTCAACTCGCTGAAGATCCGGCTGCCGCAGGTGCTCGACTGGCTGATCGCGCAGGAGAACGCCGATACGCCGATCGACGCGCTGTGCCTGCAGGAACTGAAGCTGCCCGAGGACAAGTACCCGCTGGCGGAGCTGGAGAGTGCCGGCTTCCACAGCATCTTCGTCGGCCAGAAGACCTATAACGGCGTGGCGATCCTGGCGCGCAACACCACCATGCCGGCCGCCACCGACGTGGTGCGCAATATCCCGGGATTCGAGGACGCACAGCAGCGGGTGGTCGCCGGCACCTATGGCGACGTGCGCCTGGTCTGCGCCTATTTCCCCAACGGTCAGGCGCCCGACAGCGACAAGTTCGCCTACAAGCTGCGCTGGCTCGAGGCGCTGACCGCGTGGCTGCGCGAGGAACTGCAGCGCTATCCGAAGCTCGCGCTGCTGGGCGACTTCAATATCGCGCCCGAGGATCGCGACGTGCACGACCCGAAGAAGTGGGAAGGCCAGAACCTGGTCTCGCCGCCGGAGCGCGCCGCCTTCCAGACGCTGCTCGAACTGGGCCTGGCCGATGCCTTCCGGCTGTTCGAGCAGCCGGAGAAGAGCTTCTCGTGGTGGGACTACCGCATGCTGGCCTTCCGCCGCAATGCCGGCCTGCGGATCGACCATATCCTGCTGTCGCCGGCGCTGCGCGAGCGCTGCACCGACTGCGCAATCGACCGCACGCCGCGCACCTGGGAACAGCCGTCGGACCATACGCCGGTCGTCGCCACGATGCGGCTGGGCTGATCCCGGGTTTTTTCGAATGACGGTGGCATCGCTTATCATGCGGGGCAGAGACACCATCGACGCGCCGGCCAACGAGCCGGCGCGCAGCCCTCGGGCCCGCCATGCAAGCCGTGCAATCGTTCCCTTCCTTCGCTTTTGCTCCCGCCCGCCTGACGACCGTCGCCGGCGCCACTGACCTGCCGCGGGACGCCGTCCCCGCGATGCCCCGGTGACCGCGCCCGCGGCAAGCCGCCCCGTGCGCGGCTGGCAACGGCTGCTGCCGGCCTGGCGCCATCGCGTCACCGCGGCGACGCTGCGCGCCGACCTGCTGGCCGGCCTGCTCGGCGCGGTGCTGGTGCTGCCGCAGGGCGTGGCTTTCGCCACGCTGGCCGGGCTGCCGCCGCAATACGGCATCTACGCGGCGGTGGTGCCCTGCATCGTTGCCGCGCTGTTCGGCTCGAGCTGGCACGTGATGTCCGGCCCGACCAATGCGAATTCGCTGGCGCTGTTCGCGATGCTCAGCCCGATCGCCTTCGCCGGCAGTCCGGAGTACATCAATCTGGCGCTGGTCGTCACGATCCTGGTCGGCGTGCTGCAACTGGCGGTGGGCACACTGCGGCTCGGCTCGCTGGCCAACTTCATCTCGCCGTCGGTATTGCTGGGTTTCACCTGCGGCGCGGCGTCGCTGATCGCGCTGTACGCGCTCAAGGATCTGTTCGGGCTGCAGGTGCCGACCGGCACCAGCGCCTTCGGGGTCGTGCGCCACCTTTTCGAGCATGCCGCCACGATCAACTGGAGCGCGGCGGCGGTGGGCGCGGTGACGCTGGCCGTCACGCTGGCGGTCAAGCGCGTCTCGCGCCGGCTGCCGTTCATGCTGCTGGGGCTGCTGGCCGGCTTCCTGTGCGCGTGGCTGCTGAACCGCAGCGGCTGGGGCGGCGCGCATCATGTCGACGTGGTGGGTCCGATTCCCGCGGCCGTGCCGCCTTTGCGCATTCCCGATGCTCCCTGGGACCGCCTATCCGATCTGCTCGGCATCGCGTCGGCGCTGACGATCGTCGCGCTGGGGCAATCGATCTCGATCGCCAAGGCCGTCGCGCTGCGGTCGGGCCAGCACATCGACGCCAATCGGGAGTTCATCGGCCAGGGGCTGTCGAACATCGCCGGCGGCTTCTTCTCGGCCTATATCTCCTGCGGCTCGCTGAATCGCTCGATGCCGAATTTCGAGGCCGGTGCGCAGACGCCGCTGGCCAGCGTGTTCTCCGCCCTGCTGCTGGTGGCGCTGGTCGCCGTCAGTGCGCCGCTGCTGGCGCAGATTCCGCTGGCGGCGATCGCCGCGATGCTGCTGCTGGTGGCCTGGGGCCTGTTCGATTTCGCGCGCCTGCGCCGCATCGCGCGGCTCTCGCGCACGGAGTTCGCGATCGCGCTCGGCACCTTCGCCGCCACGCTGGTGATCCGGCTCGAAATGGCGGTGTTGCTGGGCACGGTGCTGTCGCTGGTCGCCTATCTGTACCGCACGTCGCGGCCGGCGGTGCGCACGCTGGTACCGGACGCCGACGATCCCGACCGCCGCTTCACGCCGCTGGACGAACTGCGCCGCCCGCAGCCGGAATGCCCGCAGCTGAAGCTGATCCGGATGGAAGGCGCGATCTTCTTCGGGGCGGTGCAATACGTCACCGACCGGCTGCACGAGGCGCGCGCGCAGATGCCGACGCAGACGCGGCTGCTGGCCATGACCAAGAGCATGAACTTCATCGACCTGGCCGGCGCGGAAATGTGGGAAGCGGAGCTGGCGGAGCGCCGCGCGCTGGGCGGCGACCTCTATTTCCATCGTCCGCGCACGCAGGTGCTGCAGACCTGGGCGCAAACCGGCTTTATCACCAAGCTCGGCGAAGACCATATCTTCGCCACCAAGCGGCACGCCCTGCACAGCATCGTGCCTACGCTGGATCCGAAGATCTGCGCGACATGTACGGTGCGGGTGTTCGAGGAATGTCCGCATGAGGCTGCGACGCCGGGGAACCCGGGACGACCGCTGCAGGCAATGCAGCAGACCAAGGCGGACGGAGGGGATGACGCGACCGAACCGGAAGCCACGGCTGGCGCATTCGAAGCGGCGAAGCGGAAATGAAAAACGCCGGTATGAAACCGGCGCCAGACTGGGTCCAGCCGCAGCGCGCCCTGTTGCCGGGACCGTAGGGCCCGGTGCGGGCGCCCCTGCTCAGACGGGCGCCACGTGCGCGCGCTTGACCACGATGGGCTGCGGCACGCCCTGTTCGATCAACACGACAGCGGCGCGTTCGATGGTATCGCGGCCGGCGCGGAATGCTTCTTCGAGCGACAGCACCTGGTCGGCGCTGAATCCTTCCCACAATGCCTCGCGCGTGACCACGCAGGTCACCTTCTGGCCGTCGACAATGGCGTGAAACAGCAAGCCCTCGTTATTGATGTCATAACGATCTTGCTCCTGGAATTTGATCTCCATCGGTACAGCCCTCCATTGCAAGTGAGTGGGCATCCTAACATGGGTCCCGCCGACGTCGCATAAAAGTCCTTTGCGAAGATCGGTCATCTGCCGAGACTGCCGGCGCCATCCCGAGTTCCATCGGCGCGCGCAAATTCTGTCACGCGGACCGAAGCGATATGCCATGCCGGGATTTGACAACTTTGCAAATGATGCTAGAATCTCGGACTTCGTTGGGGCGTTAGCTCAGTTGGTAGAGCAGCGGACTCTTAATCCGTAGGTCGAGTGTTCGAGTCACTCACGCCCCACCAGCGAATATTGTAGAAAAGGCCGGGCTGCTTCGCAGCGCCGGCCTTTTTGTTTGGGCCCGGATCGGGCAGCGATTTACAGCGCCGGGGGTTCGGCGCCGACCCAACGACGATCACCGCCGCGCCGAAACCAGTTCGCGCGCCATGCGCCGATGCTCCGTCAGCACCGTCGGCAGATCCGCGCTCAGCAGCACGCCGTCGCGCACCACCACCCTGCCGTTGATCACGCTGATCGACACCGTGCCGGGCGTGCAGAACACCAGCGCGGCAACCGGATCGTGACCGGCGCCGGCATAGCCGACCGCCGACATGTCGAAGGCGACGATGTCGGCCGACATGCCCGGCGCCAGCGCGCCGATGTCGTCGCGGTTCAGCACCTTTGCACCGCCCAGCGTGGCAATCTCCAGCGCCTCGCGCGCGCCCATTGCCGCCGGCCCATGGCCCACCCGTTGCAGCAGCATCGCCTGGCGCGCCTCGCCCAGCATATGCGCGCCGTCGTTGGACGCGCTGCCGTCGACGCCGAGCCCGACCGGCACCCCGGCGTCGCGCATCGCACGCACCGGCGCAATGCCCGAAGCCAGCCGCATGTTGGAACAGGGACAGTGCGCGATGCCCGTACCGGTGCGCGCGAACAGTGCGATGCCGTCGGCGTCGAGCTTGACGCAGTGCGCGTGCCAGACATCGTGGCCGACCCAGCCCAGGTCCTCGGCATACTGCGCCGGCGTCATGCCGAAGCGCTCCAGCGAATACGCGACGTCGTTGTCGTTCTCCGCCAGGTGGGTATGCAGCGAGACGCCATAGTGGCGCGCCATCGCCGCCGATTCGCGCATCAGCTCGCGCGACACCGAGAACGGCGAACATGGGGCCAGCACCACGCGCAGCATCGCGTGGCGCGAGGCATCGTGGTACTGCTCGATCAGCCGCCGGCTGTCGCGCAGGATCGCCTCCTCCTGCTCGACCACCGCATCGGGGGGCAGCCCGCCCTTGCTGCGTCCCACGCTCATCGAACCGCGTGCCGCATGAAAGCGCATGCCCATCTGCGTTGCCGCCTCGATCGCGTCGTCCAGCCGCGCACCGTTGGGATACAGATAGAGATGGTCGCTGGTCGTGGTGCAGCCCGACAGCATCAGCTCGGCCATCGCGGTACGGGTCGACGCGGCGATCATTCGCGGCGTCAGATTGGCCCACAGCATGTACAGCTCGCTGAGCCAGCCGAACAATTCCGCATCCTGCGCCGCCGGCACCGCGCGCGTCAGGCTCTGGTACATGTGGTGGTGCGTATTGATCAGGCCGGGCAGCACCACATGGCCGCGCATGTCCAGCACCTGTGCGCTGCCATCGTCGATGCGGGCGCGCCAGGCGGCCGGCAGGTCGGCGGTGGCGCCGACCCACCGGATCGCCGGCCCTTCCGCGACCAGCGCGCCGTCGGCGATCTCGCGACGGTTCGCGTCCATCGTCACCAGGACGTCGGCGTGGGTCAGGATCAGCGTCATCTCATGGTCTCCGTGGCGGATCAGATAGCGGGCGCCAGTCTACGGCGAGCGCCGGCGACGCGATAGCGCCGATTTGCGCCCACGGTGTGCACATTGCGCGCACACCTGCCACACCACGCCAACGCCCCCGGATGCTTTTCTCCGACGGATTGCCGACGCTAACGTCCCGCCCCGCCGGACAGCGCCGTCAGCGCGGTCGCGATCCGCTCGGCCATCAGCGAGACCGCCGAATCCAGCGGGCCGCGTGCCCGCGTGAACAACGTCAGCCGTTGCAGCGGCAAGGCCGGATCGCGCAACGGCACGAATACCAGCGTGCCCGCCTCCAGTTCCTCGATGGCATCGAGCGGATTGAGCAGCGCGATGCCGGCCCCCAGCATCACGAGCCGGCGCATCAGCACGGTGGAACTGGCCTCGACCGCCGGTGGCACCGGAATCGCCGCGCGGACGAAGGCATCGTCGAGCAGCCCGCGGATCGACATCGTCGCCACCGGCAGGATCAGCGGATAGCCGACACACTCGGCCAGCAGGGCGGACGATTGCTCGGCCAGCGGATGGCCGGGCGCGACCACCGCGCCGATCGGCCATTCGCCTGCGGCCAGTGTGGCGAAGGCCGGCGTCGACGCCAGGTCGTAGCCCAGCCCGAGCTCCGCGTGGCCCTCGGCCAACGCCGCGACGATCTCGGCTACCGGCAGGTCCAGCACGCGCACCACGATGCCGGGATGGCGGCGGCGGAAATCGTGAACCAGCGCAGGCAACAGGGATCCCGCCAGCCCGGCGGTGGTGGCTACCGTGACGATGCCCTGCTGCCCCGCGTTGTAGGCGGCGATGCGTTCGCGCAGCACGTCGTGCTCGCGCAGCGTCTGCCGCACGTGGGCCAGCACCATCTCACCGAGCGGCGTCAGCCGCAGCCGGCGCTGGATGCGCTCGAACAGCGGCGCGCCCAGTTCCGCCTCCAGATCGAGAATTTGCCGGTTGATGGCGGTCGGCGCGACGTGCAGCGCTTCGGCCGCCTTGCGGATCGAACCGCGGCGGACCACTTCATCCAGATAGCGCAACACGCGGGCATGCATCGGTCCAGGTCTCCGGCGAATGGCGGCGCGGCGGCGGGCCGCGCGCGCAGCGGGGCATTGTAGCCGCGCGCGCCGAGCGCAACGCCAGGCGCCGCCGGCATCGCTTCGGGGCTTGCAAACCCAAAAGGTCCACGCTAGAATAGCGGACTTCGTTGGGGCGTTAGCTCAGTTGGTAGAGCAGCGGACTCTTAATCCGTAGGTCGAGTGTTCGAGTCACTCACGCCCCACCACCGAATTGCTCGAAAGGCCGGACTGCATCGCAGCCCGGCCTTTTTGTTTTTCCTCTTCCAGCCGCCGCGGCCCGACGCGTCGTCGCCCGTTGTTACGGGTTGTTACGGATACCCCCTCCGCGCCTTTCCGGGTTGAATGCCGGTCCGGGCATATTACGAAACCAAGTTCCGCAATACGGAACCGCGCCCAACCCCGACCGGCGCCCCGCCCTCCGCGCGAAGCGCCGGCCAACGCAACAGATGGAGGCATTCTTGAAATCCGCATTGACCGCCAGCGTGGCAGCCTGCCTGGCCGCACTCGGCCTGACCCATGGCGTCGCGCACGCCCAGGCCTATCCCAACAAGCCGGTGCGGCTGATCGTTCCGTTCGCCGCCGGCGGCACCACCGATATCGTCGCCCGGGCCGTGTCCGATGCGCTGGGCCGCGCGCTGGGCCAGCCCGTGGTGGTCGAGAACCGTGGCGGCGGCGGTGGCGCGATCGGCGCCGACGCGCTCGCCAAGTCGACCCCGGACGGCTACACGATCGGCATCGCCACGGTCAGCACGATGGCGACCAACCCGGCCACCAATCCGAAGAACCCGTACGATCCGCTGAAGGATTTCGCACCGATCACCAACCTGGTCAACGTGCCGAACGTACTGACGGTCAATCCGAAGGTGCCGGCCAAGAACCTGAAGGAGTTCATCGCGCTGCTGCGCGCCGAGCCCGGCAAGTACAGCTACGCGTCGGCCGGCAAGGGCAGCATCTCGCATCTGGACGGCGAGCTGTTCAAGCTGACCACCAAGACCGACATGGTCCACGTGCCGTACCGCGGCTCGGGCCCGGCGCTGAACGACACGCTGGCCGGCCAGGTCAGCGGCCAGTTCGACAACCTGCCCTCGTCGATGCCGCATATCCAGGCCGGCAAGCTGCGCGCGCTCGCGGTGGCGGCGCCCAAGCGCGTCGAGGGCCTGCCCGATGTGCCGACCTTCGCCGAGGAAGGCATGAAGGACAACAACAATATGGCCTGGTACGGGCTGGTCGCGCCGGCCGGTACGCCGCCCGCGATCGTGGCGCGCCTGCACGACGCCGCCGTCAAGGCCCTGCAGGACCCGGCCGCCAAGCGTCGGCTGACCGAGAGCGGCGCCTATCCGGACGGCAACACGCCGCAGCAGTTCGCCGCCCAGATCAAGCGTGAACTGGAACTGCGCAAGAAGATCGCGCAGGAGCAGAAGATCACGCTGGAGTAAATCCAGCATCGGCGTACGGCGAACCGCCCCGATCGGGGGCGGTTCGTCCGCGGTTCGTCCGCGTTCGTCCGCGGTTCGTCCCTTTCCCACGCTGCCCCCTCGCAGCACCGGCCATGCCGGTCCCCCACCGGGCACTTGCCCGTCCCGCTCTCCCCCTTTCCCGCCGCCGCCGTGTTTTTGCTCTACATTAAGAGCAGGCACCGGCACTCGCACCCTGCGCTGACAGGGTGCGGCGCATCGTGTCGATACGATCGGCAGCGGCTTTCCCCAAGGAGAGATCATGCAAGCGGACAGCGAAGAACGCGTCGAACGACAACTGGCCGATCTGGTGGAGTTCGCTCGGGTGCGCCTGCCCGAGGCCGCTTTCGCCATCGCCGAACCGCTGCTGCGACACTACTACGACGTGTCCGATGCCGAGGACCTGGCCGAGCGCGACATCGCCGACCTCTATGGCGCCGCGATGGCGCATTGGCACACCGCGCAGCGCTTCGTGCCGGGCAGCGCGCAGGTGCGCGTCTACAACCCCAATCTCGAACAGCACGGCTGGCATTCGGACCACACCGTGATCGAGATGGTCAACGACGACATGCCGTTCCTGGTCGACTCGGTCACGATGGAGATCAACCGGCATGGGCTGACGCTGCATTCGGCCTTTCATCCGGTGTTCCGCGTCTGGCGCGGCAAGGACGGCGGCATCGCACGCATCGCGCTGGGCGGCGACAAGGCGCCCGACCCCGAATCGCGGCTCGAATCGTTCATCCACTTCGAGGTCGATCGCTGCAGCGAACCGGCACAACTCGAAGCGCTGCGGGCCGGCATCACGCGCATCCTCGGCGATGTACGCGCGGCGGTCGAGGACTGGCCAAAAATGCTGGACATCGCGCGCGCCAGCATCGCCGATTTGCAGCGGCTGCCCGGCGGCAACCAAGGCGATACGGCCGAAGCATGCGCGCTGCTGCAATGGATGGTCGATGACCACTTCTGCTTCCTCGGCCATCGCGACTACCAGCTGGTCGAACAGGATGGGCGCTTCTGGCTGCGCGGCGTGGCCGGCTCGGGCGCCGGCATCCTGCGCGAGAGCCGGCGTGCACCGACGGCCGAGGACCTGACGCCGCTGCCGCCCGCCGCGACCAGCATCATCCAGGGCGAGGCACCGATCTTCCTGACCAAGGCCAACTCGCGCTCGACCGTGCATCGGCCGGGCTATCTGGACTATATCGGCATCAAGCTGCTCGATGCCGAAGGCAAGCTGTTCGGCGAACGGCGCTTTCTCGGGCTCTACACCTCGACCACGTACATGGTCTCGACCAGCGAGATTCCGCTGGTGCGCCGCAAATGCGCCCATATCCTGGCGCGCGCGGGCTTCCTGCAGCGCGGCCATCTGTACAAGTCGCTGGTCACGATCCTCGAGCAGTATCCGCGCGACGAACTGTTCCAGGCCAGCGAGGAGGAGCTGTTCGACATCGCGCTGGGCATCCTGCGGCTGCAGGAACACCAGCGGATCCGGCTGTTCGTGCGGCGCGACCGTTTCGACCGCTTCGTCTCCTGCCTGGTATTCGTGCCGCGCGACAAGTACAACACCGACCTGCGCCAGCGCATCCAGAAGCTGCTGATGCAGGCGTTCGGCGGCACCAGTTGCGAGTTCACGCCGCAGTTGTCCGAGTCGCCGCTGGCGCGCATCCATCTGACCGTGCGGGGCGAGCCCGGCACCATGCCCGAGGTCGATACCCGGGCGCTGGAGGAACGCATCGTCGCGGCGACGCGCCGCTGGCAGGACGATCTCGCGGTGGCGCTGCTCGACAAGGCGGGCGAGGAACAGGGCAACCGGCTGCTGCGCCGCTACGGCGACTCCTTTCCGGCCGGCTATCGCGAGGACTACCCCGCGCGCACCGCGGTGCGCGACATCGAGCTGATGGAGCAGGCGCGGCGGCGCAGCGGCCTGTCGATGAACCTGTACCGGCCGATCGAGGCGCCGCCGGGCGCGTTCCGCTTCAAGGTCTACCGCGCCGGCGAGCCGATCGCGCTGTCGCACAGCCTGCCGATGCTCGAGCATCTCGGCGTGCGCGTGCACGAGGAACGACCCTACCGGATCGAGCCCGACGAGGGCGCGCCGCTGTGGATCCATGACTTCGGCCTCGAACTGGTCGGCGGCGCCGAGCTGGACATGGCACGCGCCAAGGACCTGTTCGAGGACGCCTTCGCCCGCGCCTGGGATGGCACGATCGAGAACGACGACCTGAACCGGCTGGTGCTGCTGGCCGAGATGCCCGCGCGCGACGTGACGATCCTGCGCGCCTACGCCAAGTACCTGCGCCAGGTCGGCTCGACGTTCAGCGACGCCTATATCGAACGTGCTCTGACCGGCAATCCGCGCATCGCGGCCCTGCTGGTGGCGCTGTTCGGGGCACGCTTCGATCCGGCCATCGATCCGGCCAGCGTCGCGGGCTCGGCACCTGCGCGCGAGGCGCGCTGCGCGCAGTTGCTGGAGGCGATCGGCGCCGCGCTCGACCAGGTGCCCAATCTCGACGAGGACCGCATCCTGCGCCAGTTCCTCGGCGTGATCCAGGCCACCACGCGCACCAATTGCTTCGGCCAGAGCGCCGACGGCACGCCCCGTCCCTGCCTGTCGTTCAAGCTCGATCCGGCCCGCATCGCCGGCTTGCCTGAGCCGCGGCCGATGTTCGAGATCTGGGTCTACTCGCCGCGCGTCGAGGGCGTGCATCTGCGCGGCGGCCGCGTCGCGCGCGGCGGACTGCGCTGGTCCGATCGCCGCGAGGATTTCCGCACCGAGGTGCTGGGCCTGATGAAGGCGCAGATGGTCAAGAACACCGTGATCGTGCCGGTCGGCTCCAAGGGTGGTTTCGTCGTCAAGCGCCCGCCCTCGCCCACCGATCGTGATGCGTGGATGGCCGAAGGGGTGGCGTGCTATCAGACGTTCCTGCGCGGCCTGCTCGATGTCACCGACAACCTCGCCGGCGGCGCGGTGGTGCCGCCGCCCCAGGTGGTGCGCCACGATGACGACGACCCCTATCTCGTGGTCGCCGCCGACAAGGGCACCGCCAGCTTTTCCGACTATGCCAACGCGATCTCCGGGGAATACGGCTTCTGGCTCGGCGACGCCTTCGCCTCGGGCGGCTCGGTGGGCTACGACCACAAGAAGATGGCGATCACCGCGCGCGGCGCCTGGGAATCGGTCAAGCGGCATTTCCGCGAGCTCGGCACCGACATCCAGTCGACCGATTTCACCGTGGTCGGCATCGGCGACATGTCCGGCGACGTGTTCGGCAACGGCATGTTGCTCTCGCCCCATATCCGGCTGCTGGCCGCATTCGACCATCGCCATATCTTCCTGGACCCGGACCCGGATCCCGCCGTCAGCCTGCAGGAGCGGCGCCGGCTGTTCGCGCTGCCGCGCTCGAGCTGGGCCGACTACGATGCGGGCAAGATCTCGGCCGGCGGCGGCGTGCATCCGCGCAGCGCCAAGACCATCGCGCTGACGCCGCAGGTGCGCGCCGCGCTCGGCATCGAGGCGACCGCGCTGACGCCGGCCGAGCTGATCCAGGCGATCCTGACCGCGCCGGTCGACCTGCTCTACAACGGCGGCATCGGCACCTACGTCAAGGCCACCGACGAGACCCACCAGCAGGTCGGCGATCGCGCCAACGACGCCGTGCGCGTCAATGGCGCGGCCCTGCGCTGCAAGGTGGTCGGCGAAGGCGGCAACCTCGGCTTCACGCAGTTGGGCCGTATCGAATATGCGCGCGCGGGCGGACGCATCCATACCGACGCGATCGACAACTCGGCCGGTGTCGACTGCTCCGACCACGAGGTCAACATCAAGATCCTGCTGGGGCTGGTGGTGGCCGACGGCGAGATGACGGACAAGCAGCGCAACAAGCTGCTGGCCGAGATGACCGACGAAGTGGCGGCACTGGTGCTGCAGGACAACTACTACCAGACCCAGGCGCTGTCGATCGCCAACCGGCGCGCCACCGAGCTGCTCGATATCGAGGCCCGGCTGATGCGCGCGCTCGAACGCGCGGGCCGGCTCAATCGCGCGATCGAATTCCTGCCGCCCGACGACGAGATCGTCGAGCGCAAGGCCGCCGGGCTGGGGCTGACCTCGCCCGAGCGCGCGGTGCTGCTCGCTTACAGCAAGATGTGGTTGTACGACGCGCTGCTCGCCTCCGACGTGCCGGAAGACCCGACGGTGGCCGGCCTGCTCTCCGACTACTTCCCGCAGCCACTGCGCGCACGCTACGCCGACTCGATGCAGCGGCACCCGCTGCGGCGCGAGATTCTTGCCACGTATCTGACCAACACGCTGGTCAACCGCGTCGGCCCGACCTTCGTGCACCGGATGATGGAGGAGACCGATGCACGGCCCGCCGATATCGTGCGCGCCTGCCTGACCGCGCGCGATGTGTTCGGACTGACCGGGCTATGGCAGGCCATCGATGGGCTCGACAACCGCGTCGCCGACGAAGTGCAGGCCGGCATGTTCGCCGGCCTGGCGCGGCTGCTGGAGGGGGCGACGCTATGGCTGCTGCGGCGCCGCCCGAGCAACGGTGCGCCGGCGGGCACGCGTCCCGACTACGCCGCCGCGGCCGTCTGGCTGACGCCGCGGCTGCCGACGCTGCTGGCCGAGCACGAGGCCGCCGCGCTGACCCAGCGGCGCGAGTCGCTGACCGCGCTGGGCATCGACGACGCCCTGGCCCTGCAGGTCGCCGCTGGCGATATTGCCGTCGCCGCGCTCGATATCGCCGAGGTGGCCTCGGGCTGCGAGCGCAGCCTGGCCCAGGTCGCCGACGTCTATTTCGCGCTGGACCGGCATCTGAGCTTCGGCTGGCTGCGCGAACGCGCCCAGGCGCTGCCGGCGGACACGCATTGGGATCTGCTCGCGCGTACCACCACGCTGGACGATCTGGACCGGCTCAAGCGCGCGCTGACCGTCAGCGTGCTGCAGCAGGCCGGCCCCACCGCGCGCGAAGAGAGCGCCGACGGCCTGATCGAGCGCTGGCGCCAGGCCCGGCACGCGCCGCTGGAACGCTTCGGCCGCATGCTGGCCGACCAGCGTGCGGCCGGTGCCACCGGGCTGTCGATGCTGTCGGTCGCCACCCGCGAGATCGGCATGCTCGAGCACGCTGCCTGAGGCGTCCTGCAACCGCAGCGGGACCGGGAAATCGCGCAGGCCGGCACGCGCAACATCACGCCGGCCTGCGCAACGATCCCTCGCACAGGCGCTGCGCTGGCACGCGCTCTTGCGCAGCGCAACACTGCGTGTGGCAGCGCACGGACGCTGGTCAACCCGACCCATAGATTGTGCGTGTCGAACCGGCCCATGCCTCTCGCGCCCCACCTGGGCGCACGGCAGGCCGTACCGCGTCATCCCGCGATCGCCACGCTGCCGGAGAACCTCCCATGGTACTGCGTCCCCCCTCGCACCAAGCGAGCTTGCGTACGACCGTCTGCGTGGTCGGTTCAGGGCCGGCCGGCATCACCTGCGCCATGGAACTCGCCCGCCGCGGCATCGCCGTGATGCTGGTCGAGAGCGGCGGCGAAACCTACGAGGGCGGAGCGCAGGCGATGTGCGATGCGGAGATCGCCGATGCACGCCGCCATGCGACGATGCAGGACGCCGTGCGACGCGCGTTCGGCGGGACGTCGTGGCTGTGGGGCGGGCGCTGCATTCCCTTCGATCCGATCGACTTCGAGGCACGCGACTACGCGCCCGACACCGCCTGGCCGATCCGCTACGAAGACCTGTCGCCCTACTACGCGCGCGCCTGCGAGTACGCCAACTGCGGCCAGCCCGCCTTCACGCTCGATCGCCTCGCCGCCGAATCGGCCGGCCGTCCCATCACCGCGCGCTTCCAGCCGGGCGACGTGATCGCCTCCGATCTGGAGCGCTGGAGCGGCGAACCGAACTTCGCGCGCCGCTATCGCGACTGGTTCGAGCGCGAACCCACCGTGCAGCTGCTGCTGGGCGCCACCTGCGTCGATATCGAACCCGCGGCGGACCGCGAGCATATCGCCAGCATCGTGGTCGCCCGCGGCACGGCGCGCACGCGCATCGTCGCGGACCATTTCGTGCTGGCCTGCGGCGGACTCGAGGCGACGCGGCTGCTGCTGAACGTCAATACGCGGCACGGCGACCGCCTGGGCAATCGCAGCGGCCTGCTGGGCCGGCACTACATGGGCCACATCTCCGGCAAGATCGCCAGCGTCAGGTTCGACTCGGAGGCGGCGCGCACCATCTATCATTTCGAGCGCGACGCGCAGGGCTTCTATGCGCGGCGGCGTTTCACCGTGCCGGCCCGCGTGCAACGCGAACAGCAGTTGCTGAATACCGCGATGTGGCTGGACAACCATCCCCCCGCGGACCCTGCGCATGGCAACGGCATCCTGTCGTTCGCCTACCTTGCACTGTGCACGCCGGTGATCAGCCGCTTTCTTGCGCCGCCGGCGATTGCAAAACTGGTCGCCAACGCCAGCGCGCGCAAGGACCGCGGTGCTCATGTCCGCAATGTCTGCAAGGACCTGGCCAAGATCGCGACGTTCGTGCCACCGTTCGTCTATCGGCGCTACTTCGCGCGGCCGCGTCTGCCCGGCTTCTTCCTGCCGAGCCCAAACAATGTCTACGCGCTGCACTACCACGCCGAGCAGCTGCCCTCGCGCGAGAGCCGCGTGACGCTGGCCGACAGTACCGACTGCCACGGCATGCGCCGGCTGCGGATCGATCTGCGCTATCAGCAGGCGGACGCCGATTCCGTGGTGCGCTGCCATGCGCTGCTCGATCGGCATCTGCGCAAGACCGGTGCCGGCCGGCTCGAATTCTGGATGCCGGAGCCTGAGCGCGTCGACGCGGTGCTGGCGCAGGCCGCCGACGGCTTTCACCAGATCGGCACCGCGCGCATGGCGGCGCACTGGCGCGACGGCGTGGTGGACCCGCGCTGCCGCGTGTTCGGCACCGACAATCTGTACGTCGCCAGCAGCGCGGTATTTCCGTCGTCCGGACAGGCCAACCCGACGCTGACCATCGTCGCCCTGTCGGCGCGCATTGCCGACGACATCGCGGCCCAGCTCGCCAAGCCGGGCGCAAACGATGCGGCAGGCGATGCCGCGAACCGAGACGACGCCCGCATGCCTAACGACATGGCGACCGACGCCGCGCCCGTGGCGGACCGCATGCCCCCCTCCGTCGAACCGATCGACGAGCCCGTTGCCGTAGCGACCGCAGGAGCGCCAAGGTGAGTGAGCATTCCAAGGAATTGACGGGCCGATTGGGCTTCGGTTGTGCTCCCATGCTGGGCCGGGTCGGCAGAAAGGAATCGCTGCGGGCGATGGCGATCGCGTATGACAATGGCATTCGCCATTTCGACGTCGCGCGCTCCTACGGCTTCGGCGAGGCGGAGGCGCTGCTCGGCGAGTTCCTCGCCGGCAAGCGCCAGCATGTCACCGTCACCAGCAAGTTCGGCGTGGTGCCGCCGCGCAATACGCGCGCGCTGAGCCTGGCCAAGAGCTTCGCGCGCGGCTGGATCAAGCGCATGCCCGGTGGACGCCGCATGGTGCATGCCGCCTCGCGTGCCGCGCTGTCGCAGCGCAACTATGAGGTCGGCTATGCCCGCAGCTGCCTCGAACAATCGCTGCGCCAACTGCGCAGCGAGCGCATCGACTACTACCTGGTCCACGAGCCGCATTCGCCCGACGTGCTGACCGACGAGCTGCAGCGTTTTCTCGACGACGCGCAACGCGACGGCAAGATCGGGCAGTGGGGCTTGACCGTCGATTCGCCCGAGATCATGGCCACGCCGCTCGCGCAGCAGGCGCCGGCTTGGCTGTTCGAAGCCAACCTGAACGTGATCGACCGCCTGCATGCCGGCATGGGTGCCGGACGGCAGCGCTTCCTGTCCCGCCCCTACGGCGGCGGGCCGGACAACCTGGCCGCCAGCGCGGCAAGCCGGCCGGTGCGGGAAGCCGTCGGCAAGCTGGGGCTCGATGGTCTGAGCCAGCAGGAACTGGCGATGCACTTCGCGCTCAGCCTTGCCGGCGAGCACGGCATCGTGATCACCTCGATGTTTTCCGAGCAGCATATCCGCCAGAACCTGGCGTTGCTGGACCGGTATCGCGCGCTGGGCGAGCGCGGCCGCGCGCTGGCGACCACCATTCTGGCCGGCGGTTCGCCGCAGCCTTGCCGCAATGGGCCCTGCAACGACATGCCGGAGGGCGAGCCGGCATAAGGCCGGGATGGCGCGCCGGCGGCGCGCCAATCAGGATGCCGGCGCGAAAGGATCCGGCGGCGTCGCGGAGTTTTCGGACAGATCGAATTCGTCGCGCACCTTGTCGACCACGGCGCGGATGGCGCGCTCATGGCCGCGCACATGGCCGAAGCCCTGCATGTCCCAATTGCGGCCGCGCGCATCGCGCGGATGCGGCTGCGGCACGGGCACCCGCACCTTCAAACCCTCGTCAACGATCTCATCCAATCGCTGGATGCGCCGGCTCACTTCGTCCTGCAGCGCACGTGCGGGCCGTTCGCGCTTGGCCATGATGTTCTCTCCCGTGACCTCGATCAGGCCATGCTAGCATGCGCGCTGCCGCGCCAACGTGCGCTGGCCGCTCCAGCGCCCTCTCTCCGCCATCTCCGCCATGCTCGACACCTTGCGTGCGTGGGCCGGACGACTGCGTCGCGACGTGCTGACGCTGTGGTTCGCCTGCCGTCATCCCGCAACGCCCTGGTTGACGCGGGGCCTGTGCGCGTTGATCGTCGCCTATGCGTTCAGCCCGATCGATCTGATTCCCGACTTCGTGCCGGTGCTCGGCTACCTCGACGAGATCGTCCTGCTGCCCGCGCTGATCTGGTGCGCCCTGCGCACGCTGCCCGCTCCGCTGGCCGACTCGTGCCGGCAGCAGGCACACCGCTGGCTCGAACAGCGGCGCGGCAAGCCACGCAGCTACTGGGGCGCCGCGATGGTGGTGGCCCTGTGGCTGGGCGCCGCGCTGCTCGCCTGGCGGTGGTGGAGCGGCTGAAACAACCGCCCCGCCACGCGCCGCGTCTGCGGCCGTTGACATGCCCGCGCCATCCCGCGTCCTGCGCACTGTCGGACAGCCACCGATACCACGCGCCCCGCCCCCGCTCTAGAAAGGAAGAATGTCTCGATCAAAAGGTGCCACCATGACAGGACGCAATATCCATGTGACGCCGCATGGCAGCGGCTGGAATGTCAGCCGCGAAGGCGACCCGGTCGCCAGTTCGCATCACGACACGCAGGAAGAAGCCATCGAGGTCGCCACCGACGCGGCGCGGCGCGACCGTGTCGAACTGCTGGTCCACGGCCGCGACGGACAGATCCGCATGCGCAACAGCTTCGGCCACGATCCGGCGGCGTCCAAGGGATGACGTAGGACGAACACGCATACTGAGCGACATCGCGATGCACTACGATGCAGATTCCCTCCGCTCTCGACCGAAGACCATGCCACGCAACTTCGTATTGAAAGCCACCCATACCGGATGGGAATTGACCGTCGAAGGACAGGCGCAGTCGATCCTGCGCTACGACGGCCGCGATGACGCGCTGCAACTGGCCATGGCCACCGCCCGGCGCCGCGGCGTGGGCCTGCTGGTCCAGGAGGCCGACGGCGAAATCCGCCGCCTGAGCGAACAGGAAAGCCTGGCGGCCTGATCCCCTCAGCAGCGCGGTGGCCGCGAGGGCACCGCGCTGCTGGCAACGGAACACGACCATGAACCGTACCGTCCACGTGCTGCCCGCTGACCGCGGCTGGGCGGTGACCGTCGAAGATACCGACGGCGCCACCTCGCACTACCCTTCGCAGGAAGAAGCCATCGCGGCGGGACGCGAAAAGGCGAGCAAGGACCAGGTCGAACTGGTGATTCACGGACCCGATGGACAGATCCAGCAGCGCATCCGCCATGACGGCGGCGATGGCCACGGCCATGAGGGCGATGCGGGGGACGGTGGTAGTGATGGCGGTGGCGGCGGGGACGGCGGCGACTGATTTGCGTGGGGCCAACTGCACGAGCGCATACCGCTTGGCGAAGTCCGCAACCACGTCCTGATATGATTCGCCGCGCGACAACGAACAATCAGCATACCCATGTCGAGTACCGACACCGACAAGACTGACCATCGCAGCCAGAAGGAAAGAATGCTTGCCGGCGATCTCTATATCGCCGAAGACCCGGAATTGCAGGCCGCATCGCGCCGCGCGTATCGACTGTCGCGCGAATACGAGACGCGCTATGCCGTCGATCTCGACAGCGCCCAACAGGTCCTGCACGAAATGCTTGGCGCCGTCGGGCCGGACGTCAATATCAAGCCACCGCTTTACGTCGACTACGGCAAGTACATCACGGTCGGCGCGCGTACCTTCGTCAATTACGGATTGATGGCACTCGACGTCGCGCCGATCACAATCGGCGAAGACGTGCAGATCGGGCCCAATGTGCAATTGCTGACGCCGACACACCCGGTCGATCCGGAATTGCGGCGGCAGAAATACGAAGCGGCCAAACCCATCGTGATCGGCAACAACGTCTGGCTCGGCGGTGGCGCGATCGTGCTGGCAGGCGTCACGATCGGCGAGAACAGCGTGATCGGCGCAGGAGCGGTTGTCACGCACGACATTCCGCCCAATGTGGTCGCGGTAGGCAATCCGGCTCGCGTGATCCGCGAGATCGCCCAGCCGCCGAACGATGGCGCCGCGGCATGATGCCGTCGCGCCCTCGCAGCATGCGTCGGCGATGGCGGCGCTGATCCGGCCTGCCAACCGCAGCGACGCGGCATTGCTGCCGGACATCGAACGCTCCGCGGCCGAATTGTTCCGTACCGTGCCGGCATTGGCATGGATCGCCGACGACGACGTTCTCTCCCCGGAAGTCCACCTTCGCTTCATTGCCGCGGGCACGGCCTGGGTCGCGGCGGACGACACCGGCAAGGCGCGGGGCTTTCTCAGCGCCGAGCGCTTCGGTCACGCGCTGCATATCTGGGAACTGGCCGTTCATCGCGACTGGCAAGGCCAGGGCTGTGGCCGCGCGCTGGTCACTCAGGCCATCGCGCATGCACGCCGCCAACAGCTGTCGATCGTCACGCTGACCACATTCCGCGACCTCGCCTGGAACGGGCCCTTCTACCGCCGGCTGGGATTCGAGGCGATCGAAGACGAGGCCCTCGATGAACGGCTCGCCGCCATACTCGAGCACGAACGCGAACTGGGCTTGCCGGTGCATCTGCGCTGCGCGATGCGACTGACGCTGGATATGCCCCGCTCCGGCACCGATGCCGCCCCGCCGGCATCGCCGTAGAATCGCCGATATTCCAATCCGATAGGACCTCGTATGGCACGCTCGGACACACTGCATCGCGCCCTGCTGGCCGCCATCGTTGCGATGGCCGCCTATCCGGCCTTCGCTCAGGACAGCAGCCCACTGACGGACTCGCAACGGCAAGCGCTGGACCGCGCGATCGGTACCTTGCGCACGCCCGCGGATCGCAATGTCGCCAGTCAATGGAGCGACGCCAAGAAGGTCGCCGAAGTCATGTGCCGCCCGCTGGCCCTGCAGGAATTGAAGCGCACCGACGCCAAGGTCGATCGCGTATTCCTCGGCGACGACACGTCGCAAAGCCTGTCCCTGAAAGGCAATACGGTCCTCGAAGGAAGCGGCCAGGCACGCGGCCGCACCGGATGGCGCAATTTCACGTTCACCTGTGCGCTCGACCCGGAGACGGCACGGGCCCGGTCGTTTGAGGCGCGGTTCGAGAGCAGGAAGTAAGGCGCGACGCTGGACGCCGGATCCAGAAAAAAGCCCGATGCCAGCGAAGGCATCGGGCAAGTGCAACCGACTAGGAAATAGGCTCGGACCAGACGCGGCGACCGGCGCATTGCCGCTGATGGGGGCAGCGGCTCCGTTACCACCCTCCGCACCTCGTCCTCACCCAGCGATACATTAGTTGCAGCGTGCCGTACCTCATACTGAAAACGGGCTCGGTTCTGTAGACAACCGACGGCACTGACACGAGCGCAAGGCGAAGACGGTCCCATCATCGCGAAAAGGACGGCCTGCCCACCAGGACTCGCCTTCCAACTCCGCAATTCGGGTTGGCCAGAGAGTCCGAAATGCGTCATGGCTAGCGTTGTCAGCGCGACCTCCCCCGTGACCCGAGAGCTCAGCATGGAATGTGAAAGAAGGAAACCCGAATCCGACAGAAGCTCCTCTGACTGATGGCGTAATGGCTCCCCGGCCCTTTCAAGGAGGAGATATGCCGTTCTGCAACGACACCCGCTATTTCACGCAAGAGGAAGATCCCGCCTACGAACTTGTCCTCGCCCCGGGCGCCCAGGCACCCTACTCAGGTATCTATCGATGCGAGGGCTGCGGTTCCAGCGCCATTTCAACCCGTGAGCATCCATTGCCGCCGCAGAACCACCATGTTCATGGGGCACTGCAGGGACACATCCGTTGGCGGCTGATCGCGAGAACGACTCACCCGTAATCCCGATGCCCGCTATGGGTTGACCCGTCGGCCGGTACCCAGGACGCCCGATGAACCCTCATCGGGCGTTTTGTATTGGAGCCTCGTCGGAGCAGCGGTGTCATTGCAGGTACCGGCACCTGCCTTCCTTTGGGGCAGCTCACGCGTGCCGAGTCCTGACATAGGTTGACAGCTCCCCAGTGGCTGCCGCCCTATGAAGGCAAGGCAATCGACGCTCGATGGACCTCATCGAGCGTTTTGTATTTCAGGGCTTGATGTGGTCCATGCGGGCAGCTTGCTGCAGGTCGCGCGGGCGATGCCGTCGATGCGCTCAGCCATGGCGTTCTGATAGCAGTCGTAGCCATCGGTCATGGAGCAGGTGAGGCCGTGCCGCTGATGGATAGCCTGATAGTAGGTTGCGCAGTACTGAATTCCGCGATCCGAATGGTGTACGAGGGCCTGGCGGGACCGTCTCGATCGAAGCGCCATCCTTAGGGCTTGGCTCACCTGCTCGGTTTGCAGGCTGTCATGGACGTGGTGGCCCACGACCTTTCGCGAGTAGGCATCAGTGACCAAGCTCCAGTAGACCGTCTTTTGGGCGGTAGGAAGGTAAGTAATATCCGCTACCCAGACCTGTTCGGCTGCCGTGGGTACGACCTTCCAGCAGCCTGGCTGCGCGAAGGACATCAAATAGCCGGTCACGACTTACCCGGATTTGCAACTCCTTGATCCGCTGCTCCGGCGTACCTGGCTTGGCTTTGTCCTGGTTTTCCATCGTGGTGTACCGGGCGCCCCGTGGCAACGAGCCGCTCCAGTCCTGTAGTCCGTGCTTGCGCAACCATACCAGCACTGTGGAGCGACCCTGGATCCCGTCCTTGCGCTGCGCCTGCTTGTACGTGAGTTCGCCTTCTTCTACCGCCTCCACTACCGCCAGCTTAAAAGCCAACGTGTAATCGCGTTGGGTTCGCTTTCGATCCGTCTCCATGGCACTCTCCTCATCGCAGCAGGAAAAGTGTCAACCTCATTCAGGAGGGGTCAGCGCAATGAAAAAAGCCCGATGCCAATGAAGGCATCGGGCAAATGCAACCGACTCGGAAATAGGCTCAGACGAGACGCGGTGATCGGCGCAATGTCGCTGATGGGGGCAGCGGCATTGTTGCCGGCCTCGCATCTCGCCCTTGCCCGCCGATACATTAGTTCGAGTCTGCGACCGCTCATACTGAAAACGGACCTGCTTCTATAGACAACCGACGAGGCCGGTGCAAGGGCAAGCCATGATCGCCCGATCGTCGCCACACGTCAGCAGACCGTAGACAGCAAAAAGCCCGCGTGACTCAAACCACGCGGGCTTTTCTTGCTGCCCTACTGCCCTACTGCTCTTCTACTCGTCTTCCAACGCCGCAATCAAGGCGTCCGCGTACTGAACAGCCCGCTTCGCGGCAGCGGCGACTTCCAGCTCTCCCGACATGCTCGTAACGAGTCCCTGCATTGCCAAAGCGGCCAAATGGACTCGCTGGCTTGTCGACGAGGCGGCGTAATACGACATGTCGTCGAGCCGCTCGACGATCTCTCTCAGATGCTTGACCAGCTGTTGCGAATGGCTTTCGTCCATACGTTCCTCCCTTCAGGGGGTTGGGGAGCTGTCATGGTGCCAAGCCGACCGGCAACAATGAAGCGAGCGGTGACGGGAATCTTCGATACTGAGCCGGAAATCGAACGTTTGCGATGCACGTCTTCGGGCTCGCTCCGTCCATGGGGCGTGACAGTGGCACGCAGGCGCCTTCCAAGTGGCGAGCCACGGCTCCGGCCGAGGATCCGCAGCAATTCGAGGCAATGCACAACGCTCGACCGCTCGCTCGCGCGTGTCGGACGTGGTCCTATACCGGTTGCCGATGCCGTCGCGTACAACGGAAACGACATCCGTAAGGAGATGCCCATGGCAGGAAATGTCCACGTCGTGCCGGCAGACGGCGGCAAATGGACGGTCCGGATCGAAGACACCGACGGCACCGGCCCGACCTACGATACCCAGCAGGAAGCCATTGCATCTGGCACCGAGGCAGCACAGCAGGCAAAGGTCGAGCTGATCATCCACGGCGACGACGGCCGGATCCGCGAGCGAAACAGCTTCGGCAACGAACCGCGCGACATCAAGGGTTAGACGTGTTGGAGCCCGGCGGCCTGCTGAGACGCCTATCCAGCTGCGGTCTCGCAAACGTCATGAGGGGCTGGCTCGGGCTGCTACGTCCGGCAACTCGCGTGCAGCGGCAAACCGGGGCAGAGCCGGGGCTGCCGGACAGAGAGGGCCCGCCGCGCGGAAGAGTGAGGCGGGCGGCAAGGGCGGCCCCAGTACTTGCAGGTGCAACGGCTTCATGCGAACGAGCCGGGCAAACAGCACGGAAGACACGATGGCGGCCACCCTGCCCTGAGCGCGCTACCATGCCAAAAGCAAAAGCCCGCATAACCGATCGATTATGCGGGCTTCAATTTGGTCGGGGCGAGAGGATTCGAACCTCCGACCACCTGCACCCCATGCGGGTGAGCCGCATGCTGCACTCCGAACAACCGCGCGGGTTGCGGGTATATGTGTCCAACAAGTTTTGCAGGATGGCCCCGCGACAGGATGCGGCTTTCCGCGGCCAGCGCGAGTCCATATTGGACACTTCGCAAGCCGATTTGCCGCCGCTCTCACCCACGCTATACTGTATATCCATACAGTATGCGTAGAGTGCATCATGGGCAACAGCAAACTCCCCAACGGCTGCCAGCTCCCCTCGTCAAACGCCACGCCGCGCGCCTCGCCTCAGACTGGCATGCTGACTTATGTCGGCGGCCACAAGATCGCAGAGGCGATGCGCACTCTCCCGCCGCCCACCCGAACGGGCCCAGAGCACGCCGAGGCAGAGGTCGACACCGAATACCAGGGGCGCGTCCGGATCTTCTTCGAGCGAAGGATCGCGCACCATCACAAGAGCTCACACGTGTTCTGGTCAGCCTACCGGGCGGAGCCAGTGCACGGCGCCTGGGATTCCGACGCCGGCAAATAACGGTCCGCAACGCGCCCCGCTGAAGGGTCCAATGGCCGAACACAACAACCTACAGATATGTATTCGGCAGCCGATAAGAGTTACGCTCCGGCGCGCTGGAACCCACTGTGGCGCCGCAACTTTGACCCTCGCGATCCCAACGCGATTTCGATCGGCGCCCGCCCCCGTCCGGCGCCGTTTTTTTTGCAGTTCTCACCGGACTGGAAGCCATCCGGCGTCGACGGTAACCGGTTGCTCTAGCACAAGGGCTTAGGCGTGGGACGGCTCCACTCGGACGAGCTTGGTAAAGAGCACGGCCGACACAATGGCGGCTAAGCCAACAAGTACATAGACAATCCGTGATAGCAGAGAGCCTTCACCAAATAGCGCGGCAACGAGGTCGAAGTCTGCCAAGCCCACTAGCCCCCAGTTCAGTCCACCAATGATCAGCAAAATGAGGCTGATCGCGCCTAACGTCGAAGTCGGTCGTGCCATATCGCTCTCCTTGCGGCTTACGCCGTTGATGTAGAGATCAGAAGGGCTGCAACTTCCGCACCATCGTCGACGGGAGAGACTAATCAACTCCGGTCGAGCCTGCGCCAAGTAAGGCGAGCGCCCGACAATTGAACAGCGACGACCCAAGCTATGTACCGACCTGCCGACCTGCAATAGAATCCGCCTCGTTCATCGGGCGGCGGAGTGTACTCCAAGCGATTTGCTCCCTAGGGCCCGCCTCTAAGGTATTGGTACCGACTCCGTCCGGCGTCAATTGCTTGCATCTCGGCTGCATGGAAGTGGCCCGCCGTATTGTCACGACCGACCTCAGCGGCTCCGCGCCCATCAACTGAGCGCCCCCCCTTCTAGGGTGCTGGCCCTCCGCCGCCTTCGCCTGGTGTGCGCGCATTTTCTTCTCGACCGGTAATTCCGCTATCCCTGAGGGCCGGAAGGCTTGCGGCTGAAATCTGCCAGTCCATCGCTTAAGCGTACCTCCTGAGCCCGGTAGTGCACTTACACGACCGCCGCCGGACTGTTGCTTGGTAGGCCTAGTTTGCAATCCCCCTTGCGCCGTCTGCAGCCGACGCCCCGTATCACATCGTTTCCCCCGCGCGCCCCCGCGCGCCCCTGCGCGACCTTATGGCGACCGGTCCCCTCCCGGCGCCATATTTTTTGCTACTCGCTTGTGTCGAACGCTTAGGAGGCCACCATGGAAGGGAGCATCCATGTAGTGCCGGCTCATGGAAATGGCTGGACGATCGAGACGGAAGGAGCGGGCCGCTCTAACGTCCTGTTCCCATCCCAAGAGGAGGCAATCAAGACCGCCACCGCGATGGCAAAGCGAACCAATGTCGAACTAGTGATACGCGGCCGCGACGGCCAGATTCGGGAACGCAATAGCTTCGGCAACGGCCAAAGTGCCGACCGGTCCGGAAATGCAAGTGTTTGTCGACCTATGCTATCTGACCGTTCAGCGTTCGACGGACATTCGCCTGCTCCGACTTTCGCAGATCGATTGGCAGACGCGTCTGATCCGCTTCGTCCCTACCAAGACGGAAGACAGCAGCGGCGCGGCGGTTGACTGGCCCATCACGCCTGAGATCGAAGCGGTCTTGAAACGCGCGGAAGAGCTGCGCCGGCGGGTCAAGGTGCAATCGATCACCGACGACTACGTCATCCTCGATCAGGATGGGCAGCCGAAGACCGCGGACGCCTGCCTGCAAGCATGGAGGGAAGCGATGGTGCGGGCAAAACTCGCTCACAAGAACTACACGGTCAAGGACATCGCGAAGGCAATGACCGATGCCAGGCGAGCTGGCTATGATCTCGATGCGCTGCAGGTTGCGGGGACTCACACGGATCGATCGACGACCGAGGATTACATCAAGCAGCGAGAGGTGCCGGTGTCCATCGTTCGGCTGAATCTGCCGGCAGACAATGCCAAGCAAGATTAATTAGAAACCTTCTAACTGCCTGCATAGAGGCCACTACCGTACCAAAAGCAAAAGCCCGCATAACCGATCGATTATGCGGGCTTCAATTTGGTCGGGGCGAGAGGATTTGAACCTCCGACCACCTGCACCCCATGCAGGTACGCTACCAGGCTGCGCTACGCCCCGAAAGCACAAGAGTATATCAGAAGCCCCACCGAAATGAATAGGCGGTGGAGCGCAATTTTTAGTCCTTGGCGGCGATCTGCTTCAGTTGCGCCAGCACGTGCTGGACCGCGATCAGTTCGGCGCGCAAGGCCGGAACGTCCACGGTCAACACGGAGGCCGACGATGCGATTCCCGTGCTCGCTGGTGGCAAGGGTGCGGCCTCTTCCGGCATGGGCGGCTCGGCGTGATGCCGCCCTTCGTCGAGCCGGTTGCGCGCGCCGTTGATGGTGAAGCCCTGCTCGTACAGCAGTTCGCGGATGCGGCGGATCAGCAGCACTTCGTGGTGCTGATAGTAGCGCCGGTTGCCGCGTCGCTTTACCGGCTTGAGTTGCGTGAATTCCTGTTCCCAATAGCGCAGCACGTGCGGCTTGACGGCGCACAGTTCGCTCACTTCACCGATGGTGAAATAGCGCTTGGCGGGAATGGGCGGCAACGTAATGCGCTCGCTCGATTTATCCGACATGCAATGGACGGACGGGTTTCAGGCCAGGCCGGCGGTGGTTGGAGTGGGATGGCGTGCCAATTCGGCGCGCAGCAGCAGCATACAGACTGGCCGCAAGAGCGGCAATGCACCGCGCGGCGATGGCTGTCGACGGTCAGTCGGTAAATCAGTCGCTGGGCGCCAGGCCGGCGCGTTCCTCGACGAGGCTCTTGAGCTTCTGGCTGGCGTGGAAAGTCACCACGCGGCGGGCGGTGATCGGGATGATTTCGCCGGTCTTCGGATTGCGGCCGGGACGTTGCGGCTTGTCGCGCAACTGGAAGTTGCCGAAGCCGGACAGCTTGACGCTGTCGCCCTGCTCCAACGCTTCGCGGATCACGTCGAAGAAGGCTTCGACCATGTCCTTCGATTCACGCTTGTTGAGACCGACCTGGTCGAACAGCATCTCGGCGAGTTCGGCCTTGGTCAGGGTCGGCACCTCGGCGACGCGCGGTTCCGGCGTTTCGTCCGCCTGCGTAGCCGCGTGCCGGTCGCCAGCTTCGCCCAATGCTGCTGCGGTCATCAGAGTCGCGTGTTGATCGTTCATCTCGTCAGTCTGCCGCCCGGATGCGGGTGCCCGGGCGGCCCATTCAGGTTCGGGCTGTGGCTAGCCGCGCAGCCGGGCGCCGAAGGCGGCGGTGGCGGCTTCGACCATGCAGCGCACGGCGCTGTCGACGGTCTCGTCCTGGAGGGTCGCCCCAGTATCTTGCAAGGTCAGGCGGAAGGCAAGGCTTTTCTCGTCCGCGCCAATGGCCGCGGAAGCGGCTTTCGGGCGGAATTCGTCGAACAGCGCCAGGCTCTGCAAATAACGCCCGAAGCCCTGTTTTTCGAGCGCGGCGCGCATCGCATCGGTCAGGTCCTGCACGCGTGCGGTCTGCTTGACCACCAGCGCCAGGTCACGCACGGCGGCCGGGAACTTCGAGATCTCGGCATAGCCAGGCATGCCGATGTCGCGCACGGCATCCAGGTCCAGCTCGAACAACACCGGCGCGTTGCTCAGCTCGTATGCCTGCAACCACTGCGGATGCAATTCGCCGATGACGCCGATCGGCTTGTCCTCGAGCAGCACGGTGGCGGCGCGGCCCGGATGCAGCGCGGGGTGCGAGACCGGCTCGAAGCGGGCCTGACGCGGATGCAGCAGCGCCTCGACATCGCCCTTGATGTCGAAGAAGTCGACCGGTCGCGTTGGCACACCCCACTGCTCTTCGAAGGCGGGCCCATAGGCGATGCCGGCCACGCGCATCGGTTGATCGTAGCCCGCAACCGTCAGGCCGCCGTCGGCGGTGCCGGCATTGCGCAGGAACACGCGGCCGACCTCGAACAAGCGCACGCGCGCGGCCTTGCGATTCAGGTTGTAGCGGACCTTGTCGAGCAGGCCACCGATCAGCGTCGAGCGCATGACGGCCAGTTGGCTGGCGATCGGGTTCAGCAGGCGGATCGGGTTGTCGTTGGCGGCGAAATCGCGCTCCCACTTCTCCTCGACGAAGGCAAAGTTGATCACCTCCTGATAGTCGCGGGCGGCCACGGCATGGCGGACCGCATGGGCGGAACGCCGTGCCTCGCCGGTCGGCCGCATCTCGCTCTCGGCGAACGGGGGCCGCGCCGGAATACGCTCGAAGCCGTAGATACGGGCGACTTCCTCGATCAGGTCCTCTTCGATCTCCAGATCGAAGCGATAGCTCGGCGGCGTGACCTCGAACACGGTGCCTTCGGCGCCCTCGGTCTGCGTGAACGGCAGGCCCAGGCGCTGGAAGACGTCGGCGATCTCGGCCGGGTTCAGCGCGATGCCCAGCACGCGCTCGGCGCGCGCGACGCGCAGCCGCACCGGCGGACGCTGCGGCAGGTTGACCGCCTGATCGTCGACGGGGCCGGCCTGGCCGCCGCAGATCTGCAGGATCAGCGCAGTGATGCGCTCGATATGCTCGACCGTGGTCGCATAGTCGACGCCGCGCTCGAAGCGATGCGCGGCATCGGTCGAGAAGTTGTAGCGGCGTGCACGGCCCTGGATCGCCTGCGGCCACCAGAAGGCGGCTTCGAGGTAGATGTTGGTCGTGTCCAGCGTCACGGCGGTGCTGTCGCCGCCCATGATGCCGGCCAGGCTTTCGATTTCCTTGTCGTCGGCGATCACGCCGACGGTCTCGTCGACCTCGACGGTATTGCCGTTCAGCAGCTTCAGCTGCTCGCCCTTGCGGCCCCAGCGCACATCGAGCCCGCCGTGGATCTTGTCCAGATCGAACACATGCGAGGGACGGCCCAGTTCGAGCATCACGTAGTTCGAGATGTCGACCAGCGCCGAGATGCTGCGCTGGCCGGCGCGCTCGAGCCGCTGCACCATCCACGCCGGCGTTGCGGCGCGGGCATTGACGTCGCGGATCACGCGGCCGCTGAATCGGCCGCACAGATCGGGCGCGGAAATCCTGACCGGCAGGCGGTCGTCGATCGTGACCGCCACCGGCTCCATCGCCGGCAGCGTCAGCGGTGCACCGGTGAGCGCCGCGACTTCGCGCGCGACACCGTGAATCGACAGGCAGTCCGCCTTGTTGGGCGTCAGCTTGATCACGAAGACCTGGTCGTCGAGATCCAGATAGCGGCGGATGTTCTCGCCCACCGGCGCGTCGTCGGGCAGGATCAGCAGCCCTTCATGGTCCTCGGACAGCTTCAGCTCGCGCGCCGAGCACAGCATGCCGTAGCTTTCGACGCCACGCAGCTTGCCGACCTTGATCTCGAACGGCTTGCCGCCCGCCTCGGTCGGCGGCAGCACCGCGCCGACCAGTGCGCACGGCACCAGGATGCCGGGCTTGACGTTGGGCGCACCGCAAACGATCTGCAGGGTTTCGCCGGTGCCGGCATCGACCTGGCAGACGTTGAGGCGATCGGCGTTCGGATGGCGCTCGGTGGCCAGCACGCGGGCGACCACGATCTTGTCGAACGGCGGCGCGACCGGCCCGACTTCCTCGACTTCCAGCCCGGCCATGGTCAGGCGGTGCGAAAGTGCGTCGGTGGTCAGATTGTCGGGATTGACGAAGGTACGAAGCCAGGATTCCGAGAATTGCATGGCGCTACTGATCCGGTGGGTATGCGGTGGGCGGCGGCATGGCGCCGCCAGGGTTCGACGATGACGCTACGGCCGTTCGCGGCGGCAGGCAAGGCGCGGCGAATTCACGCGCCTGATGCCTTCACGCGAACTGGCGCAGGAAACGCACGTCGCCTTCGAAGAACAGGCGCAGGTCATTGATGCCATAGCGCAGCATCGTCAGCCGCTCCAGCCCCGAGCCGAACGCGAAGCCGATATAGCGCTCGGGGTCCAGCCCCATGTTGCGCATGACATTCGGGTGCACCTGGCCGGAGCCCGAAATCTCCAGCCAGCGGCCCGCATTCTTGCCTTCCTCGAAGGCCATGTCGATCTCGGCCGACGGCTCCGTGAAGGGGAAGTACGACGGACGGAAGCGCACCTGGATATCGTCGCGCTCGAAGAACTTGCGCAGGAAATCGGTATAGACGCCCTTCAGGTCGGCAAAGCTGACGTTCTCGCCGATCCACAGGCCTTCGACCTGGTTGAACATCGGCGAATGGGTGGCGTCGCTGTCGACGCGATAGGTGCGGCCGGGGCAGATCACCTTGATCGGCGGCATCGCCTTGCCGCGGTACTTCTCGACGTGCATGCGCGCATAGCGGACCTGCATCGGGCTGGTATGCGTGCGCAACAGCAGCAGCTTGCCTTCGCTGTCGCGGCCGTCGACATAGAACGTGTCCTGCATCGAACGCGCCGGGTGGTTGTCCGGATTGTTCAATGCCGTGAAATTCATCCAGTCGGTCTCGATCTCGGGACCGTCGGCGACATCGAAGCCGATCGAGCCGAAGATCTGCTCGACGCGCTCCCAGGTGCGCATGACCGGATGCAGGCTGCCGCGCGCGACGGCGCGCCCGGGCAGTGTGACATCGATGGCCTCGGCCGCCAGCCGGGCGTTCATCAGCGCGTCGGCCAGCGCCTGGCGGCGCGCCTGCAGCGCGGCCTCGACCTGCTGCTTGGCCTGGTTGATGCGGGCGCCCTGCTCCTTGCGGGCCTCCGGGTCCAGTTTTCCGAGGCCCTTGAGCAGCTCGGTCAGCGCGCCGGTCTTGCCGAGAAAGCGCGCTTTCTCGTTTTCCAGCGTGGCGTTGTCGTTGGCGGCGGCGAAGGCGGCCTGCGCGTCGGCGACGATTTGGTCCGGATCCAGTGACATGGCGGTGGTCGGCGATGAATGGTGTATGGCTCCCGGCCCCGCACACGGCAGGACCGGCAAAAAAAAACGGGACTCGATTCGGAGCCCCGTTTCGGCGACCCCTTGGCGGAGGCCGCTTTCGACCTTGCGGTCGGTGCATGCGCCCGGTCGCTCGCGCGACCGGAACCGGCATCAGGCAACGGCGGCTTTCACCTGGTTGACGATGGCGGCAAAGGCAGGCTTGTCGTGAATCGCCATGTCCGACAGCACCTTGCGGTCCAGCTCAATCGAGGCCTTCTTCAGACCGTTCATGAACACGCTGTAGGTCATGCCATGCTCACGCGTCGCCGCGTTGATACGTGCAATCCAGAGGGCGCGGAACACGCGCTTCTTGTTGCGACGATCGCGGTATGCGTACTGGCCAGCACGCATGACCGCCTGCTTGGCGATGCGATAGACATTATTGCGACGGCCGCGGTAACCCTTGGCAGCGTCGATGACTTTCTTGTGGCGGGCCCGTGCGGTGACCCCACGTTTGACTCGAGGCATGAAACTCTCCTTTCGTTTTCGTCAGGGGTTAGGCGTAGGGCATCATCGCGCGAACGGACTTCAGGTTCGTCTCATGGACGTCCTGAGTGCCACGCAGTTGCCGCTTGTTCTTGGTGGTCTTCTTCGTCAGGATGTGACGCTTGAAGGCCTGGCCACGCTTGAACGAACCGTTCGGACGCGCAGTAAAGCGCTTGGAAGCGCTTTTCTTGGTCTTCATCTTCGGCATGAAAAACTCCAGCTCTATGACATGCATGCAGGTGGACGGCTGACGCCGACGCTTGCAAGACCCGCATCCACTTGTTTTGCACGGCGCCGCGAGCGGCCCGCGCTGTGTTCGCGCGTCGTCCGGGCGCACAAC
>JAPSLP010000045.1 GCA_031180665.1 Cupriavidus sp. | reverse complement strand
GCTGGACCCGAGCGAGTTCGCTCCGGTTGCAAGGTTGCCGAAGTCCGCGACGCAGGCAAAAAAGCCCGTTCCGGCCTTGGAACGCGTGGCCCTGCTTGAAAGCGGACCGAGCGAAGTCGCCGCGCCGGCGGTGCAGGCGCGTGCCGCCGGCACGCGCGCCCGCGCGAAGGACGTGCCGAGCGCGCCGGTGTCGACAACGCCGGCCTCGCCGGTATCGCTGGTCAAACCCGGCACCGGCACCGCCGGCCGCCGCCAGCGCAAGGACACCGGCCCGGCCAAGCTGTTCGTGCTCGACACCAATGTGCTGATGCACGATCCCAGCTCGCTGTTCCGCTTCGAAGAGCACGACATCTATCTGCCGATGATGACGCTCGAGGAGTTGGACAACCACAAGAAGGGCATGAGCGAGGTCGCCCGCAACGCGCGCGCGGTCAGCCGCACGCTGGACGCGCTGGTGGCCGGCACCGACGGCGTGCTTGACGAAGGCTTGCCGCTGGCCAAGCTGGGCAACCGCGATGCGCAGGGCACGCTGTTCTTCCAGACCCGCCTGAACGACACCAAGCTGCCCGAAGGGCTGCCCGAGGGCAAGGCCGACAACCAGATCCTGGCGGTGGTCAGCGCGCTGCGGCAGCAGCATCCCGAACGCGATGTCGTGCTGGTGTCCAAGGACATCAACATGCGGATCAAGGCCCGGGCGCTGGGTCTGCCGGCCGAGGACTATTTCAACGACCAGGTTCTCGAGGACAAGGACCTGCTGTACTCGGGCGTGATGGTGCTGCCCAACGATTTCTGGACCAGGCACGGCAAGGGCGTCGAGAGCTGGCAGGACCCGAAGACCGGTGCGATGTTCTACCGGCTGACCGGCCCGCTGGTGCCCTCGTTCCTCGTGAACCAGTTCGTCTACCTGGAGCCGATGGACGGCAGCCTGCCGCTGTACGCGCAGGTCAAGGAGATCAACGGCAAGACTGCGCTGCTGCAGACGCTGAAGGACTACACCCACCACAAGAACAACGTCTGGAGCGTGACCGCGCGCAACCGCGAGCAGAACTTCGCGCTGAACCTGCTGATGAACCCCGACATCGACTTCGTCACGCTGCTCGGCCAGGCCGGCACCGGCAAGACGCTGCTGGCGCTGGCCGCGGGGCTGGAGCAGGTGCTGGACCAGAAGCTGTACAACGAGATCATCGTCACGCGGGCGACCGTGCCGGTCGGCGAGGACATCGGCTTCCTGCCGGGCACCGAGGAAGAGAAGATGCAGCCGTGGATGGGCGCGTTCGACGACAACCTCGAAGTCCTGCAGAAGAGCGACGACAGCGCCGGCGAATGGGGGCGCGCCGCCACGCAGGAGCTGATCCGCTCGCGCATCAAGGTCAAGAGCATGAACTTCATGCGCGGCCGTACCTTCGTCAACAAGTTCGTGATCATCGACGAGGCGCAGAACCTGACGCCCAAGCAGATGAAGACGCTGGTCACGCGCGCGGGCCCCGGCACCAAGATCGTCTGCCTGGGCAACATCGCGCAGATCGACACGCCGTACCTGACCGAAGGCTCGTCGGGCCTGACCTTCGTGGTCGACCGCTTCAAGGGGTGGAGCCACAGCGGCCATATCACGCTGGCGCGCGGCGAGCGCTCGCGCCTGGCCGACCACGCGGCGGACGTGCTGTGAGCGGACGGAGGCAAGCGATGCGAAGCGATCGCTGGCAGCGCGCCTCCGGCGCGCTGATCCCCTGCCTGATGGCGGCGAGTGCGGCCACCGCGCCGGGGCTGCTGCGCGCGCAAGCCATCTCCGAACCGGCTGCGGCGCCTCCCCCGGCCGTGACCACGCCGGGCGTCGCCGCGCCTTCGGTGCCGGCGCCCACGCCGGCCCCTGCGCCGGTGACCGCCCCACCGGTCAACGAGCCGGTGATCCGCACCGTCGGCGCGGTCAGCTATGTCTGCGGCGGCGTCGGCGAGGACGAGCAGCGGCGGCTGGCCGCGCGCCAGAAGCAGTTCAATATGGGCGTGCTGTTTACGCAGGGCGCGACCGGCGAGTACCTGGCCGACGTCGAGGTCCGACTGATGCGCGAAGGCCACGAAGTGGCGCGATTTCGTACCGAAGGGCCGCGCTGTCTGATCAAGGCGCCGGAGGGCCGCTACAATGTGCACGCCACTTACAACGGCCAGCCCAAGTCCATGACCGTCGGCACCGGCACCTACGACGCGCAGTTGCGCTGGTAGCCATCCGGGCATCGCGTGCAGCGATGCCCCGGTCGATGGACCGCCCCGGCTGGCCCACCAGTCCATGCGATCGACCAGCACCGGCCTTCTTTCTTCGCTTCCCTCGACGCTTCTCTCCATTCGATCCGCCGTGATTGGCACGCGCCCGCTGCTGCTGGGCGCCATCGCGCTGCTGCTCGCGGCCTGCGCCAGCACACCGCCATCGCGCCATGGCGGCCATGCCCGCAGCACGCCGCGCGCGCCGATGATCGAGCCGAGCGCGGGCCTGGAAGAGATCTCGATCCAGGCGATGTCGCTGGTCGGCACGCCCTACCGATACGGCGGCAATACCCCCGATTCCGGCTTCGACTGCAGCGGCCTGGTGCGCTATGTGGTGTCGCGCGCGGCCAACGTCAATCTGCCGCGTACCACCGAGGCAATGGGCACGCGCGGCACGCCGTTGGCGCGCGAGCAGGTCGCCTCGGGCGACCTGGTGTTCTTCAACACCACGGGGCGTGCGAACTCGCATGTCGGCATCTACGTCGGCCAGAACCGCTTCGTGCATGCGCCGTCGACCGGCGGCACCGTGCGGCTGGAGGACATGACCAAGTCCTATTGGGCATCGCGCTACAACGGCGCGCGGCGCATCGCCAACGCCGCGGTACCGGTCGCGCCGAGCACGCCGGTTCCGCAGGTACCGGCCCCGCCCGCTGTCCCACCATCGGCGCCCGCTGCGCCGACGCCGTCGCCATCACCGGTGCCATCGCCCGCGCCCCTGCCGGAAGACGACGATCCGATCGCGGCCTTCGCCAATCGCTGAACCCGCGATAACAGCCCGGCGGCGCCCCAATGACAAAGGCCAGGCAAATGCCTGGCCTTGTCTTTCATCGACAGCCCGTGCGGGCGAGCCTCACAGCAGATGTCGCCCGATCCACCATGCGATCGCCGACATGAAGGCCGACGCCGGAATCGTCAGCACCCAGGCCCAGACGATATTGCCGGCCACGCCCCAGCGCACCGCCGAGGTCTTGCGCACCGAGCCGACGCCGACGATCGCGCCGGTAATGGTATGCGTGGTCGAGACCGGCACGCCCAGCGTGGAGGCGAGGAACAGCGAGATCGCCCCGCCGGTCTCGGCGCAGAAGCCGCCCACGGGCTTGAGCTTGGTGATCTTCTGCCCCATGGTCCGCACGATCCGCCAGCCGCCGAACAGCGTGCCCATGCCGATCGCGACATAGCAGCTGACGATGACCCAGGTTGGCGGTGCGGCGTCGCTCTGCAGCACGTGGCCGCTGGCGATCAGCAGCATCCAGATGATGCCGATGGTCTTCTGCGCATCGTTGCCGCCGTGGCCCAGGCTGTAGAGCGAGGCCGAGACCAGCTGCAGGCGGCGGAACCAGCGGTCCACGCGCGACGGCGGCGTACGGAAGAAGGTCCAGCCGACCACCAGCATCAGCAGCGAGCCGAGCAGCATGCCCATCAGCGGCGAGATCAGGATGAAGGCCACGGTCTTGAGCAGGCCGCTGGCGACCAGTGCGCCGGTGCCCGCCTTGGCGACCGCCGCGCCCACCAGGCCGCCGATCAGCGCGTGCGAGGACGAGGATGGGATGCCGTAGTACCAGGTGATCAGGTTCCACGCGATCGCCCCGACCAGGGCGCCGAAGATCACGTAGTGGTCGACGATATTGACGTCGATGGTGCCCGTGCCGACCGTGGCCGCCACCTTCAGGTGGAAGACGAAGATCGCGATCACGTTGCAGACGGCGGCCAGCGCCACTGCGTGATGGGGCTTGAGCACGCCGGTCGATACCACGGTCGCGATCGAGTTCGCGGCATCGTGAAAGCCGTTCATGAAATCGAACAGCAAGGCGAGCGTCACCAGCAGGACGATCACCCACAAGCTCATTTGTACAGTCTGCATGCGGAGTTCCGGTTGGCGCGCTCAGGCGTTTTCCAGCACGATGCCTTCGATGATGTTGGCCACGTCCTCGCACTTGTCCGTGATCGTCTCGAGCTGCTCGAAGATGGCTTTCATCTTGATCAGCCGCTTGACGTCGGTCTCGTCGCGGAACAGCTTGGAAATCGCCCCGCGCATCAACCGGTCAGCCTCCGATTCGAGCTGATCGATCTGCTGGGCCGTCTTCAGGATCGTGCTGGCGTTGCCCATGTCCTCGAGCAGGCCGACCGCGATCTTGACCAGTTCGCAGCACTGCACGCAGATCGAGGCGAGCTTGCGGGCCTCGTCGGTCAGGCTGGTGACGTCGTACAGCGTGATGGTCTCGGCCACGTCCTCCATCAGGTCGAGGATGTCGTCCATGGTCGTGATCAGCTTGTGGATCTCGTCCCGGTCCAGCGGCGTGATGAACGTCTTGTGCAGCAGGTCGATGGTGTCGTGCGTGATCCGGTCCGCCTTCTTCTCGGTGGCCTGCACGCGCCGCGCATGGGCTTCGGCGTTGCCGAGATCGTTGATCAGCGTTTCCAGTTCGCGCGATGCGGTGACCGCGCAGTCGGCGTGCTGGTTGAAGTATTCGAAGAACTTGCCCTCGGTGGGCATGAATCGGCCGAACATGGCTGTTCCTTGTCGCGGCGCGCCAGCGCGCCGTCTCGTTGGGAATGGTGGATTGCGGGAGAGATTGCGCAACAGCCGGCGTTGCCGCCGGCTGTCACGGAAAAGCAATATTCTACAGGGTAGTCGGCGCGTGACGTACGCTTTGTGTAGCGCCACGCGGCAGCGCGCCGCCGGCTCGCCGCGCAGGCCCGGTCAGGTATCGTTGTCGAAGAACGCCGGGCCGCCGCTGAAGTTGTCGAACTTGGTGAACTGGCCCAGGAAGGTCAGCCGCACGGTGCCGATCGGGCCGTTACGCTGCTTGCCGATGATGATTTCGGCGGTGCCCTTGTCCTGCGAGTCGGGGTTGTAGACCTCGTCGCGATAGATGAACAGGATGACGTCGGCATCCTGTTCGATGGCGCCCGATTCGCGCAGGTCGGACATCACCGGGCGCTTGTTGGGACGCTGTTCCAGGCTGCGGTTCAGCTGCGACAGCGCGATCACCGGGCAGTTGAGCTCCTTGGCCAGGCCCTTGAGCGAACGCGAGATTTCCGAGATCTCGGTGGCGCGGTTCTCGCCGCCGCCCGAGCCGGACATCAGCTGCAGATAGTCGATGATGATCAGGCCGAGCTGCCCGCACTGGCGTGCCAGCCGGCGCGAGCGCGCACGCAGCTCCATCGGGTTCAGCGCCGGCGTCTCGTCGATGAACAGCTGCGCGTCGTTCATCCGCTGGATCGCATGCGTCAGCCGCGGCCAGTCCTCATCGAGCAGCCGCCCGGTCCGCAGGCGATGCTGGTCGAGCCGGCCGACCGAGCCCAGCATCCGCATCGCCAGCTGCGTGCCGGCCATTTCCATCGAGAACACCGCCACGGGTAGGCCCTGCTCCACCGCGACGTGCTCGCCGATGTTCAGCGAGAACGCGGTCTTGCCCATCGATGGACGACCGGCGACGATGATCAGGTCGCCCGGCTGCATGCCGCTGGTCATCCGGTCCAGATCCAGGAAGCCGGTCGGCACGCCGGTGACATCGGTATTGGTGTCGCGGTGATAGAGCTCGTCGATCCGTTCGACCACCTGCGTCAGCAGCGGCTGGATTTCCTGGAAGCCCTTCTGCCCGCGCGAGCCTTCCTCGGCGATCGCGAAGACCTTGGACTCGGCCTCGTCCAGCAGCTCGCGCACCTCGCGGCCCTTCGGTGCAAAGGCCGAGGTCGCAATGTCGTCGGCCACCGTGACCAGCTTGCGCAGCACCGAACGCTCGCGCACGATCTCGGCATAGCGGCGGATATTGGCCGCGCTCGGCGTGTTCTGCGCCAGCGAGTTCAGATACGCGAGACCGCCGACCTCCTCGGCCTTGCCGGCCACCTGCAGCATCTCGTAGACCGTGATCACGTCAGCCGGCTTGGTGTCCGAGATCAGGCGCGCGATGCACTGGAAGATCACCCGGTGGTCGTAGCGATAGAAGTCGGCCTCGGACAGGAAATCGGCGATGCGGTCCCAGGCCGCGTTATCCAGCAGCAGGCCACCCAGCACCGATTGCTCGGCCTCGATGGAATGCGGAGGGACTTTGAGATTGTCGAGTTGGGGATCGGCGACGGGCGCGTTCATGGGGGGCAATTATAGCGGCCTGCCGCGCATGGCCGAGCGATTCTCGGCCGGCGCAGGGACCGGATGATGGTGGCGCCGCGCGCCGCGCGCATGCGTGCTGGCGCCGCAAAGAAAAAAGGCAGAAGCGGCTGTCAGCCTGCTCCTGCCTTCTTGCTGGCCTGGCCGGGCCGCGGCGGCGCGAGCGAATGTCGCGCCGGTCGCGGCTGGCAGGCTTAGACGTGCTCGCCCAGCACCGAGACGGTGATGTCGACCGCGACGTCCGTGTGCAGCGATACGCTGATCGGGTAGTCGCCGACCATCTTCAGCGGACCGTTCGGCAGACGAACCTGCGCCTTCTCGACCTTGAAGCCCTGGCCAGCCAGCGCTTCGGCGATGTCGGCGTTGGTCACCGAGCCGAACAGACGGCCGTCCACGCCCGACTTCTGCGTGATCTGCACGGTCAGACCGCTCAGCTTCTCGCCTTCGGCTTGCGCGGCGGCCAGCTTCTCGGCAGCGGCCTTTTCCAGCTCGGCGCGCTTGGCCTCGAACTCGGCGATGGCGGTCTGCGTCGCGCGACGGGCACGCTTGGACGGGATCAGGAAGTTACGGGCGTAACCATCCTTGACGCGAACGATGTCACCCAGGTTGCCCAGGTTGACGACTTTTTCCAGCAGAATGACTTGCATCGTGTTTTCTCCTTAGCGACCAGGCGATCAGTTCTTGTGCAGGTCGGTGTACGGCAGCAGCGCCAGGAAGCGGGCGCGCTTGATTGCCGTGTCGAGCTGACGCTGATAGTGCGCCTTGGTGCCGGTCAGACGAGCCGGCGTGATCTTGCCGTTGTCGCCGATGAAGTCCTTCAGCGTGTCCAGATCCTTGTAGTCGATCTGTTCGACGCCGGCCACGGTGAAGCGGCAGAAGCGCTTGCGCTTGAACAGCGGGTTCTGCTGCTGGAAGCGCTTCTTGTTCTTGTTGTCACGTTTGACGAATGCCATGGTTCAATCCTTTACGAATGCTTTACATCCAGTGATGTGAAAGACGAGAGCCTTGCTGTTGCGGTGCTTGCGGGCGAGGAAGCCTTCGCAGTCGAGCACCGTGCCGAGCGGCGTGCGCTCGAGGTGCTGGCCGATCGGACCGATGCCCATCGCGGCGATCGCGAATTCGACCTGCCGCGGCGTCTGCGCCTCGACCACCTCGCCGCCGTATTGCAGCAGGCAATTGACGACGGGGATGCCGGCCGGCGTATAGCGCAACGCGTCGCGCTCGACGAGGGTGGCGTGCAACCTCAGCTGATTCATCGCGCCACCGCCGCTCGCATGCCGCCCCGGTCATGCCGGAGCGAACCGCACACAGCAGACCGCACTCAGGCGGCCTGGCCTTCGCTGGTTTGCTGCGAAGCCTTGCGGGCTTCTTCGCGCTGGACTTCCTTCATCATCGGCGACGGGCCGGTCTCGGCCTTCTTCGTCTGGACGATCAGGTGGCGCAGCACGGCGTCGTTGAACTTGAACGCGTGCTCGAGCTCAGCCAGCGTGTCCTTGCCGCACTCGATGTTCAGGCAAACGTAGTGAGCCTTGGCCAGCTTCTGGATCATGTAGGCCAGTTGACGACGGCCCCAGTCTTCCACGCGATGCACCTGGCCGTTCTGCGACGTGACCAGCGTCTTGTAACGCTCGATCATGGCCGGCACTTGCTCGCTCTGGTCCGGATGGACGATGAATACGATTTCGTAATGACGCATTGACGCTCCTTTTGGGATAAGCCGCCCGGGCGCCAAGTCCGGTGCAGCAAGGGTTAAATAGCCCGCGAGTATAGCCCGGAACGGCCACGGCGGCAAGCCGCATGGGTTCGCGGCCGGATCGGCGGCCCCTGGCGTGCGGCGCCAGCCTCAGAGCTGGGCAAAGAACTGCTGCAATCGCACCGGATCGCGAGCCAGGGCGGGATCGGCGCCGAGCGCCAGCAGCAACGCCACCCGGGCCTTGTATGGATTCAGGTCGCCTGCCGAAACGAAGGCTCCGGCAGCGGGATTCGGCTGCGCCGGCGCGATCACATTACCGGCGCCGGTGCGCGTGCTGCGCACTACGGCGACACCGGCACGCGCCGCGTCGGCGAGCGCCGCCACCAGCGTCTCGTGGATCGATCCATTCCCTGCGGCGGCCACCACCAGACCATGCACGCCGCCTGCCACCAGCGCATCGATTGCGACGCGGCTCGGCTGCGCATAGCTGGCGACGACTTCCACCACGGGCCAGCTCTGCGGCAGCGGCAAGGCCTGCTGCGGCAGGCGCAGCGGTGCGCGCGTGAAGCGCACCAGCGCGTCCTGCACCAGCCCGATCGGCCCGACGCCCGGCGAAACAAACGCATCGACGGCCGAGGTATGCGCCTTGACAGCGTCGCGCCCCGCATGGATCTGCTGATTGATGACCACCAGCACGCCCTTGCCCGCCGCCTCCGGATGCGCCGCGACGCGTACCGCATCGAGCAGGTTCAGCGGTCCATCGGCGGACAGCGAGGTTGCCGGCCGCATCGCGGCGGTCAGCACCACCGGCACGCTGGCCACACCGGCCAGATGCAGCAGCATCGCCGTTTCTTCCAGCGAATCGGTGCCGTGCGTGATCACGATGCCCGCCACGTCGTCCTGCGTGGACCAGTGATGCACCCGCGCCGCGAGCCGCGTCCACAGGCCGAACGACATGTCCTTGCTGTCGATCTGCGCGACCTGCTCGGCCTCGATCCGCGCGACATCCATCAGCGCCGGGACGGCTTCCAGCAGCGCCGACACCGGCACCGTCGCCGCCTGATAACGCGCGCTGCTGGCGGCGCTGGACGAGGAACCGGCGATGGTGCCGCCAGTGGCGAGAACGATGACGCGAGGCAGAGTCATGGGCGCGAGGTATTTCGTAGGCAGGCGCAGATTGTACCCGCCACGCCGCCCCGCTCCCGTACGGTGTTGCCCTGCCTCGCCGGCCTCGTTTCTCAGTTCGCGACGGCCTCGATGATGGGCACGTAGGTGCCCGTATTGATGATGCGATTCAGTCGCAAATCGGCGCCGGCCAGCAGCTCCCGATATTCCTCTTCCGTACGCTCGGAGCCGCCGCCTTCGTGGCAGGCGGCCATGACGACCATGTCCACCAGCTTGCTGGTATGCCAGGCGTTCCCTGCCGGAATCATCGGGTCCATCACCAGCACTTTGGCGCCCGGCGCCATCGCCTTTCTGCAGCAGCGCAGAATTTGCGTGGCACGCTCCTTGTCCCAGTCGTGCAGCACGAACTTCAGCAGATAGAAGTCCGCCCGCGGACACGATTCGAAGAAGTTGCCGGACTTCAATTCCCAGCGGCTTTCGTCGCCCAGTTCGCCGAGGCGGTGTTTCGCCAGGACGTGCTGCTGGTCGAACAGAATGCCTCGCAGGCCCGGATTTTCCTTCAGGACATGCAGCAGCAGGATGCCAAAGCCGCCGCCGATGTCCGCGACCGTCGCGTTTTCCGGGAAATCGTAGCTGCGCGCCAGGATCGAACTTTCCAACGCCGAATACGAGCACATTCCCTCGTCAAAATCGCCCGACGAGACATTGGCTTTTGCCCAATATTCGAAATACGGCATTCCATAGATATGTGCGAAAGCCGAATCGCCACGCACGCTCTCCACAATATTGCCAATCGGGCGCAACATCGGCTCGTCCGTCAGCCAAAGTACTGCCGCCCGCAGCGAGTAGGGAAAATCGGAGCGCAGGTATTGCGCAGGCGGCGTCAATTCATATTGGCCTTCGCCGTTTTGACGGAAAATACCGCGAGTGGTCAGCAGCCGCAGCACGCGGTGCAGCCGGTTTGCATTGGCGTCTACAGCCGATGCGAGCTCGTCCGCCGTCTTCGGGCCATCCACCAGGTGATCCGCCACGCGCAGGACCGCCGCGGCACGCAGCGCTCCCTGATAGGCGTAACCCATCGTCTGGTCCAACAAGAACAGCGCGGCTTCTTCGTTCGGGGAGAGCGTTGCATCGTTGTTGCGCTTGAGCATATCCATTTCGGTCCTGCCTCCTGGTAAAGGAACATCCGGGTCCATGGCGATCAACCTGTGACCGGCGTGCGCACCCGATACGCGACGCTTGCTGCCTTCCATCGCGAACGCCTGCGCGGCTGAATATCGCGATTGATTTGACACCATTGAAATCCGGCCATGAGGTGCTGGCATCAGCAAATCATCACGATGGGCCGGTAGAAATAGATAACGAAGCCACCCATGCTGGCGATGGCTTTTATTTCAATATTATGAATTCATCGAAAAACCAGCGGAAAGCAATATCTGCCGGCCATTAGAATCGACGGTGATTTTCCTGGCAAGTCGAAATTTTTAAATGCTGATCTCGAATTGACTAGATAAAGAATTGCCGAAGAGCTGATCTCAACATGACTTATTGAATCTTCGGAAGACCTCGACCTCGAGATAGCTGGATCAGGCGACATCGCAACATCGGCAAGCAGCGGCCTGCTCGTCACCGCGACGACACGATGGGGGCTTGCCGGTCGCCTCCGACGACGCTCCGTTCGCCTGGCAGATTCCGCGGGTACATGGCGGACGCCCTGGGCGAGCATCGGCGGCAATCACGGAGGGCATCGAGCAGTCGTGCACCCTCCCGTCACCCGGGATATCGCGGGGAAGTGGAACGTGTACCGCGACGGACTGGCGGCCCGTGACGTCGCCCAAAGTGGACAACGATGCAAATTCCCCTTGCACTTCGATCGATACTGTATAAAATCACAGCACACTGTTCAAACGTACAGTGTTGCACATGGCGGCCACCGATGCCCCGCGGCCCTCGCAGCTCGCGTCACCGGCCGGACCGCCACCGGATACAACAACACGGACAAGCCATGGCGACTCTGACACCCCGGCAGCAGCAGATCTTCGACCTGATCCGCAACACCATCCGGCAGACCGGCATTCCGCCGACCCGCGCCGAGATTGCTGCGGAATTCGGCTTCTCGTCGCCGAACTCGGCCGAAGAACATCTGCGCGCGCTGGCTCGCAAGGGCGTGATCGAGCTGACCCCCGGCGCCTCGCGCGGCATCCGGCTCAAGGTCAATCGCAGCGACTCCGAAATGCCGGACCAGTTCTCGCTGCCGATGGCCGGCGTGATGCAGCTGACGCTGCCGCTGGTCGGCCGCGTCGCCGCCGGCAGCCCGATCCTGGCGGCCGAGCATATCGACCGGCAATACCAGGTGGACGCCTCGGTCTTCGACGAACGCCCCGACTATCTATTGCGTGTGCGCGGCATGAGCATGCGCGACGCCGGCATCTTCGATGGCGACCTGCTGGCGGTCAAACGCGCGCAGGACGCCGCCAACGGCAAGATCGTGGTGGCGCGCATCGGCGAGGACGTTACCGTCAAACGCCTGAAGCATCGCGGCGACGCGATCGAACTGATCGCCGAGAACCCCGACTTCGCCAACATCATCGTGCAGCCCGGACGCGAGGAATTCTCGCTCGAAGGCATCGCCGTCGGACTGATCCGCCAGTCCGGTTTCTAGCGCAACCAGGCAATCCGGCAGGCGCCGCCGCCTTGGCGCCAACCTCAGTCATGCAGCCGCACGCGCCGCAGGGCACGCTGTTGCCGCAAGACTTCCGCTGACGCCTTACCGAAGAGGACCACCATGCTGCAAGCCGACCGCTCCCTGACCCGCTACCCCGTCAAGCCGACGCCGTTCCGCCAGTCCAAAGGTGTCCGCATCTACCAGGGCGCGCAGCGCCGCACGATGGTCGGCAGCATGGCCGCGATCTGCCGGATGCTCGAACTGGATCAGCCGGGTGTGAAGCTGAACGCGTGAGGTTGAACGCGTGAGGTTGAACGCGTGAGGTTTAGCTCGTGAGGTTTAGCTCGTGAGGTTGAACGCGCGAGGCAAGCCGCGTTCGTGCGATCGCTGCGACAAGATCGACTGCGTTCAGAGCTTGACCGCGCGTCTGCATGAGACGCGGGATATGGCATCCGGATGGAAAGCGACGGCTCTCGCGCATCGCAACAAACCTTTACAACTCGGACCGTGAATTCGTTGGGGCATGGCCTAGCCTTTTCCCATGCTTTTCGAAGGAGACGGCCATGCCTTCGTCGCAAGAGACATTCAAGCTGCTTCGCCCCGGTCGGCGCACCATGAACTGGCACGACGTGGCACTGATCGCAGCGGGTTGGATCGCCTTGTGTGTGGGTGTCGGGTGGACGATTTCGAAGGCCGCTGCGAGTCTGGTTTGAGGAACCGACTTGGGGCCCTGCCCCGCCTGTCGAAGTTCGCCACAAAGCAAAACAGCCGCTCGTTGAGCGGCTGTGTGCATGAGATCTTGGGGTGGCTGATGGGACTCGAACCCACGACGACAGGAATCACAATCCTGGACTCTACCAACTGAGCTACAGCCACCGTAGCGCCGTCGTCAGTACTGCTCGACGGAAACCAAGATTATACAAACTTCGTTTCGCGATGGCTAGTACTACGCACGAAAATTTTTTGCGCGGCCCACGGGCGTATCAGGACCAGCGGGCTTCGAGGCGGATGGCCTCTCGGATCGCCTCGAAGGTTTCTTCCTCGGAGTGATAGGTGCCCGGCAGCCTTCGGCTCCTACCGTTCAGCACATCGGTCTGCAGTGCTGCGGCCGCGGCCGCATCGGTGCCGCGATGCCAGCAGTAGCGGGCGGTCCAGGTACCGTTCTGCAACCGCTCGACCACCCAGACGACGCGGAAGCCTTCGAACGCGACACCAAACAAGCCGTCTTCTTCCATTCCACCCTCCGAGGCCAGATCTTGTTGTCGTTTTTGGCAACATCTTGCCATCACCCGGTTGGGGGGTCACCCCTTTGGTGGGTGTAAACGAGAATGATCCGCGGAGACGTTGCTCGGTGGCATCACGCCGGGGCGGCAGGAAGAAAACGGGGCGACGACGGACGGCGCCGGCCCGGAACAGCCGGGCAAAAAAAAGTCCGCACATGGCGGACTCTTAAACTCTTGCGATCTCAATGCCCTGAAGGCAATTGCAATGTAACTGTCATCGCCGCCAAGCACTATTCGGGTAAACGGAAGGACCGCGGACCGTCCCGCGCCCGCCCACGCCCCAAGACAAAAAAAGCCCGCACAAGGCGGGCTCGAAAATCAGTTGAAGAAAGCCCTGTATTCGAGGGCACGGACAGTTTAAGAAAATCGGAATCGGCTTGGCTATCTAGGGGAATCCCTTTCCTGGTGCCTGCGATCGCCCGCGCTGGCGCGGAAAGTGGCTGGAACACGGCCGCCCGGGCCATGCGGGACCATGCCGGATTCGAAATTAGAGTCTGCCCTCCAATCTGCGACCGCCGGCGGCCCGCACCATCGGGGCGCCGGCCGCCCACCACCCGGTCATGCCGCCTGCAGCGACCGCTCCGCATGCAGATGGCTACGCGCCTCCTCGAACAGCGCGTCCACACCGTCCCGCGTACGGATCGCGTTCATCCGGCGCGCGTCGGACAGCACGCGCCGCCAGCCTCGGCCGCCCGCCACGCCACGATACAGGCCGAGCATATGCCGCGTCGCCGCGCCCATATAACCGCCCCGCTCCACCAGATCGCCGATATAGCGCTGCATCGCCAGTTCGGCATCGAGCCGTGAAGGCGACGGCGCGGTATCGCCGTAGTAGCGGCGATCGACCTCCGCCAGCAGGAACGGCTGGTGATAGGCCTCTCGTCCGATCATCACGCCGTCGACATGGCGCAGGTGCGCGTCGATCTCGTCGTAGCGCGTGATGCCGCCATTGATCAGGATTTCGAGCTGGGGAAATTCGCGCTTCAGCTGGTAGGCCACCTCGTAGCGCAGCGGCGGAATCTCGCGGTTTTCCTTGGGGCTCAGCCCCTTCAGGATCGCGTTGCGCGCATGGACGATAAAGGTCTGACAACCCGCCTCGGCAATCGTACCGACGAAATCGCGGACGAAATCGTAATGCTCGATCGTGTCGATGCCGATCCGGTGCTTGACGGTGACCGGCACCGACACCGCATCGCGCATGGCGCGCACGCAGTCCGCCACCAGCTGCGGCTCCGCCATCAGGCAGGCGCCGAACGCCCCGCGCTGGACCCGCTCGGACGGGCAACCGCAATTCAGGTTGATCTCGGCATACCCCCAGCGCTCGCCCAGCTTGGCCGAGGCCGCCAGATCGGCGGGCTCGCTGCCGCCCAGTTGCAGAGCGACCGGCTGCTCGGCCGGATCGAAGTCCAGATGGCGCGCGACATCGCCATGCAGCAGCGCACCGGTCGTCACCATCTCGGTGTACAGCCAGGTGTGGCGGCTCAGGTAGCGATGGAAGGTGCGGCAGTGGCGGTCCGTCCAGTCCATCATCGGCGCAACGGAAATGCGCCGCGGATTGACCTTCTCAGGACCGGCCGGGGCCGGCGCCGCGTTCGCGGCTAGCGATTCGGACATGACTTGGGTCGGCTATCCCGTTCGTCGACGGGAACGAAGAAACCCGAAAGTTTACCACCCGGGGCCGCATCGCATCGCCCCACGGTCTTCACCCGCAACAGCGGGTGGACGCAGGCCGATGGACGGCAGACGGCACGACCTCCGCCGGGCCGACCCGCCCGCACACCGGCTCAGTCGTTCAAGCGCTGCTGCCGCGGCTGCAGCTCCAGCCCCAGCTTGACGAACAGTTCGAAAGCATCGGCCAGCAGGTGCTGCTGGCGCGGCAGCAGGCTCGCATACGGCATGTCGTAGATCGACTGGTGCGCGCCGCGGTTGCCCTTGAGCCCGCGGTCGCGGGCGATGTCGGACAGCAGCGCCGCGAAGCCGGACAGATCTTCGGCGTCGATGGCGTTGTTCAGCACGGTCGCCAGCAATTGCGGCGAGGCAGTGGCCCAGCACCCGACCAGTTCGGCGTTGGCCGCACCTTCCGGGAAGTCGGAGGAGTTGTCGCTTGCATCCATTTCAGCATTGTCGGCGCTGATTTCGCCACCTTTAGGCTTCCCCTACGAGAGAGGGGGGCCGGGGCGACGGCCGCGCCGTCAGGTTCAGCTTGCGGCGTTGCGCTCCACCCAGGCCGCAAAGGTCGTCAGGAATTTGCCCAGGAAGGCACGTGTCGATTCGTTGCCGATATTGCCCTGCGCATCGAACAGCTTGTCGACACCGCCGATATAGGCCTCCGGCATCTGGAGCACCGGCACATTGAGAAAGACCAGCGACTGGCGCAGATGGTGATTGGCGCCAAACCCGCCGATCGCGCCCGGCGAGGCGCTGATCACCGCCCCGGGCTTGCGATCCCAGGCGCTCTGCCCATAGGGCCGCGACCCCACGTCGATGGCGTTCTTCAGCGGCGCGGGCACCGAGCGGTTGTACTCCGGGGTGACGAACAGCACCGCGTCGGCGCGCCGAATCCGGTCGCGGAACGCGGTCCAGGCTGCCGGCGGGTTTTCATCGCCGTCCTGGTTGTACAGCGGCAGCTGGCCGATCTCAACAATGTCGAGCTTCAGTCCGGCCGGCGCCAGCTGCGCCAGCGCCAATGCCAGCTTGCGATTGTAGGAATCCTTGCGGAGACTGCCCACCAGTACCGCGACGTCGCGTGGAGTGCTCATCGTGCTTCCTTTTCTGAGAGAGACGGGGAAAGGAAAGACTGCCGAAAGACAGCGAGACCGGCCATCCCTGGCCGGCGCCCAGACCACACTCTAACCCGATGTCGCTCCGGCCGTGCGCGCGCCTGCCCTTGGGCACCGCGCGCGCACGGCGCGCACACCGTCTTACGCCTGCAGGCCGGCCAGCGGATGCGCCTCGGCGCGCCACGGACTGTCGAAGAAGGCGAGCACCTTGTTGCGCTCGACCTCGTCGAGCCGGGCCGGCCGCCACTTCGGCGCATGGTCCTTGTCGATGGCCAGCGCGCGGATGCCCTCGACGCCGTCGCCGTAGCGGAACACGTCGTGCATCATGTCGAGTTCCATGCGCAGTTCGTCCTCGAGCGCCATCGTCCGCGCGCGGCGGATCTGCTCGAGCGTCACGCACAGCATCAGCGGCGAGCGGGTGCGCAAGGCCGCAGCGGTTTGGGCAGACCAGTCGTCGCCGGCATCGCTGACGATGGCAACGATCTCCTGCACCGTGGCCGCACCGAAGGCGGCGTCGATCGCCTCGCGCTGGCGCGCGAGCATGCTGGCCGCCGGATCGCAAGCAGCGCGATGCCCGGCGGTGCAGGCGTCGATCGCGGCCAGCACCGCATCGCCGCTGGCAAAGTTGCCGGCACGCAGCGACGCCACCAGCTCGGCCAGCGCGTTGCTGGGCACGAAGGCATCGGCCAGTCCGGCGTACAGCGCGTCGGCCGCGTGAATCACGTTGCCGGTCAGGCCCAGATACTCGCCCACGCGGCCCGGCGTGCGGGCCAGGAACCAGCCGCCGCCCACGTCGGGAAACAGGCCGATATTGGTCTCGGGCATCGCCATCTTGGTGCGCTCGGTGACCAGGCGCCGCCGCGCGCCCTGCGAGATGCCCATGCCGCCGCCCATCACCACGCCATCCATCAGCGCGATATAGGGCTTCGGATAGCGGTGGATCTGGTGGTTGAGGGCGTATTCCTCGGCGAAGAATCGGTCCAGCGCCGGATCGCCGGCCAGCGCGGCCTGATGGAAGAAGCGGATGTCGCCGCCCGCGCAAAAGGCCTTGCCGCCCGCACCGGCGACCACCACGGCGACGACGCCGGGATCGGCCGCCCACTGGTCCAGCGCCTGCGCCAAGGCGCGCACCATGTCGAGCGACAAGGCGTTCAGGGCCTGGGGCCGGGTCAGCGTCAGATAGCCGACACCGCCGACGACTTCGGTTGAAACAAACTCGGTCATGTCTCCTGTTCCTGTGGTGACGAAATGCAGGCCGCCACTGTACACCAGCCATGCCGGCCCGCATCCGTACCGCCGGCGCGATCCAAGGCGATTCAGGCGAGGCGGAAACGCGCCATCAGCCCCGTCAACCGCTGCGCCTGGTCCTCCAGCGAGGTCGCCGCGGCCGCTGCCTGCTCGACCAGCGCCGCATTCTGCTGCGTCATGCCATCCATCTGCGTGACGGCCTGATTCACCTGCTCGATGCCCTGCGACTGTTCCATCGAGGCGGCGCTGATGCCGCCGACGATCGCGCTGACGCGGCGCACGGCGGCGACAATGTCCTCCATGGCCCGGCCGGCATCGGCGACGATATCGCTGCCGGCACGGACGTTGCGCACCGACTCGTCGATCAGCCCGCGGATTTCCTTGGACGCGGTCGCGCAGCGCTGCGCCAGATCGCGCACGTCGCCGGCCACCACCGCGAAGCCGCGGCCATGCTCGCCGGCACGTGCGGCCTCGACCGCCGCGTTCAGCGCGAGGATATTGGTCTGGAACGCGATCTTCTCGATCACGTCGATGATGTCGACGATCCGGTTGGCGCTGGCGTCGATCGCCTGCATGGTGTCGACCACGCGCGTTACCGCTTCCCCGCCCCGCTCGGCCAGGCCGCTGGCGTCGCCAGCCAGCGCGTCCGCTTCGCGCGCATGGTCGGCAGTCTGGCGCACCGTACCGGTCAGCTGCTCCATGCTCGATGCGGTCTGCTCGAGCGAGGCCGCCTGCTCCTCGGTGCGCTGCGACAGATCGGCGTTGCCCATCGCAATCTGACGGCTCGCCGCGGCGATGGCATCGGCGCCGGTGCGCACTTCGCCCACCATGCCTGCGAGGCTCACTTCCATGCGGGCCAGCATGGCCAGCATGCGGCTGGTCTCGTTACGGCTCGCCTCTCCCGCCATGCCGCCACCGATGTCTCCAGCACGACTGCCGTGCTGTCGCGACGTATCCAGCGTGCGCACCGCACTCAGATCGCCGCGGGCGATCCGCTCGAAACGCGCGATCGCGGTGTCGAGCGGGCCGACGATCGAACCGCGCAGCCGCCAGGCAAAGATGGTGCTGAACCCCAGACCCAGCGCCAGCAGCGCCAGCGACCAAGCACGCAGCTTCGCATAGCGCTGCTGCGAATCCTGATAGACGGCCTCGGCGGCGGCAGTCTGCAGCTTGTTCAGTTCGGCATTGGCCGACGTGAAGGCGATATCGAGCTTCGGGATGGTGTCGAGCACCAGCGCCATCACGCGCTCGCGATCGCCGGCCTTCAGTGCGGCGATCATCGGCTCGACCCCTTGCTGGTGCAGTGCCTCGCGGCGCGCCGACACCAGCTGCGCGGCGCGGTCTTCCTCCTCGCCGCGCGGCAGTGTCAGATAGGCTTTCCACGCCGCCTCGGAAGCGCGCGCGAATCCGGCCGCGGTCTCGGCACGCGAGAGCGCATCGGCCGGATCGGTGGCGAAGGTCGCCTGATCGAGCAGCACGCGCACCAGCAACTGGTTCGCGCGCGCCTCGGACAGATGCATCGCGGCGGCCAGCTGGTGCTGATAGATCTGCCGCGTGGCATCGTTGCTGCGCGACATGCCGAGCCAGCCGAAGGCGCCGACGATCAGCAGGATCAAATTGGTAACGACAATCAGGCCCCACAATCTGGCGCCAATGGTGGTGTTGCGAAACATTCCAGCTCCCCGTTCCTATCGTGCGATCGCGGCATGCTTGCCGCTCCGCTATCAACGGCGCGCCGGCGCGTTCCTTGACGGCATGGAAAGGAAAGACTGTGTATCCGGCGGATGTACGAATCGCGATGTATGAATCGGGTCGCCGATCGCCGCCGGCTTATCGGGTCGAACGATGAGCCGTAGAATCGCCAGGTCAGATCGCCGGAGAGCCACCATGACCGTCAAGCGAGTCGTAGCAAATATCGCAGCCACCAACATCGAGTTGGCCCAAGCCTTCTATGGCGACCTGCTCGGCATGGAGGTCGTGATGGACCACGGCTGGATCCGGACCTATGCGACCGGGCAAGACACCACGCCGCAGATCGGCATCGCGACCGAGGGCGGCTCCGGCACCCCGGTGCCCGACCTGTCGATCGAGGTCGACAACCTCGACGAGGTCCATGCCAAGGCCGTGCAGGCAGGCTTTCGGATCGAATACGGGATCGCCGAGGAGCCCTGGGGTGTGCGGCGCTTTTTCGTGCGCGATCCGTTCGGCAGGCTGGTGAACATCCTCTGCCACCTCTGAGGACCGCGTGCTCTCCGCTTCCGCGCCCGCAAACGACAAGGGCCGAGCCCCGTTCACCACAGGACCCGGCCCTTCCCCTTCCGGACAGCGTATCGCTTACGCGCTTTCGCGCGAGGCGCGCTTGCGCTCGTGTTCCTTCAGGAAGCGCTTGCGCAGGCGGATGCTCTTCGGCGTGATCTCGACCAGCTCGTCGTCGGCGATGAATTCCACCGCGTATTCGAGCGTCATCTGGATCGGCGGCACCAGGCGCACCGCTTCGTCGGTACCCGAGGCGCGCACGTTGGTCAGCTGCTTGCCCTTGATCGGGTTGACGACCAGGTCGTTGTCGCGGCTGTGGATGCCGATGATCATGCCTTCGTACAGCGGGTCACCCGGCTTGACGAACATGCGGCCGCGATCCTGCAGCTTCCACAGCGCGTAGGCCACGGCCTCGCCGTCGTCCTGCGAGATCAGCACGCCGTTGTGGCGCTCGCCCAGGCCGCCTTCGCGCACCGGCGCGTAGTCGTCGAAGATGTGCGAGATCAGGCCGGTGCCGCGCGTCAGCGTCAGGAATTCGCCCTGGAAGCCGATCAGGCCGCGGGCCGGAATGCGGTATTCCAGGCGGGTACGGCCCTTGCCGTCCGACGCCATGTCGAGCAGTTCGCCCTTGCGGCGGCCCAGCTCTTCCATCACGGCGCCCTGGTGGCCGTCCTCGACATCGACCGTCAGCAGTTCGTACGGCTCGTGCTTGACGCCATCGATCTCCTTGAACACCACGCGCGGACGCGACACGGCCAGCTCGTAGCCTTCGCGGCGCATGTTTTCCAGCAGGATGGTCAGGTGCAGTTCGCCGCGGCCCGACACTTCGAACACCGTGTCGTCACCGGTTTCGGCCACGCGCAGCGCCACGTTGGACTTCAGTTCGCGGTCCAGGCGTTCGCGCAGCTGGCGGCTGGTGACGAACTTGCCTTCGCGGCCGGCCAGCGGCGAGGTGTTGACGCAGAAGTTCATCGTCAGCGTCGGCTCGTCGACCTTCAGCATCGGCAGCGCGTCCTGCGCTTCGGGCGCGCAGACGGTGCAGCCGATACCGAGTTCTTCGATGCCATTGATCAGCACGATGTCGCCGGCCTCGGCCTCGGACACGATCTCGCGCTCCAGGCCGCGGAACTTCAGCACCTGGTTGATGCGGCCCTTGATCGGGTTGCCTTCCGGACCGAACTTGACCACCACGTCCTGCAACGGACGGGCGCGGCCACGCGAGATGCGGCCGACGCCGATCTTGCCGACATAGCTCGAATAGTCCAGCGAGATGATCTGCAACTGCAGCGGACCGTCCGGGTCGTCGTTACGGACCGGCACCTTGTCGAGCACGGTCTCGAACAGCGGCTTCATGTCGCCGTCGCGCACGTCCTCGGTCAGGCCGGCATAGCCGTTCAGGCCCGAGGCGTAGATCACCGGGAAGTCGAGCTGCTCGTCGGTCGCGCCCAGCTTGTCGAACAGGTCGAAGGTCTGGTTGATGACCCAGTCCGGACGCGCGCCCGGACGGTCGATCTTGTTGATCACGACGATCGGCTTCAGGCCCAGCGCCAGCGCCTTGCGCGTGACGAAGCGGGTCTGCGGCATCGGCCCTTCGACCGCGTCGACCAGCAGCAGCACGCCGTCGACCATCGACAGCACGCGCTCGACCTCGCCACCGAAGTCGGCGTGGCCCGGGGTGTCCACGATATTGATATGGGTGCCGTTGTACTCGACGGCACAGTTCTTCGCGAGGATGGTGATCCCGCGTTCCTTCTCCAGGTCGTTCGAGTCCATCACCCGCTCCGCAACCTGCTGGTTCTCACGGAAGGTGCCTGCCTGGCGCAGGAGTTGGTCCACCAGGGTGGTCTTGCCATGATCGACGTGGGCGATGATGGCGATATTGCGGATTGCGCGGGTCATTGCGGCTCTCGCTTGCAGCTGGGCATCAAAAATTCAACCCGCCATTCTAGCATGTTGCGACGCAAAACTGCGGGCAGCGGTTCGGAGTGCCTATCGCGTTGCGGCAAGGGCTTGCAGCGCACTATTGCGAAATACGAAATGACGAATTGACGTTCTTGCGGTTCTCTCGGCACCTGCATATATTTGCCACGACAAAGATTGCATAGGCAAATGATGAACGCCCCGGGCTCCGACGATACCTACCCCTTCGACCCCGCCTCCTATCGGATCTGCGACAGCGTCGGCTATCTGATGGTGCGGGCCAAGGGCGAACTGTCGCGCGACGTCGAGCAGGAGGTTGGCGCACTCGATATCACGCACGCGCAGGCCTCTTGCCTGGTGATGCTGGCGCATCGCCGCGCCCGTACGGTGACCGATCTTGGCCGCGAGCTGAACACCGATATGGGCTCGGTCACGCGTCTGATCAGCCGCATGGAAAAGCGCGGGCTGGTCGAACGGCAGCGCAGCGACGCGGACCGGCGCATCGTCGATCTGCGCGTCACACCGGCCGGCCACGCGCTGGTCGACCAGTTGCCTGCGATCTTCTGCCGGGTGCTGAACCGGCGCTTCCGCGGCTTCTCCGAGGCCGAAATCGCCCAGTTCCGCGACATGCTGCGACGGGTGATCGCCAACAACACCGGATAGCAGCGCCCTCGCCCGCCGCCAGCGGTCCAGACTCGCCGCCGCGGTCGTGCCATCGGCACCCGGCCGCCGCCTTCGCATTTCCGCATTTCGTTGTCGCCCCTGACATGAACCAAGCACTTTCGATGTTCCGCCGCGCTCCGGCGCGGCAACCCGCCCACCGCCTCGGCGCCTTCGCGCTGAGCGCGCTGGCCGCCGCCGCACTGGCCGGCTGCGCCGCCTTCGGCAATTCCCACACCACCCAGGTCATGGCCGAGCCTGCGCAGCTGGCCACCGCACAGACGCTGCCCGGCCAGCATGGCCAGTGGCCGTCGCAGGACTGGGTCGACCAGTTCGGCGATCCGCAGCTGCGCGCGCTGGTCGACGAGGCCGTGCAGAACAGCCCCAATCTGCAGGCCGCGCTGGCGCGGGTGCAGGCCTCGCGTGCGATGGCCGACGCCACGCGCAGCGCGCTGTATCCGCATCTGGACCTCGACGCCTCGCTGTCGCGCCAACGCTTCTCCGAGACCGATCTGTACGAGGGCACGCCACGCGCCGGCTCGTGGCAGAACCTGTCGCGGCTGCAGGCCGGCCTGTCCTACGACCTCGACTTCTGGGGCAGGAACCGCTCGGCGCTGGAAGCGGCGCTGTCGGACGACCGCGCCGCCGAGGCCGAAAGCCAGGCCTCGCGGCTGCTGCTGACCACCGCGGTGGCGCGCAACTACGCGCGGCTGGCCGCGCTGTTCGCGCAGCGCGATGTGGCCGAACGCGCCATCGCCCAGCGCGGCGATCTGACCGAGCTGTCGCGCCAGCGCCTGTCGGCCGGCCTCGACACGCAGGTGGAAACCACGCAGGCGCGCGCCACGGTGGCGTCGGCCCGCACCGATCTGCAGCGCATCGACGAAGAGATCGCGCTGGCGCGCAACCAGATCGCCGCGCTGCTCGGCAAGGGTCCGGACCGGGGCCTGGCCATCCAGCGACCAACGCTGCTGGCGCATGCCACCCCAACGCTGCCGGACAACCTGGCGATCGACCTGCTCGGTCGCCGGCCCGACCTGGTGGCGGCGCGCTGGCGCGTCGAGGCCTCGTCGAAGGACATCGACGTCGCGCGCGCGGAGTTCCTGCCCAATGTCACGCTGAGCGCCTTCGCGGGCCTGGCCTCGCTCGATCCGTCCAACCTGCTGCTCGGCATCAGCCGCCAGTTCGGCTTCGGCCCGGCGGTCCGCCTGCCGATCTTCGAAGGCGGACGGCTGCGCGCGAACCTGAAGGGCAAGCACGCGCAGTACGACCTGGCGGTGGCCAACTACAACCAGACGCTGGTCGATGCGCTGCGCGAGACCGCCGATACGGTGACCAGCATCCGCAGCGTCGATCAGCAGATCCAGACGCAACGCGAGGCGCTGGAACTGGCCGAGCATGCCTATGCGCTGGCGACCACGCGCTACAAGGCCGGCCTGGGCACGCAGCTGACCGTGCTGAACGCCGAGAGCAACGTGCTGCAGCAGCGGCGCCTGGCGACCGATCTGCAGGCACGGCGACTCGACCTGCAGATGGCGCTGGTCAAGGCGCTGGGCGGCGGTTACCAGCAGCCCGGCCAGCCCACCGATGCGCAGCCGGCTCGCGCCGCGACGCCGGGAACGTCCATCTCCACGCCCGCCCCCGCCGCGGCGCACGGCTGAGGCGCCTGCAAGCAGCCACACGACAGCACAGAACAACGAGAACGTCCGAACCGATTAAGCGACCGACATCATGAGCGACCAACAACAGAACGCGGCCACCCGCACGCAACCCTCCGACAACAACAACGGCAAGCGCAAGCGCCTGCTGCTCTCGCTGACCGCCGCCGTGGTGGTCGCGGGCCTGGCTTACGGCGGTTACTGGGCTCTGTACGCGCGGCATTTCGAAAGCACCGACGACGCCTACGTGGCGGGCAACGTGGTCCAGGTGACGCCGCTGGTGCCCGGCACCGTGGTGGCCATCGGCGCCGACGACACGCAGCTGGTCAACGCCGGCCAGCCGCTGATCCAGCTCGACCGCGCCGACAGCGAGGTCGCGCTGGCCCAGGCGGAGGCCCAGCTGGCACAGGCGGTGCGCGAGGTGCGCACGCTGTACGTCAACAACGGCTCGCTGGCGGCCAACGTGGCGCTGCGCCAGGCCGATGTCGCACGGGCTCGCGAAGACCTGAAGCGCCGGCAGGCCATCGCCGGCTCGGGCGCGGTCTCGTCGGAAGAACTCGCGCACGCGCGCACCACGCTGCAGGCCGCCGAATCGGCGCTGCTGGCCGCGCGCGAGCAGCTCGCGTCGAACAAGGCGCTGACCGACCAGACCACCGTCGAGAAGCACCCCAACGTGCAGCGCGCCGCCGCCAACGTGCGCGCCGCCTACCTGAGCTATGCGCGCTCGCAGCTGCCGGCGCCGGTGACCGGCTATGTCGCCAAGCGCTCGGTGCAAGTCGGCCAGCGCGTGGCCGCCGGCGCGCCGCTGATGGCGGTGGTGCCGCTCGATCAGGTCTGGGTCGACGCCAATTTCAAGGAAGTCCAGATCACGCATATGCGGATCGGCCAGCCGGTCACGCTGCATGCGGACGTCTACGGTACGGACGTCGAATACCACGGCAAGGTGGCCGGTTTCTCCGCCGGCACCGGCTCGGCGTTCTCGCTGCTGCCGGCGCAGAACGCGACCGGCAACTGGATCAAGGTGGTGCAGCGCCTGCCGGTGCGCATCGCGCTCGATCCGCAGCAGTTGAAGGACCATCCGCTGCGCATCGGCCTGTCGATGAACGTCACCGTCGATGTGCGCAAGACAGAAGGCGCCGCGATGACGACCACCACCGCCGGCAAGCCGATGCAAACCGACGTCTATGACAAGGTCGGCCACGACGCCGATGCGCTGATCGCGCGCATCATCGCGACCAATAGCGGCCGCCAGGGCGCCGAGCCGGCGGCTCCGGCCTCGGCGGCGCGCGCTTCGACCGCCCGCGCCTCGACCGCGAATTCCACGGCAACCGCCAAGAAAGCGACCACGCACGCCTGATCATGGCCGATACCCTGACCGCCCGCGAGGGCGTCGAACCCACGCCCCCGGCGGCCCCTGCTGCGCCAGCACGCCCGGCGCACCAGCAGCCGCTGTCGGGCGGCAAGCTGATCGTCGGCACGATCGCGCTGTCGCTGGCCACGTTCATGAACGTGCTCGACTCGTCGATCGCCAACGTATCGATTCCCGCCATCTCCGGCGACCTCGGCGTGTCGCCGAACCAGGGCACCTGGGTCATCACCTCGTTCGCGGTCGCCAACGCGATCTCGGTACCGCTGACCGGCTGGCTGACCACACGCTTCGGCGCGGTACGGCTGTTCGTCACGTCGATCCTGCTGTTCGTGCTGTCGTCGTGGCTGTGCGGCGTGGCGCCAAACCTCGAAGTGCTGCTGGCCGCGCGGATCCTGCAGGGTGCGGTGGCCGGGCCGATGATTCCGCTGTCGCAATCGCTGCTGCTGTCGAGCTATCCGCCGCACAAGAGCACGATGGCGCTGGCCCTGTGGGGCATGACCACGCTGGTCGCGCCGATCATGGGCCCGCTGCTGGGCGGCTGGATCTCGGACAACATGACGTGGCCGTGGATCTTCTACATCAACATCCCGGTGGGCATCCTGGCCGCGTACGCGACCTGGGCGATCTATCGCGACCGCGAAACGCCCACGCGGGTGCTGCCGATCGATACCATCGGCCTGGCGTTGCTGGTGATCTGGGTCGGTTCGATGCAGCTGATGCTGGACAAGGGCAAGGAGCTCGACTGGTTCCATTCGACCGAGATCGTCACGCTGACGGTGGTCGCGGTGGTCGGTTTCCTGTTCTTCCTGGCGTGGGAACGCTACGAGAAGCACCCGATCGTCGATATCAGCCTGTTCAACGGCCGCAACTTCAGCGCGGGCGTGGTGGCGATCTCGGTGGCCTACGGGCTGTTCTTCGGCAATCTGGTGATCCTGCCGCTGTGGCTGCAAACCATCGTCGGCTACACCGCAACCGATGCCGGCATCGTGATGGCGCCGGTGGGCATCTTCGCGATCCTGCTCTCGCCGGTGATCGGGCGCAATCTGCCCAAGATGGACCCGCGCTGGGTCGCCACCGCGGCCTTCATCACGTTCGGCATCGTCAGCCTGATGCGTTCGCGGTTCACGATCGACGTGGACACCACCACGCTGATGATCCCGACGTTGATCCAGGGCGCCGCGATGGCGATGTTCTTCATCCCGCTGACGTCGATCATCCTGTCGGGACAGCCGCCGGACAAGATCCCCGCGGCCTCGGGCCTGTCGAACTTCGTGCGGATCACCTTCGGCGCGATCGGTGCGTCGGTGTCGACCACGGTGTGGGAGAACCGCTCGGCGATGCACCATGCGCACCTGGTCGAGCAGGTCAATCCCTACAATCCGATCTACAACGCCCAGGTCGAACACCTGATGCAGCAGGGCATGAGCCATATGCAGGCGGTCGGGGTGATCGAGCGCACCATCTCCCAGCAGGCGTCGATGCTGGGCGCCAACGATATCTTCTGGATCTCGGGGGTGATGTTCTTCGGGCTGATCGTGTTCGTCTGGCTGACGAAGCCCAAGGGCGGTGGAGGGGGATCGGCCGATGCGATGGGGGCGCATTGAGGGCGCATTGAGGGGGCGTTGATGGGGCGTTGACCGGGCATTCAGGCTCGGCAGAATGGCGACCGCTGCTTGCCCTCTCCCCCGCCCCTCTCCCGCATGCGGGAGAGGGGCGCAAACCTGCCGCGATCCCCTGCCCTCCGGGTGTTCTCCCTCTCCCGCTTGCGGGAGAGGGCCGGGGACAGGGAAATGCCCTCCGCGGTCGTCAGTCCTGCGCGTTCAATCGCACCAACCGCTCCGGCCGCAGCGCGCCCTCGCGCCATCTGGCCACGCCGAGCAGCCGCGGCGGCTCGCCGCCATAGACGCGCGCCAGCGCGTCCTCGTGCAATCGCACGCCTTCGAATGCCTGCGCCGGCAGATCGCGCCCTGCAATGCGCTGTCCCTGCAGAAAACGCTGTGTCGCGGTGGCGTCGAGCGTCACCGGCACGCAGCGCTGCAGCAGCGCGTCCACCGGTGCCAGCACGGCTGGACGCGCCGCGTCGTCGTGCTCGGCCAACTGCTCGAGCGTGACCGCACCGTCGAGCGTCAGATCGCCGACCGCGGTACGCCGCAACGCGGTCAGATGCGCGCCGCAGCCGAGCGCCTCGCCGATGTCCTCGGCCAACGTCCGGATATAGGTCCCCTTGCTGCACGTCACGCGCATCGCGAACACTGGGGCGCCCGGCAGCTCGCAACCGAGCAGGGCGATCTCGTGGATGGTCACGCGGCGCGCCGCGCGCTCCACCGTCTGGCCGGCGCGCGCGTATTCGTACAGCGGCCGGCCATCCTTCTTCAGCGCCGAATGCATCGGCGGCACCTGCTCGATCGCGCCGACGAAGCGCGCCAGCGCCTCGTTCAGTGCCGCGGCATCGCAGCGCACCGGACGTTCGGCGATCACCTCGCCTTCCGCATCGCCGGTCGACGTACGCTGCCCGAGCCGAACCGTCGCCTCATAGGTCTTGTCGGCGTCGAGCAGATCCTGCGAGAACTTGGTTGCCTCGCCGAAGCACAGCGGCAGCAGCCCGGTCGCCAGCGGATCGAGCGTGCCGGTATGGCCGGCCTTGTTGGCGCGCAGCAGCCGCTTGGCGCGGATCAGCGCATCGTTGGACGACAGCCCGAGCGGCTTGTCGAGCAGCAGCACACCATGCACGTCGCGGCGCGGCAGCCGGGGCGGACGTGGAGCGTTGGAATCGGTCATGGGAATGAAACGGCGGCAGCGGCGGCGGGAACGGCGGCGGGAACGGTGGCGGCAATGCGATCGCCCTATCGGCGTGCCACCCGGTCGCGCGGCTCGGGAAGGCGACGGCGCATCGCGCGCCGGCGCTGCGGACTTACTCGTCCTTGGCGCGCGTGGCGTTGGCCTGGTCGATCAGCTTGGACATCTCGATCGCGTGTTCGACCGAGGTATCGTGCACGAAGCGCAGCGTCGGCACGGTATGGATATGCAGCCGCTTGAACAGCAGCGAATGCAGGTAACCGGCCTTCTCGTTGAGGATCGCCTCGGCATCGGCCGGTTCGGCGCCCAGCACCGTGAAGTGGACCTTGGCGTGCGCGTAGTCGGGCGTCAGCGCGACCGACTGCAGCGTCACCAGGCCGAGCCGCGGGTCGCGCAGTTCGCGCTGGATCATCTCGGCCAGATCCTTCTGGATCTGATCGGACAGGCGCAGGTTACGGGAGGAGATATTGCCTTTTTTGGCCATGCGATACGACTTTGCCAGCGGCGTCGCCAGCGAAGGCGATGGGACCGACGGCGTGGATGGGCCGGCGGCGGCAGACCGGTGAAGGTCCGCCGCCGCGGCGCGCCGCCTTACAGCGTGCGCGCGACCTCGGTGATTTCATGCACTTCGAGCTGGTCGCCTTCCTGAACGTCGTTGAAGTTCTTGATCGACAGACCGCACTCGAAGCCCTGCTTGACTTCCTTGACATCGTCCTTGAAGCGCTTGAGCGAATCGAGCTCGCCCGAGAAC
>JAPSLP010000087.1 GCA_031180665.1 Cupriavidus sp. | reverse complement strand
CGCTCCTTTTCGATATCCATCGAATCCAGGACCTGGGCCTCCATTTCGCGGTCGGAAAGGCCTCCGCACAGCTGGATGATGCGATCGGCCAGGGTCGATTTCCCGTGGTCGATATGGGCAATGATCGAAAAGTTACGGATATGGTCCATCGGTTGGTCAGGGGAGCGCCGCGGCAGCGCATTAGCAACGGGCGATGGCGACGTACGCGCATCCGGCCGCGGCACAGCATGTCATGGGCGGAGGGACGGGCGGCCCGCCGGGCGCGCCTGGGCCCGGCCGCAGGTTGGTGGCGCGCTTCGGCCCGACCGTTTCGCAGGGTCGGCGGCTTTCGCGCCAGACGGCGATTTTACCGGATTTTCAAGGGGGTCCCGCAGCTCAATCGCAGAGCGGGACGGGAAAATGCCGCGGCAAGGAATGCGGCATCGATATCGCCGTGGTCCGGGCGCCGGGGCAGACGCCGGGACGAGTGCGCACTGCGCCCTGGAAGGCGCCGGCGCCCCGCTTTCGCGGGGACGACCGGAGCGCATATTTCGGGCGCTTTTGCTTCAGTCCGCCTCAGTTCGCCCCAGTCCGCCTCAGCGTGCGCCGCCGTTGGGGCGCAGCGTCAGCACCTGGGTGGCGTCGCCGCGACGCACGAAGATCGCCGCCATCCGGCTCTTGTCCAGGCCGCGCACCAGTTCGTTGAACTGGCGGGCGCTGGTCACATCGGTGTCGCCAAGGCGCAGGATCACGTCGCCCGGACGGATGCCGGCGCGCGCCGCGACCCCTTCGGCCGCCTGGACCTCGACGCCCGACTTGATCTTCAGCTCGCGCAGGCGGGCCTCGGACAGGTCGCCCACCACCAGCCCCAGCGCGTTGGGCTTGGCGCCGGCCGCGCCATCGTCGCCCGGCGTGGTGCCCGCGCGCGGGCGCGGCTTGGCATCCGGCTCCAGCTCGGCCACCGTGATGGTGACCTCGCGGGTCGCGCCCTTGCGCCACAGCTGCATCGGGACGCGCGCGCCCGGCTTGGTCTCGCCGACCAGCCGCGGCAGGTCCGACGCACGTTCGATATCGCGGCCGTTGAACTTCAGGATGATGTCGCCCGCCTCGATGCCGGCCTTCTCGGCCGGCCCGCCCGGCTCGACGCTGCCGACCAGCGCGCCGCGCGCACGGCCCAGGCCCAGCGAATCGGCGACTTCCTTGGTGACATCGCCGATCGCCACCGCGATACGGCCGCGCGTGACCTTGCCGGTCGCCTTCAGCTGCTCGCTGACGCGCAGTGCCTCGTCGATCGGAATCGCGAACGAGATGCCCATGTAGCCGCCGCTGCGGCTGTATATCTGCGAATTGATGCCGATCACCTCGCCGCGCAGATTGATCAGCGGCCCGCCCGAGTTGCCGGGGTTGACCGCCACGTCGGTCTGGATGAACGGCAGGTAGTCGCCGGTGTCGCGGCCCTTGGCCGACACGATGCCGGCGGTCACGCTATTGTCCAGGCCGAACGGCGAACCGATCGCCAGCACCCATTCGCCGACGCGGATCTTGTTCGAATCGCCCATCTGCAGGCGCGGCAGGCCGTTGGCATCGACCTTGAGCAGCGCAACGTCGGTGCGCCGGTCGGTGCCGATCAGCTTGGCCTTGAACTCGCGCTTGTCGGGCAGCGTGACATAGATGGTTTCGGCGTCGGCAACCACGTGGGCGTTGGTCATCACGTAGCCGTCCTGGCTGATGATGAAGCCCGAGCCGACCCCGCGGCTCTGCTCCTCGCCCTGCGGCGGCTGGCCCCGGCGGGGCGTCCCCGGCGGCGACGGCGTACCCGGCATCGGGATGCCGAAGAAGCGCCGGAAGAACTCGGCCATCTCCTCGTCCTCGGGCGTCATGCCGCGCGAACGCACGCGCTCGGTGGTGCGGATGTTGACCACGGCGGGGCTGACGCGCTCCACCAGGTCGGTGAAGTCGGGCAGGCTGTAGTTGGAGGCGGTGGCCTGCGCATGGACCGGCGTGGCCAGCATGGGACCCGCCGCCAGCACGGCGGCCAATGCCATGGTCCTGGCCACGGCGTAATAGTTTGACGACATGGTCGACTCCCGCGAGTTCAGCGTAACAGGGTAAGCAAGCCGGGGCGTCCGGTCCAGTCAGGGCCAGCCCGGAGGGTCCACGGAACCGTCCGGAGAACATCCGGAGAATGCCCGGCGTGTGCAGGCGGGCGCGCCGGCGCGCGCCGCATCCCGGCTCAGCGTGGCTTGGGCGCGCGGTACTCCACCGCGGCCGCGAACTGCTTGACCGTGGCCGCCGGCACCTCGCCGACCACGGTGATCCAGAAATCGGCGACCTTGCGCACCACCACCTGGGTCGCGCCCAGCGAGGCAACGCCCTCGCGACGCACCCGCTGCTCCGATACCGGTTCGATGAAGACCGACAGCCCCGTCAGGCCATCGCTGTAGACGACCTGCAGCACCTCGAACACCTGTTCGCGGCCACTGCCTTGCGGGCTGCGCAGGTCGCCCAGCGGGCGACGCACTTCGCGGATCTTCTGGAAACCCTTGACCGGCACCGCGATCAGCCAGCCCTCTTCCGCGATATTGGCCGGCTGGTAGTTGATCTCGTAGCGCTGCCAGTTGGCGGCGTTCTTGATCGCACCGAGGATCTTCTGCTTCTCGGAGGGCACGCCGATCTCGATCTGCGAGAACGCGACCTGTTCGAGCACCTTGCCGCCCTCGCCGATGGTCTGCGCGCGCATCAGCAGACCGGAGTGCTTCTCGGCCCAGAGGCGGACCGCATAGCGGGCACCGTCGTGCGGCACCAGCGAGAAGACTTCGCACTCCATGCCGGCCACGCGCTCGGGCGCGAGCCTGCGCATCTCGTAGAGATCGAGCACATCGCCCTTGTTGGTGGCCAGCAGCGCCGGGAAGCGGTCCTTGGCGTCCTGGCGCTCGACCACCACGAGCTTGGCCTCGGGAATCAGGCTATGGACGATGTCGTTCTGGCGCAGTACCTCGCGCGGCTTGCCGTCGAGCGTCTCCAGCCGCTCGTACTCGTTGTGCACCAGATCGCTGAAATGCTGGATGCGCGAGGCATGCATGACGCTGCCACGCTGGTAGATCAGAGTACCGACGTAGTTTTCGCGCTGCGCGGCGCGGTGGATCTTGCCAAGCCAGGCCGCGGCATCGCGGCGCGGCAGCGTGGGATCGGGCGTTTGCGCCGTCGCCACCGCGGCCGTCAGGCACAAGGCGAGAAAAAAGGACCTCCTCAGGGCCCTTATTCCTTGTGCGCCCGCTGCATGGGCGGGCGCCCATCCTTTTTGCATGTCCGGCATTATTCCTGCGTGTTGTCCTGAGAGAAGCTTGCACTATTGGCGACGTTGCGCATGGTCGGCACCATGGCATTGGTCGTCACGGACACCCGGTGAGCCCGCAGGTACTCGTCCAGGCGCGGATCGCGAATCATCTGGCCGGCATCGGCGGCAACGGTCAGCACGCCGGTCGCCTTGGGCGCCGCGGGCACGCCTTCACTGGTGCTGGCGACGATGGCGCCGGGCGCGGCCGGATCGGCGTCGCGCATTTGCGGCACCACGACCCAGCTGACCGCCGCAACGGCAGCCGCGATTGCGGTGCCCGGCATCACGCGGCGCACCCACGAGGGGCGCAGCAGAAGACGGTGGCGGCGTACCGGCGCATCGGCCAGCGCGGCCGGCGCCAGCAGATGCGGCTCGTCCTCGAGACGGCTGGCGAAGCGCGACACGAAGGCCGCGGTCGACCCGGCATGGGCCAGCTCCTCGGAGCGCAGCGTGTCGCCGATCAACTGGAACACCGACCATTGCTCCTGGCCCGGCTCGCTTTTCGCGAGTGCCAGCACGGCCTCGAATTCATGCGGCGCCAGTTCGCCGTCGATCAATGCGGAAATCTGCTCCGCTGCCTCGGGCGCATGAACCGATTGCCTGTGAGCCTGACCCATTTCCAACCCCTCGATAACCATCGAACACCGAACAATCCCGTCACAATACTGTCGCTTCTCGATGCAGGAGCAGGCTGCAACGCTGGCCGCACGACATGTCTTTGACTTCTACCACCGCTTGCCCTCTGCCGTTCCCAGCAGCGGGCGCAATTTTTCCGCAATCGCTTCGCGCGCCCGGAAAATGCGCGATCTGACCGTACCGATCGGACACCCCATCGCTTCGGCGATTTCCTCGTAGCTGAGGCCTTCTATCTCGCGCAGCGTGATGGCGGTTCGCAATTCATCCGGCAGGGCCTCCATGGCGCGGTTGACGGTGTCCGCCACCTGGCGCGTATGGAGCATCGACTCCGGCGTATTGATATCCCTTAGTTGCTCACCATCCGCAAAAGTTTCAGCCTCTTCGGCATCGATGTCGCTGGAGGCCTCGGGCCGCCTGCCTTGCGTGGCCAGGTAGTTCTTGGCCGTGTTGACAGCGATCCGGTACAACCAGGTGTAAAACGCCGACTCCCCGCGGAATTGGGGCAAGGCGCGATATGCCTTGATAAAGGCATCCTGCGCCACATCCTCCACTTCAGCGGGGTCCCTGACCAGACGCGAGATCAACCGGATGATCTTGCGGTGGTATTTGGCCACCAGCAGTTCAAAGGCCCGCTTGTCGCCCTGCTGGACGCGTTCAACAAGGAGCTGGTCGGCTTCGCGTTCGCTCACGAATAGTTCACCTGCAGTGTATC
>JAPSLP010000010.1 GCA_031180665.1 Cupriavidus sp. | reverse complement strand
CGGGCAACTACAACAAGGCGCGCGCCGAGGAAGCGCTCGCCAGGGGCTGGGCCGACCTGATCGGGTTTGGCCGCAGCTTTATCGGCAATCCCGACCTGCCCTACCGCCTGCGCCACGACCTGCCGCTGAACCCGGGCAATCGCGCCAGCTACTTCGGTGGTGGCGCCGCGGGCTATACCGACTACCCCGAGTACGCGGCAACCGCGGCCGCCTGAGCGCGGCTGCCTGCATCGGGCTCAGCAAGAAAGGCTGGCGCGCACGCCTGCCTGGAGGACCTGTCATGTCATCGGCATTGGAAACACTGACCTCGGGCGGCTTCAGCATCGGCGTGGAGCTGCCGCTCGACAACGATTGGTCGCCCGAAGGCCAGGCGGCGCGCCAGCGCGACGCACGGCTGCCGGGTGAGCCGGATCTGTCCGAGCACCGCGCGCTGGCGCAGCTGGCGGACCGCGCGGGATTTCGCGCGCTGTGGGTACGCGACGTGCCGCTGTACGATCCGCACTTCGGCGACGCCGCTCAGGTCTTCGAGGCCTTCTCCTACCTCGGCCATCTGGCCGGCATCACCGAGCGCATCCTGCTCGGCACGGCGGCCATCGTGCTGCCGCTGCGCGATCCGTATCTGACGCTGAAGTCCGCGACCACCATCGACCGGCTCAGCGAAGGCCGGTTGCTGCTTGGCGTAGCCAGCGGCGACCGCCCCGTGGAATATCCGATCCTCGGCCGGGACTTCGATCAGCGCGGCGAGCATTTCCGCGAGCAGGTAGCGCTGCTGCGCAACGGCGCTGCCGACCTGCCGGGCGGCATCGCGCTGTTGCCGCGTCCCACCGGCCCGCTGCCCCTGCTGGTGGCCGGACTGGCGCAGCAGACGCCGAGCTGGGTCGGGCAGCATATGGACGGCTGGCTGGCCTATCCCGGCACGCCGCAGGACCATGTCCGCCGCAGCGCGCTATGGCGCGAGGTCGCCGGCGACAAGCCGTATATCAGCTTCTTCCACCTGGACCTGCTGGCGGACCCGGATGCGCCCATGCAGCGGCACCGCTTCGGCGGCGCGGTCGGCCGCCATGGCCTGATCGAGGAACTGCACGCCATGCGCGAGGCCGGCGTGCGCCATATCGGCCTGCATTTTCGGCGCAGTCAGCGACCCGTCAGGGATGCGATGGATGAAATTGCGGCCTACGTGCTGCCGCATTTCCATGTGGAGGCCGATCTGCAACGGCCCGGCGCAAAGGCGGCATGACATGCATGCTGCTAGGGATGCACCGGCCCCAATCGAACCAGTTCCGGGTCGGGCAGCGGATTGCTGACCCGTGTATTGGTGACCGCCCGGAAGAGATTGAACAGCTGCCCGCGCAGGCGAATGTCCTGGGACGATGCACCGACCAGGATGTCGAACGCACCGGGCTCCGTCACCCACGCATTGCGCGCGGTATCGTAGTACGCGAGCGAGCGTTGGTCGAGATAGACCGTCACGCGTTGCGTCTCCCCCGGCTGCAGGAACACCTTGGCAAAACCCTTCAGCTCCTTCACCGGACGCGGCACGGCAGCGCCGGATTGCGCGACATAGACCTGCGCAGCCTCTGCGCCGGCCACCTCGCCTGAGTTGGTGATATCGAACGACACCGCGACGCGCCCTGCGCCAGCGGCAATGCCGGGCGACACGCTCAGCGCGCCATAGCTGAAGCGGGTGTAGGACAGCCCGAAGCCGAACGGGAACAACGGCCTTCTACCGCTTCGTTCGAAGCCGCGATAACCCACGAAGATGTCCTCGCTATAGGTCATCGTGCGGAAATTCAGGTCATTGGATGCCTGCGGATAATTCGGGTAGGTCGGATTGTCCGTGATCGACCGCTCGATCGTGATCGGCAGCTTGCCCGATGGATTGACATCGCCGAACAGGATCTCGGCCAGGGCCTGGCCGCCATTCTGGCCCGGATACCAGGCGTGCAGCGCCGCACCGACCCCATCGATCCAGCCTTGCATGTCAAAGCCCGTGCCGCCGTGCAGCACCGCGATCGTGCGGGGATTGGCGCGGGACAGATTGGCGATCAGTTCGTCCTGGAACTCCGGCAAGGTGAACGGATGGTCGAAGCCCTCGCCCTCGTATTCGGCGCTGTGACCGGCCGCGACCACGACGGCATCGAAGCTGGACAGGTTCGGCGGCGCCTGCAGCGACGCCCAGCTCAGCTGCGCGCCCAGGAAACCGCCGAACACGGCGATATAGCCCGGCCGTGCCGAGTAGTCGAATTGCACGTTATAGGTCTGGCCCGCTTGCAGCATCACGCGGGCATTGACCGGAATGGTCGGCGGAATGACATTGCCCGGCAGCGGATTGCCGTCGCCGTTGTCCATCACCAATTGCCCATCGATGTAGAGCCGCACGGCCCCGTTGGCGCGCGCCTTGAATACGTGAGCACCGCTGACGTTGGGGCGAATGGTGGCGGTCCAGCGCACCGACGCGGGTTGCGCCGTGCCGCCACCGCCGTAGACCGGACCGCGGTAATCGCCGCTCTGGGGCGCCCCGCCGGATGTGTCCAGATTGATCATCGGCTCGACGCGGGTCAGAACCGGCGCGCCGCTCCACGTCGGGTTGGCGAAATACTGCGCCTGCACGCCCGACGCGCCGCTGGGCGTGGTCCAAGCCGAGCGCGCCGGATCGAGCGTGACGGCATCGAGCAGCACGACATTGGCACCGGGGCCGGCGATCTGGCGCAGGCCGTCGATTTCGCTGATATAGCGCGCCGCTGCAATATGGGCACTGCCGAAACCGGTCGGCGGCGCTCCCGTGGCGAGCCGGCCCACCACCGCGATATTGCGTGCAGCCTCTCGGCGCAGCGGCAGCAGCTGGCCCTCGTTCTTCAGCAACACGATGCCTTCGCGCGCCACGTCCAGCGCCGCGCGTTCCGCAAAGGGCGGATGCGATTCGCCGGTGGCCGCCGGCACGCCCCCAATGAAGCCATAGGCCACCAGACGCCCGAGGATGCGGCGCACCTTGTCGTCCAGCGTCGCCTGGCTCAGCTGTTCGTTCGCCAGCAGCGCGCCCAGCGCTCCCGGCGAGAAGATATTGGCTGACGGTCGTTCGATGTCGACGCCAGCGACTGCTGCGGGCAATGTGTGCTTGAGCGCCGCATAGTCCGATTCCACGAAGCCTTTGAAGCCCCACTCGTTCTTCAGCGTCTGTTGAATCGCTGGGTGGCTTTCGCAGACCGGATCCGCACCATTGAGCCCCTGGAATCCACACATCACGACGGCAACGTTGGCATTCTTTACCGCCGACTCGAACGGCACCATGTAAATCTCGCGCAGCGCCCGCTCGCTGATCGTTTCCATCAGGTTGAAGCGATTGACCTCCTGCTCGTTCGCAATGTAATGCTTGGCATCGGCCCAGACGTTCTGCGACTGAATGCCGTTGATCTGCGCGGCACCGAGCACCGCGCCGAGGAACGGATCCTCGCCCGCCAGATACTCGAAGGCGCGCCCAGAGAACGGGGTGCGGTACATGTTCAGCCCCGGCCCCGCGATTTGCTGGAAGCCGCTGAGCCGCGTTTCGAGCCCGAGCCCCACGCCCATCTGCTTGGCGCGATCGGCATTGAAGGTCGATGCCAATGCGGGGCCCGCGGGATAGGCAACGCCAACGGGATTGCTCAGCCTGACACCCAAGCCTGCATCGCTGGCCTTGATCTGCGGGAGTCCCAGCCGTGGCAATGGCTTGATGTCCCATGCGCCGGTGCCGCTGACGTATTCGAGCTTCTCGGCCAGCGTCATCTGTCCAAGGATGGACTGGACGATGGCATTGATCTGCGCGTCGGTGGAAGGCGCTTGCGCGGGCGCGGAATGCGCGGCAAGAACTGCCGCGCCGATCAGCGCGGTCATCACGAAACGGGCACGCATGATGCCTCCCTTCGCAGCGAAGCGACGACATGGAATTGCGCCGAGACACAGCGCTTAGGGAGACGGTAGTGCGCGTTGCGCGAAAGAGAAGATGCGTAACGTTCCGTTACAGAATTGAACTTCTACCTCGACAGCTTTGTTGCAAGACTGGATTGGCGCGGATCGGTGCCGGCATTCTTCGCGTCAATCTGTCGGCAACGAAGCGCGCAAGTACGCAAGTTCGATTCGCCTAATCGAGCCGCAAACCGACGCCACAGCGATGCAATGCGAGCGCTGGTCGGAAGCATCCTCGATGCAATATCGCAGGGAGGTAGAGATGGCTCTGCATCGCAGGCGCAGGATCTGCACGGCATGCCGTGCCGTGGTGCCGAAAGGCAGTATCGCGGCGCTGGCCGTGGGTCTGTCATTTGGCCTGGTCGCTTGCGGTGGCAGCGATTCCGGCGATTCCACGGTGCGGCTCAATGAGGCACCGGCCGCGGCGGGCAGCACCGAAGGCGCGGCGGCGGGCTTCGGCGCCAACTCGGCCGTCGATCCCTCGCAGCTGGTATCTCCGGTCAGCAAGGCACCGGTAGGCCAGCAAACGGTACGACCGACCGAGCCGCCGCCGGGACAGGATCCCAATCCACCCAGGCATTGAGGCATCGGTCTTCGACCTCGGGGTCTCGCCATCGCCGCGCCGATCCGTTTCACTCGATGCTTGCCAGCGACGCGCCGGCGGCCACGTACGTACCGGCGGGAACCGGCCGTGTTAACCGGCCTGAGCGATGCGCGTGGACCTGCATCTCCATCTTCATCGCCTCCATCACGGCGACCAGATCGCCTTCCTTGACCTCGTCGCCGGCCGCCACCTTCCATGCCTGCACGGTGCCTGCGATCGGGGACGGCAGTTCGGCCGCGTTGGTGGCATCGGTCTGCACGGTCTGCACGGTCTGCACGGTCTGCGCGGGCTGCGTGGCGGCCGCGGTGGCCGGCGCGTCGGCCAGACCGCGCAGCAGTTGCGCCGGCAAGCCCAGCACCATGCGGCGGCCGTCGATCTCGATGGCGGTGCGCAGCAGGCTCTCGTCCTGTTGCGGCTCGGCACGCGCGGCCGCCGCCAGCGGCCCGGCGAAGTCCGATTCGATCCAGCGCGTATGAACCCGGAAGCCGTTGCCGCCGACGAAATCGTCGTGATCGATCACGGCACGATGGAACGGCAGCACCGAGGCCACGCCCTCGATCCGGAATTCGCGCAGCGCGCGACGGGCGCGTGCCAGCGCCTGTTCGCGCGTGGCGCCGGTCACGATCAGCTTGGCCATCAGGGAATCGAAGGTACCGGGCACCACCGAACCCGACTGCACACCGGAATCGACGCGCACGCCCGGGCCTGACGGCGCGTCGAAGCGCCGCACCGGTCCGGGCGTGGGCAGGAAGCCTCGGCCCACGTCCTCGGCGTTGATGCGGAACTCGATCGCATGCCCCAGCGGCGCCGGGGTGTCAGTGATCGACAGCGGCAGGCCATCGGCCACGCGCAACTGCTCGACGACCAGATCGACGCCCGTGGTCTGCTCGGTCACGGGGTGCTCGACCTGCAGCCGCGTGTTGACCTCCAGGAACGAGATCGCGCCGCTGGCGCTAAGCAGGAACTCCACCGTGCCGGCGCTGGTGTACTGCGCCGCCGCGCAGATGTCGCGGGCAGCGGCATGGATGCGTGCGCGCTGTGCATCGCTGAGAAACGGCGCGGGCGCTTCCTCCACCAGCTTCTGGTTCCGGCGCTGCAGCGAGCAATCCCGCGTGCCGAGCACCACCACATTGCCATGCCGGTCGGCGAGAACCTGCGCCTCGATATGGCGGGGCTTGTCGAGGAACTGCTCGACGAAACATTCGCCGCGGCCGAAGGCGGTGACCGCCTCGCGCACCGCCGAGGCGTAGAGCTCCTCGACCTCGTCCATGCGCCAGGCGATCTTCATGCCGCGGCCACCGCCGCCGAATGCTGCCTTGATGATGATTGGCAGGCCGTGCCGCTCGGCGAAGGCCAGCACCTCGTTGGCATCGGCGACCGGCTCCGGCGTGCCGGCAACCAGCGGGGCGCCCACCTGCAGCGCGATCTTGCGCGCTTGCACCTTGTCGCCGAGCCGCGCGATCGTCGCCGGCGACGGGCCGATCCACGTCAGGCCGGCATCGATGACCGCCTGCGCAAAGGCCTCGCTTTCCGACAGGAAGCCGTAGCCCGGATGGACGGCATCGGCGCCGCTGCGGCGGGCGATATCGAGCAGCTTGGGGATGTTCAGATAGGTGTCGGCGGGGCGGTCGCCGTCCAGGCCGTAAGCCTCGGCGGCCAGGTGCGCGTGCATCGCGTCGATATCGGCGTTGGCATACACGGCCACGGAGCCGACGCCGTAGTCGGCGCAGGCGCGGACGATGCGAACGGCGATCTCGCCACGGTTGGCAATCAGGACTTTCTTCATCGCAAATCTCGGTGCGAGTCTCGGTAAAAAAATTGCCGGCTCGACTCAGTCGGCGGACGGTTGCAGTGTTTCGAAGGGGCCGATGGGATGGAAACGCAGCCACGCCCCCACCGGGACCTGGCCGGCGCGATCCAGATGATGAGGCGCTACGGCACCGATCACGGGATAGCCGCCGGTCAGCGGATGGTCGGCCAGAAACAGGATGGGCTGGCCGCTGGGCGGCACCTGCAGCGCGCCCGGCACGGTGCCTTCGCTGGACAGCTCGCCAGTGACGGCGCGTTCCAGCGGCACGTCGCCGGTGAGCCGCAAGCCCACGCGATTCGATTGCGGCGTGACCTGCCAACGCTGCGCAGCCAGTCGCGCGACGGACTCCGCGGTGAACCAGTCGGTGCGCGGGCCAAGCACCACGTCGAGCACGACGTCCCGTTCCACCGAGGGCAGGTCGACGGCGAGCTGCTCTGGCATGCCCACCACCGCGCCTGCCCGCGCGGGCAGGACAGCGAGCGCATCGCCGACGGACAACGGCGCAGGCCCGATGCCGGCGAGCGTGTCCGTCGCGCAGCTGCCGAGCACCGGCGCCACGGCAAAGCCGCCGCGTGCCGCCACATAGCACCGCGCGCCGGCAGCGGGCTGGCCGACGCTCAGCGTGTCGCCATCGGCCAGGGCCACTGCCTGATGCGTCGGCACGCGCCATTGGCGGCCGTCTTCCGTGCACACGGTCAGCGGTGCATCGGCGCCGGTAACGGCCAGCACGGTCTCGCCCTGGCTCTGCAGCTGCAGGCCGCCGCCCACGGTTTCGAGCGCGGGGCTGTCGCTACGGTTGCCGACCAGACGGTTGGCCATCCGCAGGGCCGCCCGATCGAGCGCGCCCGAGGCCGACACGCCCTGCCCCGCCATGCCGTGCCGGCCGAGGTCCTGGAATACGGTCTGCAAGCCCGTGCCCTTTACCTTCAGGGACGCACTGCGGGCCGCACTTCGGGCCGCACTGCCCCCCTCGCTTCGTGCCGCGACTGCCGGCACAGCGGTGCGCACGGGCTCATCCACGCCGCTTTCCGTCGCGGTGTCCACGGCACCGTCCAGCGTCGCCATATCGACGAAGCGCACCCGATATCCGGGCTGCAGCAACGCCGGTGGCTCGCGGCCAAGATCCCACATCGCCAGCGGCGTGGTGCCGATGATCTGCCAGCCGCCCGGGCTGGCCTTCGGATACACGCCGCTGAAGGTTCCCGCGAGGCCGACGGCGCCGGCCGGAATGCGCGTGCGCGGCGTACGGCGGCGCGGCACGTCGAGCGAGGGATCGCCGCCGCTCAGGTAGGCGAAGCCGGGCGCGAAGCCCGTGAAGGCCACCGTGTATTCGCTGCCGGTGTGGCGGCGCACGACCTCCTCGGGCGTGATGCCCAGCCACTGCGCCACCTCGGCGAGGTCCTCGCCGTCATAGCGCACCGGGATCTCGATCGACGTATTGCCACGTTCGACCCGCTGCGACAGGTCGCGCGCGGCGATGGCGCGCACCAGCGCGTCCGCGCCCGTGGCCCAGGGACGGAAGTGCACGAGGATCGTGCGCGCGGCGGGCACCAGTTCTGCCACGCCGTGAACGGGATCGCGCTGCAGCGAAGCCAGCAAGGCCAGCGTCTGGTCCAGATCCGCCAGCTCTACCAGCAGGGCATTCGAGGAAACAGGCAGGAAACGCAAGATGAGCTCCAGATCCGGCTCGCGCTCAGGCGAACGCGCACACGTTGACGCCGTCGCGCTCGAGCGCGTCGCGCACGGCCAGCGCCATGTCGAGCGCGCCTTCGCTGTCGCCATGCACGCAGATCGACTGCGCTTCGACGCGCGCCACGCTGCCGTCGATGGCGCGCACCGTGCCTTCCCGCACCAGCTGCAACATCCGTTGCGCGACTTCGGTGGCGTCGTGCAGCACCGCGCCCCTTTCGCGGCGCGATACCAGCGTGCCCTGCGGCGTGTACGCGCGATCGGCGAAGGCCTCGGCGACGACGCGCAGGCCGGCATCCCGCGCCCAGCCCACCAACGGCGAGCCGGCCAGCGCGACCAGCACCAGTTCGGGATTGACCGCGCGGATGGCGGCGATCACGTCGCGTGCCTGGCGCTCGTCGCTGGCGATGGTGTTGTACAGCGCCCCATGCGGCTTGACGTAGCGCACCGTGGTGCCGACCGTCTCGGCCATGCCCGCCAGCGCGCTGATCTGGTAGATGACATCGGCGATCAGGTCTTCGCTGGCGACATCCATGTTGCGGCGGCCGAAGCCCTGCAGGTCGGGATACGCGACGTGGGCCCCCACCGCGACGCCGCGCGCCTTGGCGGCCTTCAGCGTCCGCAGGATGCCGGCCGGATCCCCGGCGTGGAAGCCGCAGGCCACGTTGGCGCTGCTGACGATGTCCAGCATGGCGGCATCGTTGCCCATGCGCCAGGCGCCAAAGCTCTCGCCGAGATCGCTGTTCAGATCGATTTGCATGGCGTCGGACCTCAATGCGCGGGCTCGGCTTCGCCCAGCAGTTCGCGTCCTCGCGTTTCAGGCAACAGCAGGCAGGCGACGACGACCAGCCCATAGGCGCCGGCGGCGAGATAGCCGATGGCGACGCCCAGCGACATCGTCGCGCCCATATGCCCGATCATCGCCGGGAATACCGAACCCACCGCGCGGCCGAAGTTGTAGCAGAAGCCTTGTCCCGACCCGCGGATATGGCTGGGATACAGCTCCGTCAGGTAAGCGCCCATGCCGGAGAAGATGCCCGAGAGGAAGAAGCCCAGCGGAAAGCCCAGCACCAGCATCGCGGCGTCAGTGATCGGCAGCTGCGTGTAGCAGATCACCAGGATGGCCGCGCTGACCGCGAACAGCATGAAGCATCGGCGGCGCCCGAGGTGGTCGGATAGCCAGGCGCTGGTCAGATAGCCGGCGAACGAGCCCGCGATCAGCACCATCAGGTAGCCGCTGGTGTTGAGCACCGACAGGTTGCGCTCCATCTTCAGGTAAGTCGGCAGCCAGGTCGTCACCGAGTAGTAGGCGCCCTGCATGCCGGTCGCCAGCAGGCTCGCCAGCACGGTCACGCGCAGCACGCCCGGCTTGAAGATCAGCATGAAATTGTTGCTCTGCCCGGTGACGGCCAGCTTGGCCTTGGTCTCGCGATACACCTCGGGCTCGCTGATGTTGCGGCGGATATAGAGGATGAACACCGCCGGCAGCACGCCGATCCAGAACAGCACGCGCCAGGCGTATTGCTGCTCGAACACCGCGTAGACCGCCCAGAAGGCAATGGCCGACAGGCCCCAGCCCACCGCCCAACTGCTCTGCACCAGTCCGACCGCCTTGCCGCGATGGCGGGCGCGGATCATCTCGGCGATCAGCACGGAGCCGACCGACCATTCGCCGCCAAACCCGAGGCCCTGCAGCATGCGGGTCACGAACAGCTGCTCGGGCGACTGCGTGAAGCCGCTGAGGAACGTGAAGAAGCTGAACCACAGCACGGTCAGCTGCAGCACCCGCACGCGGCCGTATTTGTCGGCCAGGATACCGGCCAGCCAGCCGCCGATCGCCGAGCTGATCAGCGCGCCCGTCGCGATATAGCCGGCCTCGGCCTTGGTCATGCCCCACACCAGGATGAAGGTGGGAATCATGAAGGTGTAGATCATGTAGTCGAAGGCATCGACCCCATAGCCGACGAAGGCGGCAAAGAGCGTCTTGCGCTCTGCCTGCGTTGTTTCTTTAAGCCACATGGTTGCGCTCACTCGGGATAACGGCAAAACGTGGGAGGCTCGCCGCGCGGTCTTCACGACGCTGCAGCGATGACGTTGGGGCAGTGAGCGAAACCGCTGAACAGCCGCCCTGCACCGCAGCGCCGTCTAGCGAGGCACGTGCCATGTTGAGATATATGCACGTATTACTCAACCACCGTGGCTAGATTGTTCAACAATCAATCGTGAGGATCGATTCTGGTATACACCTAGGCCCACTCAGCCAGGCCAAGTCGCACCAATCTCGTGCATGTTGTTGAACAAAGCTGGGATAACATCGCGCCAGACGGGACACGGCCGAAGTCCCGCTTCCTTGCAGCCACCATGACAACCAGTTCCGACGTACGAAACCTGGCCGAACGGGTCACCGAACAGATTCGCCAGCGCATCCTGCATGGCGACTTCGCGCCCGGGCAGCGCCTGTCCGAGGCGGCGCTCAGCGAAAGCCTGCAGATCTCCCGCAACACCCTGCGCGAGACGTTCCGCGTGCTGACCAAGGAGGGCCTGCTCAAGCACGAGCCCAACCGCGGCGTGGCGGTGGCCATTCCAAGCATTGCGGCGATCATCGACATCTACCGGGTTCGCCGCCTGATCGAATGCCAGGCGATTGCGCAGGCCTATCCCAGCCATCCGGCGCGCAAGCACATGCGGCTGGCGGTGGAAGCGGGATTGCGTTGCCGCGACAGCGGCGACTGGCAGGGCGCGGGCACCGCCAACATGGAGTTCCACATGGCCATCGTGGAACTGGCCGACAGCGAGCGGTTGAACGTGATGTTCTCCCACCTGCTGGCCGAACTGCGGCTGGCGTTCGGCATGCTGCAGGATCCGGAATTCCTGCACGGCCCTTATGTCGAGCTGAACCAGCAGATCCTGCAGTTGTTCGAGTCGGGCAAGCTCGCCGAGTGTGCCGCGGCCCTGAACGACTATCTGGTGCAGTCCGAGCGCATCGTGCTGTCGGCCTGCGCCCGGCACCCGATCTTCAAGGGGCGCTGAGCGCGGGCATGCCAACGGCGCTTGCGCGCTGACCGGCTTGGGAGTGGACCGTCGTCGAAACCAGGAAGGTGCGCGCAGGAAGGTGCGCGGCGTGCCGAGCGTCAGGCCGCGCGTCCAGGCCGGTATCCGTTGCCGGTTCGCGGCGTCGAGATACCGGGCATGCGCGGGACTGGGCGCGCACCGGGCTTGCAGTTCGCTGCCCTACATCACCCGCCCGAACCACCACAGAGACAGCAGCGCCGCCCCCGCCGCCAGCACCGCGCCGAGTGCGGCGAACAGTGCGGTGATTTCCGCCTGCTCGGTCTTGCCGAGCGTCAGCTTCGCGTTGATCGCGCGATACACCTGCTTGAGGCGGGCGGTGTCCTCGAGCCGGAAGTATTCGGCCCCGGTGATATTGGCCACTTCCTTCAGCACGGTCTCGTCGAGCTTGACGCGCGCCGACCACCCGTCGGCCGACAGCACGACGCCCTGGGTCGTGCCGACGCCGACGGTATAGACCCGCACGCCATAGGTGGCCGCCAGCTCGGCCGCCTGCACCGCGGTCGGACCGGCGTTGCTTTCGCCGTCGGAGAAGACGACGATCGCGCCGGCGCCGTAGGAGCCGGGGGCGCCGGTCCCCTCGGGGTCGGCAGAACCCTGCGCTGCTCGCTGGCCCCCGCCCTGCCCCAATCCCGGCGGGCCGAACGGGCTGCCCGGGGGACCCTGTTTTTTCAGCGGGGAGGCGTCGCCCTCCATCAGGCGCGCGGCGTCCTCGGTCGCTTGCGGCCGCAGCGCGGTCAGCGCGATCAGCAGGCCGTTACCCAGCGCGGTGCCGCCCTGCGGCTGCAGCCGGTCGATGGCCGTGGCTACGTCCTGCTTGCGGCGGCTCGGCGCCTGCGCTACGGCGGAGGTCCCTGCCATCGCCACGAGGCCGACGCTGACGCCGGCCGGCTTCGCGTCGAGCAGCCCTTTGGCGGCGTGTTGCGCCGCACGCAGTCGGCTCGGCGGCACGTCCTTGGCGCGCATGCTGCCCGACAGGTCGATGACCAGCATCACGGTTTCGATGCGCGAGGGCAGCACCATCAGCGCATGCGGGCGCGAGATCGCGACGATCAATGCCGTCAGCGCCAGCAGGACCAGTACCGGGGACACATGCCGGCGCCAGCCCGCGACACTGCGGTTGGCGTAGCCGACGGTCTTCAGGGCCGGATAGTGAACGGCCGAGCGCCGGCGGCGCGCGTCCAGCGCCAAGTAGCCGGCGGCCAGCACGGGGATCAGCGCCAGCAACCACAGCATCCTGGGCCACACGAAGCTGATCGCGGGCAGCCGGCTGATCGCCTCGTTCACGCCGTCCATGCGGCCCCCTTCTTTGCTTCCTCCTTTGCGGCTTTCCTTGCCGGGCTCACCGCGCCCTTCGCGGTGCCCTGCCGATGACGGCGCTGGCGCGAGAACTCGAGCAGGGCCAGGTCCAGGCGGGTGCCGGTCGACAGCGTCAGGCAATCCACGCCGGCCCGGGCAAAGCCCAGCCGCAGTTCTTCTTCGCGCGCCTGCGCGGCCGCCACGAAGCGCTTGCGAAAGGCCGGGTCGTGGGTGTCCACGAACATCTGCTCGCCGGTCTCGGCGTCCTGCAGCACCAGCAAACCCAGATCGGGCAGAGCCTGCTCCAAGGGATCGACCAGCCGTACGGCGACGACCTCATGGCGTCTGGCCAACATGGCGAGCGACGCCTGCCAGCCCGGGTCGCTGATGAAGTCGGAGACGACGAACAGCACCGATCGGCGCCGGGCCACCGCCCGTGCGTGGTCGAGCAGGCCGCGCAGCCGGGTGTGCCCGGGCGAGGCGGCGGGCGTGGCATGCATGCGGTCGAGCAGATGCAGCAGTTGCCGGCGACCCGAACGCGCCGGCACCACGGACCCCGTCATGTCGGCCGCCCCGTTGTAGAGCACGGCGCCGACGCGGTTGCCATAGCGCGTCAGCAAGAGCGCCATCACCGTGGTGAAGTCGCTCAGCAAATCGCGCTTGCGCACGTCGCCAGAGCCGAACTCGACCGAGCCGCTCAGATCGAGCAGAAACCAGACCGCGATCTCGCGATCCTCCTGGAACATGCGCACATGCGGCGTCTGAAGCCGCGCGGTCACGTTCCAGTCGATGTGCCGGACATCGTCGCCGGGCTGGTATTCGCGCAGATCGGCCAGGTCCAGCCCGAAGCCGCGAAACAGCGTGCGGTAGTCACCCTGCAGCATGCCGTCGAGGCGGCGCACCACGGTCCATTCCATGCGGCGCAGCAAGGCGTCGGTGCGGCTTGCGCCGACGCCGCGCGGCGCGCCCCGCGTGGCGGCCTGTCCGGAAGCGGCGTCCGGGCCGGACCGGCGCCTACCGCGCAGCCGCCCGAACATGGGATTCCAACGGACGCTCGGGGACCGGCATGGCCTGCACGATGCGGCCGATCAAGGCATCGGCCGTGATGCCGTCGGACATGGCTTCGTAGGACAGCGACAGCCGGTGGCGCAACACGTCCGGCACCAGGTCGATCACGTCTTCCGGCACCGCATAGTGCCGGCCGCGCAGCAGCGCCAGCGCGCGCGCACCTTCAATCAGGCCGATGGTGGCGCGCGGACTGGCGCCGAAGGTCACGTACCGGTCGAGGTCGTCGAGCCCGTAACTGGCCGGGCGGCGCGTGGCCGAGACCACGCGCACCGCGTACTGGATCAGCCCCGGATCGACATAGACCGCGCGGCATTCCTCCTGCAGTTCGGTCAACTGCTCGGGCGTGGCGATCGGGCTCACGTCGATTCGCGGACCGGTCACGCGGTTGACGATCACGACCTCTTCGTCTTCGCTCGGATATCCCACCAGCACTTTCATCATGAAGCGGTCGACCTGCGCCTCCGGCAGCGGATAGGTGCCTTCGGTCTCGATCGGGTTCTGCGTGGCCATGACCAGGAAGGGCATCGGCACCCGATAAGTCTCGCCGGCGATGGTGACCTGCTTTTCCTGCATCACCTCGAGCAGGGCGCTCTGCACCTTGGCGGGCGCGCGATTGATCTCGTCGGCCAGCAGCAGATTGGCGAAGACCGGGCCGCGCACCGTGGAAAACTCGCCGGTCCCCTGGTGATACATGCGCGTGCCGACCAGGTCGGCGGGCAGCAGGTCCGGGGTGAACTGGATGCGCCTGAACGTGCCGCGCATGGTCCTGGCCAGCGTGTTGACGGTCAGCGTCTTGGCCAACCCCGGCACGCCTTCCACCAGCAGATGGCCGCCGGCAAGGATCGCCACCAGCACCCGTTCGAGAAAATGGTCTTGCCCCACCACCACGCGCTTGACCTCGTACAGCAGGCGCTCCATCAGGTTGGCGGTCTCGATGGCGTCCCGGGCTTGGTCGTTCATAGGCTCTCGCTCTGGTCTGGACAGCTAGAAGGGCGAAGCGCCGACGGAGCCGCCCGCGCTTTCGATGGTGATGGCAAAACCGATGCCAAGGAAATTACCGCTCTGGTTGGGATTGAGAATGGCGGTGACGATGCCCACCACCTCGCCCTTCATGTTCACCAGCGGCCCGCCCGAGTTGCCGGGGTTGGCGGCGGCGTCGAACTGGATCAGCTTGTCCAGTTGCTGCTTTTCGTCGGGCGATACGAACTGGCGGTCGAGCCCGGACACCACGCCGGCCGTCACCGACGGGCCGATGCCGAACGGAAAGCCCACCGCGACCACTTCGCTGCCCGGCGCCAGTTCGCGGCTGGAGCCCAGCGTCGCGGGCGGCAGGTCGTCGGGGATCGATTTGGGCTGCAGGATGGCGAGGTCTTTTTCCGGGACGGCCTGCAGCACGGCGGCCTCGGCGGTATGCCCGTCGTGGAACCGGACCTCGACGCGGCGGGCGCCGGCGACAACGTGGTAGTTGGTCAGGATGACGCCGCTCTCGGTGACGACCACGCCGGTGCCGATGTGCCGTCCGTCCGGCAAGGCTTCCGGCAGGGTCTTGTCGCCCGGTGGCTTGCCCTTGGCGGCCTCGTCGCGCGGCGGGCGCTTGGCGGGGGCGGAGGATTCGGGCGGCTTGGCGGGGCGATCGCGCCCGGCCTTGTCCGTGCGCGATTTCTCGGCTGGGGCGTCGGCGGCGGGATAGCTGCGGACCTCGACCACCGACTGGCGGATCGCCTCGGCGGCGCGGGCCGCGCGCGATGGCAGGTCCTTGTTGTGCAGCGTGTGGAGCACGGCCGAATCGATGTCCGACTGGGTCAGGGCCCGCTGCTTCGGCTGCAACAGCCAGGCAGAACCGACGCCCGCTGCGAAGACGAGTGCGATCGCCGCCAAGGCTACTCCGTAGATCGTCACCCGTTTCATCGCCGCCCCGAGTTCACGCGTCGGAAACTACAGTACCATCGATCTTAACCACGCGCCAAGGAGCAGGGCATGCAGTTTCTCTGGCCTCAATTGCTCTGGCTGCTGCTCGTGCTTCCCGTGCTGGCAGCGGCTTACTTCTACGTGCTCGCCCGGCGCAGAAAGGCAGCGCTGCTCTACGCCAGTCTCACCCTGCCGCGGGCGGCGCTCGGTCCCCGGCAATGGCTCCGGCGCCACGTCCCTCCCCTGCTCTTCCTGCTCTCGCTCGGCACCGCGCTGCTCGCCTGCGCGCGTCCCAGTGCGACCATCACGCTGCCGGCGGACACGATCACGCTGGTACTCGCCATGGACGTCTCGCGCAGCATGGAAGCGACCGATGTATCGCCGACCCGCCTCGCGGCCGCGCAACAGGCCGCGACGAACCTGGTCACCGGGCTGCCGGCCAATGTGCGGCTAGGCATCGTGTCGTTCGCCGCCACCGCGTCGGTCGTGCTCGCGCCGACCGACAACCGTCAGGACATGCTCGAGGCGATCGAGCGCTTCCAGCTCCAGCGCGGCACCGCGACGGGCAGCGGCCTGATCGAAGCGCTGGCCGTGCTGTTCCCCGACGATGGCATCGACCTGGAGGCGGTGCTGTTCGGCGACACCTCGGAGCTGATGGAAAACCAGGGCCGATCGCTGGACGAAGCGACCGCCGCGGAGGCCGCCCGCAATCGCGAGAAGCGAGCCAGGCGCGAGGAGCGGCCGGCGGCGCAGCCCGGTTCCTATCGGCACGGCGCGGTGATCCTGCTCAGCGATGGCCGCCGCACCACCGGCCCCGATCCGGTCATCGCGGCCCGCATGGCCGCCGAGCGCGGCGTGCGGGTCTATACGGTGGGCTTTGGGTCGCCCGAGGGCGGGACGGCCGGCGGTCCGGCCATGTCTTACTACATGCAGCTCGATGAACCGGCGTTGCGCGCGGTCGCCAAGATCACCGGTGGCGAATATTTCCACGCCGGCTCCGCGGCCGACTTAAGCCACGTCTATCGGCAGCTGAGCACGCGCTTTGCGCTGGAGCGCCGGGAAACCGAGATCGGGGCGTTGTTTGCGGCAGTGGCGGTGCTGCTGCTGATGGCGGCCAGTGTGTTGTCCATCCTGTGGTTCCGGCGCTGAACCATGACCGATGTATACGAAATGGTAAGACCCGGCGCTCCCGGTAGATCAATCGGTAAGACCCGGCGCCCCCCAAGTCGATGAATTGGTAAGGCGCGGCCTGCACAGTAGATGAATTGGTAAGCCATTGCCGCCGCACCGCGCACTCGCCGCTAGGCCGCCAGCCGATACTCGAAGAACGGCCGCTCCCGGTCATCCAGAATCGCATGCAGCGCGGCCAGGTTGCCCGGATCGGGATTGAGCCAGGCGTCGACGTTCTGCGGCTTGATCGGAATCACGCAACGGTCGTGGCCGGCCGCGGCCACTTCGGGCGGCGGCTCGTCGGTGATTGCGGCAAACGAATACAGATTCGGCTCGCCGGCCTCGCCCTGGTGAAACGACCAGAGGCAGGCGATCAGCAGATCCTGCGGGGGATCGGGACGGAATTCGAGCACGACGCTCTGCTCCTTCTCGTGCGGGTCGAGTTCGCGGTGCTCCAGCCGGTGACGGGCCACATGTTCGCGAAATGCGCGGATCGGCAGGATGCCGTGGCGATAGCCGAATAATTGGCGCCACGCCGTCTCGAGATTGTCGCGGCGCGCGTTGTATGTACCTGGCTTTTTTCTTTCCATGGAGACGTCCCAGCCGGGCAGCCGGCAGCGGTAGCGCATCGGCACGATCGTGCGCCGGCCTTCGATCGCGATCATCACGGGCGCGTAATAGCCCGGGAAGATCATGGCGTCCTCCGCGGTCGGCGCGGTACGTTGCAGGTCGGCCAGGTTCTGCTGGAGCCGGGCGATCTTGTCGATGGCGATGCGCTGCTCGTTCTCGGCCTTGCGGGTAGGCCGGCCGGCAAGCGCGCGCTGCGCTTGCACAAGGCGCGCCTTCTGGCGAAACAGCTGCGCTTCCAGCGCATTGGCCTGTTCGCGGTCGCCGGCGGCGATCGATGCGGCGATCTCGCGCTCTTGGTCGGAGCCGGGCTGCGCGAACGCCATGCGCATCGCCTTGGGCAGCTTCTGCCATTCCTGCTCCTTGCGCTTGCGCCAGAACAGTTCGAAGAACTGGCCAAGGCTGATCACCGCGCCGTACTCGCGCGTGAACTTCCTGAAGTCGGCCTTGATCTGCGCGGCGTAGCACATCGGCTCCTCCCTTTGACGTCCACGATCGCCATGCTGGCAGGCTTCGGTGCGTGCGGACATCGGTATTGAGCCGGGGCCTGCCGCCGACTCCCGCAGGAACCGAGCCCCACAGGCGAGACGGGAGCTATAATACTGTACATCCATACAGTATGACTCCCCATGGAACTGCTCACCAAGCTGGAAATCCTGGCGGACGCGGCCAAGTACGACGCCTCGTGCGCCAGCAGCGGCGCACCCAAGCGGGATTCCCGCGGCAAGCGCGGGCTGGGCGCCAGTACCGGCGCGGGCATCTGCCACAGCTTCACGCCGGACGGGCGCTGCGTCTCCCTGCTGAAGATCCTGCTGACCAACTTCTGCCAGTACGACTGCCAGTACTGCGTGAACCGGCGCTCCAGCAACGTCCCCCGGGCGCGCTTCTCGCCGCGCGAGGTCGTCGATCTGACGCTGGACTTCTACCGGCGCAACTATATCGACGGGCTCTTCCTCAGTTCCGGCATCATCCGCAGCGCCGACTACACCATGGAGCAGCTGGTCCAGGTCGCGCGCTCGCTGCGCGACGAACACCAGTTCCGCGGCTATATCCATCTGAAGACGATCCCCGACGCCGATCCCCGGCTGATCTCGCAGGCCGGCCAGTATGCCGACCGGCTCAGTGTCAACATCGAGTTGCCCACCGACGGCGGGCTGCAGCGGTTGGCCCCCGAGAAGAACGCGCAGACGATCAAGCGCGCCATGGGTTCGATCCGCCTTGCGCAGGAGGAGGCGGAAAGCGACAAGGCGCCGGGCCGCGCGCCGGCCGGGCAAAGCACGCAGATGATCGTTGGCGCGGACGACGCCGACGACCGCACCATCCTGCAGACCGCGCAGACGCTGTACGGCGCGTACAAGCTCAAGCGCGTGTATTACTCGGCGTTCAGCCCGATTCCCGACAGCCCTTCCGGCCTGCCCGCGCAGGCGCCGCCGCTGCTGCGCGAGCATCGGCTGTATCAGGCCGACTTCCTGATGCGCGGCTATGGCTTTCAGGCCGAGGAGCTGTTTCAGTCGGCCGGCGACCTGCCGCTGGACATCGACCCGAAGCTGGCCTGGGCGTTGGCGCATCGCGAATCGTTTCCGGTCGACCTCAATCGCGCGCCGCAGGCCCTGATCGCGCGCGTCCCCGGCATCGGCATGCGCAACGCGAAGCGGCTGGTGGAGTTGCGCCGCTCGCGCGCCATCCGCTATCAGGACCTGGCGCGGTTGCGTTGTCCCATGGACAAGGTCAAGCCCTTCATCGTGGTGCAGGACTACCGGCCGGCGCTGGCGGACCCGCCCTCGGAACAGTTGCGGCGGGCGTTGTCGCCCGCGCCCGTGCAACTGGCTTTGCTATGAGCGGCGCAGGACCGCGCACGCTGGTGGTCGAGGGCGGGATCGAGGGCGGAGTCGAGGGCAGATACGCGGACTGGCGCGCGCAGGCCTTGCGGGCGCTGGCGGCGGGCTGGCCGCCGGAGACGGTCACATGGACCGAGCGCTGCTCGGCGGCAAGCGGGGGAACCGAACAGCTGATGCTGCTCGACCCCGGCGCCGCACCGGATTCGGGAGACGACGCACCGGTCCCGGACGACGACGCGCTGCCGGCAGCCCGCCCGGACATCGCGCGCGCCGCCCCGGACGTGCGCGTGTCGAAGGCATTGGCCGCCCTGCTGCAGGAGGCCGCGCGCTACCGTTCGCCGCAACGCTGGGCCTTTCTGTATCGCATCCTGTGGCGATGGTGCCAGGGCGATCGCGCCGTGGCCTCCCCCGCCGACGAAGATGGCGCCCGGCTGCATGCGATGGCCAAGGCCGTGCGGCGCGCCCATCACGACATGATTGCCTATGTGCGCTTTCATCGGCGTAGCGGCGACGGGACACCCGAATATCTGGCCTGGTATGAGCCCGAGCACGATGTGCTGGCCGTCGCCGCCGACCACTTCGCGCGCCGCATGGGCGGCGCGTCGTGGTGGATCGGCACGCCGCAAGGCGCGGCGCTGTGGGACGGCCATGCGTTGCAGTTGTCCGGGACACCGGCCGACGCGATGGCCGGCGCCGATATTGCCGCACTCCGCGCAGGCGCGGCCGCCGACGACATCGAGCCGCTGTGGCTTGCCTATTACCGCAGCATCTTCAATCCGGCCCGCCTGAACGAAGCCGCGCTGGAGCAGCATATGCCGGTGCGCTTCTGGAAGGGGCTCCCCGAGGGACGGCTGATCCCGGCGATGATCGCCGATGCCCGCAACGGCGCGCGCCGCGTCGCGCAGGCCGGCGCGGTCGGCACCATGAAGGGCAAGCCGGTTGCCGTGGACCCACAGGACGCACAACCGCTGCGTCCCGCGCCCTCCTCGCTCGACCAATGCCGCCGCTGCGAACTCTGGCGCCATGCCACCCAGGCCGTGCCAGGCCGCGGTCCGGAGACGGCCCGCATCATGCTGGTCGGCGAACAGCCCGGCGATCAGGAAGATCTCGCCGGCCGCGCCTTCGTGGGTCCGGCGGGCAAGGTGCTGGACGAGGCGATGCGCCGCGCCGGGGTGCCGCCCGATTCGATCTACATGACCAATGCGGTCAAGCACTTCAAATGGATTGCCCGCGGCAAGCGGCGCCTGCACAAGACGCCGGGCCAGCGCGAGGTCGAGGCCTGCGCCCATTGGCTCGAGCAAGAGCGCTCACGGGTGCGACCGGCGGTGATCGTCACGTTGGGCGCGACCGCGCTGGGCGCGATCCTGGGCCGACAGGCCAGTCTGCGGGACTACCTGAACGCGCCCGTGCGGCTCGGCGACGCCTGGCTGGTCGCCACTTGGCACCCGTCCTATGCCTTGCGCGTCGATGACGCGGGCAAGCGCGAGGAGATCGTCTCGGCCATCGGCCAGGCCATCGCGCACGGCCGCCAGCTTGCCGCGGGCGCTACCCCGCCATCGCCGCCGCCGCCTTCTCCCGCAGGAAGGCAATGAGCGTCGTCACGGCGCGCGTCTGGTAGCGCGCCGGCATATAGAGCAGATACATGGTGGTACGCAGGAAGGCCAGGTCCTGCGGCGGCAGCGGCAGGCGAACGAGGGTCCCCGCCGCCAGATCGGTTGCCACCATGTACTGCGGCACCAGGCCCACGCCGATCCCCTGGAGAATGGCGTCGCGCAGAAAGAAGAAGTTGGCCGACATCAGGCGGGGGCGAACCTGCGGCCGACCGCCCGCCATTCCCGCCAGCCCGGCCAATTGCAGCCGCTCTCCGGTCAGCTCGGAGGTGATCAGCGGCAGGTCCCGGAACTTCTCCAGCGAGCTTGGCATGCCGACCTCGCGAGCCAGCTCCGGCGTCGCGCAGGCGACGTATTCGATGTCCCCCAGGCTGCGCGCCACGGCATTGGTCGGCGTCTCGCCCATCACGCGGATGGAAAAGTCCACCGCCCCCTTGATCAGGTCCTCGATGTCGTTATCGAAAATGACGTTGAGCGTGATGGCCGGATACATCCGCATGAACTCGATGAACCAGGCCGACATCGTGTGCTGGCCGAAGCCGCTCGGCACGCTCAGGCGCACCGTGCCGCTCAGCCGCTTGCCCAGACTCTGGACGGACTCGCGCGCGGCCATCAGCTCGCGCCGGATGGCGCGGCCGTGTTCGTAGAGTTGGCGGCCCAGTTCGGTCGGTTCGAGCTGGCGGGTGCTGCGCCTGAGCAGTTCCGCGCCCAACTGCCGCTCGAAATGGTTCAGGCGCTTGCTGACGTTGGCCCGGCTCATGCCCAGCTGCCGGGCGGCCCGGCTCAGGTTGCCGGCGTCGATGATGTCCACCAGCAAGGACAGCGCGCTCAAATCCATTGTCAACTCCGAGATGTCATCTATGTTGATTACCCGTTGCAATTGTCAAACTTTATCAACATATAGACAATCTGCGCTGACCAACATAACCGGACCGTCCCCGGCAAGGGGACGCTGTTGCATGGATCAGGAAAACAAGGGCGCATCGCTGCCGCTGGCCGGCGTGCGGGTACTGGACCTGTCGCGCGTACTGGCGGGGCCGATGTGCGCGATGGCGCTGGCCGACCTGGGCGCCGACGTCATCAAGGTCGAACATCCCGCGCGCGGTGACGACACCCGCGACTGGGGCCTGCGGATCGGCACGCGCAACACCTCGTATTTCAACAGCGCAAACCGCAACAAGCGCTCGATCACGCTGGACCTGCAGAGCGAGCCGGGTTTGAAGCTGGCGCGCGAACTGGCCGCCCGCAGCGACGTGGTGATCCAGAACTTCAAGGTCGGCGGCGCGGAAAAGCTGGGCCTGGGCTACGAGCAGCTGGCCGAACTCAATCCCCGCCTGGTGTACTGCTCGATCTCCGGCTATGCGCGCTTCACGCCCGAGGCCGAACGGCCCGGTTACGACCTGGTCGTGCAGGGCGAGGCCGGCGTGATGGCCACCAACGGCGAAGCCGGCCAGGGACCGCTCAAATTCGGCGTGGCCGCGGTCGACATGTTCACCGGCATGTATTCGGCGCAGGCGATCCTGGCCGCCCTGTACGCGCGGCAGTCGACCGGCCGCGGGCGCCATGTGCAGATGGCCCTGTACGACTGCGGGCTGATGATCACCTCCTACTACGGCATGGAAGCCCTGCTGCAGGGCGGGGACCCGGCCAAGTTCGGCAATGCGCATCCGTCCATCGTGCCCTACGGCGTGTTCGAGGCCGCCGATGGTCCGCTGGTGATCACGGTCGGCAACAACGGGCAATTCCAGCGATTCTGTCGCGACGTGATCGATCGGCCCGAGTGGGCCGACGACGAGCGCTTCGCCACCAATACCGCGCGCTCGCAGCACCGTGACACGCTGCTCCCGCAGTTGCGCGAGGCTTTGCGGCAATTCACGCGCGCCGAGCTGCTGCAGCGCCTGACCGCCGCGCAGATTCCCTGCGGCGAGGTGCTGGGCATGTTCGAAGCGCTGCAGTCCGAGCGCACGGCGCAGGCCGGCCTGCTGCATCGGTACGAGGACAGCGAAGCCGGTCCCCAGTCCGTGCTGGCACCGCCGTACGCCATCGACGGCCAGCGCATGCCCGTGCGCATGCCGCCACCGCATATGGGCGAGCACACGCAGCAGGTGTTCCAGGAACTGCTGCAGCTGGACGAGAACGAAATCGCGGATCTGCGATCGCGCGGCGTCATCTGACCATCGGATTTCCCAATAGACGCTCTCATCAGACGGAGACAGAACAATGACCAAGCTGACCCTCAGCCGCCGCCAGATGCTCAAGGCCGGCGCCGCCGCATCGATGGCCGCGATGATGCCCGCCGCGCTGGCACGCAGCGGCTGGCCCGACAAGATCATCAAGATGGTGGTGGCCTTCCCCGCCGGCGGCCCGACCGACACCGCCGCGCGCATCGTGGCGCAAAAGCTCTCCGAACGCCTGGGGCAGCAGGTCATCATCGAGAACAAGCCCGGCGCGTCCGGTTCGATCGGCACCGCCAGCTTCATCAAGAGCGCGCCCGACGGCTACAACCTGTCGATGTTCGGCATGCCGGCCTTGCTGGCCCCGCTGATGTACAACAACAACGTCTATGACGTGAAGAAGGACTTCCAGTCCGTGGCCACCGTCTACGTGCTGCCGATGGCCATCGTCATCAATCCGAACGTGGTGCCGGGCGTGGAGACGCTGGCGGACCTGATCCGCTTCGCCAAGGCCAGCAAGACGCCGCTGAACTACACCAGCTCCGGCACCGGCAGCTTCGGCCATCTGGCGATGGAACAGCTCAAGGACCTGGGCGGCTTCGACATGATGCACGTGCCCTACCGCGGCAGCGCGCCGGCCGTCGCCGACCTGCTCGGCGGCCAGGTCGGCACCATGTTCGCCGACGTCGTGGCTGCATTGCCGCATATCCGCGCCGGCAAGCTCAAGGCGATCGCGCTGAGCTCGCCCAATGCCAAGGTGCTGCTGCCGGGCGTGAAGACGGTCTCGGAGCAAGGCTTCCGCGGCTTCGACTTCGATTCGTGGGGTGGCCTGATCGCGCCGCTGAACACCCCGCAGCCGATCGTCGATCGGATCGCCAGCGAAACGCGCGACATCCTGTCCAACGACAAGGAGCTGCAGCAGAAGCTGGTGACGGCCGGCGCCATCGCGTCGTTCCAGGACGGCAAGCAGATGCAGGCGCGGCTGAACAAGGACTACGACCGCTGGAGCGCCATCGTCAAGGCGAAGGGCATCAGCGCGACGTAATCCACGCGACATAGACCCGTATAGACGAAACCGCGCGGCCTTGCCCCGCTGCCCGGCCCTTCACCGGGCGGGCAGCGGAAACGCCAGCTCCAGCACCGTCATCCCCTGCCGGCTCGACGCGGTCGCCCGCCCATCGTGCAGGCGCATGATGGAATCGACGATGGCCAGGCCCAGGCCGGTCGAGTGCGCCGAATTGCTGCGCGCCGGATCGCCGCGATAGAAGCGCCCGAAAATATGCGCCAGCCGCTCGGGCGGGATGCCGGCGCCGCCATTGGCGACGCGAATGCGGGTCGCGTCGCGCTCGGCGCTGACGATGACCGACACCCGGCTGCCCTGCGGCGCATGGCGCAGCGCGTTGTCCAGCAGATTGGTCAGCGCGCGGCGCAGCAGCGTCTGGTCCGCGCGCACCGGCGCATGCCCCTGCAGCGACAGCGAGATCGCGCGCTCGGCCGCCACCGCCTCGAAGTACTCGGCCACCGCTTCCACCTCGGCACGCGCGTCCAGCGTACGAGGCGCCAGCGCGACCTGGGCGTGGTCGGCGCGGGCGAGAAACAGCATGTTCTCGATCATGCGCGACAGGCGGTCGTACTCTTCCAGGTTCGATTCGAGCAGCGCCTCGTATTCGGCGACATTGCGCGCCTGGGCCAGCGTGACCTCGGTCTGTCCGATCAGGTTGCTCAGCGGCGTGCGGAAGTCGTGCGCGAGGTCGGCGGAGAACTCCGACAGCCGCGAGAAGCTGTCCTGCAGCCGCGCCAGCATGCCATTGAAGGCGTCGGCCAGTTCCCGCAATTCGGTGGGCGCGGTGCCCGCATCCAGCCGCGTCGCCAGCCGGCTCGTCGTCACCGCCGACGCTTCCTCCGCCATCCTGCGCAGGCCGCGCAACCCACGGCGCGCGAGCAGATAGCCGAGCGCCGCGGCGGCGACGGTCGCACACAGGGTCGCCCAGAAGACATGGAACTGGTAGTCGCGCATCAGCACCGCGCGATAACCGGCGTCGCGCAGCACGACGATCTCCACGGCCTCGTCGGTGTCACCGAGCCGGCCGAGCGCGGCGATCGCGCGCGACGGCACGCCATTGCGCGGATACCAGGTCTGCAGCATCGACGATTCGGGATGGACATCGGCCGGCAGGGCTTTCAGCGGCGGCACCGCCTCGTGACGCGGATTCAGTGTCACCAGCGGCTCGCCCTGCCGGCTGCGCACCAGCAGGATCAGCCCCTCGTGCCCGAGCGCGATATCGGCAAAGCGGTGCATTCCCTCGCGCACGGCCGTCTCCGAGTCGACCTCCGACAACAGATGACGGACCAATACCACCTCGCCGACCAGCTCGGCCTCGTCGCGCTCCTGCAGCTGGTTCGACAGCGCGCACGCGAGATAGGTGCCGAGCGCCGCCATGATGGTGGCCGCCACGGCGCCGAAGGCGAGCGCCATGCGGGCCGTCAGCGATTGCGGAAGCCGGCGCGCAGCCAGCGCCGTCGAGATGGCGGACATGGCGACTACCGCGCGATATCGTCCAGCACGTAGCCCATGCCGCGGCGCGTGTGGATCAGTCTGACCGGGAACGGGTCGTCCACCTTGGCGCGCAGGCGCCGGATCGATACGTCGACCACGTTCGTGTTGCTGTCGAAGTTCATGTCCCAGACCTGCGACGCGATCAGCGAGCGCGACAGCACCTCGCCGCGTCGGCGCGCCAGCAGATGCAGCAGCGCAAATTCCTTGGAAGTGAGCTCGATCTTTTGCCCGGAACGGGTGACGCGCCGGCGCACCGCGTCGATGCGCAGATCGGCCACCTCGATCCACTCGTTCTCGCGTACCGGTCCACGGCGCAGGATGGTCCGTATCCGCGCGACCAGCTCGGCAAAGGCAAACGGCTTGATGATGTAGTCGTCGGCGCCGAGCTCGAGCCCCTTGAGGCGATCGGCCAGGTCGTCGCGGGCCGTCAGGAACAGCACCGGCGTGTCCTGCTCGCGCCGCAGCTCGCGCAGCATCTGCCAGCCGTCCATGCCCGGCAACATCACGTCCAGCACGATCACGTCGTAGGGCTGGGCGCGGGCGTGCGACAGGCCATCGACGCCATCGCAGGCCAGGTCCACGACGAAGCCGGATTCGGTCAGGCCCTTGTGCAGGTAGGCGCCGGCCTTGGGTTCATCCTCGACAATCAGTACGCGCATCGACATTCAACGAATCGCCGGACCGCCGGCAAGACGGTAACGGTACCGCAATCCCGGCGCGGGCGGCCGATCATGACAAATTTGTCATGTCGTCGTCAGATCGCTGCGACCGGCCACAGCGTCGCGCCGGCGCCGTGATGGCGCCGTGATGGCGCCGTGATGGCGCCGTGATGGCGCCGTGATGGCGGCGTGCGCACGCATGACAGCATTGTCATGGGGTCGTCATGCTGCTGTGGCGGGCCTGTCCCTAGACTGCCTTCACCGGTCCCTGCCGGCCCACCCCTTCGGAGAACACTGACGATGAAGATGCTCAAGCACGCCCTGCTCACCACCACCCTGGCCCTGGCCGCCCTCCCCGCCATTGCGAGCGCGCGCGACGCCGGCAGTATCGGCGAACGCAACGTCTACGCGGATGGCGCCCATCAGGGCCGCGTCGATCCCTTCACCGACGGCGCACGCGGCGGCACGCGCGATGTGTTCAGCGACGGCGCCGCCACGGGCGGACGCGACGTCCGTGCCGACGGGGCCTGACACAGCGTTTCCGCGCGAAGCTGATGCGCGCTTGACGAGCAACCACGGCCCTGCGTTCGCTGGCCGCGCCGCGCAACCGGCCCGGCGCGGCGGCTCCTAATAACTTCTTAAACCCACCCCGGCACGATCTGCACCGTGGACGGCGGCCATCGCCGTCCCGCGACAGCAGACAGCAAGGTTCTTCGTGCCAATCTCCCATGCTTGCTCCGCACGCTGCCCCGCGTGCGCCCGCGACGTCGGATGGCGGGCGTGCCGCCGGCTTGGACGGCCCATGCCTTTGCCTGCGTTGCCGGACACTTGCCCCGGCACGCCGGAACCCGGCACCGCCCCTTGGCGGCCGCCCCGCTGATTTCCCGATCGACTCTCGCCTGACGAAACCAGATGAACGAAACAAGACCCGGTCGCCGTGCGGCCACTTTTCGAAGCCCGGCCGCTGCGGCGGCCATCGCGTTGCTGGCAAGCCTGTGGACGCCACAAGGATGGGCTCAGGGCGCCGACGCCGCCCTCGAGCCCGGCGAATCGCAATGGGGGCTTGGCGTCGCCGCAGCCGCCCGGCGCAAGCCCTATCGCGACGTCGGCACGGACTACCGGGCGATTCCCGTGCTGTCGTACGAGAACCGATGGCTGCACGTGTACGGCCTTGGCGCGGACCTGAAGCTGCCGTCGCTCGGCCCGGTCTCGTTCCGGCTGCGCACGCGCTACGGCCTGAGCGACGGCTACGAGGCCTCCGACTCCGCCGCGCTGGCAGGCATGGCGGATCGCAACGCCCGCCTCTGGTTCGGCGGGGCGGCGATCTGGCACAACGACATGGCCAATGTCTCGGCCGAATGGCTGGGCTCGTCCGATGGGCACAAGGCCGCGATCCAGCTCAGCCGCGGCTTCCAGTACGGCAACTTCCGCCTGACGCCCCACGTATCGGCACAATGGGTCAGCGCGGAGAACGTGGACTACTACTACGGCGTCAGGGCGTCGGAGGCGCGCATCGGCAGGCCGCAATATCAGGGCGATTCGACGGTGAACCTGACGGCGGGATTGCGGGTGGATTACCGCCTTGCGCGACATCACCAGCTGTATCTGGACGTCAGCGCGACGCGCCTGGGCTCGGCGATCCAGGACAGCCCGATCGTCGACCGCTCCAATATGACCAGCGTGGCGGTGGGCTACCTGTACCGGTTCTGATCGGCCGCGCGGTCACGGCACGGGCCGCACCTGCGCGAAGACGACGCGTACGCGAAAGCCGCGCCCTTCCAGACCAAGGCCGGTTTCGATGGTGGCCCCATGCGACTGCGCAATGGTGGCCACCAGCGACAGCCCGATGCCGCTGCCGCGCACCCGGTTGCCGCTGGCGCGGTGGAAGCGCCGGAAGATGGCCTGCCGTTCGGCAGCCGGCACGCCCGGCCCATCGTCGGCCACCTCCAGATAGACGGCGCCGTCGGCGTCCCCGCTGGCGGTGCCGCAGGCAATCCGGATCTGCCCACCCGGGGCCGTATACCTGAGCGCGTTGTCGACAAGGTTGCGCAGCAGGATGCCGATCTCGTCGATATTGCAGGCGATGCAGCCGCCGCCCGTTTCCACGGACAGCCTGCGCCCCTGCAGTTCGGCCTGCACCTCGAATTCGCTGGCGACATGCAGCACCAGGTTTCCCAGGTCGGCCGGTTCATGCGGCGTGTGGCCGCACGCATTCAGGCGCGCAAGGTCGAGCAATTGCTCGGCAAGCCGCGTCGTCCGCTTGGCCGTGGCCAGCAGCTTTTCCAGCGCCGTGTCCTTCTCCTTGCCGCTCGGGGCGCGCATGGCCACCTCCACCTGCGCCTGCAGCGCGGACAATGGCGTGCGCAGTTCATGGGCCGCATCGCCGATAAAGCGCCGTTCGCTCTCCACCGCCTGATCGAGTTGCGCCAGCACGCGATTGAACGACTGCACCAGCGGTTGCAGCTCCGTCGGCAAGGACGTCGACGGCAGCGGTGTCAGGTCGAACGTCGTGCGTTCGCGCACCAGCCGTTCGAGCGCGGCCACGGGCTTCAGGGACCGGCGCATGGTGTGCCACAACAGCACGCCGACGAGCGCGAGCAGCACGCTATTGGCCAGTAGCGCCTGCATCGCGGCCTCGCGTACCTCGGCGTCGATGACCTCGTGCGGAATGCCGACCTGCGCCTGCATGGTGCCGGTGCTGTCGGAGATGGCGTAGACACGCCAGCGCTCTCCATCGATGACACGCGTGGCGAAGCCATCGACGAAGTCCGGCTTCAGCGCGGCCGCCGGCGTATTGGCCTGTACACGCGGGCGCGGGCTCTGCACGGTCAGCAGCCTGCGCTGCGACCATATCTGGATCACCAGGTCGAATTCGCTCGCGCGGTCGTCGTCACGCACCTCCCGGCCGGGCCCGACCAGGTTGAACGCCGTCTTGTTCGCCGGAAGCGCGCGCACGATACGGGTGGCGAAGGCCTGCAGCTTGTCGTCCCAGATACTGGAGCGGCTGTGCTGGAGATAGACCATCAGCGCGGCCAGCGACACCACCCAGCACAGCACGATGACGCCGACCATCACCGCAAGCAGCCGACCCTGCAGCGACTTCATGTGCCCGACTCTCCGATCACGTAGCCATGGCCGTGGACCGTGGTGATCAGCCCCTCGCCCAGCTTGCGGCGCAGCTGATGGATGAACACCGCGATGGTATTGCTCTCGATCGTGCTGGCGTTGCCGTACACCACGCGCTCCAGGTGTTCGCGCGTGACGACGCGACCCGGGCGTTCCAGCAACGCCAGCAGTGTGCGGTACTCCTGGGCGCTTAGCGGGACCCGGGCGCCGGCGCGCGTGACCACGCGGCGGCTGCGGTCGAGCTCGATCTCGCCCCAGCTGAACACGGGCACCACCTTGCCCTGGCTGCGCCGGATGACGGCACGCACCCGGGCCCACAGTTCGTCGACCTGGAACGGCTTGACCAGATAGTCGTCGGCGCCGGCGTCCAGCCCTTCGATCCGCTCGCTCAGTTGGCCGCGCGCCGTCAGCATCAGCACGGGCGTCACGTCGTAGCCGGCCCGCATGGCGCGCAGCACGCTCAGGCCGGACTCGCCCGGTAAGCCGATATCCAGCAGCACCGCCGAATAGGCATGGTCGACCAGCGCGGCGCGGGCCGCCGCCGCGCAATCGGCGTGGTCGATATGCCAGCCGCTCTGCCGGGCGCCGTCGCAGATGACCTCGGCCAGCATCGGATCGTCTTCGACCAGCAGCAAGTCCATGGCGCTTGTCATGGGTAACGGTAGGGAGAGTCGCCGGGCGCGCGATGATGCCAGGGCGACATTAAGCGTTGATTAAGAACCGGAGAATCATTGCATCGGCAGCAACATTCATCGCGGCGGCGCGGGCCTCAGATCAGCGGGAAGGCCTTGACCACATGCCTGAGCAGACTGTCCGCCACCGGGGACAGCGGCCGGCCGGCCCGGGTGATGACGTGGATCCGGCTGTTGTTCAGGATCGGACTGGCGAGCGGCAGCGACACCAGTTGCTTGAACTGCGGCCCCTTCAGCGGCACCGAACGCGGCGTCAGGATGTAGCCCAGACCCATCGCGGCGAACTCCCACAGCACCTTGAACGAGTTGGTCACCAGCATCGGCTTGAGCGTGATGTGTTCCTCCAGCTCGGCCGCCTGGACGTGCTTGCGCACCCCGAACGATTCGGCCAGCGCGGCGCCCTGATGCGGCGCGAGGTCGGCAAGCGTCAGCGCGCGGCGCCGGCGCGCGAGCGGATGGTCCTTGCGGACATGCGCGCGGATCGGCGACACCCGTGAATAGTGCGAGCGAAGACGGACATCGTTCGGCGGCTGGAAGGCGAAGCCGATATGCGCCAGGTCTTCGAGGATATGCCGCACGGTTTCGTCGGTGCCGGCCACCTGGATGCTGTAGGTCACATCGGGATGCTTGCGCAGGAAGCCCTGCAGCACCGACTCGAGCACCAGGTCGACGAAGCCCTCGCCGAACACCAGTTCCACGTGGCCCCGCTGTGCGTTCTTCAGGTTGTTGATCTCGGCCATGAAGGTATCGCTCAGGTCCTGCTGGCGCCGCGCGAACAGCGCCAGCAGCCGCCCGGCATCGGTTGCCACGACGCCGCGCCCACGGCGCTCCAGCAAGGCGACGCCCAGATCCTCCTCCAGCTTGGCCACGGCCCGGCTCACCACCGAGGGATCGAGTTCCAGCACTTCGGCGGCGCCGCGCACCGTGCCGGTCTCGATGATCTGCAGCAAACACAGCGCCCGCTTGCGGTCCAGCACATGTTCCATGACGTCTGTCTCCCCTGGTCGACGCGCCCGGCGAACACCGCACCGGCGCGAGTTTTTTAATGTTGCTATTTATACAACGATTCAGGCTCACCATTGTCATGGATGCGAGATCGCCATGGAAGCAGAATGGTGCGCACCATTCGCTCGCTTACCGCCATGCACACTCCCAACCTTGTCGACCTGCGGCAGTCCATCGCCGCACTGTCGACCGAATTCGTCGAGATCCGCCGGCGCATCCACGCGCATCCCGAACTCGCGTTCGAGGAGCGCCAGACCAGCGAACTGGTCGCCGAACAGCTCGCGGCGTGGGGCTACGAAGTGCATCGGGGGCTGGGCACCACCGGCGTGGTGGGACAGCTGACCAAGGGGCGCGGACAGAAGACGCTCGGCATCCGCGCGGACATGGATGCGTTGCCCATCCAGGAACGGACCGGCCTGCCCTATGCCAGCACCGTCGCAGGCAAGATGCACGCCTGCGGCCATGATGGCCACACCGCGATCCTGTTGTGCGCGGCCCGGTATCTCGCCGAGTCGGCCGATTTCAACGGCACGCTGAACCTGATCTTCCAGCCGGCGGAGGAAAACGAAGGCGGCGCGCTGCGCATGGTCGAAGAAGGCCTGTTCGACCGGTTCCCCTGCGACGAAATCTACGCGCTGCACAACTCCCCCGGCCTGCCGGTCGGGCAGATCGGAATCAGCGCCGGGCCGGCCATGGCCTCGTTCGACCGCGCCACGGTGACGCTGCGCGGCCGCGGCGCGCATGGCGCCATGCCGCACCACGGCATCGACGCGATGCAGTGCGCCGCCAGCATCGTGCTCGGCCTGCAATCGATCGTCAGCCGGGAGATCGATGCGCTGAAGTCGGCCGTCATCACCGTCGGCTCCATCCAGGCCGGCAGCACCTACAACGTCGTGCCGGAAACCGCGACGATCAAGATCGGCGTGCGCACTTTGGATCCGAAGGTGCGCGATCTCGTCGAAGACCGCATCCGCGGCTTCGTGGCCGCGCAGGCCGAGAGCTTCCGGCTGCAAAGCGAGGTGGTCTACGAGCGCAAGTATCCGGTGCTGGTCAACCACGCCGCGCAGACCGAGTTTGCACGGCAGGCCGCGATCCGCCTGCTCGGCGCGGACAACGTGGTCGAACGGGCACCGGTGATGGGCAGCGAGGACTTCGCCTACATGCTGGAGCACCGGCCCGGCGCCTATGTCCGGCTAGGCAATGGCCTGGGCGAGGACGGTGGCTGCATGGTCCACAACCCGCTGTACGACTTCAACGACAAGGCTCTGCCGGTCGGCGCCGCATTCTGGGCGCACCTGGCACAAAGCTATCTGGTTTGACCAACCGTTCCCCGGGGACATCGATGCCATCTCTGAATCGCCGCCGTTTCCTGCAATATGCCGGCACGCTCGCCGGGTCCTCGGCGCTGGGCGCGCTGCCCGCGCGCGCGGACACCTTTCCCGTCAAGCCGCTGGCCCTGGTGGTGCCCTATCCGGCCGGCGGTGCCAGCGACACCTCCGCCCGCATCTTCGGCGAATCGATCAGCAAGTCAGTCAAGCAGCAGGTCGTAGTCGAAAACTACGGCGGCGGTACGGGCCTGATCGGCGCGAACAAGGTCCTGAGCGCGCCCGCCGACGGCTACACCTTCTTCCACGGCTCGATCAACGAAGTCTTTCTGACGCCGATGCTCAATCCGGCCGCGCGCTACAAGCCGCAGGACTTCATGCTGGCCGCGCCGATCAGCGACGCCACCATCGTGCTGATGGTGCGCAGCGGCATTTCGGCGGAGACCTTCGACCGGTTTCTCGAACAGGCCAGACAAGGCAAGGACAAGCCGCTGACCTATGCCACCGTCGGCATCGATTCGATCTACCACTTGATGGGCGACGCGCTGGCCGCGAGGCTGGGCACGAACTTCCTGCATGTGCCCTACAAGGGCGGCGCGCCCGCGCTGCAGGGCCTGGCGGGCGGCGAGGTCGACTTCGCCATCCTGCCCTACCAGTCCAGCTTCGACGCCATGCAGCAGCAAGGGCGGCTGCGCATCCTGACCAGCTTCTCGAAGGCCCTGCCTCCTGCGCTCAAGCACATTCCACTGATCTCCCAGAGCCGCCTGGTGCCGGACTTCGAGTACACGATCAGCGGCGGGTATTTCGTCAAGACGGGGACGCCCGAGAACCGGGTGGCGGTGCTGCGCAAGGCGATCGGCGAGGCGCTGGCCAAGCCCGACATCCGCGCCCGGCTCGAAGCCGAGGGCCGCACCGTCGCGCAGCCCATCGACAGCCAGGCCCAGGCCAATCAGGTCTTCGACCGCTACATGACGCGAGTCACGCAACTGGTTCGCAGCGTGGGGCGCAAGACCAACCCGGCGTAGGGCCGCGCGGTCGGACCGGCGTTCGGACCGGCGTTCGGTCCGGCGTTCGGTCCGGGGTTCGGTCGGGACCGTGGCATCTTCCCGTCAGGCCGCGCCGGCGCGCTGCGCACACCGCCAGCCCAGTTCGGCCAGGGCCGCCACCTTCGCCCCCATCTTCGCGTCCATCTTCGCGTCCCTCTGCGTGGCATCGGCTGCGGCGGCATGGCCCGCCGGCCGACGCACCGCCGCCCCCTGCAGCATGGCGGCCAGCCGGAACAGGCTGCAGGCCAGATAGAAATCCCAGTGGCGGAACACCGGTACCGGATCGACTTCGCGTGCCCTGCAGTAGTCCTCGATAAAGGCATGCTCCTGCGGGATGCCGAGCGCGGTCAGGTCCACGCCCGCGACGCCGCGCCACAGGTCCGGCGGAACGCGCCAGCACATCGCGTAGAAGCAGAGGTCGGCCAGCGGATGGCCCAGCGTCGCCTGATCCCAGTCGATCACGGCGGCGATGCGGCCCTGGGTCGGATGCAGGATCAGATTGTCCATGCGGAAATCCCCGTGTACCAGGGCGACCTCGTCCCCGTCGGGAACGCCGGCCGGTAGCCAGCGGATCAGCGCTTCCATCGCTTCGATGCGCGCCGTCTGCGAGGAACGGTATCGGCGCGTCCAGCGGCCGATCTGCCGGACCAGGTGGTTGCCGCGCCCGCCGAGGTCGCCGAGCCCCGCCGCCGCGTAATCGACCCGATGCAGCGCCGCGAGCGTGCGGTTGATATCGGCGTAGATCGCCTGCCGCTGCGCGACCGAGAGGCCGGGCAGCGCCGGATCGGTGAAACGGCGGCCCTCGACATACTCCATCAGAGAGAACGGCGTACCGAGCCATGCCGGGTCGTGGCACCACGCGATCGTGCGCGGCACCGGTACCCCGCTGTCGGCCAGGGCCACCATCACGCGGAACTCGCGCTCGATCGCCCGCACCGAGCGCGACGGCGCGCCCGGCCGCATTTTGCGCAGCACAAAGATGCCACCCACCGTGTCGACGCGGAACGCGGGGTTGGCCCTGCCGCCGGGCAGGGCCTGCACCGCCAGCCCGGCCGTGCCGATGCCCGCCTCCCTGAGCCAGTCGTGCAGCGCGCCCAGGTCGACGGCATGGGGGGCATCGAATGGCGCGCGTTCTGTGGCGGCGAAGGGCTGTGGCATCGACTGGGATCCGTATCGGCAAGGCGTGCGACGTCATTGTCGCGGCCGCACGGCCCGCACGCGTCGTCCGATCGGACGATTTGCGCCGCGACCACCCGGCGCAAGGCCGGGGTTCGCCGCGCGCCTCCAAATCCTCCCTTCGGACGAGGCCGGCCCGTCGCGGCTCGTCCATAATCGGCTCGACAAGGAAAGAAGCGGGACCGGCCGCACCATGCCGACACACCAGACGGCATTGGCGCCCACGGCAAACCGCGCCAACAGGACGGAGACACAGTGCATGGCCGCTGCAGCTACCTCTTCCGCGCCATCGTTCGCCTACGCGATGGACATTCCGCTGGTGCTGACCCGGCTGCTGCAGGGGGCGGCGCGCCACCATCGGCAGTCATCGATTGTCTCGGTGATCGATGGGCAGACGGTGCGCCACACCTATGCGGACTGCGAACGCCGTGCGCGCAAGGTCGCGCAGATGCTCGGCGCGCTCGGCGTGCAACCGCAGGACCGCGTCGCCACGCTGGCCTGGAACGATCATCGCCACTACGAGCTGTATTTCGGCATCGCCGGCATGGGGGCGATCTGCCATACGGTCAATCCCCGGCTGTTCGTCGAGCAGATCGTGCATATCGTCAACGACGCGCAGGATCGGGTTCTGGTGTTTTCGCCGGACTTCCTGCCGCTGGTCACCGAGATCGCGGACCGATGCCCGAGCGTCAGCGAATGGATCATGCTCGGCGAGCCGGACCCGGCGCTGCGGCTGCGCGGCATTGCCCCGAACAGCTATGAAGCGCTGCTGGCGCGCCACGACGGGGACTATGCCTGGCCCGATCTGGACGAGCGCAGCGCCGCCTTCCTGTGCTACACGTCGGGCACCACCGGCAACCCGAAGGGCGTGGTCTATTCCCACCGCGCCACCGTATTGCACGCCTACGCCTGCGCCCTGCCCGATTCGCACAATGTCTCCGCCTGCGAGGTCGTGCTGCCGGCGGTGCCGATGTTCCATGCCAATGCCTGGGAGGCCCCCTTCGCCGCCACGCTGACCGGCGCCACGCTGGTGCTGCCCGGGGCGAGGCTCGACGGGGAATCGCTGTATCGGCTGGTCGAGCAGGAAGGCGCGACCTTCGCCATCGGCGTTCCCACCGTGTGGTTCACGCTGCTGCGCCACGTGCAGGACAACGGCCTGCGCTTCGGCACGCTGCGCCGGCTGCTGCTGGGCGGCGCGGCCACGCCGCCCGCGATGATCGAAGGCTATGCGGCGCTCGGCGTCGAGCTGTACCAGGGCTGGGGCATGACGGAGACCGCCGCGCTGATGACGTGCGCGCGGCCCCTTGCGCACCACGCCGCGCTGACGCCGGCGCAGCGGCGCAAGACCATCTTCAGCACCGCGGGCCGCATCGTGCCCGGGGCGGACATGCGCGTCGTCGACGGCGATGGCCGCGAACTGCCCTGGGGCGAGGACACGCCCGGCCATCTGCAGGTGCGCGGGCACTGGGTGATCTCGCGCTACTACAACGCCGCCGAGTCCGCGCTGCAGGATGGCTGGCTGCCGACCGGCGATATCGCCACGATCGACGGCGACGGCTATATGCGGCTGGTGGACCGCAGCAAGGACGTGATCAAGTCCGGCGGCGAATGGATTTCGTCGGTGGAGCTGGAGAACATCGCCGCGGGAGTGCCCGGCGTGCGCCTGGCCGCATGCATCGCCGCCGCGCACCCCAAATGGGGCGAGCGGCCGCTGCTGGTGGTGCAGCGCAATGCCGGCAGCGATGTCGACGAGGCGGCCATTCTCGCCGCCTTCGACGGCAGGATCGCCAATTGGTGCCGGCCCGACGCCGTGGTGTTTACCGACGAGATGCCGATGACCGCGACGGGCAAGCTCTTCAAGCTGCGGCTGCGCGAGCTGTTCGGCGACTACCTGATCAAGCGCGCCTTCCCGTAAGGGCACCGGCGCGTTTGGCTTTCGAACGACAGGAACCGTGCCGGCGCCCACGCCGGCAGGGGCTCCTGCCGGCTGCTCCAGGACTACGACGATGAACGATGCCTATCTGTACGATGCCGTGCGCACCCCGCGCGGCAAGGGCCGCAGCAGCGGCGCGTTGCATCCGGTCACGCCGGTCTCGCTCGCCGCGCAGACGCTGCAGGGCCTGCGCCAGCGCAACGGCTTCGCGCCCGAAACCATCGACGAGGTCGGCCTCGGCGTGGTGATGCCGCTCGGCGAGCAAGGCGCCGACCTCGCCCGCACGGCGCTGCTGATGGCCGGCTACGGCGATACCGTGCCCGGCTATCAGCTGAACCGCTTCTGCGTGTCGGGGCTCGATACCGTCAATCAGGCCGCCGCCGCCATCATGGCCGGACAGATCGACGCGGCGATCGGCGGCGGGGTCGAGTCGATGTCGCGCGTGCCGATCGGCTCCGACGGGGGGGCGGTCTACACCGACCCGGCGGTCACGCGGCGTTTCGCCTATATGCCAAACGGCGTCGCGGCCGACCTGATCGCCACGCTGGAGGGCTTTACCCGCGCCGATGTCGACGCCTACGCGATGGAGAGCCAGCGCCGCGCCGCACACGCGCGCGCGGCGGGCTACTTCTCGCGTTCGCTGTTGCCGGTACGGGACGTCGCCGGCAACGTGGTGCTGGCCGAGGACGAGGCCATCCGCGCCGGCACGACGATGAGCGATCTGGCCGGGCTGGCGCCCGCGTTCGCCACGCCGGGCAGGCTCGGCTTCGATGCGATCGCACTGCAGCGCTATCCGACCCTCGAAGCGATCGAGCATGTCCACACCGGCGGCAATTCCAGCGCCATCGTCGATGGGGCCGCCGCCGTGCTGATCGGCAGCCGCGCCTTCGGCGAGCGCAGCGGATTGAAGCCGCGTGCCCGGCTGCGGCACTTTGCCTCGACCGGCAGCGATCCCGACATGAACCTCGGCGGCCCGGTGCCCGCCACGCGCAAGCTGCTGGCCCGCAGCGGCCTGTCGATCGCCGACATCGATCTGTTCGAGGTCAACGAGGCGTTCTCGGTGGTGCCGATGGTCTACCAGCGGGCCTTCGGCATCGACCCGGACCGCATCAACGTCAACGGGGGGGCGATTGCCATGGGCCATCCGCTCGGCGCAACCGGGGCGATGCTGCTGGGCACGCTGCTCGACGAACTCGAGCGCCGCGGGCTGGGCATGGGCCTGGTCACGCTATGTGCCGGCACCGGGCAGGCCACGGCCACCATCATCGAGCGCGTCTAGCGAACGTACAGGGCACTGACGGGGCACGTACAGGGACGTACAGGCACGTACAGGCACGGACAAGGCCCGCCCGCCAACAAGCAACCGGACGAATATCCGATGACCACCATCACACTGGCCGTGGACCGCGACGGCATCGCCCTGATCACGATCGACTGTCCGGGCCGGCCCGTCAACGTCTATACGCCCGAACTGACCGCCGAACTGACCGCGGCGGTCGAACGCGTGATCGCCGATCCCGCCGTTGCCGGCGCCGTGATCGTCTCCGGCAAGGACGGCTTCCTGGCCGGCGCGGACCTGAAGTCCACGCATGCCGCGATCGAGCGCGCGCTCGCCGGCGGCGACCCGCCCGATTTCTGCGCCGAGAACCGCCTGATGCGGCGAATCGAGACGGGCGGCAAGCCGTTCGCCGCCGCGATCCACGGCGCGGCGCTCGGTGGCGGGCTCGAACTCGCACTGGCTTGCCACTTCCGCGTTGCGTCCGATGCCGGCGACACCGTGATCGGGCTGCCCGAGGTGCAGGTCGGCCTGCTGCCCGCCGGTGGCGGCACGCAGCGCTTGCCGCGGCTGATCGGCATCGAGGCGGCGCTGCCGCTGCTGCTCGAGGGCAACGCCGTGCCGGCCGCGCAGGCCTTGGCGCTGGGCGTGCTCGACGCGGTGGTGCCGCGTGCCGAACTGATCGCCACCGCGCGCGCCTGGTTGCTCGCCAACCCGCAGCCCAGCCAGCCATGGGACCGCAAGGGATGGCAGATGCCGGGCGGTGCCGGTGCGCTGGCCGCCCATGCAAACCGGACCTTCTACGCGGGGATGGCGCAAGTCCGTGCCCGCACGCAGGGCAACTACCCGGCACCGCTGGCGATCCTGTCGGCGGTCTATGAAGGCACCCAGCTGCCGTTCGACGCGGCGATGACCGTCGAAGCGCGCTACTTCGGCCAACTCGCCGCCGATCCGGTCGCACGCAACCTGATCCGCACGCAGTTCCTCAATCGCAAGCGCTATGCCCGGCTCGCGCATCGGCCCGCCGGCGTTCCCGCCTCGCGGGTACGGACCGTCGGCGTGCTGGGCGCCGGCATGATGGGCGCCGGCATCGCCCATGCGGCGGCGCGTGCCGGGCTGTCGGTGGTGCTGCTCGACGGCACGCAGGCCCAAGCCGAGGCCGGCAAGGCGCGTGCCGTCGCGATCGGCACGCGCGCCGACGGCGAGGCCGGCGGCGATGCCATCGATGCCGCGATCCGCGCGACGGCGCGCTACGAGGACCTGTCCGGCTGCGACTATATCGTCGAAGCCGTGTTCGAGGATCGCCCGGTAAAGTCCGCCGTGCTGGCCAGCGTCTGCGAGGTCGTCGGCAACGATGTCGTGGTCGCTTCGAACACCTCGACGCTGCCGATCACGGGCCTGGCCGCCTGCACCGACCGCCCCTCTCGCTTCATCGGCATGCATTTCTTCTCGCCGGTCGAGCGCATGCAGCTGCTGGAAATCATCGTGGGCGAGGCGACCTCGCCCGAGACGCTGGCACGCTCGATGGACCTGGCCCGTCAGCTCGGCAAGACGCCGATCGTCGTCAACGACAGTCCGGGCTTTTTCACCAGCCGCATCTTCTGCGCCTATGTCGACGAAGCGATGGCGATGCTCGCCGAGGGCGTCAGCCCCGCGCTGATCGAGAACGCCGCGCGCATGGCGGGTTTCGCGGCCCCGCCGCTGGCCGTGCTCGACGAGGTATCGCTGAACCTGCAGCAACGCGTCGTGAACCAGGCCATTGCCGATGGCCTCGAGCCGCGTTTCCTGCGCATGCACGGCCAACCGGTGATCGCCCGCATGAACGCGCTGGGCCGCCTCGGACGCAAGGCAGGCGCCGGCTTCTACGACTACCCGCGCGATGGCCGCAAGCGCCTGTGGCCGGGACTGGCACAGCAATTCGCGCTGCAGGCCTCCCAGCCGGACGTCGATACGGTGCGGCAACGCCTGCTGTACCTCCCCGCCCTGGAGAGCGTGCGCTGCCTGGAGGATGGCGTGATCGGCGCGCCCGCGGACGGCGATATCGGGGCCATCCTGGGCCTGGGCTTTCCGGCCTGGACCGGCGGGCCGCTGTCGCTGATCGACACCGTTGGCCTCGCCGAGTTCGTGCGACGCTGCGACGCGCTCGCCGCCGCGCACGGCGCCCGATTCGCCCCGACCGAGGGCCTGCGGGCCCGCGTCGGCAGCGGTACGGCGTTCTATCCGGGAGAGGCCGCATGACCACGCCGCGCCGCATCTTCGACGCCGAGCACGAGCAGTTCCGCGAATCGGTCGCACGCTTCGTCCGCAACCAGGTCGCTCCCCACGTCGACCGCTGGCGCGAGGCGGGCTGCTGCGATCGCGAGATCTTCGAGAAGGCCGGCGCCCAGGGGCTGCTGCTGATGTGGGCCGACGAGGCGCATGGCGGCGCCGGCGTGGCGGACTTCCGCTACGAGCAGATCGTCTATGAGGAAACCATCCGGCACGGCGACATTGGCCTGTTCCTGACGCTGCATTCGCGGCTGGTGGCCCCGTACATCGGCCGGCTGGGCACCGATGGGCAAAAGGCCCGGTGGCTGCCCGACGCGGCCCGCGGCAAGCGCATCCTGGCGATCGCGATGACCGAGCCGGCCGCCGGTTCCGACCTGGCCGGCATGCAGGCACGCGCGACGCGCAGCGCGGCCGGCTGGGTGCTGCGCGGCGCCAAGACCTACATCTCCAACGGCATCAACGCCGACCTGGTGATCGTCGCCGCCCGCACCGGCGAGGGTCCGCGCGACTTCGGCCTGTTCGTCGTCGAGCGCGGCATGCCCGGCTTCGAACGCGGGCGCCGGCTCGCCAAGCTGGGACTCGATGCACAGGACACCGCCGAGCTGTTCTTCGACGACGTTCCGATACCCGACGCCAACGTGCTGGGCGACCCCACGCGGGCGCTGGCCTATCTGGCGGAAGGATTGGTCGAGGAGCGGCTGCTCGCCGCCTGCCAGTCGCTCGCCCACGCCCAGGTGGCGCTGGAGCTGACCATGGAACATGTCAAGTCGCGGCGCCTGTTCGGCCGCGCGCTCGGCGCCTTCCAGAACACGCGCTTCACGCTGGCGCGGCGGCATGCCGAGCTCGATGCGATGCAGACCTGGATCGACACGCTGGTGCTCGAACACAATGCCGGCCGGCTCGGCGCCGCCACCGCGGCATCGGCCAAGCTGCTGACCTCGGAGCTCGAGAACCGCCTGATCGACGACTGCGTCCAGCTTCATGGCGGCGCAGGCTATATGGACGAATACCGCATCAGCCGGATGTACCGCGACGCGCGCGTCTCGCGCATCTATGCCGGCGCATCGGAAGTGATGCTCGAGATCGTCGCGCGCTCGATCGGGTTGACCGAGAAGATGGAATGACCTCGCTGCCGCACGGGCCGCGCACTGGCACCCCGGCGCCATATCAGGCGGCCGTCCACGAACGGCTGCCCCACACCAAGGAGACAGAGATGCAAGCACGTGCCCGGCGCCAGCGCGCCACCAAACCGCTCGCGGCCGCCGCCGCCCTTTGCGCCTCGGCGCTGATGCATGCCCTTGCATTTGCCCTTGCGCCAGCATCGGCACACGCCGGCGCGGCAGCCGACAAGCTGTCCGACGGCGAGGTGCGCATCGGCGTGCTGACCGATCTGTCGGGCGTCTATGCCGATGCCAGCGGACGCGGCTCGGTGCTCGCCGCGCAGATGGCCATCGACGATTTCGTGGCCGAAGCCAAGCCGGCGTTCAAGATCAGGCTGCTGTCCGCCGACATGCAGCTCAAGCCAGACGTCGGCGCCAATATCGCCCGTACCTGGTTCGACCGCGACGGCGTGGACATGGTGGTCGACCTGCCCTCGTCGGCAGTGACGCTCGCCGTGATGAACCTTGCCGCCGAAAAGAACCGCGTGGTGATCGCCACCGGTCCCGCCTCGCTTCGCATCACCAATGAGGACTGCATGCCCACCGCCCTGCACTGGGCCTATGACGAGTACTCCCAGGGCCAGGGCACCGCGCGCGCGATCACCGAGGCCGGGCACAAGGCGTGGTTCTTTATCGAGGCGGACTATGCCGGCGGCCGCGCGCTGCGTTCGGGCTTCGAGGAGGCCGTCAAGGCGGCTGGCGGCACGGTGGTCGGCAGCGCCAGGCATCCGCTTGGCGCTGCCGACTTCTCGTCGCAGATCGTGCAGGCGCAGAGCTCGAAGGCAAGCGTGATCGGCATGGCCAATGCGGCCGGCGATTCCGCCAACCTGTTGAAGCAAGCCGCGCAGTTCGGCGTCACGCCCAGGCAGATCATCGCCGCCTCGCTGACGCATATCACCGATATTCACGGCCTCGGACTGGCCGCGACCAAGGGCATGTACCTGACCGACGGTTTCTACTGGGACCGCAACGAGGCCTCGCGCGCATGGTCGCGCCGGTTCTTCGACAAGCAGAAGAAGATGCCGACCATGGTGCAGGCCGGCACCTACTCGGCCGTGCTGAACTACCTGCGCGGGGTCCATGCGGCCGGCACCGACGATGCCCGGGCCACCGTGGCGGCGATGCGCGCGGCGCCCGTCAACGACGTGTTCGCCACCAACGGCAAGCTGCGCGAGGACGGCCGCATGGTCCACGACATGTATCTGTTCGAGGTGAAAAAGCCCGAGGAATCGAAGTACCCCTGGGACTACTACAAGCTCAAGGCGACGATTCCGGCGGACAAGGCGTTCCGGCCCCTGTCGCAATCGGCGTGCAAGCTGGTCAGGAAGGGTTGAACCGCGACGCGCCGCCGCAGGCGACGCCGCCCCTCAGGCGACCAGCCCCAGGCGGCGGGCCACCGCCACCGCATGCGTTCGCGACGAGGCGTCGAGCTTGCCGTTGATATTGCGGAGATGCGTCTTGATGGTGGTCTCGGACACGAACAGCCGGTCCGCCATCCCCTTGTTCGACAGGCCCTCGGCCAGCAGCCGCAGCACGCTGAGCTCGCGGCCGGTCAGGCCATGCGCCGACGCAAGCGGCACGGCCTGCTGCGCGCCATCGCCGTCGCCGGCTCCCGCGATGGCGGCACGCTCCCGATGCGGCAACGGCCAGACCGGCATCGCCAGCAGCTGCCCGGCCCATTGGCGCGCGCGCTCGCTCACTGACGGTACGGCGCCGCCGACGATGCCTTGCAGCAACGTTGCGACGCCGCTGCCCTCGTCGGTGAAGGTGCTGACGAACCCCTCCCCCTCCGCCTCCTCGAGCGCGATCGCGATGCTGGCGCTGGCGGCATCGCGATCGCCGGCCGCCTGCTCCGCCAACGCCAGCACGATGCGCAGCTTCAGCGCCCGCCGCCCGCGCCCGGCGCGGCGAGCCTGGTCAAGCGCGTTGCCCAGTTCGCGCCGTGCCAATGCCAGCGCCTGCACGTCGCCGGCGGCCACCGCCAGCCGCCAGCGCCCCAGATCGAGCGTCTCGGCATCGTTGGCATGCGGGGTAAACGAGGCGCCGAACGACCATGCATTGAGCGCCTGCGCGCCGGCCAGCTCAGCCTGCGCGCGCTCGCGCTCGCCCAGCAGCAGCGCGATGCGGGCGCGCTCGAGCCGCGCGCTGGCCACCATCCGCAGCAGGCCGGTGCGGTAGCCCATCTGCTCGCAGTCATGCAGCCACAGCATGGCGGCGTTACGGCCATCGGCATCGCGCGCTTCAGCCAGGGCCATGCGGCACAGCAGCACGAAGGTCACGATGATCGGATCGATATACGCGGCCTCCTGAATCAGCGGCTGGTATGCCGCCAGCAGACGCTGCGCCTCCGGAAAACGCCCGGCCTCATACAGCGCCTCGGCAAGAAAAGCGCCGGCGATCTCCTGGCCATCGACGCGCGCCGCGCGTCCGCGGGCATCGGGCTCATGGGCGCCGCGGTAGCGTGCCAGCGCCTGTTGCAGCCGGCCCTGCGCCAGGTCGATCGAGCCATCCAGGCACTGTGCGACACGGCGATTGGACGAGCCGCCGATCTCGGCATAGGCCTTCAGGCTGGCGTCGAGCAGGCGACGGGCCTGCTCGAACTCGCCGAGATAGATATGGCAGGACGCCAGCGAATTGAGCTGGATGCCGTATGGAAACACATGCTGCGGCGACAGCTTGCGGGCGCAGTCCAGCCACGCCGCATGCGCCTGGTCGAGCCGGTCGGTCAGCGCCAGGATGAAGGCGCGCAGCGCCAGCATATGGGCAGCCATCTCGGCATCGCGCTCGCCGTCGTCGCGCATGCCGTCGAGCAGCGCGAGAGCCATGTCGCTGCGGTGCAGGAAGGTCAGCGCCCAGGCATGCACCAGCCGCAGCCCGGGTCGATTCGCCAGCGAGCCGGCCGGCAACGCGTCGAACCAGCGCGCCAGCAGCCGTACCCTGCCCTGGCGCAGCAATGGTCCGGCGTGCTGCTGCAAAAGATCGATGGCCGAGCCCGTGTCGCCGCCCCGCAGTGCATGCTCGATGGCCGGCACCGGCCGGCACTGCGCCACGTACCATTCGCTGGCGCGGCGGTGCAGCGCGCCGACCTGCGCGGCATCGTGATGCAGCGCCAGGCGGGACTGCAGGAAATCGGCAAACAGGCTGTGATAGCGATACCACTGGCCGGCGCCGTCGACGCTGACCAGGAACAGGTTGTCGTGCGACAGCCGCTCCAGCATCTGGGCGCTGTCGCTGCGTTGCGTCACCGCATTGCACAGGGCGACGCAGAACGGGCTGAGCAGCGCGGTCTTGTGCAGGAAGTCCTGTACCTCGGCTGGCTGGCGCGACAGCACGTCTTCGGCGAGATAGTCGGCGACGGCCACGTCCGAGCCCGAAAACGACGCGATGAACCGGGAAACGTCGTCGCAGCGCTGCATCGCCAGCACCGCCAGCCACAGCGCCACCACCCAGCCCTCGGTGCGGCGGTGCAGCCGGTGCAGATCGGTCGCCGATACGCGTCGCACGGGCTGTCCGCCCTGTCCTCCCGCCGTTTCCACGCGGGTCTCGACGCAGGTCTCGAGATAGGTACGGGTTTCGTCCAGCGTGAAGCGCAGCGCGTCGGCATCGATCTCGAGCAGGCGGCCATGCGCGCGCAGGCGCGCGATGCCGAGGTCCGGCAGCCCGCGCGAGCCCACCACGAAGCGCCCATGATCGGGGACTTGCCCCAGCAGCTCGCGCAGGAAGGCGAGCGCGGCACGGCTTTGCAGCGTCTCGAAGTCGTCGAGGAAGATCGCGAAGGGTTCGGCCAGGCGCGCCAGCCGCTCGACCACCGTGTCGGTCAGTGCAGCGGTATCGTGCCTGGCCGTGGGGTCGCCGGCACGGTCGCCGGGCCGCTCGAGCAGATCGACCGCCATGTCGAGCGAAGCGAGGAACATCGGGAAGTCGTTGTCGGCCGCGCCGAGCTGGACCCACGCGGTGCGAATGCCGGCCGCCTCGCAAGCGGCCCGGATGTCGAGCATCGCGCCGGTCTTGCCGAAGCCCGCCGGCGCATGGACGGAAACCAGCCGGAAGCCCGAGGCTGCGATCACCGGCGCGGCCAGCCGTGCTCGCGTCATATGCGTGCGAACGGGTTGCGGAGCGGAGAACTTGGCGGGAGCGGCGCGCATGGAGACGTCGTGAAGCGCGGACGATCGCCGATTCTAACTGTCGCGGCGTCGCCAGGGCACGGCTCTAGGGGTAACTCCGTAATGCCGACCGGTTACGATGGCGAGCCTCGGCCTTGCCTTCGATCGGCCTGTCCGCACTGTCGCCGGCATGTCTGCATTGTTCTCGGTAATCACCCGTAGCCCCATTGCATGACCACGAATGGCATGCTTGCCCGCGCCCGGACCACCGCTTGCCTTTTGCAAGAAAACATCATAGGTTTCGTCATGCTTGTCGACCAAACAGTCCTTGTTCGTCGATTGGCACGAGGGGTCGAGAATCGGCCTGACAAAGCGCGGACACCGAACTCGCGCAGCGGGCCGATTCGATAAATCGAACTGGGAGGAATCGATTTGTTTGGCGGTGTCGGCATTTGCTCGGCGCCGCTTCGGTGTTTCGTCGGCGGCCATCCCACCGGCTTGCCGAACCCGAATACGACCGGCTCTTGGCACCCCTCGATGATCCATCTGCCCCCACGCGTGCAAAGCCTGACGATCCGCATGAGAACGGTCGCCCTGTCCGCTGCCTTCATGCTGGTAGTTTTCGTATTGGTGACCTGGGCGGTCTCCTACCAGATGGTCAGCCATTCGCGGCAGGACCGCCAGCAGGTACAGGCGGTCTACGTGGCCAGCAAGGAAAAGGAGTTGCGCCACTACGTCGAGCTCGGGCATGCCACGCTGGTCCGCATCGCCCACGGCAGCGGCGAGGAGGCGGACCTGCAGCAGCAGGCCCTCGCCGCCCTGTCCCGCATGCATTTCGGCAATGACGGCTACTTCTTCGTCTACGACCGCCTGGGCAATGTGCTGCTGAACCCGGGCAGCATGGGCATCGAAGGCGTCGATTTCTGCGACCCCGCGGATGCCGGCAGCGACCAGGCGATGTTGCTGATCAACAAGGCACGTGCCGGCGGCGGTATTGTTCGATACAACTGGATCAAGCCTTCCTCCCGCACCGAAGCGCCCAAGATGTCGTATGTGCGCGCCGCCGACCAATGGGGATGGATCCTCGGCGCCGGCCTCTACATGGACGACATCGAACGGGAGCTGGCGGCGTTCGATGCCAATGCCGCCCGCACGCTGCGCGATACGCAGATACGGATCAGCGCCTTTGCGCTCGGATCCATCATGCTGATCAGCCTCGGCGGCCTCGCCTTGAACCTGCACAACTCCCGGATATCCGGCGAGAAGCTGCGCCGCCTGGCCCGGCGCGTGGTCAGCTCGCAGGAAGAGGAGCGCGCTCGCGTCGCGCGCGAGCTGCATGACGGCGTGGTGCAGGTGCTGGTGTCGTCCAAGTACCTGCTGGAAACCGCCCAGGTCCATCTGGAACAGCAGCAGGAACACGGACAGGACCCCAAGCATGCCCCGCCGCCGGCGCGCCGCCATGCCCCGCAGGAACTGCTGGCGCAGGGGCTCGGCCGCCTGCAGGAGGCGCTGATCGAGATCCGCCGCGTTTCGCACGGCTTGCATCCGGCCCTGCTCAGCGACCTGGGCCTGGCCGCCGCGCTGCGCATGCTGGTCGAACAGTTGCGGCCGCAGTGCCCCGTCGATCTTCGCTTCGCCGAGCATGGCGCGATACCGGCGCTGTCCGAGGCGCAGGCCACGGCGCTGTTCCGCGTCGCACAGGAAGCCCTGAACAACGCCCTGTCCCATGCCCATGCCGGCTGGGTCCAGATCGCGCTGACCGGCAACGACCGTCACGTCGAGCTGCGGATCGAGGACAACGGCCGCGGCTTCGATCTGAAGAAAGTGCGGGCCGACCGCAAGGGCGGCATCGGCCTGCGCAATATGCGCGAACGCATCGAAAGCCTGGAGGGCAGCGACTTCGCCATCCATACCGGAGCGGACGGGACGCGCGTCGAGGTCCGCCTGGCGCTGCACGCGCCCGGGCCCGAGCCCGACCTCCGGCCAGACATCCGGCCCGACCTCCAGGCCGCCGTTCCCCTGCAAGGAGCCCTGCTGCATGACCTCGAACCTGCGTGTGCTGCTCGTCGATGACCATCCCTTTGTGCTGGACGGCGTCCGCCTGCGCCTGGAGGCCACCGGGGAAATGACGGTGGTCGGCGAGGCGTCCAACGTCGAGGACGCCATCGTACTGGCCGCGCAGCGCCGTCCCGACCTGGTCGTCTCGGACATTCACATGCCGGACGCCAACGGCCTGCAGCTTGCCACGCGGTTCGCCGAGCGGTTCCCTTCGATACGGGTCGTCGCGCTGTCGATGCACAAGGACCCGGAGTACGTGCGCCGTGCCTTCGCGCTCGGCGTCGCAGCCTATGTCCTCAAGGAAGCGCCCGCGCACGAGCTGGTGACCGCGATCCGCACGGTCGCCGCGGGCGGGACCTATCTGAACACCGAACTGCAGGCCTACCTGCAGACCGACGAACCGCTCCCTTCATCGCGCCGGACGCTGACGCCCAAGGAGGTCACCGTGCTCAAACTGGTGGCCGAAGGCTACTCCAACAAGGAGATTGCCGAGCGGCTCGGCACCTCCGTACGCACCGTCGAAACGCATCGCCTGCATGTCCGCCGGAAGCTGCAGGTCGGCGGGCGGGCCGAACTTGTCAAATACGCGGTTCACTTCTCCGATCTGCATGCGACCGGATTGGCCGACGAGGCATTAGCGGCAGACTGCTGACGGTTTCTCCCTACCGTGGTGCCATCTCGTGGATGGTGCCCCTTTACAGCGCCATCCCGCTGGCGCAATGCCCCTCTGCGTGCCCCAACAACGCGCTCTCGGTATTACTGCGTAGGGGAAAGTCGTCCTGATGCTTGGACCGTAGTTTGCGTAGACTTTTTTTGGACAGGCGCCATGCGTGCAAACACGCGGATGCGCCGATGCGCCGATCGTTGGACGAAACGGGAGAGCACCATGGACGAGCTGAAGCAAACGCAGAGACGGGCTGTCGCGACGCAAGCGCAGTTGGAGGACTTGGCGAGGTGGACACCCAAGCGGCGCGAGTTCCTGCGCATGCTGGCCTACGGCGCCGGCTCGCTGGCCCTCGGTCCGCTTGTCAGCGCGTGTTCGAACGATGCGTCGGCGCAGGCATCGGACCTGCGCTCGCAGCTGACGCAGGACGAAGCCTTCTGGGCGCAGGTTCAGGGCATGTTCGTGCTCAAGCCCGAGAAGGTCTACATGAACATCGGTACCGGCGGCTCGATGCCGCAGGTCGTGCTCGATACCTTCGAGCAGGAGAACTTCGCCAAGGCGGCGGATTCGTCCAGCGGCTATGGCAACCTCGCCGACCTGCGCGAGGCCGTGGCGAAGGGCTTCGGCGTCGATCGCGACGAGCTCGCCTTCTCGGCCAATACCTCATCGGGCATGTGCCACGCGATTCTCGGCATCAAGTGGGAGCCGGGCGATGTGGTGGTGACCACCAACCACGAGCACGGCGGCGGCCTGACGCCGCTCAATATCGCAGTGGACCGCTACGGCATCGAGGTGTCGATGATTGCGCTGCCGACGGGCAACCGCCAGAGCGCCAGCACCTACGTCCAGCTGTTCGACGAGCGGATCCGTGCCTTGAAGGGCCAGGGCAAGCGGGTGCGCGCGATGATGTGGTCGTCGCCGACCTACAAGACGGGCACCATGCTGCCGATCGCCGACCTGATGGAAGTCGTCAAGGCGCACGGCCTGATCAGCATCGTCGACGGTGCCCACCTGCCCGGCATGATGGCGTACGACTACGGTGCCCTCGGCATGGACTTCATGTCCGGCGCCGGCCACAAGTGGCAGTGCGGCCCCGGTTCCACCGGCATCCTCGTCATCCGCAACAAGATGCGCGCATCGAACCCGCTGCCGCTGCCCGACTGGTTCCCGATCCATACCAGTTCCTACGCCAGGCAGCAGCCGCGCGGTGCCTATGACATCGCCGCCACGGTCACCTCCTGCGGCAGCCTGCACGTGCCGATGTTCCGGGCACTGGCGCGCGCCTGCGAAATGTGGGACTCGATCGGCAGGAAGAAGATCGAAACCTACGATCTGACGCTGTCCGCCTATCTGAAGGAAAAGATCGTCGAGCGCTGGGGCATCGATTCGCTGTACTCGCCGAAGGACGATCCGAAGCTGGTGTCGGCGCTGACCTGCTTCAACCCGTTCCGCAATCGCGACGATGCGATGAACCAGCAGAAGGCCACGACCTTCGTCAACCGCATGCTGAGCGACTTCTCCCCGGGCTTCGTGATCCGCTCGGTCAACTTCGAAGTCATCGGCGCGCCGGCCCAGCACTACGGCATCCGCATCTCGACACACCTGTGGCACGACGCCAACGACATCGACCGTCTGGTGGACTCGATGTGGAATCTGTCCGGCGCCATGGCGTAACCGACCTCAATCCTTGCCAACAAGAGTCAGCCCATGAAACGATCGATTGCTTTGATTGCCGCCGCGCTTTGCGGCGTGGCATCGCTGTCCGCCTGCGCCCAGCATGGGGGCGCCCTGCAAGGCGGCGCACTGCGTGCCGTCTCGTCGCCCGACGCGCCCAAGGCCATCGGGCCTTACTCGCAGGCGGTCCGCGCCGGCAATGTGCTGTACCTTGCCGGGCAGATCCCGATCCATCCGAAGACCGGAGAGTTGCTCAAGGATGCCCCGATCGAGGCGCAGACCCGGCTGGTGCTCGACAACCTGAAAGCGGTGCTGGCCGCCGACGGGATGACGATGGCCAACGTCGTCTCCACCACCGTCTACATGAAGGACCTGAACGACTTCGCCAAGATGAACGAGGTCTACGGGACCTATTTCACCGGCGTCACGCCGGCGCGGGCGACGGTACAGGTGGCCCGGCTGCCGCGCGATGTGGCGGTCGAGATCGGGGCGATCGCAGTCAAGCCTTGAGCGGCCGGGCGCAGCTGCGGTGACGACATGTCGGCGGGGCGCGGCGCAAGCCGCGCCCCGCCCACTCCTTGCGGTGGTCAGAAGCGGTGGCGAATGCCGATCGCGGTGCCGAATTGATCGTTACTGCCCTGCGCCAGCGCGTACCCCGACGAGACACCGGTCCAGGCGGAATCGAAATTCAGGCCGGAATGCCTGGCATAGGCCAGCGACAGGTACACGTCGGTGCGTTTTGACAACGAATAGTCGGCATTGAAGCTGATCTGCCACGGGTTGGCGGGATTCGTCGCAGCCGTGGAGGGTCCCACGCGCGCCAGTTTCAGGTTGTCGTAGTAGTAGCCCAGCTGCAGCAGCAGCGCCGGAACGACGTTGTAGTTGACCCCGACCCAGTACAGATCGTCGCGCAGCAGGGTATTGCCGTCAGCCGTCTTGGTATCTGCCCATCGATAGCCCGCCACCAGCTTGACCGAACCGGCCGAATAACTGATCGCCGCCGCCGCTTTTTTCGCGCTGGCGGCATTGACTGCGGTCGGCGCGGGATTCCACTGGTCGTAGATGGCGGTGACCCCCCAGCGACCGGAGGCGTAGGTCAGCGATCCACCGTATGCCGAATTGTCGCGGAAGCTTCCAGGCACTTCCCCGGCACCGCCGCCGGCCACCGGCATGGCGCCGAGCGAGCCGTGTCCGGCGCCGAAGCTGAAATGCGCCTTACCACTCAACGGTCCCCATTTCCCCGAATACTTGACGGTATTGTCGAGCCGAAAGGCCGGGCCCAGCAGCGCGCTCAACGGCTCGTACAGCGGCGCGTAGCGCATCGGTGTGAAATCGGCCAGCACATCGAACATCGGCGTGTACTGCCGACCGAATGTCAGCGCGCCATAGTCGGCGTGCTGCAGCCCGACGTAGGCCTGCCGGCCGAACAGCCTGCCACCCTGCGACGATCGGCCATCGTCGGGCCCGAATCCACTCTCGAGCGTAAAGATCGCGCTCAAGCGGCCGCCCAGGGTTTCGCTGCCGCGCAAGCCCCAGCGCGAACCGGACAGGCCGCCGCTGTTGATCATCGAGAAACGGTTTCCTCCGGGCCGTTGCGTGACCTGCCCCGTCGTCGTATCGATCGCCGGCGCGCTCGCCGCGTGGTTGATGTACTCGACCGCCGTATCAACGACACCATACAGCGTGACGCTCATCTGCGCGTTGGCCTGACCGCACGCTCCCCCAAGCGCGACGATCAATGCGCCTACCTTTTTCATGCTTTTTGTCTCCTCTGGTTTGTTATTGACGGCGATTGGATCGCCGCCTCCGATGCACTACGCGGCAGCCCCTCCTGGCGCCGGCATGCGGTTCGGTATGTCGCAGGCATGCCCGTGGCGACCCGCGCACGGGCTGCGGGGTCCCTTCAAGGCGTACCGTTGGTGTCGGTGAACCCGGGCGGCGAGCGTGACGCGTCAATCCGTCGGGTTGCCCGGACGTCTATTGCGTAACGGCCGCGCGCGCCGGCGCAATGCGATGCGTGCCCGCGTTGAAGTTGATGATCGGCCTGGCTTGCCGGGAGCTGGTCCTGCGGATCTTGCCGACGATCAGATCGTGCGTGCCAAGGACCTCGGTGCAAACGATGTCGCATTCCATGCTCGCCAGCGCGTCCTTGAGCACCGGCAGACCGCGCTCGCCTTCCGACCATTGGCCGGCCGCAAAGCGTGCCGGACCCTGGGGCGCCTTCAGGAAGTCATTGATGACGTCGCCATGCTCTTCTCCCAGCACGTTCGCGACGAAGCGGCCCACACGAAGCAGCGCCCCGTGCGCCGACGCGGTACGCTGCACGAAGAAGCCCACCATCGGCGGCTCGGCAGACACCGAAGTCAGGCTCGACACAATCAGCCCGGCGACATCGTCGCCGCTGCCCGTGGTGACCGCACTGATCCCTGCCGGCAATGCGCGCATCGCGGCCTTGAAGTCGTCCACGGACACGACCTCGTCGCTGTCGTTCAGCGTCAGGTGCGCACGAACGTTGCCGCATTCATCGACCCAGCCTTGATGGGCGGCGTAGCCCAACATCGCCGAGAATCCCGCCTCCCATTGCGGGTCGCCGGCATGGCCGGACAGAAAGCGCAGCACGGACGGCGCCAGCCGGACGTGGCGCTCGTCCTCCCGCCGGCCGATGCGCGCAATCGCGCGCTCCAGCCGATCGCGCGACTGCGGGTCGACCATGACATCGAGGCGCTTGAAATCGGCCGGGTCGCGCAGCGTGATGGCGCCGGCATTGGTCAAATGGATGCGCATGGCTTCAGTCCTCAGGCGGCAACACGCAATTGGCCGACTTCCTTGCGGATTGCCGGAATGATCCGTTCACCCCAGAGTGCAATCTGCTTGAGCATGGTCTTCTGGTCGAAGTCGCCCAACTGGGTCTGCAAGGCGATGTGCTTTGGACGCAGAATGCTGATTTCCTCCAGCAGCTTGTCGATGACCTCGTTGACCGAGCCGACGGGAAGGTTCTGGCGCAGTTGCTCGAAGGTCGGATCGCTATCCGACGGCAGCTCCTTGACCATATAGCCGTCATCGCTCTGCGCACGTCGATACTTCAGGCTTTCGGAGATCCGCCGCTGGAAGCGTGCGCAATCGAGGTAGGCGTCGATCTCGGCCTTGCTGTCCGATGCATAGCCGCAGCGCAGGAAGCCAAACTTGACGTCGCGATCGAGGTCCTTGCCATTGTCCGCCGCCACCTTCTCCAGTCGGCTGCGCAAGCCGGCAATGGCGTCGTTGCCATTGAGCAGCGCGGTGACGAACAGGTTGTGCTTCTCGCGCACGCCGCGGCCCAGCGTAACCGGATTGCCAGAGGTCACCCACAGCGGCGGCATTGGGTCCTGCAGGCAGCGCACGGCAATCGAGCTGCGCGGAATCTTCAGGAACTGCCCCTCGTACTCGAAGATCTTTTGCGTCAGGCCCTTCGGAATGACGTCCAGGAATTCATTGAAGATCGCGCCCGACTCTGCGATGTCGACGCCAAAGCGTTCGAATTCGAATTGCTGATAGCCCGATCCGACGCCAAGTTCCAGACGGCCATCGGATACCGTATCGACGAAGCCCACCTCGGCAAGGAAGCGTGCCGGGTGATACAGCGGCAGGATGCACACTGCCGTGCCGAGGCGAATGCGGTTGGTTTTGGCGGCGGCGTGCGCCACCGTCATCAGCGGCGAGGGCGACAACGAGTAGTTGTTGAAATGGTGCTCGGCATACCACGCGGTATCGAATCCCGCCTGTTCCGCCATCACGGTCTGCTCGATGGAGTTGCCGATGACTTCCTTCGAGGTCTGGTGGTACCCTCGCTGCTGCGCCAGAATGAATACGCCGAATTCCATGCTGTCTCCTAAAAATCCTTACCGGGTTCGAGAAAATTCTAGGGGTCGGATATGGCCGGCCGGAATACAGAAAACACGGCGTTCTGTACTGCAAAAAGTGGAGGAATGATGGACAGGCTTCGAGCGATGGAGCTCTTTCTGTCGATATCGAAGACGGAGAGTTTTTCGGAAACCGCGCGGCAATTCGGCGTATCGGCGACATCGGTGTCGCGGATGATCACCGACTTCGAGAACGAGTTGAATGTGAAGCTGCTGATGCGCTCGACGCGGCAGGTGGTGCTGACCGAGGCCGGTCAGGAATATGCGCGGGAGCTCGAGGGAATCCTGTGGAACATCAACCAGGCGCATCGCAACATCACCGAGATCCGCTCGGCGCCCAAGGGCATTCTGCGAGTGCATTCGCGCATGATGTTCGGCCTGGGCGTGCTGCCCCAGCTGGTGGCCGCCTTTCGCCAGCAATACCCGGATATCCATGTCGAACTGGTGTTGTCCGAGTCCAAGGCGGACCTGCGGCGCAATAACTACGACATCGATTTCCGCATCTCGCCCCCGGTCGAAGCGGGGCTGAAGCGGCGCATCCTGTTCAAGAGCGAGCGCTATCTGGTGGCCTCACCCGCCTATCTGGCACGCCGGCCGCCACCGGTTCAGCCGTCCGATATCCTGCAGCACGATTGCATGGCCTATCTGCTTCCCGGCAATTACCACAGCTGGCAATTCAAGCAGGGAGACAGTGTCGAGGAAGTCAGCTTCAAGCCGCGGCATATCACGAACAATGGTGTGGCGCTGCTGGAGCTGGCGCGCCTGGGGGAAGGGATCGCGCTGCTCGATGACTACACGGTCCATCACGACCTTTCGCGCGGCACGCTGGTGCGGCTGTTGCCGCAGTTCCGCGTCACCAATACGACGTTCGAGGAAGGCATGTACGCGACCATTCTCGATACGGCGATGATTCCGGCCAAGATCCGCCTGTTCCTCGACTTCGTGGCCTCGCACGTTTCGGGCGACTCGATGCGCTTTACCGCCTACGGCAAATCCAGTTCGGTGATCGAGAACGCCGGCTAGAACGGGATACGGCAGCGGGGCCGCGCGGCTCCGCAAAAGCCGGAATCCCGCACGCGCAGCAGCGCGCCATCGAGCGATCCCCGCGCCCGCAGCCGCCCGCTGTCGCGAATCGAGGTGACGTAGATATCCTCGAGCGCCGGTCCGCCAAAGCACAGGGACGTCGGATGGGCTACCGGCAATGCGATCCGATGCGACAATCGTCCCTCGGCATCGAAGCGGACGATCGCGCCTTGATGCACCAGCGCGGTCCACAGGCCACCGTCGCGATCGAAGCAGCAGCCGTCGGGAGCAGACCCATATGGCGCCGTATCGACGAACAGCGCCCGCGCACCGAGGTTGCCCATCGCGTCGAAGTCGTAGCGATACATGGCGCGGGCGGCGCTGTCGGCCACATGGAGTTCGGCGCGCCACGGGTGCGCCACCGGCCCGTTGACGACGCCCAGGCCCCGATCCAGCCGCGCGAAACAGCCGGCGGGATCGAGCCTGTACAGGCCGCCGAGCGGCGCGTCGCCCGGCGCGCGGCCAACATGCATGGTGCCGACGACGAAGCTGCCGTCCGGCATCGCGGCGCCATCGTTGAGCCGCAGATCGGGATGGCTGTCATCGATGCGGGCGAGGCGCTCGAGCGTGCCGGAGGACGGAACATAGACGGCGACCTCCTCCTTCAGCGCCACCACCAGGCTGTCGTCGTCATTCAAGGCAAACGAGCCGAGCGGCGCGGGCAGTTCGTACGTGCGATGACTTCCGCGCTGCGCGTCGATCCGATGGATCAGGCCATGGCGGCAATCGGCCAGCCATAGACGCTGCCGATCCGCATCCCAGACAGGGCATTCGCCAAGGTCGGTCCGGATGGCGCCGATGCGTTCGATATGCATGGCCGCCCTTACATGATCTCGCCGCCGTTGGGGCTGAGCACCTGGCCGGTCATATAGTCGGCATCGGACGATGCGAGGAACGCGACCACGGCGGCGATCTCCTCGGGCTCGCCCCGCCGGCCCAGCGGCACGCGGCGGCGCACTTCCTCCCGATAGGCCGGGTCGGCGCTCAGGCCCGCCGTCATCGGCGTGCGTACGCGCCCCGGCGCCACCGCATTGACGTGGATATTCCATTGGGCAAATTCACGGGCCCACGCACGCGTCAGGCTGATGATCGCGCCCTTCGCCGCTGCGTAGACGCTGCCTCTCGAATGCGACCCGTAGGCCGTGATCGACGACGTGTTGACGATTTTGCCGCTGCGGCGCGCCTTCATCGCGGGCAGCACGCTGCGCGTGCAGAGCATCGCGCCCTTTACCGTCACGTCGAACATCCGATCGATCGCCGCTTCGTCGATTTCCTCGAACGCGGGCATGCCGCTGGGGATGCCTGCGTTGTTGACCAGGACATCGACGGGGCCGAGGCTGCGCTGTGCAAGCGCGAAAGCGTGCGCGACCGACGCCCCGTCGGATACGTCCGCGATGCATGCCCGTGCCACGCCACCGGCCTGCCGGATCAGCGCCACGGTCTGCTCGGCGGCGGGCGCGTCGAGATCGTTGACGATCACGGCCGCGCCACGCGCCGCCATCAACACACTGTTCGCCCGGCCGATGCCGGAGCCTGCGCCGGTCACCAGCGCTACCTTTCCTGCCAATGCCTGCATTGCGGTTCTCGTTTCATGGCTGCCCGCCGCTCCGATCGAGCGGTCGCCGGCGCTGGCATGTTAACCGAGCCACTGCCGCATTCACTCCATCCGTTTTCGCAGAACACACTCAAGGATTCTGCAGGAATATCGGGCGATCTTCGTGGATAGAATTCCCTCACGCCCCCTGCAGAGGGCTTCGCTTCTTCCCGGCATTCAGGAGACAACTTTGACAGCGCCCAAAGCGCTGCGCGATCTTGCGCAGCCCCTCCCTTCTCCCTTCCGCGCCCTTTCCCGCCAGCCTCGTCGTGGCCAGGGAGGCCATCATGACTGACAAGAGCGTACGCCTCGACGTCAACGAAAAAGTGGCATTGGTCACGCTCAATCGCCCGCCGGTCAACGCGCTCAATCGTGCGATGCGTCGCGAACTGGTCGCCGTATTCGACGAAATTTCCGAACGCGACGATATTCTTTGCGCCGTGCTGACGGGCCAGGGCTCCGTCTTCTGCGCGGGTGCCGATCTGAAGGACCGTCCCAGCACCGACATCCCGGGCGACTTCCTCGAGCACAACCGGATCACACGCGAGACCGGCAATGCGATCCGCGAATGCGCCAAGCCGGTCATTGCGGCAGTCAATGGCGCCGCGCTCGGCGCCGGCATGGGCCTGGCAGCCGCCTGCGACATTCTTTACGCATCCGAGAACGCCACCTTCGGCATGCCGGAGATCAACGTCGGCCTGGCAGGCGGTGCCTCCATGCTGCGCACCCTGTTCGGCCGCTCGACCGCCCGGCGCCTGTTCTTCACCGGCCAGCGCCTGAGCGCGGCAGAGCTGCTGCGCCGCAATATCCTGGAGGACGTGCTGCCGCCGGACCAATTGTTGCCGGTGACGATGGCATTGGCCCATGAGATCGCCTCCAAGGCACCGCTGGCCGTGGTCTATGCCAAGCGGGCGGCCAATATGGTCGATCTGATGCCGCAGCGCGACGCCTACCGCTTCGAACAGGATTTCACGATGGCGTTGTCGCGTACCGAGGACGCACGCGAGGCGCGCATGGCCTTCCTCGAGAAGCGCGCGCCGCAGTTCAAGGGACGCTGAACCATGCGCGAGTCGATCAAGCCGGCCCCTGGGGCCGGAATGGGAGCCTTTTTTCTCGCGAAACGGATCGCGGTGATCGGCGCCTCCTCCGATGCTTCGAAGATCGGCGGGCGCCCGGTGCATCTGTTGCGCAAGCATGGCTATGGCGGGGACATCTATCCGATCAATCCGAACGCCGTCGAGGTCCAAGGCCTGCGCGCCTACCCACGGCTGGCGGACACGCCGCAGGCGCCCGACCTGGCCATCGTCGCCGTGCCCGCCGCCATGGCCGTGCAGGCGGTACGCGAATGCGCCGACCGCGGCGTGCAGGCCGTCGTGGTGCTGTCGTCCGGTTTTGCCGAAGCGGGGCCGCAAGGGGCAGCCTGGCAGACCGAAATGCGCACCCTCGCGCAGCGCCATCGAATGCGACTGCTTGGACCGAACTGTCTCGGCACCCTGGGGGTAGCCGAGCGCGCGATCGGCTCGTTCTCGGTCGCGCTGGAGGATCATTTCCCGCAGCCCGGCGCCATCGGCATCGTGTCGCAGTCCGGGAATATCGGCAGCTATACCCTGCAGCTGCTGGTGCGGCGCGGTGCCGGCATCAGCCGCATGATCACCACCGGCAACGAAGCCGAGGTCGATCTCGCAGACGGCATCGCGGCGCTCGCGCGAGATCCGGCCACCAACGTCATCCTGTGCTGCATGGAGACCTGCCGCGACGGCGACCGGCTTCGCCAGGCCCTGGCCATTGCGCGTGATCACCGCACGCCGGTGATCGTGCTCAAGATCGGCGCCACCGAGCAGGGCCAGGCGGCGGCCGCCTCGCACACGGGCGCACTGGCCGCCTCCGATGCCGTGATCGATGCGGTGTTCCGCCGCCATGGTGCGCTGAGAGTGCGCTCTCACGAAGATCTGGTCGAGATCGGACTGGCGGTATCGCAATTGCTGCCGGGCCGCCTGCCGGTCAAGCCCGCGGTGACACCGGTGGCCGCGTCCGGCGGGTTCGGCATCATGATGGCCGACGCCATGAGCGTGGCCGGACTGGCCATGCCGCCGCTGGCCCAGGCCACACGCGAGCGCATTCGCGCCGCGCTGCCAGGCGCCGTGCCCAACAATCCCGTGGACGCGTCGGCGCAACTGTCGAGCCGTCCCGAGATCCTGTTCGAGGTGCTGTCGGCGCTGCAGGAAGACCCGGGCGAGAGCACCACCGTGCTGTTCCTGTCCCTCGCGCTGTACAGCGCGCGGCTGCGGGACATCTATCTGGAGGCGCTGGCACGGCTGCGCGCGGCGTATCCGCAGCGCCCGCTGGTCATCATCAGCAGCGGGCCCACCGACGCGGTCGCGCAGATCCAGGCGCTCGGCATCCCGGTGTTCTCCAGCATCGACGCCGCCGCGCGGGGTATCGATGCGCTGGTACGCCTGGCCGGCCTGCAGGACGGCGAGGGCCCGCCAGCCCCCACCGATCAGGCGGAGACCGCCGACATGGCGGCCCGCCTGCCGGAGAACGCGTTCCGCGACGAACATGCCGCCAAGCAGGTGCTGATCGCGGCGGGCTTCGACGTTCCCCGTGAATGCCGCGCGCACGATGCCGACGCTGCGGTGCAGGCTGCCGAATCCATCGGCTATCCGGTCGTGCTCAAGATCGTATCGGAGGACATACCGCACAAGACCGAAGCTGGCGGCGTGGCATTGAACCTGAACGATGCCATGGCCGTGCGTGCCGCGTACGCACGGATCCTGGCCAGCGTGGCAAGCCATTCACCGCACGCGCGTCTGGACGGCATGCTGGTCGCGCCCATGCTGCGTGGCGGCATCGAACTGATCGCGGGGATTTCACGCGATCCGGTCTTCGGGCCGGTGGTGATGGTTGGCATGGGCGGCATCTACGCCGAGGTCCTGCGCGACGTGGCGCTGCAACTGGCCCCCGTCAGCGAGGAGCAGGCGCAGGCGATGATCCGCTCGCTGCGGTTGTATCCGCTGCTGGACGGCGCACGGGGCCAGGCGCCCGCCGACGTCGAGGCCGCGGCACGCACCGTCGCCAGGCTGTCCGACTTTGCCTGCCGCCATCGCGGCCAGGTGGCCGAAATCGACCTCAACCCGATCCTGGTGCGTCCGCGCGGCCAAGGGGTCGCGATCCTCGATGCCTTGATCGTGCCATTGCGCCCCACCGCCCTTCCCGAACCCGAGACCTCCCATGCTGCATGACCTCGATCCGCCCGCCGCATCGGCGAATGGCGACCCGGTAAGCCGTTACCGCGCCCATGCGCGCGACTGGCTCGCCGCCCATCTTCCTGCGCACATGCGCGCCGACCATCCCGACTACCGCAGCCCCACACTGGAGGAGAGCTGCCAGTGGGAAGCCGCCATGCACGAGGCAGGCCTCGCCGGCATGACCTGGCAGCGCGCCTATGGCGGTCACGGCCTGAGCCTGCGCGAACATCTGGCGGTCAACAAGGAGATCGGCGCGCTGCTGATGCCCGAAAGCGTCAGCTCGATCGGCAAGGAGCTGGCCGGCCCGATCATCATGGCGGTCGGCACCGAGGCGCAGAAGCAGGACTTCCTGGCCAATATCCTGACCATGCGCCAGTTCTGGTGCCAAGGCTTCTCCGAGCCGGACGCCGGCTCGGATCTCGCCCGGCTGCGCACCAAAGCCGTTCCCGACGGCCAGCACTGGCGCATCAACGGACAGAAGATCTGGACCAGCGGCGCGGCAAAGGCGCACTACTGTCTGTTGCTGGCCCGTACCGGCACCGTCGCGGACCGGCATCGCGGTCTGGTGATGTTTGCCGTGCCGATGAACACGCCGGGCATCCGGGTGGTACCGATCAAGTCGATCGACGGCAAGGAGTCATTCGCCGAGGTCTTCTTCGACGATGTGGTGGTGCCCGACAACGCCCGGCTGGGCGCCCCGGACGAGGGCTGGACCGCCGCGCTGCGCGTGCTGTCGATCGAGCGGGCCACCAACCGCATGTACCGGGCCTGGCGCTTCGAGAGCGAGCTCGGTTTCCTGGTGCGTGCCTTGCGCTCCGATCCTGTTCTCACGCGGCAGCTCGACGATGCCGGCGTGCAGCGTCGGCTGGGCATGGTGCTCTCGGAAATCGACGGGCTCAAGGGCCTGGTCGAACGCACGGTGGACCAGCTGATGCAGGGCGAGACCATCGGCGCCCGCGGCTCGCTGACCAAGCTGTTCTGGTCCGAATGCCATCAGGCCTTCGCCGGCTTCGCGCTGGAGCAGGTCAGCCAGATCGGACCGCAATCGAGTCCGCTGGCACGACGCGCCCGCCAGTTCTTCACGCACGCCTATCTGTTCTCGCGCGCCGAAACGATCTACGCCGGCACCTCCGAGGTGCAGCTCGATCTGATCGCCCAACGCATTCTTCAACTGCCCCGGGAGCACTGACATGAGCCAAGACGACAAGGGACCGCGTCCCGAAGAATTCGGCGAGGCCGCGCAGAGCGCAATCGAAGACGCATTGCGCCGCACGGTGGACGAACACGCGGGCGTACTGGCCGCCGCGGGCCTGTTCGGCGTGTGCGCCGCCGAGGACGATGGCGGGCTCGGCTTGCCGCTGGCGTTTGCCGTACCGGTGGTACAGGCGGCCGGCCGTCAGCGGCTGCGCTTTGCACTCGCCGAGCAGATCGTGCTGGCCCGCCATCTTCCCGATGCATCGATGCGCGCCGCGCTGGTCGAGGGCAAACGCCTTGGCACGATCGCGTGCCAGGGGCGTCTCGGCGAGCGCTGCGTGGGCCATGCCCGCCAAGCCCGGCATGCCGACTGGCTGCTGCTGCGCCAGACGCACGGCGACGGCGCCGTGCTGGTCGATCTGGCAGGCGTACCGCGCACGCTCGATCCCGCCCTCGACCCTGAGGAGCCGGCAGCCTGGCTGGATCTCGCCGAGGCGCCCGTGCTGGCCGAACTGGATGCGCCGGCCGCGACGGCGCTGTGGCGCGATCTCGATCTGCTGCTGGCGGCGACGGCGCATGGCGCGGCCGAGGGCGCGCTGGAGGCGGCCGTCACGCATACCGGGACGCGCGTGCAATTCGGTGCCCCGCTTTCCTCACGGCAAGCGGTACGCCATTGGCTGGCCCGGATGAAGCTGTTCCACGAAGCGAGCGGCGCCGCGATCAGCCGTGCGCTGCGGTGCGACGAATGGGGGCGGGAGCGCGACACGCGCGGCGCGCTGGCGCTGAGCCTGCAGCACGCCGCCTTCATCATCGAAAAGGCCATGCACCTGCACGGCGGCATGGGTTTCACCTGGGAGCTGCCGCTGCACCGCGCGCTGCGCGAAGTGCGCGCGCTCGATGCCGCCTGCGGCGCGACGACCCTGTCCCGGCAGCTGGGCCGGGACTTCATCACTGCACAGGAGTCCGCATGAACCCCATTCCCAAGCTGGACCTGCAGGACCGCGTCGCGTTGATCACCGGCGCAGGCAATGGCATCGGGCGGGAAACAGCCCGCCAGATGGCCGCACGCGGCGCCATCGTCGCGGTCAACGACCTGAAGCCGGAATGGGTCGAGGCGGCGGTTGACGAGATCCTGGCCGCCGGCGGTCGCGCCTTCCCCATCGTGCAGAACATCGCCAGCCGCGACGGCATCCAGTCGGCGGTCGAGCAGGCACGCACCGCGGGCGGACGCTTCGACATCCTGGTCAACAATGCGGCGTGGGTCCGCTATCAAGCCGTGCCGGAGATCCAGCCCGAGACCATGGAGCGCATGCTGGACGTCGGCTTCAAGGCGGTCGTCTGGGGCGTCCAGGCCGCGGCAGGCGCGATGGATCCGGACCGTGGCGGCGCCATCGTCAATGTGGCATCGACCGCCGCGCTGCGCTCCACGCCGAATTCGCTGGTGTATTCGGGCATCAAGGCCGGCATTCTCGGCCTGACACGTGCCGCGGCGGCCGAGCTGGGCGCACGGCGTATTCGCGTCAACGCGGTCTGCCCTTCAGCCGTCCCTACCGAAGGCACACAGCGCAACCGCAATGCCGAGCGCGACGCGTTCCGTGCCGCACGCACGCCACTCGGACGTCTCGGCACCGTGCAAGACATCGCGCGCGGCATCTGCTTTCTCGCCAGCGACGAGGCGGCGTTCGTCACCGCGCAGACGCTCGCCGTCGATGGCGGCGTGACCTTCACCAATATCTGAGGCGCAACAGTCATGCCGATCGAATCCGCTTCCAGACCTGCTGGCGTCCTGATTACCGGCGCAGGCTCGGGCATCGGACGCAGCACGGCGTTGCGCCTGGCGCGCAACGGATGGCATGTCGTGGCGGTGGACGCCGACGAGGCAGCGCTGGAGCGACTGTCGGCGGCCTGGCCCGCCGACGCCATCGGCCCGTCGATGCTGGTGGCGGACCTGACCGATGCCGCCCAGATCGAGGCATTGACACGCCAGCTTCCCCCGCTGGAGGCCCTGATCAACAACGCCGGCATGTCTGGCGGCGGCGCCGAGGTGCTGGCCGGCAGCAGCGACGATGCCGCCCGCCGGCTGATCGCGCTGAACCTGGAAGCGCCGGCTCGCGTGGTGGACGCCTGCATGCCCGTGCTGGTGCCCGGCGCGCGCATCGTCAACGTCGTCTCGGGCGCCGGGCTGCGCGCCATCCCATGGCGCGGCCTGTACAGCGCGAGCAAGGCGGGCCTGATCGCACAGACGCGCGCGCTGGCCCTTGCGCACCCGGAATGGACCGTGTGCGCGCTCTCCCCTGGTTTCGTGCGCACCGAACTCGTGCAGCGATTGATCGACGAGGGCCATCTGGACCCGGCCGAAGCGGTGGCGAGAATTCCGCTGGGGCGCATGGCCGAGCCGGACGATCTGGCCGAGGCGCTGTGCCTGCTTGCCAGCCCCGGAGCCCGCACGCTGCGGGGCCAACTGCTGGTCGTCGACGGCGGCTCGTCGATCTATGGGGGCAGTCAACCCTTGCCCTCGGCGCAGCATCCGGCCCTGCCCTTCGCATCGACGCTGTCACTTGGCTGCGAGGCGATAGCCGACGCGGCTTGGCACGCGGCGCTGGCGAACCGGGATGAACACAGCGTGAGCGACAGGGCGCGAGCTGCCTCGACGTACCGCGCCGTCGTCGATGGCCGCGCGATGCAGGCGGCCCCCGGCTCGGTGCTGCAGGCAGTGTTGGCCGCGGCGCGCGACTTCCGCGAACGACATGCCGCGCAGGCCAGCCTGACGCTGCTGCTGCCACCCGACTCGCCAGAGCTACCCTGGCAGCAGGCCGGCGCAGCCGCCGCGGCCGGCATGGCAATCGCCACGCTGGCAGTCGAATGGGGGGCGCGCGGGCTGCGCATCAATGCGCTGGCGCCCGCAGCGGATTGCGATCCGGCCGAATGCATGCCGCTGCTCGACTACCTGGCCGGGCCTCGCGCCCAGTTCCTTACCGGCCAGATCCTCCGCCCCGGTGCCAACGTGGCCGGAGTCAAGCCATGACGGGCATTTCGGACAGCGACCGCGCCGCCATCCGGGCGGAGTTCATGCGCGAGCGCGGCTACTGGCGAGCGTGGACCGAAACGCTGCTGCAGGAGCACCCGGCCTTTGTGCGGGCCTATGCGGCATATGCCGGCCATCCCGCGCGGCACGGTCCGCTCAGCGAACGCCTGATCGAACTGATCTACGTGGCGCTGGACGCGTCGGCAAGCCACCTGTTCGAGCCCGGCCTGCGGACCCATATGGCGCGTGCGCTCGAGCTGGGCGTGCAGCCCGCCGAACTGTTCGACGTGCTGCATCTGGTGGCGGCCCAGGGCCTGGACGGCGTCACGCAGGCGGCCGCGATGCTGGCTGAGGAATGCGGCGCCGATCTGAATGGGACCGGCGACGACCCCCTGTCGGTGCTGCACGCACTCGATCCGGACTATGCTTGCGCCGTCCGGGCGTTTCTGGCGCTGCCCAGTCCCGGCCAGGGCCTGAGCCCAGCCGAGAAATGCCTGCTGCGGGCAGCGCTGGCCGCCTGCTTCACCGCACATCATCCGCGGGCGCTGCGGCGACACCTGCGCGAAGGCCTGGATCTGGGCCTGACGCCCGCCGAGCTGCTGCAAGCCATTCAACTGGGCGGGCATCTGGCCGTTCATGGCACCGCATTGGGCGTCCAGGTCTATGCCGGTCTGCGCCATCCCGCCCCCGCAGCTACCGACTGCCTCTAAAAAGCAAACAGGAGACACACGATGAACCCCACGTGCATCCGCCGCCGTACCTTTCTGGCCAGCGCGGCCCTGCTGGCCTTGCCCACATGGGCGCAAGCCAGCACCGCTGCATCGAACTGGCCGTCCCGACCGATTCGTCTGGTCGTGCCCGGCCCCGCCGGCGCGGGCATGGACATCTTCGCTCGCGTCATCGCCGCCAAACTGCACGAAGCGCTGCGCCAGCCCGTGATCGTGGACAACAAGCCCGGTGCGAACAGCCTGATCGGCACCGACACGGTGGCCAAGGCCGCCCCCGACGGCTACACGCTGCTGTTGACGCCCTCTTCCGCGATTGCCATCAATCCGATCATCCAGCCGAAGATGCCGTACGACACGCTGAAGGATCTGATGCCGGTGGCACAGGTGGGCGCAGCCGGCATCCTGCTGGTTGCCAACCCGTCCACGGGCCTCAAGACGCTGGCCGACCTGGTGCGATATGCCAAGGCCAATCCGGACAAGCTGGTCTACGGCTCCTGGGGCAACGGCTCGACCGGTCATCTGGCGATGGAGGGCATCAAGGCCCACTACGGCCTGACGATGCAACATATCCCCTTCAAGGGCAGCGCGCAGTTGGTGACCGATCTGCTGGCCAACAATATTCCGGTCGGCTTCACCGATATCGCCTCCCCGGTGCCGCATATCCGTTCGGGCAAGCTGGTCGCGCTCGGCACGACAGGCTCGGCGCGCGGGCCGGCGCTGCCCGATGTGCCGACACTCGCCGAGCAGGGCTATCGCTTCGACAAGGAAGGCTGGTATGGGGTGTTCGCACCGGCCGGCACACCGCCGGAAATCGCGGAGCGGCTGAACAAGGAAATCAACCGCATCCTCGCCAGCGAGGACGTCATACAGAAATTCGCGCAGCAGAACATGCCGCGACCGCCGATCAAAAGCGTCAGCCAGTTCGCCGCGACGGTACGCCAGGACATCGATGCCTGGCAGAGCCTGGCGAAGGTCGCGAAATTGCGGATCGATTGAGGCGGCGCAACACCGTCTGCTCCACAGGGCCATGCCGGACCGCGGGCCCGCCTTCGCATTGCCTCAATCCCGGCACCGGATCGCCTCGATCACCAGCCTCAGCGCCCGGGATGCGTGGCGCCGGTTCGGATAGTAGGCGAAAAGCCCCGGAAACTTCGGGCAGAACTTGTCCATGACCCTGCGCAGACGCCCGTCGCGCAGATAGGGTCCGGCCAGATCGTCCGTCACGAAGGCCAGGCCGCAGCCACGGGCCGCTGCCTGGACCATTGGCGCGGCGGTATTGAAAGTGAGCTGCCCGGTCACGCGGACCTGGACCTCGCGCCGCTTGTGGCGCAGCTCCCATGCATACAGGCCACCGCCGCTGAGCCGCAGCGTGATGCAGTTGTGCTTGAGCAGGTCTTCGAGAGACCGGGGTTCGCCGTGCGCCGCGAAGTAGTCCGGCGAGCCGACGATCATCGTCTGCACCTCCGGCGTCAGCCGCACCGCGATCATGTCCTTCGCGACCTGGTCGCCCCAGCGCACGCCGATGTCGAATTGCTCGGCCGCGATATCGACCAGCCGGTAGTCCGAACTCATCTCGACGCGCAGTTCGGGATAGGCGGCCAGCAGGCCCGAGAGCCGCGGCATCAGGATATTGTCGATGACATGGTCGATCGCCGTGATGCGCACGGTTCCAATCGGCTTGGCGCCCATTTCCCTGACCGCCGAAATTTCGGCTTCGACCTCCTCCAGCTTCGGCGCCACGGTTTGAATCAAGCGCTCGCCGGCCTCGGTCGGCGATACGCTGCGCGTGGTGCGGGTCAGCAGCCGCACGCCCAGCCGCGTCTCCAGCGCGCGGATGGTATGGCTGAGCGCGGATTGCGAGAGGCCCAGCTTGGCGGCCGCGCGCGTGAAGCTGCGTTCGCGGGCGACGGCCAGGAAGGCGAGAATGTCGTTGATGTTTTCGCGTGCCATGCGGGCTGCGGTTGTGGATTGGGGTTGCGGTGGCTGCCGCCATTCAAGACGGATATCGGGAAATCGGGATATTGGCTTCGTCGTTCCCTGCAGGGGAAAACATTGATGAATACAATACATGAGTGCTTGCCGATTGGCGTAATGATCCATTCCGAATAACCGAATATCATTGCGCTGACGCGCAGCCCGGCTGCAGGCTGTTGGCCAAGCCGAGATTCGGCATTCCATCGAATGCGAAGATCGCCCTGGCTCGCCGGCGAATAAACACCTCTCAACCCCCTACTCCCTCACTCCCCTATTGCACCATGGCACGCCTCCAATTGAACGGTCAGATCAAGGAAGTCGACGTCCCGGGCGACACCCCGTTGCTGTGGGTGTTGCGCGATGAGCTGGGCATGACCGGCACCAAGTTCGGCTGCGGCATGGCACTGTGCGGCGCCTGCACGGTGCATATGGACGGCTCGCCGATTCGCGCCTGCATCACCGCGGTGTCCGCGGCGGACGGGCACGCCATCACGACGATCGAGGGCGTCGAGGCCGATCGGGTCGGCCGCGCGGTGCAAAAGGCCTGGGTCGAGAACAACGTCGCGCAGTGCGGTTATTGCCAGGCCGGGCAGATCATGTCCGCGGTCAGCCTGCTCAAGGCCACGCCGGCGCCCAACGAGCGCCAGATCGACGAAGCGATGAGCGGCAATATCTGCCGCTGCGGCACCTACCCGCGGATCCGCGCCGCCATCAAGCAGGCGGCCGGCGATCTGGCCAAGGGAGGCAAGTGATGCGCAACAACGACTCGATCCAGGCACCTGACCTCTCCCGCCGGGGCTTCCTGCAGGGAACCTTGCTCGGCACGCTGTCGCTGGCGGTAGGCGCCAATGGCGTCATTGGCCTGGCGCGCGCGGACGACGACGCGCCAAAGAAATTCGGCGCGGACTCGATGCCCGGCGGCACGGTGTCCGACCCGCTGGTGTTCGTCTCGATCGGCGCGGACGGCACGGTGACCATCGTCGCGCATCGCGCCGAGATGGGCACCGGCGTGCGTACCAGCCTGCCGATGGTCGTCGCCGACGAGATGGAGGCGAACTGGGACCGCGTCGAGGTCGTCCAGGCCGAGGCCAACGAGACGCGCTACGGCAACCAGAACGTCGATGGATCCCGCAGCGTGCGGCACTTCCTGATGCCGATGCGGCGCGTCGGGGCGGCGGCACGGCAGATGCTGGAGGCCGCGGCCGCCGCGCGCTGGGCCGTGCCGGTCGGCGAGGTGCGGGCGCAACGGCATGAGGTGGTCCATCTGCCGACGGGCCGGCGCCTGCCCTATGGCGAGCTCGCTGCCGACGCCGCGAAGCAGCCGGTCCCCGCGCCAGGCGCGCTCAAGCTCAAGACCCCAGACCAGTTCCGCTACATCGGCAAGGACCGCGTGCGGATGGTCGATCTGGAGGCGATTGGCAAGGGCCAGGCGACCTACGGCATGGATGTGCGCCTGCCCGGTATGGTCTACGCCGTGGTGGCGCGGCCGCCGGTGGTCGGCGGCAAGGCGCGCGCCGTCCGCACCGGGAAGGCGCTGGCCGTACCCGGCGTGCTCAAGGTCGTCGAGATCCCGCCGTTCAGCGGCGCGCCGGCCTTCCAGCCGCTGGGCGGCGTCGCGGTGGTGGCACGCAATACCTGGGCCGCGATGCAGGGGCGGGCCGCGCTCGAGATCGACTGGGACGATGGCCCCAACGCGGACTACGACTCCGCCGCGTATCGCCGCACGCTAGAGGCTGCGGCCCGGCAGCCGGGCAAGGTGGTGCGCAACGAAGGCGATGCGCCGGCGGCGTGGAACGAGAGCGCCGAGGCCGAACGCCACGCCGCCGAGTACTACGTTCCCCATCTGGCGCATGCCTCGATGGAGCCACCCGTGGCGACGGTGCGCGTCAGCGGCAAGTCGGCCGAGGTGTGGACGTCGATCCAGAATCCGGTTGCCGCGCAGACCGCCGTGGCCAAGCGGCTCAAGCTCGAGCCCAAGGACGTACGCGTCAATGTGCTGCTGCTGGGCGGCGGCTTCGGCCGCAAGTCCAAGCCCGACTTCGTCGACGAGGCCGCCATCGTGGCGCAGGCCATGCCCGGTACGCCCGTCAAGCTGGTCTGGACGCGCGAGGACGACATCCATCACGACTACCTGCACACCGTGTCGGTGGAGCGGATCGAAGCCGTGGTCGGCAAGGACGGCAGGCCGCAGACGTGGCTGCACCGCAGCGCCGCCCCTACCATCGGCTCGCTGTTCACGCAGGGCGCGAAGGGCCAGCAGCTGTTCGAATCGGGCATGTCGGCCATCAACATGCCGTACCGGATTCCGAACGTCCGGGTAGAGACGGCCGAGGTGGAAGCCCACGCCCGCATCGGCTGGTTCCGCTCAGTCGCCAACATCCCGCATGCCTTCGCCGCGCAGTGCTTCATTGCCGAGCTGGCCCATCGCGCCGGCAAGGACCACAAGCAGTTCGCGCTGGACCTGATCGGCCCGGCACGCAGGATCGATCCGCGCACCATGGCGGACACCTGGAACTACACCGAGTCGCCGGAGCGCTATCCCTACGACACCGGCCGGCTGCGCGACGTGATCGAGGCCGCCGCGCGCGGCGCGCGCTGGGGCCGCAAGCTGCCACGCGGACATGGCCTGGGCCTCGCCTTCTGCTACAGCTTCATGAGCTACACCGCCACGGTGGTCGAGGTGGCCGTGAACGGCAAGGGCGAGGTGCAGGTCGTCGCCGTCGACATGGCGATGGACTGCGGGCCGCAGATCAACCCGGAACGCATCCGTGCGCAGATGGAGGGCGGCGCGATCATGGGCCTGAGCCTGGCGCTGACCAGCGAGATCAGCTTCGAGAAAGGACGCGTGAAGCAGAGCAATTTCCACGACTACGAGGTGCTGCGTCACCACGCCTCGCCGCGCGTGATCCGCACCCATCTGGTCAACGGCAGCCACGACACGCCGCCGGGCGGCGTTGGCGAGCCGCCGGTGCCGCCCGTGGCGCCCGCGCTGTGCAACGCGATCTTCGCGGCCACCGGTAAGCGCATCCGCAGTCTGCCCGTCCGCACGGTCGCGTAAGGGCCGCGCCTCCCGCCTCGATCATCCCGCGCGCAGGTCACGCTGACCTGCGCGGGGGCCCCTTTTTCTCCGACATCCCTTGCCATTGCGCCGCGCGGCCGCAAGGGGTCGTCACGCCTACTGCCAGACATCGATGACGTTCGACACCATGACAACTTCCGCAGCCCGGCCCCTTGCCTCATCCCGCCGCGGGCGCTGGAGCGCCATCGGCACGATGACCATGTGCGTGGCCATGCTGATCGCCTCCGAGTTCATGCCGATCAGCCTGCTGACGCCTATCGCTGCCGACCTGCATGCCACCGAAGGGATGGCCGGACAGGCCATCTCGATCTCCGGCCTGTTCGCCGTCCTCGCCAGCCTGTTCATCGCCACGGTCGCCGGCCGCTTCGACCGCCGCCGCGTGCTGATGGCATTGACCGGCGTCATGCTGGCATCGCTGGTACTGATCGCGATCGCGCCGAATTTCGCGGTGCTGATGGTGGCCCGCGCGCTGCTGGGCATCACCATCGGCGGCTTCTGGGCCTTGGCGACCGCCACCATCATGCGGCTGGTGCCGGCCGACGAAGTGCCCAAGGCGCTCGGGATCATGTACACGGGCAATGGACTGGCTACCGCGTTTGCCGCCCCGATCGGCAGCTACCTGGGCGGCATCATCGGCTGGCGCGGCGTGTTCTGGGTATTGGTGCCGTTCGTCCTGGCCAACCTGGTCTGGCAGTGGTTCAGCCTGCCTGCGATGCCGCCGCGTGCGGCCAATCCCGTGGGAACGGTCTTTCGGCTGCTCCGGCGTCCGCATGTCGCCATCGCGATGCTCGCCGTGATGCTGACGTTCGGCGGGGCCTTCGCCGCCTTCACCTATTTCCGGCCATTCCTGGAGCGCTACACGCAGGTCACCGTGCCCGAGCTGTCGTTGCTGTTGCTGGGCCTGGGCGTCGCGGGCTTTATCGGGACGTACTTCGCCACGGCGTGGGTGGGCCGCTCGCTGTATCGGCTGCTGATGGGACTGCCGCTGGCGTTGGCAGCCGCGACCCTGGCCATGCTGGCGTTCGGGCACAGCGTCCGGGCCGTCGCCGTGGCGATGGTCGCGTGGGGCGCGCTGAACGCCGCGATCCCGGTCTGCTGGTCGACCTGGCTGTCCCGTGGCATCGAGGACGAGCCCGAGAGCGGCGGCGGCCTGATGGTGGCGGCGATCCAGTCGGCCATCATGCTTGGCGCGGCGTTCGGCGGCATGCTGCTCGACCGCGTCGGCATCGCCGCGGCCTTGATCGGCGGCGCGGTGCTGCTGGTATTGGCGGCGCTGACGGTGGGCGGCGGCCGGCGACTGATGGCGCGAACCTGAGCCGCCCGTGCCTGGCCGCTACCCGTCGCCACGCCTCACTACGTCGTCGCTGCCTCGTCGCGGCCTCGTCGCCATGTTGCCGCGAGCGGCAGCCGGAACACGAACTCGCTGCCGCCCTGCTCTGGCCGGCGCGCCTGCAGCGTGCCGCCGTGCGCCTCGACGATCGAGCGGCAGATCGCCAGGCCCATGCCCATGCCGCTCGCCTTGGTGGTGAAGAACGGCTCGAAGATGCGCCCGGCGGCGTCCGCGGCGATGCCTTCGCCGCGGTCCCGCACGCTGACCACCACCTCTGCGGGCTCGCGCCACGACGTCACTATCAGTTCCCGCCGTTCTGCAGGCGTGTCGACCATCGCATCGACCGCATTGGTGATCAGGTTCAGCACGACTTGCTGCAACTGGACCCGGTCGCCTTCGACCGCCGCCGCACCGGCCTCGAGCCGCACGGTGACGCGGACGTCGTGTTGGTCGATATCCATCCGCACCATCTCGAGCACTTCGCGCACCACCTCGTCCGGCTGCAGTTCGGCCAGCACCGCGGGCGCCTGCTTCGCCAGCGCCCGCAGCGCGCGGATGATGTCGGCGGCGCGCAGGCCGTTCTGCTTGATATGGGCGAGCCCTTCGGCCACCTCGCCGAGTTCCGGCGCGGGGCGGCTCAGCCAGCGCAGGCTGGCATCGACCGATGCCACGATCGCGGTCAGCGGCTGGTTGACCTCGTGCGCGATGGACGCGGCGAGGGTCCCCATCACCGTCAGATGCGAGGTGCGGGCCAGTTCCGCGCGCGCCGTACCCAGGTTCATCTCCGCGGTGAGCCGGCGCGTATTCTCGTCGATCAGCTGCTCGTAGAGGCGCGCGGTCTCGAGCGAGATGGCGACCTGTGGCGCCAGCACTTCCAGCTCCGCCACACGCTCCGCATCGAATACGCCGGGGGCGAGATTGTTCTCCAGGTAGAAGGCGCCGATCAAGCGGCCGCCGCGAAGCAGCGGCACGCACAGCACCGACCGCAGCGGGCCGACGGTGCCGGCGCGCTCGCGGATCGACGGCGCCTCCACGGCCGCGTCGGCCAGCGCCAGCGTCTGCTGCGTTCTCAGCACGGTATTGAGCACGGTCAAAGGCAGCGCCCACTGGGTCGGCGATACCGTGCCGAGCGTGACGCGGACGCGTCCGTCGGCAACCCGGCCCGATGCCTCGATCATCGGCCGGTCGCCATGCATCAGCAGCAGCACGCCGTACTGCGCGCCGGCATGAACCACGACATTGGTCATCAGCGTCTCGATCAGCCGGTCCTTCACCACCTCGCCCGACATCGCCTGCGCGGCATCCAGGCCGAGTGAGCGCGTCGGCTTGGGCAGCGCCGAGCCCGACGGTGCCACGGCGCTCGCCTTGCTGTCGTGCGCCGCGTCGAGGTCGGGGTAGCGCGCCGCCAGCCGTGCCGCCTTGTGGTCGGCGCCCCAGCGGCGGTAGCCGGCGAGTGCGCCGCGGTAATGCTGGCGGGCTGCGGTATGCAGGCCGTGGGCCTCGCACAGCATCGCGGCCAGTTCGTTCGCCAGCGCCTGCTCGTGTATGAAGCCGGCGGCCTGCGCGGCATTGGCCGAGCGCTCGTAGCACACCAGGGCGGCAAGCGGATCGCCGCGCAGGCGGGCGATCTCGCCATCGAGCAGCGACAGCTTGTTCTGGAACGTCAGCGCATTGAGCGAAGCCCAGCGCGCAAAGCGCTCGCGATGAACCTCCAGTGCCGCGATGGCGTCGTCGCGATCCAGTGCCGCCGCCGGGCCGCGGGCATGGGCGAGCGCCAGATAGAGGCGGCAGTCCGCCACGTTGATATGTGCGGGAGCCGACCAGATCAGCGTCTGCGCCTGCGACAGGCTGCGGCTCGCGTGCTCCCAATCGTGCAGATAGGCGGCCGCCATGCCGTCATACAGCCAGATCCAGAAGCGCGTGGGCAGCGAGTTGCTCAGGCGCAGCCGCTCATCGACGCTGGTCCGCGCCGCCGGGGCCGGCCCGTCCTGCGCCATGGCCCCGTCTCCCGCGCAGAGGCGGTGCGCGAAATGGCTCTGCGCGTGCAGGATCAGCTCGATGTCGCGGTACTGGACCAGCCTCGTCAACTCGACGCCGCGCTCGATCTCCTCCTTGACCAGCCGCAGATGCTCGCCCATCGCCAGCAGGTCGGAGGCGATATGGTTGCAGGCGTAGCAGGCCATGCCGATGTCGCCGGACGCACGTCCCAGCGCAACGGCACGCTGCGCGTGTTCCAGCGCGTAGGCGAGCGGCCGGGTCCATGCGCTGACCTGGTCGAGCGCCACCAGCGTGGCGATGCGCTCGGCTTCGTAGCCATGGCGGTCGATCAGCGCCAGCGCGGCAAGGCCATAGGCGAGCCCGTCGTCGTACTCGTCGTAGAGACTGGCGACAAAGACGCCGAACCACGACAGGCCGTATGCCGATTCCGGCGTGGTGCCATATTCGAGCGTCAGTTCGACCATCTTGGCGACGTGCAGGAAGCTGATGCCGTCGGACACGAACATCGACGAGATCAGCGTCGACAGCAGGCCCATCGCCGTGCGGACACGTGGATCGTCGGTGGTGGGCAAGGCGTCGAGATCGGCGATCGCGCGCCCGCCCAGCGCGGCCCGGACCGCATCGTAGGCCTCGCGATGCCGGATGCGGGCCGGATCGCGCTGCAGCCGGACGTCGAGCAGCGCGAGGCCGGACAGCGCGGCGTTGATCGCCCCTTCGTAGTCGCATCGCACGGTCAGCAGGATGGCCTCGAGCCGATGTACGGCGGCGCGGTCGATCGCCCGCAGTTCGCGCATCAGCAGCGCATCGATTTCCCGCCGCGCGCTGTCGAGGTCGGCCTGCGCCAGCAGGCATTCGCAGCGCAGCACGCTCGCCGCGTAGGCCAGCGCGTAAGGGGAACGGTCCTCGGAGAGAACCTGCGAGCGCTCGTCCGGATGCCACCACGACTGCGGCATCAGCCTGAACGCCACATCGGTATAGCGGGTCGCCTGTTCGATAGCGGCGGCGCTCTTGGCGCGCCGGCCGGCGACGATCGCGACGTGCACGAATGCGGCGCGCTCCTGCACGGTCAGCGGATGATCGGCAGCGCGCTCGATCTGGTTGCAGATCTCGAACGCGTAGTCGGGCAGTTCCTCCTGCCAGTGCTCGATCATGCAGGCCGCGATGTGGGCATGCATCGCCGGCCGCGCATCGGGCGCGATCATCGAGTACGCCGATTCCAGCACGCGGTCGTGCCGGAAGGCATAGCCCTCGGGCAGCCGGTTCAGCAGGCCAGCCTCGACGAAGGGACGCAGCCGCTGGCCGACCTGCAGTGGGCAGATGCCGGCAATCCGGGCGAGCAACCCCTCGCCGCAGCGTATGCCGACGCAGGCCAGCTGCTGCAGCAGCAGCGTGCCGGCGCTGGGCAGCCGCGCAAAACGCCGGATCATCAGATCGACCACGCTGTCGGTATAACGCAAGCGCGCCAGATCGGCCTGCTTCCACTCCCACAGGGACGTCTCGCCGTTGTACGCCAGCACCCCTTCGTCGATCAGCGTGCGCAGCAACTGATAGGTGAAAAACGGGTTGCCACCGGTCTTCGCCCTCACGGCTCGCGCAAGCTCGGCCACCCGCGACGGCGGCTCGTCCAGCGCGGCCGCCACCAGTTCGGTCAGCTCGGCGAGCGCCAGCGGCTTGATCGGGATGCGGCTGACAGCCATCGCAGCGGCCGTCGTACCGTACGAAGCGGGCTGCGGCAAGCCGGCGAGCCGCTGGATGGTGCCGTCCCCCAAGGAATCCTGCTCGGCGCGCGACTCCCGATAGGCGCCGATCAGCAGCACGTTGTCGGGCGGCTGCGCGGCAAACGCCTCCAGCAGCGCGATGGTGGAGGCGTCCGCCCATTGCAGATCGTCGATGAACAGCACCAACGGCTTGCCCGCCTCGCCGAAGGCGGCGAAGGTGCGCAGCATGGCGGTGTCCGCCCGCGCCCGGGCCTGAGCGAGCGGCACGTCGGACAGCGGCGCGGTGGCGCCGATCACGTGCTCGACCTCGGGCACCAGCTCGGCGACAGCCCTGCCCTGGCCCGCGAGCCCCGCCAGCCAGCGCTGGCGCAATGGGGCGAGCGCTGCCTCGTCCTCCCCCAGCAAGGCCATCGTCAATGCACGCACGGCCTGCACCACCGGCGCATACGGAATCTCGCGCTGCAACTGATCGCTCTTGCCGGTGGCAAAGTGGACCGCGTCGAGACCTGCCTCGCGGCCGAGCCATTCGACCAGCGCCGATTTGCCCGAGCCCGCCGCGCCTGCAATCAGCACCAGCTCGGATTTGCCACCCGTCCTGACCCGCGACCATGCCTCGGACAGCAGCGCCATTTCGGTGTCGCGGCCGAACAGCTGTCCCGTCAGCACCGGGATGGGCGGCGGACCGGCGGCGTCGGGCTGGAACGGCGCGATACGCCCATCCGACTCCCATTCGCCCCGCAGCCGCAGCAGGTCCGACACCAGCGAGGCGGCGGTGGCGTAGCGGTCGGCGGGGTCCTTTGCCAGCAGCTTCAGCACGATGCGGCCCAGCATGCCCGGCACGTCGTTGCGGCGGAACTGCGGCGGCACCGGTTCGATGGCGAGATGGGCGTGATGCCATGCCGCCGACGATTCCGCCTGGAACGGAGTCGCGCCGATCAGGATTTCGTACAGGGCGATGCCGAGCGCGTAGAGATCGGCGCGCACGCCGATGCGCGCCACGTCGCCGCGCGCGAGTTCGGGCGGCAGATACGGCAACGCGGCGGGACCTGGTTGCGGCATCGATTGACGGGCGGCATCGAGACCGACGGCATGGCCGAAGCCGGTCAGCCGCAGGGCGCCGCTGTCGTCGATCAGCAGATTGTGCGGGCGGATATCGCCGTGCAGCAGTCCCTGCCCGTGCATGGCAGCCAACGCGCGGGCGGCGGCGATGGCGATCTCGAAAACCGCGGCGACAGGAAGGCCAGCGCCGATGTGGGCCGCGGCCGTACGGGAAGACGGCTGCGCCGGCGACACCAGCACCATTCGCTCGGCGGTCCAGATGGTGGCGATCGGCACTGCGGCCCAGGACGAACGCAGCCGCGGGGCCAGCCGGACTTCGTTCTGCAATTGCCGATGCGCACCGGCCGATGCCAGCAATGCGCTGCGGCCCAGCCACCAGGTGCCGGTCCTCGAATCGAACAAGCGCTCGCTGACCACGCCGTCCGCGACGCTCAGTTCGCTGGCGGTCGTGCTGGCGAGCCAGGCGGCGTCGAACACGATGGGCGGATGTGGTCCGGGACGTGCCGGCGAGGTCATGGTGTGGTGCTCCCGGACAAGCTCATCGGTGCGCGTCGTACAGCCACGGCGTCTGCGCTTCGTATCTCACCGCCCTTCTCCCGTCCGTTGCCTGCGAGTGGGCGGCCATTATAGACAGCGTGTGCGGCGCGCCCCTGTGTGCCCGGGGGCGCGCCGCACGGGCTCAGGCTTCGGTCCGGGCGCCGTCGAGGTAAGGATTGACGCTGCGTGCGCCTTCGCTGAACGCATCGAAGCCGCGCTCACCGTCCGTGTAGGCATCGGCCGCCCGGCCCGGCGTGGCCGAGACGCCCACGCGGTCCAGGCCCGCGACCTTGCGGGCGCCGTCGACATAGGGGTCGGCCTTGCGAGCGCCCTGCGTGTACGGATCGAAGCCACGGGCGCCGTCGCTATGCACGTCGAAGGTGCGCGCGCCATCGGTGTAGGTCTGCGGCGTACGGAACTCGTAGCCGTACTTGTCGGCGGGGACCGTCGCAGCTTGCGCGATGCCGGCACCGGCAAACGACAGCAGCAGAGCGGAGGCGATCTTCAGGGTGGTGTTCTTGGTCATGGCTTTCTCCTATATCAGTCAGCAGATTTGAATCGATCCGGACGCTGCCGCGCTTTGGTTGGTTGCGCCGTCGCGTTGTCCATGTGCTGAACTATAGGGGGCAACGACGCCGGGAGAAGCGCCGTTGTTTGGCCATGTTATTCAGATATTTTGATGCTCCGTCGACCGCCAGTCGGGAGCACAAGGCTGGTCCCGGCGGCGCAACTCGCGGCCTCAACCGACCGGCAGGTTCTGCCGGATGCCCAATTGCTGGGCCATCCACACCAGGTCCGCGAAGGTCCGCGCCTTCATCTTGCGCATGGCCTGGCCGCGGTGGATCTTGACGGTGACTTCGCTGATGCCGATCTCGGCGGCAATCTGCTTGTTCAGCAGGCCGGTCACGGCCATGCCCATGACCTCGGCCTCGCGCGGGGTCAGCGTCGCATAGTGGCGGCGCATCTGCTCGATCTGGCGCATGCCGTGACGACGCGAGCGGTCCTTTTCCAGGGCGGCGGAGACCGCATCGAGCAGATCCTGATCGCGGAACGGCTTCGACATGAAGTCCACCGCGCCCGCCTTCATGGCGGCGACCGTCATCGGGATGTCGCCATGGCCGGTCATGAAGATGATCGGGATGGGAACGCCCATCTGCACCAGGCGCGATTGCAGGTCCAGGCCGCTGGGGCCGCGCAGGCGGACATCGAGCACCAGGCAGCAGGGCATGTCCGGGAGCTGGAACGCGAGCAGTTCCTCCGCCGAGCCGAACAGGGCCACCTGCATGCCGACCGAGCGGAACAGGTTGCCCAGTGCGCTGCGCAGCCCGGCATCGTCGTCGACGATCAGCACCATCGAGTCGTTGCCGCCGGCAGCCGCCACGCTGTGGGATGTCACGCTCAAGTCTCCAGTCTGCTGGTCAGGTCTTGCGGATTATAAACAGGGGGTAGCTTGCGGCCGCCCGGGTCCTCGGCGATTTCAGCACAGGCGGGAGTCCGCGGCCACCATACCTTTGTGTTAGTGGCGCCTGGCGCCGCGCATTCGGCACCACCCGGCGGCCAGGGACCTACACGAACGTCGTATTGCAACCCGAGCTGCCGCAGTCGTCCCCGCGCAAGCGGGGACCCAGTGGCCTTTCAAGTGCACATGCGCATGCAAGACGCTGCGGCCTTCGCGGGAACGACAAGGGTCCGCGCGCCGCGCTGCCCATCCAAACGCAAAGGCAACTAATACGATCGGGCAATGGCCGGCCATGCCGCCGGCGTCTAATCTTCATGCGGCTGCATCGCCGTCCTCGCGCCGATCGCGCACCGGTTCGGTGCCGCCAAGCGGCTTCGCGCACCGCGAATGCTCTCATCGCCCCCATCGTCCCATCCTCGTTCCAAGGAGCGCCTCATGGCCAACCCGAAGCTAGAAGTCCTGACCCCGCAGAACAGCCAGCTGATCATCATCGACCAGCAACCGCAAATGGCATTCGGCGTGCAGTCGATCGACCGGCAGACGCTGAAGAACAATGTCGTCGGCCTGGCCAAGGCCGCGAAGATCTTCAATGTCCCGACCACCATCACGACGGTGGAGAGCGAATCGTTCTCCGGCTACACCTTCCCCGAGATCCTCGACGTGTTCCCCGAGGCGAAGACGCTCGAACGCACCTCGATGAATTCGTGGGACGACCAGAAGGTGCGCGACGCGCTGAAAGCCAATGGCCGCAAGAAGGTCGTGGTGTCCGGCCTGTGGACCGAAGTCTGCAATACCACCTTCGCGCTGTGCGCGATGCTCGAAGGCGACTACGAAATCTACATGGTGGCCGATGCGTCGGGCGGCACCAGCAAGGACGCCCACGACTACGCGATGCAACGCATGGTCCAGGCGGGCGTGGTGCCCGTGACCTGGCAGCAGGTGCTGCTCGAATGGCAGCGCGACTGGGCGCACCGCGACACCTACGATGCCGTGATGAAGCTCGTCAAGGAACACTCCGGCGCCTACGGCATGGGCGTGGACTACGCCTACACGATGGTGCACAAGGCCGGGCAGCGCACCGCCACCCCGCACGAGTCGATCGCACCGGTCGCGGCACGCTGAACGCCGCATCCGTCCCAACGCACTCGAGGATCGAACCGATGAACACCATCACCACCAAGGACGGTACGCGCCTGTTCTACAAGGACTGGGGCACGGGCCGCCCGGTCGTCTTCTCGCATGGCTGGCCGTTGAACGCCGACGCCTGGGACGCCCAGATGCTGTTTCTGGCGCAGAAGGGCTTTCGCGTCATCGCGCACGACCGGCGCGGCCACGGCCGCTCGGACCAGCCGGCCCACGGCAACGACATGGATACCTACGCGGACGATCTTGCCGCGCTGCTCGACGCGCTCGACATCCAGGGCGCGACGCTGGTGGGACATTCCACCGGCGGCGGCGAAGTGGCGCACTACATCGGCCGCCACGGCACCGGGCGCGTCGCCAAGGCGGTGCTGATCGGTGCGGTTCCGCCGACCATGGCCAAGAGCGCGGCCTATCCCAATGGCCTGCCGCTGGAAGTCTTCGACGGCATCCGCAAGGGCGTGGCCGACAACCGCTCGCAGTTCTACCAGGATCTCGCGGTGCCCTTCTTCGGCTTCAACCGGCCCGATGCCAAGGTCTCGCAGGGCACCATCGATGCGTTCTGGGCGCAGGGCATGACCGGCGGCATCCTGGGCCAGTACGCCTGCATCAAGGAATTCTCGGAGGTCGACTACACCGAGGACCTGAAGAAGATGACGGTGCCGACGCTGATCCTGCACGGCGACGACGACCAGATCGTGCCGATCGACAACGCGGCGCGGCTGTCCGCCGAGATCGCGCCGAACGCCACGCTGAAGGTCTACCCGGGCGCGTCGCATGGCATGTGCGTCGTCAATGCCGACCAGGTCAATGCGGACCTGCTGGCCTTCCTGAACGCGTAAGCCGATCAGCCTATGTCAGTCACCCGCCGGCAATTCATCGCCTCGGCGGCCGCGCTCGGCGCGGCCGCCTCTTCGGAGCTCTTCGCCATGTCACCGAACCCGACACCCGACCTGATTCTCGTCAACGGCAAGTTCGCCACGCTCGACCGCGCCAATCCGCAGGCCGATGCCGTGGCCATCGCGGATGGCCGTTTCATCGCCGTGGGCGAGCGCCAGGACGTCATGAAGCTCGCGGCATCGGGCACGCGCGTGATCGACCTGAACGGCCGGCGGGCCATCCCCGGGCTGATCGACAGCCATATGCACATCATTCGCGGCGGGCTGAACTACAACATGGAACTGCGCTGGGACGGCGTACGGTCGCTGGCCGACGCGATGCGCATGCTCAAGGCGCAGGTCGACCGCACCCCCGCGCCGCAGTGGGTTCGCGTGGTGGGCGGCTTCACCGAGCACCAGTTCGCGGAGAAGCGCTTGCCAACCGTCGAGGAATTGAACGCCGTGGCCCCGGACACGCCAGTGTTCATCCTCCATCTCTACGACCGCGCGATCCTGAACGGCGCCGCGCTGCGCGCCGTCGGCTACAACAAGGACACGCCCAATCCCCCGGGCGGCGAAATCGTGCGCGACGGCAGCGGCAATCCGACCGGCCTGCTGCTGGCCAAGCCCAACGCCACCATCCTGTACGCGACGCTGGCCAAGGGCCCCAAGCTGCCGCCCGAGTACCAGAAGAACTCGACGCGCCATTTCATGCGCGAAGTGAACCGGCTCGGCGTCACCGGCGTGATCGATGCCGGTGGGGGCTACCAGAACTACCCGGAGGATTACCAGATCGTCGAGGAGCTGCACCGCGAGGGCCATCTGACCGTGCGGCTGGCCTACAACCTGTTCACGCAGAAGCCCAAGGAAGAACTGCGCGACTTCCAGAACTGGACCTCGTCGGTGCGGCCGGGCCAAGGCGATGACCTCTATCGCCACAACGGCGCCGGCGAGATGCTGGTCTACACCGCGGCCGACTTCGAGGACTTCCGCGTCGAGCGCCCCGACATGCCGCCGTCGATGGAGGCCGACCTGGAGCCGGTGATCCGCCTGCTGGCCGAGAAGCGCTGGCCCTGGCGCCTGCACGCGACCTACGACGAGACCATCACGCGCGCGCTCGATGTCTACGAGAAGGTCGCGCGCGACGTCTCGTTCCAGGGCCTGAACTGGTTCTTCGACCACGCCGAGACCATCTCCAACCGCAATATCGACCGCATCGCCGCGCTTGGCGGCGGCATCGCCGTGCAGCATCGCATGGCCTACCAGGGCGAGTACTTCGTCGAGCGCTACGGCGCCAAGGCTGCCGAGGCCACGCCGCCGATCAAGAAGATGCTCGAGCGCGGCGTCAAGGTCGGCGCCGGCACCGATGCCACGCGCGTGGCCTCGTACAACCCATGGGTATCGCTGTACTGGCTGACCACCGGCAAGACCGTGGGCGGCATGGCGATGTACCCGCAGGCCAATCTGCTGGACCGCGAGACCGCGCTGCGCCTGTGGACCGAGGCCAATACCTGGTTCTCGTCCGAGGTCGGCAAGAAGGGCCGGATCCAGGTGGGCCAGCTCGCCGATCTGGCGGTGCTGTCGGCAGACTACTTCTCGGTACCAGGCGACGAGATCCAGGACATCACTGCCGTGATGACGGTGCTCGGCGGCAAGGTGGTCTACGGCGACGCCGAGTTCGGACGGCACGCGCCGGACCTGCCGCCGCCGATGCCGGACTGGTCTCCGGCCCGCCACGGCAGCCGCTACCAGCCCCGTGCACAGGCGCAGGCCCGCACCCTGGCGCTGAACACCGCCTGCGGCTGCGCGTCGTCGTGCGGCGTGCATGGCCACGCCCACGCGAAGGCATGGACGTCCAACGTCCCGACCGCCGACGAGAGCGGGTTCTGGGGCGCGCTGGGCTGCTCGTGCTGGGCATTCTGATGGCAAGGCCGACGTACGAGCAGACTTACGAGCGCACCTGCAAGCCGCCAACCGGAGAACGATCATGATGCTTTCGACCTCGCGGCCGTCCCGGGCCGATAACGATGCGGGCAGGCTGCCGCGCTGGCTGCGGTGGATCGCGCTGTTGCTGCTGTGCGCGGCCTATCTGCAGGGCGGGCTGGTCAAGCTGTTCGACTTTTCCGGTGCCGTCGCCGAGATGCGGCACTTCGGCCTGAGCCCGGCGGTACCGATGGCGGCCGGCACCATCGCGCTCGAGCTGGCCGCCTCGGCGATGATCCTGCTCGGCCTCTGGCGCTGGCTCGGCGCGCTGGCGCTGGCCGCCTTCACGCTGGCCGCCACCTTCGTCGCGAACCGGTTCTGGAGCGCGCCGCCCGAGGCGCAGTTCATGATGGCGAACGCCTTCTTCGAGCATCTGGGCCTGGTCGGCGGCTTCCTGCTGGTGGCATTGCACGACTGGCGTACGCGGAGGCCGGCATGAGCACCGGCATGCCACCCGACACGGCGGCGGCCGCGCCGGCACCGGCCGGCACCTTCGCGCCGCTGGCCAAGCCGACCTTCGCGGTGCTGTGGGTCGCCACCATCCTGGGCAATATCGGCAGCTTCATGCGCGATGTCGCCAGCGCCTGGCTGGCCACCGACCTGTCGACCTCGCCCGCCGCGGTCGCGACGATCCAGGCCGCTGCCACGCTGCCGATATTCCTGCTGGCGATTCCCGCGGGCGTGCTGTCCGACATCCTGGATCGCCGCCGTTTCCTGATCGCGATTCAGGTCGGCCTCGCGCTGCTCAGCGGCACGCTGATGCTGCTGGCCTGGCGGCAGGCGCTGACGATCGAGATCCTGATCGGCCTTGCCTTCGTCGGCGGCATCGGCGCGGCGATGATGGGGCCGACCTGGCAGTCGATCGTGCCCGAGCTGGTGCCGCCCAGCACGCTGCGGCAAGCGGTAGCGCTGAACGCGCTGGGCGTCAATATCGCGCGCGCCATCGGCCCTGCGACCGGCGGCCTGCTGCTGGCCGCGTTCGGCGCGGCGGCCACCTACGGCGCCGACCTGCTGAGCTACCTGTTCGTGATCGCGGCGCTGATCTGGTGGCGCCGCCCGGCGCCGCCCAGCGATCCGCTGCGCGAGCATTTCTTCAGCGCCTTCCGGGCCGGACTGCGTTTCACGCGGGCGCACAGCAAGCTGCATGTCGTGCTGCTGCGTGCCGCGGTGCATTTCGCCTTCGGCAGCAGCGTCTGGGCCCTGCTTCCGCTGGTGGCGCGCCAGCTGCTGCACGGCGGCGCGGGGCTCTACGGCATCCTGCTCGGCGCTGTGGGCGCGGGGGCGATCCTCGGCGCGCTGACGATGCCGGCGCTGCAGAAGCGGCTCGATGCCGATGGCATGGTGCTGCTGTCGGCGGTGGTCACCGCCGCGGTGATGGCCGCGCTGTCGATCGCGCCTCCGGTGTGGGTCGCCCTGCCGCTGCTGTTGCTGCTCGGCGCGGCCTGGATCACGGCGCTGACCACCCTGGGCGGCGCGGCGCAGGCCATCCTGCCGAACTGGGTGCGCGGCCGCGCGCTGGCCGTCTACCAGATGGTGTTCAACGGCGCGCTGGCCGGCGGCAGCCTGATCTGGGGCTTCGTCGCGCAGGCGCTCGGCACGCCCAATGCGCTCTGGATCGCTGGCGCCGGTCTGATCGTCGCGACGCTGCTGCTGCACCGGATACGCCTGCCGGGCGGCGAAGAGGACCTCGGTCCGGCACGCCACTGGCCCGAGCCCGAAATGGCCGACGAGATCGCACACGACCGCGGTCCCGTGATGATCCTGATCGAGTATTGCATCCCGGCCGCCAATCGCGAGCCTTTCCTGCAGGCCGTGCACCAGCTGTCGGAAGAACGGCTGCGCGACGGTGCCTTCAGCTGGGGCGTGATGGAAGACCCGACGGACCCGGAGTTGCTGACCGAATGGTTCCTGGTCGAATCGTGGGCCGAGCATCTGCGCCAGCATCGCCGCGTGCCGCACGCCGACGCCGACCTGCAGCGCGACATCGCCCGCTTCCACACCGGGGCCGAGCCGCCGCGCGTGCGCCATCTGCTCGGCGTTGGGCTGCCGCCCCCACGCAGTTGAATCCGATCCCTTTCCGATTGCGAGACTGCCATGAAGATCTATCTCGTTTCCCTTGGCGCCGGCATCCTGGTCGGCATCATCTACGCGCTGATGCAGGTCCGCTCGCCCGCGCCGCCGGCGGTCGCGCTGATCGGCCTGCTCGGCATGCTGATCGGCGAACAGCTGATTCCGCCGGTCAAGCGCATGCTGGCGGGCGAGCCCGTCACGGTCGCCTGGTTCCACTCGGAGTGCGTGCCCAAGATAACTGGCACGCCCGGTCCGACGCTTGCCACCCATCGTCAGGACGACGATGCGGCGCACTGACGCGCTGTGGTGTGCCGGCATGCTGTCGACGACGTGCGGGGCTACGCTGGCCGACAGCCCGGTCACGGTCTACGGCCGGCTCAACACGGCGATCGAGTACACGCGCGCCAGCACCGCCACCGACGGCACGGCGCCTGGCGGCGGCATGCGCCAGAGCAACTATCGCTCGGTGTTGGGCCTGCGCGGCGAAGAAGCGCTGGGCGGCTCGCTCAAGGCGCTATGGCAGATCGAGAGCAATCTGTCGCTCGATTCGGGACAGGGCCAGATCGCCGGCCGCAATTCGCGCATCGGCCTGCAGGGGGACTCCGGCCTGGTGTTTCTCGGCCACTGGCACACCCCGTATGCCGAGTCGACGATGGGCTACGACCCCTACTACCCGACCACCGCCGGCTATATGGCGCTGATCGGCAACGGGTCGGCCTCCACGTCCGACAACGTCGAGAACACCAGTTCGTTCGATCGCCGGCAGAAGAACGTCGTGCAATACCGCTCGCCGCGCCTGGGCGGCGCCAGCCTGTGGCTCGGCTGGGGCCTGCCGGAGGAAAGAACGACGGCCGCGAGCAACCCGTCGCTCTACTCCGCGGCGCTGGTCTACCAGCGCGGACCGGTCGATGCGACCGTCGCCTACGAGGTCCACCGGCACTACCAGGCAGCCGGCCGCCACGATGACGCATGGAAGCTGGGCGTGGCATGGCAGTTGCTGCCCGGCACCCGCATCGCCGGGGTCTACGAGCGCCTGCACTACAGGACCGCCAGCGGCGACCTGCGGCGCAACGCCTGGTATGCGTCTCTGGTGCAAAAGCTGGGCACCGGCAGCCTGCGGCTGGGCCTGGGTCTTGCCGCCAATGGCACCGGTGGGTCTACCGATACCGTGGGGTTCCTGCGCAGCGGCCCGCAGACCGGCGCCACGCAATGGACGGTGGGCTACGACTATCCGCTGTCGAAGCGCACGGCGCTGTACGCCTACTACAGCCGCATCGAGAACAAGCGCAACGCCACCTACGACTTCGCCATCAACGAGCTGGGCATCGAGGCGGGAGCAGACCCGCAGGTGTTCGCGCTCGGCATGCGGCATACCTTCTAGGCGGAGGGCGTTCGACGCCGCGCACCGTGTCGGGTCGCCACCGACATACCACCGTATGATTGGGCGCCCCGCCCAGCCGCAGTATGCTTGGACCAAGCGGTGGAGGGCTCGAACCCCTCGCCATCGCGCTCGATTCTTCAAGGATCCCTTGTGACCTCGCCCCCCGTGATTGCGATCGTCGACGACGACACCTCCGTCAGAGATGCCATGGGGAGACTGGTGCGGTCCTTCGACCTGGCGGTCGAACTCTACGGCAGCGGCGCGGAACTGCTCGGGTCCCCCACGCTGGGCCGAGTCGGCTGCGTGATCACCGATGTACAGATGCCGCAGATGAACGGCTTTGCGCTGTGCGAGGCGCTGCGCGCGCGCGGCTGCCATGTGCCGATCATCTTCATGACGGCGTTCTCCGAGCAAGGCTACGAACAGCGCGCCCGCGCGGCCGGCGCCGCGTGCTTCGTGAACAAGCCGTTCGAGGATACCCAGATCATCCGGTGCATCGAACGGGCGCTGGCGGGGGGGCAGGAGCCCTGCCCGCCGCCCTGCGACTAGCCGATCGAACTGGCTGAGGGCATTTGCGAGATTGCCGATGCGGTGGCTCCCCGCGGACGCGGTCGGGCCGAGACCTTCGCCCCGGTTGACACTGCCATAACGGGTGCCAATACTGGCCTCTGGTAGCCGCCACACCGCCCTCGCCCGCTTCTCCCCGTTGCCCTTCGTCCACCATATCCGGAGGAAGCCATGCCCCAAGCTCGCCCGCTGCTGCTCGCCGCCCTGCTGACGCTGCTCGGTGGATGCGCCGCCAACGCCCCCACCGCGCCGACCGCCGCCACTGCGACGCCCGTGCCGTCCGCCGCGGGCCAGACGGCCGCCGGCAAGACCGAGGTCCTGTGGCTGGGCCAGGCGGCCACGCGCATCACGACGCCCGGCGGCAAGGTCATCGTCATCGATCCCTGGCTGACGGGCAACCCGAAGACGCCCGCGCCGTTCAAGCAGCTGCAGGCGCTAGGCAAGGTCGACTTGATCCTGGTCACGCATGCCCACGGCGACCACCTCGGCGATGCGCCCGCGCTGGCGAAGATGCATAACGCGCCGATCTACAACGGCGGTGGCATGGGCCAGACGCTGGTCAGCCTCGGCATGGTGCCGGCCAATCTGTCGCAGCGCTTTGGCAAGAGCGGCACGGTCACGCCCTTCGGCGCCAACGGTCCGAAGATCACCGCCGTGCATGCCGAGCACTCGTCCGAGCTGGTTTGGAAGAACCCGAGCTCGGGCAAGGACGAAGTCCACTACGGCGGCGAGCCGGTCGGCTACATCATCGAGATGGAGAATGGCTTTCGCATCTGGCACATGGGCGATACCGGCCTGTTCGCCGATATGCGGCTGGTCGCGCAGCTCTACAAGCCGGATGTGGTGCTGATCCCGATCGGCGGGCATTTCACCATGGGGCCGCGCGAGGCGGCGATCGCCGTGCGCGAATGGATCCGGCCCCGGTATGCGATCCCGATCCACTATCTGACCAGCCCCATGCTGCGCGGCACGCCGGCGGAGTTCACCGCGGCGCTGGGCGCCACGGAAACGACCCGGGTCATCGTGCCGGAGCCGGGGCAGAAGGTCGATTTCTGATTCCTCCTGGCGCGCCGGGAGAACAAGCAACGGCGTCGCCCTGACCGCCGTTGCCGCGTTCGCCAGTAGCAGCCGACTATCGGTGTGCGTCAGAGGCGAAATACGTCGTCAAGGCACTCCGCCACCAGAGCCCTGTCCTGCCAGGTCTCCAGCTGATCCGTTGAAGCGGCGTCCAGCTTGGCGAGGACGTGTGTGGACAATGGGCCGAAACGATGCCGCAGAAGCTTTACCAAGGCTTTGGCTTGACCGATGTGAACGCCCTTCTCGATCCCTTTCTGGATGCCCTTCTCCATCCCCTTCTCCATCCCCTTCTCCATCCCCTTCTCCATCCACGTCTCGATCCCGTTCTCGATCTCCTTCTGCGCATGCTCCCGGACCCACCGGTTAAACCGTGCCGTCATATCCATTTCCAACTCCATCAGGTTATGTACTTCCGTCAATTGCAAAGCATTCGGGGTCAAAGCAGCGAACCACGCTGTCATTGCCTCGTCGAGGGCGGCATTGTGTGCCGTCAGTTCTCTTGCCAGCCGCAATGGTTCCAGCATCGCTTCGATGTTTTCGGCCCGTTCAAATCGCATCAGCACTGCCACCAGATTTCGCATCGCCGCCAACTCCGAATCCGTGTAGCGCGTACGGTCAATCAGGCAATAGTTCAGGCGTGGCTGGTGACTCGCCATGGACTGCGGCAGGGGAGAAATCATGGTCGCGATTTCCGTATTCGCGCGCCATGGTCTGTTGCCGTTATAAAGCACGATTGGCAGCACCGCCGGATACCTGGGGCCACGCGCGCGGCCGCGCCGACTTCTACGTCGACGGCTCGCATCGCGGTAGAACATGCCGACGTAGGCCAGCATGCGTGCCGCCATGTCTGCATCGATTCGACTCTGAAATTCAATCAGCAAGTAGAGCGGCTGCTCCTGCCCGGCGACGTCGATACGCCAAACCACATCATTGATGCCGTAGCGAAGGCGGTCCGACACGTAGTTTCCAGGCACCGGCTCCAGGGAATTCCAGTCCAGCGATCTTAGCCAGGGGTCACCGATGAAGCCGTGTAGCAGGTCGCGCACGACTTCACGGAAGGAGAACACCAGCTTGTATGAGGCATCGTGTTCGCGGATATTCGCGGACCCGCGACCACGGTCGGCCGAATCACCGGGTTCGGCGATGCGAAGGCATATGGGATCGGGAAGGCGGCGCAGGGTCGAATAGCCGTCCGACGCATGCCTTCCCGAGTAAGTCACCGAGCAGCGCGCGGGGAGGCGGGCTGGATAGCAGGCGGAATAGGGGTCAACAGTCTGATCGAGATAGTGGTTCATAGGCAAAGGGCAAAGGGCAAAGGGCAAGGGGCAAGGGGCAAGGAGCAAGGGGCAACGGCGGTTGGACAGGGCCCAACGCCCCCATAAGTTGCCAGCCAATCGGCTACAACGCTTGTCTGAAATGCCGCGGCTTTAACAGCCGGTGACCTCTAAAGGACGCTCTCCGAGCCCCACGCACCGGTGGAGGCCGCGCGATACCGGTTTTTCGCCCATACCGCCAGCGGCGCCCCCCCGTCGGCGTCCCCGGTCAGCGTCCCGCGCGGCCCTTCCGGCGCCCGCGCTCCCCGTTAGTGGTAACCTCCGCTATTTTGAAAACGCATATCTGGTCTCTGAAAATATGACTTCGCCCGCTCCACTCCCGCCCTCTAGACTTGCACCAGCCCAGCGGGACCGGCGCAATCCGGCCGCGACAAGCCAGCAAAACGACTGGTTCGGGACATTCCAAACAAGGAGACAGACGATGAAGAAGGCGTTGCTCGCCCTTCTGGCGGCGTGCGGCATGGCCACCGTCGCCCCGGTGCAGGCCGACACGGCGTGGCCCGCCAAACCGATCCGGCTGGTGATTCCGTTCCCGCCAGGCGGCGGCACCGACATCCTGTCCCGCCTGGTCGCCAATCAGCTGACCCAAAGCGCCAAATGGACCGTGGTGCCGGACAATCGGCCGGGCGCCGGCGGCACCATCGGCATTGCCGAGGTGGTGCGCGCCGCGCCCACCGGCTATGAGCTGGTGATGGGCCAGAAGGACAATCTGGTCGTGGCCCCGTGGCTCTACAAGACCGTCAAGTACGACCCGAGCAAGGACCTGCTCGCGGTGACGCATGTCGCCTATACCCCGATCATGATCGTCGCGCCGGCCAATTCGCCGTTCAAGAACATCGCGGACGTGGTGGCTGCCGCCAAGCGCGCGCCGGGCTCGATCAAGTACGGCTCGCCGGGCAATGGCACCACCATTCACCTGGCCGCGGAGATCTTCAGCCAGGCCGCCGGCATCAAGCTGCTGCACGTGCCCTACAAGGGTTCGAACGCCGCGATGATGGATGCCATTGCCGGCAACGTCGACCTGATGGTGGCCTCGGTGCCGTCGGCCATGGCGCAGATCAAGGCGGGCAAGCTGCGCGCACTGGCCGTGACCTCGGCCACGCGCAGCACCTCGCTGCCGGAGGTGCCGACGCTGGCCGAAAGCGGCTACAAGCAGGTCGACGTCAGTACGTGGTACGGCATCTTCGCCCCGGCGAAGACTCCGCGCGAGGTGGTCGACAAGCTGGCCGCCGAAGTGAACAAGCAGCTGGCCACGCCGGCGATGATCCAGGCGATTCACGAGCAGGGCGCCGAGCCGAAGCTGATGTCGCAGAAGCAGTTCGCCGACCTGGTCCAGTCCGACTACAAGAAGTGGAAGACCATCGTGCAGGAATCCGGCGCGACGGTCGAATAACCCGCAGCACAGCTTCGCCAGGCGTGTCGCCCACGCCTGCATGATCCCGGTGCCGCCGCATCGCCGGCGGCACCGGCGCCTCAGCCCCGTTCTCCTCGCCTCCACCTCCCCTTCTCTCTGCCTCCCCGGCACTGCGCCATCCCGGGGCAAATATCACTGACTTGGCCGGCCTTGCCGGCAACCGGTGTCCGCTCACCTATATTCCAGGGAATCGGTATTCGCGGATCGCGACGCCGCGTATCGTCCGCTCCACTGCGGCACGCGCGTGCGGTCCGGGACGCAAGGCAAGGAGGCAAACCATGGCCACGCCCAACTGGAACATCGAGGGTCAGTATTACGAGACCTGCAACTGCGACTTCATCTGCCCCTGCCTGCCCGGACAGCTGGCGGTCCCGCCCACCAAGGGGCACTGCATCTTCGCCATGGGCTTTCAGATCGAGCAGGGCCGCTATGGCGAGATCTCGCTCGACGGGCTCGGCTTTATCGTGCTGGGCTCGACGCCGGAAGAAATGGGCAAGGGCAACTGGTCCGTCGGCGTGATCGTCGACGAGCGCGCCGATGCCTCGCAGCGTGATGCGATCACCGCGATTGCCAGCGGCGCCGCGGGCGGGCCGATGGCGGCGCTTTCCCCTCTGGTCGGCTCGTTCGCTGGCGTGGAGGCGGCGCAGATCCGCTTCCACCGCAACAGCCGCAGCTGGTCGGTCACCGCGCCAAATCTTGTCGACATGGCCGCCGAAGGCGTGATGGGCATCGACCCCAATGCGACCGAGCCGATCCATCTGGATCACACCGGCCATCCCGCAGCGGACCGCGTCGCGCTGGCGCGGCCCGCGCGCAGCCACGTCCACGCGCTCGGCATGGTCTGGGACGACGACAGCGGCCGCAACAATGGCCAATATGCGCCATTCGCCTGGCAGGGCGCCTGACCCCGCCGGCGCGGCGCCGCGATCGGGCGACGGTCCGGGCGCCGCCCGGTACGGCGGACTGCCGCCGCGCGACCGCCTGATCGTCTGGAGTTGCATGCTAGCCATCGCGGCGCTGGCGTGGGCCTACCTGATCCATCTGCACGGGTCGATGGCCACGGCGGCCGACCACGACGCCATGATGGCCGGCATGGGCATGGCGATGGCGATGCCCTGGACGACCGCAGATCTGCTGCTCACCTTCGCGATGTGGGTCGTCATGATGATCGGCATGATGGCCCCGGCCGCCGCGCCGGTGATGCTGGTGTACGCCGGGCTGCAACGCCGGCGGGAGCGCCGCAGGCTGCCGGCGACGGTGCTCTGCTTCGGGCTCGGCTATCTGGCCGTCTGGTCCGGCTTCAGCGCCGCCATGACGCTGGTGCAATGGGTCCTGCACGAGGCTCTGGTGCTGTCGCCAGCGATGGCGGTGTCGAGCCGCGTGGCCGCGGGCGCCATCCTTTGCGTCGCGGGCCTCTACCAGCTCACGCCCTGGAAGCGAACCTGCCTGACTCACTGCCGCAGCCCGCTCGGTTTCCTGATGACGAACTGGCGCGACGGCAAGCGTGGCGCGCTGACGATGGGCATCCGTCATGGCGCGTTCTGCCTGGGCTGCTGTTGGGCGTTGATGGGCGTGCTGTTCGTCACCGGCGTGATGGCCCTGCTCTGGGTCGCCGCGCTGGCTTTGCTCGTGCTGCTGGAGAAGGTCGGCCCGGCCGGCCTGCATGTGGCGCGCCTGTCCGGCTTCGTGCTGATCGCAGTGGGGGCGCTGCTGATCTGGCTTGCCACGGCGCCCATGGCCGCCTGATCTGGCCGCAGGCCGGCTTCCATCTGACGCGGGCGCCGGCCATGCGTGGTCGGAACCGGGCATCCTCGATGCCGTGGAGCCGCGGCGGCGGGCCCATTCGGACCTGGTATCCGACCCGCCGATGCGCGAACGCGACTGAAGGGTCCGCCGGCCGGGCACGGCTGTGGGGCACGGCTGTGGGGCCCGAGCTGTGCGATCTGGCGGTGCGGCTTAGCCGTGGCGGCGCTCCCGCTCCGCCCGCAGCTTCTCGTAGTACGCACGCTTGGCCGTGTACATGCGGGCATCGGCCTGCTTGACCGCATCGGTCAGGCGCTCGCCCACCTGGCAGGTGGCCGCGCCGATCGCGAAGTTCAGCGACGCACCCGGATAGAACTGGTTGTTCAATTCGACGACCTGCTCGATCTGCGCGACGATCGAGGCCGTGGCATGCTCGTCGCGGTCCGGCAGCAGCACCATGAATTCGTCGCCGCCGACGCGTGCGATGCAGAAGGTGTCGCCGACCGCCTTCTTCAGGACCTCGCCGGCGCGGCGCAGCAGCGCGTCGCCATCGCCGTGGCCGAGGTTGTCGTTGACCTGCTTGAGCCCGTTCAGATCGACCGCGATCACGCTGACCGGCCACGGTCCCTTGCGGCCGAGCCGGGCCAGCTCGTCCTCGTAGTACGCGCGGTTGTACAGCTTGGTCAGCACGTCGTGCTTGCCGAGGAATTCGACGTAGGCCTCGGCCTTCTTGCGTGCGGTAATGTCGGTCAGCGACACCAGCACCTGGTCCCATTCGGCCTCGTGCCCGGGGAACACCGACCACTGCATGTACACATCGACCTGGCGGCCATCCAGCGCATAGTTGACGACCTCGCGCTGCTGCCACAGCTTCTCGTGCCACAGGTCGACCAGCTGCTCGGCGAAGTGCTGCTGCATGTCGTCGCGAAACACATCGCCCAGCCGGGACAGCAGCACCGGCTTGGACGGGGCGCTGAACATCAGCAAGGTCTGCTGGTTCACGTCGATCACGCGGATCTCCTGCATGCAGCGCGCGATGAAATCGGGATGGACGTTCAGGAAGGTACGGAAATCGGTAATGCCGGCGGCGCGCACCTCGTCGAGCAACACCTTGACGGCGCTGAAGTCCTCGACCCACAGCGACACCGGCGAATGCTCGAACAGCCCGAGCGCGTATTGCCGGCTGTTGCGCAACTCGCGCTCGGCACGCTGGCGCTGCGTGACGTCGTCGATCGACAGCAGCACGCGGTCCCATTGCTGCTCGTGGCCGGGCAACACGCGGCCGGACAGCTGGATATCGAGACGCTGGCCATCGAGCGTGTAATTGACCGATTGGCCGCCGAAGACGCCGCGGCCTTCCCACAGATCCACCAGCTCCTCGACATGCTGCTCGAACATGTCGTCGCGGAACACCTTGTCCAGGTTTCCGACCAGATCGGCGAGATCCCGGGCGCGATAGAGCTCCAGCGTGCGGCGGTTGACGTTGACGATGCGCATCAGCGACGAACAACGGGCCACCTCGTCGGGATGGCCATGCAGGTAGGCGCGCAGGTCGACGATGCCGGCGGCGCGCAGGCCATCGAGGTGCCGTTTCAGGTCGCTATAGTCCTCCAGCCACAACGAGACTGGCGCGAGATCGAACAGGTTTCGGTAGTCGTCGACGGACGACGCGCTGCTTTCGGCCTTCAAGGCGGATTCCCCAGATTCCAGGCTGGCGCGGTGCCCGCGACGGGACCGGATGGTCCGGCCCCGCCCGGGCAAACACGCAAAGCCCGTAGCATAGGGCACCACGCCCCGGATGGGAAATCCCGATAGCGGGGCCGCCTAGGTTCCGTCGATCTTGAAGCCGATGTCCTTGATGAACTGGCCCCATCGCGCGTGATCGGTCTTGATCTGGCTGGCAAAGGCCTCCGGCGTGACGGCCTGCGGCGGCAGTACGCCAACGCCCGCCAGGCGCTTGTGATAGGCCGGATCGGCCAGTACCTTGCGCACGGCGCCCGATACCGCCTCGACGGTGTCCTTCGGCATGGCCTTGGGGCCGAACAGCGCGAAATAGCCGCTCAACCGCTCCATCTCGGGAAACCCCAGTTCCCGGAACGTCGGCGCACCGGGCGCGAGCTCGGACCGTTCCGGAATCGTGGTGGCCAGCACCTTGGTCTTGCCCGCCTGGTAAAGCGGCACGCCCGTGGTCAGTCCGTCGATCATCAGCGGCACCACGCCGCCGACCAGGTCTTGCGTGGCCGGGGCCGAGCCCTTGTACAGCACGGGCTCGATATGGGTGCCGGACAGCCGATTGAACAGCAAGGGCCCGAAGTGCGACGACGTGCCCGGCCCGTACGACGCGGAATGCAGCGGCTTGCCGGGATTGGCCTTGGACCAGGCGATCAATTCCTTCAGCGTGGAGAAGGGCGCGTCCTTGTTCGCCACCATCACGACCGGCGCCTTGCCCAGCTCCGCCAATGCGGTCAGATCCGTCAGCGGGTCATAAGGTACGCGGTTGATGTGAGCGCCCGAGGTGGCCGACGAGCCCAGCGTGACCAGCAAGGTGTGGCCGTCGTTCTTCGCGCGAATCACGTCCTGCGTGGCGGGGATGGTGGCCCCGCCCGGCTTGTTTTCGACCACGACCGATTGGCTGATGACCTTGGTGAAGTAATCGGCGAACAGACGCGCGACCACGTCGGTGCCGCCGCCCGGGGGGTAGGCGACCACCAGGCGAATCGGCCGGCCCGGCCAATCTGCGGCCCATGCGCCTGGCGCCAAGCCGGTTGCCGCGAGCGTCGCGGTGGCGCAGGCCGCCGCGCCGAGAAACTGTCGTCGATCCATGCTGATGTCTCCGGCTGCTGTTTTTGGAGTCCGCTGCTGCCGGTCCATCTTAGTGGCTGTTCCAGCCTGCGACACGTTGGGGTTTTCCGCCATTTTCCGCACTGCAGAACCGATCGCGATCGAGACGTCGCGTCGTCTCAGGTACCGCTTTCCTGATCCGGCACGAGCCTGACGCTCAGCGGCGCAAGCGCCGGGCCCGACAGCACGCTGCCGTCCGGCGCGAAACGGCTGCCGTGGCATGGGCAGTCCCAGCTCGTCTCCACCGCGTTCCAATGCACGATGCATTTCATATGCGTGCAGACGGGCGATACCGCGAACAGGCGCCCCGCGGGGTCGCGATAAGCCGCGACGCGTTCGCCTTCCAGCTCGGCAATCGCGGCGCTGCCCGGCGCCAGATTCTGCAGTTGCTCATGCTGGCGACGCGTCAGATAGTCCTGGATCAGCGCCTTGCCCATGCTGACCACTTCCTCGGCGGTGCCCTTTGCGGACTTCACGGCGGTCAGGCGCGTCGCCTTGTAGAGCTCGCTCCAGCGGTTGTCGACGCCAAGGATCTGGTCCGCGAGGATGGCCGCGGCCAGCGTGCCGTAGGTCAGGCCATCGGTGGCGAAACCGGTGGCAATGTAGCTGCCGAAGGCGTCCTTGCCGATATAGGGCAGCCCGTCCGGCGACGGGAAATTCTGTGCCGACCAGCGAAAGGCGATCTGTTGCATGCCGAGGCGCTGGCTTGCCGATGCCTCGAGCCTGGCCATCGCGGCCGCGGCGTCATGCTGACCGGTCTTGGCCGACTGCCCGACGCAGACGACGTAGTTGCCCTGCGTGGTGTCGAGTCCGCGCACCGACAAGCGCTCGCTGCCCTCGGCGTAGAAAATCCCGGCCGGGAAAGGCTGATCGGCCAACGGCGCCGCCAAGCCGTACTCGCGATGCGGCACCATGCCGGCCTGCATCAGATGGAAGCCGCTTGGCGAATGCGTGGCCAGCACGATGTGCTGTGCCTTGACGCTGCCGCGATCGGTTCGCAGCAGCTGTTGCGAGCGGTCCAGCTCGATCACCGGGGAGCGCTCGAAAATGCGGCAGCCATTGTCGGCCGCATGCCGGGCCAGCGCCAGCACGTAGGCAAGCGGATGGAACTGGGCCTGCTGTTCGAGCACCAGCGCATCGCCGTGCGCCTGTGGCAACCCCGGCGGCAAGGTCCCTTCCCTGCGAATCGGCAGGCCCGCAGCCAGCGAGGCCTCGAACTCCGCGTCGATCCCGTCGCGCGCATTGGCCGAGGCCGGATAGCGAACCAACGGGCAACGCCGGAAGGCACAATCGACGCCGAGGCGATGCACGTGCTCCTCGATCCAATCCACCGCTTGCGCACGCGACTGCGTGACCTGCCGCACCACCTCGTCGCCCCACTTCTGCCGAAGAGCATGCAAGCCGCTGCTGACGGTCGCATAGAGATTGCCGGTGGAATTGCCGGTATCCCCGACGCCCAGGGCATTGCCTTCCAGCAGCACCACACTGCGGCCCGCTTGCACCAGGCGCCAGGCCAGGCTGACTCCGGTCATGCCGCCACCCACGATCGCGATATCGGCCTGGATGTCCTCGACCAGCAAGGGCCAGCCTGTGGGATTGGCGGTGCCGCGCCAGAGTGAGATCGTCATGAGGAAGGCCCCTGTGCGCCGTCGGTTGGTCTGCCATTCACGCGGTGCTGCCGCCGTTATCGCGGCCCAGACGCGCCATCACGCCTTGCACGATGCGGTCGCAGCGCACGCCACCGAACTCGTACAGATCGCGGCCGGCAAGATCGATCTCGCGAGCGAGCGCTTCCCGCAGCAGACTGCGCGCGCGGAAATGCCGGCTGCGGACCGTGGCCTCCGGAATATCGAGACACTGCGCGGTCTCCTCCACGCTCATTTCCTCGACTTCGCGCATCACGAAAACCAGGCGGAACCTCTTGGGCAACCGGTCCAGCTGACGCTCGATCAGCGCGCGCAATTCGGTACGTGCAAACGCCCGGTCGGGCGCATCGTCGTCGGGTGCGGGAAAGTCGTGCTCCATCGCGTCATCCCCGGATGCAGCCACCATCGGAATCACCTTCTCGCGGCGTGCGTGGCGTCGCAATCGACCGAGGCATTGGTTCAGTACCAGCCGCGACAGCCAGGTCGCCAGCGCCGCGTCGCCGCGGAATTCGCCGATCGCGCGATAGGCCGACAGATAGGCCTCCTGCAAGGCATCTTCTGCCTCCGCATCGTCGCGCAGCGCAGCACGCGCCAGCCGATACAAGCGGCGATTGTTTCGCCGGATCAACAGCTCGAACGCCGAACGATCGCCCGCCGCGATACGCCGGGCAAGCTCCTGGTCCTCGTTGTGAGGATGGCCGGCAGCGGGCGTCGTTTCACTGGAAGGGATCATCGCTTGCGAATCTCCAGGACCGCCTGCATGGTCGGATGGAGCGTGCAGACATAGGGCAGCGATCCATCGCCCTGCACCACATGCTCCCATGACGCACCGGGCGCGATATGACCGGAATCGAAGCGCCTGCCATCCGCCGCCGTCGCGGTATGCGGCACGAGATCCCGATTGACCCAGACGACGCGATCGCCGCGGTGCAGCACCAATGTCGATGGGCGGAATTCCATGCCCTCGATGGTCACAATATAGGTCGCCGCACCGGCTTGCGTGCCCCCAAGCATCGCCGCCAGCACCAGCGACGCCAGGGCGCTCGCGCGATACCCGCTCATGGCTTCTTGTTCCTGTTGGCGCTCTTGCTCTTGGTCAGCGAGGCTTGCAGCTGCTTCGCATGTTCCAGATGCGCGACGAACGCCGGCCGCACCTTGACCAGCAAAGCCTTCAACTCGGCATTGCTCGCGTTCGGCACCAGGGTCTTGTCCAGGGCATTGAGCACGGCCTGGTGGTAGTCGACCTCCTGATCGACATAGGCCCGATCGAACGCATCGCCCTTGAGCCCCTTCAGTTTGGCGATGTTGGCTTCCCCTCCGCGCTTCAGGGTCTGCGCGGTCGGGTTGTCTTCGGGCTTGAGATCGAGCTTCTTCGCCAGGGCCATCGCGGACTTGTTGACGCTGGCGTGGTCGGTGACCATCAGGTCGGCGAACTCCTTCACTTCCTTGGACTGCGCTTTCGTTCGCGCCAGTTCGCCGGCGTCGATGTCGACCTGGTTGGCTGTGACGACGATGGCCGCGATCTGGGCGTCGTTGGGCGACTGGGCCCAGGCGATTGTTGCGGTGCACAGGGACAGGGCGATGAACAGGTGTTTCATGGTCGCGACTCCGGTCAAAGGGCCCGTCTACCTGGATGCGCCGGCGGCGCGGAGAATCGGGTCCGTTGATGGGATGGATGTCACGAGGGGCGGCGGCGTTCCGGCAAAGGGCAAATACAGCGACGCGGGCTCCAATGCCACCGTGCGCGCGGTTGCTTTATCCCATCGCCCCGGCCTCCGCCCCCAACTTCTCCCGCACAAACGCCAGGAACGCCCTCACTCCCTCGGGCAAGGTCCGCCCCGACAAGGTCTGCAACTCGATCGCCCTGCCCTTCATCCCCCGCTCCCGAATCACCGCGGCGTGCAGCTCCCCACGGCGCAGGCGGTCCCCAACGGTCACCGCACCGGAAATCGACAACCCTCCGCCGTGCAGCACGAAGCTGGTCAGCGTCTCGAAATGGTTGGTGACCAGCACCGGCTCGAACACGATGCCGCGTTCGCCGGCGGCGATATCGAACAGCTGGCGCACCGTGTTGTCCGCCTCCGGCAACGCCAGCGGATACGGCTGCATTTGCGCCAGCGTCACACTGCGAAAGCGGGCCAGTGGGTGGTCAGGCCGCATGATGGCGATCACGGGCGCGCTCTGGCGGTGCTCGACGCGGATGCCCTGCTCGGCGGCGCGGCTATAGGTGATGCCGATGTCGGCGTCGCCATGCAGCACGATGCCGGTGACATCGGCGGGCGAGGCCACGCGGACATGGAAATGCAGCCCGGGATAGCGCACGCGGAATTCGGCGATGCAGCGGGGCAGGAATTCGATGGCGAAGCCAGCCGAGCTGGCGATGCGCACACGGCCGCGTCGCAGGCCTTGCAGCGCGGCGATCTCGGAGACGACACGGTCCGCCTCCAGGGCGCCGCGCAGCGCATAGGCAGCCAGCACCTCTCCGGCCGCGCTCGCGACCATGCCGCGCGGCCGGCGGTCGAACAGGGGCACCCCCAGCAGCGTTTCCAGCGCGGCCACTTGGCGGCTGACCGCCGATACCGTGACATTGAGCCGCTGGGCGGCCTCGGTCAGCGAGCCACTGCGGACCACTTCGAGGAAATAGCGCAGCGCGGTGTCCTGCAGGCGGTGCGACAGCATCGGTCCGGCTCCCTGGCGCGAAGGCGCATTCTGGTTTGCGTTTTACGCAAGGATATTTGAAATAATCGTCGATTGTGCGAAACCCTGCCCCGCCCGTATGCTTTTCCGCATCAACGAAGGAGACACCCCGACCATGGCGCCCGACCAGACCCCTTCCAGGCCCCCTTCCGGCCAGCCCACCAGCCCGATCGTCGAACTCGATGCCGTCGCCCTGTCCCGCGCCATCCATGCGCGCGAGGTCTCGTGCGTCGAGGTGCTCGACGCCTTCTTCGACCAGATCGACCGCCACAATCCTCGCGTCAACGCCATCGTCGCACCGCTCGAGCGCGATCCGTTGCGCGCACAGGCGGCCGAGCGCGATGCCGAACTGGCCCGGGGACAAAGCCGTGGCGCCTTGCACGGCTTCCCGCAGGCGCCGAAGGACATCAGCCCGGCGGCGGGCATGGTGACCACCAAGGGCTCGCCGATCTTCGCCGGACAGGTCACGCAGACCGATGCCGCGATCTTCGAGCGCATGCGCAAGGCCGGCGCGCTGTTTGTCGGGCGCACCAATTCGCCCGAATTCGGCCTGGGCGGCCATACCTACAACCCGGTCTATGGCACCACGCGCAACGCCTTCGACCCGGCCCGTTCGGCCGGCGGCAGCAGCGGCGGCGCGGCGGTGGCCGTTGCGCTGCGCATGCTGCCGGTGGCCGACGGCTCGGACATGATGGGATCGCTGCGCACGCCGGCGGCGTTCAACCACGTGTATGGGCTGCGCACGTCGTTCGGGCTGGTGCCGCACGGTCCGACCGACGAGGTGTTCTTCCAGCAATTCAGCGTGGCCGGTCCGATGGCCCGTAACGTGCCGGACCTGGCGATGCTGCTGTCGGTGCAGGCGGGCTTCGATCCGCGGCTGCCACTGACGCGTCGCTGCGAGCCGCCGGGCGGTTTTGCGCTGCCGCCCGAGCGCGACTGGAGCGGCGTACGCATCGGCTGGCTGGGCGATCTGGGCGGCCAACTGCCGACCGATCCCGGCCTGCTCGATACCTGCGCCCGCGCGCTGGACCATTTCCGCGCGGTGGGCTGCACCGTCGAGCCCGCGCTGCCCGCATTCGATCTGGAGAAGCTGTGGCACGCCTGGATCGATCTGCGCAGCTTCTCGGTGGCCGGCGCCAATGCCGCGCTGTGGCACGACCCTGCCAAGCGCGCCATGCTCAAGCCCGAGGCTGCATGGGAGATCGAGCGCGGCATGGCGCTGCCGAGCACGCGCGTGTACGAAGCGATGTGCGTGCGCAGCGCCTGGTATCAGGCGCTGCTCCAGCTGTTCGAGCGGCACGACTACCTGGTGCTGCCGGCTGCGCAGGTGTTCCCGTTCGACGCCGAGTGGGACTGGCCGCACGCCATCGACGGCCGCGACATGGACACGTATCACCGCTGGATGCAGACCGTGGTGCCGGCGACGATGGCAGGCCTGCCGGCGCTGGCGGCGCCAGCCGGCTTCGGTCCGCAGGGCCTGCCCGCCGGCATTCAGATCATCGGCCCCGCGCAGACCGATGCCGCCGTGCTGCAACTTGGCCACGCCTACGACCAGGCGGGCGGATTCTCGCGGGTCCGCAGTCCCTGGCTCGGCTGAGCGCCATCACGGAGCGCCATCACGCAGCGCCATCACCGACCGCGACAACGCCGCCCGTCGCCCGATTTCGAACTTCACCACTGCTGGCAGGAGTGCCCTTGATGACCGCAATGCCCCCGAAGCGTTTCTTCCTTGCATGCACCGGCTTGATCGCCGCACTGGCCACGGCGCCGGCCGCGGCGCAGCCGTATCCGGAACGTCCGATCCGTCTGGTGGTGCCCTTTGCCGCGGGTGGCGCAACCGACGTGCTGGGCCGTCTGTTGGCCGTGGGCCTGGGCGAAAAGCTCGGTCAAACCGTGGTGGTGGAGAACAGGCCCGGAGCCGGCACGGTGATCGGCGCCACGCAGGTCGCCAAGGCCGCACCCGATGGCTATACCTTGCTGCTTGCAGCCAGCACCACGCTGACGTTGAACCCGGCGATCCGGCCCAACCTGGCCTATGACCCGATCAAGAGCTTCACGCCACTGGGCCTGGTCGCCGATATGAGCCTGGTGCTGGTGGCCAATCCCGACACGTCGCTGCATTCGCTGAAGGATCTGGTCACGCAGGCCAAGGCCGATCCGGACAAGTTCTCCTACGGCTCGTTCGGCACCGGTTCTTCGGTGCATTTCGGCGGCGAGATGCTGAAGGCGGCTGCCGGCATCCGCATGGTGCATGTGCCCTTCAACGGCAGCGCGCCGAACCTGACCGCGCTGGCCGGCGGCCAGGTACAGGTCGCGGTCGACACCGTGGTAGCCGGCCTGCCGCTGATCAAGGCCGGCAGGATCCGACCGCTGGCGGTGCTCTCGCCGCAGCGGCTGCCGGCATTGCCGCAGGTGCCGACGGTGGCCGAAAGCGGTTATCCGGGCTTCCAGATGGGCACGTGGTTCGCGCTGATCGCACCGGCGGGGCTGCCGGCGCCGGTCCAGCAGAAGCTGGAGAAGGCGCTGGCGGACGTCGTCAAGGCCCCGGCCACGCGCGCGCGACTGGTCGAACTGGCGCTGACGCCGGCCTATGGCAATGCCGCCGCGGTCAAGGCCAGGGTCGAGATGGAGTTGCCGGAGATGCGAGCCGTCGCGGCGCGGGCGAATATCCGGGCGGAGTAAGCCAGCGCCGCTGCGTGCCCTACGCGCCCAGCCGTGGGAACCGGCAACGGCGCCCCGTCATTATTTGACTGATCGGTACAAAACAAATTATGCTGATCGGCACGCGCCCAACCGCTTGAGCGCCGCTCCCTCTCGAGCAAAGATGCAACGGGTCTCACGTACCCGTTGTTTTTTGCCAATTTCTGTACCGATCGATAAATTTATACCACCAAGAATACCGATGAGCCATCCGGTCAACACCGACATTCGCCAAGTTCCGACCTCCACCGGCATGGTGGCCATCCCGGCCGAACTGGAGGACGATGTCGCGCAGTTTCACTATGCCCCTGCCCGCCGTGTCGGCGATTTCGTTTATCTCTCCGGCGTGGTCGCCTGCAACAGGCGCGCCGAACCGATGGACGAGGCGGCGTTCTGCGACGAATTGCGCGCGGTCTTCCAGCAGATCGAGCGCCTGCTGCTCGCCTGCGACGCGCAGCTGGACGATGTCGTCGAGCTCCAGATGTTCCATGTCTTCAACAGCGAACGCCTTGCCCTGGACAAGGCCGGCCAGCTGGCGGCAATCGGCCGTGTGCGAGACGAGTTCTTTGCCGCGCCGTATCCGGCCGCGGTGGAACTGGGCGTCGCGGACCTGAATCCCGATGGGGGCCTGGTGGAAGTCAAGGCCACGGCCTTTGCACCGCGGCACGGCGCCGGCACTGAGTCGCGCTAGCGTGCCACGCGGCTGCTTTCCCTGACCACGAGTTCGCAGGCGATCTCGTGCACCTGCGGGCCGGCCGACGCGGCACCGGCATGCAGGGACGCCACGACGATCTCCAGGGCGCGGCTGCCGATTGCATAGGGGTTGGGGCGCATCGTGGTCAGCGAAGGCGTGGTCAGCGAAGGCGTAGTCAGCGAAGGCGTGGTCACCGCCGCCAGCGGCGTATCGCCGAAGCCCGCCACCGCCAGCTCGCGCGGAATGCCCAGGCCATGTGCCTGCGCGCACAGGATGGCGGTGATCGCCATATTGTCGCAGCCGCCACCGTCACAGGTGGAGCGGCTCGACGCCTTCGTCCTGCGCGCGCCTGCCAATGCGCCGGTGCAGACGTCGTTCGGCATCATGCGCGACCGCCCCGCGGTGCTGATCCGCCCGATCGACAGCGATGGCTGCGAAGGCTGGGGCGAGGTGGATGCCAACCCGAATCCGCTGCAGTTGTGCGACGGGGCATCGCACGGCCAGGGATTCTTGGCGGGCGCCTCGCCTCGATCAAGCGTGCGGATACGCCTCGAACGCCGGAAAGCGCTCCGCCGCTGCCGTCAGCGACGCGATAGCCGGATGCGCAGCCGGATCGACCGCGCCCGGCAGCATGGCCTGCGTGAAGGTCCACACCACCGCGGTGGTCAATTGCGCCTGCGACAGCGCGCTCTGCTGCACCGGCACCGGCAGGCGCGCGACCTCTTCCTCGAGCAAGGCGAAGGCGCTGCTGCGCTGGCCGTCGACGCGCTCCACCCACGGCTGGTGCCGCTTCTCCGCCGGCCGCAGCTGGTGCTCGTAGACGTTCTGCACCGCCTTCTCGCACGCCGCCAGCGCCAGGCCGATCACGCGCAGATCGCGCTGGCGCGCCGCCACTTCGGCCGGCATCAGGCTGCGTCCGGCCAGCGCCTCGGCGTAGTCGATGATCAGTGTCGAGTCCATCAGCACCACGCCGTTGTCGCACACCAGCGACGGCGCCTTGACCACCGGATTGATGGCACGGAACTGTTCGAAGGTGCGGAACACCGAGACCGGTTCATGGTGAAAGGTCACCCCCAGCAGGCGCATCGCGATCGCCGCGCGGCGGACATAGGGGGAATCGAGCATGCCGATCAGTCTCATCGTTTTCACTCCAGGGGTCGGTTGACGGGGATCGCGCCTATCATCCGCCGTCCGTGGCGCGCTTGCCAACCCCCATCGCGTCGATTCGGCCGTCTTCCGGCTCAGTCGCGCTTGCCGCCAGACCGATGCAGTGGCAGGCGCCACAGTTCATAGCGCTCCTCTCCAGCCTTGACCGCCCCCGCGAAATGCCCGTTCAGATGGCTCGCGGTAAAGACCAGATCGCCGTTGGGCAGCAGCGCGGGCGTATCGGGCCAGCGCACGCCCTCGTCGGCGGCGAGCAGCGACATCGCGCCGGTGGCCGGTTCGTACCTGACGATGCCGTTGCGCGTCACGTCCGTCATGTACAGGTTCCCGCTCGCGTCGGTGACGATGCCGTCGGTATTGCCGCCGACGTCGCCCAGATCGCGCACCGCGGCTGACAACGCCTGCGCGCTGGCACCCTTGTCGCGCAGCAGCCGCGTCGGTATGGCATAGGCGTGCGTGCCCGAGGTGACGGCCCAGTACAGCGTGCCGGCATCGGGCGACAGCGCGATGCCGTTGATGCCGAGCTTCAACGGGTTGCCCGGCCACACCTCGGCGCCATGCGAAACCACCTTGGCGCCCGGCTCCGGCAACAGGCTCGCGTGGCGGTCCAGCACGCGCCGCGCCTTGCCCGCGGCAAAGTCGACCACGATCAGCCCCGCCTGATTGTCCGGCGCGCTGCGCAGGCCGCTGTCGGAGATATAGGCGATCCGGCGTCGCTCGTCGACGACGATATCGTTCAGGAAGCTGCCCTTGCGGTCCGCCACGCCATCGAGCGCGATGCGGCGCACCGTGCGTCCGGTGCGTAGGTCGTAGACCATCACCTTCTGCGCGCCGGCCGGCGCCTCGGCCTGGCCCGCGACGAAGCCCATGTCGAGGGCCCACAGCCAGCCGTTGCGGCGGTCGATATGAAAGCCCAGCACGTTGCGCAGATGCGTTTGCGGGTCGGCATTGACCGCATTGCCGTCAACCGAGGGAAAAGCCGACAGCCGCGCGGGTCCGCTCTGCGCGCTCGTGTCGAGAAGGCTCAGGGTCGCCGGCGCATCGGCGGACACCAGCCGCGGCGTACTGACGAAGGCGCGGCCCCGCGCATCGAAATGAATGCCGGCAATCGGCGCGTTGACCGAACCGGCGAACGGCGCCGGGTCCGCGCCCTGCCGGGACGGCTCCCAGCTGACGCCGGCATAGCTGCGCCAGCGTTCGAGCGGAATCGGTGCGGTGGCCCCGGCCAATGCCGGGACGGCGGTGAACGCGGTCAGCGCCAGCGCGGCGAGACGGGAGCAGGAAAGCAGCATGATGATGTCCGTAAGGTTTGGGCCGACAGGCACCGACGGCGCTTGCCCGTGCCTGTCGGCGATCGGTGGTCGGCGATCGGTCAGCGATGGGTCAGCGATGGATCAGCGATGGCTCAGCGATCGGCGATCAAAGGATCGAGCGGAACGAACCGCCTTCGACACGAACGGCGGCCCCATTGGAGGCGGCGCCGAGCGGACTGGCGAGCAGCGCCACCATGGCGGCGATCTCGTCGGCCTCGATCATGCGGGCGATCAGCGAGCTGGGCCGGTACGTCGCGAAGAAATGCGCTTCGATCTCGGCATCGCTCATGCCCGCGCGCGGTGCGGTCTGGCGCAGGTATTCGACGATGCCGTCCGAACGGGTCGCGGCCGGCAGCACGCTGTTGACCGTGACGCCGGTGCCCTTGGTCAGCTCCGCCATGCCGCGCGACACCGCCAGCTGCGCCGATTTGCTGACGCCGTAATGCACCATGTCCGGCGGCGTGAAGGCGCCGACCTCGCTGGAGACGAAGATCACCCTGCCCCAGTTCTTCTGCAGCATGCGCGGAAAGTAATGGCGCGACAGCCGCACACCGGACATCACGTTGATGTCGAGCATGCGAAACCACTGTTCGTCGGTGATTTCCGCGAAGGGCCGGGCTTCGTAATAGCCGAGGTTGTTGACCAGGATGTCGGTGTCCGGCACGGACTCGGCCAGCGCCGCCGCGCCGCTGGCACTGCCCAGGTCGGCGACGAAACCGGACACGTTGGCGGAGGGCGCGGCCGCGGCGATTTCCGCGACGGCGGCATCGAGCTTGTCGCGATGACGGCCGGTGATGGTCACCGCGGCGCCCTCGCGCGCCAGGGTGCGGGCGATGGCCAGGCCAATACCGGCGGTGGCGCCGGTGACGATGGCAGTCTTGCCGTGCAGCTGAAGGTCCATGAAATGCCTCGTGATCGGGTGGGGAAGCCGCACTTTATTACCCGCATCAACGGAGATAAACTCGCGCACCGGGAAATCATCTGTTCTTTGGAGGACATAATGGCGCGCCGCTTCGACCATCTTGGGGACGTGGAAGCCTTTCTGGCGGTGGTCGAGCACGGCTCGTTCACGGCCGGCGCGGTGGCGTTGTCGACCACGCCGTCGGTGCTCAGCCGCGCCATCGCGCGGCTCGAAGCCCGGCTGGGCAGCCAGTTGCTGCGCCGGACCACGCGCCGCATCGGGCTGACCGACGCGGGGCGGCAGTATGTCGAACAGGCACGCGCTGCCTTCACGCTGCTCGAGGATGCCGAGCGCGAGATCCAGGGACAGGAAGGGGAACTGTCGGGACGGGTCCGGCTCAGCGTGCCGACGACCTATGGCCATTACCGGCTGCCGCCGCTGCTGGCGCGCTTTACGCGGCAATATCCGCGCGTTCAGGTGGAACTGAACATCACCAATCGCAATGTCGACCTGGTGGCGGAGGGCTTCGACCTCGCGATCCGCCTCGGCGACCTGCCCGACAGCGGGCTGGTCGCGCGCAAGCTCGAAGACGCGGCGCTATGCCTGGTCGCGGCCCCGGACTACCTGCGCCGCGCGGGTACGCCGCGCACGCTGGACGATCTGCATCGCCATGTCTGCCTGCCGTTCGTGCTGCCCAGGACCGGCCGCATCGCACCGTGGGTATTCCGCGATGGCGATCGTGACCTCGACTGGCCGACCGCCTCTCCCATCGCCATCTCCGACGATGTGCTGGGCGTGGTTTCGCTGGCCGAGCACGGCGCGGGGATCTGCCAGAGCTACGACTTCATCGTGCGCGAGCGGATCGAACGCGGGCGGCTGGTGGAACTGCTGCCGCATCTGCGCGGCCGCTCGCGGCCGTTTTCGCTGATCTACGCGCCGCACCGGCGCCAGTCGGCGGCGGCACGGGCGATGATCGATCTGCTGACCGCCGGTTGAGCGGCAGCGGTCTGCCTCAATCGAGATAGTCCGGCTCGTGCCGGGCCAGCTGCCGGTGGAGGCTGGCCAGATGCAGGCGCGCGCTGTCGGGATCGCCCTCGCGCATCTGCCGTGCGCACAGCGCGGCGACCTCGGGCGGCACCGGCAGCAACGGACGGCCGGTGCCATGCGCACGCACCTGGACTTCGGCGGCGCGCTCCAGGTAATAGAGATCGTCCCACGCCTGCGCGATGTTCGGCGCGGTCACCATCACGCCGTGGTTGCGCAGGAAGGCGATGTCCGCCTGGCCCATCGCGTCCGCGATGCGGTCGCCCTCCAGTTCATCCAGCGCCAAGCCGTTGAACGGCACCGTGGCGACCCGGCCGTAGAACTTGAGCGCGGTCTGCCCGGCCCAGACCAACGGTTCGCCGTCGACCATCGCCAGCGCGGTGGCGTTCGGCATATGCGTATGGAAGGCCGCGACCGCGGCGGGTTTGCGCATGTGCAGGCGGGCATGGATAAAGAACGCCGTGGCCTCGGGCTCGCCGTCGCCATCGACGACGCGGCCGTCGACATGGCAGACCAGCAGGCGCGAAGCCGTGACCTCGCAGAAAGCCAGCCCCAGCGGATTGACCAGGAACAGCCCGGGGTGCCCGGGCAAGGTTGCGGAGAAATGGTTGCAGATCCCCTCCGCCATTCCTGACCGTGCGGCCATGCGCAGGCAGGCCGCCAGATCGATGCGGGCCTGCCGGACAGCCGGGTCGCTGCGCAACGCCGCTGCCATGTCGGCATCGCCTGCCGCCTTGCTGGAAAGTTGATGCGCCATCGATCGCTCCTTCAGGGTTGCACCCACCCGAGCGTAGCAAATAACTGGCGCAGGCTCGCCCGATCGGGCAAGACGGCGTCCGGCCGATCGTCGGGCCGGGGCTGGCGGGCGCGGCTGCTCGGCTACGCGCGGTGGCTGACGCCCGTGCAGCAGGCGCTGGTGGACTATCTCGATGAGAAGCTGCGCGGGCGCCGCCTACGCGCGCGACGTTGACGTTTCATTCGATCCACGCCCCTTGCGCCGTACCGCCCTGACCTTGCCGCTGGGGCCGCCGCCGCAGAAGAACCGATCCGCACCATCGGATTCAAGCCCCGACACGCCCATGCCCGCCGGCATCTCGATGCGCTCGATCACTTCGCCGGTAGCGGGATCGACATGGCGCAGGTCGCTGGCCTCGCCCTCCCAGGTGCCGTGCCACAGTTCGCCGTCGACCCAGGTGACACCGGTGACGAAGCGGTCGGACGTCAGCGTGCGCAGCACCGCGCCGGTTTCGGGATCGACCTGGTGGATCTTGCGCTCGCGGTGCTGACCCACCCACAGCGAGCCTTCGGCCCACGCCAGTCCCGAATTGCCATCCTTCGTGGGGGCGGGAATGCTGGACACGATCTGGCCGGTCTGCGGGTCGATCTTGTCGATGCGGCCGTCGGCGATCTGGTACAGGTAGCGGCCATCGAACGCGGTGCCGGCGTTGGCCGTGACATCGAGAGTGCGGAGCATCCGGCCACTGGACGGGTCCATGGCCTTGAGCTTGTCGCCGGTCGCGATCCAGACATGCTGGCCGTCGTAAGACACGCCATGCACGGCATCGACGCCCGGAAACGGGCCATATTCGTGGAGCACTTCTGCGGGGGCGGTTTTCATGCTGGCATCCTGGTGGGGAGTTGACGACAGGTGCGTCACCGCGTTCGTATCTTCCGTGCGGTCACGCTTCGATGCTGCCATGCTAGTCCAGGCCCGAGATTGCCGGGAGTAACAAGGTCGTCGTGATTTCCGGCACGGGCGTCGTCATCCAGCGGCGCGCGCGGCCGTGGCCGATCGCCAATACCTTTCCCGCCTCCGTCAGCGCATCGAGCGCGCGCTGCACGGTGCGCTGGCTGGCGCCGAGCGCCAGCGCCAGCCCCGAGCTGGACCAGGATTCACCATCGGCCAGCAGCGCCAGCACCGACGCGTGCCGCTCCTCCACCGGACGCGCCAGCACCACGACGCTCTGCGTGACGCGCGGCATCAGGACATACCCACGCGGTGTCGCGGCAATCTGCGCCAGCGACGCGATGGCGCTGCGCAGCCGGCCCATTTCGACGCGCAGGCGAGCGCGGTGCGTCGCATCGGCGTGTTTCATCCGGAAGGCCAGCGCGATCAGGCTGTCGCGCGGTACATCGTGCGGCCAAGCCTCGGCCAGTGCGCGCGCCAGGGCGAACAATACCGGCCGCGTGGCCAGCGAAACGATGGTCCCTTCGTGGCGGACGGCATGCCGACAGGCGTCGACGACCAGCGTGTCGGATGCCAGCAGCGCTTCCACTTCGTCGAGCCGCAACGGTCTTGATTCGGTGCGATCGATCAGGCGGGCGGCGGGAATGTCGAGCATCGCTGCGGCACGCTCGACCTCCGCGGCGAGCGCCGGGATGGCCGCCAGGCGCGCGGCGTGGCCCGCCCGCTCCAGCGCCGCGCGCGCGGCCACGGCGTGCACACGCCGCATGGCGATGCCGGCAAGGGTCAGTTCATGCGCGGTTCTCAGCGCAGGCGGCAACTGCGCCGGATCGGCGCGAGCGAGCATGTGCTCGGCCTCGTCCAGCCGGCCGATCAGCAGCAGGCGCCGGCTTGCCAGATAACGCGCATGCGCGGCATTGGCGCGGTCACCATGCGCTTCCAGCGTCAGGCGCGCGGCATCGAGGGCCGTAGCCGGCCAGCCCAGGTCGCGCGCGGCAAGGGCAATTTCGGCCTCGGCGACGATGCATCGTGCCCGCGCGATCGGCGCGCGGCTGCCGAAGGCACGGGCGGCGCTTCGCACCAGCGCCTTGGCACGGGGGAGGTCGCCGAGCTGCGCCATCGCGATGCCGCGCAGCGCCAGCGCCGGCGCGTCATCGCGCAGGGCAACGCAATTGAGCGCCCCGAGCGGGTCACCGACCGCGAGCGCGCGGGCCGCAGCCGAGATCGTCGGGTCCATTCGAATCACGCCACACTTGTCACTCCCTCCCTGTCGAAGCCGGCGCCTAATCTAGCACGAGGATCAACCGACCCGGCGTGCCGCTCACGTGCAGCACTGCAGGTCACGCCACGTCCACATGGAGGAAAACACGATGACGACCCACCCCACCGCCACCCGCGAAGCATGGCTGGCCGCCCGCCTCGAACTGCTCGAGGCCGAGAAGGCCCTGACGCGGCGCAGCGACGAAATCGCCCGCCAACGCCAGGCGCTGCCATGGCTGCGAATCGACAAGACCTACCGCTTCGACACCGATGCAGGCCCCGCCACGCTGGCCGACCTGTTCGGCGGCCGCTCGCAGCTGCTGGTCTATCACTTCATGTTCGGGCCGGACTACAAGGCCGGCTGCCCCTCGTGCTCGGCGATCGCCGACGGCTTCAACGGCTTTGCGGTCCACCTGGCCAACCACGACGTCGCGCTGACCGCCGTGTCCCGTGCACCGCTGGCCAAGCTGCAGGCCTACAAGCAGCGCATGGGATGGACCTTCCCGTGGGCGTCCTCGGACGACAGCGACTTCAACGCGGACTTCCATGTCTCCTTCACGACCGCGCAGCAGCGCGACGGCGACATCGAATACAACTACCGCCGCGAGCCCGCGGTGCAGGGATGGCGCCGCGACATGGAAGGCGGCGGCCAGGCGGCGGAAGACCAGATCGCCGCGATGTGCGGCACCGATACGGCGACCTTTCACCGCGACCGGCCGGGCCTGAGTGCCTTCGTGATGGAGGACGGCGTGGTCTATCACACCTACTCGGCGTATGCGCGCGGGCTGGACGGGCTCTGGGGCATGTATCAGTGGCTCGACCGCGCGCCGAAGGGACGCAACGAGACCGGTGTCTGGTGGCGCCGCCATGACGAGTACGGCGAGCGCTGACCCGGGACACTGCCGGGCGCGCGCCGTGCCGGCGGGCACGGACGGGAGCCGGCGGGGTTTCTTCGGCGTCTGCGCCGTGCTGTTCGGCCTCGCCGCCGCGGCCACCGTGGCACTGCACGGTGCGATGTCGCCGATGGCGGCCACGCCGATGCCCGGCGGCTGGGCCCTGTCGATGACCTGGACGCCGATGTGCGGACAGACCTGGGCCGGCGCCGCGGCGGCCTTCGTCGGCATGTGGACCGTCATGATGGTGGCGATGATGCTGCCATCGATTGCGCCGGCGCTGTGGCGCTATCGCGTGGCCGTCGAGGGAACGGGGCGCGCCACGCGTCTGACGTCGCTGGCAGCGGTCGCCTACTTCGCGGTGTGGGCTGTACTGGGATTCGCGGTCTTCATCCTCGGTGCCACGCTGGTCGCACTCGCGATGCAGTGGCCGACGTTGGCGCGGGCCATGCCTGCCCTGGCCGGCCTGGTGGTGCTCGGCGCCGGCGCCCTGCAATGTTCCGCGTGGAAGTCCCGGCTGCTCGATGGCTGTCGGCATTCGTGCGTCGGCGCGCCAGTGCAGCAAGCGGGCAGCGCATGGCGACATGGCATTCGCCTGGGCCTGCACTGCATCCAGTGCTGCGCCGGCGCGACGGCGAGCCTGGCAGCGATCGGCGTGATGGACCTCGGCCCCATGGCGATGGCCACCGCGGCGATCAGCGCCGAGCGCCTGATGCCGGCCGGCGAGCGGATGGCCAGGGCGATCGGTGCAGTCGGCATCGGCGCAGGCGCATGGCTTGCTCTGCGAGGTGCCGGGCTGCTCTAGCGGCCGCGCGTGGCACCCGTCAGGGCACCCGCCAATATCGCGCGATATGGAAGAACACCGGCGCGGCAAATGCCAACGAGTCGAGCCGGTCCAGCATGCCGCCGATCGCTTTGAGCGCCATCCGCGCGAACAGCCACAGCGGAAACAGCAGGAACAGCACCGGGGTCTCGGCCACGACGATATTCAACTCGCCAACCGCGCCGAGCTCGAATCCTCGTCCGTCTGCACCTCGCTGCGCAGCCATGCTTCCAGCTTGTCCACCACGCGCGCAAAGCTGAACTGGCTGTCGTAGTAGCGCTTCGCCGATGCACCCATCGCCTGCCGAGCCTGCGGCGACAGTGCCCGCAGCCTGCGTACGGCGGCCACCAGCGCGGCGCTGTCGCCGGCCGGGCAAGTCACACCCGCTCCGGCCTCCTCGACCACGCGGGCGCCTTCGCCGTCGAGCATGGCGACGATCGGCACACCGGTGGCCAGATAGGACTGCACCTTGCTTGGCACCGTCATCGCGAACAGTGGATCGGGTTTGAGCGTCACCAGCAGCGCATCGGCCTGCCGGTAGAAATGCGGCAATCGATCGGCGGCGACGAGCCCATGGAATCGGACCCTTGCCTCGAGCCCGCGCCGCGCGACCTCGTCCGCCATCCAGCCCGCCGCGCTGCCCGCGCCGACGAAGTGCCAGCGGATCCCGTCATCCCCGGCCGCCTCGACGGCAGCGAGCACCGCGGCAAAGCCCTGCGCATGGCCAAGGTTGCCGAGGTAATAGATATCGAAGCCGTCCTTGCCGCCGCCTCGGGCAGCCATCGGCTGGGCTGCCACATTGTCCTGCGCGCGGCCGTCGCCCCAGTTCGGCAGATAGCTGACGCGCGAGCGGCTGGCGGCACGCTCGTTGAGCAGCGGGATAAAGGCGCGCGATTGGGAAAACACGTGGTCGCAGCGGCGGTACACCCATGCCATGAACGCTGCGATCGGCGCGAGCAACAGCGAGGACCGTACCGCACCGACCGCGCTGATCGATTCGGGCCACAGGTCCTGGACCCACAGCATCAGACGGGCCCGTTTCAGGCGGCTGAGCACGACGCCAGGCAGCCCCACCGTGCCCGGCGAGGTCTGGCAAACGAACACATGGTCGAAGCGCCGGCCGCGCAGTTTCCACGCACCCAGCACGCTGGCGCTCAGCGCGAAGCTCAGGTAGTTCAGCGCCAACCGCCGATAACCCTTGCCGCGGGCCAGCATCGGCACGCGCACGATGTCGACCCCGTCCAGCGCGGCAAAGTCCGCCGGCGCCGCGCGATACGCTGCGAACACCGACCCCTGCGGGTAGTTCGGCACGCCCGTCAGCACCGTGACTGCGTGTCCGCGCCGCGCGAGCTCGACCGCGAGTTCGTTGAAGCGGAAGTTCTCCGGCCAGAAATACTGGCTCAGGATCAGGACGCGGGTGCCGGCTGTCATGCGCTGTCCTTGCGCCACACCACGCGATCGACGTAGTCGGTATAGCTGTGCAGGATGCGCAAGACCTTGTCCGAGATGTTGTCCGCACCGTAATCGGCGACCATCTTCAACTGCCGGTGCTCGCCACGGCCCTGCGCATCCAGGATCGCCAAGCCCTGGCGAATGCGCTCGGGATTGAGGCCGACCATCATCACCGCGCCCTCCTCCATGCCCTCGGGCCGCTCGTGGGCTTCGCGCAGGTTCAGCGCGGGGAAGTTCAGCAACGAGGATTCCTCGGTGATGGTGCCGCTGTCCGAGAGCACCGCCCGGGCCTCGCATTGCAGCCGTACATAGTCGAGAAAGCCCAGCGGCTTGAGCAGCCGCACGTTGGCGGGAAAGTCCAGCCCCAACGCGTCGATGCGCTTGCGGGTGCGAGGATGCGTCGACACGATGACCGGCAGGCCGCTGTCGCCGGCGAGCTCGGCCAGCACCTGCGCGAGCCGGCGCAGCCGCTCGGGCGTGTCCACGTTTTCCTCGCGGTGCGCGCTGACGACGTAGAAGCGTCGCGGCTGCAGCTCCAGCGTGTCCAGTACGGTGGAAGCGGCAATACCGGGCCGGTAGTAGTCCAGCACCTCGCGCAAGGGGCTGCCGGTCTTGATCACACGATCGGGCGGCAGGCCCTCGCGCAGCAGATACTCGCGCGCGATGTCGCTATAGGTCAGGTTGATATCGGCGATATGGTCGACGATGCGGCGGTTGATCTCTTCCGGCACCCGCTCGTCGAAGCTGCGGTTGCCCGCCTCCATATGGAACACCGGCACCTTGCGCCGCTTGGCGGCGATCGCGCCCAGGCTGCTGTTGGTGTCGCCGAGGATCAGCAGGGCATCGGGCCGCTCGCTGGCGAGCACCGCATCGGTCCGCGCGATGACTTCCCCGATGGTGGCCGCCGGCGACTCGCGCGCGGCATCGAGAAAATGGTCCGGCCGGCGCACTTGCAGCTGCTCGAAGAACACCTCGTTCAACTCGAAGTCATAGTTCTGGCCGGTATGCACCAGGCAATGGTCGCAGTGCCGGTCCAGCAGCGAGATGATGCGCGACAGGCGAATGATCTCCGGCCGCGTACCCAGCAGGGTCATCACCTTGAGCCGTTTCATGACGCGTCTCCTTGCCTGCGCCGCGCGGGCGCATACGCTTGCAGATAGTCGGCGTGCATCGCCGCGACCAGCTCGTCCCACGCAGGCGGCGCATAGCGCAGTGCCGCGCGCAGCCGGCTCGAATCGAGCGAGCGGTCGATCGCCGGCTGCGTCTCGCGGTGGATGGCGATATCGTGGCCATATTGGCGAGCCACCAGCCGCAGCAGCTGGTCCTTGTCGATCGGTGCGGCGCTCAGATGGTAGAGGCCAGCCAGCTCGCGCCGCGGCAAAATGCGTTCGCGCAGCACGCGGGCGATCTCGACCGTAGGCAGCCCCGAAAACACCGCGCCGCCGTAACCGGTCACTGCCCCGCGCTGGCCGAGAAACCAGTCGACCAGGCTGATGCCGCCTGTCAGTTCGTGGCCGATCAGCGAGGTACGCAGGGTCAGATGGCCGTCGTAGTCGACCTCCCCAAGCCGCTTGCTGCGACCATAGAGATCGTCCGCGTCGGCGACATCGCTTTCGCGGTAGGCCCCGGTCCGGCCCGAGAATACGCAGTCGGTGGAGACGTGGATCAGCCGCGCACCCACGGCCGTGCAGGCGCGGGCGAGCCGGTGCGGCAGCGTCGCGTTCAGCGCGATGGCAGCCAGCGGCTCGGTGGCGTGCTGGCGCTGCTTGATCAGCCCGACGCAATTGATCAATGCATCCGGCTTCACCAGGCGAACGAGGCCATCGATCGCGCTCCCATCGAGCGCATCGATGTCCAGATGCAATCGCCCACGCGCCGGAACCGGGCAGGTATCGGGCAGCGGCCTGCGCAGCGACCCATGCACCTCGATGTCGGGGTCCGCGGCCAGATGGCGGTAGAGCGTGTAGCCGAGCATGCCGCCGGCGCCGAGCACTAGCACGCGCATCGCTCAATACTCCGCCTGGCTGTACTGGCCTTCGAGCGCCGCGCGCACGAATGGCAGGCGGCGCAGCAGCGCCTTGGTCTGCTGCACGTCCAGCTGCTCGGTGTTGTCCGAGCTGTAGTCGGCCGAGGCGGAGATCGCGGTCTCTCCCTGCTCGAAGAACTTGGCGTAGTTCAGGTCGCGATTGTCCGGCGGCACGCGGTAATAGGTGCCCAGGTCCTCGGCAAGCGCCATCTCCTCGCGGCTGAGCAGCGCCTCGCTGCGCTTCTCGCCGTGGCGCGTGCCGATGATCCGCACCGGATGGTCTGGCACATCGAACAGCTCGCACAAGGCCCGCGCCAGCGTCGCGATCGTGGTCGCAGGCGACTTCTGCACGTAGATATCGCCGTTGCGGCCGTACTTGAACGCGAACATCACGAGTTCGACCGCGTCCTCCAGGCTCATCATGAAGCGGGTCATGCGCGGGTCGGTCAGCGTCAGCGGCCGGCGCTCCAGGATCTGCTCGACGAACAGCGGGATCACGGAGCCGCGCGAGGCCATCACGTTGCCGTAGCGCGTGATGCAAACGCTGGTGCGCTGCTCGTCGAGCTGGCGCGCCTTGGCTTGCGCCACCTTTTCCATCAGCGCCTTGCTCATGCCCATCGCACTGACCGGATAGACGGCCTTGTCGGTGCTCAGGCAGATCACCCGCCGTACGCCGCAGGATTGCGCGGCGCCGAGCACCTGCTCCGTGCCGACGATATTGGTCTTGACCGCTTCCATCGGATGGAATTCGCACGACGGCACCTGCTTGAGCGCCGCGGCATGGAACACGTAGTCCACGCCCTGGAATGCCGCCAGCAGGCTCCGGTGGTCGCGCACGTCGCCCAGGTGGAACTTCAGCTTCGGGTTGGCGTAACGCAGCCGCATGTCGTTCTGCTTCTTCTCGTCACGGCTGAAGATGCGGATCTCGCGCAGCTCGCTGTCCAGAAAGCGTTCGAGCACGGCGTTCCCGAAGGAGCCCGTGCCCCCGGTGATGAGCAGGCATTTATCGCTGAACATGGGGATCCGGATGGTCGGTGGTGGAAGGGGTCGGCGTGGCGGGTGCGCCGGCGTCGATCAGTTGCCGATGCAGCGTCCACGCCTGGCGGGCCAGATGGCGCCAGGTATAGCGTGCGCGCACCAGCCGCTGCAACGCGCTGCCCATGCCCTGGCGCTGCGCCGGCGACAGATTCAGCATACGTTCGAGCCCAGCGGCGAGTCCGTCGACCGTGGCCGGCACGATATGCCCACCGCCGGTGGGCTCCAGTGCATCGAAGCCGCACTGGTCGGTGATCAGCGCCGGCGTGCCGAACAGTCCGGCCTCCAGCACGACCAGCGACATCGCTTCCTGGCGCGACGGCACCACCAGCAGGTCGGCCGCGGCAAGCAGGTCCAGCTTGTCCTGGCCCTCGACATTGCCGATCAGCTGCACCCGCCCTTGCAGGCCGAGGCGGCCGATCTGCGCGAGCAGCGCTGCACGTTCGCCGGCATCGCGGCCTGCGAGCAGCAGCCGCGCATCGGGATGGGTGGACGCGATCCGGCCCCAGGCCTCGATCAGCAGGTCCGGCCCCTTGATCAGCGCCAGACGGCCCAGGAACAGCACCATCGGCGCCGCGCCAATGCCGTGCCGCTCGCGTGCACGCTGTGGCTGCAGATCGCCGAACGGCTCGGCATCGACGCCGTTGGGCAGCACGACGATGCGCGAGTCCGGCACGCCATAGGCATGGAAGTGCGCGCGCTCCTGCTCGGTGACCGCCACGCAGCAGCTGGCGCCTAGCACCAGCCGCTTGCCGACGAGCGCGTTGTACAGCTGCTTGATCCGCTTGGAGCGCCCGAAGATCGGCAGCGATCCTGCCGGGCAGTAGACGTAGGGCCGCCCGTGCCGACGCGCCATCCAGCCGCTGAGCGCCCCGAGCCAGCTCCAGTGCCCGTGGATATGGACCACGTCAGCCTGCCGCACGCACCGCGCGACCTTGCCCGGCCAGACCCACGGCACGATGAAGCGCCGGCTCGGTGTCGGCACCAGCGTGCAATCGAAGCCGGCCAACTCGCGCGAGCGCTGCGGGCCGAGCCCGAGGCGCGTTGCCAGCAGCGACACCTCGGCGCCGGCCTCCTTCATGGCGCGGCCGAGGCGATAGGTCCGTTCGGCGGTCCCGCCACCGAGCGAGGGATCGATGGCATCGCAGACAAACAGCACCTTCATCGTGCACGCTCCGTGTTGCGCTCGGCCGCAAAGCCCCTTGCAAAGGCGACCAGCGCCGCATCCAGCGAATGGCGATCGGGCAGGCCATATGCCGCCAGCTTCGCATCGGAAAACTGCTGGCGCGGATCGCACAGCGAGCGGCCGAGCATGCGCAAGGCAAGACGCAGCAGCCAGGCGGGCGCGGCCGGCGTGGTGCTCGCGACCGGTTTGCCGAGCAGCTGTCCCAGGCGGGAGTCGATGGCCTGGTAGCGATTGAGCGGATCGTCGTCGGCGCCGACCACAAAGACCGCATCGGCCAGCGGCCGTGGATCGCTTGTCAGCAGCAGCAAGGCCGCGACGACGCGTTCCACCGGCACCAGATGCATCTGCCTGTGGCCATGAAACACACGCAGCGCCTGCCGTTTCCACGCCGGGCCGTATGCGATCAGAGACGCGAGCTTGCGCAGATTGGCCGAGCCCTCGCCGACGATCGCGGTGGGCCGCAGGATGCCGAGGTCCACGGTCTGGCCGAGATGCTCGGCAAGCAGTCGCTCCGCCAGTCCCTTGCGATGCTCATATTGGGTACGCGGCCGGCATGGGGTGTTCTCGTCGATGCGCAAGGCATCGCAACGCCCGACCACGACCGCGGTGCTGACGTGCAGCACGCGCGCGACACCGCCCTGTCGCGCCGCTTCGGCGAGATGGCGGATCGCGCGCGCATGGGCGTCATCGTCGGACGCGTCGGCCGGATGGACCAGATTGATCAGGACGTCGGCGCCGTCGACAAAGCCGCGCAGGCTCGCGGCGTCGTACAGGTCGCCGCGAAAGTGGGTATGGCCGTCGTGCGGGCCGCGCCGGCTCAACGTGCGCAGCACCGTGCCGGGCCCGCCTTGCAGAGCGCGCACCAGATGGCGGCCGAGGAAGCCGCTGGCGCCCGTCACGCACACCACCCGCGGCTCATGCATGCTGCACCACCGTCTGCGGCGCAGCGCCGCCGATGCGGCCGAGGACGCGGAAGCCGATCAGGGACAGCCCGGTCAGCACGGCGAATACCAGGGCCAGATAGGGAAAACTCATCTGGCACACGGCGTTGGCCAGCAGCAGTCCCACCCATGCGGTCAACAGGCGGCTGCCGGTGGCACGCAGCGCCACGCCGTCGAGCCAGCAGATCAGCGCGCAGACGGCGAACATGCCGAAGCAGACGACCAGCAGCGAGCCGCTGTAGTACAGCACCGCCGCGAAGCCCGGCAGGGTCAGATAGGTGAAGTCCGGCTGATAAACGTAGACCGAATGCGCGATGCGCTGAAAGATCGCGTTGACGCCGCGCGCCGGGTCTTCGGTCAGCCCTTCGCGCAGCAAAGGCGGGCCGAGGCGGTCGCTGGACGCCACGGCCAGCATGCCTTCGATGCCGATCCAGCGATCGATCGCCAGCTGCATGACCTGCCGCAGCATATTGCTCGGTGTCATCTGCAGGCGTTGCTGGGCGACCGGGGCGGTCGGGGCGGTCGGGGCGGTCGGGGCGGTCGGGGCGGTCGGGGCGGTCGGGGCGGTCGGGGCGGTCGGGGCGGTCGGGGCGACCGGGGCGGTCGGGGCGACCGGGGCGGCCGGGGCGACCGGGGCGACGGCGGTGGCTGGCGCGGCTTCGCCCGCTTCACCCGCCGTTGTCGTGGCGGCGGGAGCCGACGGCGGGGCCGAGGGCGAAACCGGCGGTGCATCGGCCTGCGGCGCGGGGACCGGCTTGCCCGTCGCGGGGAGCGCCGGTTGCGCGCCGGCGGCATTGGAGAGCTGCGCCGCCGGTGCCGCGACCGCTGCCGCGTTCGGGTCGACCACCTTGTACAAGGTCAACCGGATCGCCGACACCGCGACCAGGCTCGCCGCAAACGCGGCGGCCATCACGGGCAGCCATTTCCATCCCCCGTTGCGCCACCAGCGCGAGGGCGCAATCCGGCCATGGGCAAAGCACGCCATCGCCAGCGCGCCGAAGACGAACAGCGCGCTGGCGCGGCTGGACATCGATGCCGACATCAGCACCCCGAGCAGGCTCAGCGCGATCACCAGCGGCCCCAATCGCTCGGGGCGACGCTGCTGTTCCCAGTCGGCCAGCAGCATCACCAGCATGGCGACGCCGCAATACGCGGTCCAGGCAAAAATCGCGTTGAGCTTGAGGGGCAGCACGATACGGGCGTTGACGCCGGTGACGAAGAACGCGTAGTGATGGTTGGCCAGGTAGAACAGCACCACCGCCACCGTCAGGCCGGCCCAGGTCCACCCCGGCGCGCGCCGGTACCAGCCAGGCACCTGCATCCTGGGCACGGACGCCGGCAGCACGGTCTGCCCGGCCCGGTGGCGACGCCAGCCCAGTTGCACCACGCGGAACAGGGCGACGCCGACGGCCGCCGCCGCGGCGGCCGCCAGCGCCCGGTCCCACTGTTCCGGGCGCTGCGCGAAATCGCCCACCGGCTCGTTATAGGGATAGCGGAACCACTGGTGAGCGACGAATTTGGCCCAGAAGCCCAGGAACAGGAAGATCGCCAGGAAGCCGTAGGCGTCCACGCGCGGGCGGCGCGGCACCAGCGCCAGCATCGCGGCGAAGGCCAGGTGAAATGCGGTCAATACCCATGGACTGCCCGGATGGCCGACATAGGTCCCCGCAGCCACCGCGATACAGAGCAGGAGCAGCGCGACAGAGCCCCATCGAAGCGCCCGGCGCGAGTGCCCGATTCGATCCGTTGTCATCATGCCCGCCGCTCTCATATCCTCACCTGCCCTGCGCGACGCGCACGCCAATGATGCAATGCCCTGCCGAGCAGACCGTTGGCCAGCAGCCGCCACGTCCTCGCGCGCAGCAGCACCCCGGGGTGTGCCAGCAGCGCCTGGATCCAGCAGGTCAGCGCCCGGCCGAAACGCCAGGCGCGCAGATGGCCGCGGCTCATCAGGATGGCGGCATTGGCCTCGGCCTGCCGTCGCGCCGCTCGATACGCCGCGGGAACATCGTCGCGGGCAAAAAAGCCCGCGATCACGCGGCCATGCTCGCGAACGCGGCCGGCGTCGGCCAAGGCAAACGTCTGCGATTGTTCGTGAACCCGGAAGCTGGCCAGCCGCCGGGCGACATGAATGCCCTCGCCGCACAACCCGATGCGCAGCAGAAATTCGTAGTCCGGGATCTGCCGCAGCGAAGGGTCCCAGCCGCCGACGCGCGCGAACGCCTGCCGGCGGAACAACATGCCAGGTCCGGGCGGACAGACCCCTTCGAGCAGCACCGCGGCATAGTCGAAGTCCGGCGCACTGACCTGGCGAAATCGCCGCGAATCGGCGTCGATCAGCCAGTAGTCCGGATAGGCCAGCACCGCCTGCGGCCGCGATTCAAGCGCTTGCACGACCTGTGCGATGGCGTCGGGTTCGAGCGTGTCGTCCGCGCTGAGGTAGCCGAGCACGCTACCCGACGCCAGCGCCCAGCCACGATTGAGGGTGGCGGCCTGGCCCTGGTTTCGCTGCGTGAACACCTGGCAGCGGCCGGCATAGCGCTGGACCACTGCTGCGGAATCGTCGGTCGAACCGTCGTCGATGACGATGATCTCGAGATCCGGATAGCGCTGCGCCAGCAGCGAGTCCAGCGTCTCGGCAATATAGCGGCCGGCGTTGTACACCGGCACGACCAGGCTCACGCGCGGCAGCGTCATCGCAGCTGCCTCAGGGTCGCCACCGGCTGCAGCAGCGCACGCCAGCTGGCATGCGTCCACAGGCCGCGCGTCTGCCGCACGCGCAGCCACATCGCCACGCTCTGCAGCGCGAGACCGATGGCCGAGGCGCAGGCCACGCCCAAGGCGCCGTGATTGCGTACCGCGGCAAGGCCCAGTCCGATCGCTACCGCACCGGCGGCGATGGTGATCCACATCATGTCGCCCTGCCGTCCCGTCATCATCAGCGTGTAACCTGCCGAGCCGCACAGCACGTTGACCAGTTGACCGAGCGAGAGCACCAGCAACAGCGGCGCCGCCGCCCGATAGGCATCGCCAAACAGCCCGCCGAGCAATGCCCCGCCGAAGCCGGCGAACGCCAGCACCGCCAGCGCGGCAGGCAGCGCCGCCAGCGAAGCGACACCCCGCAACAGGCGCTGCAGCTCGGCATGGCGGGCCAGCGCATGGCGGGCCGAAATCACCGGCATCAGCGCCGCGTTCAGCACCGTCAGGGGCAAGGTCAGCAGCACGGTCATGCGTACCGCGGTGCCATACAGCGCGACCTCGGTGCTGTCGCTGGCGGCCTGCAGGATCCAGATATCGGCCTGGAGCAGGATCAGCAGCGTCAGCTGTGTCACCCACAGCGGAGCACTGGTCTGCCATAGCAGCGGAGCATCGCGTTCAACGGTTGTTCCCAGTGGCTTGCAGGCCCGCCACAGGCAACCCGCGGCGATGGTGGCGCTGCCGAACATGGCCGCGGCGATGGCGACGATCACCGTGGACAGCGAGGCCGGTGCCAGCCAGCCGCATGCCATCAGCAGGCACAGCGACAGCACGGCGCTCGCCGCCCCCGAAAACAGCGAGGCCAGAAACAGGTTCTGCAGACCGCGAAAGATCTCCGCCAGCAAGGTTTGCCAAGCCGTCGCGACGATCCACAGCCAGAGCGCAATCCAGGGCAGTCGGCCGTCGTGCCCCAGCCATTCGGCAAGCAGCGCCCTCACCGAAGGCAGGGCCAGCAATAACGCGGCCAGCAGCGCCGCCGCCACGCCGCAGCGGATCGACAGGTCGATCACGCCGAGCGCACGTGCCGGACGCTGCTGTGCCCGCGCCTCGGCGATCAGCTTGACGACGCTGAAATTCAACCCACCGCCGAGAACGACCGCGGCGACGGAAACCAGGCTGAGCAACAGGAAATAACGCCCGGCGTCTGGCTGGGATAACTGCCGGGTAATCAGCATCGCCACCAGCAGGCCGGAGCATGTCGCCAGGGCGCGAAAGCCGAACGACCAGATACTGCCGAAAACGATGCCGCTGGTGGCCGTGTCGTCAGTTGGGCGGAATTTTGGCTGGGGCGCGGGCATGGCCGGCATCATACCGAAAACCTTTTGCCGGACTAATAACCCAAACGTGGCAAATTAAAAAAACAATCCAGGAAATTGCACACAGATTAGGGAAAACCCGCAGCCATATCGCGCGTCATCGCCAGACTGCAGCCGTTTCATGCCGGGCGGGATTCCGCAATGTCCTGCAGACAAAGCCATCGATGCTTGCGCTGCGCCCAATGCAACAATTGCGGTGCCGGAAAATTTCTATCCTCGAGGCAACCGGCCGATACCGAAACGGCTTGCTTCAGTGCCTCGGCACGCATCAGCACGATCGATCCGCAAGTGGTGCAAAATTCCTGTTCCAGCCATTGCCCCGATGTGCCAATGCGCCGCCAGGTCCGGGTCTCGCCTTTCCGACTGACGATCGCCGATTCGCCATAGATGGCCCGGTAAGAAAAGGCCGAGCCGGTGCACCGCTGGCATTCGAGGCAGCTGCAGGCATAGACGCGGCGCGGCTCGCCGGCGAGAACCAGTTCGACGCCGCGACAGGAACATGCCGCGGTCCGTGTCTGCGTTTTATCAACTTGCATTGGCTCGCTCCGCACCATGGTTCATTAAAATGCGGAAGACGGACGAGCCCATCCGCCCCGCACCGCGCAGGGGAAAATACGATGTCATGGAAGTTTCTCCGGCGGTCGAATCATGATGTATCGCCCGCCCCGGTTTTTTCGATGGGCCCGATTCGATGATATCGATTCGTGGCGGCACCGGGAAGAACGCACCTCGAGGTAAGTATCCGGTCCAATGATGGAGTGTTTTGCAGTGAGGAACAAGGAGCCGGACGGCTGCGGATTTGCCGCCGCGCTGCAGGCAATCGGCGGCAAATGGAAGACTTCGGTACTTTGGGAATTGCACCTGCGTCCGCATCGCTTCGCCGAATTGCGCCGGGTGTTGCCCGGTGTCAGCGAAAAAGTCCTGGCGCAGCAATTGCGGCAAATGGAAGCGGACGGCCTGATCCACCGCCGCGACTTCGGCGAAGTCCCGCCTCGCGTCGAATATTCGATCACGCCGCTCGGGCTGAGCCTGAATGACGCGGTGACCGCAATGTCGGCTTGGGGCAAGCGGCACGAGGCATGGAAGGCCGGGCGAACGGCGACGGGCTGACGGCAACGGAGCTCAGGCCGGCAGCAGACCGGCCCGCATATCGGCACCTCCCCCAAAGGCAAGCACGATTCGCCCAAGCAGCGGCATACTGCCCGGCACATCCCTCGCCGCGCAGCGCAATTACCCTCGACTTTCATTGCCGCAGCTTCTACTGTCCAGCAAGACAGGAACGCTGCGTCGCGTCGCATCGGCCTGCCCGAATAATACGAAGGGGATCCGCCATGACGACCTTGCATTCGCGCCGCTCGTTTCTAGTCGCCACGCTGGGGTCCGCGCTCGCCGCATGCGGTGGCGGCGACGACGACGATCCCCCGCCCTCCGGCGGTCCGCCATCGCCAGTGCCTGAAGGCCGGATCTCGCAGGCGATTGCCAGCGTCGACAAGCTTGTCGCCGACCAGATGTCCCGCACGGGCGTGCCCGGCGTAGCGACGGCGGTGGTGCGCGGCAATCAGGTCGTTTATGCCAAGGGATTCGGCAAACGGGCCGTCGACGAGGCGGCGACGGTCGACGCCGATACCGTGTTCCAGCTGGCGTCGATGTCGAAATCGATCGGCGCCATGGTCGTCGCGCATCAGGTGGGAATCGGACGCCTGCGGTGGGACACGCCCGTGCAATCGCAATTGCCCTGGTTTGCCTTGTCCGATCCCGAAGTGAATCCGGTACTGACGGTGGCGGACCTGTACTCGCATCGCTCGGGCCTGCCCGACCATGCGGGCGACCGGCTCGAGGACATGGGCTACGACCGTCGCCAGATACTGGAGCGATTGCGATTCCTGCCGCTGCATCCGTTCCGCGCATCGTACCAGTACACCAATTTCGGCCTCACCGCGGCCGCCGAAGCGGTCGCCACCGCGGCGGCGATGGACTGGGCCACGCTGTCGGAGCAGACTCTCTATCGTCCGCTCGGCATGGTGCGCACCAGTTCGCGCCACGCCGACTATATGGCCCGCGACAATCGCGCGGTCGGCCACGTACGCGAGAACGGGGTGTGGGTACGGGGCCCGGTACGCGATGCCGATGCGCAGTCGCCGGCCGGCGGCGTCAGCGCTTCGGTCAACGACGTGGCGCGCTGGCTCGTCATGATGCTCGGCGAAGGCATGTTCGAAGGCAGGCGCATCGTGGATGCCGGCGCGCTGAAGGAAGCCATCTCACCGCACAACCAGTCGACGCCGCCGGCCGACGGGCGTCCCGCGGGCTTCTACGGCTACGGCTTCAATGTTGGCACCAATCCCGCGGGGCGACCGATGTATAACCACTCCGGCGCGTTTGCGCTGGGCGCAGCGACGGCCTTCCTCGCGGTACCTTCGCTGAATCTGGCGATCGTCACGCTGACCAACGGCTATCCGATTGGCGTACCCGAGACCATCAACAACCAGTTCTTCGATCTGGTGGACTACGGCGCGATCCAGCGCGACTGGGCCGCGATCATCGAGGAAGCGCTGGCGCCGGTGCTGGCCCCGGAGGGCGCGCTGGTCCGCGCCACGCCGCCGGCCTCGCCCCTGCCGCCGCGCGCGCTGTCGGTCTATGCCGGCGACTATGCCAACGACTACTACGGACCCGTCACGGTAGGCGAATCGGCGGGCGGACTGGTGCTGACGATCGGCCCCGCGCCGCTGGTGCTGCCGCTGTCGCACTGGGACGGCGACGTCTACACGTTCCGGCTGCGCAACGAGAACGCGACGCCGGGCACGATCTCACGCGTATGGTTCGGCAGCGATCGCCTGACGCTGGAGTACTACGACCACGAGGGGCTGGGGACCTTCATGCGAACCGGCTGAGCGAAACGCACCCCGGCCGAGGCCCGGGGTGGCGGCTTGCCGGCTCCCTCGTCGTTCCCGCGAAAGCGGGACCCAGTGGCCTCCAAAGACGCTGGATTCCCACCTTCGCGGAAACGACATGATCGTCCTCGAGCCACTGCGCCCTTCTCAGGTGAGCTGTCCCATCGCCGGATCGCTGACCAGATCCTTGCCGGTTTCCATCCGGCCGGCAAAGCGGCGGCGGAACGCCGGGCTCGCGTCGCAGGTCACGACGAAGTCGTACCAGCAGCCGGAATCGCCGATCGCCCACTCGAACTCGACGACCTTGCCCGGCGCGACCACCCGCGTCCACGGGCCGTCGTTGCGATAGGCCAGCGCTTCGGCCGTGAAGCGGATCGGCTGGCGACCGTTGTTATGCAGCTTGACCTGCACGGTGGGCCGATCGCAGGGGTTGTAGCAGACCTGGATCTCCGGCACGGCCTCGCCCTGCTCCGCCGCATCGCCGACAAAGCTGCGGTGATAGCCGTTCGGGCCGAGCACCCACAAGTCGTACTTGCCGCCATCGCCGCTGAGGTCCCAGGCGTCGTCCAACGTCTTGCCGGCCTCGACCACGATGCGCCGCGGAATGCGATCCAGATGCAAGCGATCGTAGACATGGAACACGGCGCCGACGCTGCGTACGCTGGCATTGGCGAACAGCAGCTGCAGCGTGTTGTTGCGGGCGTCGACGCGAGCGCTGGTATGCAGTTCGTACGGCAGCGCGCGCGACGGACGCGCGCCGGGGTCCTGCACCGGCAATTCGGGCGTGGCCGGTACCGGAATCTTCGGCATGGCCTGCTGCGCGGCAGTCAGGCTGGTAGCCTCGGCGCGCGTGGTACGGCCCGCCAGCGCGGGCAGCGGGTCGGCGTTCGGCGTTGCGAAGTTGAACGCGCTGGTCAGATCGCCGCACACCGCGCGGCGATACGGGCTGATCTGCGGCTCCATCACGCCGAAGCGCGCCTCGAGAAAGCGGATCACCGAGGTATGGTCGAACACCTCCGAGTTGACCCAGCCGCCGCGGCTCCACGGCGAGACGATCCACATCGGCACGCGCGGACCCGGGCCATACGGCCTGCCATCGCGGGCGGGCTGCTTCGGGGTCGCCGGCTGATAGTCGTGGTATTCGAAGGCCATCTGCGCATCGGACAGCGTCGATTTGCCGGCAACGGTGCCATCGGAATTGCGCGACGGCGCGGTCGGCGGCGGCAGGTGGTCGAAGAAGCCGTCGTTCTCGTCGTAGTTGATGATCAGCGCGGTCTTGCTCCATACCTCGGGGTCCGAAGTCAGCGCATCCAGAATGGCCTGCACATACCAGCCGCCCTTGGCGGGGCTGGACGGACCCGGGTGCTCGCTGAACTCGGCCGGCGGGATGATCCACGAGACTTCCGGCAGGCGCCCGTTCTGCACGTCGTCGCGCAGCGACTGGAGGAAGCCGCCGTCGGCCATCGTGTTGCAGAAGCCCTTGGCGAACGGGCTGTAGCGATCGTCGATCGCCGGATCGTACGGCGGATTGAAGCCCGGGGCGTTGGTGTTGGACACCTGCCGTCCTGCCGGCATCTTTTCCATCTCGGCGCGCCAATGACGGAAGCTCATCATCTGGTTGCAGCCGAAGTTGTCGGGGATGTTCTGGTAGACCTTCCAGCTGACCCCGGCGGCCTGCAGCCGATCCGCATAGGTCTCCCAGGTCCAGCCTTCGGTCGACGGTCCCACATCGGCACCGCCGTTGAACTCGTTGACCGTCACCGCGACATTGTCGCCGGTGGGGCCGTTGGAGCCGGTCCAGTAGAACAGCCGGTTGGCGATGGTCCCGGTATGGATGCCGCAATGGTAGGCATCGCACAGCGTGAAGGCATCGGCCAGCGCGCGCTGGAACGTCACCTCGGCCTCGTCGTAGTAGCCCATCGACAGCGGCTGCTTGGCCACCGGCCAGCGATCCATGCGGCCGTGGTCCCACGCCGCCTGCGAGTCGGCCCAGTTATGCGGCGTGCCGCCGGCGCGCTGCGCGTTGCCGACCGATTCGTCCAGGTGATAGGGCGTGAGGATGTTGCCGTTGGCATCGGTCTGGTACAGCGCGGTGCGGCCGTTGCGCAGCGGGATCGGGAAGCGATCGCCGTAGCCGCGCACGCCCTTGAACGTGCCGAAATAGCTGTCGAACGAACGGTTCTCGAGCATCACCATGACGACATGCTTGATGTCCTTGATGGTGCCTGTCGCGTTGTGGGCCTCGATCGCCAGCGCGCGCCGGATGCTGGGCGGAAAGCTCGCCAGCACCGCGGCTGCGGCGCCGGTACCGAGCGATGCCTTCAGGAATTGTCGCTTCGACGGATTGAATGTCATGGCGGATTCGTTTTCGTTGGGGACGCAGGAGAATCAGGGCGCGCAGCGGCTCGAGCAGTTGCCCGGCTTGCCGGGCAGCTTGCCGCTCGGATTGGTGGTGTCCGGCGCGGCCGATGGCGACAGGGTCGCGCCATCGTCGCCGCCGCCGCAACCGGCCAGCAGGAACGCGGCCACGATGGCGGAGGCCGCAAGCGGCAGCATGGGACGCCGCCAAAGGAAAACGAAGGGAGTGGGCATCGCTGGAGTTCCGAAGTGGGGGGAGGGACAGCGCTATCGTTGGCATGCATTGTTGGTAGCGCAAATGTCAGTTCCTTGACACATGGGCACAACTACGAATCCTCGTTACCGGTTCATCGCCGACCGGCGCGGTCGGCTGCGGCGCACGCCATCTTGCGGCGCAGCCCCCCTTCCCCTACGCTTATCGAGTCAACCGTCCGCGCACGCAAGCCGACTTCACCATGCAGCGCTTCCTCGTCATCGCCGGCCTGGCCCTCGTCGTGGCAGGGCTTGCCTGGCCCTGGCTCTCCCGTCTTCCCCTCGGCCGCCTGCCCGGCGACATCCATATCGTCCGGGAAGGGTTCAGCTTCCATTTTCCGATCACCACCTGCATCGTGATCTCGCTGATCGTCTCCGTTCTGGTCTGGCTGTTCCGTCGCTGATCGCCGCAGAACACGGCTGAATGCCGCCGATTCAACACGACGCGCTCCATCGTCGAGCCCGTTCCACCGTCATCGCGCTGTCATCACCTCCCTCCAGAATGCGCTCGTCATTCCAGCAAGGGAGTCGACATGACCCATGCAATTGAAGTGCGCAGCCTGAGCAAGTCGTTCCGAGCCGACCGCAAGGCCCTGGACGACGTCACGCTGCAAGTCGCGCCCGGTGAAATGGTCGCGCTGCTCGGGGCATCGGGCTCCGGCAAGTCGACGCTGCTGCGCCATGTGGCCGGCTTCGTCGCCGCCGACAGCGGCGAGATTCTGGTGAATGGCCGCGCCGTGCAGCGCAATGGCCGGCTGGCTGCGGACGTCCGCAAGGCCCGCGCCCACATCGGCTTCGTGTTCCAGCAATTCAATCTGGTCGGACGGCTGCCGGTGATCACCAACGTCATGATCGGCATGCTGAGCCGCATCCCGAAATGGCGCGGCCTGCTTCGCTTTTTCAAGGCCGACGAACTGCGCGCCGGGCTCGATGCGCTTGCGCAAGTTGGTATAGACGACTATGCCTTTCAACGTGCTTCGACGTTGTCCGGTGGACAGCAGCAGCGTGCGGCCATCGCCCGGACACTGGTGCAGAACGCCCGCGTGATCCTCGCCGACGAACCGATCGCCTCGCTCGATCCGGAATCGTCCCGCCGCGTGATGTCGCTGCTCACGCAAATCAATCGCACGCACAAGGTCGCCGTAGTGGTGTCGCTGCATCAGGTCGACATCGCCATGCGCTACTGCCCGCGCGTGGTGGCGTTGCGCCATGGCAAGGTCGTCTACGACGGCCCCTCGCACGCGCTGACGCAAAGCATGCTGCGCGATCTCTACGGCACCGAGGCAGACGAGCTGCTGCATGACCTGGTGCCCGACCGGATCGCGATGCCGATCGACGGCTCGCCAGTGCCGGCCACCGTCACGATGGATCTTGCGGCCGCCTGATTGCCCGCTGCCATGCGCGGCCATTCGCGCCCTTCCTCCTACTCTTCCGCACCGGAGTCCCCCATGCTTCGCAGAACCTTCTTTGCCCTGATCGCCTCGGCGATCGCCGCCGTCCCGGCCCTGGCGCAGGACGCCAGGCCGCTGAGCATCGGCTTCATCTCCACCGAATCGTCGTCCAACCTGAAGACCGCGTGGCAGCCGCTGATCGACGATCTGAGCAAGACGCTGGGCGTTCCGGTCAAGCCATTCTTCGCTTCGGACTATGCCGGCATCATCGAGGGCATGCGTTTCAACAAGGTGCAGATCGCCTGGTTCGGCAACAAGTCGGCGATGGAGGCGGTCGACCGCGCCAACGGCGAGGTGTTCGCCTCGGTGGTCGACAAGGACGGCAATCCGGGCTACTGGTCGCTGCTGATCGTCAGCAAGGACAGCGACCTGAAGTCGGTCGAGGACGTGATCAAGCGCGGCAAGGAGCTCTCCTACGGCGCCGGCGACCCGAATTCGACCTCGGGCACGCTGGTTCCAGGCTACTACCTGTGGGCCGCCAACAAGGTCGAGCCGAAGACGCTGTTCAAGGCGGTGCGCATCGGCAACCACGAGGCAAACCTGCTGTCGGTGCTGAACAAGCAGGTGGACGTCGCGGTGAACAACACCGAGAACCTTGGACGCTATCGCGTCAACACCGGCAAGAATCCCTACGACCAGTTGCGCGTGCTGTGGAAATCGCCACTGATTCCCGCCGATCCGATGGTGTATCGCAAGGACCTGCCGGCCGACATGAAAAAGAAGATCCAGACCTTCTTCGTCAACTACGGCAAGGGCGCCGATGCCGCGCGCGAAAAGCAGGTGCTCGCCACGCTGACCTACCAGGGCTTCCGCGCATCCAGCGACGCGCAGTTGGTACCGATCCGCCAGATCGAGCTGGCCAAGGAAAAGGCCCGCATCGAAACCGACGACACGCTGGCCGCCGCCGACAGGGAGAAGCGCCTGGCCGACGTGTCGCGACGCCTGGCGGAGCTCGACAAGGCCATCAGCGCGCAGTGATCGCGCTGGAATCCGCTTTACCGCAGGGCGGCAACGTGCCGCCGTCCTGCATTCCTTTCCTCTCTACCGGATTGCCCTCATGACCGCCACCGCCAAGCCCGGCCTGCCTTCGCCGCAAGCGAACGGCCGGCCGCCGCGCGCCTCCCTGTCCGCGATGCTCGTCTGGGCCATCGTGCTCGCCATGCTGGCCCTGTCCTGGCAAGGCGCCGACATGCGCCCGCTGGACCTGCTGCGCGACTCCGGCAATATGGCGCAGTTCGCCGCCGACTTCTTCCCGCCGGACTTCCGCGACTGGCGACACTATCTCGACGAGATGCTGGTCACCGTGCAGATCGCCGTCTGGGGCACCGCACTGGCGGTCGCCGTCGCCGTGCCGCTTGGGCTGCTGTGTTCGGCCAATATCGTGCCGGCGTGGGTCTACCAGCCGGCGCGGCGCCTGATGGACGCCTCGCGCGCCATCAACGAGATGGTGTTCGCGATGCTGTTCATCGTCGCCGTCGGCCTGGGACCGTTCGCGGGCGTGCTCGCGATCTGGATCCACACCACCGGCGTGCTGGCCAAGCTGTTCGCCGAGGCGGTCGAGGCCATCGATCCGCGCCCGGTAGAAGGCGTGCGCGCCACCGGCGCAGGCCGGCTGGAAGAGATCGTCTATGGCGTGATCCCGCAAGTGCTGCCGCTGTGGCTGTCGTTTGCGCTCTACCGCTTCGAGTCGAATGTCCGCTCGGCCTCGGTGGTCGGCATTGTCGGCGCGGGCGGCATCGGCACCGTGCTGTGGGAAATCATCCGCAGCTTCCAGTACGCACAGACTTGCGCCGTGATGCTGCTGATCATTGCGTTCGTGACGGTGATCGACGTGCTGTCCGCGCAGATCCGCAAGGTGCTGGTCTGAGGGCAGATGGTCAGGCGGGTTCGCCGGCCGGCCCGATGGCCGGCGCCATGCCGATCGCCTTTGCCAACGCTTCGGTGGCCGACTGCAGCGTCCCGCCGTTGTCGATCTCGACAAGCCGGCAATCGGCCGGCACCTCGAAGGGAGCGGTGGCGCGCGCCAGGCGCCGCGCGATCGCGTCTTCCGATTCCCGGCCACGCTGGCGCAAGCGTGCGGCCAGCGCGTCCGGCGACACGCGCACATGGAGCGCGCACAGCTTCGGATAGCGCGCCGCCGCTTGCGGCAGGTACTCGCGCGAGCCGTTGACGACAACCTTGAGACCCCGCTCCAGCCACTGCTCGATCTCGATGCCAATGCCGTAGTGCAGGCCATGGCTGCGCCAGTGCATCGCCATGCAGCCCTGCGCCACGCGGCGATGGAATTCCTCGACCGTCAGCGCAACCGACGCTTCGTTGGCATCCGCCGGGCGCGTGATGTAGCGGTGTGCCACGACAAGCCGGTCGTCGCTGCCCAGGCTCTGGCGCAGCGCCCGCAACAGCGAGTCCTTGCCGCTGCCCGATGGCCCCATCAGATAGAACAGGCCGTTGCCGTCCACGCGGTGAGGCGCGCTCATGCCGACAGGTACGCCGCGGCGGCGCCATCGCGAAATCGCCCATCGAAGCCATAGTGGCGCGCGGCCAGGAATTCGGCCCCGGGCTCGGGCTGCACGAACACGCTGACGCTGTCTACGCGAAGCGGCGTGTCGAGCAGCGTGCCGGCGGCGGACGACAGCCAGGCCAGCGCCACAGCCTGTCGCTCCGGGTCCAGCATGCCGGTCAGCGTGATATGGAAGGTGAAGGCGTCGAACAGATACGGATAGCCCCAGTCGCGCAGCATCTGCCGCTCCAGCGGGGACAGCTGCTGCGGCCTGCGCCGCGCGATCTCGTCCGGTGTGGGCGGCGCGCGGAACCGGTCCAGTTCCCGCACGCTGGCGTCGGCCAGCTCATGCATGCTGCGTACGGCTTCGGGCTCGCCGGTCAGGCACCACGCCAGAAAGCCGCGCAGCGTGCGCAGGGTCAGCAGGACGTCGAACGCACGGCGAGTTCGGGCGAACTCGCGCATGGCATCGTCCAGCATCGCGGGCCCGGTGCCTTCGGCGAGCCGGAATGGCGGCTTCAGCGTCGCGTGCAGACCATAGTGGGCCGGCGCCTCGACCCACTCGGCGGGACGCGCGGCCATTTCGCGCGGCAGCGGCAATGACGCACCCGTGTCGGCGTCGCGGCCCAGCCAGCGCTGACCGAAGGTGCGGAACGGCTCGTTCGGAGCCAGGTAGATGGCGTAGCGATGCGCCGGCATGGTCAGGGCTCGTTGCTATGTCGAATCGGCAGGCTAGCGCGGCATGGTGACAGGCGGATGTCTAGACCAATCGACCAGCCGTGCGGTCGGCCCGTGCTGCCGCTCAGTCGTCATCCGATACCGTGAGCTGAACCCAGTCGCCGGCAAACCGCGTGATGCTGTATTGCACCGGCGCGCCATCGATATCGACGTTCAACGCCTCGACCTGCAGCACGGGCCTTGTCTTCGGCTGGTTCAGCAGCCGCGCGACCGGCGCGCTGGGCAGCGCCGCCGTGATGCGCGACCACTTGCGAGTGTAGTCGGCGATGCCGCATTGCGCGAGGGCGCGCGAGATCGAGCGCTGCTCGCGCAGCAGGTCCGCCAGCTGCGGGAAGCGCTGGTCGTCGAAATAATGTTCGGCGACGTCGATGGGGCGGCCCTCGGCCTTGCCGACCATCTGCACATGCAGCACCGGCGCGGTGCGCGCGAGCCCCAGATGCCGGGCGACCTCGGGCAGGCGGCTGACCTGGCTGCCGACGAGTTCGGCATGTCCGCGCATGCCTTGCGCAGCGAGGTTCTGCGAGAAGCGGGTACGCCGCGCGATCGCGTAGTCGATCGCATGCTCCTGCACGAAGGTGCCCCGGCCCTGCTCGATCCGCACCAGCCCGCTCTGCTCGAGCTCGCTCATGGCCCGCCGCACGGTATGGCGATTGACGGCGAAGCGCATGGCAAGCTCGGATTCCGGCGGCAGCTGCTCGCCCGGCCCGTACAGCTTCTTGCGGATGTCATCGGCCAGCGCCTCGCCGATCTGGCGCCATACCGCGACGCCCGAGCCCCGTTCGACTTCTCGTTCCGACATCGTTCTGATTCCCCTCGTCATTGCGCGCTGTCATTCAGCGGCCATCGCAACGTGCGATTGTGCCCGAGCCGCATGCACCCGTGCGAGGTGCCCGATCACGATCCGGGCTCGTCATCAAACGGTCATCCCACCATGGTCTAGTAGCGCCGTGTTGTGACAGCTCACATCTAAACGTATAGACGTATAGGGATGACGATGAAAGGCAAGAGCGGCGAAAGCGGCCATACCGCCGACGCGCCCCGCGCGGCATGGCTGCGAATGCTGGCGCTGGCGGACACCGACGCGCTCGATGACGCCTACCGGCGGTTGAGCCGGCAGGCAGCGCTGCCGGCCTACCGGCTGCTGCGCAAGCCGGAGTCCGGCATGGCGATGGTGCGCGCGCGTACCGGCGGCACCGGTGCGCAGTTCAACCTCGGCGAAATCACGGTCACGCGCTGCGCGGTGGTGCTGCAACCGAACCCGGCGCCAAGCGAGGAGCCGGCAATTGCAGGCGTGGCCTATGTGATGGGCCGCTGCCCTCGCCATGTCGAACAGGCGGCCGTGCTCGATGCGCTGCTGCAGCGGCCGGAATGGCATTCCCGCGTCCAGCAGATGGTGCTCGAACCGCTGGCCCGCGCGCTGGCCGAGCGCAACGCGACGCAGGCCGCCACGGCCGCGCAGACCCGCGTCGAGTTCTTTACCATGGCCCGCGGAGAGGACTGAGATGCCGACCTTGCAATCCCTGTCCAACCAGACCACCGCCGCACTGCTGCCTGGCTTCGACAATCCCGTCGACGATGCGCAGCAGGTCTTCCGCGCGACGCTGCAGGCTTTCGCGCATCCCGGCCGCATCGAGACGCTCACCGCCGATTGCGGGGTGCCGGACGGCCTGTCGCCGGCGATGACGGCCCTGCTGCTGACGCTGGCCGATTCCGATACGCCGGTCTGGCTGCCGGCCGAGATGACCGCATCGGCCGGCGGCTACCTGCGCTTTCACTGCGGCTGCCCGTTGGTCGACGATGTCGCCGCCGCGCAGTTCGTTTGCGTGCCGGCCGGCCATGACATGCCAGCGCTGCGCCACTGCGCACAGGGCGATCCCGCCTTCCCGGACCGCTCGGCCACGCTGATCGTCGAGGTCGGCTCGCTCGGCGAAGGGAACGCGCTGACGCTGCGCGGTCCCGGCATCGAGACCACGCGCACGCTGCGTGTCGGTGGCCTGCCCGAAGACTTCCGCCCGCAATGGCATGCCAACCATGCCGGCTTTCCGCTGGGCGTGGACCTGCTGCTGACCGCCGGCGAGCGGATCTGCGCGCTGCCGCGCACCACACTGCTGGAGGACTGACATGTACGTCGCAGTCAAGGGCGGAGAACGCGCCATCCTCAATTCTTACCGGTTGGTCGATGCATATCGACGCGGCGATCCTTCGGTGCCGGAACTGACCCTGGCCCAGATCCGCGAACAGATGCCGCTCGCCGTCTCGCGCGTGATGGCCGAGGGCTCGCTGTACGATCCGCATCTGGCCGCGCTGGCACTGAAGCAGGCCGCCGGCGACCAGATCGAGGCGGTGTTCCTGCTGCGGGCGTATCGCACCACGCTGGCGCGCTTCGGCTATACGGCGCCGCTCGATACCGGCGCCATGCGGCTGCGCCGGCGAATTTCGTCGACCTTCAAGGACGTGCCGGGCGGGCAGGTCCTCGGTCCGACGTACGACTATACGCAGCGCCTGCTCGACTTCTCGCTCGAAGCCGAAGGCGCTGCGCAGGCGGGCATCGCCACCGGGGATGCGGACGCGACAGAGCAAGTCCAACCGATGCCGCGGGTCACCGACCTGCTGCTAGCCGACGACCTGGTCGAGGCCGAGCCGATTCCGCCTGGCGATCCCGCCCCGACCGACCTGACGCGCGAGCCGCTGACCTTCCCGGCCAGCCGCGCGGCGCGGCTGCAGAATCTGGCGCGGGCCGACGAAGGCTTCCTGCTGTCGATGGGCTATTCGACGCAACGCGGCTACGGCAATTCGCACCCCTTCGCGGCGGAGATCCGCTACGGCACCGCGGAGGTCGAGCTGTTCGTCGAGGAACTGGGCTTTGCCGTGACCATCGGCGAAATCGAGCTGACCGAATGCCAGATGATCAACGACTTCGCCGGCAACGCCGACGAAGCGCCCTGCTTTACCCGCGGCTATGGCCTGGTGTTCGGCTACAACGAGCGCAAGGCGATGTCGATGGCACTGGTCGATCGGGCGATGCGCGCCGGGGAGCTGGGCGAAGCAGCCGACAATCCGGCCAACGACATCGAATTCATGCTGTACCACAGCGACAACGTCGAGGCCTCCGGCTTCGTCCAGCATCTGAAGCTGCCGCACTACGTGGACTTTCAGACCAATCTCGAATTGCTGCGCCGGCTGCGTGCGCAGCGGCAAGCCGCCGGACGGGACGAAGACACGCCAGCGGCCGCCCCATCGGCCTGCGCCACCGAACGCAGCGAAGCCGAGCGGCAATGCCAGCCCCAGGAGGAGAGCGTCGCATGATGTCCGCCATCGACCCGTCCCCCGTGGAAAGCCCCTCGCCGGACGCACACTACAACTTCGGCTACCTCGACGAATCGACCAAGCGCATGCTGCGCCGTGCCCTGCTGAAAGCGGTGGCGATTCCCGGCTACCAGGTCCCGTTCGGCAGCCGGGAGATGCCGCTGCCCTATGGCTGGGGCACCGGCGGCATCCAGGTCACCGCCGCCATCATCGGCCGGCAGGACGTCCTCAAGGTCATCGATCAGGGTTCGGACGACACCACCAACGCCATCAATATCCGCCGCTTCTTCGGCAGGGTAACCGGCGTAAGGACCACGGAGCGCACCGCCGAGGCGAGCATCGTCCAGACCCGCCATCGCATTCCCGAAACCCCGCTGCGCGAAGGCCAGACCATGGTGTTCCAGGTACCGATTCCCGAGCCGCTGCGCTGGCTCGAACCGAGCGAGACCGAGACCCGCGCGATGCATGCGCTGGCGGAATACGGCGCCATGCACGTCAAGCTCTACGAAGACATCGCCCGCCACGGTCATATCGCCACGACCTACGACTATCCGGTCATCGTCAACCAGCGCTACATGATGCGGCCCTCGCCGATTCCGAAGTTCGACAACCCGAAGCTCGACCGCAACCCGGCCCTGATGCTGTTCGGCGCCGGCCGCGAAAAGCGCGTCTACGCGGTGCCGCCGTACACCTCGGTCAAGAGCCTGGACTTCATCGATCATCCCTTCACGGTCGAGAAGTGGTCCAGTTGCTGCGCCCAATGCGGGGCCACCGACAGCTACCTCGACGAAATCATCACCGACGATGCCGGTACGCGGATGTTCGTCTGCTCGGACACCGAGTATTGCGCCGATCGCCAATCCCGACAGGCTGCCGAAGCCATGGATCCGGCAGCCGGAGGTGCCCGATGAGCGCGACGCCCTTGCTGTCGGTGCGCGGGCTGACGCGCACCTGGGATGGTCTCCACGGCTGTCATGACGTCAGCTTCGACCTGTATCCCGGCGAAGTGCTGTGCATCGTGGGCGAATCCGGCTCGGGCAAGAGCACCTTGCTGCAGGCCCTGTCGATGCAGGCGCCGGCCCAGCGCGGCACCGTCCGCTACGACATGCGCGAATCCGGCCTGACGGATCTGGCCACGCTGTCGAGCGCGCGCCTGCGGCTGCTTGCTCGTACCGACTGGGGCTTCGTGCACCAGCACGCCCGCGACGGGCTGCGCATGCAGGTCAGCGCCGGCGCCAATATCGCCGAGCGCCTGATGGCGGTGGGACAGCGCCACTACGGCGAGCTGCGCGAGATTGCAGGGGCCTGGCTCGAGAAGATGGAGATCGACCTGGCCCGGCTGGACGACACCCCCCACGCCTTCTCCGGCGGCATGCAGCAACGCCTGCAGATCGCGCGCAATCTGGTCACGCATCCGCGCCTGGTCTTCATGGACGAGCCCACCGCATCGCTGGACGTCTCGGTACAGGCGCGCTTGCTCGATCTGCTGCGCCGGCTGGTGTCGGACCTCGACCTCGCCGCCATCCTGGTGACGCACGACCTGGCTGTCGCACGCCTGCTGGCGCACCGCACGCTGGTGATGCAGGGCGGGCGCGTGGTGGAGCAAGGCCTGACCGACCAGATCCTCGACGATCCGCAGCACCCCTATACGCAGTTGCTGGTCTCTTCCATTCTGCAGGGTTGAATCATGACGCAAGCAGAGCACGCACAGACGCTGATCGAGGTTCGCGGCCTCGGCAAGGTGTTCACCTTGCACAACCAGGGCGGCATCCGGCTGCCCGTTCTGCAGTCGGTCGATTTCAACGCGGCGCGGGGCGAATGCCTGGTGCTGTCGGGCCGCTCCGGCACCGGCAAGAGCACCTTGCTGCAATGCCTGTACGGCAACTACCTGGCCACCGAAGGCAGCATCCGCTTGCGCGACACTACGCGCGACACCACGCGCGACACCAGGCGCGATACCAGCGCGGAAGGCGCGCCCTGGGTGGAGCTGACCCACGCCCCCGAGCAACGCGTGCTGAAGCTGCGCCGCGACGTGATCGGCTACGTCAGCCAGTTCCTGCGGGCAATTCCGCGTGTCGGCGCGCTGGACGTCGTCGCCGACCCGCTGCAGCAGCGCGGCGTCGACCGCAACGTGGCGCGCGAGCGCGCGGCGGCGCTGCTAGCGCGCCTGAACCTGCCTCGCCGGCTGTGGGACCTGCCGCCGGCGACCTTCTCCGGCGGCGAACAGCAGCGCGTCAATATCGCGCGCGGGCTGATCGGCGGCCACCCGATCCTGCTGCTGGACGAGCCCACCGCCTCGCTCGACGCCGACAACCGCGCCGTGGTGATCGCGCTGATCCGCGAGGCGCTGGCCGAAGGCCGCTGCCTGATCGGCATCTTCCATGAAGAGGCGGTCCGCGATGCGGTCGCCACGCGCCTGCTGCCGTTGCAGCCGGCCACGGCCGCCGTGTAGATCGCGTTGCAACCCATCCTGTCCACACCCTGGCCGAACCCAAGCTGATCCCGATACGGAGCCGGACATGTCTGCCACTTACCTGACGCACGTCACCCTGGTGCTGCCCGATCGCGTACTGCAAGACAGCGCGCTGCTGATCGAGGACGGGCGTATCGCCGCCATCGAACCCGACCCCGCCACGGTGCCCGCGTTGGCCAACGTGATAGCGCTGCCCGGCCACACGGCGATGCCCGGCCTGATCGACGTCCATTGCGACGCGATCGAGAAGGAGGTGGAACCGCGTGCCAACGTGCTGTTTCCAATGGACTTCGCCGTGGCGCAGGTGGACCGGCGCAATGCGGCGGCCGGCATCACCACGCCCTACCATGCGCTGTCCTTCGCCAACAACCAGTTCGGCGTGCGCAACAACGACACGGCCGCCGCGCTGGTGCGCACCATGGCGGCGTATCGCGACCACAGCCTGGTCGACAACCGCATCCACTGCCGCTACGAAGTGACCGATGCCGCCGCGGTGCCGGTGCTCGAGATGCTGATGCTCGAGGGCGTCGTCGATCTTCTGTCGGTCATGGACCATTCCCCGGGACAAGGCCAGTTCAAGACCCTCGACGCGTACCTGGCCTACATGATCGGCAACCATGGCATGAGCCGCGAGCAAGCGGCGGACGCCGCCGCGAAGAAGGCGGAGCAGCGCGACGGTGCGCACGAGCGGGTGCGCCGGCTGCTGTCCCGTGCGCACGACCTTGGCGTGCCGACGGCCAGCCACGACGACGATTCGCCGCAGCGGATTGCCGCGATGCAGGCGCTCGGCGTGCGCATGAGCGAGTTTCCGATCAATCTCGACACCGCGCAGGCCGCTGCCGCCCACGCCTTGCCTACGATCTTCGGGGCGCCCAACGTGCTGCGCGGGCGCAGCCAGAGCGGCTCGATGCGCGCCATCGATGCCATCCAGGCGGGCGTCGGCGATATCCTGTGTTCCGACTATCAGCCCTCGACGCTGGTCGCCGCCGCGTTTGCCGCGGCCCGCCTGGCCGGCTTGCCGCTCAATGAAGCGGCTGCGCTGGTCACCGCCAATCCGGCCGACGCCTGCCTGCTGCACGATCGGGGTCGCCTCGCGCCGGGAATGCGCGCGGACGTGATTGCGGTCGCGGATGTCGCCGGGCAACCGATGGTCACGCATACCTGGACAGCGGGCCGGCTGGTGTTCGCCGCGGGCTATCGGGCGTTGCCGGACAGCGCGAGGCAGCGGCCGGCGCGCCGGGCAGTCTTCGAGGCCGCCTGATCGAGGAAGGCGCCAGCTCGCCGCCCCGTCGATAGCGGGTCGCGGCTGTTTCAGGGGGTGGGGCCGTCCGTCACCGCACGGATGAAGTCCACTACCGTGCCCTGCCCGTGCGCCAGGCAGGCCACGCCGACCACCCGATCCCAGAACGTCTCGGAGCCGTGGAACATGCGCCATTGGTGCAGCCGACGCGTCAGCAACTGCAGGTCGTATTCCTCGGTAATGCCGATCGCACCGTGCAAACCGTGCGCGGTGGCGGCGATAGCGGCGGCGGCCTCGCTGGTGCGTGCCTTGGCCACAGCCGCGGCAATGCGATCCGGTTGGTCGCCGTCGCCGGCAAAGGCGATCTGCGCGGCGATATGGCTGGCGGCCACCAGTTCGGCCATCACGCTGAGCTGGTGCTGCACTGCCTGGAACTTGCCGATCGCGCGGCCGAACTGGGTGCGGTCATTGCAGAATTGCAGCGTGAGGTCGAACACCCGACGTGCGGCACCGGCGCTCAGCGCCGCATGCAGCGCAGCGCCCCATGCGCCGACGTCGGCGCCGGGCGCAGGCACCGGCTCGGGCACCGCCCGCGCCGGCCAGCGCAGCGTCGCCGCCTGATCGCGATGCACGCCGGTGGCCTCACGGCTCGCGGCGCCGGCATCGAGCAGCAGCAATCCGCCGTCGAGGCTCAGCACCACGTGATCGGCGAGCGCGCCGTAAGGCGTCACCGGGCACACCACGCCGCCATCGGCTTCGCGCACGCCGGCCTGCGCCAGCGTGATCATTCCCTGCGGGATTGCCAACCCGGCCCGGCGCAGCAACGCACGCGCGGCCACCGACTGCGCCAGCGGCACCGGCAACGGATGGCGGCCCATGGCGATCAGCACGGGGGCGAGCCCGGGCAATGTCAGGCCAGCGCCGCCGTCCTGCTCCGGCAAGAGCAGTTCCAGAAATCCGGCATCGGCAATGGCGTCCCACAGTCCTCGCGGGTTGCCGCCGTCCTCGATGGACCGCACCGCGGCGCTCGTGCAGGCATCGCGCAGAATCGATTCGATCGCTTCGACGAACATGATCCCTCTCCTCGCGCCTAGCGCAGTCCCAGGCTGCGGGCGATCATGCCGCGCAGGATTTCACGGGTGCCGCCGCGCAACGAGAATGTCGGCGAGATCTGGCTCAGATAGCTCACGGTGCGATACAAGTCCGCGTCGGCGAGGGTACGCGGATCGGCCGCGACGATGTCCTCGAGCGCGGCCGGAATCTGCTGCTCCAGCGTCGTGCCCAGATCCTTGACCAACGCGGCCTCGGCCACCGGGCTCTCGCCCGCCGCCAGCCTCGCGGTCACCGCGATCGACATCTGCCGCAGCGTGGCCAGTTGCGAACAGAAGCGGCCCAACAGCGCCTGCTGCTCCGGCGTGGCGCCATCGCGGCGAAGTCGTGCGGCCCACAGGTCCAGCAGCACCACGCTCGAGTAGATCCGTTCCGGGCCGCTGCGCTCGAACGCAAGTTCTGCATTGACCTGTTCCCAGCCGCTGCCCTCGTGGCCGATCAGCGCATCGTCGTCCAGCCGCACGTTGTCGAACAGCACCTCGGCGAAATGCGCGTCGCCGGTCAGGTCCTCGATCGGCCGCACGGTGACGCCGGGCAACGACAGGTCGACGATGAACTGCGACAGCCCTTTGTGCTTGTCCTCCGGCACGCCGGACGTCCGCACCAGCGCGATCATGTACTGGCAGTGCGGTGCGTTGGTGGTCCAGATCTTCTGGCCGTTCAGCGCCCAGCCATCGGCGGTGCGGCTCGCGCGGCTGCGCACGCTGGCCAGGTCGGAGCCGGAGTTCGGTTCGCTCATGCCGATGCAGAAATATCGCTCGCCCCGGCAGATGGCCGACAAGTGGCGGCGCCTTTGCGCCTCGGTGCCGTAGCGCAGGATCAGCGGCCCGCTCTGGCGATCGGCGATCCAGTGCGCGGCGACCGGCGCGCCGGCGGCCAGCAATTCCTCTACCAGCACGAATCGGCGGAACGGGTCCAACCCGGCGCCGCCGTATTCCGGCGGCAGCGTGATTCCCACCCAGCCCCGGGCGGCCAGCCGGCGGCTGAAGGCGGGGTCGAAGCCCATCCATGAGCGGGCGCGCCGATCGGCCGGCGCGTCGGGCAAGTGCTCGGCGAGAAAGCGTTTGACTTCGACGCGGAAGGCCTGCGCCTCGGGCGGCAGGCTGGCACGGACGAAGTTATCGAGAAGGCTGGACACTGTGTTTGGCTCCGAAGCGTTCGATGTCCGATACATGCATGGTCGTTTTTGCCGGCTCGAACTTCCAATGGCGGCAGTCGCGTCAGCGGCCCCCAGTGGCGTTCATCGCGTCAATAGCGCATCTGGATCAGCCAGTTCGCCACCATCGCAGGCCGCTGTGCGCCCTCGACCTGCAGCTCGACCTGCCAGAAGCACCGCACCTCGCCGGGGCGCACGTCCTCGACCCGCTGCAGCGCGAAGGTCCCACGCAGCCGCGAGCCGGCCGGCACGGCGCCGGTGAAGCGGATGCGGTCGAAGCCGTAGTTCAGCGACAGCTTGCGATTGGGAAAGCGATAGCACTGCCCGAACGCGGCGGTCACCATCGACAGCGTCAGCAGCCCGTGTGCGATCGTGCAGCCGTACGGCGATTCAGCGGCCGCGCGTACCGGGTCGACGTGGATCCACTGCCGGTCGTGCGTCAGTTCGGCGAACGTATCGATGGTGCGCTGATCGAGCGTGAAATAGCCGCTGACCGCGGCGGGGGCACCGACAGCTGCGCGCAGTTCTTCCAGGGATCCGATACTCTGCATGGCCTCAAGTCCGCCTTCAGGTTCATGGGTCAGATCACGCCCTTGGCGCGCAGCCTGTCCAGGCGCGCGTCGTCGAAGCCCAGCGTGTCGCGCAGCACTGTCTCGGTATGCTCGCCCAGCGTCGGCGCGGCGCGTTCGTACTGGATCGGCGTGGCCGACAGCCGGATCGGATTGGCGAGCCCCGGGGCCTGTACCCCTGCGCCATGCGGCAGCGACAGCTGCATGCCGCGATGGCGCACCTGCTCGTCCTCGAATACCTGCTGCATGTTGTAGATCGGCCCGCACGGCACGTTGGCCGCTTCCATGCGCTCGACCCACTCGGTCATCGTGCGCGCCAGCATCGCTTCGGCGATCTGGGGGATCAGCGCGTCGCGGTTGCGGTTGCGTTGACCGGCGGAGGTGAAGCGCGGGTCGGTCGCCAACTCCGGGCGGCCGATGACCTCGCACAGCGCGCGGTACTGGGCATCGTTGCCGACCGCGACGATGACGTCGCCTTCGCGGCAGCGGAACACCTGGTACGGCACCATGTTCGAATGGGCGTTGCCCATCCGCTGCGGGATCTTGCCGGACAGGAAGTAATTGATCGCCTGGTAGGAGTTGATGGTGACCACGCAGTCCAGCAGCGCCATATCGATGTACTGCCCTTCTCCGCTGACATTGCGATGCTCCAGCGCCGCCAGGATCGCGGTGCTCGCATACATGCCCGTCAGCAGATCGGTGATGGCGATGCCCGACTTGATCGGCCCGCCGCCGGGCTCGCCGTCCGGCAGGCCGGTGATGCTCATCAGCCCGCCCATGCCCTGGAACACGAAGTCATAGCCGGGCAGCGCCGCATACGGGCCGGACTGGCCGAAGCCCGTGATCGAGCAGTAGACCAGCCGCGGATTGAGCGCCCGCAGATCGTCGTAACCGAGGCCATAGCGCGCCAGCGTGCCGACCTTGTAGTTCTCGACCACCACATCGGCCTCGCGCGCCAGCTCGCGGATGATCTGCTGGCCTTCGGGCGCGGCCAGATCGACGGTAATCGACTTCTTGCCGCGATTGGCGCTGAGGAAGTACGAGGAGTCGGCGGTTTCCCGGCCCTCGGCGTCCTTCAGGAACGGCGGCCCCCAGGCACGGGTATCGTCGCCGACGCGTGGACGTTCGACCTTGATGACGTCGGCACCCATGTCGGCCAGGTTCTGCGTCGCCCATGGGCCGGCCAGGATGCGGGTCAGGTCCAGAACCTTGATATGTGCCAGTGCGCCTTTCACCGTGGTCTCCTGTGGCTGCGATGGAGCCAAGCGTAGTGAAGGCGTCGCCCCTGCGTCCAATATCGATTCGCCATCGATTGATACACGGAGCTTATCGGCCGCCGCTCCCCATACGTCCTCCCCGCGCACGCGGGGACCCAGCGGCTTACATTTGCAGGCCGGCGAAGGTACGTCACTGGATCCCCGCATTCGCCGGAACGACAGGGCAAGGGATACCGACCGCCCCGCGATAAGTTTTGTATATCGCCACGCGCCGAATTCATATTGGACAGGCCGCGGAAGTGTCTTTTAGCCTTGCGCTCAAGCCTCGCGGCCATGACGAGGCGCCGACTGGAGAGAGACATGCTGATGACCCGCCCGGGCCGGCTGCTGGCCGCCGCCCTCTGCCTCGCCGCGCTTTCGCTGAGCCTGTGCGCGCCGGCGCGAGCCGACTATCCGAACCGGCCGATACGCCTGGTCGTGTCGTTTCCCCCGGGCAGCGGCACCGACTCCACCGCCCGCTACGTGGCACGCAAGCTCGAGGAGAAAACCGGCCAGTCAGTAGTGGTCGAAAATCGGCCGGGCGGCAACAGCTTTATCGCGGTGCAGACGGTTACCCGCGCCGAGCCCGACGGCTACACGCTGCTGCTGGCCAGCAATTCCCCGGTGGCGACCAATGTGGCGATGTTCCGCCAGCTGCCCTACGATCCGGTCGCAGAACTGGCACCGATCGCGCGGCTCGGCGTGGGCGCGATGGCGCTGGTGGTCAATCCGGCCTCGCCATTCCACACGGTGGCCGAGCTGGTCGCACATGCCCGCCAGCAGCCGGGCAAGCTCAATTACGGCGCCGGCAGCGCGTCCTATCAGATCGCGACAGAACTGTTTCTGACGCAGGGGCAGATCAAGGCCAACCATGTGCCCTACAAGGGAGCGGCACCGGCGCTGACCGACGTCGCCGCCGGCCAGGTCGATTTCGCCTTCGCCGACTACGGCGCGGTGCTGCCGCTGCTGCAGGCAGGCAAGCTGCGGCTGCTGGCGGTGACCAGCGAAAAGCGGCTGGCCACCCAGCCGAATACGCCTACGCTGCAGGAGAGCGGTTTCCCCGGCTATTTCATGGTCAACTGGACCGCGGCCTTCGCTCCCGCGAAAACCCCGCGCCCGGTGGTCGAGAAGCTGGAGAAGCTGCTGCTGGAAATCAATGCCGCGCCGGAGACGGCCGAGTTCTTCGCCCGGACCAACTGGGATGTCTTTACCGGCAACGCCACCGAACTGCGGCGCTTCCAGCTGGCGGAGATCCGCAAATGGTCGGATGCGGCGACGCGTGCCGGCATTCCGAAGCAATAGGCACGCCGACGAAGACGGACGACCACCGCGCAAGACAAGCAACCGAACGAGGACCACGATGAGCCAGTTCCTGGACTACGCGCAACAGGGTCATATCGTGACCCTTACCCTGAACGAGCCCGCACGACGCAATCCGCTGACCGGCAACACCGCGGTGGCCGAATTGGTGGAAGCGGTCGATCGCATCGACGGAGACGCCTCGGTGCGGGCGGTGATCCTGACCGGCGCCGGCACCGTGTTCTCGACCGGCGGCGACATCCGCGACATGGAGCGTCAGGCGTCGGGGACGGTGCCCGGCATGGAGATCCGGCGCGACTACCGGCGCGGCATCCAGCGGCTGCCGCTGGCGCTGTTCAATCTGGAGGTGCCGGTGATTGCCGCGGTCAACGGCCCGGCCATGGGCGCGGGACTGGATCTTGCCTGCATGTGCGATCTGCGCATTGCGTCCGAGACCGCGCAGTTCGCCGAGAGTTTCGTGCGGCTGGGCATCATCCCCGGCGACGGCGGCGCCTGGCTGCTGCCGCGCATCGTCGGCCTGTCGCGCGCCGCCGAAATGATCTTCACCGGCCTGCAGATCGATGCCACCCGCGCGCTGGAATGGAACCTGGTGTCCCAGGTGGTGCCGGCGGACCAGTTGCTGCCGACCGCAATGCGGCTGGCCGAGGCGATCGCCGCCAATCCGCCGCAAGCCGTGCGCCTGGCCAAGCGACTGCTGCGCGAAGGCATGCACACGCGGCTCGACACGCTGCTGGAGATGTCCGCGACCTTCCAGGCGATGTGCCACCAGACCGAGGAGCACCGGCAAGCGGTGACGGCCTTCCTCGAGAAACGGAAACCGGCGTCCCGAAGCTGACCGGCGGGCGCGGCGTCGGCGATCGGTAAGATGTGGGCTTCGCCACTGCCCGCGCGCCGCCCTGCCCCATGGATTTCCGACGTATCCGGCATTTCGTCGTTCTCGCGGAAACGCTGAACTTTCGCCGCGCCGCCGAACGGCTGCATATCGCGCAGCCCGCGCTGACCGTTTCGATCCAGAAACTGGAACAGGAGCTGGAAACCCAATTGTTCGTGCGCGAGACGCGCGGTGTCACGCTGACCCCGAGCGGGCACGCGGCGCTGGCCGAGGCGCGGCGCATCCTGTTTCATGCAGGCCATTTCCGCGACGCCGCGCACGCCGCGGCCAGCGGCATGGGCGGAACGCTGCGTATCGGCTTCGTCGGCTCCACCACCTATCACCTGCTGCCGCAACTGGTGTCGCGCTTTCGGGCCGAGTACCCCGCGGTGGAACTGAAGCTGAAGGAGGCCACCTCCGCGTCGATCGTCAAGCAGCTCGAGGACGAGGCGCTGGATGTCGGCCTGGTGCGCATCCCGCTGCTGCAGGCCGGCAGGATCGAGCTCGCCCCGCTGCAGCACGACCGCTTCGTCGCAGCGCTGCCGCGCCATCATCCGCTGGCCGGGCACCGATCGCTCATGTTGTCCGAGCTGGCCGGCGAACGCTTCGTGATGTACGCCCGCGAGGAGGCCTCGGGGCTGCACGCGGCGGCCATGACGGCCTGCCAGCTGGGCGGCTTCCAGCCCCGCATCGCGCAGATCGCGACACAGATCCAGACCGTGATGGCGCTGGTGGAAAGCGGGCTTGGCATCGCGCTGGTGCCGTCGATCATGCATCGCTTCGCCAGCGAGCGGCTGGTGTGCATTCCGGTGGACGACATGCCGGGGGCCGCCGGCATCGGGCTGGCACTGGCCTATTGCGACGAAACCGAGAGCCCGGCGGGGCGGCATTTCCGACAGGTCGCACAGTCGGTCTTTCCCGTCGAGGAAGGGGCCGAAGCGCAATCGCTGCGCTGACGCCGCCCGGCATGGCACGCCGGAGGCAGCGTGCTACATTGCCCTCGTATCGCAGACTCGCACACAGATGCGCACACAGGCACCGATGAAGACCCTGCTGATCGTCTACCACACGATGACCGGAGGCACGCAGCAGATGGCCGAAGCCGCAGCCAACGCCGCGCGGACGCAGCCGGACATCGAGGTCCGGCTGCTGCGCGCCACCGAGGCGCAACCCGAGGATGTCCTGACGGCCGACGGCTATCTGTTTGCCACGCCGGAGAACCTGGCCGCGATGTCCGGGCTGATGAAGGACTTCTTCGACCGCTGCTATTACCCGGTGCTCGACCGCGTCAATGGTCGCCCCTATGCCGCGATGATATGCGCCGGCAGCGACGGCCAGAACGCGCTGCGCCAGCTCGACCGCATCGCCACCGGCTGGCGCCTGCGCTGCGTGGCGCCCGGGCTGATCGTATGCACGCATGCGCAGACGCCGGAGCGCATCCTTGCACCGAAGCAGATCGGTGCCGAAGACCTGGCGCGCTGCGCGGAACTCGGCGAGGGCCTCGCCGGCGGGCTGGCGCTTGGGGTGTTCTGAAGAACGACTCCGGCGCGAATTTCAGAGGAGATCCGCTTTCACGCGGCGCACCTGCGTTGCGATCCGAGCCATGCGCCGCGACTGCGCCTGCACGAATTGCGCAATGCGCCGCACCAGCTCACGCTCCTGCCCAACATAGATGTCCGATTCCGCGAGCCTCGGCGCAAGGTGTGTCGCCGCCTCGGCCATCCGGGTCATTTCCCGCTGCAACAAGGACGCGTTGACGCCGATGCGGCTGCCGAAGTCCGCCATTGCGAACGGCGTCAGCGCTTCCAGCTGGAATTCGTCGCCGTACGCCATGGCCAGCTCCTGCTCCACCGCATCGCCATAAACGCCCACAGAAACGAGGTCGTACAGCGGTGCCGGGCTGATGCCCTTCGCGCTGACAAAAAACGAGATGTTCTTGCCGTGCGCGTCGCAGTTGCCAAGCAGGACATTGAGCAGCGCCCAGCGCAACATGAACGCGCGCGCCATGGCCGGCACGGCGAAAAAACGGTTCAGGCCAAACAGCTTTTCGAAACTCGCTCCATCCCGGACATGCATCACGTCCTTCGTGCTGCCGAAGTTGCGCTCGTATTTGTAGCCCACGGGCAAGTCCAATGCCTGACAGCCATCGATGACGTGCAGCCGTTGCACATCCCGTACCGTCTCCCCGTCGGCGGCATCCAACGTCACGACGCGATCGAAACGCTGTATCAGCAGTATCGGCGCAGGAATCCGCCATATCTGCACGGGTGCAACGGGCAGGCCCATCTCGGCGGCGAACTTCATGCAATAGTGTTCGTTCGCGACCAGGCTCTCCCACTTCGCATTGATGGACTCCGGCTTCAGGATATGGGTGGAACTGAGCCGGCCGCCCTCCGCCAGCGCAATGCGATCGCCTTCCACCAGCACCTGCAACTTGTCCTGGAATCCGGCGACCGAGAGCCGGACCCGGCCATCCCAGACAGGAAAGGGCACATCGCGATTGCGATCCGCAATGCGTTGATTCAGTTCCTCCCGCGAGATCTCGCGCTTTTCCGGCATGGACTCGGCGTGCGGCCCTGCCGGGTCCGCGGAGGACTCGTCCTCCGGCACGAAACTCAACGCGCCCACCGGCTCCTTGCCGAGCAGGCGAATCAAGGCGAAGGTATTCGACTTCGCAATGTGATGATGCGCGGCGGCGACCTCCAGCGCTCTGCCCTCCGGCAGCAGATTGGCAAGAAAGCGCGCGACCGTATCGGGATCGCTCGGCTCCCCACGCAGCGGCAGGTGCGGGGAAAGCGGAAATCGACCGTCGCGGCGAAGCCAGCCCGGGTCGTACGCGAACGCGTAATGGCCAGCCAATCCATGGCGGGGCTCGTAGGTCAGACGCCCCACGGTCGCCTGCTGCGAAACCACGCGAAGCGAGTCGGTCATGCGCCGCCCTTGTCGGTGGAATCTGCAGCGCGCTCGGCAAGTTGCTCCTCGACGAGGTAGGCGTCCCCTTTGGGAAGGACAAGCATCTTCAGGCCCAAACCGTCCAGCACCTTCATCAGGCTGTCCAGGCCGACGGACCTGCCGTTCTCCAGACGGGAGAGCAGGTCCTTCGACACCCCCAGCAGATCGGCCGCATCGTCGATTCGCAGCTGGCCTCTTGCGCGCTGGCTGCGAACCAGCGAACCGAGCGAGTCGAGAGTTTCGACGACCGGGCTTAGAGACTCGTCGGGCAGCGGCAGTTTTCTCACCATAGTTACCGTTCCATAGCCGTGGAAACCCCGCATGGGTGCGCAGCGGCCAGTGCATAGTTCCGCAATTCACGGAACTATGCACTCGATGTGCAACTGTAGCACATTGTTCCGCGATTACAAGGAACTATCAGGGGATCAACTTCTGAGGCGCCTTAGTTCCTGAATTTACGGAAGTAAGGCAACATAAACGAAACCACCCTCATCGTTCCTCGATTATCGGAACAATAAAGCGACACCGGAGACCCATCAGACCGATCGGTCCGATCGGTTCGTATGGCCGCCTTCCCGCGGTCACGACACGGCGGCCTTCTTTCACCCCGGCGGTGACTTGCGCTCCAGAACCTCCCGCACCGCCGCGGCGACCCGATGCGGATTGCCGCGCCTCCAGACCAAATGCAGTTCGACGTCGAGACCGACCTGATCGTCGATGGGCCGGAAGCGCACGCCGGCATAGCCCAGCCGCCATGCGGACTGCGGTACCAGCGCGACGCCCATGCTGGCGTCGACCAGCGACAGGATCGAGTGCGTATGGCTGAGCGTCTGCACCGTGTCGGGCGCGACGCCTTCGGCACGCAGGCGCCCGGCGACGATCTCGTACAGATAACGCGACTCCGAGCGGCAGAACTCGATGAACGGCTGGCCTTCGAGCGCGGACAGTGGCAGGCGTTCGGCCTGCAGCAATGGATGGCCGACCGGCGCGGCCAGCACGAAGGGCTCGCGCAGCAGCGGCGCCGATTCGACGAAGCTGCGCGGCGCGAACGGGCGCACCAGCCCCAGTTCGATGCGGTCGGCGGCGATGGCCTCGAGCTGCGCGTCGGTCTGCATTTCGCGCAGCGACACGTGGACCTCCGGCAGGCTGGCGCGGATGGTGCCCAGCAACTGCGGCAGCAGCGCGAAGCTTGCTGCCGGAATGAATCCCATCGACACGCTGCCGGCATCGGCGCGCATGGCCCGGCGCGCAGCCAGCTTGGCCGCCTGGCTGCGGCGCAGGATGTCCTCGGCCTCGCGCAGGAAGATCGCGCCGGCCGGCGTCAGGCGGACCGCGCCGCCCGAGCGGTCCAGCAACTGCACACCGACCTCATGCTCGAGCAACTGGATATGCCGCGTCAGCGGGGGCTGCGTCATGTTCAGCAAGGCAGCGGCCCGGCCGAAATGCAATTCGGTCGCGACGGCCACGAAGCTGCGCAGGTGGGATAGCTGGAACACGATTCAAATCTTGAATTGGGCAATCGCCAGTTTGAATTGGACGGCAGCACCGCGGGCTTTCTACAGTAGCGCCTCTCATGTCCATTCCATCAGGAGTTCAAGTGGCGACTTTCGAAGGTTCTGCGCTGCGCGAGGCGCTCAATGGCATTTCCGGGATCCTGGTCACGCCGTTCGACGCGAATGATACCGTCTCGCCGGGTCCGCTTTCGACGGTGGTCGACCGGGCCGTCGGCGCCGGCGTGCACGTGCTGGTCGCCAACGGCAATACCAGCGAGTTCTACGGCCTGCGCGAGCAGGAAGCAGTGCGCATGGTCCATGTCGCCGCCGAATGCGTGGCGGGCCGGGTGCCGCTGCTGGGCGGCGTCGGCCGCAGCGTCCACGAAGCGTGCGCGCTCGCCCGCGCCTCGCGGGAAGCCGGTGCCGATGCGCTGATGGTCCATCAGCCGCCCGATCCCTTCGTCGCGCCGCGCGGCGTGGTTGCCTATGTGCAGAAGATTGCCGAGGCCGGCCAGGGCCTGCCGCTGGTGCTCTATCTGCGCAACGACAACATCGGCCTGGCCGCCATCGAGGCGCTGTGCCGCATTCCCGAGGTGGTCGGCGTCAAATGGGCCTCGCCTACGCCGATGATGCTGGCCGAAGCGATCCGCCGCACCGCGGACCGCAGGCTGGCCTGGGTCGGCGGACTGGCCGAAGTCTGGGCGCCGCCCTTCTATGCGGTCGGCGCACGCGGCTTTACCTCCGGCCTGATCAACGTGATGCCCGAGCGTTCGGTCGCGATCCACCGCGCGCTGGAAGAGGGCGACCATGCGCTCGCGATGCGCCTGATCGGCGAGATGCTGCCCTTCGAGGATCTACGCGCCCAGGAAAACAACGGCACCAACGTCACGGTGGTCAAGGCGGCGCTGCAGCTGATGGGCAACGACTGCGGCGCCGCACGGCCGCCCTCGGCGTGGCCGCTGACCGATGCCCAGCAGCGTCGCCTGCACGAGCTGATGTCCGGCTGGGGGCTCGCACACTGATTTTCATCGCGGGCGATCGCCCGCGGCGCACTGACGGGACGCGCCTCGTCCCACTACAAAAAACGTTCACTGGAGACTATCGATGCCATTTCGTCGCACCCTGCTCGCCTTCTGCGCCTTTGCCTCGCTGACCGGCGGCGCGCTCGCGGAAACCTATCCCGCCCGTCCCGTCACCATCGTCATCGGCTCGAGCCCCGGCAGCGCCACCGACGGCCTGGCCCGCGCGCTGGGCAACGAGGTGACCCGGCTGACCGGGCAGGCCGTCGTGATCGAGAACCGCGCCGGTGCAATGGGCGGTATCGCGGCCCAGACCGTGGCACGGGCCAAGCCCGACGGCTATACGCTGTTCATCACGACCAACACCACGCAGGCCGCCAATCCGCACCTGCTGAAGAAGCTGCCCTACGATCCGATCAAGGATTTCACGCCGGTCTCGATGCTGACCAAGGGCTACCAGCTGCTGGTGGTCAACCAGAACGTCAAGGCCAACAGCGTCGCCGAGCTGATCGCGCTGGCGAAGAAGGAGCCGGGCAAGCTGACCTACGGTTCGGGCAGCTCGTCGGCACGCGTGGCCGCCGAACTGTTCCAGCAGATGAGCGGTACCGAAATGACCCACGTCCCCTACAAGGCGAATCCGCCGGCGGTGGTGGATCTGGTGGCCGGACAGACCGACCTGATGATCGTCGACCTGCCCGCCAGCCTGCCGCAGGTGCGCTCGGGCAAGCTGCGTGTGCTCGGCTTCAGCGGACCCAAGCGCTCGGCGCTGGTGCCCAATGTGCCGACCATCGCCGACACGCTGCCTGGCTATGAGGCCGGTTACTGGAACGCGCTGTATGCGCCTGCCAATACCCCGCAGCCGGTGGTGCAGCGCCTGAGCGAGCTGGTCCATCGCGCGCTGGCCACGCCGAGCGTGCGGCAGGTGGTCGAGCAGAGCGGCCAGGAAATCGCGCTGTCGAGCGCCGACGAGCTGGGCCGCTTCCAGCTCGCCGAGCTCGACCGCTGGGGCCGCATCATCCGCACCGCCGGCATCGAGAAGGAATGATCGCCATCGTTCCCGCGCCGGCGGGACTCCAGCGTCTTCGCAAGCCGCTGGGCTCCCGTCGTCGCGGGGGCGACGTGGATGCCGCAGCGCCGATCCGTTGAATAAGGAAGCTACCGTGAAATCGCACTACATCGCCGGCGAATGGGTCGCTGGCACCGACAGCAGCGCCAACGTCAATCCGTCCGACGTGTCGGACATCATCGATCACTACGCGCAGGGTGATGCCGCCCTCGTCGACCAGGCGGTCCACGCAGCGCGGCAAACCTTCGGCAAGTGGTCGTTGTCGACGCCGCAGCAGCGCTTCGATGTGCTCGATTTCGTCGGCAGCGAGCTGCTGCAGCGCCGCGCCGAACTGGGCGAGCTGCTGGCGCGCGAGGAAGGCAAGACGCTGCCCGAGGCGACCGGCGAGGTGGTGCGTGCCGCGCAGATCTTCAAGTTCTTCGCCGGCGAGGCGCTGCGTACGGCGGGCGAGGTGCTGCCCTCCGTGCGCCCCGGCATCGGCGTCGAGGTCACGCGCGAGCCGATCGGCGTGGTCGCGCTGATCGCCCCGTGGAACTTTCCGATCGCGATCCCCGCGTGGAAGATTGCGCCGGCGCTGGCCTATGGCAATTGCGTGGTGTTCAAGCCGGCCGAGCTGGTGCCGGGGTCGAGCTGGGCGCTGGCGGAGATCCTGAGCCGCTCGGGTCTGCCGGCCGGGGCCTTCAATCTGGTGCTCGGCCGCGGGCGCGATGTCGGCCAGCGAATGGTCGAGCATCCGCAGGTCGATGCGATCAGCTTCACGGGCTCGGTGGCCACCGGACGCAGCATCGCCGCACAGGCCTGCCAGCGCATGGCGAAGTTCCAGCTGGAAATGGGCGGCAAGAATCCGCTGGTGGTCACTGACGATGCCGACCTGGAGCTCGCGGTCGAGGTCGCGCTGCAGGGCTCGTTCTATTCGACGGGGCAGCGTTGCACCGCGTCGAGCCGCATCATCGTCACCCAGGGCATCCACGACCGCTTCGTCGCCCGGCTCGCCGAGCGGACTGCGGCGCTGGTGGTCGGCGACGCCCGCGACGCGCGCACGCAGATCGGCCCGGTGGTCGACGCGCGCCAGCTCGAGCAGGACGAGCGCTATATCGCCATCGGCACAGAGGAAGGCGCGCGGCTGGTGTGCGGCGGTGAACGGCTGTCGCTGGGCAAGGACGGCTTTTACTTGAGCCCGGCGCTGTTCGTCGATTGCAGCAACGACATGCGAATCGCACGCGAGGAGATCTTCGGGCCGGTGGCCGCGGTGATCGCGGCGCGCGATTACGAGGAAGCGCTGGCGCTCGCCAACGATACCGAGTTCGGGCTGTCCGCCGGCATCTGCACCACCTCGCTGAAGCTGGCGACGCATTTCAAGCGCCATGCGCAGGCCGGCATGGTGATGGTCAATGCGCCGACCGCCGGCGTGGATTTCCACGTGCCGTTCGGCGGACGCAAGGGATCGAGCTATGGGCCGCGCGAACAGGGCCGGTATGCGCAGGAGTTCTATACGACGGTGAAGACGGCTTATACGGCGGCTTGACCAGCGGGCGACCGCCAACGTCGCCCCTGTTCTATAACCCCTTCGGCAGCAACGCTCCCACCGCCTCACGCATCAACCGCGCGATCAATTGCTGGCGATCGCGCGGCATCCGCGCCAGCGTGGTCGCAACGCTGATGCCCGCCACCGGTTCGCCGTCGCGGTTGTGTACGGCCATGCCGACCGCAAGCGCGCCGCGGGTGGCGTGATTGCCGATCACCGACCATCCGCGCTCACGGGTGGCGCGAATCAGGATGCGCATCCGCTCCGGCGTCATGCCGCCGTATTGGGCCAGCGTGTCGGCATTGCCGGCGATGATCTCGCCGACGGTGTCGTCCGGCAGCGCGGACAGCAGTGCCAACCCCGCCGCCCCCACACCCAGCGGCTGGCGCGTACCGACCTGGATCACCAGCACCTGCACCGGATGCGTGCCGACATGCCGCGCGATGCAGCGCGAGAGCGAGCCGTCGCGGACGATCGCGAACGCCGCGTCCCCGCACGCGCCGCTGATGCGGGCCAGCACCGGCCGCAGCTTCTCGGCCAGCTGCGTCGAACCATCGCGCTGCGGCATCGCGGCGAGCCGCGGCCCGCTGACATAGCGAAAGCGCCCCCGCTGCGCGACATAGCCGCACTCGATCAGCGTTGCCAGCAACCGATAGACGGTCGGGCGCTCCAGCCCCGCCGCCCTGCATAAATCCACCACACGCAAGCCGTCCTTGCCGCCCGCGAGAATCGCGTCGAGCAGCGTCAAGCCGCGCCGCAGCGCTCGTGTTCCCTCCTCCGGGACGGTGGCAGGAGCGTCCGGCTGCCGGACGTTTCGATTCGCAAGGCGAGAGGTCATCGGGAAGAATTTCCGTGCCGGGATATGCAAGGCCGCAGTATGCCCCAACACCACAAGAGGGCCGCCCCGGCGAGGCTATCGACCCAGGAGACAATCATCATGAACGTACGGAACGCCCCGCGCCGGCGCCTGCTCGGCTGTGCCCTTGCGCTTTCGCTTGCCGCGCTGACGGGCGGCATTTCCCCTTCCCTCCATGCCCAACCGACCTGGCCGACCAAGCCGGTGCGGCTGGTGGTCGGCTATGCTGCGGGCGGCGCGACCGACGTGCTGGCGCGCCTGGTGGCCCTCAAGCTCGGCGAAGATCTCGGCAAGCCCGTCGTCGTCGAGAACCGTGCCGGCGCCAACAGCAACGTCGGCGCCGAGGTGGTGGTCAAGGCGGAGCCGGACGGCTACACGCTCTACGTCTACACCATCGCCAACACGATCAATGCGTCGCTCTACGACAAGCTCGGCTACGACCCGGCAAGCGATTTCGAGCCGGTCGGCATGATCGCCAAGATTCCGAACGTGCTGGTGGTCAATCCCAGCCTGCCGGTCAAGAGCGTTGCCGACTATCTGCGCTTTGCCAGGGAATCGTCGTCGGGCATCACGTTCGCGTCCTCGGGCAGCGGCTCGTCGATCCATCTGTCCGGCGAAATCTTCAGGATGCGCAGTGGCATCAATATGCTGCACGTCCCCTATCGCGGCAGCGCGCCAGCCGTCACCGACCTGCTCGGCGGGCAGGTGCAATCGATGTTCGACAACACGCCATCGGCGATGCCCCACGTGAAGGCCGGTCGACTGCGCGCCATCGCGGTCACCAGCCCGCAACGTCTTCCGTTGCTGCCCGATGTGCCGACCGTGGCCGAGTCGGGCTACCCGGGCTTCGACGTGCAGTCGTGGTTTGCGATCGCGGCGCCCACCGGTACGCCGAAACCCGTGGTGGACCGGCTCAATGCCGCGCTGAACAAGGCGCTGGCCGCGCCCGACGTGCGCCAGCGCATGCAGGACCTCGCCGCCAATCCGCAACCGGGCACGCCGGAGCAGATGCGTACCTTCATGATGTCCGAGATCAAGCGCTGGCGCGACGTCGTCAAGCAATCCGGCGCCCGTGTGAACTGAGGAGTCCCATGTTTCCGATCGATCTGTTCTGGCGGGCCGCTGACCGCTGTCCCGACAACCTCGCCATCGACGCGCCGGACGGCTGCCTGACGTATCGCGAACTGGCGGCGCGCGTGGCCGCCGCGGCCGCCGGCCTGTTGGCGCTGGATGCCGCACCGCAGAGCCGCGTCGGTATCTGCGCCGGCAATTCCGCCGCGCATCTGGTTGCGCTGCTGGCGGTGCTGGCCAGCGGCAAGGTCTGGGTGCCGCTGAATCCGAAGAGCACGCGGCCAGAACTGCGCCGCATCGTCGATGCGACCGAGCCGAGCATTCTGGTGGTGGACAGCGCCTGCGCCGCGCTACTCGACGGCGCACCAGGCGCCCGCATCTTCACGGACGCCGCAGACCACGGCAGCGACGCGTTGTCAGCGATGATCGCTCGTCATGCCGGCGCGGCGCGGCCCCGCCTCGATCTGGATCGCAATGCCACACAGGCCATCAAATTCACCGGCGGCACCACCGGCGCGCCCAAGGGCGTAATGCAGCCCTACCGCGCGTGGATGGCCAATATCGTCAACCAGATCCATGCCTGGGGCTTCGATGCCGAGGATCGCTATGTGATGGCCGCCCCGATCACGCACGGCACTTCCACCTATGTGCTGCCGATCCTGGCGCAAGGCGGCTGCCACGTGATCCTGGACGGCAGCGGCGCCGAGGCGGTCCGCGCCGCGTTTCGCGACCGTCGCGGCACGGTGTCCTTCATGCCGCCGACGCTGATCTACATGCTGATGGCGCTGCCAGGCACGTCGCGCGGCGACTATCCCGCGCTGCGCCGGCTGATCTACGGTGGCGCGCCAATGCCGCCCGAGAAGATCCGCCAGGCGCGTGCGTTCTTCGGCCCGGTGGTCGGCACGACCTACGGACAGACCGAGGCGCCGCAACTGCTGACTGTGCTGCGGCCCGAGGATTTCCAGGACGAGCGCAATCTGGCCTCGGTCGGACGAACCACGTGGTTCAGCGAGGTCGGCATCATGGCGCCCGACGGCACGCTGTTGCCGCCCGGACAGACCGGCGAGGTCGTCGCTCGCGGCGACCTGGTGATGACCGGCTACTGGCGGCGCCCCGATCTGACCGAGGCGACCATCATCGGCGGCTGGCTCCATACCGGCGATCGCGGCCTGATCGACGAACGCGGCTATCTCTATCTGAAGGACCGGTTGCGCGAGGTCGTCATCACCGGCGGCTTCAACGTCTATCCGATCGATGTCGAGAACGCGCTCGGCCAGCACCCCGCCGTCCATGAATGCGCGGTGTTCGGTGTACCCGACGAGAAATGGGGCGAGGCCGTGCACGCCGCCGTTCAATTGCGCGAAGGCTGCCAGCCACCGAGCGAATCGGAGCTGATCGCCTTCGTGCGCGAACGCCTTGGGCCGGTGCCCACGCCCAAGCGCATCCACTTCCACGAAAGCCTGCCACGCTCCAGCGTCGGCAAGGTGCTGAAGAACACCGTACGCGACCGGGCGCTCGCCCATGCGTCGGTCACCGAGTCCGCCACCGCGTCGGCGACCGCGTCCACACAACAGGGAGACCAGCCATGACCGCCCCCAAGCCCGTGACCCGCCTTTGCACGCATACGCTGACGAGCCTGCACTACCGCGACGCCGATCTGGTCAATGACCTGATGGGCAAGAAGACGTTTACCGAGGTGATGCTGATGCAGATTCTGGGCCGCACGCCGCGGCCGGTCGATATGCGAATCACCGATGTCGTGCTGATCGTGCTGATGGAACACGGGCTGACGCCGAGCGCCATCGCGACGCGGCTCATCTATATGAGCGCGCCGGAGAATTTGCAGGGCGCCGTTTCCGCCGGCTTGCTGGCGGTCGGCAGCTCCTTCGTCGGCACCATGGAGAACTGCTCCCAGCTGCTCGACCGGGTACTTGCCGCCGGCGACCCCGAGGCCGAAGCCCGCGCCATCGCCCGCCACTACAAGGAAAGCAGAAGCCCCGTGCCCGGCTTTGGCCATCATCTGCACAAGCCGGTCGATCCGCGCGCGTACAAGCTGATCGAATTGGCCGAGGCCGAGCCGGAGCTGGGCGGCGAGCGGATTCGCGCGCTCAAGCAGCTGTCCGCCGCCGTCGACGAAGCCGCAGGCCGGCCGATCACGATCAACGCCACCGGTGCGGTGGCGGCGCTGCTGGGCGAGATCGGCGTGCCGACCGCGGTGATGCGCGGTTTCGCGGTGATCTCGCGCGCGGCCGGGCTGGTCGCGCATATCGTCGAGGAACAGCAGAGCCCTTCCGGCCGCTATATCTGGGACACCGTCGAACACGCGATTCCCTATGTCGGCAACGCGTCGACGGGAGAGGCATCGTGACAGACCTGCCCGCGCTCCCCCTGAGCCTCGCCGACCGAACCGTGTTCGTCGCCGGCGCCGGTTCCGCCGGTCCTGGCTGGAGCATCGGCCGCGCCGCCAGCCTGACCTATGCGCGCCTCGGCGCTCGCGTCTGCGTGGTCGATCGCGATGCATCGTCCGCCGAGGAGACCACGGCGCTGATCCGCGCGGCGGGCGGCATCGCCGAGACGTTCGTCGGCGACGTCGCGGTCGAGCCGGAGGTCGAGCGTCTGTTCGCCGAGGCGCGTGCGCGCTTTGGGGCGATCGACGTGCTGCATCACAACGTCGGCATCGGCAAGCCGGGCGGGCCCCTCGACACCGCGGTCGCCGATTTCGACCAGGCGCACAACGTCAACGTCCGCAGCCTGCTGCTGGCATCGCAACAGGTACTACCCGAGATGATCGCGCGCCGGCGCGGCGCCATCGTGACCATTTCCTCGGTCGCGGGGCTGCGCTATCTCGGCTATCCGCACCTGTCGTACTGCGTCACCAAGGCGGCGGTGATCCAGTTCACGCGCATGCTGGCCCAGCAATACGCCTCGCATGGCATCCGCGCCAACACGGTGGTCCCCGGCTTGATCGATACGCCCCGGATCGCGCATACCGTGGCGAAGATGTTCTCCGACAACGACCTCGACGAAGCGCGCGCGGCGCGGGCAAGGCAGGTACCAGTGCAGCGGATGGGAACGGCCTGGGACGTGGCTTACGCCTGCGCCTTTTTGGCTTCGGACGCGGCGGCGTATGTCACGGGGACGGAGATGGTGGTGGATGGCGGGTTGACGGGGAAGTACGCATAGGCTCGCATTGTCCGTCAGTTCGCCTACCTCATGTCCTGGCCGCGACCGAACTTGAAATCCGCGGGTAGTCGTCCGCGGAAAGTTCGCACGCGCTCCAACAACGCATCTGCGTCCCGACTCCTGCGCCTTGGCGAACTGCCCGAATTGTCGACAACAATTTCGACGTGGTCCCCCTCGCGCAATTCCAGCAGCTCCACGATGCTGTTCGGAAGGCGGATGGCCAAACTGGTTCCCCACTTCTATGCGCATTGGCGTTCTCCGTGGCTAAGGACCGTAGATGTTCGCTGAAACAAAACGCGACGGCCAGGTTTCTACCCGCCACCAGGCCGGCAACAACTCCCGCACCGACGGCTGCGCAAAACGGTCGTCGATCAGATACACCACGCCGCGGTCCTCGCTGGTGCGGATCACCCTGCCGGCCGCCTGCACGACCTTGCGCAAGCCCGGATACAGATACGCGTAGGCATAGCCATCGCCGAACGTGTCCTCCAGCCGGGTGCGTAGCTGCTCGTTGACCGGATTGAATTGTGGCAAGCCAAGCGTGGCGACGAAGGCGCCGATCAGCCGGTCGCCGGGAAGATCGACGCCCTCGGCAAACGGGCCTCCCAATACGGCAAAGCCCACGCCGCGGCCGCCTGGCTGAAAGGCGGCGAGGAATTCGGCCTGCTCGCCCTCGCCCATGCCGCGGGCCTGCGACCAGTTCGGGATATCGGCGTGCCGCTGCGTAAACAGCGCCAGCGCATCGCGCAGGTAGTCGTGGCTGCTGAAGAAGGCGAGGTAGTTGCCCGGACTCTCGCGATACTGCGCGGCGATCAGTTCGACGATATCGGGCAGCGAGCGTTGCCGATGCGCGAAGCGGGTCGAGATATGCGAGGCGACGCGAACGCGCAGCTGCTCCGGCTGGAATGGCGACGGCACCTCCTGCCAGACCCATCGCTCGGGCAGGCCCAGCATATCGGCGTAGTAGGTGGCCGGCGCCAGCGTGGCGGAGAACAGCGAAACCGAATGCGCCGCCGCCAGCCGCGGCCGCAGGAAATGCGCGGGCACCAGGTTGCGCACCCCCACACGGACATTGCCGTGCGCACCGCGCGCCGGCATACGCGTCATGTCGAAAATGGAATGCGGACCGATCTGCTCGGCGAGCCGGCAGAACTGCAGCACATCGAAATAGAAGCGCTGCAGTGCCGGGTCCTGTTCGGTGGGCCGCTCCGTGAACCGCTGCAGCAAGGCGGCGCACAGCCCCTCGAAGGCATCGAGCAACGGCGGCGGGACCTTGGCCTCAGCCTGATAGTCGCCGACCAGCGCCTTCGCCGCGGTATTCCATTGACGACCAACGCGATCGAACGCGCGGCGCAATTCGGCGGGCGCCTGCCGCCGCAGCGCGCGGAATTCGTCCTGATCCAGCGTGGCGCTGTACATGTCGCGCGCACGCTCCGGCAGCTGATGGGCCTCGTCGACCAGCACGCTGACGCGCCAGCCGTCATGCAGCGCAAAGGCATGCAGCAGCGCGGTGCGGTCGAAGTAGTAGTTGTAGTCGGCCACCACCACATCGCTCCAGCGCGCCATTTCCTGGCTCAGGTAGTACGGACAGATGTCGTGGGCCAGCGCGATCTCGCGGAGTTGGGCGCGGTCCAGCATCGTCCGCTGCGCCGCCTGCGCACGCGCCGCGGGCAGCCGGTCATGAAAGCCGCGCGCAAGCGGACAGGCTTCGCCGTGGCAGGCACGGCGCGGATATTCGCAGGCCTTGTCGCGGGCGACCATCTCGAGCACGCGCAGCGGCATCGCTTGCCGCTGCGAGGCCAGCCCGCGCGCGGCTTCCAGCGCCAGCGACCGGCCCGTCGAGCGGGCCGACAAGACGAACAGCTTGTCGATCTTCTGCTTTGGCATCGCCTTCAGCGCGGGGAAGATCGTGCCGACGGTCTTCCCGATGCCGGTGGGCGCCTGCGCGAGCAGGCAGCGGCCGGAGAGATTGGCGCGATAGACCGATTCGGCGAGTTCGCGCTGGCCGGCCCGAAACCCGGCATGCGGAAAGGCGAGCGAGTCCAGCGACAGATCGCGCGCGGCGCGATGCGCCAGTTCCTGCTCGGCCCAGCCGATAAAGGCACGGCATTGCGCCTCGAAGCATTCGCGCAGCGCCGCCGCCGTAAAACGCTGCGCCTCGGCGCGCTCGCGTCCACTGACGATATCGAAATAGACGACCGCGATCTCGATGTCGTCCAGCGCCTCGCGCCGGCACATCAGCCAGCCGTAGACCTTGGCCTGTGCCCAATGCAGATGCCGATGATGCGCCGGCACCTCGGCGGCATCCCCACGCACGGTCTTGATTTCCTCGAGCCGCCGCAGGGCTGGGTCGTAGCCGTCGGCACGGCCGCGCACGCGCAGCGGACCGAAGTCTGCGCTCAGCGCGATTTCGGTCCGATAGCCGGCGGGCCGGCGGGACGTCACGGTGGCATGGCCGGCGATGCCTTCCTGCGCGGTCGGCGAAGGCGTGAACCGCAGGTCCAGATCTCCCGCGCGGGCGGTGAATTCGCACAGCGTGCAGACCGCGACGATGTAGCGGGGTTCGCCGTCGGTCGCGACGGCAGGCTCGCCCTGCCCGCATTGCAAAGCGGGGAGCCGGTCCTGGGCGGTGGCGGGAGAATCGGGCTGAGTAGCGGCGGCGGACATCGGTAACGGCTGGGGATCGCGCCATTTCGGTGGAGCCGTTCGTTGGGGCCGTTCGTTGGGACCGTTCGTTGGGACCGTTTGTTGGCCCCGAAATGGACTGTATAAATATACAGGTACGCGACCGGCGTGTCGATGTCCGTGCTTCGCTACCGCATCGGCGCGCTCAATCCACCGTGATATTCGCGCTGCGCGCCACCTTGCCGAATTTCTCGTATTCCGCCTGCGTCAGCGATTGCAGCTCCGCGGCGCTCGACGACTTCGGATTGAAGCCGGCCTGCACCAGCTTGTCGCGCACGGGCGCACTGCCCAGCGCCTCGACGAACGCCGCATTGAGCTTCTGTACGATGTCGGCCGGCATGCCGGCAGGCCCGTACACGCCGAACCACGGCTCGACCGAATAGCCGGCCAGTCCCGCCTCGGCCAGCGTCGGCACATTGGGCAATGCCGGCGAGCGCGTGCTGCCCGCCACCGCCAGCGCCCGCAGCTTGCCGGCCTGGATATGCGGCAGCGAGGCCGGCAGGTTGTCGAACATCACGGGAATATGCCCGCCAAGCATGTCGTTGATTGCCGGGCTGCTGCCCTTGTACGGGACGTGGGTCAGGTTGGTGCCCGTCATCTGCGCAAACATCGCGCCGGCAAGATGCATCGAGGTGCCGGTGCCCGCGGTTGCATAAGTCAGCCCGGGATTGCGCTTGGCCCACGCCACCAGTTCGGCGACGGTCTTGACCGGCAGCTGATTGCCGACCTCCAGCACGATGGTGGAGGTGCCGAGCAGGCTCACCGCGGTGAAATCGCGACGCGGATCGAAGGGCATCGCCTTGTAGATATGCGGGTTCAGCGCATTGGTCGAGATCGCGCCGAAGCCGATCGTATAGCCGTCCGGCGCCGCCTTTGCCACGGCCTCCATGCCGATATTGCCGCCGGCGCCGGGCCGGTTTTCGATCACCACGGGCTGGCCCAGCTTCTCGGCGACACGTTGGCCGACGGTACGCGCCACCAGATCGGTGGTGCCGCCCGCAGCGTAGGGCACGATGAAGCGGATCGGCTTGGCCGGGTAATCGGCCGCGCTGGCGGGCTTCGGCAGTCCAAGCATTGCCGTGGCCAGGCCGGCGAGCGCGATGGCGAGAACGGTGCGGCGGGGAAGATGGCTGGCGCGAGGCGTCATGGGCGTCATGGGGCGGTCTCCTTTTGTGTGGTATTTGCGATCGTTGTTGTCGTTGTTGCGGCTCGCAGGTCGATGCAAGCCGGCGGGCGCCATCATATCCAATCGGCACTGTGCGCGTGAGGCCGTTCTAGAAGGCAGACCGCCGTCACAGGCTGCCTTTCCCGCCCGCTTCGCGCAAGGCATCGAGCGCGGCCACCACCGCGCCGCGGCGGAAGCTGTCCTCGCGCCAATACATCGACACCGAGCCGAAGCCCGACAGCCGCAGCGGCACGATGCGCAGCGCGCCA
>JAPSLP010000009.1 GCA_031180665.1 Cupriavidus sp. | reverse complement strand
CGGCCGCCCTGGCCGGCGCTGCCGCCGTAGCCCGACGAACCGCTCTGGCGATAGCCCGGATCGCCGGGATAGGCCCGCTGCCCGCCGCTGTACGACTGTCCGCCGCTGGAGCTGCTGCCGTAGTAGCCGCCGCCATAGCCGGCTTCGCCGCCGCGACGCAGACGTTCGCGCGCCTCGAGGTCGCGCCACGTGTCCCGGCCGCTGCCGCCCAGTCCTTGCTCGCGCCCATAGCCGCCGTATTGCTGGCCGCCATAGCCCTGTATCGAGCTTTCGCCGGAACTCTGGCCCATGCGTCCATCATCGCGGCCGGTATCGCGCACGCCGTACATGCCGTAGCGCTCCACGCCGCCACCGCTGGGGTCGTAGCCGGCATAGCCGCTGCTGTAGGGATTGCGCGCGCCGCCCATGTCGGTCGGATCGTAGCGGCCCTGGCCGCCGCCCCGATAGCGGGGCGACGATTGCTGTTCGTACGAGGAACCGCCGCCGCCGCTGCGCGAGCGATCGCCACCGCCGCCACCGCCACGTCCGGCGCCCCATTCATCGCGCCAGCGTTCGCGTTCGTTCTCGTAGCGTTGTTGGCCCTGACCCTGGCCCTGGCCTTGGCCGTAACGCTGCTGCCCAGTGCCCTGGCCCCTGTACTGTCCGCGACCGGATTGTCCGCGGCCGTATTGCTCGCGTCCGTAATCGCCCTCGTCGCCGTATTCGCCAAACCGCATTTCTTCGCCCATGTCGTCACCGTCCTTGTCACGCCACCATTCGCTGCCGCTCCCCTGATCCCGCCCCGGACCGCTGCCGTAGCCACCGTAGCCGCCGGGGTAGCGTTGATTGCTGCCGTTGCTCATGTGTCCCTCCTTGCGTACCGAGTGGCGGCACGCGCCGCGCACTGCGCCGGGCCGCTGCCCGGCCGGGTGTTGAGCCGCAAGAACCGTACCGTTGTGCGCGAGGGGCGGCATGCGAAAGCGAGGCGCACAAGCGACGCGCGAGCGACCGGCCGGCGTCCTATTCACATGCAAAGTTTGCCGCCGGCACTTGTAAAAAGTACGGCGCATGTCGGCGCGTTCACCGAAGCGCAGTCGATTTCGTCATTGGCGTGAGCCACGCGGCCCGTATTGCCGCGCCGGGTATGGAATTTGCCGTATATCGGTATTGCCGATCGTCCGGCGCGGAGGGGCTTTGCCTCCATGAGCCGCCTTGCCGGAAGGCGCCCAGAGAACTGCCATGCCCGACCTAGCCAGTACCGACCGCGAACGCCTCGCCAGCGTCGCCCGCGAAGCGATCAACGGCAAATCCCCTAACGGCCATGCCAATGGCGTCGCCAACGGCGCATCCGAAGAAGACCGGCCGGGCTGGCGACGACGAGTGATGCACGCCTTCGAATGGTTCGCCGGTCATGCCACGCGCGGCGCCGGCTCGCCGATCGCCTTTGCGCTGGCGGTTGGCGTGGTGATCGTCTGGGCGGTGACGGGCCCGATGTTCGGCTACTCGGAAACCTGGCAGCTGGTCATCAATACCGCCACGACCATCATCACCTTCGTGATGGTGTTCCTGATTCAGCAGACGCAGAACAAGGATTCTCTGGCGGTGCATCTGAAGCTGAACGAGCTGCTGGCCTCGCATCGCCATGCCAGCAGCCGGCTGGTGTCGATCGAGGACCTCGACGAAGAGGATCTGAAGAAGCTGGCGGCGTTCTACCGGCAGCTGTCCGTACTGGCAGAGCGCGAAAGCGATATCGAGGAAACCCACGGACTCGACGACGCGCTGCAGACGCATGTCGCCAAGAAGGAGGCGCGGCACGACCTCGAGGAAGAGGTCGCGGCCGAGCTTCAATCCAAGGAGCGGAAGGAGCGCCGCCCCGACGATGGCGTCTGAGCCGGCAGGCGGCGCTCCTCGCCCGCGAGCCGGACCGAACCGCCCGTGTAGATCGGTGTGGGTGTTGCAAGTTCGACATGCGCGACGGCCAGCCATCCCGCGACGCTTGGCGTCCAGCGGCTCGGCACGCGCGGGCGCATTCCTTGCACTACCCCAAGAATGTCGTTGCCGAACCCAGGAGCCAATCATGTCGACCATCGTGGCAGGGCGTTTCGATTCCTTCGCCGACGCCGAGCGCGCCGCGCGAGGGCTTTATGGACACGGATTCTCGGTATGGGACGTGTCGATCTTTACGGTCGGCACATCTGTGCCCACACAGGAACTGGCGCGCCCGCCCGGCGTGCTGCTGGCCGCCCGCGTTGAACCCGACCGGCTGCAGACCGCGGCCGAACTGATCCGCCTGGAAGGCGGGCGCGAACTGGAGCAGGCCGAGGGCCAATGGGAGAACGGCCGCTGGGCGGACTTCGATCCGCTCGGCACGCCACAGCCGCTGCAGCAGACGGCGCCGCACGAGCGCGCCGGCCAGCTCGGCGAGGGCGCGATCAGTCCGACCGGCAACGAGGATCCCGGTAGCGAGATCGACCAGTCGGTCCGGCAGGACGAGGACCGCCATGCGGGGCGGACGGACGCGCAAGGGGCTGAAAACGGCGAGCGCGACCTCGGCGTGCTGCTGACCCCGGGCCAGCACACCACCACGCACGAGGGCGTCAGCAAGGGCGACGAGGCGCGCATGCAGGGCCAGAGGGCGGGCGAACCGCGGCAGCAGGACGCCGCGGGGCAGACACCGTCGGCCGGCCAGGGATCGAGCCCGGGGTCAGGGCAAGGGGCAGGCCAAGGTCAAAGCCAAGGTCAAAGCCAGGATCAAAGCCAAGGTCAAAGCCAAGGTCAAAGCCAGGGTCAAAGCCAAGATCAAAGCCAAGGTCAAAGCCAGGATCAAAGCCAAGATCAAAGCGCGGGCCAGGGCCAGCACCCCGCCGAACAGCAACCGCGTGAAGCCTGGGAATCGGCGCAGTCCCATCGCCAGCCCGGCGAACAGAGCGACGCGCCCGAACTGGTGCGCGGGGCCACCACCACGCCGGAGCCCAGCGGGCCGAACGACACCTTCCGCCAGATCCGCCGCGGCCAGTTCCCGCCCGGAGTTGGCGAGGGCGATCTGCGCGACCCGGGCAGTACTACGCCGGGCGCGCCCAAGGTCGACAACCGGTCGTGACCGGCTGAACGCCCCGCCACGCGCCGTCGCCCAACAGCGAGACGATGCCGACGACCAACGGACATCCCGCCCCCGCCTCCAAACGCCGGATCGCAGCCGAACTATGGGCCACGATCTGGCGTTTTCGCGGCCGCGTCGGCGTGGCCGTGGTGTTGCTGATCCTGGCCAAGGCGGCCGCCGTGGCGGTGCCGCTGGTGCTCAAGCTGGTGGTCGACGACGTGGCCCCGGTCGCCACCGGCGCCGCGGCGATGGCGGGCGCTGCGATCACGATGCCGGTCTTCCTGGTGCTGGCCTACGCGGCGCTGCGCCTGCTCGGCAACGCCTTCAACGAGCTGCGCGACGTGGTGTTCGCGCCGGTGACCCAGCGCACCGTGGCGACCTTCATGGAGCGCACGTTCGCGCATCTGCATGCGCTTGGCGCGCGCTTCCATGCCCGCCGCGAAACGGGCAGCGTGATCCGCGATCTCGAGAAGGGGACCGCGGCGATCGGCTTCCTGCTCGGCGTCGCCGTCTTCACCATCGTGCCGACGCTGATGGAGATCGGCTCGGTGCTGGTCATCATGATCGCGGCCTATGGCGGCGCCTTCGCCGCGATCATCGTGGTGACCTTCGCCCTCTATGCCGGCTATACCTATGTGATGACGCGGCGCCGGACGCGCGTGCAGCGCAAGGTCAACGCGGTGGAGGCGCAGACCAACAGCAAGGTGGTCGACAGCCTGCTGAACTACGACACCGTCAAGTTCTTCGCGCGCGAGCGCTTCGAGACGCGCCGCCTGTCGGGCCTGCTCGAAGGCTGGGTCGACGCGAGCGTCGAGAACCAGTACGCGCTGTCGGCGCTGCATGTGGGCCAGAGCTGCTGCATCGCCCTCGGCGTGGCGGCGGTGATGCTGCTGGCGACCGAGCGGGTCGTCACCGGGGTGCTGTCAGTCGGCGACCTGGTGCTGATCAACGCCTACATCATCCAGGTGGTGCTGCCGCTCAATACGCTGGGCTTCATCTTCCGCGAGTCCAACGATGCGATGACGCAGGTCGAGCGGCTGTTCGCGCTGCTCGACGCGCAAGGACCGCCGGGCGAGGACCACGATGCGCCGGGTGCGCGGCCCCTGCACGTGACGCGCGGTGAGATCGTGTTCGAGCACGTCAACTTCAGCTATGACCCGAGCCGGCAGACGCTGTGGGACGTCAGCATCCGCATCGGTGCCGGGCAGACCGTGGCGGTGGTCGGCGGCAGCGGCTCGGGCAAATCGACGCTGGCGCGGCTGCTGTTCCGGCTGTATCTGCCGGACAGCGGCAAGATCAGCATCGACGGCCAGGACTTGCGGCTGGTCACGCAGCAGAGCCTGCGCGAGGTGATCGGCATCGTGCCGCAGGACACCATCCTGTTCAACGACACCATCGCCTACAACATCGGGTACGGCCGCGAAGGCGCGACCCGTGCCGATATCGTCGAGGCCGCGCGCGCCGCGCAGCTCGATACCTTCATCGACCGGCTGCCCGACACCTACGAGACCCGCGTCGGCGAACGGGGCGTGCGCCTGTCGGGCGGCGAGCGACAGCGCGTGGCGATCGCCCGCGCGCTGCTGAAAAAGCCGCCGATCGTGGTGTTCGACGAGGCCACCTCGGCCCTCGATACACGTTCGGAGCGCGCGATCCAGCGGGAGCTGACCGAAGTGGCGAAGGGCCGCACCGCGCTGATCATTGCGCACCGGCTGTCTACCATCGCCGATGCCGACCATATCCTGGTGATGGAGCACGGACGCGTGGTGGAGGAGGGCACCCACGATGCGCTGCTGGCCAGGCGCGGCGTCTATGCGCAGATGTGGCGCCTGCAACAGCAGCAGCGCGAACTGGAACGTACCGAGCAGAAACTGGCCCTGCAACCGATCCGGCTCGAGGCCATCGTTGCCGCGGTGGTGGACGGGCTGCGCGAGGTGATCGCCGAGCGGCAGGTCAACCTGTTCACCGTACTCGGCGAGGCCGAACTGCGTGTCACCGGCGATCCGGGCGTGGTGCAGAAGGCCGTGTGGGAGCTGTGCCATGCGCTGATCGACGACATGGAGCCGGGCGGTCGCATCGAGCTGCGGCTCGAACGGCAGGGCGGCGAGGCCTCGCTCTACCTGGCCGCGCCGGACCGGCAGGCGCCGCTGCCCGACATGCGCGAGCTCGAGAACATGCTGGAGGACCACGCGGTGCGCCTGACGGTCGATCCGCATGGACACGGCTATCGCGTGACGATGCCGCTGCGGCCGATCCGCGAAATCCAGGCACCGCCGCCGGTCGCCCCGCCCGAGGTCGGCGCGACCATGCCGGCCCCGGATGCGCTCAGGGGGCTGCGCATCCTGGTGCTCGACGACGACGAGCCCACGCGCGAAGTGCTGACCAGCACGCTGGAGGACTATGGCGCAGATGCCCAGGCCTTCGGCCGCGGCGACGAACTGCTCGACCTGCTGGGCAATGCCGATCCGCAGCACTGGCCGCAGGTCCTGCTGTGCGATATCGCGCTCGACGAGGAGGATGGCTACACCGTGCTGCGCCGCGTGCGCCGGCTCGAGACCGAGCGCAACGTGCCGCTGGCCTGCCGCCTCAGCGCGATCGCGCTGTCCGGCCATGCCGAGGCGCAGGACCGCATGCGCGCGATGATGGCGGGTTTTCAGGTGCACCTGTCCAAGCCCGTCCAGATCGGCGAGCTGGTGGTCGCGATCCATTCGATGGTGCGCCATCGCGATGTCGACACCACGGTGCCCGGGCCGCGAAGCTAGCGGGGGCGCGGGCGCCGGCGCGGCGGGTAGCCGGTAGCCGGTAGCCAGCTAGGCGGTAGGGGTAGCGGCTAGCCGGGAGGCGGCTAGGCGGTTTGGCGGTAGGCGGTCGCCGCTCGCCGTTGGCTGTCCGTTCCACTACCTCGCTTTACAACCCGTTCACAACCCCGTTTCACAACCCCGATTCATCACCCGTTTTGCAACCCCATTGACTACGCGATTGAGGAGAAACCATGCAGCCTCACGACAGGCCCGATCTGCCCAGTTCCAGCCCATCGAAGCCGTCCGCCGATGTGCCCGGCGCCACCGCCTCGCCAGGCATGGCGTTGGGCAGCCGCTTCGCCGATGCGGCCAGCGCCGAACGCGCGCTCGCGCTGGCGATACCGATGCTCGAAGCGGCGGTGCGCGACCGCGAAGTCGGCGAGGGCGGCTTCCTGCATGTGGTGGTGATGGACCCGGGCAAGGGGCCGGCGGATTGCCCGTTCGAGCAGGCGATCCTGTACGAATACTCGACGCCGGGGCGCGAGCGCTGGGACGCGGACTATGCCTGGTATGCGCGCGAGAAGGCCCGGGTCGCCTGGCGCACCGGCATGGCGACCGACCAGGTGCAGGCACGCGCCCCGCATCTGCTGCGCGCGCAGGAGTCGGTGCTGGGCGGCGCCGTGGTGCTCGACGGCATCGTCGTCGCGGTCAGCGGCGCGAACCCCTGGTACGACGAAGCCTTCGCGCTGAGCGTGGCCGCGCTGCTGCGCGCGGTGGCGCAGCAGCGGCGCAGAGCGGAGGGCTAGCGCTGGCGACGTCCAGGGCCCCTGTGGTCTGTCAGCGCCCAATACCCTCTCCCCCAACCCCTCTCCCGCAGGCGGGAGAGGGGAGAAGTCGGGCAGCGAACCATCGCGCCGTCGCTAACCTGTTGCGTGTCCGGCAAGCGGGGAAGGGGAGAAGCCGGGCAGCGAACGATCGCGCCGTCGCTAACCTGCTCCCTCTCCCGCTTGCGGGAGAGGGCTGGGGAGAGGGCAAGGGCGTGTCCATTGCCGCAGTGGTTGGCAAGCGCCCATTTCCCTCTCTTCTCGCGCTCACAACTCCAACACCAGCCGCTTCCCCTTGCAGCGCGACACGCACAGCATCATCGTCTTCTGCGCGGCCTTTTCCTCGTCCGACAGATAGCTGTCGCGATGGTCGGCCTCGCCTTCCACGATCGCGGTCTCGCAGGAGCCGCAGATGCCTTCGCGGCACATGCAATCGACCTTGACGCCGGCCTTCTCGATCGCGCGCAGCAAGGTTTCTTCGGCGCTCACCTGCAAAATCAGTCCGCTCTTGCGCAGCATCACCTCGAACGCCCCGCCCGTGGCGTCGACCTCGTTGCGGAACTGCTCGTAGTGGATCCGCGCCTCGTCCCAGCCGGCCGCCCGGGCGGCGGCGATCACCGCGTCGTTCAACGACGCGGGACCGCACACGTACACGTGCGCGTCGGCGGGCTGCGCGGCGATCAGCGCGGCGACATCGAGCGGCGACCCGCTGTCGCTCTCGTAAAGATGCAGCGGTGCGCCGCCGATCGCGCCCGGCAATTCGTCCAGGCAGGCCGCACCGCGCCGGTTGCGGAAGCAGTAGTGCAGCTCGAACGGTGCGCCGCGGCCCCGCAGCGTCTGGATATGCGCGAGGAATGGCGTAATGCCGATACCGCCGGCGATCAACAAATGCTTGCCCGCCTCTTCGGCCAGCGCAAACAGGTTGCGCGGCGCACCGATCTCCAGCTCATCCTGCTCGCGCACCTGCCGATGCATGTACAGCGAACCGCCGCGCGAGGCCTCCTCCAGCCGCACGCAGATCTGGTAGTGGCTGGTGTCGTCCAGCGCGCCGGTCAGCGAATACGCATTGCGCAGCCGGCCGTGGTCCATCTGCACGACGATATGGCTGCCGCTGTCGAACGCCGGCAGCGCGGCGCCGTTGGTTGCCTGCAAGGTGAAGCGCTTGATGCCGTCGGCAAGCGGCTCGATGCGCGCGACGCGGACGCGAAGCGTGTCGTTCATGGTTCAACTCCGGGAAAGGATGGCGGCGCGGACCAGGTCGAAGCATGGCCCGCGCCACGGCGATCAGGTAATGACGGTCAGCTTGGCCGCGGCCCAGACCACGAAGGCACCGGCGGCCAGCGCGAGATAGGGCAACAGTCCCGCCCGCGCCTGCGGCAGGGCCATGTCCTGGCGCATCGATTCGGGGAAGCGGCCCTTGTCCTGGATGTAGTGCCGATAGACGAAGACCGGCACGATCAGCAGCGCGGCGATCAGCCCGTTGCGCAACGTGTGCTCGCCCTGGAAGTTGGCGCCCGCGCCGACGAAGGCCAGGTCGACGAAACCGCAGAACGCGCCGAGTGCCAGCAGCCAGTTGCGGCATTTGTAGGGGCGGGCCCAGTCCGGACGGTCCAGCCGATGGATCCAGCCCGCCTGCAGGTTCAGGAAGACGAAGATCATGTAGCAGACGTTGGAGATCGACAGCACCGCCATGTAGTTCGACATCAGCAGCAGGAACAGGTTGAACAGCAGGTCCGTCCACATCGCCCGCGTCGGCGCGCCATGCGCGTTGACGTGCGACAGGTAGCGCGGCAGCCAGCCATCGACCGAGGCCTGGTACAGCGTGCGCGACGAACCCATCATCGACGTCATCACGATCAGCAGGATCGCCAGCACCAGCATCACGACGATCACGTTGAACACGACCGCGCCGCCGCCGACGAACCGGGCCATCGCCGCGCCCACGCCGGTACCGTCGACGATGGACGGCGCCAGCATGCCGGACAGCCCGAGCGAGCCCTGGAAGGCGATCGGCACCGCGATGAACATGAACAGGCACAGCACGCCCGACCAGAAGATCGCCTTGAAGGTGTCCTTCTGCGGATCCTTGAACTCGCGCGTGTAGCACACCGCGGTCTCGAAGCCGAAGGTCGACCAGCAGGCGAGGAACATCGCGCCCATCGCGGTGCTGATGCCGGCGGCGTTCCAGCCGCCCAGCACGGCTGCACCGGAGGCGTCGTGCGTCAGCGGCAGCATCGGCAGGAAGTTGCTGGACGGCATGTCGCCGGTGAACAGCGGCACCAGCGCGACGACGACCAGCGGCGTCAGCGACGCGATGCCGAGGATGCGCTGCGTGGTCGCGGCCGCCGAGGCGCCGCTGTGCTGCAGCTTGAAGGTGATCAGCAGGAAGGCAGTGGCCAGCAGGAAGGTCGAATTGACTCGCAGCGTCAGGCCTTTGCTGATGAAGCCGAGGTCGACCAGCGTCAGCTGCCAGGTGTTGATGACCGAATCCGGCGGAAAGAGGCAGCTGAGCATATAGCCGGCCGCCAGGCTGGTGCCCAGCGCCAGCATCGGCGACCAGGCGACCCAGTTGCACCACACCGACACCGGGGCGATGAACTTGCTGTAGCGCACCCAGCCGAGCGCACCGTAGACCGAGGCGCCGCCCGATTTGTGCGGGTAAAGGCCGGAGATCTCGGCGTAGACGAAGCACTGCGCGAAGCCGATCAGGATCGCCGCGATCCAGATCGCCCAGGCCGGATTGCCGATCGTCGCCGATACGCCGCCGATGGTGAACAGCACGCCGGCCGGCACGCCGCTGGTCACCCAGAAGGCGTCCTTCCAGGTCAGCGTCCGTTTCAGCTCATAAGGTTGGGATGCCGCCTGCAGCGTCTGCGGCTGCGAGCTGTGATGATTTTGCTGCGGCGGGGCGAGCGGCGCCTGCGCGCCGAGCGACAGCACGTCTTTTTGCGAATACACGATGTCTCCTGATTTCCCGGGTTGCCGTTGTTCGGGGAGGCGGACTCCCCTGACGGTCTAGCTGTTGCCGGCGCTAGCGGTCGACGCTGGGCGGAACGGTCGGGATCGTTGTGGGCGATATGGTGCGGGGCCTGGTCACGCTTGTCTCCTGTCGTGATTCCCGGTTGCGGCTTGCTGCCGTCCCGGGTTTTGTTTTGTGATGATTAACTGCTAGTAAATTAATTTACCGATGGTGTGAGGTCAGTATAGGAAGGCACCGGTGCGCCGGCAAGCAAGGGTTTGTATCGAGCCGGGCGCCCCGATGCCGCCGCCTTTACTGCTGCGCGGGCTGTCCCGGGCGCGGGCCGCCGAGCGTGTCGACGATCTGCCGGCCCGCTCGCCGGTTGCGCCACCAGCCGATCAGCGTCAGCGCGAGCCAGAAGCACTGGGTCAGGAACGAGGCCAGGTTGAAGGCACTGGTCAGCGAAACCAGGATGCAGGACGGCGCCAGCACGTTCAGCGCGACCGCGAGGCGCCCGGTAGGCGAGCGGTGGAGGACTTGCACGGCAAAGTGCGCGGCGACGTAGCCGGCGACGCCGACCAGACCGAACGCGTCGGTAAGACCCAGGGAGGCCATGATGCGAATGCTCTCGTTGGAGCCAGTGAGGGTTGAGGAAAGAAGGGCGGAATCGGCGTCAGAAACTGCGTGTCACCGACACCAGGAAAGTTGACTTCAGCGGGTTCGATACCGACGCCATGCCGGCCGAATTCAACGCGCCGGTGGTGTAGTTGTCGTACACATCGCTGCGGCCCCAGCCGCGCGTATAGGCACCGGTCAGGGTCCAGCCGCCAGCAAAGCTCTTGGACAGCGCCACGCGCATGTCGCGGAAGCTGTAGGCCGCGAAATTGCGCACCCGCTGCTGGCCGTAATGCAGCAGCAGCGAGATGCCGTGGCCGAGGTCGAAGGTGCCGTTGATGTCGAGGTAGCCGGAGCCGCGGCTGTGCCGGTCGTCGCCGGTCAGCAGCGAGGCGCTGTTGTAGCCGAAGTAGTCGCGCGTATAGGTGAGCCAGTACTTGACGTTGAGCCAGCGCCAGGTCAGCGACGCGACCGCCTCGCCATAGTCGTAGCGGGTTTGCGCGTACTGCAGCCGGGCGCCGGGATACAGGTAGTAGTAGATCAGGCCGGCATAGGTGAGCTCGCCGACGGTGCCGGTATAGCCGCCATACAGATCCCATTCGACGGTGCCGCCTTCGATGAACTTGTCGCTGACCGTGGACATCCATGTGCCGAGCGAGAATCCGCTGGGGTGGGCATAGTCGATGCCGCCCTGAATCGCGGGCTTGCCCCAGGTCTGGCGAAAGCCCCGCGAAACATACTGCGAGGTCAGCGTCAGGTTGGCGGTCAGTGGCGATGGCACTTCGGCGGCCGGGGGCGCGGCGCCTTCGGCAGTGACGGGGATGTGCACCGGTGCGGCGGCTACCGTCGTCGCGGCGCTGTCCGCCTGTGCCAGCACGTGGCCGCACAGCATCGGCAATGCGGCCAGCGCCGCGCGGCGCATCGTGGCCGGAATGCGCTGCCTGGCAATGGTTCGGTTCTGCTTGGTCATGGAGTCCACCCGGTATGGCGAGCCGGCTTGTCTCGGGGCTCGGCCGGCTTCTTTCGTGGGGCCGGTGCACGGCGCGGACCGGCGCAGCGCGGCGATCGGGCGAGCGCGCGCAGCCGGCCGGCGCCGGGCAGGGCGACGGCGTACGGCAACAGGGACAGCGATGAATGGAAGAGGACGGACGGTAGGAAGCCGGCGCGGCGCCTTCAGGACGGCGGCGGCAACTTCCTCGCAGCCGGGGCCTTACTGCGGCACCAGCACCGGAGCCTGCACGCCGGCCGCGGCCGGGCGCAGCGGCGAGCCGGTCGGCGGTGCGCCGCCGCTGGTGACCGAAGCCTTGTAGTAAGGCGCCGCCGAGCGCGGCAGCGGTGCATGGCCGCGGATCACGTCGGCCAGCTTCTCCGCAATCATGATGGTGGCGGCGTTCAGATTGCCGGTGATGATGCGCGGCATGATGGACGCGTCGATCACGCGCAGGCCCGTGAGGCCATGCACGCGACCCTGGTTGTCGACCACGGCCATCGGGTCGGAGGCGTCGCCCATCTTGCAGGTGCAGGAGGGATGCAGCGCGGTCTCGGCGTGCTCGCGGACGAAGGCGTCGATCTCGGCGTCGCTTTGCACCATCATGCCGGGCTTGATCTCGCGGCCGCGGAACTGGTCCATGGCCTGCTGGGCGATGATCTCGCGCGTCAGTCGCACGGCCGCGCGGAATTCGCGCCAGTCGACGTCGTGGGCCATGTAGTGGAACAGCAGGCGGGGCTTGACGCGCGGATCGCGGCTGGCGAGCTTGACGAAGCCGGTGCTCGGCGAGCGCATCGAGCCGACGTGGCATTGGAAGCCATGGGTCTGCACCGGATTGCTGCCGTCGTAGTTCATCGCCAGCGGGATGAAGTGATATTGCAGGTTGGGCCAGGTGAATTCGTCGCTGCTGCGGATGAAGCCGCCGGCCTCGAAATGATTCGACGCCGCGATGCCGGTGCCGCGCAGATACCACTCGATGCCGATCGCCGGCTTGTTCCACCATTTCAGTGCCGGGTACAGCGAGACCGGCTTGGTGCATTCGTACTGCAGATACATCTCCAGATGGTCCTGCAGATTCTCGCCGACGCCCTTGAGGTCGACCACGGGATCGATGCCGAAGGCGCGCAGCTCATCCGCATTGCCGACGCCGGAACGCAGCAGCAACTGCGGAGAGGCGATCGCGCCGTTGCTGACGATGACCTCGCGGCGCGCCCGCGCCTCGCGCGTCTGTTCGCCCTGCAGATAGCGCACGCCGATCGCGCGCTCGCCGGCGAACACGATCCGGTCCGCGAGCGCGCGCGTCTGCACGGTCAGGTTCGGCCGTTCCCGCGCCTGGTCCAGATAGGCGAGCGACGTGCTGCAGCGGCGCCCGTCGGCGGTGGTGGTGCGGTCCATCGGGCCGAAGCCTTCCTGGCGATAGCCGTTCAGGTCGTCGGTGCGCGCGTAGCCCGCCTGTTCCCCGGCCTCGACGAAGGCGCGGAACAGCGGATTCCAGTCGGCTTTCGGCGTGGTCACATGCAGCGGCCCGTCGCCGCCGTGGTAGTCGTTGGCGCCCTTGTCGTAGGTCTCGGCCTTGCGGAAGTAAGGCAGGCAGTCGGCATAGCTCCAGTTCTGCAGCGACTTTTGCTCGGCCCAGCCGTCGTAGTCCAGCGCATTGCCACGGATATAGACCATGCCGTTGATCAGCGACGAGCCGCCCAGGCCCTTGCCGCGGCCCTGCGTCATCCGGCGGCCGTTCATATGCGGCTCGGGCTCGGTCACATAGGCCCAGTTGTAGGTCGTGCCCTGCAGCGGATAGGCCAGGGCGGCGGGCATCTGCGTGCGCCAGTCCAGCCGCCAGTCGGGGCCGCCAGCCTCCAGCAGCAGCACCGACACGCCGGCGTCCTCGGTCAGTCGCGCCGCAAGCACGCAGCCAGCCGAGCCCGCGCCGACGATGATGTAGTCGTATTCCTGGATTGCGCTCATCGTGCAATCTCCTCTTCTGTCTGAGAGCGCGGGCGCGCGTCACGCGGCCCGCGATGCTGGAGAGGTTGTGTCCGGGAAGCCCCGGCACCCCGAGCTTACACGCCGAACCAGCCCATCGGCTTCGGCGCCAGATTGATATAGCTGTGCTTGAGTTCGGTGTACTCGTCCAGGCCGATGCGGGCCAGCTCGCGGCCGATGCCGCTCGCCTTGTAGCCACCCCACGGCGCCTCGGGGAAGTACGGGTGGTAATCGTTGACCCAGACCGTGCCGAAACGCAGCGCGCGCGACATCCGGTTGGCCTTGTCCAGGTCGCGCGTCCACACGGCCGCGGCCAGGCCGTACGGCGTATCGTTGGCCAGCCGCAGGGCCTCCTCTTCGGAGCGGAAGCGTTCGGCAGTGATGACCGGGCCAAAGATCTCTTCCTTCGCGATCTTCATGTCGGCGGTCACGTCGGCCAGCAGCGTCGGTTCGAGCCAGTAGCCCTTCGCAAATACTTCGCCGGGCGGCCGCTTGCCGCCATGCACGAGGCGCGCGCCTTCGGAGATGCCGAGCTCGACCAGCCCGAGGATCTTCTGATGCTGCTGGGCCGATTGCACCGGTCCCATCTGCGTCTCGGCATGCATGCCGTTGCCGATCACGATGCGCGGCAGCCGCTGCGCCAGCCGCTCGACGAACGTATCGTAGATGCCGTCCTCGATCATCAGCCGCGAGCCGGCCGAGCAGACCTGGCCGGCATGGAAGTAAGCCGCGTTCAGCGCATAGTCGACCGCGGTGTCGAGGTCGGCGTCGGCAAACACGATGTTCGGGTTCTTGCCGCCCAGTTCCAGCGCGATGCGCTTGAAGTTGCCGGTGGCTGCCTTCATGATGCTCTCGCCCGCATAGGCGCCGCCGGTGAACGAGACCAGGTCGACGTCGTGGTGCTCGGCCAGCTCGGCGCCCACCTCCGCACCGCCGGTCACCAGGTTGAACACGCCAGGCGGCAGGTCCAGTTCGGCGATCAGCCGGGTGAAGTGCCAGGTGGTCAGCGGCGTCAGGTTGCTCGGCTTGATCACCACGGTATTGCCGGCGCCCAGCGCGGGGGCGATTTTCCATGCGGCCTGCAGCAGTGGGTAGTTCCACGGCGTGATCAGGCCGCAGACGCCGACCGGCTCGCGCAGCGTGCGGCTGATCACGTGATGCGGCGCCTCGTTGACCGCGCCCGATTCCGATGCAACGAGCCCCGCGAAGTAGCGGAAGGTCGCCGCGATATCGCCCATGTCGGTGCGGCTCTCGGTCAGCGTCTTGCCGGTGTTCAGCGATTCGAGCCTGGCCAGCGTTTCGGCGTCGCGATCGATCAGGTCGGCGATGCGGTTCAGCAGCCGGGCGCGTTCGCGGATCGTGCTGTTGCGCCACGGGCCATGGTCGAACGCCTGCCGCGCGGCGGCGATCGCGCGGCGCGCGTCCTCGCGGGTGCCTTCGGCGGCCTCGGCGATTGCGGACTCGTCGGCCGGGCTCAGGATGGTGCGGGTGCCATTGGCCAGCGGCGCCTGCCACTTGCCGTCGATATACAGCTCGGTATGGATCATGGTGTGATGGTTGTCCGGGTTGGGGGCGAGCGATGGGCCGGCGGGGACTCAGGCCAGGGCTTCCAGCACCATTTGCTGGAAGTGCCGCACGCCGTGTTCGCCGATGGCCGAGGTCTTGTCCTCGGTGATCAGCAGCGGGCCCTGTCCGTTGCGGTAGCCGCGCGACTTCAGGCCGCGCTGCACCGACTCGACGATGCTCAGGTCCTCGGGCTTGAGCACGTTCTTGTAGTACTCGATCAGCTGCTGCTGTTCCGCGGTCGGCGTGGCGTCGCGGAAATAGAACTCGAAATGCTGGATGGTGGTGTCGGCATCGACCGGGAACATGTAGAAGACCCCGTAGTTGCCGTCGCCGGGCAGCACGTTCAGCGTGACGTTCGGCCACAGCCAGTAGGCAGCGAAGTCGGTGTTGGGCGCGTCGCTGTCGTAGGTGAAGGCGTCGCTGCCCGAGCGGGTCTGGCCGACCTGGCTGGTATAGATGCCGCGCACCTCGTGCTTGTAGGTCTCCATCTTGATCGACTCGACCAGCGCCGGGTGGGCCGTCTGGCAATGCAGGCATTCGAGATAGTTATCGACCACGACCTTCCAGTTAGCCTTCATCTCGTAGGTCAGCCGATGTGCCGGCACCAGCTTGTCCACGTCGGGGCAGCGCGCGCGGATCTCCTCGTTCAGGCCCTTGGCCTGCTCGGCCAGCGGCGTCGCGTCGTTGTCGAGGTTGACGAAGATCAGGCCGCAGAACTCTTCCACGCGCACCGGGGACAGGCCGGCGTTGTCCTTGCAGAAGCCCGGCACGTTCTCGGCATTGCGCGCGTGCATCAGCTTGCCGTCCAGGCCGAACGACCAGGCGTGGTACGGGCAAGTGATGACGTTCTTCGCGCGCCCGGCGCCGTCGGCAAACAGTTCGTGCGCGCGGTGCGGGCAGACGTTGTAGAAGGCGCGCAGTACGCCGTCGCGGCCGCGCACGACGAAGACGTTCTCCCCGGCGACCTTGACGGTGGCGTACTGGTTCGGCTCCGCTACCTGGCTGCGGTGCATCACGCAGATCCAGCTCCTCGCGAAGATGGTCTGCTTCTCGCGCTCGAAGATTTCGCTCGAGGTGTAGTAGTGGGCGGGCAGGGTGTAGGCGAGCTGGTCGGCGGGGTCGCACACCGGGGCGGCGAAGGCGGCTTGCATCGTGGGTCTCCTGGAATCGTCGTTGGCACCGAACGTTCTGCGGTTCGGTAAATTCACTAATGGTTAATTAAATTACCGTTGGTGATGTGAGGCAAGTCTAGCGAGCGAGAATCGGCTCAACAAACGCAAAATTTCAATCGCTATCGTGATCGCGATATGCAACGGCTATTAAAAATCACGTCGTGCGGCGCGATGGTGTAAGGTGCGGGTTGCGCAATTCACCATCGGTTAATAAGAGAAGGAAGGGTCGATGTCGGAGGACACGTTCGCCATGCGCCTGAAGGGCGTGCTGGACAGCAAGCGGATCATGCTCAAGCAGGTTGCCGAGGCCCTGTCGGTGTCGCCGTCCGCGGTGCACAAGTGGACCCGCGGGGGCGAGATCGAATACGAGCGCCTGCTGGCGCTGGCCCGCTTTCTCGGCGTCAACTGGCTATGGCTGCGCTATGGCGAGCAGGCCATCGCCGACCTGGAAGCCAGTACCGCGTCCGATCCGCATATCAAGGAGCTGCGGCAGAAGCATCTGGCCGAGATCATGGAGAGCGAGGCCAGGATGAAGTTCGCCCAGGAGGTGTCGGGGATTGTGACCTGGGAGTGGAACGTGCTCAGCGACGGCGTTACCTACTCGTCGAACGACGAGACGCTGTTCGGCCGCCATATCCGCACCATGGACGACTTCTGGGCCTGCGTGCATCCGGCCGACGCCGTCCGGCTCAGGCAGGTGCTCGAGCGCGCGCTGGCGGGGCAGGAGATGCACGAGTGGGAATTCCGTGTCCGGCGCGGCGGTGGGGAGAGCGACGATGCGGACGTGCGCTGGATCTCGTCGCGGGCCACGCTGGTGCGCGACTTCGACCAGCGCCCGGTCAAGATGATCGGCGTGAGCCTCGACATTACGGAGCGCCGCCGCGCCGAGGCCGCGCTGCGGCAGAGCGAGGCGCTGCTGGCCAAGGCGCAGGAGATCGCCCATGTGGGCGGCTGGTACTGGAATCTGCAGAACGACGACTGCGCCTGGACCGACGAGGCGTACCGGATCTTCGGCTGGGCGCCGCAGGCGTTCAAGGTGACGATGGACCGTTACCTGGCGTCGATCGTCCCCGAGGACCGCAGCCGCGTCGAGGAGGCCATCCGTGCGGCGATCGACGGCCGCCAGCCGTATCGCGTCGAATACGCGATCCTGCTGCCTGACGGCAGCCGCCGCGACATCCGCGAGGAAGGCGAGGTCACGGTGGACGAACACGGCAATCCGCTGACGATGGTGGGAGCGTCGCAGGACGTGACCGAGCAGAAGCGGGGGCTGCGCGCGGGCGGCGTGGATGACGTCGAGCGTTCTTCCTCCGCCCGCCCGGCGCGTAAAAAGACCGCCAGCCGGGCCAAGGCCGCCTGAAGCACGCTGCCGCGCGGCCTTCTCCCCAGCTCTCTCCGCCAGCGGGAGAGGGAGACCGGGCACGGGCTTGCATTCAGCCCGCAGTCTGCGCATCCCGACACCCGGCTCCATCTCTGGCTTGCGGGAGAGCGGAGCCCATGCATTGGCTGGCTTTCCCCACAGCCCTGCGCCTTCTGACACGCGACGCCCTCTCCCGCTGGCGGGAAGAAGGCTGGGGACAGGGCAAGCGGAGTCTCCCACCCCCGCCATGCAACTTTTACCAGCCACGGCATAAACGCCAACACCCCCCATGTAACTCCTGACACGGGGGAACCGTTACCCCTGAAACGGCAAGCCACGGCGCCATCACGCGTCTGGCATGCAATTCGCTGAAGGCATCCCCACAGAGAACCGGATTCGCCGCCGTCGCACGGGGCGGCGGGCAACCGGAATGGGGAGCGATGCCGTGCATTCCCCTTTTTCCGCCCCGCCCGCCATCGCGCCGCACTTGCGCCGGCGCTGCATCCGGTCACGCCTTCGAAGCCAACTTCAGGAGCCGAAATGACCGATGCGCAAGTTGCCAGCCTGCAAGGCAAGACCTTTCTCGTGACCGGAGGAGGGCGCGGGCTCGGCGCCGCGATCTGCCAGAACCTGTCGGCCGCCGGCGCCAGCCTGGTTGTCGCCGATGTCGATGAAACCCTGGCCCGCACCTGTGCCGAGAAGCTCGACGCCAGCGGCGAGCGGGCCTATTCGCTGTCCTTCGACGTGGCCGAACCGGCCGCGGTCCGTTCGGCCTTCGAGCAGGTGCGCGAGCGCAGCGGCCGCCTCGACGGCATCGTCAACAACGCCGCCATCGACATCACGCTGCCGGTCGACGAGGTCGAGACCGAGCGCTGGCACCGCGTGCTGATGGTCAATCTGTACGGTCCCTATCTGATGTCGCACGCCGTGGTGCCGATGCTCAAGGCGCAGGGCGGCGGCCACATCGTCAATATCGCTTCCACGGCATCCAAACGCGCCTGGCCCAACGCCTCGGCCTACCACGCCACCAAATGGGGGCTGCTCGGCTTCTCGCATGCGCTGCACGCGGAACTGCGGCCGCACGGCATCAAGGTCTCGGCCATTGTCGCCGGCGGCATGCGTACCCCCTTCCTGCTCGACCGCTTCGCCGATATCGACCAGTCCACCCTGCAGGACCCGGCCAATGTCGCCCGCGCGGTGCGCTTCGTGCTGACACAGCCCGAAGAGACCGTGATCCCCGAGGTCATGGTGCTGCCGATGAAGGAAACGTCGTGGCCGTGATCGACGACCCCGGCGCCAGACCGATAGCGGGCGCCGCCCTGCCGGCCGGAGCAGGCAGTGGACTTCCCGGCGCGGTATTGCTGGACAAGGACGGCACGGTGTTGCAGGACGTGCCGTACAACGTCGACCCCGACCGGATGCGGCTCGCGCCGGGCGCCGCGCGGGCGTTGCGGCGCCTCGGCCGGCTCGGCGTGCCGCTGGTGGTGGTGTCGAACCAGCCCGGCCTCGCGCTCGGCCGCTTCACGCCCGAGGCGCTGGGGCCGATGCGCCAGCGCCTGGGCGAGCTGTTCGCAACCCATGGCGCACGGCTGTCGGGCTTCTTCTTCTGTCCACATCATCCGGAAGGCGTGGTGCCGCGCTTCACGCGCACCTGCCTGTGCCGCAAGCCGCTGCCGGGGCTGCTGCGCAATGCCGCGACGCTGCTGCACTTCGATCTGCGCCGCTCCTGGATGATCGGCGACATCCTCGACGACATCGAGGCCGGACAGCGCGCCGGCTGCCACACCATCCTGGTCGATTGCGGCAACGAGACCGAATGGGTGCGCGGGCCGTATCGCACGCCCGAACATGTCGTCGCCGATCTGGACCAGGCCGCGCGCATCGTGGTCCGCCATCTGGGTGGCACCGTGCGGCACGCCGAACGTTGCCGGGTGGAGGCCTCATGACCGCATGGCGCGACGCCAAACGCATCCTGTGCGTGCGGCTGGACAATATGGGCGATGTGTTGATGACCACGCCCGCGATGCAGGCGCTGAAGGACAGCGACCCGTCCCGTCACCTGACCTTGCTGACCTCGAGCGGCGCGGCGGCGCTGGCCAGCCACCTGCCGATGATCGACACGTTCCTGACCTGGGATGCACCATGGGTGAAGGGTAACGGCACCGGCAACCGCACCGGCAGCAGCGTGCTGCCATGGGCCCAGCGGCTGCAGGCCGCGCGCTTCGATGCGGCGGTGATCTTCACCGTCTACAGCCAGAACCCGCTGCCGGCCGCACTGCTCTGCACGATGGCCGGCATTCCGCTGCGTCTGGCGCATTGCCGCGAGAACCCCTATCAGCTGCTGAGCGACTGGGTGCCGGAGACCGAGCCGCAGACGCAGGTCCGCCACGAGACCCAGCGCCAGCTCGACCTGGTGGCGACGGTCGGCGCGGTACCGGCCGACACGCGGCTGCGTTTTCGCGTGCAGCCGCACGACCGGCGCGCGGTTCAGCGGCTGCTGCAACGCTGGCACGGGCAGGGCCCGGCGTGCGGCCGCTGCGTGGTGATGCATCCGGGCGCGACCGCCGAGTCGCGCCGCTGGCCGGCACCGCGCTTTGCCGAGGTCGCCCGCACGCTGGCCGAGCAGGACGGCGCGCTGGTGCTGCTGACCGGCGGCGTGGGCGAGCAAGCGCTGGTCGACGGCGTATGCCGCGCCGCCGACCATCCGCGTGTGATCGGCATCGCCGGCGAGCTGACGCTGGGCCAGATGGGCGCGCTGATCGAGCATGCCGATCTGCTGGTTTCCAACAACAGCGGGCCGGTGCATCTGTCGGCCGCGCTCGGCACGCCGGTGGTCGATCTCTATGCGCTGACCAATCCGCAGCACACGCCGTGGCAGGTCCCGCACCGCACGCTCTTTGCCGACGTGCCGTGCCGCTATTGCTACAAGAGCGTCTGCCCGCAGCAGCACCACCGTTGCCTGAACGATGTCGAAGTGGCCCAGGTCGTGGCCGCGGCGCGCGAACTGCTGGCCGGCGCGCCGGCCGCCACGGATGCGCTGCCGCCGCTGGTCGTGCCCGCCCCCGTCATCCCCCCGTTGCCGCCGGTACGCGCCAGTGGCGCGATGCTGGCCACCTGAATCGGACACAAGGAATCGCGCAGAGGAGCCGCCATGTACACGCTTGGAATCAACGCCGCCTATCACGACACCTCCGCCTGCCTGGTGCGCGACGGCGAGGTCATCGCCGCGGCGGAGGACGAACGGTTCACGCATATCAAGCACGGCAAGCGGCCGGTGCCGTTCACGGCCTGGGAGCTGCCCTACCATGCGATCGACTACTGCCTGAAGGAGGCCGGCATCACGCTGGCCGACATCGACCATATCGCCTATTCCTTCGATCCGGCGGTGATGCTCGGCGAGCGGCGCAACGACGAAACCGTGACGCTGCCGCTGGAGCCGTCGCGGCATGCGCAGCCCGGCGTGGCCGATTCCCCGTGGGACCCGCTGTTCCTGTCCTATGTCGTCAACGCGCCGCGGCAACTGGTGTCGGGCGTGCCGCACCACCTGCAGCAGCGCTTCGCCACCGTGCGCAGCAGCGCCGAGGCGCCGTACCGCTGGCACTACGTCGAGCACCATATGGCCCACGAGGCGAGCGCCTTCCTGGCGGCGCCGTTCGACCGCTGCGCGGTGCTGACGATGGATGGCCGCGGCGAGAGCGCCACCACCAGCTATGGCGTGTTCGACGGACGCGACTACCGCCGCATCAAGCAGATCGACCTGCCCGATTCGCTCGGCCTACTGTATGAGCGCGTGACGCGGCATCTGGGCTTCCTGCATTCGTCCGACGAGTACAAGGTGATGGCGCTGGCCTCGTATGGCGAACCGACCCGCGCCGACGTGTTCCGCGCGATGGTCCATGGCGACCGCGAGGGCGGCTACCGCATCGACCAGGTCGACCTCGAAGCGGTACTGGGGCCGCCGCGCGTGCGCGGCAGCGAATTCACGCGCGAGCATTTCAATATCGCGCGCTCGCTGCAGCTGGTGCTCGAGGAGACGGTGCTCGGCATGACGGCGTGGCTCGCCGCCGAGAGCGGCGAGCGCAAGCTGGCGATGGCGGGCGGGGTCGCGCTGAACTGCGTGATGAACGCCCGGGTGCGCGACCAGGGCGCGTTCGACGAGGTCTGGGTGCAGCCCGCCGCCGGCGACGCGGGCACTGCGCTGGGCGCGGCGCTGTGGATCGACTGGCAGCAGCGCGGCAAGCCGGCGCGGCGCTGGGCCATGGAGCACGCCTATTACGGCCCGGCCTTCGACGAGCGCGAGATCGCCGCCTTCCTCGATCAGGCCAAGCTGCCGTACCGCCGGCTCGACGACATTGCCGGCGAGACCGCCGAACTGCTTGCGCAGAACAAGATCATCGGCTGGTTCCAGGGCCGCATGGAATTCGGCCCGCGCGCGCTGGGCGGTCGCTCGATCCTGGCCTCGCCGATCGATCCGTCGATGCAGCAGAAGCTCAACCAGATCAAGGATCGCGAAGACTTCCGGCCGGTTGCGCCGGTGGTGATGGAAGAACGCGCCGCCGAATGGTTTACCGCGGCCTGTCCCGGCAACTGGCGCGCGCCGTTCATGCTGTTCGTCTTCGACGTCAAGCCGGGGCGCGAGGATCGCATTCCGGCGGTCTGCCACGTCGATGGCACCGCCCGCGTGCAGACCGTGCGGCGCGAGCAGAACCCCGCCTACTACGATGTGCTGGCGGCCTTCGAGCAGCGCACCGGCGTGCCGATCCTGGTCAATACCTCGTTCAACACGCGCGGCGAGCCGATCGTCTGCACCCCGCGCGACGCGGTCGAGTGCTTCTGGACTTCGCCGCTCGACGCGCTGGTGATCGGTCCGTTCCTGCTGGAAAAGCCTGCGCGGGAGGGCGCCCATGCCGCTGCATGAGCCCGCGGATCCGGCGATCGGCGCCATCGGCACCGAGGGCGCCGAGCCGCTGATTTCGGTCGTGATCCCGACCTACCGCCGCCCGGACCTGCTGCACCGCTGCCTGCGTGCGATCGGCGTGCAGCAGTTTGGCGCCGGCTCGTTCGAGGTGATCGTTGCCGATGACGGTTGCCAGCCCGAGGTCGAGCGCCTGGTGCGCGAACTGGCGGGCGCGTGGCCGCGCTGCACGCTGCGCTATCTCGCGGTGCCGGACACGCAGGGACCGGCGGCCGCGCGCAATGCGGGTTGGCGCATCGCGCGTGCGTCGGTGATCGCGTTCACCGACGACGACACGATCCCCGATCCGGGCTGGCTGCGCGAAGGCTGCCTGGCGCTGTCGACCTCGCCGCAATGCTGCGCGATGACGGGCAGGGTGGTGGTGCCGCTGCCGGCCCGGCCCACCGACCATCAGCGCGATACCGGCGGCCTCGCGACCGCGGAGTTCGTCACCGCCAACTGCTTCGTTCGCAAGGAGGCGCTGCTGAAGGTCGGCGGCTTCGACGAACGCTTCACGCGCGCCTGGCGCGAGGATTCCGATCTGCAATTCCGGCTGCTGCAGCAGGTCGGCCCGATCGGTACCGCACCGGAGGCAATGGTGGTGCATCCGGTGCGGCCGGCGCCGTGGGGCAGCAGCATCGCCGCGCAGTCCAAGGTGTTCTTCGACGCGCTGCTGTACAAGAAGCATCCGCGCTGGTACCGCGAGCGCATTCGACCGATCCCGCCCTGGCATTACTACGTGTCGGTGCTGGGCCTGCTGATGGCCCTGATCGCTGCGTTGGCGGGCCATGCTCCGCTGGCATGGACCGGCCTCGGCGTGTGGTTCGTGCTGACGGCGTGGTTCTGCTGCCGCCGCCTGCGTGGCGCCGCGCTGACCCCTTCGCATGTCGCCGAGATGATCGCGACATCGATCCTGATTCCCCCGCTTTCCCTGTACTGGCGCCTGCGCGGCGCCCTTGCCTTCAAGGTTGGTTTCCTATGATCAGATTCGCGGACCGTCCGCGCCGGATCGCCGTGTTCCGAGCGCTGCAACTGGGTGACATGCTGTGCGCGGTGCCGGCGCTGCGCGCGCTGCGCAAGGCTGAGCCCGATGCGACCATCACGCTGATCGGCTTGCCGTGGGCAGCGTCGTTCGTCGAACGCTTTTCGCACCTGGTCGACGAGCTGATGGTGTTTCCCGGGGCGCCGGGCATGCCGGAGCAGCCGGTCCGCGAAGAGGAAACCCAGGCCTTCTATGCGCAGGCGCGCGCCCGCCAGTTCGATCTGGCGATCCAGCTGCACGGCAGCGGGCTGGTGACCAACGCGATCGTGCGGCAGCTGGGCGCGCGGCAGATGGCGGGATTCCGGCCGGTACCGGCCGCGCCGACCGCGGGCCGCGCCGAACGCAAATGGCAGCCCGGCGTCGTCACGTACGGCGCGCGGCCGGTCAACGAACTGTTGATCGACTGGCCGGGCGGCAACGAGATCGAGCGGCTGCTGGCGCTGACCAGCCGGCTTGGCTACGCGGCCGATGGCAACCATCTCGAATTTCCCCTGCTGCCCGCCGACAACGCCGCGTGGCAGCGGCTGGCGCTGATGTACGACCTGATGCCGGGGAACTTCATCTGCGTGCATCCCGGCGCGCGCATGCATTCGCGCCGCTGGCCGGTCGAGCGCTTTGCCGCAGTGGCCGACGTGCTGCGCCAGCACTGGAAGATCGTGGTGACCGGTACGCCCGACGAGGCGGCACTGGCCGGGCAGCTGTCCGACGCGCTGGGCTCGCCGGTGATCAACCTGTGCGGCAAAACGGATCTGGGCGCGATGGCGGCGGTCGTCAAGAACGCGCGGCTGCTGTTGTGCAACGACACCGGTGCCTCGCATATCGCCGCGGCGATGCGCACGCCCAGCGTGGTGGTCTCGTGCGGCAGCGACAGTGCGCGTTGGGCGCCGCTGGACAGCTCGCGCCATCGCGTGCTGGCCGACTATCCGGCCTGCCGGCCGTGCATGCATCAGGATTGCCCGGTGGGGCATCTGTGCGCCGAAGGCGTGGAGGTCGACGACGTGGTGGCGGCCGCGATGGCGATGACCGGCCAGCCGCGCGAGACGCAGGAGGTCAGCCATGCCTGAACGGCTGCGCATCCTGACCTGGCACGTTCACGGCAACTATCTGTACTACCTGTCGCAGATTCCGCACGACCTGTACCTGGTGACCAAGCCAGGCTCGCCGCCGGGTTACGCCGGTGCGGTGGGCGCGCTGCCGTGGGGCAGCAACGTGCGCGAGGTCGCCTGCGAGGATGTGCCCCGCACCGAGTTCGATTGCGTGCTGTACCAGCACCAGCGGCACTGGGACAGCGATCGCGAGACGCTGCTGACCGAGGCGCAGCGGCAGTTGCCGACGATCTTCCTCGAACACGATCCGCCGCAGCAGCATCCCACCGCGACCGTGCATCCGGTGCAGGACCCGAACGTGATGCTGGTCCATGTGACGCCGTTCAATGCGCTGATGTGGGACAGCGGCGTCACGCCGCATTGCGTGATCGAGCATGGCGTCCTCGTCGATCCGTCGGTGCGCTACAGCGGCGAGGCGCCGCGCGGCATCAGCGTGGTCAACAACCTGACAAAGCGTGGCCGCCGGCTTGGGGCCGACATCTTTGCGCAGGCCCGCGAACAGGTGCCGCTCGATCTGGTCGGCATGGCCGCGCAGGAGGCCGGCGGGCTGGGCGAGGTACCCAATCCCGAGCTGGCGGCGTTTATCGCGCGCTACCGCTTCTTTTTCAATCCGATCCGCTATACGAGCCTCGGGCTGGCCGTGGTCGAGGCCATGATGATCGGCATGCCGGTGGTCGGCATGGCGACCACCGAGATGTCGACGGCGATCCGCAACGAATACAACGGCTACGTCGATACGCGGCTCGAGCGGCTGGTGGAGGTCATGCGCCGGCTGATCGACGATCCGGGCCTGGCCAGGGAGTGGGGCGAGCAGGCGCGCGCCACGGCGCGGGAACGCTTCGGCATCGGGCGCTTTGTCGAGGATTGGTGTGCGGTGTTGCGGCAGGTGGCGCAGTAGGAGGGCAGGGCGGCGGGGCGCTGTCGCGCAGTGAGCGCCTGTTGCCCTCTCCCCCAGCCCCTCTCCCGCAAGCGGAAGAGGGGAGCAGACCGGCAGGATGTCATCGGGCCGGCTGTGTTCTCCCTCTCCCGCTTGCGGGAGAGGGCCGGGGAGAGGGCATCCGGCGCCGGTTCTGCACCCGCCCCCTCGCACTCCCCTCACCGCATCTGCGCCGACCCCAGATAACGCCGCAGCTGCTGCACCGTCGGGGGAATCACCGTGCGCTCGCGCAGGATCCATGGCAGCCCGCGTGCGGTATCGACGCATCCCACCAGTCCACCTTCGCGCAGCAGCGCCGGCACCATGCGCAGGCTCTCGCGCAGCGCCGCGCCGGCGGGCAGGCGCAGCCACGCCGACCAGATCGCATTGCGCGCCAGCAGGCGGCGGCGCAGCCGGTGCGCGCGGATGGGGCAGGGCTGGTGGTAGGCGATCAGCTCGGGGCAATACACCAGATGCCAGCCGAGCGCCGCCAGATCGAGCGCGAGCAGCGTTTCCTCGCCGCCGATGAACAGCCGCGGGTGGTAGCCGCCGGCGCGACGGTAGGCGTCCACGCGGAACACCGTCGCGCCGGCCAGCAAGCCGAGGATCGCCTTGCCGGGAAGTCCCGCCGACGGCAGCGGACTGTCGGCCATGATGCGGCTGATCGGGTCGGTCTGGGGCTCGCTGTTCTCGCGCACCACCATCAGGTGCGCGGTCAGCGCGGCGACGTCCTGGTGGCGGTCCAGCGTGTCCGCGGCCCGCTTGAGCGCACCCTCGTGCCACCAGGTGTCGTCGTCGCAGAACGCGACATAGGGCGTGCGCGCCCAGTCGACGCCGACATTGCGCGCCGCGGCGCCCAGGTTGGCCGGCAGGCGCAGCAAGGCCGCCTGCGGGAAATCGTGGCGCACCATGTCGGCGGTGCCGTCCGTCGAGCCGTTGTCGACCACGGCGATGGCGGGACGCTCCGGCAGCGCGCACAGGCGCGACAGCGTGGCGCGCAGCCATTCGCGCCGGTTGTAGGTCAACACCACCACGCTGACGCGCGCCTCCACCTCGGCCTGCGCCTGCGTTTGCCGGTCGCCACCGGACGCAGGCGCCATGACGCCATCCGCTGCGTTCACACGCTGCCCTCGCTGGTGCAGGCGGTCTGGGCCTCGGTCGAGTCGCCGGCGCTGGCCTCCCACTGCCAATAGCGCTCGGGTGCGCTCAGGTCGCTGATCGTATTCGAGTCGAACATGGCCAGCTGGCTGGCGTAGGCGTTGCACGCGCGGGCCTTGGTGGCGGTGTGTTCGCCGATGGCCAGATCCACCGGCGTGGAGACGGTGCCGGCCGCGTGCCAGCGCGCCAGCAGCTTGTGCAGCATGCCGGGTTTGCGCCGGTAGATCGCCTCTTCGTAATAAAGCCAGGGCGGGCCGCCGTGATCGCGTTCGCGCCACAGCCGGGCGCACGCCTCGTGCACCAGCGTGTGGTCCGAATGGTAGAGACCGCATGGCGCCACCACGGCGCAGGCGTTATGCAGCGAGATCACCTTGGAGAGCTGCGCGGCGATCTCGCCTGCGGTGTGGCGCCGGTTGTACTGGCTGTCGAGGAAATCGAGCCAGACCGGTTGCGCGTCGAGAATGGCCAGGCCGGCGCGGTCCTCCTCGCGCCGCGACAGCACCGCCTGCGCGGCGCTGGAGAAGCCGGCGCGACGGTCCCAGTCCGGTGCGGCCATGTCGACCGGCGGCACCCCGGCGAAGACGGTGACGACCACGGAGCCGGGGCACGCCGCCAGCAGATTGCCGCAGCTGAACACGGCGTCGTCCAGGTGCGGCGAGACCACCACCAGGGGAACGGATACCGACAGGGACATGGTTCAATCCGGTTCGGTTTGCAGGTCCGCGATAGTGCAAGGATCGCGCCAATCGGCGGCGCGCTGGGCGGCGCTCGGTGTTGCGCCCCCGGTGGTGTCAGGGGTGGCGGCCGCAGCGGGTTCATCGATGGGCCGCGCGGCGGCGGGGCTCCGGTGTGCAAAGGTGTCGGCGGCCCAGTAGATCTTGCACGAGGGCAGATCGCCGAGCTGCCGATAGAGGCCGCTGCGCGCCGCGTGCAGTGCTTCGGCGCGGCGGCGATGCCATTCGAGCCGGTAGACCAGGAAGGTGATATTGCCGCTCATCGCGTCGCTCCTCTCGGCCCTGGCGCGGCACCGCGGCGCGGCGCCAGCGTCGCCATGCCGGCGGCCGCTTGCGCAGCCTGTGCCGCTGCGGCGAGCCCGTCCGCCTGCTGCGCGACGGTATCGTTGACCGCCGGTGCCGGCATGCCGGCACCACGCGCCAGCCGCTCGGCGAAGTAGGTGACCGTGCGCCGCAGCCCCTCGTCCAGATCGATGCGCGGCGCCCATTGCAGCTGCAGGGCCGCCTGCGTGATATCGGGGCAACGCTGGCGCGGATCGTCCTCGGGCAGCGGGCGCATCACGATCGGCGCCGACGAGCCGGTCGCCGCCAGCACCTTGCGGGCGATCTCCAGCATCGACAGCTCGCATGGGTTGCCCAGGTTGATCGGCGTGCTGTGGTCGCCGGGCGCGTCCATCAGCCGGATCAGCCCTTCGATCAGGTCGTCGACATAGCAGAACGAGCGCGTCTGCGAGCCATCGCCATAGACCGTCAGCGGCTGGCCGGACAGCGCCTGGGTGATGAAGTTGGACACCACGCGACCATCGGCCGGATGCATGCGCGGGCCGTAGGTGTTGAAGATGCGCGCGATGCGGACGTCGACGCCGTGCTGGCGGTGGTAGTCCATGAACAGCGTCTCGGCGCAGCGCTTGCCTTCGTCGTAGCACGAGCGCGGGCCGATCGGATTGACATGGCCCCAGTACGACTCCTGCTGCGGATGGCAGACGGGGTCGCCATAGACCTCGCTGGTCGAGGCCTGCAGGATGCGCGCCTTCACACGCTTGGCCAGGCCCAGCATGTTGATCGCGCCGTGCACGCTGGTCTTGGTGGTCTGCACCGGGTCGCTCTGGTAGTGGACCGGCGAGGCCGGGCACGCCAGGTTGTAGATCTGGTCGACCTCGACATAGAGCGGAAAGGTCACGTCGTGACGCATCAGCTCGAAATTCGGCTCGCGCAGCAGGTGCGCGATATTGTCCTTGCTGCCGGTATAGAAATTGTCCACGCACAGCACGTCGTGCCCCGCCTGAACGAGCCGGTCGCACAGATGCGAGCCGAGAAAGCCCGCGCCTCCAGTGACCAGCACGCGGCGTCGATTGGCTTCTTTCATCGGGTCGCTCCGTTCAAGCCGCGACTTGCGGCGCTTGCGCCGTGTCGTCGACGGTGACACCGGCCAGCCGCGCATACACCGCTTCCATGCGCGCGGCAACACCGGCCCAGGTGAAATGCGCGTGCGCGCGGCGGCGCCCGGATGCCCCCATGCGCTCGGCCAGCGTCGGATCGCAGGCCAGCCGCGCGAGCCGCGCGGCCAGCGCCGCGGGGTCGTTGGGCGGCACCAGGTAGCCGGTGCGACCGTTCAGCACGGTGCTGCGGATGCCGCCCACCGCGGCACCGATCACCGGCACGCCGCAGGCCATCGCCTCCACTGGCGTGATGCCGAACGGCTCGTACCACGGCGTGGTGACGAACACATCGGCTGCGCTGTAGAACAGCCGCAACTGCTCGCGACCGCGCCGGCCGACGAAGGTGACCGCATCGGCCACGCCTTCGTCGGCCGCAATCTTCTGCAGCCGGCCGATCTCCGGGGTTGCCGCCGGGCTAGGGTGGTCGGAATTGCCGCCGACCACATAAAGCCGGGCGCGCAGCCCGAATGCGCGCCGCAGCTCGCCCATCGCGCGCACCACATTGTCGATACCCTTGCGCGGCACCATCCGGCCCAGCTGCAGCACCGAGAATTCATGCGAAGGCCAGCCGAGCGCACGGCGCGCTTCCAGGCGCGGCACCGGCGAGAATTCGTCGCCATCGAAGCCGCACGGCACCGTCTCGATCGCGCCGGGATCGGCCCCATAGAGCCGGATCAGATCGTGGCGGTCCTGCGGGCATTCGGCGATCACGCAGTCCGACTCGCGCACCAGCCGCTCCTCGATCTGGAAGCGGCAGTCGGGAAAGCCATCGGCGCTGCCCTGGTACTGGCGCCTGACTTTGCCCAGCGCATGGAAGGTCATGACCAGCGGAATATCAAGCGTTTGCTTGACTCGCAGCGCCGCCAGTCCCGACATGAAGAAGTTGGCGTGCATCACCATGTAGCCGACGCGATCGCGCGCCATGAAGTCGGCCATGTAGGCGCCGAACGCATCCATATATGGCAATAGCTGTTCCTTCGGCACGTGGACCGCGGGGCCGGCGGGAACATGTATCACGCGAACATTGGGGGCAAACGCCACGACCTCGGGCAACAGGCCCTTGTCGCGGCGCGTGAACACGTCGACCGGATAGCCTCGCTTGCCCAGATGGCGCGCCAGCTGCGCCACGTAGATGTTCTGTCCTCCACTGTCCACGCTGCCCGGCCCGGCCAGAGGGGAAGCGTGCTCGCTGATCAACGCGATCCTTTGCATGGTTGGCTCCCAGGGGAGCGAGCTGCCAGCCGTCACAGCCGCGATCCGCTCGCTAGTAAAGCCAGCGTGATTGCAGCTTGCATGCCAGCATGCGACTTCTCAGGCTGTTGATGGCGAGAAGCGTTATAACGCTTCTCGTTCGGTTCCCATACCGCACATAAAAATCTGCGCGTGCGCGCGCCAGGCGGCGCCGGGCGCCATGGCGAAATTGCAGCATTTTGTAATACGCGCTAGCGGCCGACGACGGCATCGCGCCGCGCGCGCCGCGCCTGCGAGCGAAGTGCGGCAGCACAGCGGCGCGGCATTTGCACGACGGCGCCACAGTACAGCGGCGGCATGCCGGAGCAGCGCGGGAACACTCCTTGCGAGAAGGTCAAAGCTGCCGGCGGCGAGGCCCCGTGCCGGCTGCCACGTGCGTCGTGCGACGCCGCCCACGGAGACACGGGCCGCTGGAGTAACAAGCAGATGAGAATGACGCTGAAGAAAATCGGGTCGCAGGTCATCGTGATCACCGGCGCCACCAGCGGAGTAGGCCTGGTGGCCGCGCGCAAGGCCGCCGCGCGCGGTGCCAAGCTGGTTCTTGCCGCCCGCGGCGAGGAGGCGCTGCACCAGCTCGCCGAGCAGTTGCGCGAGACCGGTTCCGAAGTGATCACCGTGCGCACCGACGTCGGCGACCTCGAGGCGGTCAAGGCGCTCGCGCAAGCCGCGATCGAGCGCTTCGGCGGCTTCGATACCTGGGTCAACAACGCCGGCGTCACCATCTATGGCCGCTACAACGAAGTCCCGATGGAGGACCAGCGCAAGCTGTTCGACACCAACTACTGGGGCGTGGTCCATGGCTCGCTGGTCGCGGCCGCGCATCTGCGCGAGCGCGGCGGCGCGATCATCAATATGGGCAGCGAGGCCTCCGATGTGCCGTTGCCTCTGCAGAGCGCCTATGCGGCGTCCAAGCATGCGATCAAGGGCTTTACCGATTCGCTGCGGCTGGAACTCGAGCAGGAACGCGCGCCGGTCGCGGTGACGCTGATCAAGCCCGCGGCGCTGGACACGCCGTTCGCCAGCCACGCCAAGAACTATCTGGACGTCGAGCCGGAACTGGCGCCGCCGGTCTACGATCCGGAACTGGCCGCGGAGGCGATCCTGTTCGCCGCCGAGCATCCGCGCCGCGACATGTTCGTCGGCGGCGCCGCCAAGGCCATGTCGTCGGCGGCCTACCATATGCCGAAGCTGTATGACCGCGTGATGCGGCGCTTCCTCGGACGCGCCCAGTGCACCGCCCGTCCCGCGGGTCCACGCGAAAACAACGCGTTGTTCCAGGCCACCAACGACCTGGTCGAACGCGAAGGACGCCGGCATGTCGTGCGCACCTGTCCCTATACCGCCAGCACCCGCCACCCGGTGATGACCGGCGCCATGGTGGTCGGGGCATCGCTGGCGCTGGCGGCGGCGCTGGGCCTGCGGCGCACGCGCATGCGATGAGCGGGGACGATGGCTGAGGCGGCCACCCTGATCCTGATGGTCGGCCTGGTCCCGCTGTGGCTGATCGCGGGGCTGGGCGACTGGGCCTGCCATCGCCGCGAACGGATCGAGCGCAACGCCGGCACCTACGAGTCGGCCCTGCATCTGCTGATGCTGGCCGAAGTGGGCGTGCCGGTGCTGCTCGCGCTGTTCTTCGAGGTCAATGCGCTGGTGCTGGCGGTGATGATCGTCGCCGTGGTGGTGCACGCCGCCACCGCCTGGTGGGATGTCCACTACACGTACGGGCGCAGGATCATCGGTCCGACCGAGCAGCATATGCACGCTCTGCTCGAGGTGCTGCCGCTGTCGGCGCTGTCGCTGGTCGCGGTCGCGCACTGGCCGCAGGCGCTGGCGCTGTTCGGACTGGGCGACCAGGCTCCGGACCTCTCGCTGACGCCAAGACAACCGCCGTTGCCCGGGTGGTATCTCGCCGCAGTGTTGATGGCGACGGCGCTATTTGGCGTGTTGCCCTTCGTCGAGGAGTTCTATCGTTGCAGGCGCTGGCGGCGCCGGCATGGCATCGAACGCGAGCAGGGCGCGGCGGTGGTGACGGAGGGATGAAGGAGCCGCGAGATCGGCCGAATCGTCAGCCGACCCGGCGCCAGCTGCGCACGACCAGATAGGCCCCATAGGCCGCGGCCAGCGCGAACACGATGCCGACCACCACGGCGTTGTCGCTGCCACCGGTGCTCGGCAAGCGCGCCAGCCAACCCTCTCCACCGAGCCAGATCACCGCCTCGTGCACGGCCGCGACGACCAGCAGCGTCATCGCCAGGGCATCGAGCAGTCGCGTCCATGCGGGTCGCGTTACCGGCGGCGTGGCGGCCGGTGGTAACGGGTCGCCCGAGGTGCGGCGCAGATCGGCAGCGGGATGCCGCGGAGATTGCGGATTGGCAGAGTTCGGCGAGTTCGGCGGAGTTGTCGGCATCGGCACGGCTCCCGAGGGCTAGCGGTGCGGCAGCGGCCGGTTGGCGGCGGGCCGCGACGGCGAGCGGCGCGTGCTCGCCGGGTACTGCTCGCGCGTCAACTGTTCGAGCACGCGCAGCAGGTCGGCCGCTTCGTGGTAATAGCGGATCAGCCACGGGCGCAGCATCGGATCGTCCAGCTCGCCCCGCAGCAGGGCCCCGCAGGCGGCCACCGAACGTCCCGCCCGGCGGCAGGCCAGTTGCAGCGGCGTATCGCCGGGGCGCTCGCGATGTGCGGCGCCATCGCCTTGCGGCGCCGCGCCCGGCGTACTGACCGCGCGCTGCGACAGATCGGCGGCGGCGCGCCGCTGCAGGTTGGCGCGATGGATCAGCAGCGCGCGCAATTGCGGATCGGCGGCGCTGACCGATGCGGCTTCGAGCGCCTGCCCGCAGAGCGCGGCGAGTTCGCCCAAGCCCGCCAGCATGGCGGCCGGGTCCTCTGGAGAGGGAAGGGTCGATTTCACGATGTGCGGGCGTTGGGGCAAATGGGCGTGGGCAAACACGGCGTTTTCCGCTTGGCAAGTGGGCGCAGGCCGTGCGGATCGGGTTGGATCCGGGGCGGGTTACCGCATGCCAAGGCGAGCTGCGTGCTGATGGCGGCGTGCTCTTAGTGTTTTAGGACGTTTTTCGCGATCGGTTTAGGTGTTTTCCACCGGCGGCTCACTTTCTTCCGGATTGCCGCCGGGGCGCTTCACCGAGGGCGGCTCGCCGTTTTCATCGGGAAGATCGCGTCCGGCCGCCGGATCCGACTCGCGTGCCGGAGGGTTGCCGCTCTCGCGCGGATCGTCGCGCTGGTTGTCGCGCTGGCCATCGCCGCCCGCATCGGGCGCGCTTTGCGCCGGGGTCGGGCCCGCAGTCTTGCCCCCGCCCTGATCGTCGCGTTGGCCGACGGGATTGCCGGATTGCCGCCCGGTGTTGCCGGCCCCGGTGTTGCCCCCATCAGGGGATTCGGTCCCTGGCCGAGATTCTGTTGCCATGCGTGCGCTCCATCGAAGGCAAGTTGCACTTCCCTCGCATGAGCACTAACCATGCCAATCGCGATGCCGCGGCTACGGCCCCTGGTCGCCGACTTTCCACGGCCGGCGGGCCGTATTTTCGGCCGGTTTTACATGGACGTTGTAATTCGTTGGGCAAGCCGGGCCACATGCCACGCGTCGGCGCGGCACGATCGGGACCCGCCCGGACGCGGACTATAGCTTTTGACCTTCCCAGTCTTGCAGCCTCGCCACCGCCGACTAAGCTGGCCCGCACCCGGCCGAACGGCGATGTGTCACCGCGCCCGGGATCCCGCCATGGACACGTTCGATTCCACCGCCGAGGCCACGCAGCCCGATACCCCAGCCGATTTTCCGCTGCGCCGGCGCGTCACAGCGCTGCTGCTGGCCAGCACCTTGTTGTTGCCGCTGTGCCTGCTTGCCGGTTGGGGCTGGCTCGCGCTGCGCGATGCGTTCGCGGACGCGGAGCGTCAATGCGCGCTGCTCGCACGGGTGGTGGAGGAACACGCGAGCAAGGTGATGGAGAGCAACCGGCTGGCCGACCAACGCCTGCGCGACCTGACCGCGCAATGGAGCAATGCGGACATTCGCCACCATGAGCTCGAACTGCATCGCCGCATGGCGCGGATGGGCCGCGGTCTGCCGCAAGCCTTTGCGCTGGCGATCTTCGGCGACGATGGCACGCTGCTGGTCAGCAGCCTGTTCTACCCGGCTCCGGTGCTCAATATCGCGGGACGGGAGGACTATCGCGCGATCGTCGTCGATCGCGAGCCCCTGCATCTGTCCGCGGTGCTGATCGGCGGCGTGATCCCCGAGCCGGTGTTCAAGGCCAGCATGCCCCGCATGTACGGCCAACGGCTCGCCGGCATCGTGTCGATCTCGCTGCGGCCTTCCTATTTCGCCGACTTCTACCAGCAATTGCTCGAGAACACCGACGGTTACCGCGCGGCGCTGGTGCGCCGCGATGGCGCGGTGCTGGCGGCGTATCCGTGGCCGGACCCGGACGCCGCGCGCTTTGCGGCCACGGTGCGGGATGCGCGGGACAGCGATGGACCGCAGCGGATCCAGCGGGCCGACGGACACGCATGGCTGGTGACCGTCCATCCGGTCGGCGACGGCGCCGCGAGTGCCATGGTCAGCGTGCCGTATCGCGCGGTCTATCGCGCCTGGTGGCAACGCATGGTGCCCGCCTCGCTGGCGGCCGGCGTCGTCTCGGCGGTGCTGTCTCTGTCGTTATGGAGCGCGCTGCGCCGCATTCGCGCGGAGGAGGCGGTGCGGCGACGCTGGCGCGAGGAATGCGCGCGCCGCGAGCAGCTGGAAAAGCGCTACCGGCAGTCGCGCAAGTTCGAGGCGATGGGGCAGCTGATCGGCTCGGTGGCGCACGACTTCCGCAATGTGCTGGCGGTGATCTCGGCCTACACCGACGTACTGATGTTGCGCACGGGGGCGGGACATGCCGAGCGGGGCGAACGGGCCGACAGGACGAACCAGGCGGACCGCGCCAACCGTACCGCGCTGGCCGGCATCCGCAAGAGCCTGGCCAGCGGCGCGCTGCTGGCGGACCGCCTGCTCGGCGTGGTGCGGCGGCGCGAGCAACGCAGCGAAGCCATCGCGCTGCACGAGGAACTGCAGCAATGCGATCCGCTGATTCGCGCGACGCTCGGCCCAGGCATCGCCTTGCGCTATGCGGTCAGCCCCGATTGCCTGCCGGTCCATGCCGATCGCTGCGAGCTGGGCCTGGCGCTGTTGAACCTGGCGGCCAACGCGCGCGATGCGATGCCAGACGGTGGCGTGCTGGAAATCGGCGCAGCGAATCTCGGCGCGGCCGACGGCGGCGCGGCCATGTTGCCGCCAGGGCTCGCTGCGCGTCGTGCGGCGGACGAGCAAGGCGCGCATCCCCATCCCGCCGATCCTGCCGGTCAGCGAGCGCACGACCGCGCCAAAGGCGATCCGGCCGATGTTCGGGCCGATGATGCGGCCGATGCCGCGACGCCGATGCGCGGCGTCTTCGTGCGGATCTGGGCCAGCGACAGCGGCATTGGCATGCCGGCCGATGTCGCGGACCGCGCACTGGAACCGTTGTTCACCACCAAGCCCGACGGGGTCGGCACCGGTCTCGGCCTGAGCCAGGTCGCCGATTTCTGTCGCGAGGCGGGCGGCGCGGTCACGGTGCGCTCGGCGCCGGGCAAGGGGACCACGGTGTCGTTGTTCCTTCCGGCGTGCCAGCCGTCCAGGCGCGCTTGACCTCGCCGCGCCACGCGCCGCCCCGCAAGCATCGCCAGCGCGCTCAGCGCTCCCGCTGCTGTGCCAGCGCCAGCGCGTAATAGCGGGCGATCTGTGCGAGCGCGAGTTCGGCGGCGGCCTCGCGAACCTCGTTGCGATTGCCGCGCAGGCGCACCGTCTCGGAGAACTCCACGGTGCGGCCGCCACCGCGGCCGGTCTGCCTGAAGATCCAGGCGAAACACTGCGTGCCGGGCGGCGTGCCGTCATCCCCCTTGCCATCGGCAATGCCGGTATTGGCGATCGCGAGGTTGGCATCGGTCAGTGCCAGCACGCCACGCGCCATCGCGAGCGATACCTCTTCGCTGGTCAGGCCGTAGCGGCGAATCGTTTCCGGCGATACGCCCAGTACGCGATGCTTGATCGCCGGGGCATAGGCCACCACCGCGCAGCGCAGCGCGTCGCCGCAGCCGGGCACATCGGCAATGCGCGCGGCGATCAGGCCGGCCGTGCACGACTCCGCGGTGGCCAGGCGCAGGCCATGCCGCAACAGAAAGCGTGCGGCCTCCTCGTTGGCATTCATCTCGCAATTCCTCCCGCTTTCACGACATCGACATCGAGATCGACATCGGCGCTTCGCGGGTGCAGGTTCCATGCCATCGGGCAGTTTTGGTCAAATCTGCACGCTGTGCCACGCGGCCGGGGGCGGACATGGAGAAAGTGTGTAAAAAGCGGCCCCCGCATGAAATTTCGAATGCCTTGGCCAGCGGGCTGCGGCCTTTGGCATCCGCCGCGACGGCCGATGCGCGGCCGCATCGCCGGCGGTATGGATATTGCGTCTTGGCTCGAAGCCGCGGGTCGGACGCGCCTGATCGCCCGGCCTGCGGCGGTCCGATGAAAACCGGAGCAAGGAGTCCAGGCATGCAGCAATTCACCAGCAATCCGCGAGAACGCAGTGTCACCGGGGCACCGTTTGCCGCGCCGGGGACCCGCACCGACCGGTCTGGCGACGAGGTGCGAAGCCGCAGTGCCGATCCCGGTCAGAGCAGTTATGGCGGCTTCAAGAACGAGAACCCGAGCTATCAGCGGCAGGGCGACGCGGCCCGCGGTTCGGGCAACCGCGTCAGCTATTCCGACGACCGCATTCTGGATCGGGTCTGCGAGCGCCTATGGCGCGCAGGGCTCGATGTCAGCGAGGTATCGGTCCGCGTCGAAGGTGGCCATGTCACGCTCGAAGGCCAGGTCGGCAGCCGTACAGCGCGGCGGCAGATCGAGGAGTGTGTCGATGCTTGCCAGGGCGTATCCGATATCGAGAACCGGATCCGGATCGCGCCGGATCGCAGTGAGTCCCGGGCCTGAGGCGGTCCGCCGAGGGCATGGGACCGGATTGAAACAGGGCTTCGGTAACGGCCCACGCAGCACACAGCAATTCCCCACCACGATAAAAGGAGTTTCGAATGGACAAGTCCAAGATTCCGGCCGCGCAACGCGCCGCGCTGAGCCTGCTGCTCGACGATCACCGCAACGTCAAGAAGCTGTTCAAGTCGTTCGAGAGCGCCAAGGAGCGTTCCGAGAAAGAGCAGATCGCACAGCAGACGTGCCACGAGTTGACCGTACATGCGCAGATCGAGGAGGAGATCTTCTATCCCGGCTTGCGCGGGGTCCACGAGAAGCTCGATGAGATGCTCGATGAAGCGAAGGTCGAACACCAGGTCGCCAAGGACCTGATCGCGGCGATCGAAGGCGATCTGAGCGGTGAGATGCTGGAGGCCAACTACAAGGTGCTGTCCGAATACGTCAATCACCACGTGCAGGAAGAGGAGAACGAACTGTTCAAGATGGTCATCAGCAAGAACGTGGAGCTGGGCGAGATGGCCGAGAAGATGACCGCCCGCAAGGAAGAGCTGATGGGGGCCATGGCCTGAGCCCCGGCGTCAATGCCCGCAAGCCCTGTCGTCCCCCGCGTATGCGGGGACGCAGCGGCTTTCGAAGACGCTGGATTTCCGCGTTCGCGGGAACGACGTACGAAGACGCGGATTTCCGCGTTCGCGGGAACGACGTAAAGAACGACCCGAAGGCTCCCGGATCGAATCCGATTGAGTCGCCGGTTTCCCCGTCCTCACACCTTGTGATGGATCGGGCCGGGCACCGGCGGCAACGGTGCGCCGCGCTCTCCGCGCTCGCCGGGCTCGGGCGCGTCGAGGGCATCGGCGGCTTCGGCCCCGGCGATCGGGCTGGCCGGTTCGCTGTCGTCGGTCGCCTGCAATTCGTTATAGACGCCCAGTATGCCGGGGCCGATCGCCGCGGCTTTGGCGATGCGCTCGGCGGTCGGCAGATCGGCCACGCGACCGCGCAGCCGGATGCGCTTGTCCTCGATTCCGACCTCGATACCCGAAGGCATGGTGCCGCCGAACTCGGCGGCGATATGGTCGCGCGCCTGCCGCAGCAGGTCGTCGTCCTGCGCGGCGGTGTCGGCGCCGGTGGGCGGGGAGGGCTGCGAAGGGTTGGAGTCTGGCATGGGCGTGCTCGCTGGATCAGGACAGAAAGGACAGGAAAGAGGGACGCGCGCCGTTGTCTTCGTGCGTCCGGCCAATGAGCAAGTCGGACCGCGCCATCATCGCTGCGCGATCCCGCTGCGCCATGTCATGGTTCGCGTGGACATCGACTTGCCCTGCGACAGGCGCTCTTCCAGCATCGGCAGCGTCCGCTTGGCGAAGGCCCGAAGCGCCGGGTCCTTGCCGATCTCGGCCTGGCGCTGGAACAGCGCCAGCGCCTGCCGATTGGCATCGACCGCGACGATCTGCACGAACATCCGGTCGAACTCCGCGCCCTTCAGCGAGCGCAGCTTGGTGACCTCGGGCGCTTCCGGCAGCCGCTGTTCGGGCTGCACGCCCTTGCTCTGCGCGATGCGGGCCAGTTCCGCCGCCAGCGCGCGGTAGTCGCGCGCGGCGCTGCGCGCGTAGGCCAGCAGCGTCGGGTCGGCGGAGACCTCGAGCGCCATGCTCGCGGTCTCGACGCCCATCGCGGCGGTCAGGATCGCTTCGTCGATGAAGCGCAGGTCGTCGGTCGACAGCGACGTCGCGGGCGGCTTGGAGGCGCCCGTGGGCGGCGTCGTCAGCGGCGAGGCGGCGGCCGGCTGCGCAGGCGAGGGGCCGGCGGCAAGCGCGGTGGACAACGCCACGGCGGCCAGCAGCAGCCGGGCCGCCATGCGGGGGGTGGATGCGATCGTTGTCATCGCGGATCTCCATCGACGGACGCCGCCGGCGTCGGACGTCAGACGCCGGCGCCGTGCATCAGCTCCCGGACTTGTGGTCCGGCTTTCCCTTCTGCGGCGTCGATGCCATATCGTGCAGTTCCTTCTGGCTCATCGACTGGTACATCGACTTCGACGCGCCTTTGAGCTCGCCGACCTTCTTGTCGCCTCGCTTGGCCGACAGCGCTGCGCCGGCCGCCATTTGCTGCGATTTCGATTTGGCTGGCATCGGGTCCTCCATGGAGTCGGGTGGATCGGAGATGGGTGCAATCTTGCAAGCGTTGTAAATCCCGGTCGTTGCCGCCGCCCGCAAGCAAGCGGCATTCGACATCAGCGGGACGGCTGCGCCGGTTGCGAAACGCCCTGCAGCGCCTCGCCTGTGCCGCCGGTATCGCCGGTCTTCACCGCCAGGTCGCCCAGCGACACCATGCCGACCAGATGATGATCCTTGTCGATCACCGGCAGACGGCGGATCTGATGCGCCGCCATCTTTTCGCGCGCGGTATCGACCGATTCGTCTTCGCTGCACCACTGCACGTCCTGCGTCATCGCCTGGGTCACCTTGGTGTTGGCCGGGTCGGCCCCCGCGGCGGTGCAACGCACGGTGATATCGCGGTCGGTCACCATGCCGGTCAGACGGCGCCCGTCGCAGACGGGCAGCGCGCCGACGTCGAGCTGGGCCATCAGTTCGGCAGCGCGCTTGATCGTGTCGTCCTCGGTCAGAAAGGCTGGCTGTGGGGTCATCACATCGCGTAGCACGTCGCCAGACCCCTGGGCGCCGCCTCCTTGCATCTGGGTTGCCATCGTCGTTGCTCCTTGCGGATGGTTGGCACTGCGTGCGCTTCGCACGCATCCACGGTTTCGCAAGATGCGTTCCAGAGCGCCTGCCGGGATGACACTCGTGTGACAGTGTCGTGCGCGAGCGGTCGCCCGGCGGTACGGTTCTTGCGCGGTTCTCCCGATACGGGCGCGCATCGCGCCGGACCACCTGCAGGAGATCGGATATGCGAAACGAATCCATGCGACGCAATCGGCCAGAGCAATCCTGGCCTGGCTACGATCAACGTGACGATGGCTGGAGCGACAACCGCTCCGAACGCTGGGCCCAGGACGACTGGCAGGCGGAATCGGAGGGCAACGATTGGGAGTCGCGCCAGCGCCGGGCGCGCCTGACGCCCTATCAGCTCAGCGAGGGCGGGCCGCCGCGCGGCGCGTTCGAGGACGACGACACCTATGGCACCGGCTATGGCCGCGAAGCCAGCCGGCAAAGCCAGCCATACCGCAGCGACAGCAGCGGCGGATATGGCGAGGGGCGCTACAGCGGCGAGCAATACACCAGCGGTCAGTCGGGCCGCAGTCAATACGGCCGCGCTCGAGGTAGCGGTCAAGGCGGCGGCCAATATGGGCGCAGCCAGTACGGGCGCGAGTATGGCGGCGGATACGGTGGCGAATCCGGTGGCGGATACGGTCGCGAATCCGGCTATGGCGCCGAATACGGGTCGGAGTACGGTGGCCGGTACGGTGGCCAAGATGGTGGCCAATATGGTGGCCAATACGGGCGCCAATCTGGCGGCGGATATGGCAGCGAATATGGCCGCGGCCGGGAGCGCGGCGATTGGCGCGGCCGCGGCGAATCGTCGACCCGCCGCAACGAATACCGCACCGACCCCTGGCAGTCGGGCTATTCCGGCGCCGCGGCGCTGGAGACGGGCACCGGGCCCTCGTACGGTACCGGTACACGCGGCGACGAATGGCGCGAGGAAGACGAGCGCTACGGTGGAACCACCACGTGGCGCGGCGGCCAGCGGCAGGGCATGCGCAACCGCGACCAGGACTGGCTGCGCGAGGCTGAACGCAGCAGCGGCTACAGCAACGCCGGCACGTCGAGCTACGGCTGGGACCGCTTCGACGACGACTGGCCTGGCCGCAACTACGCCGTGCCGGAGCATCGCTACGGCGGCGACTATCGCGAAGAGTGGTCGGGCCGCGCATCAGGCCGGCAGTCGGCCGGCGAGTTGAGCTACGGCGGCGGCTACGGCCGCTACGAGCGCGACGAGCGGGACGACGACCGCGAAGAACACGGTCCGCTGTACAACATCGGCCGGCGCATCGGCGAGGCGGTCAGCGAATTCTTCGGCACCGACGATCGGCCGCAGCGCCGGGTCGGCCCGAAGGGCTATCGCCGCAGCGACGAGCGTATCCGCGAGGCGGTGTGCGAACGGCTCGCCTATGCCGAAGGGCTCGATGTCAGCGAGGTGACGGTCGACGTCAACGGCGGCATCGTCAAGCTCGCCGGCACGGTGCGCGATCGCAACCAGAAGTACGACATCGAGGACCTGGTCGACAATGTCTTCGGCGTGACCGACGTGGAGAACGACATTCGCGTCCGCCGCGACAGCGGCGAATCGCCGGCGAAGATGGACGATCTGAAGGGCTGGACCGCGGACTGAGCCACGGGGTCTGCAACCGGGTCTGCGGCCGGGTCTGCGGCAAAGGATGGCGTTGCAGGCGGGCGGTGAAGCGCCCGCCGCACCGCCTTCCGTGCGCTGCCGCACGCGTGTCAGACAGGCGCCGATGGCGCCGCGCCACTCTCTGGGCAATACTGCGGCCCACAAACAGGGAGGGCGCCATGACCGCCAATGAGGGTTTGATCGCCGCCAACCGGCCGGCGGCACAGCCCGATGCCGGCACCCCGGCATCGGCGCAGGCCAATGCCAAAAAAGCGCGCGCACCATGGTGGCAGCCCGGCGTCTACTGCAGCGCGCCGGCCGTATTTCTATGGATCGCCTCGCGGCTGCCCGAAGACATGCTGTCGCAGATGTTCCGCGGCGAATCGATGCCGCTGGTGCTCAATCAGCTCGGCGACGCGCTGTTTTTCTGCGGCTGGGTCATCAGCGCGATTCTGCTGTGGGGCAGCCGGCGCCAGGCGCCCGCGGCCTGACTGACCAATCCACCATCACCGGACTACGCGGCCGGCCCGGTCTCCTCGCGCCTGAGCACGCGCAGCCGCAGCACGCCTGGCAGCGCCGCCAGCGCCTGCTCGAGCTCGGCCGAGGGCGCCTTGTCCAGATCGGTGACGACATAGCCGGTGGTGCCGCGCGTCTCCAGATGCTGCCCCGCGATATTGATGCCCTCGCGCGCGAGCAGCGTGTTCAACGCCGCCAGCGCGCCCGGCGCATTGCCGTGGACGTTCAATAGCCGCGCCGGGCAATCGACCGGCCCCGGATCGACCTCGGGGAAATTGACCGCCCCGATGGTCGCGCCGGTGGTCAGGTAATTGACCAGCTTGGCGGCCACTTCGACACCGATGTTCTGCTGCGCCTCCTCGGTGCTGCCGCCGATATGCGGGGTCAGCAGGACGTTGGGCAGGTTCTGCAGCTCGCTGACGAACGCATCCTTGTTGCTCTTGGGCTCGCTCGGAAAGACGTCGATCGCGGCGCCGCCGACCCGCCCCTCGCGCAGCGCCTGGGCCAGCGCGGCAATATCGACCACGCTGCCGCGCGAGGCGTTGATCAGCATCGCGCCGCGCTTGAAGGCGGCCAGCACGTTGGCGTCGATCATATTGCGCGTGCGCGGCGTCGCCGGTACGTGCAGCGTCACCACGTCGGCATGCGCAACGGCGTCGGCCAGCGAGCCGGCTGCCTTGGCCGAGCCCAGCGACAGGCGCGGCTGCACGTCGTAATAGACCACCCGCATGCCCATCGCCTCGGCCAGCACGCCGACCTGGGAGCCGATATTGCCGTAGCCGACGATGGCAAGCGTCTTGCCGCGCGCCTCGAAGGCGCCGGCCGCGCCCTTGGCCCATTTGCCGGCATGCGCCAGCGTGTTCTTCTCGGGAATCCGGCGCAGCAGCATCACCGCTTCGCTGACCACCAGCTCGGCCACCGAACGCGTATTCGAGAACGGGGCATTGAATACCGGGATGCCGGCCGCGGTTGCGGCGGCGAGGTCGACCTGCGAGGTGCCGATGCAGAAGCAGCCGATCGACAGCAGATTCGCCGCGTGGCCAATGTCCTCGGCATGCAGATGGGTCGCCGATCGGATGCCGATCAGCTCGTTGGCGGCCAGCACTTCGTGCAGTTCGCCGCCGGCCAGCGCACCGGCGCGGCGGTCGACCTGCAGTCCGGCCTCTGCCAGCCGTTCGCTGGCGCTTTCGTGAATGTTCTCGAGCAGCATTACCTTGGTCATCGCGGCCTCGTGTAGCGGTCGTGGTGGGCCCCGACGGTGTCGGTGCAGCGCTCTATCTTGCCTCAACTTCGACAGGGAAGTGAGGTAGGCGACGATTTGCGGCGCGCCGGCCGGGCCGGCATGGGGCCGCGGTCGGCCGCCTTGCCGGCCACCGAGGCCACCGCGATCGAAGCCTTCGCCGCGCGCTCGTGCGAGGTGGATGCGTTGGCAGAGTGGGAAGCCTTCGGCGACCTGGCCGAAGCGCCCAGCATCGCATGCGCACGGATCAGCGCAATCTCCTCGCCGCCGGCTTCGGCGCGCTGCACGTCGCGCCGGTCGCTGAATTCGTTCAGGTTGACCTGCATCCGCTGCAGCAGCGTCGACAGCATCGTGCGTTCGTCGCTGCTGAACGGGCTGACCGATACCGAATGCAGGGCCTTGATCGACTGCGCGATGCGCTGCACGCGCGCGCGCTCGGCTTCGGGGACGACCGGCTGAGCCTCGGGCAGCGCCGGGCCGCAGGTCATGCCGGCGCCATCGACGAAGCCGATCCAGCGGTCGCGATGCAGCTCGGCCAGCAGGTGCTCGCCCATCTCGACGTCGATCAGGATCGCACCCAGATACGGTTGGTGGCGGACATAGTCGCCGCGCGCGACGGCACGCAGCAGGATCCATTTGACGTAGGTCAGGCCGGAGGTGGACAGCGTCGTATCGAGCGCGCGCTGCCAGGCTTTCATCGCCTCCACCAGGGCCACGATCGTCGGCTCTCCTGCATCACTGCGGTGCAGCGTCATCCATGTCTCCCTGTCATGTTTTTGAACGGCGTAACGTACACGAAAACCATGGCAGTTCGAGGGCAACTAAGGGAAATCGAGAACAACGATCCGCCTCGATATGACGGCTGCGCCGCAGGACTCAAGCCGCTGCCATCGCCGCCTCGCGATGACCGACCGGCCGGTCGTCGATTGGCCAGTGCAGCACGGTGGCGCCGAGCCCGACCACGATCGCCCCCATCCACACCAGGTCGTAGGAGCCGGTCCGGTCGAACAGATAGCCGCCGAGCCAGACGCCGAGGAAGGAGCCGAGCTGATGGCCGAGAAACACGAAGCCGAACAGCGTCGCCACATAGCGGGTGCCGAACACCTGCGAGACCAGGCCGCTGGTCAGCGGCACGGTGCCCAGCCAGACCAAGCCCATCACCGCGGCGAACACGAAGACGCTGGCGCTCGAGAGCGGCACCAGCAGGAACAGCGCGATCGCCGCGGTGCGCAGCAGATAGATGCCGCTGAGCGCGCGATGCCGTCGCACATGGTTGCCGAGCAGGCCGCACAGATAGGTGCCGGCGATATTGGCCAGCGCGATGATCGCCAGCGCGATCACCGCGTCGCGCGCCGACAGGCCGCGGTCCAGCAGATAGGCGGGCAGGTGCGAGGCGATGAAGGCGAGCTGGAAGCCGCAGGCCAGAAAGCCGATATTGAGCAGCCAGAAGGCGCGATGCCCGCACGCCTGGCGGATCGCGGCGCGCATCGATTGCCGGTTGCCGCCGTCGGCGCTTGCCTGCGCGTTCGATGCATCGGCTGCCTGCGCGCCGCGCTCGCGCAGCGGCCACACCAGCGGCAGGGCCACCAGCGCGCAGGCGGCCATCGACCACAGCGCGGCGCTCCAGCCGATGCGCTCGACGCCGGCCTGCACCGCCGGCACCAGCAGGAACTGGCCCAGGCCGCCGAAGGAGCCGGCCACGCCCAGCGCCCAGCCGCGCCGCTCGGCGCTGACCAGCCGGCTCAGCGCGGCGAACACCACGCCGAAGGTGGTGCCCGACAGCGCCAGGCCGAGGCAGATGCCGGCGCTCCAGACGAAGGCGGCGCTGGTCGTCGCCTGCGTCATCGTGTACAGGCCCAGCGCGTACAGCAGCAGGCCGGCCAGCATCACGCGCGCCGAGCCGAAGCGGTCGGCGATCATGCCGGCGAAGGGCTGCGCCAGCCCCCATACGAGGTTCTGCACCGCCATCGCGAAGCCGAACGCCTCGCGCGTCCAGCCGCGCTCCATCGTGATGGGCAGCAGGAACAGGCCCTGCACATGGCGCATGCCGAGCGCGAGGCCGAGGATCAGGCCGCCGGCCACGACCAGCACCAGGGGATCGGTGGCGGGCAGCCGGGGAACGGAGGAGGCGAAGCCGAGCGGGGAACGGGAACGGGACATGGTCGTGACGGCCTTCGAATGAGCGGTTAGCATGCGGTGGATCCACCGGATTCCATTAAGCCGGCTGCGTGCGGGCAGCTCAATTGATTTCTTCGTCCGCTCGCATGCACTCTGGGAATGCAAGAGGGTCCCATGCAAAACCTCGTCAGCTTGCCGTCGCTCGATCTGCTCAAGGGCTTTGTCGCCGTCGGCCGGCGCATGAGCATCACGCTCGCGGCCGAAGACCTGTGCCTGACGCAGTCGGCGGTCAGCCGGCAGATCAGCGCGCTGGAGGCGCAGCTCGGCGTCCAGCTGCTGGTGCGCCGGCATCGCGCGATCGCGCTGACCGGTGCCGGCGAGCGGCTGTTTCGCAGCGCCAATGCCGCGGTCCAGCAGATCCAGGACGTGGTCGGCGAACTCCGCGTGCAGGTCGCACAGCGGCCGGTGACGCTGACCGCCAGCGTCGGCGTCACCGGCCTGTGGCTGCTGCGGCGGCTGGGGCGCTTGCAGCAGGCGCATCCGGGGCTGGAGTTGCGGCTATCGGCCAGCAACCGGGTGGCAGACTTGCGCGCCGAGCAGATCGACCTGGCGATCCGCTACTGCGCCGCCGACCATGCGCCGCCGGGCGCGATCGCGCTGTTCGGCGAGACCATCGTGCCGGTGGCCCATCCCGCGCTGGGCGTCGCGGCGATCGACAGCGTGCGGGCGCTGCGGGACCTGAACCTGCTCGAGCTCGACGACGACACCAATCCGCGGCTGCGCTGGCGCCACTGGCTGGAGGAGCGCGGCTGGCAGGGGGCGAAGCCGCGCGCGATGACGCAGTTCAATCAATACGATCAGGTGATCCATGCCGCGCTGGCGGGGCAGGGCGTCGCGCTGGGGCGGCTGGAGCTGATCCGCGACCTGCTCGACGACAGGCAGCTCGGCGTGGTGGCCGCGCCGCCGCCGGCTGCGGGGGACAGCTTCGGCTACTGGTTGATCCAGGCGGACGAGCGCCCGCGTCCCGATGTGCTGAAGGTGGTGGCGTGGATTCGCGAGGAAGCGGCGGGACATCGGATCGGAGGGTGAATTTTCCCGAGTCCGGTAGTGGGTCTCTGTTGAGTGCGGTCAAAATACTGTATAAACATACAGTATCCGAAAGCCGAGTTTCTCCTGCGCTTTGAAGCGCACAGGAAGCGTACAGAGAGACCTTGAGAGCACCATGATTGCGTCATCGCCTGCCGTCACGTCGCCGCCTGCCGTGACCTCACTGCCTTCTCTTCCGGAACCGCCCATCGATCGCCAGCGCGCGTTGGCCGAACTGGAACGGCGCCATCCCGACCTGTGGCGGGCCGGCCAGCTCGGCCGCGCCGCGTCGCTGCCGGTATGGCCGACCGGCTACGACGCGCTGTCGGCCCAGCTGCCCGGCGGCGGCTGGCCGGTCGGCGCGGTGACCGAGCTGCTGGTCCCCGACAACGGCGTCGGCGAAGTGCGCCTGTTGCGGCCGTCCTTGCAATCGCTGACCGAGGCCGGGCGCCGGCTGGTATGGATCGGCGCGCCGCATGCCCTCAATGCGCCGGCGCTGGCGGCGTGGGGTTTGCCGGCCCGGCAGGTGTATTGGGTCCGTGCCGGCGAGGGGGAGGAGGGCGCGGCTCGCCATGCCGCGACCAAAGGCAGGCGCCTGGGTCGCCAGGCCGGCCAGGCGGCTCGGCAAGCTGCCCAGCAGGCCGATCTGCTGTGGGCTGCCGAGCAGGTACTGCGCAGCCAGGCCTTCGGCGGCGTGCTGGTGTGGCTGCCTTCGGCCCGTCCCGAGGCGGTGCGGCGCCTGCAGGTACTGGCCCAGGCCAGCGAGGCGGTGGTCTGGGTCTGCCGTCCGGCCGCGGCCCTGCGCGAATCGTCGCCGGCGGTGCTGCGGCTGCTGGTCTCGCCGTTGCCCGGCAATGCGCTGTCGATCGTCTTCCACAAGCGGCGCGGGCCGGTGCGCGATACCCCGCTGATCCTGCCGCTCGGCGCGATGCCGGCGGTGCCGGCCGGGCGCTCGGCGATGTCCGGATCGGTGCCCGACTCGGTGTCCGGAGCCGCCAACGAATCCATCCACGAGTCCGACCATGCCGTTCTGGATCGCGGTGCATCTGCCGCGCCTGCCGCTGGACGCGCTGCACCCCAGTTGGCCTGAGGCCGCGGGCACCGCCGGCATTGCCGGCACGCTGAGCCATGCGGTGCCGACGGTCGTGCTGGAGCAGGAGCGGGTGGTGCTGGCCAACCGGCCCGCGATGGCGCTGGGCGTGTCCGCCGGCATGCGGCGCGGCGGCGTGCAGGCGCTGTCGGCCGAGGTGGTGCATCTGGAGCGCGACCCGGCGGCCGAAGCGCAACTGCTGACCGCGGCCGCGCTGGCCCTGCTGCGCTTCACGCCGCAGGTCACGATGGACGAGGAACTCGGCCCCGCCACCGTCGCGCTCGACGTGACCGCCAGCCTGCGCCTGTTCGGCGGCCATCGCGCGCTGTGCCGCGCGGTGCGCGCATGCATCCGCAGCCTCGGCACCTTTGCCCAGATCGGCTGCGGCACCACCGCCCATGGCGCCGCCTGGCTGGCCGCGATGCCGCTGCGGCTCGGACGCCGCGGCCAGGTGCTGCGCCCCGCGCGGCGTGCGGTGCGCAGCGAGCGGATGGCGCGGCTGCTGGACCGGCTTCCGGTCGAGATGCTGGCAAGCCTGGCCGATCCGCGCTGGCTCGATGGCATCGGTTGCCGCACCGTCGGCGAGGTCCGCTGGCTGCCGCGCGCGGGCCTGCAGCGCCGGCTCGGCACGGAGCTGCTGGCGCGGCTGGACCAGGCCTATGGCGAGACGCCGGCGCGCCTGGGCTGGTTCACCGCGCCGCCGACCTTCGCCGAACGGATGGAACTGCCGGGGCGGACCGAATCGGCCGCCGGCGTGCTGGCCGGCGCCCAGCGTCTGCTGCAGGCGGTGGCCGGTTGGCTGACGGCGCATCAGGCCGGCGTCACGCGCTTCGTGCTGCGGCTCGAACACGAACGCCAGCGGCGCGACGCCACCATCGCCGCCACGCCGGTGACGGTCAGCCTGGCCCAGCCCAGCCGCGATCCGGTGCATCTGTCCAGGCTGCTGCAGGAAAAGCTCGACCGGCTGCAGTTCGATGCGCCGGTGGTCGGGCTGATGCTGAAGGTCGACACCGTGGCCGAATGCCTGCCGCAGAGCGACACGCTGTTTCCCGAGCCGGGGGGCGGGCAGGCCGAACTCGGCCGCGTGCTCGATACCCTGGTGGCGCGGCTGGGCCGCGAGAACGTGTTGCAGCCGCATCCGCTGGCCGACCATCGGCCCGAATGCGCCAACCGCTGGCGGCCCGTCGACGAAGCCGGCGCGGGCCGCGCCAACGCGCCGCCGCGCGCTTCGGCGCCACGCGTTTCGTCGCCGGGAGTTTCGTCGTCGGGAGTGTCATCGTCGGGAGTTTCATCGCCGCGCGTTTCGACGTCGGCTTCGGCCGATGCCGCCTTGCCCGACCGCCCGCTGTGGCTGCTGGAGCCGCCGCGGCGGCTGCCGGTGCGCCGGCATCGCCCCTGCCACGGCAGCCCGCTGACGCTGCTGTCCCGGCCCGAACGCATCGAGTCAGGCTGGTGGGACGGCGCCCTCGCCACGCGCGACTACTTCATCGCCGAACGCGGCGACGGCCTGCGCTGCTGGATCTACCGCGAACGCCCGGGGCGCGAGGGAGAGGAGGAGGGGGAGTACCGGTGGTTTTTGCATGGGTTGTTTGGGTGAGGAGAGCGCGTATGTTGTGCGCCCAGCGAAGCTTCCAATCTACTTCCTCGCCGCGACTTGCTATCGCTCGACTTGGTATATCTTTTTGATATACATCAAACAGGAGGGTAGCGTGGAAACCGCAAAGATCTTCTGGTCCGGCCGCTCCCAGGCCGTCCGTCTGCCCAAGGACTTTCGCTTCGAGAGCGCCGAAGTTCGCATTCGCCGCCACGGCAATGCGGTCATTCTCGAGCCCATTGCCGAGGATTGGAAATGGCTCGATCAGGTCGTCGGCCCCGTCGACGAAGACTTTGTGCAGGCAGTCAACGAGCAGCCGGCTGAACAGGATCGCCCCGAGCTGGATTTTTTCAAGTGAGATATCTGCTCCACAGCAACGCCGTGATCGCCATCATGAAAGGCCACACCGGCGTCCTTTCGCACCTGCGCCAGCATCAGCCCCGAGATTTTGGCATCCCGTCAATCGTTGCGCATGAGCTCTTCTATGGGGCCTACAAGGGACAGCGCACTGCCGAAAATCTGGCCCGAGTGGAGGCATTGCAGTTCGAAGTCCTGGATTTCGACCGTGAGGATGCACGCCAAGCGGGGGAATTGCGGGCGATGTTGGCAGCCGCCGGCACACCGATCGGACCGTACGATGTCCTGATCGCAGGTCAAGCGATCGCCCGAAAGCTCACGCTGATTACGCGCAATATGCGTGAGTTCCAGCGCGTACCGAGCCTCACCGTCGAAGATTGGGAGTCCTGACGGGATCTGCGACGTCAGGATTGGGGACTGCGTCCTCTTCAATAGCCTCCCTCGAGGGAGGCTATTTCCATTTGCTGGGTGGCTTGCCTTCTCGAATGCATGTACTGTATAAACATACAGTATCCAACCAAGGCATTCCCCTCGCAGTGTTGTGTCCCAAGCTCCACCTCAGCCTCCTTTTTCCACGTCGTCGCTCCCGCCAGCGCTCGCCTCGCTGCTGCTTGGCAGCCTGCCGGACTACGCGGAGCTGCACTGCATTTCCAACTTCACCTTCCTGACCGGTGCCTCCCATCCCGAGGAACTGATCGAACGGGCGCTGGCGCTCGGCTATCGCGGGCTGGCGTTGACCGACGAGGCGTCGGTGGCCGGCACGGCGCGGGCGCATCACGCGCTCAAGACCTTGCGCGAGCGTACCCGCGAGGCGGTGGAGCGCAGTGCGGCGCGGCTGGCGAGGATGGCGGCGGGCGGCGGCGCCGACGACGCAGACGACGATGACGAGGACGACGATGACGACAACGAAATGTGGCTCGCGGCGCCATCGTCAGGCCCGGGGGCAGCCGCTGCCCTGGGCGATTCGCCGGCAGGCGGGGCGGTCCAGCCGGAGTTCCTGCGCCGGCATGCGCGCCTGCTGGCCCGGGCCGAGGCGGCCGAAGCCTTCCGGCTGCTGATCGGCAGCCGCATGACGCTGCAGGCGGGCGAGGGCGACCTGGGCTTGCGGCAGCGGGAAGTCCCGGCCGGTATCCGGCTGATCCTGCTGGCGCAGGACCGCGAGGGATTCGGCAATCTGTGCGAGCTGATCACGCTCGGACGCCGGCGCGCCGACAAGGGCAGCTACCAGCTGTACCAGCACGACATCAGCGATCCCGCACCGGACGAGGCGCATCTGCGCGGCATGCCGCATTGCCTGGCGCTGCTGCTGCCGGACTACTGCGCCGACCCCGAGACGCTGCGCGGGCAGGCGCAATGGTGCCGGGCGGTCTTCGGCGAGCGCGTCTGGATCGCGCTGGAGTTGCTGCAGGAACATGCCGACGCGCTGCATCGCGAGCGGCTAGAGGCGGTGGCCGCCGAAACCGGCGTGCCGCTGGTGGCCGCCGGCGCGGTGCAGATGCATGTGCGCTCGCGCAAGCCGCTGGCCGATGTGCTGACGGCGATCCGGCTGGGCCAGCCGCTGGGGGCCTGCGGCATGGCGCTGGCGCCCAATGCCGAGCGCCATCTGCGCATGCGGCAGCGGCTGTCGCGGCTCTATCCACGCGAGGCGCTGGCGCAGACGGTGAGAATCGCCCAGGCCTGCGACTTCTCGCTCGATACGCTGCGCTACGAATATCCCGAGGAACTGGTGCCCCAGGGCTATACGCCCATTTCGTACCTGCGCCAGGAGACCATGGCCGGCGCCGCGCAGCGCTATCCCGACGGCGTCCCCGCCACGGTGCGGCAGCGGCTGGAGGACGAGTTCGCGCTGATCGAGGAAAAGGGCTACGAGCATTTCTTCCTGACCGTCTACGACATCGTCCGCTTTGCCCGCGGCAAAGGCATCCTGTGCCAGGGCCGCGGCTCGGCCGCGAACTCGGTGGTCTGCTATTGCCTGTACATCACGGAGGTCAGCCCCGAGCAGACCAATCTGCTGTTCGGCCGCTTCATTTCGCGCGAGCGCGACGAGCCGCCCGATATCGACGTCGACTTCGAGCACCAGCGGCGCGAAGAGGTGATCCAGTACATCTACGAACGATACGGCCGCCATCGCGCCGCGCTGGCCGCCACGCTGATCACCTATCGCGCCCGCAGCGCGCTGCGCGACGTGGGCCGCGCGCTCGGCATCGACCCGGGGGTGGTCGAGCAGGTGGTCAAGGGGCAGGCGTGGTGGGAGAGCGGGCACAGCTTCGTCGAACGCATTTCGCGCTACGGGCTCGACCCCGATTCGCCGGCGGTGCGCCAGTGGGCCAGCCTGGTGGCGCAGCTGCGCGGCTTTCCGCGCCATCTGTCGCAGCATGTCGGCGGCTTCGTGATCGCGCGCGACAAGCTGTCGCGGCTGGTGCCGATCGAGAACGCGGCGATGGAGAACCGCAGCGTGATCCAGTGGGACAAGGACGACCTCGAATCGCTGGGCCTGCTGAAGGTCGATGTGCTGGCGCTGGGCATGCTGACCGCGATCCGCCGCGCGCTGGCGATGATTCCGAATCCCGCGCATCCGGAGCTGCCTTGCCGCATGGAGGACATTCCGCAGGACGACGAGGACACCTACGAGATGCTGTGCAAGGCCGACACCATCGGCGTGTTCCAGGTCGAGTCGCGCGCGCAGCAATCGATGCTGCCGCGGCTGCAGCCGCGCAGATACTACGACCTGGTGGTCGAGGTCGCGATCGTGCGGCCGGGGCCCATCCAGGGCGGCATGATCCATCCCTATCTGAAGCGGCGCGAGATGGTTCGCCGCACCGGCAAGCTGCCGACCTATCACAACGAGGTGATCCGCCGCGTGCTGGGCCGCACGCTGGGCGTGCCGATCTTCCAGGAGCAGGTGATGCAGCTGGCCATCGACGCGGCCGGTTTCACGCCGGGCCAGGCCGACCAGTTGCGCCGCTCGATGGCCGCGTGGCGGCGCAAGGGCGATCTGAAGCGGCACCAGGACGCGCTGGTCAAGGCGCTGACCCGCAACGGCTATCCGGAGGCATTCGCGCAGGCGATCTGCAAGCAGATCGAGGGCTTCGGCGAGTACGGCTTTCCGGAAAGCCATGCCGCCAGTTTCGCCAAGCTGGTCTATGTCAGCGCCTGGATCAAGCGCCATCATCCGGCGGCCTTCCTTTGCGCCTTGCTGAACAGCCAGCCGATGGGCTTCTATTCGCCGTCGCAGCTGGTGCAGGACGCGCGCCGCCATCGCGTCAGGTCGCTGCCGCCCGACGTGACGGTCAGCGGCTGGGAAAGCGTGCTGGAGAACGACGCGGTGCGGCTCGGGCTGAACCGGGTCAAGGGCATGCGCGAGGCCGCCGCGCTGCGCATCGAACGGGCCAGGCTGGAGCGGCCCTTCGCCAGCGTCGAGGATCTGGTGCTGCGCGCCGGGCTCGATCGGCACGACATCGACGTGCTGGCCGCCGCCGATGCGCTGCGCTCGCTGGCCGGCCATCGTCGCCAGGCCCGCTGGCAGGCTCGCGCCGCGGCGGTGCAGGCCGCGCATCGCGATCTGCTGCACAGCGCGCCGCCGGCCGAGGGCGCGCTCGCGCTGCCGGCGCCGAAGCTGGGGCAGGAACTGGTGGACGACTACGCCAGCCTGGGCCTGTCGCTGAAGGCCCATCCGCTGGCGCTGCTGCGCGGGCGGCTGGCGGGGATGGGCTATGCCACCGCGCGCGATCTGGCCCGGCTACCCAATGGGCGGCGGGTGCGGGCCTGCGGCATCGTCACCGTGCGACAGCGGCCCGGCACCGCCAGCGGCACGGTCTTCTCGTCGATCGAGGACGAGACCGGTTCGATCAACGTGATCCTGTGGCCTGATCTGGTCGACCGCCAGCGCAAGGAGGTGCTGGGTGCGGCCTTGCTCGGCGTGGTCGGTACCTGGCAGCGGCAGGGCGAGGTCCGGCATCTGATCGCGCAGGAGCTGGTCGACTTGAGTCCGCTGCTGGGCCGGCTGGTGGCGGGCAGCCGGGATTTTCACTGAATCACCCAAGCCACTGGCCCCCCGGGTATTCGCGGGGGCGACGAATTCGCTGGACCCTGCATTCGCGAGGGCGAGGTGGACCCTGCGATATCGTTCACCATGCTGTCGTCCCCCGCGAACGCGGGGACCCAGTGTCTTCAAACTCCTCCGCGAGGCCCCGCGAAAGCCGGCCCCAGCGGTCGCAGCCGCAATCCCGCCGGCAACTTCGTCCAGGGCAAGTCGGCCGGATCGGCCAACAGCGGACCCGGCGCCTTGGCCACCAGCACGGCCTGCGCGATCGGCTGGAAGTCGGCGCGGAAATGCACCGAGCTCTTGTTGACCAGGATCTTCATCCGCTCCGGCTCGACGCCAGCCATCCGGTACAGATTGCGATCGAGCATCTGCGCCTTGCCGGCGCTGACCACCACGTGCACGCCGCCGATCGTCAGCCGCGCCGCCGGGCCGACGTCGACGTCCATGCCGTTCATCATCGGACCGTCGAAGCGGCAGCGGCCGTCGGACAGCTGCGCGACGCGGAAGGTCGCCTCGAATGGCGCGTCACCCGGCACGCCTGACTGGCCGCCGAGCGCGATCGTGATGTCGCTGCCGACGCCAGCGGCATGAGCGGCGCGCACGGCGTCGGGATCGACGATCAGCCCGATCGCGGCATCGGTGGCGCCGGCGCGCACCAGCGCGCGCAGCATGCCCGTCGTGTTCGAGTCGCCGCCGGCGCCCGGGTTGTCCTGCGTGTCGGCGATCACCACCGGACGGCTCGCCTGCTGCGACAGCCGCATCGCTTCCTGCACCGCCTCGTCCGGCGCCAGGAAGGGCACGGCCCACTGCGCCTCGCCCGCGACCACGGCCTCGGTCAGCGTGGCGACCGCCTGCTCGATGCGCGCCGCATCGTCGCCATAGCCCCACACCACGCCGCCGCACTCGGCGAAGTCCGCCGCCGGAAAGCCCGGCGTGAACGACAGCGACACCACGCCGTCCAGTTCGCGTTCGAGCTCGTCGAGCAGCGCGTAGATGCCGCTCGCGGGTTCGAGGAAGGTGCACTGGCCGTTGATCGGGATCAGGAAGGGCAGGCGCCGCGCCGCACGATGCAGTGGCCGGCTATTGCCAGCGGCGAGCAGGTGCTGCAGCAACTGCGCGGCGCGCGCGCCGGTGTCCGCCATGTCGACGTGCGGATAGGTGCGGTAGGCAACCAGCGCATCGGCGCTGTCCAGCATCCGCTGCGTCACGTTGGCATGCAGGTCGAGGCTGGCGACGATCGGCACGCCGGCGCCCACCGTGGCCCGCAGCCGCGCGAGCAATTCGCCTTCGCCATCGTCGTGCTCGTCGGTCACCATGGCGCCATGCAGGTCCAGATAGATCGCGTCCGGCCGCTGCGCGCGCGCGGCCTCGACGATCTCGCCGGCAATGCGCTCGAACGCATCGGTGGCGACATGCGCCGACGGGCTGGCGCCCGCCCAGATCACCGGCAGCAGTTCCGCCTCGTTACCTGTCAGTTCGCGCGTCAGTTCGCCGATCGCGCGCAGGAAGCCGCCCGCCGGGATATTGACCTCGCGCAGCGCCAGCACGTCGGCGCCGCGCACCATCGCGGGGAAGCCTTCGCCGCGGACGAAGTTGTCGTAGTGGGCCTTCGACGGCGCGAAGGTATTGGTTTCGTGCTGGAAACCGGCGAGAAGGATGCGCATGGATCGGTATCGGTAGTCGGTCAAATCGAAACGTGGAAACGAGGCATTGGGTCGAGTGAGGCCACGGTGTATCAGCGCACCGCGGCGGGCGCGCGCTCCTTCGGCAGCCGGTTCAGCAGGATCGCCAGGCCGCCCGCGGCCAGCAGCGCCACCATCGCCAGCAGCCCGCCCTCGAGCGAGCCGGTCAGGTCCTTGACCGCGCCGATCAGCGTCGGGCTGACGAAGCCGCCGAGCAAACCCAGGCTGTTGATCAGCGCGATGCCGCCCGCGGCGGCGGTGCCCTGCAGATATTCGGAAGGGATCGCCCAGAACACCGTGTAGGCGGCCCACATCGCGGCGGTCGCGACGGTGATGCTGATCAGCGACAGCATCAGGTTGTCGGCGGTGAAGGCGGCGACCGCCAGCGTGGCGGCGCCGACGAAGGCCAGCGTCGCGCTGTGCCAGCGGCGTTCCTGATGGCGGTCGGAGCTGCGCGCGGCCAGGAACATCAGCAGCGCGGCGGCGACGTAAGGCAGCGCGGAATACATGCCGATCGCCATCGTGCTGGTCACGCCGGCGCCTTTCAGGATGGTCGGCAGCCAGAAGCTGACCGCGTAGATGCCGCTGATCAGGCAGAAGTAGCCGAAGGCCAGCACATAGATGCGCGGATCGCGCAGCACGGTGGCAAAGCTGTGATGGGCGCCGCCCGCGCGCGCGGCGCCGATGTCGTGCGCCAGCAGCCGGCGCTCGTGGTCGGACAGCCAGCGCGCCTGCGCCGGCGTGTCGTCGAGAAAGAAGAAGGCGACCACGCCGAGCAGTACGCACGGCAGCCCTTCGATCAGGAACATCCATTGCCAGCCGGCCAGGCCGTGCGAGCCGGCCAGTGCGGTCATGATCCAGGTCGACACCGGACCGCCTGCCATGCCGCCGATCGGGCCGGCCAGCATCACGATCGCCATCACGCGCGCCATGCGGGCGCCACCGTACCAGTAGGTCAGATAGAAGATCATGCCCGGCGCGAAACCGGCTTCGAACACGCCGAGCAGGAAGCGCAGCGCGTAGAAGCTGTGTGCGTCGCGCACGAACAGCATGCACGCCGAAGTCGCGCCCCACAGCACCATGATCCGGCTGATCGTCTTGCGCGCGCCGATCCGCGCGAGCAGCAGGTTGCTCGGCACCTCGAACATGACATAGCCGAGGAAGAAGATGCCGGCGCCCAGTCCGTAGACCGCGTCGCTGATGCCGACGTCCTGCTGCATCTGCAGCTTGGCAAAGCCGATGTTGACCCGGTCCAGATAGGCGAACACATAGCAAAGCAGCAGGAAGGGCAGCACGCGCAGGCTGATCTTGCGATAGATCGGCGCGAGCGCGTCGGGCGTGGCCGCCATCGCGTCCGATGGATTCCACGAGGTGGTGGTCTGTTGCATCGATGTCTCCGGTGCCGCGGGGCACGGTGCGGGGTTGGCAGGACGGGCGCTTGTTATGAACTGCTGGGCTGTCGTTGTGCTGTGGTGGTCCCGTTGGGCAGGCGTTCGCGGTGAGGGCGGCGCCAGCCTTCGCGCATTGTTGCCAACGCGGCCGTTGAGGAACAATAGCCATCGCTGTACGATTCCGTTGCTTTTTGGTCAACGCCGGCGCGCCACCGCGGTCCGCCATCAGACCACGTTCGAGGAAACACGCCGTGCCTGTCTCTCCCGATCCGAACCGCGAGGGCGCTTTGCCGGCCGGGCTCAGCGAACGCCGGCTGCGCTATTTCTACGCCGCCGTCGTCGCCGGCTCGATCCGCGCGGCCGCCGACAAGCTCGATGTCGAACCGTCGGTGATCAGCCGGCAGATCCAGCAGCTCGAAGGCGAGTTGGGCGCGACGCTGCTCGAGCGCCGCGGCCGCGGCGTGATGCCGACCGAGGCGGCTCAGCTGGTGCTCGACCACTACCGCGAGCGGCTTGCCGGCGAGGAGACGCTGCTGGCGCGGCTGCAGGAACTGAACGGGCTGCAGCGCGGGCAGATCCATATCGTCGCCGGCGAGGGCTTTATCGACGAGCTGATCCACGCGGTGCTCAACGAGTTCTGCCAGCGCTATCCGAAGATCAACGTCACGCTCGAGCTGATGAACGTCAACGAGGTGGTGCGGGCAGTGGCGGAAGATCGCGCGCACGTGGGTCTTGCCTATGCGCCGCCGCCGGAGCCCACGCTGCGCGTGCTGACCGCGCGGCGCCAGCCGGTCTGCGTGATCGCGCGCCCGGACCATCCGCTCGCGCGGCGCGGCAAGGCGCTGACCATCGCGGACATCCTGCCGTATCCGGTCGGCCTGATGACGCCCGGCTTCGGCCTGCGCCAGGTGATCCAGCTGGTGGAGCTGACCGAGAAGGTTCGCTTCACCGCGGCGCTGACCACCAACTCGATCGCCGCGCTGAAGCACTACGCCAGCACCGGCCTGGGCGTGACCTTCCTGCCGGCGCTCGCGGTCGCGCGCGAGTTGGGCGACCAGCTGGTGGCGCTGCCGGTGCGCAACGCGGTGCTGGAAGCTGCCGACGCGCAGCTGATCGTGCGCGACAAGCGGCCGCGTTCGGCGGCGGTCAAGTGCCTGCTCGACTATCTGGCCGAGATGACGGTGCTGCGGGCCGACGGGCAGGGCGCCGCGCGCGCTGGCAGGGGGCGCGGCCGCCACACGGGATGAGACGCCCCTTTTGACGCGGGGTGCTTGCCGTCTGTCGTTCCAATGTGTCGTAGAACCAACATGGTGCTGCAGAAGTGGACATTGTCCATTTGTGTGCTATGGTTTGTGAACGCTGTACACAACTGCCGAAATTTCTGGCCCGTCAACGCTCCCCGAGCACAAAACACAAATAAGAACCAAGAACCGAAAAAGGACACGCCATGCAGCACACACTCGATGACCGCAAGCGCTGGCTGGCGCTGATGGTCCTATGCCTGGGCGAGCTGATGATCGTGCTCGACACGACCATCGTGAACGTCGCCCTGCCGTCGATCCGCAACGAACTCGGTTTCACCGAGACCGCGCTGGTCTGGGTCGTCAACGCCTACATGCTGACCTTCGGTGGCTTCCTGTTGCTCGGCGGCCGGCTCGGCGACCTGTTCGGCCACCGGCGGCTGTTCCTGCTCGGCATCACGCTGTTCACGCTGGCTTCGCTGGCCTGCGGCGTGGCGCAATCGCAGGGCCTGCTGGTCGCCGCGCGCGCGGTGCAGGGCGTCGGCGGCGCGGTGGTGTCCGCGGTGGCGCTGTCGCTGATCATGGATCTGTTCTCGACGCCGTCCGACCGCGCCAAGGCGATGGGCGTCTATGGCTTCGTCTGCGCCGGCGGCGGCAGCATCGGCGTGCTGCTGGGCGGCCTGCTGACCAGTGCCTTGAGCTGGCACTGGATCTTCCTGGTCAACCTGCCGATCGGCGTCGCGGTCTACGCGCTGTGCCTGGGGCTGATTCCGAACCTGCCGGGCTCTGCCAATGGACAGCGGCTCGATGTCGGCGGCGCGGTGACGATCACGGTGTCGCTGATGCTCGCAGTCTATGCGGTGGTCAATGGCAACGAGGTCGGCTGGCTGGCCACGCAGACCGTGGCGATGCTCGGCATCGCGGTGGCGCTGCTGCTGGTGTTCCTGCTGATCGAGTCGCGCGTCGCACATCCGCTGATGCCGCTCGCGTTGTTCCGGCTGCGCAATGTCGCCGTCTCCAACGTCGTCGGCGTGCTGTGGGCCGCGGCGATGTTCGCCTGGTTCTTCATCTCCGCGCTGTACCTGCAACTGGTGCTGGGCTACACCCCGATGGAGGTCGGCCTGGCGTTCCTGCCGGCCAACCTGATCATGGCGGCGTTCTCGCTGGGCCTGTCGGCGCGCCTGGTGATGCGCTATGGCGTGCGCGCACCGCTGGCCGTCGGGCTGCTGCTGGCGGCGCTGGGCCTGCTGCTGTTCGCCCGCGCGCCGGTCGGCGGCAGCTTCCTCATCGACGTGCTGCCCGGCATGCTGCTGCTCGGACTGGGCGCGGGCATCGCGTTCAATCCGGTGTTGCTGGCTGCCATGAGCGACGTCAAGCCGAGCGATTCCGGCCTGGCCTCGGGCGTGGTCAACACCTCCTTCATGATGGGCGGCGCGCTCGGCCTGGCGGTGCTCGCCAGTCTGGCGGCGGGCCGCAGCGCGGGCGTGGCGGCCGCCGGCAGCGCGCCGGCCGAGGCCTTGAATGCCGGGTATCACGTTGCCTTCCTGGTCGGTGCGGTGTTCGCCCTGGTGGCCGCGGTGCTCGGTGGCATGCTGCTGCGCACGCGCACCGCGCCGGTGTCGGTGACGCCGGAAGGCGCCGAAGCGGCGCTCGACGGAGCTGCCGATGGTGCTGTCGTCGGTGCTGTCGATGGTGCTGTCGATGGTGCGCCCCACACGGGCATGGCCGCGCCCCATGGCGGCCATGCAGCCTGATGGTCACCGCGCTGAAGTTCGCCGTCGAGCCGCCGCCGCGCACGACCTATCGCCACGGCGATCTGCGTCGTGCGCTGATTGACGCCGGCATCGCGCTGGCAAGCGACGGCGGCCCCGACGCGGTCGTGCTGCGCGAGGCGACGCGCCGCGCTGGGGTGGTTCCCAATGCCGCCTACCGGCATTTCGCCAATCGGCAGGCGCTGTTCGAGGCGGTACGCGCGGCGGCGCTGGCCGCGCTGGCGGTGGCAATGGAAACCGAGCTGGCCGCCGCGGCCGCGCAGATCGACCGCAACGACCCGGTTGCCAAGGCGCGCGCCGACCTGCGCGCCATCGGCGCCGGCTATCTGAAATTCGCGCAGACGCAGACGGGGTTGTTCCGCACCGCCTTCGCCACGCCGAATCCGGTGGAAAACGATGGCGATCCGGCCAAGGCCGGTCCCAGCGGGCTCAATCCCTTCCAGCTGCTCGGCGCCGCGCTGGACGAGCTGGTGGCGGTCGGCGTGCTGCCTGCCGGGCGGCGCCCGGGAGCCGAGTATCTGGCCTGGTCCGCGGTGCACGGGCTGGCGCTGCTGATCATCGACGGCCCGCTGCGCCATGCCGACGAAGGGCAACGGATTGCGCTGGGCGAGCGCGTGCTGGCGATGGTGGAGAAGGGCCTGTAGAGAGCCTGTAGAGGGGCTGTGCGGCCCGTCGTGCTGGCGCTGGCCGCGCCGTCGCTCGCGCGCACGCCCGCGTACTGCCGATTCACACTCGCATCGCGATGCAGTAACACATCGCTATGCGCACATTCCGCACACGTTTCCAGTAGTCCTCGTCCGGGATGCCGGCAAAGATGGCGCCTGCATTTCACTCGACAAGGACGAGCATGCTGACCGTACTGAAATCGTGGCTCTTTGGCGCGCGCGAGCCGCTGTCTCTCTTCACGACGCCGGCCACCGGGCGCCTGGCGCTGCCCGACCAGCGCAACGACGAGGTATCGATCGCCTTCCTGGGCGCCGATATCAACGCGCCGTCCGCCGCCGTGGGCGGCCAGGGACAGGCCGTCGTCGCCATCTACCGCGGTCGGCAGACCCGCGACGAATATCTGCGCGAATGGCTGATGGCGCAGGCGGATGTCGTCCGCGTGGTCAGGCCTTCTCCAGCGGATAACGGCCGCCGGGATGCGGGAGCACGGTGGGCACCGCGCTGCCGCGAACAACTCGTCGCCACGGCAGCGCACGATCGCCGCGACGCGTTGCGTCCCCACAACCGGCACCACGCGCCGGCTCGACCGGTTCGGCCCGGCCGGTTGCGCGGCCCGCAAGCGTCCGGCGATACCAGCCGGGACATCGATGGTGCCGCCCCGATGCATCCGCCACCGATGGAACGCTGCCTGGCCAAGCACGCCGTGCACATCTCCCGTTGTCTGAGCGAGCTGGGCCAGGACGAGCCGCCGGGAGGCGGCGGGGTTGCCGGGATGTCGGCGTTGGGCCGAGTCGAGGGAGTGGGGCTGTCGCGCTCGATCCAGGACATGGGGCGAGGGTGGTGAGCGACGCGGGGCGGGCCGCAATGCCCCGGCGCCGCGCGCTCACGTCGCCGATGCCACCTTCACCGGCCGCCCCGTAAACGGATAGCTCGGATCGGTATAGCCCGGCGTGGACGGATGCCCGGGCGCCACCAGCGCATCGACCATCGCTTCTTCCTCGGGCGACAGCGCTGCGCCGATCGCGCCGAAATAGTCCTCGAACTGGGCCAGCGTGCGCGGGCCCGCGATCACCGAACTGATCAGCGGGTTGGCCAGTACCCATGCGGTGGCGAACTGGCCGGCGGTCAGGCCGCGGCCCTCGGCGTGGGCCTTCAGTTGCTGCGCGATGACCAGCGATTCCTCGCGGAACTCGGTCTGCATCATGCGGCGGTCGGCGCGTCCGGCGCGGGTGCCCGCTTCCGGCCGCTGTCCCGGCAGGTACTTGCCGGTCAGCACGCCGCGCGCAACCGGGCTGTAGGGCACCACGCCGAGTCCGTAGTATTCGCAGGCGGGCAGGATCTCGACCTCGGGCATCCGGTTCAGCAGGTTGTAGTAGGGCTGGCAGGCGGCCGGCCGCGGCACGCCCAGCTGATCGCACAGCCGCGCGATCTCGGCGATGCGCCAGCCACGGAAGTTGGACACCGCCCAATAGCGGATCTTGCCGTCGCGCACCAGATCGCCCATCGCGCGCACCGCCTCCTCGAGATTCTCGTCGGCGTAGTCGCGGTGCAGATACAGGATGTCGATGTAGTCCGTCGCCAGCCGGCGCAGGCTGTCCTCGACCTCGCGCAGCATCCAGACGCGCGAGTAGTGCCCGCGGTTCGGCGCCGATCCCATCGCGTTGCCCAGCTTCGTGGCCAGGATCCATTCCTGCCGCTCGGCCTCGATCAGCCGGCCCACCATCTGCTCGGAGCCGCCCTTGCTGTAGACGTCCGCCGTGTCGAGGAAATTGACGCCATGGTCGCGTGCGCTGGCGACGATGCGGCCGGCCTCGGCCTCGTCGGTCTGGTCGGCGAACATCATGGTGCCCAGGCACAGCGCGGACACCTTCAGATTGCTGCGGCCCAGGCGGCGGTATTCCATCTTGAACTCGGACATGGGGATTCCTTGCAGATCGGGTCGAAGGGAAGTGGGGAAGCGGGTACGAAGCGGCGGCCGAAACATTGGCCAATCGGCGAGCCACCGGCCGGAAAGCCGCAGGGGCACCGGAGTGCCCCTGCGTTCGGCGAGTCGGCCATGATACCCCCATCCTACTGATACAACACCTTCGGCAGCCACAGCCCGATGTCCGGGAACATATACAGCAGCACCAGCGCCACCACCTGGATCGCCATGAACGGCAGCATGCCGCCGAAGATCTGGTTCAGCGTGACATGCGGCGGCGCCACGCCCTTCAGGTAGAAGGCGGCCATCGCGACCGGCGGCGACAGGAAGGCGGTCTGCAGGTTCAGCGCGACCAGCAGGCCGAAGAACAGCGGGTCGATGCCGAAGTTGTCCAGCAGCGGCACGAAGATCGGCATGAAGATGATGATGATCTCGGTCCATTCCAGCGGCCAGCCCAGCAGGAAGATGATCACCTGGGCCAGGATCATGAACTGCAGCGGCGTCAGGTCCAGCGACATCACCCACTGCTCGACCAGCGCCTGGCCGCCGAGCAGCGCGAAGGCGGCCGAGAAGATCGACGAGCCGACGAACAGCCAGCAGACCATCGCGCTGGTCTTGGCCGTCAGGAACACCGATTCCTTGACCACGCCATAGTTGAGCTGGCCGTAGGCGGCGGCCAGCAGCGTGCCGCCGAGCGCGCCGACCGCCGCGGCTTCGGTGGGGGTGGCCAGGCCGAACACGATCGAGCCGAGCACCGCCAGGATCAGCACCGCGAGCGGGAAGAACGAGGACAGCAGCTGCTTGAAAATCTCCATCCGCGCGAAATCGAAGCGCCAGTAGAAATACGCCATCGCCACGCAGACCGCGGCCAGCGAAATCCAGAACCAGTTCGGCACGTGCGGCGCGGTGGCAGGGGGATTGGCCGTGTCGGCCCCGGCAGGGCTCGTCGCCGCGGCGCCCGGCGCCGGTGCGGCATCGGGTGCGGGCAAGTCGTTGGCTGGGGCGGCCGGTGTCGCGGCGGCTGCGGCAGGCGCGTTCGCTTCGCCCGGGGGCGGTGCCAGCGTATCGAAACTGTCGGACCCGTCGCTGACCTGCGCGCCCAGCTCCATCAGCGTCGAGTCGATCGCCGCCGGCGGCACGGCGGTGACCCCGGCATAGATCGAACCCATCAGCAGCGCCACCACCAGCGCCGGCAATACCGCGATGCCGAACTGGCGCATCAGCTGGCCGGTCGGGATGGCGGCGTTGCGGCGGCCCTTGAGGGCGGTGACCAGCGCGGGCAGGGCGCGCGCGCCGATGGTGTCGCGCAGCCGCTGCGCCAGCGGCGGCAGCGGGACCTCGCGCTCGGCCAGCGGCAGAGGCGGGGCCAGCCGCGGCCGCAGCTTGGCCAGCAGGATGACGTAGAGCAGGTAGAGCGCGGTCAGCATCAGGCCGGGGAAGAACGCACCCGCGTACAGCTGTACCACCGAGACGCCGGCGGTGGCGCCATAGACGATCAGCAGCACCGACGGCGGAATCAGGATGCCGAGGCAGCCGCCCGCGGTGACCGCGCCCGCCGACAGCGACGCGCTATAGCCGGCGCGCAGCATCGCCGGCAGCGCCAGCAGCCCCATCAGCGTGACCACCGCGCCGACGATGCCGGTCGCCGTCGCGAACACGGCGCAGGTGATCACCGTGGCGACGGCGAGCGAGCCGGGCAGCCAGGCCAGCGCCAGATGCAGGCTGCGGAACAGCCGCTCGATCAGGTTGGCGCGCTCGACCAGGTAGCCCATGAAGACGAACAGCGGCACCGAGATCAGCACGTCGTTGGTCATCACCGCATAGGTCCGCTGCACCATCAGGTCCAGCGTCTGCTGCACGGCGATGTTCGGGTCGGCATGGCGATAGGCGAGCCAGGCGAACAGCACGCCCATGCCCATCAGCGTGAACGCGGTCGGGAAGCCGAGCATGATCGCGGCGACGATCAGCGCCAGCATCAGCAGGCCGAGATGGCCGTTGGTCCATTCGGACGGCGACGGCATCAGGATGAACACTGCCGCCACGATCAGCACCATCAGCGTGGCGCCAAACCACAGTTCCTTTCTCATCGCGGCGCTCCGTCGGTCTCGCGCGCAGGCTTGTGTTCGTGGTCGTCGCTCCGGCCGCGTAGATCGCGTGGATCGCGTGGATCGCGTGGATCGCGTGGATCGCGCGTGGGCGCATCGCGTCGAACGGTCGCATCGGGTGGACCGGGATCGTCGCCCCCATCGCGCTCATCCCGCGCTGCACCGCCCTCCGCGACCGCCGGCGTGGCCGCCGTACCGGCCACGGCTTCGGCGCTGACCATCTGCTTGAGCTTGTCCACGTCGACTTCCTCGACATCGCCCTCGCGCATCGGCCAATGGCCGTGCTTCAGGCAGATCACGCAGCGGATCGTCTCGGCCACGCCCTGCAACAGCAGCAGGGCGCCGGCCACCGGAATCACCGCCTTGAAGGGATAGATCGGCGGGCCATCGGCCGCGATCGACGAGTGCTCGTTCTGCGCCAGCGACACCTCGAAGAAGTCGATGCCGGCCCAGGCCAGCGCGATCACGCCGGGAAAGAAGAAGACCAGATACAGCACCAGGTCGATGCTGGCCTGGGCGCGCGGCGGCAGGAAGCCATAGAGGATGTCGCCGCGCACGTGGCCGCGCTTGGCCAGCGTATAGGCGCCGGCCAGCATGAACAGCGTGCCGTACAGCATATTGCTGGCGTCGAACACCCAGGCATGCGGGGCCGACAGGACATAGCGCGAGAACACCTCGTAGCTGATCATCAACGTCAAGGCGACGATCAGCCACGAGGCGGCCTGACCGATCAGGGTGCTGATCCTGTCGATCGCAAGCAGCAGGGATTGCACGATCGTGCCCCGCTGGTCAGCTGCGCTTGCTGAAGTAGTGCGCTGAGGCCATCCGGTAATCGACGTTGGTGTCGTTCTGCCAGCGGGTGCTGCGCTGCGCGAACGCCTTCATCGAGTCGTTGACCTTCTTGAACATCGGGTTTTCCTTTTCCTTGCGCGCCACCACTTCGTCCCAGATCTTCAGCTGCGCCTGCAGCACCGAATTGGGCGTCGCGTAGAACTTCACGCCCTGCTGCTGCAGCGCCTGATAGTCCTTCGAGTAGCGATCGATCGCCTTCATCGACATGTCGGCCGAGGCCGCATCCACGGCGTTGGCGATCAGCGCGCGCAGCTTGGGCGGCAGCGCGTCGTAGCGCTTCTTGTTGAACAGGATCTCGAACTGTTCCGAGCACTGGTGGAAGCTGCGCAACATGCAGACCTTGGATACGTCCTGGAACCCCAGCGCACGATCCGAACTGGCGTTGTTGAACTCGGCCGCGTCCAGCAGGCCGCGGTCCAGCGCCGGCACGATCTCGGCCCCGGGCAGCGCGTTGACCGCCGCGCCCAGCCCCGTGAAGATGTCGATCGACAGGCCGACCGTACGGAATTTCAGGCCCTTGAAGTCTTCCGGCTTGGTGATCGGCTTCTTGAACCAGCCCAGCGGCTGCGTCGGCATCGGCCCGTACAGGAAGGACACCACGTCCAGGTTCAGGCTGCGGTAGATCTCCTGCTGCAGCTCCTTGCCGCCGCCGTATTTGTGCCAGGCCAGCAGCATGTTCGGATCCATGCCCCAGGCCGGCCCCGAACCCCACAGCGCGAGCGCGGAGTTCTTGCCATACCAGTAGGCGATCACGCCATGGCCGCCGTCGAGCGTGCCCTTGCTGACCGCGTCGATCAGATCGAACGCCTTGACCACCGCGCCGGCCGGCAGCAGCTCGATCTTCAGCTCGCCGCCCGACATGTCGTTGACCTTGGTGACGAAGTCGCCGGCGAATTCGTGAAAGATGTCCTTGCTGGGCCAGGTGCTTTGCCAGCGCATCGTGACCGGACCCTGGGCCTTGACGATCGCCGGAAATCCCAGCGCCGTTGCACCGACCGCAGCCCCCGCCCCGCCCAGGAATCCCCGTCGCGATACCGCACCGCGTTTGTTTTTCGCTGCCATGCTGTCTTCCCCCTTGCTGCTGTTGACGACACCGGAGGCAGCGCCGCGAGTGCGCCAGCCTCGAACCGTTGATGCGACGTCTGGAATTGCGATGCGGTGGCCGGCCCGGTGGCGACTGCCGATGGAGGGGGCGGCGTGCAAGTGGTTTGTAATTGACTTCATGTTAGGAATTGCAACCAAGCGCAACAATGTAGGGATTACCCGTGACGGATCGGCCCTGTCATCGCGTGCCGATCCGAGGCCGGCCACATGTCTGCTGCTTGTCTACGCCATGTCTACCGCATGTCTGGCGCAAGCGCTGTCGTGGGCCTGCCCAGGGAGGCGCGCCCGCCCGAAATGCATGACCTTTCGGCCACTTCGGCAGCCGGAGCGGCTACAGTAACGAGGACCGGCCATCGCGCCATTTTTTCGCCAGGAGCCATTGCATGCCCGACCCATCGCATCAGCCGAGCCCGGCGAGCCAGCCGAGCCAGGCCAACCAGAAAATCCAGTTCCCCGGCCATGACGGCCAGCCGCTGGCGGGCCGCCTCGACATGCCGGCCGGTCCCGTCAAGGCCTACGCGCTGTTCGCGCATTGCTTCACCTGCGGCAAGGACGTGGTGGCGGCCAGCCGTATCGCGCAGGCTCTGACCCAGCATGGCATCGCGGTGCTGCGCTTCGACTTCACCGGCCTGGGCGGCAGCGGCGGCGATTTCGCCAACACCAATTTCTCGTCGAACGTCGCCGACCTGCACGCGGCTGCCGACTACATGCGCCAGCATCTGCAGGCGCCGGCGCTGCTGATCGGCCATAGCCTGGGCGGCGCCGCCGTGCTGGCGGCGGCCGACGGCATCCCCGAGGCGAGGGCCGTGGCGACCATCGCCGCGCCGAGCGATCCCTCGCACGTCGTCGGCCTGCTGCGTGAGCACGCCGACACCATCGCCGCGCAGGGCGAGGCCGAGGTGCAGTTGGCCGGCCGTCCGTTCCGCATCCGCAAGCAGTTTCTGGACGACGTCGCCGAACAGGCGCTGCTCGCCAAGGTGTCGCAGCTGCGGCGCGCGCTGCTGGTGATGCATTCCCCGGTCGACGACACGGTCGGCATCGACAATGCCACGCAGTTGTTCATCGCCGCGCGCCATCCGAAGAGCTTCGTCTCGCTGGACCATGCCGACCATCTGCTGACGCGGCGCGAGGACGCGACCTATGTCGCCAACACCATCGCGGCCTGGAGCCAGCGCTACCTGGGCATCGATGCGGCCACGCTGCCGGCCGCGGCGGTCGAGGAGGGGCTGGTGCGGGTCGAGGAAAACCATGCCGGCAAGTTCCAGCAGCAGGTCACGGTCGGCAAGCACCGGCTGCTGGCGGACGAGCCGGTCTCGTTCGGCGGGCTGAACGGCGGACCGGCGCCCTACGACCTGCTGCTGGCCGCGCTGGGCGCCTGCACCTCGATGACGATCCGGATGGTGGCCGAGCGCAAGGGCTGGCCGCTCGAACACATCAGCGTGTCACTGAGGCACGAGAAGATCCATGCCGCGGACTGCGCGGAATGCGACACGCGCGACGGCAAGGTCGACTGGATCGAGCGCGAGGTCACGCTGCGCGGTCCGCTGGACGCGCAGCAGCGCGAGGCTCTGCTCGCCATCGCGGACAAGTGCCCGGTGCACCGAACCTTGCATTCGGAGGTGGTGGTGCGCACGCGCGCCGCGCCGCAGCCAGGGGAGGGCGAGCCGTCGATGGGCCCGGGCGGCGAGGACGCAAGCCTTGCCGGCAAGGCGCCTGGCGGCTGAGCGGGCCCGCGTTTCCGCCCGGGCCGGTTGTGGCGGGCGTGCCGCCGCCATCCGTAGCCATTGTCATTTTGTGGAGATCGCCTGTGCAAACCGATGCAAATCCGACCAACAAGGCCAACAAGACGACCACCAGCGCGACCCCCGGCGACGGTGCCACCATCCCGGCCACGCTGATTCCCGGCGACGGCATCGGCCCCGAAATCATGGATGCCACCTTGCAGGTGCTCGACGCGCTGGGCGCGCCGTTCGCCTGGGAAACGCAGCAGGCCGGCATGGCCGCGCTGCAGGCAAGCGGCGATCCGCTGCCCGAGGCCACGCTGGACAGCATCCGCCGCACCGGCCTGGCGCTGAAAGGGCCGCTGACCACGCCCGTGGGCGGGGGCTTCCGCTCGGTCAATGTCCGGCTGCGCGAGCTGTTCCAGCTCTACGCCAACGTGCGGCCCGCCCGCACGCTGGTGCCCGGCCGCTACCAGGACATCGACCTGGTACTGGTGCGCGAGAACGTCGGCGGCTTCTACGTCGCGCACGACTACTACATCGCGGTCGGCGACGATCCGCGCGCGGTGGCGGTGTCCACCGGTACCAATACGCGCGCCGACTGCCTGCGCATCGCCCGCTTCGCCTTCGAATACGCGCTGCGCAACGGCCGCAGGAAGGTCACCGTGGTCCACAAGGCCAACATCCTGAAGGCGCTGACCGGCATCTTCCTGGAGGCCGCGCGCGAGGTGGCGGCCGATTATGCGGGGCGGGTCGAGATGGAGGACCGCATCGTCGATGCCTGCGCGATGCAATTGGTGCTCGACCCGTGGAAGTTCGACGTGCTGCTGTGCACGAACCTGTTCGGCGACATCCTGTCGGACCAGATCGCCGGACTGGTCGGCGGGCTGGGCCTGGCGCCCGGGGCCAATATCGGCGAGCACGCGGCGGTGTTCGAGGCCGTGCACGGCTCCGCGCCGGACATCGCCGGCAAGGGCGTGGCCAATCCGGTCGCGCTGATGCTGGCGGCCGGCCTGATGCTCGAGCACGTCGGCCGCCAGGACCTCGCGCAGCGGATGCGCACCGCGATCGACCGGACGCTGAACGAGGACAACATCCGCACCGGCGACCTGAAGGGCAAGGCCAGCACGCGCGAATTCGCCGACGCGGTGGTGCGGCGGCTGGGGTGAACGATGCTGTCGTTGCTGCGCAAGCGGCGGCCGGTCTCTTCCATCGTTGGCGTCAACGCGGAAAGCCATGGGGTCCCCGCCTGCGCGGGGACGACAGCGGCATACCGTGCGGGACGGGCGTAACGCGTCGTCCCCGCGCAGGCGGGGACCCGGCGGCTGGCGCCATGCTGGATTGACAAAGCGAGGGCCGTTCTATACGGTGCGCGCACCTCATTGACCGCGCATTCTTTCGCCCCGATGCCCCGTAAAGCCGCCCAGGTTTCCGAAGCCGACAAGCATGCCGCCGAGGGCGGCGCGGTGGCAGTGGATCGCGCACTGTTCCTGCTGCGGGCGTTCCGGCTCGGCGATACCGCGCTGACGCTGGCGGAGCTGGCGCAGCGCTCGGGCCTCTACAAAAGTACGCTGCTGCGGCTGCTCGCCTCGCTCGAGCATGCGCGGCTGGTGGTGCGCCACGCCGACGGCCGCTACGGCCTGGGCTCCGAAGTCGCGCGCCTGCATGCCGTCTATGCCGCGTCGTTCTCGCTGGAGACGGCCGTGATGCCGGTGCTGCGCCAGCTGGTGCAGGACACGCGCGAGAGCGCGGCCTTCCATGTCGAACAGGGCGAGCACCGGCTATGCCTCTATCGCGTCGATTCCCCGCAACCGGTGCGCGACCATGCCCGCGCCGGCGATCTGCTGCCGCGCAATCGCGGCGCCGGCGGGCGCGTGCTGCGCGCCTTCGCCGGCGCGCGCGGCCAGCTGTACGACACCATCCGCCGCGAGGGCGTGGCGACGCTGGTCGGCGACCGCGTGCCCGATATCGCCGGCGTGTCGGCCCCGGTGTTCGGTCCTGGCGGCGAACTGCGCGGCGCGCTGACGCTGACGTGCCCGGCCTCGCGCTATCGGCCGGACTTCCGCGCGGACGTGCTGCGCGCCGCCCGCGCGCTGACCGAAACGCTGGGCGGCAGCTTCCCCTTCGACGACTGAGCCTGCGCCGGTCGGCTGGCGCCACGGACGATGCCGCCGCCGGCCCATGCCCGACTCAAGGGGGATGCCCGGCGCCGGTGCGCCGGCTATCATCAAAGGTTTTGGGACGAGCGGCCGTGCCGCCGGGGCATATGCAACGCGGCATTTTCCGAGGGATACCGTGCAGCTAGACCAGCACAGCATTGTGATCGTCATGATGGTGGTGTTTTCCAGCACGCTGCTGATCTCGACGGGCCTCGTATTCGCGCTGATCCGCACCGATGCCGGCCGCCTATGGGCCGGCGGCCACCTGGTGCTGTCGGGCGGCGGTCTCGCGCTGACCATCAATGCGGCCACGGCGCATCTGGTCGAGGTGGGCGCGGTGGCCGTGATGTTCTACCTGGCCGGCAAGCTGACGATCTATTGCGGCGTGCGCGTGCATCAGGGTTTGCCCGGATTCACCCGCATGCAGGGCGTGGCCGTGGTGGCGACGGTCGCCGCCGCGCTCGATGCGCTGACCGGACCGCATGCTGTGCTGCAACTGCATCGCGTCGCCTATGTCGCGCTGGCGCTGCTGTCGCTGACGACGATCGTGGTGCTGCTGCGCTCGCGCGTGCGCCAAAGCGAAATCGGCCTGCCGCTGGTGCTGCTGGCGAGCGCCGTCCAGCTGTGCGCCCAACTCTATGGCGCGGGCGTGGCCTGGCAGGGCGACGGCGCCATTTCCCCGTCGCCGTTCCATGCGGGCAATCTCGGCCACGACCCCGGCTACAACGCGGTGGTGGTGCTCGCGCCGCTGGTGGCGACGCTGCTCGGCCTGTTCGGCTTTACCGTGATGGCGCTGGAGCAGGTCATCGCCAACAAGGAGCGCGGCGCCCGCATCGACGGCCTGACGGGGCTGCTCAACCGGGCCGCCCTCGACAGTGCCGCCAGCCGCCTGATCGTGTCCGCGCTGCGCAACCGGCAGGCGGTGGCCTGCCTGGTCATCGACGTCGATCATTTCAAGCAGGTCAACGACCGCAGCGGCCATCGCGCCGGCGATGCGGTGCTGCAGGCGATCGCCGAGGCGCTGGACAACTCGCGCCGCGCCTCGGATGTAGCGGGCCGCTACGGCGGCGAGGAATTCTGCGTGTTGTGCCCCCATACCGACGAGCATCAGGCCACCGCGCTGGCCCGGCGCATCCTGCGCAAGGTGCGGGCGATTCCGCTGCCCGGGCCGGCCGGCAAGTTCGCCAGCGTCAGCATCGGCGTCGCGCAGCTGCGCGACGATGGCTCCGACTCGGTGGGGCTGTGGCAGCAGCTGTTCGGCAATGCCGACCGCGCGCTGTACGAGGCGAAACGGCGCGGGCGGGATCGCTATGTGCTGGCGTCCACGCTGGAGCGCGAGCAAGCGCTCGCGGCGGCGCAAGCCGGGCCGGCGTCTGCATCGGCGTCCGAGGCGGAGTCCGAGTCCGAGCCAGGGTCCGACGCTGCGCTCGCCGCCGATCTTCCCGGCGACCCCCGTTGACGCGCCAGCGGCAAAGCTTCCCAACGCGCTAGCCCTTCGCGTCCGGCTTTTCGTCCGACCGTCCGTCCGGCACATCGCGCGGCGGGGGGCCGTCATAGGTCCAGATGAATTCGCGCGGCATCGGCCCCTTGTTGCGGCCACCTTGCCCGGTCTGCTCCCAGGCATGCGCAAGAATGCCGACCGAGCGCGACAGGCAGAACAACCCGCGCGCCAGCGGCGGCGGGAAACCGAGCTCGGCATAGATGACCGCGGTGGCACCGTCGATATTCATCGGCACCGGCCGCGATCGGCCCGCACCGAGCTCGATCTCGACCGCCCGCGCGATCGCGGCGAACCGCCCGCCGACCACGCCCGCCGCGGCGGCCTGGTCGACCAGCTCGAGCAGCCGCGGCGCGCGCGGATCGATCGGATGGAAGCGATGGCCGAAGCCCGAGACATATTTGCCGTGCAGCTCGCGCCTGGCCTGCAGGCCCTGGCGCACCGCGTCCGGCAGCGCCAGTCCCGCATCGGCGCGCGCCGCGATATCCAGATAGAGCGCCACCGCCTGCTCGCCGGCGCCGCCGTGCACGTCGCCCAGCAGATTGACGGCCGACGCCATCGCATTGTTCAGGCCCACGCCGCAGGTCGCCGCCATGCGCGCCACCGCGATGCTGGGCGCCTGCGGGCCATGGTCGACCGCGGACATCAGCGCGGCGTCGAGCAGGGCGGCCTGGCCCGGCGGCGGCAGTTCGCCGCGCAGCATCAGCCAGATCATCTGCGCGAACGAGACGCGCCCGATCAGCTGCTCGATCGGATAGCCGCGATAGCGGATCACGCCGGGCTGCATGTCGATGATGGCGCTGTGCCACCAGTCTTCGGCGCGGCGCTGGCCGGCGTCCGGGGCGGAGGGATCGAATGCGGTCATAGGGCGCGCTCCGCCTGCATGGTGTCGATCTGCTGGGCCGTATAGCCGAGTTCCAGCAGGATGTCGCGGGTGTGCTGGCCCAGCTGGGGGGGCGGGGCCTGGACTGCCGGCGCGGCCCCGTCGAGCTTGAAGCCGGTGCGCAGCAGGCGCAGGTCGCGTCCCACGCCGGGCGCATCGGGAAACTCGGCGACGATGCCGCGCGTGGCGACCTGCGGATGGGCCAGCGTCTGCGGCACCGTATAGACCGGCCCTGCCGGCACGCCGGCCTGGTTCAGCAGCGGCCACCAATGCGCGGTGGGCTGGCGCGTCAGCTCGGCCTCGAGCTCGCCCTGCAGTGCGGCGCGATGTTGCAGCCGGGCCTGGCGCTCGGCGAAACGCGGGTCGGTGGCCAGCTCCGGCCGGCCGATCACGCGGCAGACCGCCTCGAACTGTTCCTGCTTGTTGGCGGCGATATTGATCAGCCCGTCGCCGGTACGGAAAGTGCCCGACGGGCTCGCGGTCATGTTGTCGTTGCCCATCGGCGCCGGTTCGCGCCCGGCGACCAGGTAGTTGGACACCACCCAGCCCATCGTCGCCAGCGTCGATTCGAGCATCGACACGTCGATCAGGTAGCCCTCGGTGCGATCGCGGTCGGCCAGCGCCGCGGCGACCGCCAGCGCCGCCGTCAGCCCGCCGACGGTGTCGGAGACCGGATAGCCGACGCGGTACGGCGCGGTCTGGGCATCGCCGGTGATGCTCATCACGCCGGCCATGCCCTGGATGATCTGGTCGTAGGCCGGCAGGTCGGCCAGCGGACCGTCCTGGCCGAAGCCCGAAATCGCGCAATAGATCAGCCGCGCATTGTCCTGCCTGAGCGTGTCGTAGCCAAGCCCGAGCCGCGCCATCACGCCCGGGCGGAAATTCTCGACCAGCACGTCCGACTGCTGCACCAGCCGGCGCAGCGCCTGCTTGCCCAGCGGATGCTTCAGGTTCAGCGTGATCGAGCGCTTGCCGGGGTTCTGCGCCAGGAAGGACACGCCCATCAGCCTGCGGTTCAGCTCGGCGTCGGCGCCAAGCTGGCGCGCCAGGTCGCCGGTGCCGGGCGTTTCCACCTTGATCACGTCCGCGCCGATGTGGGCCAGCTGGTGGCAGCAGAAGGGGCCGGCCAGCACATTGGTCAGGTCGAGCACGCGGATGCCGCGCAGCGGTTTGCGCGGGTCTTTCGGCGCGGCCCCGGATGGGCTGCCGTTGGGGGAGTCGGGATTCATGGCGATCTCGCCGAGGTTCCCTTGTATTCTGTACAACAGAACATCGGTCTTTTGAAAGGAACAATGTGCGCCAGCATAGAAGCGCGGAACGGGGGCTGTCAAGGCGGGCGGGCATGTCCGGCCCGCCTTCGGCCTTGTTGCTATAATCGCCCGACCCCCCAACACCGATCGCGGGTCTGCACGCGCGCCGGTCGTGGTCCCGCCCCGCCGGCTGCCTCGCGATGTCATTGCGTGACGAGGAGTGATGTGGCTCAAATCCAGATCGCCTTGACCGGTTCGCCGCAAGCCGTGGACACCAGGGACCGGCCGGATTCCGCCTCCCTCGCGCCGTCCTTCCCTGCGTTCACCCCTTCCACCGCTTCCACCGCTTCCACCGACTCGCGCATCGATGCCGCCATCGCGCACGCCGTCGACGCGCTGATCGCGCGGCAACGGCCCGACGGCCATTGGGTCTTCGAGCTCGAAGCCGATACCACGATCCCTTCCGAATACGTGCTGCTGGTCCACTACCTGGGCGAGCCGGCCGATCCCGCGCGGGAGGCGCGCATCGGGCGCTATCTGCTGCGCCGGCAGAACGCCGACGGCGGCTGGCCGCTGTTCCATGGCGGCGCGTCCGACATCAGCGCCAGCGTCAAGGCGTATTTCGCGCTGAAGATGATCGGCGAGCCGGTCGATGCGCCGGCGATGCAACGCGCGCGCGCGCGCATCCTGGCGCTTGGCGGTGCCGAAGCGAGCAATGTGTTCACCCGCACGCTGCTGGCGCTGTACGGCGTGATGCCGTGGCGGGCGGTGCCGCTGATGCCGGTCGAGATCATGCTGCTGCCGCTGTGGTTTCCCTTTCATCTGTCGAAGATCTCGTACTGGGCACGGACGGTCATCGTGCCGCTGCTGGTACTGAACACGCTGCGCCCGTGTGCGCGCAATCCGCGCCGCGTCGGCATCGACGAACTGTTCCGCCGGCCCAGCCAGGCCGCACGGATGCCAGGCAGGGCGCCGCATCAGAGCCGCTTCTGGTATGCGGTGTTCCGCGGCGTCGATGCCGCGCTGCGCGTGCTCGAGCCCCTGTCGCCGGGCCCGCTGCGCCGGCGCGCGATGCAGCGCGCCGAGCGGTTCGTGCGCGAGCGCCTGAACGGCGACGATGGCCTGGGCGCGATCTTTCCGGCGATGGTCAATGCGGTGATGATGTTCGACGCGCTGGGCGTGCCGCGCGACGAGCCGGTGGTCGCGCAGGCCCGCGCGGCGCTGGACCGCCTGCTGGTCGAGCATGGTGACCAGACGTATTGCCAGCCCTGCTTTTCGCCGGTGTGGGATACCTCGCTGACCTGCCATGCAATGCTCGAAGCCGGTGGCGAACGCGCGCTGGCGGCGGCGCGGCGTGCGCTCGACTGGCTGCTGCCCCTGCAAGTGCTGGACGTGCGCGGCGACTGGGCCGTGCGCCGCCCGCATCTGCGTCCCGGGGGGTGGGCCTTCCAATATGCCAATCCCCACTATCCCGATGTCGACGATACCGCCGTGGTCGCGATGGCCCTCGATCGCGCAGCGCGCGGCGATTCGCGCTGGCACGGCCGCGTCGAGCCGGCGCTGGTCCGTGCGCGCGAATGGATCGAAGGCATGCAGAGCGGCGACGGCGGCTGGGGCGCCTTCGAGCCGGAGAACACACACAGCCATCTGAACAGCATCCCGTTTGCCGATCATGGCGCGCTGCTCGATCCGCCGACCGCCGACGTGTCGGCGCGCTGCCTGTCGATGCTGGCGCAACTGGGCGAATTGCCGGCGAACAGCCGCGCCGCCGCGCAGGCGCTGGGTTATCTGCTGGACCAGCAGGAGGCCAACGGCAGCTGGTACGGGCGCTGGGGCACCAACTACCTGTATGGCACCTGGAGTGCGCTGTGCGCGCTGCAGGCCGCCGGCCTCGGTCCCGATGCGGCGCCGGTGCGGCGCGCCGCGCAGTGGTTGTTGTCGGTGCAGAACGGCGACGGCGGCTGGGGCGAAGACGGCAGCAGCTACCGGCTCGATTACCGCGGCCACGAGAGCGCGCCGAGCACGCCGTCGCAGACCGCCTGGGCGCTGCTGGGGCTGATGGCGGCCGGTTGCCGCGATCTGCCCGCGCTCGCGCGCGGCATCGATTATCTGCTGCGGGAGCAGCGTGCCGACGGGTTGTGGGACGAGCAGCATTTCACCGCGGTCGGCTTTCCGCGCGTGTTCTATCTGCGCTATCACGGCTATGCGCGGTATTTCCCGCTGTGGGCGCTGGCGCGCTACCGCAATCTCGGCAATCTCGAAGGACGGGGCAGTGCGCTCGATGCCGCCGTGTCCGGCGACGCTGCGGGCCGCATGCCATGGGGCATGTGAGCGAGAGCGCGAACCGCGCCGATGCCGGCGCGCCGCGCTGGCTCGTCGTCACCGGCATGGCCTTCGAAGCGCGGCTGCTGCGCTGGCCAGGCGCAACGACAGTGAGCGGCCTGCACGGCGATGCCCTCGATGCCGCGCTGGCCGCCGCCTTGCGCGATGGTGAACGATCGGCGCACCGCTATGCCGGGCTGATCAGCTTCGGTGTCGCGGGTGGGCTCGACCCCGCGCTGGCACCCGGCAGCGTGGTCGTGGCCGATGCGGTGGCCGCCGAAGACCGACGCTTGGACACCGACGCCCGCTTGGCCCAGACGATTCGCATGGCTCTGCCCGGGGCGGTGGGCGGCGCGATCGCGGGCGTCGACACGCCAGCCGCCGCCGTAGCCGACAAATGGGCGCTGCACGTGGCGACGGGCGCGGTGGCCGTCGATATGGAATCGCACCGTATTGCCGCCGCGGCGCGCGCGGCCGGCCTGCCGTTCGTGGTGTGCCGTGCGATCGCCGATCCGGCGGCGCGCCGCGTTCCCCCGGCGGCGCTGGCCGCGTTCGCCCGGGATGGCGGGATCGCGATGCGCGCGCTATGCGCCAGCGTGCTGCGGCAACCGGCGCAATTGGGCGAACTGGTACGGCTGGCCGGCGATGCCGCCGCGGCGCGGCGTGGCCTGGGCCGGTTGGCGGCCGTGCTGCCGCGCTGCGCGGGCGAATCTCGCGATCATTGTGGGGCCGGAGCCGGAGCCGGAGCCGGAGCCGGAGCCGGTGTTGGGGCTGGAGTTGGGCCGACCTCGGATCCGGGCGTCGCCATCGATGGCGACGCTCCGCCGGCCGCGCCTTCTCCTTCGTCGCCGTCATCGCCATAGTCCGGCAGGTCGCCGGCCTCGTCGCCGCGCAGCCGCTGGCGGCGCTGCTGCAGATAGGCGTCGCGCACGAAGCTGTATTTGTCCAGCGCGGCCTGCTCCAGCAGGCTGGTGGCATCGAGCAGGTTGCTGCGCGTATTGACGAACTGGAGCGCAAACAGGCTGTTGCGCCAGGCCGGATCCATATAGGTCACCGGATCGGTGAACACGTCGCCGGCCATGCCGATGCCGTCGCGCACGGTACTGGGCCCGAACAGCGGCAGCACCAGATACGGCCCCGACGGCACGCCCCAGGTGCCCAGCGTCAGGCCCAGGTCCTGCGGATGCCTCCGCAGTCCGGCCGGCGTCGCAATATCGATCAGTCCGCCCAGGCCCAGGACGGTATTGATCGCGACGCGCATCGCGCTCTCGGCCGCCGCCACGCCCTTGCCCTGCAGCAGGTTGTTGATCGCGTTGCCGACGTCGCCGACGTTGTTGAAGACATTGGTGACCGCGGTACGCACCTGCTGCGGCGTGACGCGGCGATAGCCCTTGGCGACCGGTACCGCGACATAGGTGTCGACCTTGTCGTTGACGGTATAGACGGCGCGGTTCAGCGGCTCCAGCGGGTCGGCCGGGTTGGCGTTCGGTCCGGTCGCGCAGGCCGCGCAGCACAGCGCGGCGAGTGGCACCAGCCGGCGCAGCGGTAACGGTGAGAGGGGAGGGGACGGGGGCATGGCGTTCATGGTGGCGTCGTGGACGGTGCGCGGCGGCAGCCGGGTCAGCGCGGCTGGCGCGGCCGTCCCATCAGGATAGGCTGGAAAAACACCGCGCCGGCCAGCGTGCACACCAGCGACAGCGCCAGCAGCTTGCCCATGCTGGCCGTGCCGGCATGGTGCGACAGCCACAGGCTGCCGAACGCGGTCGCGGTGGTGGCCGCGCTGAACAGCACCGCATGGGTCAGGCTGGACTGCAGCAGGCCGGTCTTGCCCTCGCGCCATGCGATCACGTAGTAGATCTTGAAGGCGACGCCGATGCCAAGCAGCAGCGGCAGCGCGATCACGTTGGCGAAGTTCAGCGCGATGCCGAACACCACGCAGAGCTCCAGCGTCAGCACCGCCGATACCAGCAGCGGCACCAGCGTGCGCAGCACGTCGGCGAAGCGGCGCAGCGTCAGCCATAGCAGAATCGCGATCGACAGCACCGCCCAGGCGCCGGCCTGCGCGAACGCGCTCAGGATGGTACGGGCCGAGCCGCGCACCGCGATCGGCCCGCCGGTGGCCTCCGGCGCGATCGCCAGCACCGCCGGCACGAAGGCGTCGAGCGCCGCCTCGCGCGCGCGTTCGCCCGGCGGCAGGCGCGGGCTGACGGTGACCAGCGCGCGGCCATCCGGCGTCACCCAGTCGCGCACCAGTTCGCGCGGCAGCGAATCGATGGCGACGCGCCCGGCCTGCAGCGCCTGCGCCAGGCCCGCCAGTCCCAGCCGCAGGGGCAGGGAGATGGCGCGTTCGGCGCGATCGCGCGTCGCGGCATCGGCATCGGCCAGCTTGCGCAGGGCCTGCGCCAGCCGGCGCGCCTCCGCCACGCCGGCGGCGGGCGTCGCACCGGGTGCCGAGCGGCTGTCGGCCGCCAGATCGAGCTGGGTCGCCGTCCGGCGCAATGCGGCCACGCGCAGCGGATCGGTGGCGGGCGGCGCGGCTGGCTGGGTCAGCGTGGGCAATAGCGCCTGCGCCGCGGTCGCGATCAGGGGCAGCTTGGCGTCCTGATCGGGCGGCACGAAGCTGTCCAGCGTGGTCACGCGCGCCACCTCGGGCCGCGCCGACAGCCGCGTCGCCAGCGCGCGTGCCGCCTGCAGCGAGGGCGCCAGCACGCTGACATCCTCGGTGCCGGCCTGCGGCGCGTCCTTGAGCGCGCGCAGCGTCGCCATCGATTCGGAGGCGGGGTCCTTCAGGTTCAGCGGGTCGAAATCGAAGCGCAGCTGGGTCAGCAGTGGCGAGGCGGCCAGGATCGCGAGGCAGGTCATCCACAGCACCGGCTTGCGATGGCGCTCGAAGAATTCGTCGGCGGGCGCGAGCCAGCGGATGCCCGGCGCGACGGTCTCGCCGTCGGGCTGCAGCACGCGGATCAGCGCCGGCAGCAGCGTGACCGTGGTGAAGAACGCGACGAACATGCCGACGCCTGCGATCAGGCCCAGCTCGGCCACGCCGCGATAGTCGGTCGGCAGGAAGGCGAAGAACGCCGCGGCCGTGGCCGCCGCCGCCAGCGACAGCGGCACCGCCAGCGCCTGCGCGGTGTGGGCCAGCGCCGTCACGATATGGTCGCGGTCGTGGCGTTCGGCGCGGTAGCGCACACCGAACTGGATGCCGAAGTCCACGCCGAGGCCGACGAACAGCACCGCGAAGGCGACCGAGATCATATTGAGCGCGCCGACCATCGCCAGGCCCAGGGCCGCGGTGACGGCCAGGCCGGCGAACAGGCTCAGCAGCACGGCGACGATCAGCCGCGCCGAACGCAGCGCCAGCCACAGGATCAGGATCACCATCAGCACCGTCACCGCGCCGTTCAGCGCCGCCCCATCGGCCACCGAGGCGAACTCGTCGTCGGCCAGCGCCTGCGGCCCGGTCAGCCGCACCTGGGCCGCGTAGCGCTGCGCCAGTTGCAGTTGCGCCGCGCTGGCGCGGATCGCCGCCGAGGCATCGGCGCCCGCCTGCAGGTCGCCGTAATCGAGCACTGGGCTGACCGCGACGAAGGCCAGAGCGGGGCCGGCCGCCGGCGCGGGTTCGGCCAGCGTGCGCCAGGACAGCGCCGCCGGCCGGCCCGCGAGCACCTGCTCGAGCGTCATCGCACTGCGCGAGAGCAGCGGCCCCATCTGCGCCAGCGTGACCTGGCCCATCTGCAGCGGCAGGCCCAGCGTGACCGACAGCGTGTCGGCCAGCCCGCGCAAGGACGGATCGCGCGCCAGCGCGTTGAGCAAGGGGCGCGCATCGGCCAGATCGCGCGTCATGCTGGCCAATCTCGGCGTATCGAGAAACAGCAGCCCGTTGCGTGCGAAGAAGGCGCCGCCGCTCGGCTGGCGCACCGCCTCGAAGTGCGATGGCTGATTGCGCAGCGACTGTGCCAGCGCATCGGCGGCGGCTTCGGCCAGCTCGGGAACCGGCGCCTGCACCACCGCGAGGATGAGGCGGTCGCGGTCCGGAAAGGCCTGGTTCAGCGCGGCGTCGTAGCGCGCCCAGGGGGCGTCCACATCGAGCAGCCGGCCGATGTCGGTATTGATCGCGAAGTGCCGGGCCGCATACCAGCCGCTGGCGGCGCAGACCACGGCCGCCAGGGCGATGGTCAGCCACGCGCGCGCCGTCGCCAGCATCACCAGGCGGGTAATGGCCGCGGTCAGCATGCCCGGTGAACGTGCGCGCGGGCCCCTGCAGCGGTGCTGGGGGCGGGGCTATACTCGATCGCTCGGATCGCCGTGTTCATCGTCATGCCGTCGGAGCGCTCCCCATGATTCCTGTCCGTTCCCATTCGCCGATCTTCGCGCTTGCCTTCGCGCTTGCCGTCGCGCTTGCCGTCGCAGTCTCTGCGCTGATCTGCCCGCCGCATGCCAACGCCGCCGAGCGCGCCACGCCAGACCGGCTGGTGCGCACCGCGGTGGAAGGGGTGATCTCCGCGGTGCGGGCCGATCCCGCGGCCAGCGCCGGCGACCAGGCCCGCGTCGTGGCCGTGGTACGGCGCCAGTTCCTTCCCTATACCGATTTCGCGCGCACCGCGCGGCTGGCGCTCGGCCCGGCCTGGCGCACGGCCAATCCCGCGCAGCAGCAGCAACTGGTCGAACAGTTCCGCACGCTGCTGGTCCACACGTATGCGTTGTCGCTGTCCCAGCTGCGCGGCCAGAACGTCGAGTTCCGCTATACGCCGGTCCAGGCTGGCGCCAATGCCGACGACGTGGTGGTGCGCACGCGCGTGATCGCCGCCGGCGACGAGAACCAGATCGACTACCGGCTGCGGCGGGGCGTCGACGGCTGGAAGATCTACGACATCAACATGATGGGCGCGTGGCTGATCGAGGTCTACCGCCGGCAGTTCGGCGACATCGTCGCGCGCGACGGCGTCGATGGACTGATCCACTATCTGTCCCAGCACAACGCGCGCCAGGCAGGCGGCCGCTGAAGCGTCGCGCCTCATCGCCGGCCGCCCCGTACGGCCGCGGCCGGTTCGCCGTGCCGGTCGCGCCAGCGGCGCACCTCGAACCACTGCCACGACAGCAGCGCCGGCACGCCGTACAGCACCTCGCGCGCACGGCGCACCAGGGCCAGCGACAGCGCCGTCTGCGCATCGATGCCCAGCAGCTGTCCGAGGAGCATCACCACCGCCTCCTGCACGCCAAGCCCGCCCGGCACGAAGAAGGCCATATTGCGCGCGGCCATCGTCAGCGATTCGATCGCCAGCGCCTCGCCGAACGACACCGGATGGCCGAGCAGCCGCAGCGCGAACCAGGTCTCGACGGTGCCGGCCGTGAGCCCCAGCAGTTGCCAGACCGCCGCGGTGACCGGCGTGCGCAGGCGTCCGAGCAGCGCGCGGATGCGCTGGTCCAGGCCCGCGCCGAGGTCGGCGCCGGCGATCGCATCGACCATCCGGTGTTCTTCGCCGAGCAAGCGCCGGGCCAGCCGTTCGAGCCGCGCGAACAGCGCGCCATGCCGCAAGGCCAGTGCAAACGCGACCGGCAGCGGCAGGGACAGCAGCAGCCCGCCGCCGATCGTCACGGCACGCTGTTCCTGATGGCCTCCCGGAATCGCGGCGATCAGCAGCAGCACGCCGACCACACAAAACAGATACTGCGAGAACAGCGTGACCATGACTTCGACCACCACGCTGGCGGTGACTGCGCTGGTGTCGCCGACCTGCAGCCTCCCGAGGCGGATGCCGGCCAGCTCGCCGCCGACATTGGCCGTCGGCAGCAGCCGGTTGACGGCCTCGCGCACGCTGGCCACCCACCACAGGAACAGCAGGCCGGGATGCGCGGCGGGCGCCGCGGCGCGCAGCAGCCCTTGCCACGCACGCGCGTCGAGCGCGATCGCCACGCCGTGCACCGGCAACAGCCACAGCAGCGGCCAGCCGGCGCGCGCGACGGTCGCGGCGATCTGGCCCACGCCCTGATGCACGATCAGTGTGCCCAGCGCGATCAGCCCGATCAGCCCGGCCAGCAGTCCGAGCCGCCTCATCGCCGCCACCCCGGCGAGGCACAGGAGTCGCCGTCGCCGACGCGCGCCGGCAGCTGATCGGCGAAGCCGCCGCGCCGCGGCGCCACCTGCTCCAGCGCGGTACGCACGCGCGGCGACAGCAGCGCGGCCAGCTCGTCGGCATGTCGGTAGCCGCGCATCGACGGCGCGATCCGTTCGCCGGACGCCGTGGCCGGATGCAGATAGAGCTCGCCGACGCCGGGCGGCAGCGTCCGCAAGGCGGCCAGCACGGCGTCCTCGTCCATCGCGCCGCTGCGGGCGTTGCCGATCACATAGTCGTTGTGCGCGATGCCGGCGGCGTCGAGGCGCCGGCGCAGCAGCGCGAGCCACGGGCGCAGCCACCACGGCGCGCCCGTTTCGCGCGGCAGCCGCATCGCGCGCAGGCCGTAGTCGCGGCCGATGGCCAGGATCAGGGACAGCACGGTCGGATGCAGATGGAAGTGCTTGTGCGTGTTGACGTGATCGAGCGCCAGCCCGGTCGCGGCGAAGGCGGCGAACTGCGCGCGGATCTCCGCGGCCAGCTGGCGGCGTACCGCATCGAACAGCAAGAAGCGCAGCCCGTCGCGCGCCATCGCGGAGCGGAAGCGCCCGGCGGCGTCGACCAGGTCCGGGATGGCGGCCGGCGCCAGCACCGACGGTCCGTCGGCCAGCACCAGATGCAGGCCGACGCGCAGCCGCGGCAGCCGATGTGCGCGCGATACCGCATCGGCCGCGGCCGGTGCGCCCACCATCAGGCTGGCGGCGTCGAGCACGCCGTGCCGGTGGGCCAGCTCGATCGCCTCGTTGACGGCCGGATGCAGGCCGAAATCGTCGGCCGTCACGATCAGCGCGCGTGGCTGTGTCCGGCGCGTCGCCGTGGCGGTCGCTGCGGTCGAGGTCGTGGTCGAGGTGGTTGTCGGGATCGGCAGGATCAGGCCTCGTGGGTATGCAGGAAGCGGAAGAACTCGACACCCTCGCGCAGCCGGCGCCGCGTCATTTCCCAGCTGCCCATCATCTCGCGGGTGATCTCCCAGATCTTGGACGGCCGGAAATAGAAGCGGCGGTAGAAGGTCTCGACGCCGTGATAGATCTCGTCGCGCGACAGATGCGGATAGCTGATCGCAGCCAACTGCACGCCGCGGTCGTTGACCAGCGGGATCACCTTGTCGTCGCCGAGCCAGCCGTTCTCGCGCGCCTGCCGGTACAGCGCGGTGCCGGGGTAGGGCGCGGCGAGCGAGACCTGGATCGTATGGGGATTGATCTCCTGCGCGAAGGCGATGGTCTTCTCGATGGTCTCGCGCGTCTCGCCAGGCAGGCCGAGGATGAAGGTGCCGTGGATCGTGATGCCCAGCTTGCGGCAGTCCTCGGTGAAGCGCCGCGCGATATCGGTGCGCAGGCCCTTCTTGATGTTCAGCAGGATCTGGTCGTCGCCCGATTCGTAGCCGACCAGCAGCAGGCGCAGGCCGTTGTCCTTCATGATCTTCAGCGTGCCGTAGGGCACGTTGGCCTTGGCATTGCACGACCATGTCACACCCAGCTTGCCGAGCCCGCGCGCGATCTCCTCCACGCGCGGCTTGAAGTCGGTGAAGGTGTCGTCGTCGAACATGATCTCGCGCACCTCCGGCATATTGCGCCGGATCCATTCGACCTCGGCCAGTACGTTCTGCGGGGAACGCACGCGGTAGCGGTGCCCGCCGACCGTCTGCGGCCACAGGCAGAACGTGCAGCGCGAGCGGCAGCCGCGGCCGGTGTAGATCGATACGTAGGGGTGCCGCAGATAGCCGATGAAGTAGTTGCGGATGTTCAGGTCGCGCCGGTAGATCGGGGCAACGAAGGGCAGCGCGTCCATGTCCTCGATCATCGGACGCGGGGGGTTGTGTTCGATCGTGCCGTCGGGCACCCGATAGCTGAGCCCGGCGATCTGCGGCAAGGGCAGGCCGGCGGCGACGTCGCGGCAGGTGTAGTCGAATTCCTCGCGGCAGACGAAGTCGATCGCCTCGCTGGCGGCCAGCGTCCCGCCGGGGTCGACCGCGGCCTTGGCGCCGACCATGCCGATCCGGATGGTCGGATATCGGGCCTTGAGCGCCTGCGCGAAGCGCACGTCGGCCGGAAACGATGGCGTGCTGGTATGCACGATCACCAGTTCGTATTCGCCCGCGATGGCCAGCGTCTGTTCCAGGCTCAAGCCGTCGGCGGGCGCATCGAGCAGGCGGCTGCCGGGCACCAGCGCCGCCGGTTGCGCCAGCCAGGTCGGATACCAGAAAGAGCGGATCTCGCGCCTGGCCTGATAGCGCGACCCGGCGCCGCCGTCGAAACCGTCGAAAGAGGGCGCTTGCAGGAACAGGGTCTTCATCGGGGCCTCCGGGATACGGAAGAGGGCTGCGGGCCTGGCCGGTCGGCGCAGGCCGGCCCTCTCCCCCGGCCCTTGTCCCGCGCGCGGGAGAGGGGAGCCAACCGCAAGCCTGACGAGGGGCCGGGGGCGTTCTTCTCGCTCCGGCTTGCGGGAGCCAACCGCAAGCCTGCCGAGGGGCTGCCGGCGTTCTCCCCTGTCCCACTTGTGGGAGAGGGGTTGGGGGAGAGGGCAGCGGCGCTCGCCACCGCATCGCGCGTCCATTGAATGGCAAGGCGCGTACCCCGCCAGCGCACCTGACGGCCCGCGATCGCCACCGTCCATTCGAGCAGCAGCAGCGTATCGCGCAAGGGCGCGCGCAGCGCCGCGCCCGCATCGCGACAGTGCAACGACCGGGCCAGCGCCCCGAGCGCGGCCACGAGCGCGAGCGCGCGCGAGGACGCCAGCAGCAGTCCGAACACCAGCATCGGCCAGGTAAAGGTCAGGAAGACCAGCGCGAAGCCGGCCGGATCGAGCGCGCGCAGCGTGCGCAGCCAGCGCAGTTCGTGAGACCACAACGCGCGCGGCGTGGTTTCCGCGATATCGGTGCTGACCTGGACCTCGGACAGCACGGTGCGCAGCCCTTGCCGGCGAGTCAGCTCGCCGAGCCAGTAGTCGTCGGCGAGCCGGTCGGCCAGCGCCGCGAAGCCGCCGATCCGCAGCAGCGCCTCGCGCCGCAACGCCATGGTCGCGCCGAAACCGAAGCGCTGGCTGCCGGCCGCATGCGCGACGCGCACTGCGGGGGCGAACCATTCGTCGATGAACTGCGCGCCGAGCCGCGTCCATGTGCCGCGCAGCGGCCGGCCGCGATACAGGCAGGTCACGATGCCGACGCGCGGGTCGGCCAATGGCGCCGTGACGCGTCGCAGATAGCCGGCGCGCACCGCGATATCGCTGTCGGCGATCACCAGCCGCTGGTGGCGCGCCAGCGGCAGCATCGCCAGCAGATTGGCCACCTTCGGATTGACGGTCGGCAGCGCCGGCGCACGCTGATGCGCGCCGATGGCCACGGCGATATCGCAGTCGGGGAACGCCCGCCGCAACCGCTGCACCACTGCCAGCGCCGGATCGTCCGGCGTCCACACGCCGAACACGATCTGGAAGCAGGGATGGCGCTGCCGGCAGAAGCTGGCCAGATTGCGGTACAGGCGCGGCTCGTCGCCGCACAGCGGCTTGAGCACCGTCACCGGCGCGAGGCCGTCATCGCATTGCACCGGTGGCGTGGGCAAGGGACGGCGGCTGGCCCACCAGGCCGCCGCCGCATAGCCCGATGCCAGCACGGTCAGGATGCCGCCGGCCAGTCTCGCCCAGTCCATGCGCGTTCAGTGCAGCGCCGTGGCCTGCCGGTCCGGCTTCGAGGCGTGGGCGGAATCGGTCGAGTCGGTCGAATCGGCCGAGTCGGCGGCGTGGCGCCGGATCTGCTCGAGCTTGATCTCGACATGGCGCGAGAACACGTACTCGGCCGGCCGCTGGCCGTCCAGCGGAATATCGGCCGCCATCGGCCCGTCGGTGCGCACGCCGCGCAGCGCCACGCGCATCGCCTTCAGCGGATGCGCGACGGTATCGGCCACCGCGGTGGCCTCATAGCCGCTGTGCACCATGCAGTTGGCGCATTTCTCGTAGTTGCCGGTGCCATAGGCGTCCCAGTCGGTGTGCTCCATCAGCTCGCGAAACGTCGCGGCGTAGCCTTCGCCGAGCAGATAGCACGGACGCTGCCAGCCGAACACGGTGCGCGCCGGATTGCCCCATGGCGTGCAGCGGTAGGTCTGGTTGCCCGCCAGGAAATCGAGAAACAGCGTCGACTGGCTGAAGGCCCATTGCCGGCCGCGGCGGCCCCGCGCGAGGATGTCGCGGAACAGCTGGCGCGTCTTGCCACGGTGCAGGAAGTGCTGCTGGTCGGGCGCGCGCTCGTAGGCATAGCCGGGCGAGACGGTGATGCCGTCCACACCCATCGCCTTGACCGAGTCGAAGAAACGGGCCACGCGCTCGGGATCGGCATCGTTGAACAGCGTGCAATTGATGTTGACGCGAAAGCCGCGGTGCTTGGCGGCGCGAATCGCGGCGACCGCGCGCTCGTACACGCCGGGCTGGCAGACCGCGCGGTCGTGCATCTCGGGATCGCCGTCCAGGTGCACGGACCAGACGAAGTAGGGGCTGGGCCGGTAGGCGTCGAGCTTCTTCTCCATCAACAGCGCGTTGGTGCACAGGTAGACGAACTTGCGGCGCGCGACGATGCCCTCGACGATGGCCGGCATCTCCTTGTGCAGCAGCGGCTCGCCGCCGGCGATCGAGACCACCGGCGCCCCGCATTCGTCGACTGCCGCCAGGCATTCGTCGAGCGACAGGCGTTGGTTCAGGATGGGCTCGGGATAGTCGATCTTGCCGCAGCCGGCGCAGGCCAGATTGCAGCGGAACAGCGGCTCGAGCATCAGCGCGAGCGGATAGCGCTGGCGACCGGCCAGCCGCTGGCGGACCACATAGGCGCCCACGCGGGCGACCTGGAGCAGGGGGATGGCCAAGGCGCGCTTCCTCCTTCGATGTGGGTGGATGGATGCCTGGGCGGGATCGCGCTTCGCCCGGCGGCTTCAGGCCATGGTGACGCCGGCCAGTTCGGCCGGCAGGCGGAACTGCGCGTGTTCCTCGCGGCCTGTCATGGTGCTGACCTCGACCGGCCCCAGCCGGCGCAGCGCGGCGAGCACGTCCTCGACCATCGCTTCCGGCGCCGACGCCCCGGCCGTGATGCCGACCACGGCGGCATCGCGTACCCAGCCCGGATCGAGCTCGCTGCCATCGGCGATCAGATACGACGGCACGCCGCTCTCGGTGCCGATCTCGCGCAGGCGATTGGAGTTCGAACTGTTGGGCGCGCCGATCACGAGCAGCACGTCGACCTGCGTGGCCAGCTCGCGCACCGCGCTCTGGCGGTTCTGGGTCGCATAGCAGATGTCGCGCGTATCGGGTCCGACCAGATCGTGGAAGCGTCGCTCCAGCGCCGCGATGATGCCGCGCGTATCGTCGACGCTCAGCGTGGTCTGCGTGACATAGGCCAGCGGCGTGTCGGCGGCCAGATCGAGCTGCGCGACCTCCGCCTCGCTCTGCACCAGGATGACCCTGCCGGGGATCTGGCCCATCGTGCCGACCACTTCGGGATGGCCGGCATGCCCGATCAGGATGACGATGCGGCCGCTGGCCGCGTATTGCCGGCCCTGGTTATGGACCTTGATGACCAGCGGGCAGGTCGCGTCGATCGCATGCAGTTGGCGCGCCCGTGCCTCTTCCTCGACGCTGCGCGCGACGCCGTGCGCGCTGAAGATCGTCACCGCGTCGGCCGGCACCTCGTCGAGCTCCTCGACGAAACGCGCGCCCTTGTCGCGCAGGGTGTCGACCACATGGCGGTTGTGGACGATCTCGTGCCGCACGTAGACCGGCGCGCCGTGCTTGACCAGCGCGCGATCGACGATCTCGATCGCTCTTACCACGCCCGCGCAGAAGCCGCGCGGCTGAGCCAGAATCACCCGCATGGAGACGTTCCCCCTGGCAATACACTCTCGACACAGCGCCATCGACGCAGCGTTGCCGGCAAACCGCCGTGGAGCAGGCGCCTTGGCCGGTGTCCGGGAAGCGCTTCCCGTCGCACGGTGGTTACTATATACCCACGCCAGCGCCTTTGCCCGGCCGGCCCGGCGCACCGGGCGAGACCGACGGAACGATTGGACGCGCGATGGGACGCGCCATTGGACGTCCCATTGGACGTGCGATTGGACGTGCCATTCGGACGCGCGATGGACGTGTCGAAAGACAGCACGATGGAGAGCCAGATGGAAAGCATCGACGACGACATTCTGGTCACCGGCGCCTCGGGCTTTCTCGGCTCCGCGGTGGCGCGGCAAGGACTGGCGCGTGGCTGGCGCGTGCGCGTGCTGGTCCGCGCCGGCAGTCAGCGCGCCAATCTGGAAGGCTTGCCGGTGCGCATCGTCGAGGGCGACATGTGCGATCCGAAATCGGTCGAGCGCGCCATGCGCGGGGTCCGCTATCTGTTCCACGTGGCGGCGGACTACCGGCTGTGGGCGCCCGAGCCGGAGGCCATCGTCCGCACCAATGTGGTCGGCGCCGAGACCATGATGGGCGCGGCCCGGCGCTGCGGCGTCGAGAAGGTCGTCTATACCAGCAGCGTCGCCACGCTGCGCGTGCAGGGCGCGACCGCGCCGGTCACCGAGACCGCCACGCTGTCGCCGCAGCAGGCGATCGGCGCCTACAAGCGCAGCAAGGTGCTGGCCGAACGCGCGGTCGAGCGGGAGATTGCCGCGGGCTTGCCGGCCGTGATCGTCAATCCTTCGACCCCGATCGGGCCGCGCGACATCCGGCCGACGCCGACCGGCCGCGTGATCGTCGAAGCGGCCAGCGGGCGCATCCCGGCCTTCGTCGATACCGGACTCAACCTCGCGCATGTCGACGATGTCGCCGACGGACATTGGCTCGCGCTCGAGCGCGGACGCGTCGGCGAGCGCTACATCCTCGGCGGCGAGGACGTGCCGCTGCGGCAGATGCTGCGCGATATCGCCGAGCTGACCGGCCGCCGCGGGCCGCTGGTGCCGCTGCCGCGCTGGCCGCTGATCCCGATCGCACACCTGTCCGAGGCGATCGCGCGGCGGCGCGGCACCGAGCCGCTGCTGACGGTCGACGGCCTGGCGATGTCGCGCTACCGCATGTACTTCAGCTCGGACAAGGCGCGCGGCGAACTGGACTACCGGCCACGGCCGTATCGGGAAGGGCTGCGCGATGCGGTGGAGTGGTTTCGTCGGGCGGGCTATCTGCGCTGAGGCGGCAGCGGGGGCGGCACGCAAAAGCATCGGCGGCCCGCAGGCCGCCGATCGTCGATCGATGGGACCGGACTTACCAGCGCAGCTGCTTGTTGCGCTGGCCGGCGCTCAGGGTAGTGCGCTTGGTGGTGCCCTGATAGTCCGCGGTGACCTGGTAGGTGCCTTTCGGGCCCTTGATCAGGCAGCGCGGTCCGGTGGAGCGGAAGTTGGCGACCTGCTTGCCGCCACGCGAGAGCGTGATATCGACATCGGACAGGTATTCGCCGCGCGGGCCTTCGGTCATCAGCAGGCCCATATCGTAGTTGCGGGCCTCGGCGCGCATGGCCTGTTGCTCGTCTTCGGCGACGCCGCCGCACACATAGGTAAAAGGCCCCGCGGTCTGCGGCGTCAGGTCGGCGGCCAGGGCCGGGACGCTCAAGGCCAGCGCACCGAGCGCGGCGGCACCCAGCCGGGCGAGGCGGCCGGCGGGGCGGCGGGTCTGGCGGGAAGGATCGGAACGGCCGGAATGGCCAAGGCAGGACGATTCGGATGCAAGAGTCAGTGTCTTCATCGATGTTCTCCTGTGACGGGGATAGCCGTTTGACGATGCGAATGCCGGGTTTGTTCTCGCCTTGCCGGCAATTTGCGGTCGTGTTTTCAGTTTTCTTGCCGATTGCGCAAGAGTCAGGCGGCCCGCTGAGGCGCCGCGGCCGGGGCGGGGGCCCGTAATACAGCGTCACAAATGCAACACTTCGCGAGGCCAATATTACGGCGCCGCCGCATACAGTACGCGCATGTTCAACGGCTCCTCAGGGGGACAACCATGAAACGGATTCTCGCGATGGTCGCTGTGGGCGGTGCCATGCTGGCAGCCAGCGCCGCGGCGCATGCCGGGGTGGACATCCATATCGGCGTCGGCGTGCCCGGCGTGGTGGTGGCACCGGCACCGGTCTACCGGCCGGCTCCGGTCTATGCTCCCGCGCCCGTCTATGCGCCCGCTCCGGTCGCCTACGCGCCCGCACCCGTAGTGGTAGCCCCCCGTCCGGTGGTGGTCGCTCCCGCTCCGGTCCGTTACGGCCCTCCGTATGGCTACGCCCGCGGCTGGCACCGCCACGACGGCTATCGCGAGGCACGCTGGCGCGATCACGGCCGCTGGCACTGAGCCACGACGCCGGCGTCGCCGTACGGCCTCAGGCCGGTGCGGCGGGCGCCGGCGCCTCCTGCAGGATGACGTGTTCGGTCATGCGCAGCGCGTCGACGTCGTAGCCCAGCTCGGCGACCCGATGCAGCAATTGCGAGCGCAGTGCCGGCTCCGGGTCGCGCGCCCGCGTCAGGATCCACAGGTAGCGTCCCGACGGCTCGCCCACGATCGACCAGCTGTAGTCTTCGGCGTGGTCCAGGATCCAGTAGTCGCCGACGTAGAACGGTCCGAAGAACGACACCTTGAACTTGGCGTTGCGGCTGTCCGGCACGACGCGCGCCTTGCCGCGCGAAATGCGGGGCTTGCCGGTCGCATCGCGGCCGGCGCGGTTGACGATGTCGATCAGCCCGTCCGGCCGCAGGCTGTACTCCGCGGTGACCGCGTCGGCGCCTTCCTCGAAGTGGTTCTCGTACCGCGCCATCTCGTACCAGCGCCCCAGGTAAGGGTCCAGTTCCACGTCCTTGTCCGGCTCAGGCACGTGCGGATTGCGCACGGGTTCGCGCGAGCGCGCGGCCAGCAGCAGTGCCGCACCGACGCTGGCGACGCCGGCGAGCGTGGCCAGCGTGGTCATGCGAGCCTTGTTCATGTCTGCCTCCTTACGGTCGGGTCATCGGCCAGTCTAGGCAGCGATGACCGCGGGCGGCATCGGTCCGCGTCCTACGTGCCCGATGCCGCCCGCAGCCTTGCCGTGCCGCACAGAAGTGGCGTATCGTGCCGTATTGACGTGTTTCTTGATGGATTGCCAGCAGCATGACGCCGACCCAGGACAACGACGCGCGCACGCGCAAGGTGATGTTGTGGGTCGTCGCGGTGGGCTTCTTCATGCAGACGCTGGACAGCACCATCGTCAATACCGCGCTGCCCGCGATCGCGGCCAGCCTGGGCGAGAGCCCGCTGCGAATGCAGTCGGTGATCATCGCGTACTCGCTGACGATGGCGGTGATCATCCCGGCATCGGGCTGGCTGGCCGACCGCTTCGGCACCCGGCGGATCTTCCAGCTGGCGATCGCGCTGTTCGTGCTGGGGTCGCTGCTGTGCGCCTACGCGCAGAGCCTGCCCTTCCTGGTGGCGGCGCGCGTGGTGCAGGGCGTCGGCGGCGCGATGCTGCTGCCGGTCGGGCGCCTGGCGGTGCTGCGGACCTTTCCGCGCGAGCAGTTCCTGCAGGCGCTGAGCTTCGTCGCGATTCCCGGCATGATCGGGCCGCTGATCGGGCCGACCCTGGGCGGCTGGCTGACCCAGGCGCTGTCCTGGCACTGGATCTTCCTGATCAACGTGCCGGTCGGGCTGCTGGGCGGGCTTGCCACGCTGCGCTATATGCCGGACAGCCGCCTGGCCGAGACCGGTCGTTTCGACCTCGCGGGCTACGCCTTCCTGGCCACCGCGATGGTGACGATCTCCTTCGCGCTCGATGGCCTGGCCGACTTCGGTTTCGAGCACGCCACCGTGCTGATGCTGCTGATCGCGAGCCTGGCCGCGCTGACCGCCTATGTCCTGCACGCGGCCCGGCGCGTGCAGCCGCTGTTTCCGCTGACGCTGTTCCGCATCCACAGTTTCAGCGTGGGCCTGCTGGGCAATCTGTTCGCGCGCATCGGCAATGGCGCCATGCCGTTCCTGATCCCGCTGACGCTGCAGGTGTGCCTGGGCTACTCGCCGCTGTACGCGGGGCTGATGATGTTGCCCGTGACGGCGGCCGGCATGCTGTCCAAGCGCCTGGCGACCCGCCTGATCGAGCGGCACGGCTATCGCCGCGTGCTGGTGACCAATACCTTCGTGGTCGGCCTGGTGATCGCCTCGTTCGGGCTGATTTCGCCGACCTTGCCGCTGCCCCTGGTGCTGTGCCAGCTGGCGCTGTTCGGCGCCGTCAATTCGATCCAGTTCACCGCGATGAATACCGTCACGCTGAAGGATCTCGGTGGCGCCAGCGCCAGTGGCGGCAACAGCCTGCTGTCGATGGTGCAGATGCTGGCGATGAGCCTGGCAGTCACCTCCGCCGGCGCCCTGCTGGGGACATTCAACCGCGTATTGCAGGAGCACGCGCAGGCCGGGCCGCTGCCCGCGTTTCATGCCACCTTCGTCTGCGTGGGGCTGATTACGTCGGCGTCGGCCTGGATCTTCATGCAGCTGACGGCCGAGGACGATACCGGTACGGGCCGGGCCACCAAGGAAACGCGCGAGACCGCCGAGGCGGCGGAGGTCTGAAGCCGCGGACCGCGGCCGGACGGCGCCGGGGCCGTCCCTGTTCAGGATTGGCGTGCCTGCGCGGGGAGATGCGCGCGGCGGATGTTCGGCGCGCAGGGCGGGATGTCGTGATGCCACTCGCGCGGGATGTCCGGCTCGACATCGAACTCGTTGCGCACGATGGTCTCGATCGCGGTGCACACGCCCACCGTGCCCCTGGGCCCGACGCAGACCAGGCTGCGCGGACGCTCGGCATGGCGCGGCACCGCATAAACGTGCATGCCTTCGCGATACAGCGGATGGCTCGGCAGCCGCGCGTTGACCATCTCGACGAAGCGGCGCGGACTGATCACTGGCTTTTCCATGGCGGTCTCCCTGCGAGCGGAACAGCCTCTCTGACCGTGCGCCATGGCGCCGGTGGCGAGTGGGTTCTCCCGTCGTGGTGAGAGTCGGTCGGATCGGGTCCAGTGAGACGCCGACGGCGTCTGCGCCCAGCCGGCAAGGTGCCATCAAGCCGCTCGCGAGCGCGCAGCAGACCCGCGTCGGGCGGACGCCCGACGCCTTCAGGGTAGTGCATATCGGCCGGCGTTCAAGCGCCGGCGCCCGGACTCAGTGCTCCGTGGCGACGCGGGGGCCATTCAACAGCCGGTTGCATTCGGCCCAGCCGGCCGCTTGCGCCTCGGCCTGCGTGGGCCACTCGGCGTGGGCCTCGATGATGCAGTCGCAGTCGGCGCTGCCGCAGTGTTCCTCGAGCACCATCTGCCAGGTGTAGGCCTGCGGTTGCAGCTCGATCACGTGCAGCACCACGGTGCGGTGCCGGTCGGACAGGGACAGGGATGTGTTCGGCATGGCGGATTCCCTCTTGCTACCTGATCCATCGTAGCAGTTGAGCAGGAGACTTCGGCCCGGTGCGCCGCTTTTGTTTCGTGGGCATTTACAGTATCTTCTGCGCTTGCCCGCGCCCGCCGCCGATCCCTTTGTCTCGATGAGCCGCACTTCTCCCCCCGCCGCCGCTTCCGCCACCGCCGACACCGACCCCGGCGCCGCCATTGCCGCGCTGCTGGCGCACTACGACGCCACCGTCCTGCCGCTGTGGACCGGGCCGGGCTGGCACGAATCGATCGGATTGCCCTACGAAGCCCTGGCCGGGGGCGATGCCAGCCCGCTGCCGGTGCAACGCTTTCGGGCCATGGCCTGTGCACGCCAGCTCTACGTGTTCTCCCGTCAGCCGGACGGCCTCACGCATGCCGATACGCTGTTCGCCGCATTGCGCCGCCGCTTTGCGGACCCTGACGGGGGTTGGTACTACAGCATCGACGCCGACGGTACCCCCCTCGATACCAGCAAGGATCTGTACACGCACGCCTTCGTCGTGTTCGCCTGCGCCGCGTACTGGCGTCGCAGCGGCAAGGCGGATGCACGCGCGGTGCTGGACGAGACGGTGGCGCTGATCGAAGCGAAGTTCGGCGTTCCGGGCGGCCTGTACCACGCCGCGCTGGCGCGCGACTTCACCGTCGAGCGCGACGCGGTGCTGCAGAACCCGGTCATGCATCTGACCGAGGCCTATCTGGCCGCGCATGAGGCCACGGGCGATGCGTGGTACGCGCAGCGGCTGCGGGAAATCGCGCAGCAGGTCCAGCGGACCTTCGTCGATCCCGCGAATGGCTGCATCGCCGAGCTGCCGCTTGGCGCGGCCGAGAACCGTATCGAGCCGGGGCACCAGTTCGAGTGGTATTCGCTGCTGGCGATGGCGCCGTCGGTGTTCGGCGCATGCGAACTGGCCGAGTCGCTGACGCGCGGATGTGCCTTCGCGCAGCGTCATGGCGTGGCGCCGCTCACCCAGGGTGTGGCCGCGGCGCTCGATGCCGACGGACGCATCCTCGATGCGACGCAACGCATCTGGGCGCAGACCGAATACGCGCGCGCGCTGGCGCTGCGCGGCGACAACGAGGGCCGCGCGGCGCTGGCCCAGTGGCTGGCCGTCTTCCCCGGCCGTTTTCTGCACGCACGCGGCTGGCACGAATGCATCGGTCCCGACGGTGCGGTGCTGCGCGACGAGATGCCGTCGACCACGCCGTACCACCTCGCCACCGCGTACGAGGCGCTGCGCAAGCTCGCCGAGTGAATCGGGTGCGGTGAATCGGGTGCGGTGAAGCGGGTGCGGTGAAGCGGGTGCGGTGAAGCGGGGCGGCTCAGTCCTCAGTCCTGTACGCCGTTCTCGCGCAGCAGCCGCTCGCACTCGTCTAGCATGTCGTGCGCGAAGGCCGACTGATAGTTCGGATCCAGCGACTCCATCATTTCATGGGCGGCGTACAGGCCCGCCGAGCGCGACAGCGTCTGCGCGAGCTGGCGTGCCAGCTGGTCGCTCAGTTCCGACAGCAGCCGGCGCTCGCTCAGCGCCAACTGCAACCGCGAACGCGACAGCCATTGCGCGGCCAGGGTGGCGGCCTGCGCGTCGGTCATCCATTTGCCGTGCTCGTAGTAGGCCGACAGGCGTTCGGCGGCCAATGCGAACAGCAGTGCCTTGCGGGTATTGAAGTCGAGCAGGGGTGCGGGGGGAGTCGCTGACATCGGAAACGAATCGGATTGGCTCATGCGGGCGGAGCGCGCCCGGCGAACGGAAATGGCGCAATCAGGCCACGGGCGGCGGTATCAAGCCGCGGAACCGGCGCCGGTCGCGGCCAGCCGCTGGCCGAGCCAGACACCGATGTCCGCGATCTCCTCGAGGCAGACCGAATGCGGCATCGGATAGGTCTGCCACGTCAGCGGATAGCCGCGTTGCTGCAGCAGCTCGCGCGCCTGTGTGCCCAGTGCGAGCGGCACGACGTCATCCTGGGCGCCGTGTGCGGCGAAGATCGGCGTGGCGGCGTTGGCCGGCGCGGCTTCTGCGTCGAGCATCGTCGGCGAAGCCAGATAGGTCGACAGCGCGATGATGCCGGCCAGCGGCTCCGGATGGGTCAGTCCGGCCAGATACGCCATGGCGCCGCCCTGCGAGAAGCCCGCCAGCACGATGTGCGAGCTCGGGATGCCGCGCGCGTTCTCGCGAGCGATCAGCGCGCGGATCGTGTCGCGCGACGCGCGGATGCCGCTTTCGTCGGCGTGGCGGCGCGCATCGTTGAGCGAGACGATGTCGTACCAGGCGCGCATGATATAGCCGCCGTTGCAGGTCACCGGAATCAGCGGCGCGTGCGGAAAGACGAAGCGCACCGCGGCGCCGGGGGGCAGGCCCAGTTCGGGCACCACCGGCACGAAATCGCCGCCGTCGGCGCCCAGGCCGTGCATCCAGATCACGGCAAAGCGGGGCGCGGGCGCGGTCTCGATTTCGATCGGGGCGTCGGCGGGGGATCGGGCGGCGTGGAAAGCTTCGGTCATGGCAAGGCGCGGGTGCGCGGGTGGTCGACGGCGCGCCGGGAAGGGGGCGGGACGGCATCGGCAAGGGATGGCGTGCGGCTCCCTCACGGGAACGCCGGCATCCGCTCTTTTGCGAATGCAACGGCGCCAGGCAGCGCGGCTGCGCAGTATCGCACAGAAGCGGCACGCACCCGCCGTAGGGGGGGCGCACCGCTGACAGCAATGGGTCAGGCCGCCGATGGCACGATCGGCACGGTGATCAATCCAGGCGCGATGCGCGAAGGCTGCGTGGCAGTCTGCGGCGGCACCGGCACGGTGTGCGAGGTGGCGGCGTCGGCCTGTTCGGCCGCTGCGGCCTCGCTGGCGCGGCGTTTATCCACGACCTGTTCGACCCCGGCGGTGGCGACCTCTTCCAGGAAGCCCACCATATCGCGGTAGTAGTCGACCTGCATCTGCGCCTCCAGCAGGCGCCGCTCAGCCTGGAACAGCGCCAGCCGCATATCCTGCAACTCCTTGGCGGCGATCTTTTCCGGGCTGGGCGCAATGAACAGTGATGCAAGCGAACGCATGGCGGTGTACCTCCCGTACTGGATTCGATGATCCTTGTGGTCGAAAAACCTCTCAGGCCATGCGATCCAATATAGACGCCAATGCACGCGGGCCATGTGCGGCGGACCGCATCCGTCGCGGATCGCCCACAACCGCGCGCCATGACGGATTGTCGGAGTGGGATGGGGCGGGGTAGATTGTCCGGTGTGCCGCGACCAGGCACGCCGATTTATGAATTCGGCTTCACTTGGCGCTTCTTCATTGGGGTCGGAGAGGAGCGCCTTAATATTTTCCTTGACTATCTATCTATTGGTAGATAACATGCAGGACATGGAAGCCGCAGTCCGCTGGGAGATGGATGAGTCGCCCCGCCCACAGCAGCGATCCAACTGCATTACCGAGCCGCCGAGGCTATTTTTTTGACAGCAAGTATCTATCTACGAGTAGATACCTGATGTCAGGGAAAGCGCCAATGCAACCGTTGCCAAGGCTTGCGCGGGGACCCACGAACCACGACTCACAACCCGCCCGCCAGCCCATTGAAACCAGGAGAAACATCATGCAAGCCAAGTTCGCCAAGACCGTGATTGCCATTGCCACCGTGGCCGCCGCAACCATCGCCGGCCAGGCCGCCGCCGCGCCCGCGGTCGGCGTGCCGGGCGACCGCTACGGCTACGAACTGCGTACCGGCAAGTTCGACCCGTACAGCGAGGGCGCCCGCATCGGCAAGTTCGACGTCTACAGCGAGGGCGCCCGCACCGGCAAGTTCGACGTCTACAGCGAGGGTGCGCGCGCCGGGAAGTTCGACCCGTTCACCGAGGGCGCCCGCGCCGGCAAGACCGATCCGTTCACCGACGGCTACCGCAGCGCCGGCCTCGATCGCAGCGGGGTGTCCGCGTCGCCGTCGCGCCGCTTCGATTCGTACACCGACGGCGCGCGCAGCGTCGACACCTACACCGACGGCGCTCGCGCCTGAGGAGCGGCGGGCCGGGAGCCCGCTGCAATCATCGTGGCTGGGCCGCCGGCACCGCGGTCCGGCTTGTTTTCAGGAGTCGATCATGGGAATTCGCGACAGTGTTCTGATTGTGTCCGGCTGGCTGTTGCTCTGCGGAGCAAGTGGTTGGCTCGTCACGGCGATCGCACAAGTGTTGCCCGCTTGATGCCGCGCAATGGCTCGCATCTTGCATGACGCCCGAGGTCAGGCATGCCGGCAATCCGGGGGGTATCCCCCCATTGCTAACCTATCTGTTGGTAGATAAAGTGGCGTCATGAAAGCGCAATCCGTCCGCGAGCAACTGCTCGACCATACCTTCGCCTTGATCCGCCGGCGCGGTTTCAATGGTTTCAGCTATCGCGACCTCGCCGACCTGGTCGGCGTCAAGACGTCCAGCATCCACTATTACTTCCCTTGCAAGGAAGACCTGGCGCTGGAAGCGACCAAGCAATACACGGCCAGGATCGCCGAAGAATTGAGCCATATCGACCCGGCGCTGAGCCCGGTCGAGCGCGCCGAGCTGTATCTGAACGGCTGGCGCCGCAAGCTCGATCCGGACCAGATCTGCATGTGCGGCATGCTGGCGACCGAAACCGAGTGTTTGCCGGAGGCCGTCCATACGGTGCTGAAGGACTTCTTCCTGCTGCACGAGCGTCTTTTGACCGGCATGATCGAACAGGCGCGTGCGCAAGGCGCACCGGCCCAGCCGATCCCGGCCTCCGAACTGGCCATGGTGATCTTCGGCGCGCTGCAGAGCGGCCTGATCTCGGCGCGCCTGTTCCGCTCCCCGCAGCGGTGGGAAGCCGCGGCGCAGATGCTGCTGGCCGCGGTGGGCAAGCCCGCCGGCGCAACGGCAGCGGCAGAGCAGCCGGCCGAAGCCGCCGCCGGTTGAGCGCGGCGACGCCGCATCCCGACCTTGACCCGCGGCGCCGGTCGATCGTGACCGGCCGCCGGGCGGGGCCCGGGTCTGTCACCCGACAGACTCCGATACTGACGCCTGTGCTGCAGCGGTTGCCCGCTCGGTCCAGGCGTGCTGCAATCCTGCCCGATGGCGATCTCCCTGCTGATTCTGCTGATGGCCGGCGCACTGTTGGTGTGCGCCGCGATCGCTATCGCGAGTTGGCCGCGGCGCGACGATCCCACCGTGCGCGCCTTTCTGCTGCTGGCCGTTGGCGCCGGCATCTGGTGTGCCGGGCGGATGCTGGAAATCCAGGCCGCCAACGTCTCCGAACGCATCGTTTGGGCCAAGCTGCAATATCCGGGCATCTTGATGGTGCCGGTGGGCTGGCTGCTGTCCGTCGTGCGGCTGACGCGTCCCGACCAGGTGATCGGCCGCGGCTGGCTGACCCTGGCGCTGGCGATCGGCGTCGCCGGCATGGTGCTGGTATTGACCAACGAGCGCCATGGGCTGGTCTGGCCCGAGGTCCAGTGGTTCGGGGGCGAAGGCCTGCATACGCGCGCCGTCTTCTCCCACGGCCCGGCCTATTGGGCCTTGGCCGCCTACAGTTACGGCCTGCTGCTGGCGAGCCTGTATTTCCTCGTGATGGCGCGCCCGCGGGGCAAACTGTCGCGCGGTGGCAGGGCGCTGCTGATGGCTGGGCTGCTGCTGCCTGTGTTCGCCAATGTCGCGTATCTGCGCGGCTGGACGACGCCGTTGGGGGGCGACCTGACGCCCGCGACGTTCTCCGTGATGGCGCTGCTGGTCTGGCTGTGCGCGCTGCGGCCGCATCTGGGCGATGTCGGGCACTATGCGCGGCTGCGTGTGTTCGACGCACTGCGCGAAGGCTGCGTGATCGTCGACGACCGCGACCGGATTGCCGATCTGAACCGTACCGCCCAGCGCATGTTGCCGGGACTGCGGCGCGGCGACCCGGCCCCCGCTTCGTGGCTGGCGACCCGGCCGTATGTGGCCGGCGTGCCGGACTACGAGCTGACGGTCGAGCCGGTGCGCAATCTGGAAGAGCGGGTCATCGGCCGCATCGTCTTCGTGCGCGATGTCAGCGCGTTCCGCACGCGTGAGCATGCGCTGGTGGAGGAGAACTCCAATCTTGCGGTCCGGCTCAACGAGACTGTCGACAAGCTGCTGCGCATCGAAGGGGACCTGTATCGCGACCCGCTGACCGGCCTGTTCAACCGGCGCTTCTTCCAGCGCGAGGCCGGTGTGCTGCTGGCCGCGGCGCAGGAGCGCGGCACGCCGCTCGGCCTGATGCTGATCGACGTCGACTTCTTCAAGCAGTACAACGACATCTACGGCCATCTGCGCGGGGACGAATGCCTGCGCGCGATCGGTGCCACGCTGGCGCAGACGCTCGACGAGGCGGCCAGCTTCTGCGCGCGCGTGGGCGGCGAGGAATTCGCCGTGGTGCTGCACCAGGCGGACGCCGATCGTACCCGCGCGATCGGCATGCGCATGCTGCAGGCGGTCCGGTCGCTGCAAATGCCGCATATCGGCGCGGAATCGTCGCATCCTTTCTTGAGCATCAGCGTCGGCGCGGTTTCGCGCATGCCCGACTCGCCGCAGATCGAGGAACTGGTGGCGGCAGCCGATGTCGCCCTCTACGCTGCCAAGCGCGGCGGCCGTAACCGGCTGGTGATGGCTGGCGGCCAGGCGACCGCGCCACAGCCCGCAGGCAATACGAACAGCCCCAGCAATACCGATGACGCGGATCGATTCCGCCCGCTGGCCTGACTGCGACCGGCCATCGTGCCATTCAGCCATTCAGCCATTCAGCCTTCCAGCCTTCCAGCCTTCCAGCCTTCCAGCCTTCCAGCCTTCCAGCCTTCCAGCCTTCCAGGAGACAAGATGCCCACGCTCGATACGCTGATCGCCTTCTTCGGCATTGCCGTCCTGCTCGGCCTCGCGCCTGGCCCCGACAACGTCTTCGTGCTGCTGCAGTCCGCCATGCGCGGGCCGCGTGCGGGGTTGACGGTGGTGCTGGGCCTGTGCACCGGCCTGCTGTTCCACACCGCCGCGGTGGCGCTCGGACTCGCGACGCTGTTCGCGGCGTCGGCCACCGCCTTCGCCGTGCTCAAGATCTGCGGTGCGCTGTATCTGGCGTGGTTGGCATGGCAGGCGTTTCGCGCGCCGGTCGATGCCCCGGTGCAAGCCAGCGAGCGGACAGGCGATGGCTGGCAGATGTACCGCCGCGGTGTGGTGATGAACGTCACCAATCCCAAGGTCGCAATTTTCTTCCTCGCCTTTCTGCCGCAGTTCGTCGCGCCGGCGCAGGGACCGATCGCCATGCAGATCGCGGTGCTCGGCGCGGTCTTCATGCTCGCCACGCTGCTGGTGTTCGGCGCCATCGCGTGGTTCTCGGGGCTGTTCGGCACCTTGCTGCTGCGCTCGGCGCGTGCGCGACGGGCGCTGAACTGGTTTGCCGGCACCGTCTTCGCCGGCCTGGCGGTACGGCTGGCGACGGCGCAGCGTTAGGGGACACGCCAAGGCGGCGGCCTTGCCATGCGGCGCAATATGGTGCCCCGAGGCTGGCTGTATAGAATCCGAAACATTGACTCGAAGGAAGCCGGCGAGACTCTATAGAATCGGATCAGCCTCGACAGCAAGTTCGCGCGTCAGCGCTACATTGCGCCATCCCGCTCGACTGTCAAGGCGACCGCCATCGTGTTTCCCTCCTCCTTTCCATCGTTCAGTCGTCTGTTCGGCCAGCCGTTGTTCCGCTCCGAACCGGGGCGATCCCACGGTAATGGCCAGCGCGCCGAACCGGCCCCGGACACGGCGCATCCATGCCCGGCACTGGACGCGCTCGAGCCACCGCTTCCAGCCGACCCCGTGCCATCGCGCGAGCCGCCCGATGCGCCCGACCCCGCCAGCCATGTCGATGCGGCGCTGAGCTTGCTGCGCCGGCGCACCGGCGTGCCGCTCGCCGAGCGTGTCGCCACGGGGCTGTCCAGCGATCGGACTGCGGCCATCGCGCTGCTCGACGGGCTGCTGGCCGATGGCAAGCTCGCCGGACCGCTCGCATCGTCGAGCCCGCTTGCCGCTTCGGAGCCGGGGCGCAGCGCCATCGCGCAGGCGCTCGCGCTGCGCGATCGATTGCGCAGCGGGGCATCGACCGAGGTCCCCATCCTTGCGCACGCGGTGGACCAACTGGTCGGCGCGCTGGATGCGATTCCCTACGGCCGCGAGCATGCCGCGATGCGGGAACGGGCCGATGCCGCGCTTCGCGCGATCGTCGGCGGCCCCGCATGGGACCTTGTCGCGATGATCAACAGTGACCGGCTGCCGGATCGCGAGGAAGCGGCGAAGCAGATCGACACGCTGTTGGCGCATGTCCAGGCGCTGGCCCGCTGCGGCGGGCCAGCGTCGCCTGCCGATCTCTTCCCGCCCGTACTGCGTGACGCGTTGTACCGCCTGGCGCTCGAGGGCGGTCACGCGCTGAGCCCCGCACAGCGGACGGCTTTGCGCGAGTGCCCGAACCTCGGCCCGGAACTGGGACCGATGCTGCAAGCCGGCAGCACGCTGTCGAGCGCGGCAAACAACACGCTGGACCGGCTTCGTCGGCAGGCCGGCAACCGCGCGGCCGACGCGAGCCGGCAGGCCGACGATGTGGCCGTCCTCGCGGAACTGGCTGCCCTCGGCGCCAGCGCCCGCAAGCTTGCCGATCGCGCACCGCGTCCGGTTGGCGATGGGGGCCAGGCCGGTGCGGGTTCCGACCGCCGGGCTGCCGACAGCGTCCGGGAGAGTCTGTTGCATGATGCGCTGGCGACGCGGCTGCCGGCGATCGCGCCGAACGACATCCCCAATCTGCATCGCTGGATGACGACGCCGGCCATGCTCGCACTGCGGACGATGGTCCATCGCTCGGCGCGCGCCAGCGAACGCCAGGACACCGGCACGTCGCGCGCCGCCAGCGCGCTGGCCGGGCAACGCCGGCTGCTGGGCGACTGGATGGCAGCCTATGACAAGCTGGCTGCCTTGCTGGCCATGCAGGTGGCGCTGCAAGCGGAGCGGGCGGCGAAGCGCGAAGCCGAAAAGAAGAAGGCGAAGCCTGGAGTGCCGACTCCAACGCGCACTGACGGCAGGTCGCGCGCCGCGGGTAAGGCGCCCGCCGCCGGCCAGGGCATGGCGAGTGCTGGCCCGGCCGCGTCCGCGTCCGGGTCCGCGTCGGCGCAGGCACCGCACAGCGTGCCATCGGCATCCGACGAAGCGGCCGCGTTCGACGCGGCGACGGTCTGGTTCCGGCAGCTTTTCGCAACCGACCCGAAGCCCGAGAACGGGATGGATTCGCTGCGCGATTGGGTTCGAGCCTGAACCGAAGCACTAAGGAAGTAGGCGGCATCGATGTGGGCCGCCTGGAGAGCCGCATTTTACTGTCTTGTTTGTGAGTGATCGATGTTGCAAGTCGCGTTCAGATTCTTCGGCCAGTGCGCAGGCGTCAGGTCCAAGCCACGGCCCGACCCCGCGCCATCTCCGCGCATTGCATTGGACACGTCGAGTCCGCGAACCGGTGCCTGGTCCCGGCTTCTGCGTACGCTGTTCTTCTGGCGCGGCCGGCGCACGGAACCGGCGCGCACCAGCCCTCCGCCTCGAGTCGCCTACACTGGCACGCCGCCCTCGGGGGACGCCGCTACGACGCAGTCGATTTATCATCATTTGGCGCCACCGCCGCCCGATGCGCTCGTCGTGTTCTGTGCCGGATACAGGAAGGATTCATTGCAGAAGATGATGGAGGCGATGCAACGACCGGAAGTCCGGCCCGCGCCGAGCGATGCGGTGTCGATTGCTGCGTGGCACATGGTCAACAAGCAGATCGATCAAGCATTGCGCACGTTCGAGCCGGACGGCATCGTTCCCCCTGCCGTTGTCGAGCACGTGGTGACGCGGCTGGACAGCGAACTGGCCAAGGTATGCGACGGCAAGGGCGTCCTGGGCCTTGTCCGTCTTCGGGACGACTGGGTCAGCCGGCGCCCGCGCGACCGCGACTTCCTGGCCGGGGGCGTGCACGCCGCGGGCACCTTCGACATGTTCCGACGCTCGGTCGAGGCGTTGTGCCGTTTGGAACTGGCGGACGGCGAACCGGCGCTCACGAAGGCATTGGCCAATCAATTGCGCGAGGCCGCGCAAGCGCTGCGCAAGGCGTCGGTAACCGGCGGGCTGACCGTGGCGGACATGACCGGGCATGCCAATGCGCTGCGCTCGCGCGAGCGGGATACCGCGCTGGATCTGATCCGCAGGCAGCTAGGCACTGCACACGAAGCAGCGCCGCCGCGCCTGTCCAACGCCGCCAGGCCGGACCAGGCCGCCGAAGCTGCGTCGAGTCTCGTCAACGATCGCATCGACGATTGCGGCATCGGGGAACCTCGCAGCAGCCCACCGCAGGCGGCCGTGAAGACATTGACGGACCTGCTGCTCGATCCCGGCAGCGATGCCGACCAGGCCGGTGCTGCGATGGATTTGCTGGTCCACAACCTGCGCACGCTGGCGCGGCAGCGCGAGGGCGAAGCGGTGCTCACGGAGATCGAGCGGCGCGTGGACGATCTGCTGGCCCGTGCCGGCGCCCAGCTGACGGAGCGGCAATTGCATCATCTCGGCGACGCGCTGCAGCGGCTCGATCTGAAAGCCTGTCATACCTGTCACGATCTGCTGAACATCCGTGAGGCGCTGCGCGAGGCCGGCAAGCAGGCCCTGCGCGATGCCATGGCTGGAGTTGCCGGCGTCCGGGCTCGACAGTCCCCGGTACGCGCCCATGCCCAGGCGCTATGGCTGAGCTTGGGCCGGGCTCCTGCCGCGGTGCACGGGAAGCCGAATCCCCCGGCGGGAGTCGGGACCATGGCGTCGGGCTCGACCAGCACCCGCGAGGTCTGACGACGACACGTTTTGGCGGCCGTTCGTATCGGCGCGTGTCGTCGCGCGTCGCCGTGTATCGGCGTGTATCGGCGTGTATTGGCGTGTATCGGCGCAGATCGCCGATACACGCCGATGCGCGGCGACCGGTTTCGGACATGCCACCGATACCGCAGGGGAGTCCACTGGCGTTTCTCACCCAACTTTTCGGAGAAACGACCATGTCAAATTCGGTGAACGCAGGACGCCGTCGCTTGCTCGGCTTGACCACGGCGCTGGCAGGTATCGGCCTGCTGGATCTTGGCCTGGGCGGCGCGGCCCGGGCCCAGTCGGCACGGCCGGCCGCCACCGGTGCGGGGCGAGCGCCTGGTGCCGCTTCCTTCGGCGCCATTCGCCAGATCGACGCCGGCCCGTTGAACATCGGTTATGCGCAGGCCGGGCCGGCCAACGGTCCGGTTGCGATTCTGCTGCACGGCTGGCCGTACGACATCTACAGCTTCGTCGACGTCGCGCCGCTGCTCGCGGCAGCCGGTTATCGCGTGATCGTGCCGTACCTGCGCGGCTACGGCTCGACCCGCTTCCGGTCGGCCGATACGCCGCGCAACGGCCAGCAGGCCGCGCTGGCGGTCGACGTCATCGCCCTGATGGATGCGCTGAAAATCGACAAGGCGATCATCGCGGGCTTCGACTGGGGTGCCCGCACCGCCAATATCGTGGCCGCGCTGTGGCCCGAGCGCTGCCTCGGACTGGTGTCCGTCAGCGGCTATCTGATCGGCAGCCAGGAAGCCAACCGCAAGCCCTTGCCGCCGCAAGCCGAGTTGCAATGGTGGTACCAGTTCTACTTCGCCACCGAACGCGGGGCCGCCGGCTATGCCGCCAACCGCGATGGCTTCAACCGGCTGATCTGGCAATTGGCCTCGCCGCAGTGGCACTTCGACGACGCCACGTATCGCCGGTCGGCGCAGTCGTTCGACAATCCGGATCACGTGGCCATCGTGATTCACAACTACCGCTGGCGTCTGGGGCTGGCCCAGGGCGAGCCGCAATACGATGCGCTGGAGAAGCGCCTGGCGGCCGCGCCGAAGATCTCGGTGCCGACCATCACGATGGAGGGCGACGCAAACGGCGCCCCGCATCCGAAACCCGCCGCGTACGCCGGCATGTTCACCGGCAAGTATCAGCATCGGGACATCGACGGCGGCATCGGCCACAACCTGCCGCAGGAAGCGCCGCGCGCGTTCGCCGACGCGGTGTTGCAGGTCGTGCAGCTTTGAGTTGCGAGGGGAACTCGCGTGCAACCGTTCCGACTATTCGGGGCCGTCGCCAGCGCCGCGCGGCTGCGGCGCTGCTGAAGGGCATGCAGGCCGGCGGGGGAATCCCGGGGTTGTCTGCGCCGGCGACGGCGTGTGGCCCTGCGACCCGAGCCAGCCGGCGACCTCGCGCGCCACCCATTGCGGATCGTCGTGCGGGAGGTCGTGTCCCGCCCAGGGATGCACCCGATGCGGGACCGACCACGCCGTCGCCAGGCGCGCCGAGCAGACCGGCGACACCAGCCGGTCGGCCGCCGAGGACAGCAGCAGCGTGGCGCAGCGCGGCGGGGTCGTGCCGGCCCGGAAGCGCGCCGCCGCGAGCAGTTGGCGCAGCGCATTGGCGCGGCTGACCGGCGCGTCGGCGCGGATCGCGCTCCAGCGCGCCAGATCCGATTCGAGCGCATCGGTGCGGGCGCAGGTCAGCCGATGGATGATGGCCTCGCAGCGGGCGCCGTCGTGCCACGATCGCATCAGGCCGAGCACCGCGGGCCAAGCACCGGGACGCATGCGCCGATGCGGCGCGCCGAACGGCCGCATGCTGGTGTTGATCAGCACCAGCCGTTCGATGTCGTCGGCATGCTGCTGGGCCCACGCGGTCGCCACCATGCCCCCCAGCGACATGGCGAGCAGCCGGTACGGCGGACGCAGGCCGGCCCGTGCCGCATCGGCGCGCAGTTCGGATACGATGTGCGCCACCGTCGCCGGCGAGCGCCGGTTGACCTGGTTGCCGTTGCCCGGCAGATCCAGCATCGTCAGCCGATCGCCATCGCGGACCGCGCCGCTGCGCCGCAACGCCGCCGGCAATTCGCCCCAATGGCGCGCCTCGCGCGTCAGGCCGCGCAGCAGGATCCAGTCGCTCATCGTGCCGGCCTGCCGGCGGGAGCGCGCCAGTGGTCGCTGGCCTCGCGCCAGATCGCCTGCCGTGCCGCGCCGGTCGGCAGCCAACGCGCCGGCGCGAAGGCGGCGCGCGCCAGGAAATCGAACAGGCTGACATGGCGGCGCAGCACGCGCGCGGTGCGATGCGCCTTGACCGGATTGAAGAAGCCGTCGCGCGAGAACAGCTGCCGCGGATTCTTCTTGATCCACAACCACGAGCCCAGTTCCAGCGTCATCGGCAGGAAGATATGCGGCGCGGGCGTGCGGTCATAGGCGTAGTCCCACAGGTCGCCGTGCACCAGATATTGGTGGCTCTGCGGCTCGAAGGCGTAGCCGTGATGCGGGTGGGCCTGCTCGAACAGGGTCTTGAGCACGTACATCTCCGGCAGATGCGGCATCGCGGTCTGCGTCCTGGCATAGGGGAACCAGATGCTGTCGCGCCAGCCGTAGCCGGAATGGCAATCGACCGCAAAGCTCAATGGCCGCGTCAGCAATTGCGCCTGCACCACGCGCAGCAGCGCGGTGCTCTCGGCCTCCATCGGCGCGCCAGCCCTGCCGCGGTACCACGGCAGCCACGGGCCGATGCGCTGGCCGCCGGCGAGGAAGGGCACGCGTCCCTCGGCATCCTGGGGCGCGTTGCGCATCAGGTCGACGCCGTTCGGATTGGCGCGCCGGCCGGCCCACATCCCGGCCGGGTTGACGATCGGCATGAACAGCAGGCGGACCTTGCGCAATTGCAGGTGCAGCAGCTCGTCCCATTCGAGGCGCTTGAGCAGCGCCCGCATATAGTCGAGCAGCAGCTGCGTGCCGATCCGTTCCAGGCCGTGGATGCCGCCGAACAGGCCGATCGCGGGCGCGCGCGCGTCGCGGGAGCCGATCCCCGCGAGGTACACCGGAAAGCGCCGCCCATGGCTGCTGGCCTCGCATACCACGTCGATATCGAAATGTTCCGCGCCGACTTCCAGCAGTGCGCGCAGCAGATCGAGCTCGGCAAAACTGTCGGAGGCGGGAAGGGGCATCGGGATGGTCGGGCGGAAGCGAGGTGGCCCGGGCTGCGAGGGCGCCGGTCCGTATGACGGAACGATGTTGCGAGTCTACTCGCGCAATATGACAGTGCCTTGTGACGACACGGGACTGTCATCGAACCGCGCCATGCGGCTGTCCGGTCAACCGAGCTGCTCGGCCAGGACCTCGCGCGCGGCTTGCACGACCGGCGCTTCGCCGCGGCGCGGCGGCAGCAGGCAGAATTCGACCTCGGGCAGCGCCGGCAGGCGCAGCGACGAGGCCGTCGCCGCATCGAGCGTGGCCACGCCGGCGGGGATGGCCGACCGGTTCAGGCAGGAGATGCCGAGCCCCGCGGCGAGCGCCATCTGCAAGCCGGCCACGCCGGACGCGGAGTGCGACACGCGGTACGGCACGCGTGTGCGTTTCAGGATCCGGACCACGTACTGGTGCAGCGAGCAGGTGTCCGGCAGCAGCACCAGCGGCAGCGGCATGCCGATCGCTTCCGAGTCGTCGCGCGCGGCGACCCAGGCCAGCGGTTCCCGCCGCAACGGCCGCCAGCCGGCGCGGGAGCGTTCGCCTGCGCCGCCCCGCGCGCCGACGACGCGCATCGTCAGGCCGATATCGAAGGCGTCGTCATCGACGCCAGCATCGATCGCGGCGCTTTTCATCACCGTCACGTGCAAGCGCAGTTGCGGATGCCGCTCGCGCAGGCGCCGCAGCATGCCGGCGATCTCGGCGGTGCGGTAGTAGTCGGTGATGGCGAGTCGCAACTCGCCAGCCAGCGTCTCGCCGCGGATGTCCTGCATCGCCAGCGCGTCCAGGTCCAGCATGCGGCGCGCATGGCCGAGCAGCCGCTCGCCGGCCGGGGTAGGCTGCACGCCGCGCCGGCCGCGGATCAGCAGCGGCACGCCGGCGCGCTCCTCCAGCTTGCGCAGCTGTTCGCTGACCGAGGATTGCGACAGAAACAGCCGTGGCGCGGCGGCCGACAGGCTGCCGCTGTCGGCCACCGCGACGAAGGTACGTAATTGTTCGAGGTCGAAGCCGCGCATCGCCCGCTCCTGCTTTCGGTATTACCGATGGATGGTATCGCATCTTCCCGCTTTTCCGATGGCTGGCCGCACACTAGGATCGAGTCGGTGGCGGTCGGCGCAAGCGGTATCGAACCGGCCCGCGCCACCTCCATGCCATACACCGACCATTCGAAGAGGAAACCGCGATGCCCCATCTCCAACTGCAGATCTCCGGCCAGCCCGATACCGCGCTGACCGCCAAGGCGGCCGCCACCGTTGCCGAACTGACCCGTACCGTGCTGGGCAAGAAGCCCGAGGTGATGGCGGTGGCCGTCCAGTACGTGCCGCACGACGCCTGGTTCATCGATGGCCAGCCGCTGTCCGCGCTCAAGCGCAATGCCTTTCATCTGGATATCAGCGTCACCGACGAAACCAATACCAAGGCCGAGAAGGCGCGCTACCTCGAGGCGGTGCACCGCGCGCTGTCCGAGCTGATCGGCGATGTGCACGAATGCTCGTACATCCATGTGATCGACGCCCGGGCGGCGGCCTACGGATATGGGGGTCGCACGCAGGAGTACCGCCATCAGCACGGTTCGACGTTGTAGCGGGAGATCGGCCGGCAGCGGCCGATGACGGCTGAACCCGAGCCGGCCTCAGCCGGCGGGCAGCCGATACAGGCGCCGTGGCTGCCCGTCCGGCGACAGTTCCAACACGACGCCGCCGCCGCTGTCGGCCCCTTGTCCCGTCAGCGCGGTGATGACGACCTGATGGGTCACCATCAGATACGGCCCGCCCCGCGGATCGAGCTGGTCGATGAAGCGGGACAGCGCGGCGGTCTGGTGGGTGCGGGCGCCGGTGTCGCCGAAGAAGGAATTGAGCAGCGGCAGCACCGTGACGGGGCCAAGATCCATCAGGCGCGCGGTGTCCCGGCATCGACACCAGGCGCTGGTCCAGATTGCACTGGGACGAATGCCCGCCGCGCGCCACGCCGCGCCCAGGCGCTGCGCCTGGGCCCGTCCGCTCGCATCGAGATTGCGCTGCGTCTGGCAGGACTGCAGGTCGAAGCCGGGCGGGTCGCCGATGCCGGGCGCATTGGCGTGCCGCAGCAACACCACCACATTGGGTCGGGCCAGCGCCGAGACGGGCAGCGTGCCGAGGGATTGTGCGAGGGCGCTGGACACGCCGGCCGGCATGGCCGAAGCCAGCAGCGTCCACCCGGCGAGGCGGGCCGCGATGGCCAACGCGTGGCGCCGCCGCGGGGAGGGCGCACCGATGGCGGGTCTGCTGCGATCGATCATGTTGCTCCTCCTTGCGCGCGTGCCCCGCTGCCGTGCCTCGCTGCCATGCCCCGCCGCCGGGCCGCGCCGCCGGGCCGCGGACTCTGGCCGCTAACGGCTAAGACCGCGCGCCGAGATCGGCCACAGCGACTCGACCTTGCCGTCGCGCACGCCGACCAGTGTGTCGTACAGGTTCAGCGTCGGATCGCAATGACCCGGCACCAGCCACAGCGGCTCGCCCAGTTGCGGCAGCGACGGCAGCTCGCCGCCGGCGCCCGGCACCGGCCGCACGATGCCATGCTCGTCGTTGGCGGCGACATAGGCCAGCCGCGTGCTGCGCGTGCCGCCGTCGCGTTGCCCGCTGTGGCGTTCGCCGCTGTGGCGCTCGCCGCTGTTGGTCTCCCATATCCACGGCAACCCCGAGTCGACCGCCATCGACTTCAATCCCGCGTCCACCACGACCTGCCCCTGCGCCGCGGTGCTCATCACCGTGGTCGCGATAAACAGGCTGTGCTCGAAGCGCAGCGCCTGCGCCGCGCTATCGTCGCCCCGCGCATTGCTGCCGTAATCGCCATCCATGAACACATACGACCCGGGCTGGATCTCGGTGAAGACGCCGCTGGCCAGGTCGAACTCGACGCTGCCGCTGCCGCCGCCGGTGACGACCTGGCAGGGCGCACCGGCCGTCGCCAGCCGGGTCGCCACCCTGCCCGCGCGCTCGGCCGCGCGAGCCGCGGCCTCGCGCCGGGCGGCGTGGTCGCGCACATGCTGGATGCCGCCATGGTAGGCCTGCAAGCCGCCGAACGACAGGCGCGGCTGCGCGGCGATGCGCTCGGCCAGGCGCAGCGCGGCGTCGGCATCGGCCACGCCGCAGCGGCCCTGGCCGATGTCGAGCTCGACCAGCACCGTCAGTCCGCTCTGCTCGCGCTCGACGGCTTCGGCCAGCGCGCGGACCTGGACCATGGCGTCGACGCAGACGCTGATCCGCGCGTGGCGCGCCATCCGTGCAAGCAGCGTGGCCTTGGCCGGGCCGGCAATCTCGTTACTGATATGGATGTCGGCGATGCCGGCGCGCAGGAAGGGCAGCGCCTCGCTGACCTTCTGGCAGCAGATGCCGACAGCGCCGCGCATCATTTGCGCCAGCGAGATGTCCGGGCATTTGTGCGCCTTGGCATGGGGACGCAGCGCGACGCCGGCCCGATCCGCGGCCTGCTGCATTCGCTGCAGGTTGCGCTCGAAGGCATCGAGCTCCAGCACGAGCGCCGGCGTGTCGATCGCCTGCCACGGCTGGCCGGGTTCGGCGATCGGAGGCAGGGCCGGCAGTCCCGCGGGATCGCGCAAGACGGGCAGGTCGGTCGGGGCGGAAGGCACGCAGCGGCGGTCTGGCATGAGGGCGATGTCTCCATCAGGGTCGGTGGGCCGAATGGCGTCGGGCGCGGGGCATCATCGGCCGATCGGGACGGCCTGTCAAACCATGCTGTCAGGGGCGGGCGCGCGGACCGGGGGCCACCGGGGGCCCGCTGCCGCGGTCCGGCCGGGACGCTGTCGCGCTTGTCCTACAAGGCTTGCGGCGGCCGTCCGACTGCGGGAGGCGAAAGCCGCCGACTATGCTGACAGTGATGCACCGCGCTTGCCGCGCCGCGCTCCCCAGCCCCGCACCGTTCCCTCGCCATGCATGCCACGCCTACCCCGTCCGCGCAGTCCGGTGCGCCATCCGCACCGTCAACGGATGGCGCGCGAGCGGCGCCATCGCGGGACGGGGAGGCAGTCGATTCACTGGTCGGGGCGACAGCGGCGAGTCCTGCCGATGCCGCCTCGATCGCCGAGGACGCCCGTGGCGGCGAGCCCGCATCGGCCTCGTCGGCCGCCGAGTCGCCCCGCGGTTCCACCAGCGCCCGCATGCTGCCGGTCGCGATTCAGCGCGGCAGCCTGGCGCTGGTGGTGCTGGCGACGCTGGCCTGCCTGTATGCGTTGCATGTCGCCAAGGCCTTCGTCATTCCGGTGGTGCTGGCGGTGATCCTGACCTATCTGCTCGATCCGCTGGTATCGGCACTGCATCGGCAGCGGTTGCCGCGCCCGATCGGCGCGACGCTGGTGTTGCTGGGCTTGGTCGCGGTGCTGCTGTGCGGCGCGTATCTGTTGCAGGGCCAGGTGGAGGCCATCGTCGATCGCTTGCCCGAGATCGCGCGCAAGCTCTCGCGCAGCCTGTCGGCGCTGCTCAGCGGCGACGACTCGATGTGGCAGAAGATCCAGCGCGCGGCCACCGTGTTGACCGGTGGCACGCAGCCGCTCTCGCGGGGCGCCCCGGTCGTGATCGAGAAACCCGCGGGCGCGCTGCACGACATGGTGCTGGCCGGTTCGGTCAGCGCCTTTGCCGCGGCGGGGCAGGCCGTGGTGGTGTTGTTCCTGAGCTTCTTCCTGCTGGTCTCGGGCGACATGTTCAAGCGCAAGTTCGTCAAGATGGCGGGCCGCACGCTGACGCAGAAGAAGGTCAACGTCCATATGCTGGACGAGATCAACCGGGCGATCCAGCGCTACATGCTGATGCTGCTGATCACCAATGCCGCGCTGGGCGTCTGTACCTGGTTCCTGCTGAAGGCGATCGGTCTGCAGCATGCCGGCACCTGGGCGCTGGCGGCGGCCGGGCTGCACCTGATCCCGTATTTCGGCTCCGGCGCGACCGCGATCGCGCTCGGCGTGGCGGCCTTCATGCAGTTCGGCACGCTGGGGCTGGCGGCCGCGGCAGCCGGAGGTTCGATCCTGATCGCCACGCTGATCGGCTCCGTGGTGCAGACCTGGATGACCGGCCGGATGGCGAAGATGAATCCGGTGGCGGTGTTCGTCGCGCTGCTGCTGTTCACCTGGCTCTGGGGCGCCTGGGGCATGTTGCTGGCGATTCCGCTCGCCGTGATCGCCAAGGTGGTGGCCGACCATATCGAAGGACTGGAGTTCGTGGCCGAGTTCCTTGGCGAATAGGGCAGGCCCGGCAAGACCCTGCCGCAAGCAGGGCCGAAGTTGACCTGCAGTGCGGCGAACTATATCGTAAGATATGTTTTTCGATATAAGTGCGACTGACCCATGCCCCCTCGCCCTCATCACGGCCGGCACGGCCACGGCCCCGGCGCTCCCTTCGGCGGATTCGGCGGATTCGGTGGTTTCGGCTCCGATGCCGACGGCCTGCGCCGCGGCCGCAAGCTGGGCGCCGACGACCTGCAACTGCTGTTGCTCGACCTGCTGGCCGAGCAGCCCAGCCACGGTTACGAGCTGATCAAGGCCCTGGAAGCGCGCAGCGCCGGCTTCTACAAGCCCAGCCCGGGGGTGATCTATCCCGCCTTGACCTACCTGGAGGAGATCGGCCACGCGGCGGTCGACGTCGACGGCAACCGCAAGTGCTATCGGCTGGCGGAACCCGGCCGCGAGTTCCTGCAGGCCAACCGCGAGCGCCTGGCGCTGCTGTGGAGCGGGCTGCGTCATGCCGCCCGCAAGATGGAGTGGGTGCGCCGCGCGCTCGCCGGTGAGCCGCCCCCGGAGCCCGACGAGCAGGGCAATGGCTGGCTGCCGGAGTTCGTGCAGGCGCGGATGGCGCTCAAGCGCACGCTGCTGCTGCGCACCGACGCATCGCCGGCTGAACAGCGGCGCATCGCCGACATCCTGCTGCGCGCCGTCGCCGACATCGAAGACACCGAGGCGGCCGCCGTGCCGCCGCATCCCGCCCGACCCCGCCACCCGAGGTAATGCATGTCCGCTACCGACCGCGCCAGACCTACCGACACCGACGATCGCCGCGACGCCGCGCTCACCGTCGAACGCGTCCGCCATCCGCTGAAGTTCCGCCACATCCAGGTGGTCCGCACGCAGCGGCTTTCGCCGGCGCTGCTGCGCGTCACCTTTACCGGCGACGACCTCGCCGACTTCGTCTCGGCCTCGTTCGACGACCATATCAAGGTGTTCCTGCCCGCGCCGGGACAGCAGCGTCCGGTGCTGCCCGAGATGGGACCCGATGGTCCGATGTTTCCCGAGGGACAGCAGCGCCCGATCGGGCGCGACTACACGCCGCGCCGCTACGACCCCGCAGCGCGCGAGCTCGATATCGAATTCGTGCTGCACGGCGACGGTCCCGGCGCCAGCTGGGCGGCCCAGGCGCGGCCGGGCCAATGGCTGGGCATCGGCGGCCCGCGCGGCTCCTTCGTGATCCCGTCGGACTTCGATTGGCACCTGCTGATCGGCGACGAAGCGGCGCTGCCCGCGATCGCGCGCCGCCTCGAGGAATTGCCCGCCGGCAAGCGCGTGGTGGTGCTCGCCCAGGTCGACGATCGCGAGGCCCGTCTGGACCTGCGCTGCGACGCCGCCTGCGAACTGCATTGGCTGTATCGCGCCGAAGGCGACGAACTGCTGACGGCGCTGCGTCGACTGGAATTGCCGGCCGGGGACGGCTATGTCTGGGCGGCCGGCGAGGCGGCCGCCATGCGGGCCGTGCGCACCTGCCTGGTCGACGAGCGCGGCATCGACAAGCGCCGCATCCGTGCGTCGGCCTACTGGAAGCACGGCGCGGTCGGGGTGCACGAGACGCTGGACGATTGAGCCCGTAATCGGATGGGGCGCTCCGGCCCAGTGCGAGCCGGCGTGTCCGGCTTCGCTGAGAGCACGACATATGCCGGTAGAGCGCTTACAGGCTGGTCGCGGTAAAGCCGAGCTGCTGCTAACCGGGGGGGCGTCGTTACCAAAGAGACTAGCTTCTAACGCGTGATGCCGCGTTCAGAGTTGAGTCGCGACGACGGTCATTGGTTCAGCGAGCGCTGGCTGTCGGTCGATGCGCTTCGGTAAGCCGAGCAGGACGCTGCATTGCCTTCGGATCACTGTGTCAGTGCAGCTTTTGCGCGCGCCCTCATTTCCGACATTAAACGAAATTCTGCATTGCCGGAGTGGGGGTCGGTTTGCTGGCGTAGCCGCTCGGCCGCCTCTATGAACGTCGTCACCTGGCTTATTTCTTCGTCGGTCAGGATTAGTCGCTGTTGTGCCAGTTCTGCTTTCGCTGCCATCAGCTTGCTGTGAGCCGCGGCAGATCTGACTTGGTCCTGCTCCAGGAACAACTTGGCGATGGGATTTTCCGGCATGCGTCGAGCGAGTGACAATAAGCCGGCATTTGCGCGAACGTATTCGGCTGCCAAAGCGAATTGCTCCGCGGCTGACCAACTGAGCTTGAGCGCATCGCGATGTTCTGTACGCCGGGCAGCGGCCATTGCTTCGGCCGATTTACGTGCCTCGATCCACGCGGTTCCGATGGTCGATAGCGGAATGGTGACTGCGGCCGTCAAAAGTGCCACTACCAGTGGTTGCCGAAACCATCGCACACACTTGTTGTTCATGTTCTTACGCCTTTGCATATTGTTCTACGCATGTCCCTGACAGTTTCGCCCCATCGTCATCCAATGCCATTCGCGTGTGCAGATATTGCAGGAGTAGCCTCTGTTCATCAGGCTCGACGCAAATTTTAGCGACCCAATTGCCAGGTACTACTCGTGACGAGTCTGCGTCGATAGTGCCCGTAATTGCAATCGGGGAAAAGTGAGGGGTATCAACGGGGCCTATGGACGCGCGCCCGTAACCCGATTAACATCGTTGCCGGCGGCACTGACAACCGCCAACGTCGCTCGGACGGTTCCGGGCGCTTACGTACAAGGACAACCATGTCAGCCATTCCGGCATCCCCGGGCTCGAGCACTTCGGGCCAGCGCCGCTTCGCGCGCATCGATCGTCTTCCTCCCTACGTCTTCAATATCACCGCCGAGCTCAAGATGGCCGCGCGCCGTCGTGGCGAGGACATCATCGACATGAGCATGGGCAACCCCGATGGCGCGACGCCCGCGCATATCGTGGCCAAGCTCACCGAGGCGGCGCAGCGGCCCAATACCCACGGCTACTCGACCTCGCGCGGCATTCCCCGGCTGCGCCGCGCGATCTCGCACTGGTATCGCGAGCGCTACGACGTCGATCTTGATCCGGAGCGCGAGGCGATCGTGACGATCGGCTCGAAGGAGGGGCTGTCGCACCTGATGCTGGCGACGCTCGATCGCGGCGACACCGTGCTGGTGCCGGATCCGAGCTATCCGATCCATATCTATGGCGCGGTGATCGCCGGCGCCGATATCCGCTCGGTGCCGCTGATTCCCGGCGTGGATTTCTTCGCCGAGCTCGAGCGCGCGATCCGCGGCAGCTATCCGAAGCCCAAGATGATCGTGCTGGGCTTCCCGTCCAACCCGACCGCGCAGTGCGTCGAGCTCGATTTCTTCGAACGCGTGATCGCGCTGGCGCGCAAGCACGACATCCTGGTCGTGCACGACCTGGCCTATGCCGACATCGTCTTCGATGGCTGGAAGGCACCATCGATCCTGCAGGTGCCGGGCGCCAAGGACATCGCGGTGGAGTTCTTCACGCTATCCAAGAGCTACAACATGGCCGGCTGGCGCATCGGCTTCATGGCTGGCAACGCCGACCTGGTGACGGCGCTGGCGCGCATCAAGAGCTATCACGACTACGGTACCTTCACGCCGCTGCAGATCGCCGCGATCGCCGCGCTCGAAGGCGATCAGCAGTGCGTGCGCGAGATCGCCGCGCAATACCAGTCGCGCCGCGATGTACTGGCGCGCGGGCTGCACGAGGCCGGCTGGCCGGTGGAGCTGCCGAAAGCGTCGATGTATATCTGGGCGCGGATCCCCGAACCGTATCGCGCGCTGGGCTCGCTGGAATTCGCCAAGCAGCTGCTGGAGAAAGCCAAGGTCTCGGTCTCGCCAGGTATCGGCTTCGGCGACTTCGGCGACGACTACGTCCGCTTCGCCCTGATCGAGAACGAATCCCGCATTCGGCAGGCGGTGCGGGGCATCAAGGCGATGTTCCGCGCCGATGGGCTGGTCGCGCCGGCAGCGCATGAGCCGGCGCGCGTGGGCGGGGCGAAGGGGTAGCAGTCAGATTTACTGTCCGCTCTCTTTCGGGCGGAATGGCTTCGCAAGGAGGCGGTTCATGGTCTCTGTCCGGGTTTCCAGTCCGCCATCTCCACTCGAGGCAGCTTTTCCAGCGGGGTGGCACCCGTGGTGTCACCTCGGCGCAAGCCCGTCGCCACGAATTCAATGGCGGCCTCAGCCTGTTCAAGCCTGTGCCCGTAGACAGGGTCGCGATGGGCTATGCGGTTCCTGGTTTGGTAAAGAGCTTCGAGGTGATTGGCAACCAATGCGCGCGACACCGATTTGTCAGGAAAGACGTGTTTAAGGGCCGGCCGCCATAGCGTGTGCTCATCGTTCGATGTAAACAGCCGCTTCCAGAAGTGGTTTGCCCCCTTGTCGCGCCAACTGGCCTCGATCGTTGCGATCGAGCGAGTCCATCGCCGCCCTATCATCCTTGCTGTCCGGGCCAATGTTTACCCAGGCAGCTGAAATGCGTCACGGTGTCAGTACAGGCGGCCCAAGCGGATGCCGCTTGCCCGGCCACGGCGACTCAAAAAACGCCCGCACCGCTTGGGCATCGACCTTGTCGTGGCTGGCGACCCGCCAGTGCGGGGTCTGGTCCTTGTCGACGATCAGCGCGCGCACACCCTCGATGAAATCGCCGTCGGTGAAGGCGCGGCTGACGACGTCGAGCTCCATGCGAAAGCAATCGGCCAGGTCCAGCCGGCGGCCGCGCAGCAGCAGTTCGCGCGTGACCGCCGTCATCAGCGGCGAGCGGCCGCGGAGCAGCGTGGCGGTCTTGGCGGCCCATTCGGCCCTTTCGGCCCTTTCGGGACTATCGGAACCACCGGCTCGGTTGGCACCATCGGCTCGGTCGGCGCCATCGGCTCGGTCGGCGCCATCAGCTCGGTCGGCCCGGTCCGCGCAGCAGGCATCCTGCTCGCCCGCGAGTCCCTGCAGGATCTCCGCCGGCGTCGCGTCGGCTCGGAAATGGCGCAGCAGGGCGGGCAGGACCTTCAGCAGCGGGGCGTCGGCCGCGGTGACCGGCGATGCGGGGACCAGCACGCGGCGCAGGGTCCCGAGCACCGTGTCGCCGTTGTTGCCCGGACCGGCGCTGCCGGACCAGTCGATGCTGGCCAGCGTCGCCTCCAGTTCCACCAGCGCGGCGCTGTCGACCGCGACATCCGCGAGCCCGCACAGCAGCGTGTCGGCCGCACCGAGCGTCACCCCGGTCAGGCCCACATAGAGCGCCAGTTCGGGCGTCATGCGCGCCAGGAAGTGGCTGGCGCCGACATCGGGCACGAGGCCGATGCCGGTCTCGGGCATGGCAACGCGGGAGCGTTCGGTGACGACGCGCAGCGGCGCCGCCTGTGCCAGCCCCATGCCGCCGCCCATCACGATGCCGTCCATCAGTGCCACCACCGGCTTCGGATAACGGTGCAGCTCGAAATCGAGCTGGTATTCGTCGACGAAGAAACGGCGGTACAGCGGTTCGCCATCGTTGCCGCCATGCCCGGCCACGTCGTCGCGATAACTGTCGTACAGCGCGCGGATATCGCCCCCGGCGCAGAACGCCTTCTCGCCAGCGCCGCGCAGCATCACGGCGACGATATCGTGCTGCGATGCCCATTGCCGCAGTTGTTTCCGCAGCGCCAGGATCATCGGATACGACAGCGCATTGAGCTGGCGCGGCCGGTTCAGCGTCACCAGTCCGACGCGATTGACGACCTCGAAGCGGACTTCTTCGGTGGCCTCGACCTCGACCCGCGGCGGCAGGGATTCGATGCTCGCGTTCACGCGGACTCTCCATCGGCATCCAGGTATTGCCGAATCACGCCCGAGAAGTCGAGCGCCCCATCGCCGCGCTGGCACATCGCCTGATACAGCTGCTGCGCCAGCGCGCCGAGGAACAGCGGCTGGCGCACCGCACGCGCCGCGTCGTTGGCCAGACCCAGGTCCTTGAGCATCAGCTCGGCGCCGAAGCCGCCGCTGTAGCCGCGCGCGGCCGGGGCGGTGTCGATCACGCCGGGATAGGGATTGCAGGTGTCGGAGGACCAGCAGCGCCCGGTCGAGGTGTTGACGATGCCGGCCAGTACCCTGGCGTCGATGCCCAGCCGTGCGCCGAGCGCCATCGCCTCGGACACGCCGATCATCGAAATGCCCAGGATCAGGTTGTTGCAGATCTTCGCCACCTGGCCGGTGCCGGTGTCGCCGCAACGGACCACGTTCCTGCCCATGCCGCAGAGCACTGGCTGCAGCCGCTCGAACAGCGCCGCCTCGGCGCCGACCATGAAGGTCAGCGTGCCGGCCTGCGCGCCGCCGGTGCCGCCGGACACCGGCGCGTCGGCGAACGGATTGCCCTGGTGCGCGGCCAGTGCGGCCAGTTCCCGCACCGTGGCCGGATCGATGGTGCTCGAATCGACCAGCGGCACGCCTTGACGCACGCCGGCCAGCACGCCGTTCTCGCCGGTGTAGACACCGCGCACATGCGCCGCCGCTGGCAGCATCGTGATCACGATATCGGCTTCGGCTGCCGCGTGCCGCGGCGAATCGGCGCCGCAGGCACCCGCCTCGCGCAGCGCGGCAAGTGCCTGCGCATTCAGATCGAATACCGTCAGCGTGTGGCCGGCCTTCAGCAGGTTGCGCGCCATCGGTGCGCCCATGTTGCCCAGGCCGATAAAGGCGATATGCATCGAGGTCTGCTGCATCGAGGTCTCCTGTGCGTTGGCCTGCTTCAGCGCAGCGCGATGGTGGTGTTGACGCCCTGATTCACGGTCTCGTCATCGAACCAGCGTGCCGTCACGGTCTTGGTCTGCGTGTAGAACTGCACCACCTGCTTGCCGTACGGTCCAAGGTCGCCGAGCTTGGAGCCGCGCGAGCCGGTGAAGCTGAAATACGGCACCGGCACCGGAATCGGGATATTGATGCCGACCTGGCCGACGTCGATCTCGCTCTGGAACTTGCGCGCCGCGGCGCCGCTCTGCGTAAACACGCCGGTGCCGTTGCCGAAGGGATTGCGGTTGACCAGCGCGATCGCTTCGTCGAGCGTGTCGACGCCGATCACGACCAGCACCGGCCCGAAAATTTCCTGCGTGTAGATCGACATCGCGGTCGTGACGTCGGTAAACACGGTCGGCCCGATGAAGTTGCCGTCCGGATAGCCCGGCACGTCGACCTCGCGACCATCGAGCGCCAGCGTCGCGCCTTCCTTCACGCCCGCTTCGATCAGGCTCAGGATGCGCTGCTTCGCCGCGGCCGACACCACCGGTCCGACATCGGTGCCGGGCTCGGCGCCGGCGCCGACCTTCAGCGTGCGCGCCTTGGCGATCAGGTCGGGCACCCAGTCGCGTGCCGCACCGACCAGCACCGCCACCGAAGTGGCCATGCAGCGCTGGCCCGCCGCGCCGAAGGCGGCGCCAACCAGCGCGTTCAGCGTCTGTTCCTTGTGCGCGTCGGGCAAGACCACGGCATGGTTCTTGGCGCCCATCATCGACTGCACGCGCTTGCCGTGGCTGCCGGCGAGGTTGTAGACATGGGTGCCGACGGCGGTCGAGCCGACGAAGGACACCGCCTTGACATCGGGATGGGTGCACAGCGCGTCGACCACCTCCTTGGCGCCATGCACCACGTTCAGCACGCCGGGCGGCACGCCGGCTTCGAGCGCCAGCGACACCAGTTCCATCGTCGACAGCGGGTCCTGCTCGGAGGGCTTGAGCACGAAGGTATTGCCGCAGACGATCGCCATCGGGAACATCCACAGCGGGATCATGGCCGGGAAATTGAACGGCGTGATGCCGACGCAGACGCCGATCGGCTGTTGCAGCGTGTAAGTGTCCACGGTCGCCGCCACGTTCTCGGCGAAGCCGCCTTGCTGCAGCGTGCCGATCGAGGCGGCATGCTCGACGACCTCGAGGCCGCGGAAGATGTCGCCCTCGGCGTCGGACAACGTCTTGCCCTGTTCGGCGGTCAGGATTGCGGCGATGCGCTTGCTGTGCTCGCGGATCAGCGCCTGGTACTTCAGCATGATGCGCAGCCGCGCGCCGATGGGCGTATGGCGCCAGCTGGCGAAGGCACGCTGCGCCGCGCCGACGGCGGCATCGACCTCGGCTTGCGTGGCCAGCGGCACGCGCGCCAGCACCTGCTGCGTGGCCGGATTGACGACCTGGCGATATTCGGTGGCGGCCGATTCGACCCATTCGCCGTTGATCAGCAGCTTGACTGTCGGAATCGCGGGTTCGGTGGCGGGCTGTGCGCTCATGGTGTCTCCGTCGGTTTGTTTGGTTGAGCCAGTCGTAAGGAAGGAAGAGGGGCCAGCTACAGCGAGCGCGCGATCAGCATCCGCTGGATCTCGCTGGTGCCCTCGTAGATCTGGGTGATGCGCGCGTCCCGGTAGTGCCGCTCGACCGGGTAGTCCTCGAGGTAGCCGTAGCCGCCATGGATCTGCAGCGCCTTGGAGCAGACGCGTTCGGCCAGCTCGGACGCATACAGCTTGGCCTGCGAGGCTTCGGACAGGCAGGGCTGGCCGTCGCTGCGCATGCGCGCGGCGCGATGCACCAGCAGGCGCGCGGCGTTCAGCTCGGTGGCCATGTCGGCGAGCATGTTGGCGATCGGCGCATGCTCGCGCAGCGGCCGGCCGAATTGCACGCGTTCGGCGGCGTAGCGGCAGGCCGCATCGAAGGCAGAGCGCGCGATGCCGATCGCCTGCGCCGCGATGCCGATGCGGCCGCCTTCGAGGTTCGACAGCGCGATGCGCAGGCCCTCGCCGGTGTCGCCGAGCAGCGCGTCGTGCGGCACGAGGCAGTCCTCCAGCGTGATCGCGCAGGTGTCCGAGGCACGGATGCCCAGCTTTTTCTCCGGTGCATGCACGTGAAAGCCCGGCGTGTCGGTCGGCACCAGGAAGGCCGACAGCCCGCGCTTGCCGCGCTCGGGTTCGGTGGCGGCGAAGACGATGGCGATGCCGGCGCGCTGGCCGTTGGTGACGAACTGCTTGTTGCCGGACAGTACCCAGCCATCGTCGGTCGGCCGTGCGCGCGTGCGCAGGTTGTGTGCCTCGGAGCCGGCCTGCGGCTCGGTCAGGCAGAACGCGCCGATCAGCTCGCCGCTGGCCAGCGCTGGCAGATAGCGCTGCTTCTGCGCCTCGCTGCCGTAGTGCAGGATCGGTCCGCAGCCGACCGAGCTGTGCACGCTCATCAGCGTCGCGCAGGCCGCGCAGCCGGCGGCGATCTCCTCGATCGCCAGCGCGTAGGCGATGTAGTCGGTATAGGTGCCGCCCCATGGCTCGGGCACGATCATGCCGAGCAGTCCCAGCGCACCCATCTCGGCCACGATCTCGTCGGGCAGTCGCCCGCTGCGGTCCCATTGCGCGGCGTTGGGCTTGAGCCGTTCCTCGGCGAAGGCGCGCGCGGTGTCGCGGATCATGCGTTGCTGCTCGGTGTATTCGCTGTACATGGCGCTGTGGTCGCGTAGTCGGGGCGGTCGAGGGTTGACGGCAGTGTAGAAAGGCGATGCCGGCGTGCGCTATGCCAAAATCCGCCAACTGTGCTGAACTGATTTGCCACTGCTGGCCGCTTGCTGCCGCGGCAGCCGGCATCCCAACCACCCCTACGGACCGTCTCCATGCCTTCGCTGTTGCGTCCCGTTGCTGCCACGCGTGCCGATGGAAAAAGGTAGCGTCGCCATCTGTTTTGTTCACCATGCGATTGCCGGCATGCGCGCGCGCGGCATCGACGCCGAGCCGGTGCTGCGCGCCGCCGGTATCGCACCGGCGATGCTGGCGGTGCCGCAGGCGCGGGTGTCGGCGGCCAGCTACGGGGCGCTGTGGCTGGCGGTATCGGCGGCGCTGGGCGACGAGTTCTTCGGCCAGGACTCGCGCGCGATGAAACCGGGCAGCTTCGCGCTGCTGTGCCATGCGGTGGCAGGCAGCCGCACGGTGGGGCAAGGGCTGGAGCGGGTCGCGCGCGGCTTCGGGGTGCTGCTCGACGATATCGGCGTGCAGCTGCTGCGTCGATACGATGGCGATGCGCCGGCAGCGGGGCCGCAGCGCGCGGCGCTGGTGTTGACCGAGCCGTCGCGCCGCCGTCCCGGCGTGTTCGCCCAGGAAACGCTGCTGATCATGCTGCACGGGCTGATGTGCTGGCTGGCGCGGCGGCGCGTGCCGGTGCGGCTGGCCGCCTTTCGCTATCCCGAGCCGGAATACAGCGCCGAGTACCGCGTCATGTATTCGCGCCAGCTCGCCTTCGATGCGCCCGATACCGCGCTGATCTTCGATGCGGCGTGGCTGGATCACCCGGTGCGGCACGACGAGCGCAGCGTCAAGGCCTTCCTGCGCGACGCTCCCCATAACGTGGTGGTCAAGTACTCCGACCGCAGCAGCGTGGTGGCGCGCGTGCGCCGGCTGCTGCGGCAGTCACGGCCGGATGGATGGCCGACCTTCGAGGCGCTGGCAGCGGCGCTGCATCTGTCGGCCTCGTCGCTGCGGCGGCGGCTGATGGAAGAGGGCGCCACCTATCAGCAGCTCAAGGACGAATTGCGGCGCGATCTGGCGATCGAGGCGCTGAGCCATACCGATCTGCCGATCACCGAAATCGCCGCCGCGATGGGGTTTGCCGAGCCCGGCGCCTTCCATCGCGCGTTCCGCCGCTGGACCGGGCTGCGGCCCGGGGTCTATCGCGGCATGCATGCCGCCGCGGACTGAGGACGGAGCCGACCGGAGGGGAGTTCAGTGCGGTGCGTCGGCGCGCCGGCCGCTGTTGTCGGCGCCGCTGTTCGTGCCGTTGTTGGCGCCGTTGTTGGCGCCGTTGTTCGCGTTCGCATCGCGCGCCGCGGCGTCGTCCTGCTGCGTGCTCTGCAGCACGCGCTGGATCATCGCCGCAGCCAGTTCGTGCTCGCCGAGGAAGACCTCGCCGACGCGGTCCTGCAGCAGCAGCGCGGCCTCGTCCTCGCTGTGCGTGCGCACCAGGATGCGGATCCGCGGGTTCAGCGTGCGCGCGATCTCGGCCATGCGTCGCACGCCCATGGTATCGGGCGTCGCGATCACCAGCATGGCGGCGCGCGCGATATGGGCCTGGATCAGCACGGACGGTTCGGCCGCATCGCCCGATACCGCTGGCACGCCTTGCGCGCGCAACGCCTCGACGATCTCGCGGTTCTGCTCGGCCACCACCACGGGCACGCCATGCGCGCGCAGCGCCGTGGCGATGCGGCGGCCCACGCGGCCATGGCCGACCAGCACCACCTGCCGCGTCAGCAGCGCCAGGTCCACCGTGGCGGGCAGCTCGGCCAGCGGGTCGGCGCTGCGCTCGAGCTTGCGCGCCAGTTCGGAACGTGCACGGATCCAGCGCTGCAGCGGCTCGACCGCGCGAAACACCAGCGGATTGAGCGCAATCGATAGCAGCGACCCTGCCAGCACCAGATTGTGTCCCTGCACGGTCAGCATGCCGAGCGTGACGCCCAGGCCGGCGAGGATGAAGGAGAACTCGCCGATCTGCGCCAGGCTGGCCGACACCGTCAGCGCAGTATTGAGCGGATAGCGCATCGCCAGCACCAGCGCCAGCGCAGCCAGCGACTTGCCGACGATCACGATCGCCAGCGTGGCCACGACCTGCAACGGCGCGTCGAGCAGCACGCGCGGGTCGAACAGCATGCCGACCGAGACGAAGAACAGCACCGAGAAGGCATCGCGCAGCGGCAGCGTCTCCTGCGCGGCGCGATGGCTCAGCGCCGAGCCGCGCAGCACCATGCCCGCGAAGAAGGCGCCCAGCGCGAACGACACGCCGAACAGCACCGCCGAGCCATAGGCGATGCCGACCGCGGCGGCAATCAGGCACAGCGTGAACAGCTCGTTCGAGCCGGTGCGCGCGACCTGCCAAAGCAGCCATGGAAACACCCGGCGACCCACCAGCAGCATCAGCGCGATAAAGATCGCGACGCGGCCCAGCGTCGCGCCCAGCGTCGCCCATAGCGAGGCGCCGGCCTCCGGCTGCATGGCGCCGTTGCCCCCCGCCGCGATCGCCGCGGCCTGGCCTGACGGCACCGTGCCGAACACCTCGGCCAGCGCGGGCAGCATCACCAGCACGAGCACCATCACCAGATCCTCGACCACCAGCCAGCCGACCGCGATGCGGCCGTTGACCGAATCGAGCGTGCCGCGCTGCTCCAGCGCGCGCAGCAGCACCACGGTGCTGGCCACCGACAGGCACAGGCCGAACACCAGCGCATCGGCCAGCGGCCAGCCCCATAGCCTGGTCACGCCTGCGCCCAGCGCGGTGGCGAAGGCGATCTGCACGATCGCCCCCGGTAGCGCAATGCGGCGGACCGACAGCAGGTCTTCCAGCGAGAAATGCAGGCCGACGCCGAACATCAGCAGCATCACGCCGATCTCCGCGAGCTGGCTGGCCAGCGCCATGTCGGCGACGAAACCCGGCGTGGCGGGGCCGATCACGATGCCGGCGAGCAGATAGCCGACCAGTGCCGGCGCGCCCAGGCGGGCGCAGATGAAACCGAAGACGAGCGCCAGACCGAAGCCGGCGGCGATGGTGGTGATCAGGCTGACTTCATGGGGCACGGGCGGCTCGCAGCGAAGTGATCAGGTGGTGATCGGGAGGGGCGGTGGCGCAACGGTCTGCAACTCATGATAGCAAGTGAGTGCGGCCCGGCCCGCGCACAGGGGGCAACGGTGCGTCGTTTACACTGTCGCCTTCGTTCTTTTTCCAAAGATTGCGGCCGCTCCGCCGGTCGCCCGCCACCCCGCTTCATGTCCCAGCCGTTGCCCGCACCGCATCAGATCGATCTCGTCGTCTATCCCGGCTTCAAGGCCATGGAGGCGGTCGGACCGATGACGGTGTTCGACTATGCGAACCTGCAGCTGGCCCGGCGCGGCCAGCCGCCTGCGTATCGCACGCGCATCGTCTCCACGCGCGTCGGCCCGGTGCGCTCGGACACGCTGATGACGCTGGAGGCCACGGCCCGGCTCGACACGGTGCTGCTGCCCGATACCGCGGTGATCGTCGGCGCGCGCGATATCGAAGGGGCGTTGAAGGAAGCGGGGGAGATCGTGCCGTGGGCGCGCGCGGTGGCGCCGCGCATCGGCCGGCTGGTGGCGCTGTGTTCGGGATCGTTCTTCCTGGCCGCCGCCGGTCTGCTCGACGGCAAGCGCGCAACCACGCACTGGAGCGTGGCGCCGCTGCTGCGGCAGCGTTTTCCCGCGGTGGCGGTCGATCCCGATGCGATCTTCGTGCGCCAGGGCAGGCTGTGGACCTCGGCCGGCGTCACGGCCGGCATCGACCTGGCGCTGGCCATCGTCGAAGAGGACCTGGGACGCGAGATCGCGCTCGATCTCGCGCGCGAGCTGGTGGTGTTCCTGAAGCGTCCGGGCGGCCAGTCGCAATTCAGCGTGCATCTGGCCAGCCAGACCACCGGCCACGCCGGCGTGCGCGAGGTGCAGGACTGGATCCTGCGCGACCTGACGCGCGCGTTCACGATGAGCGAGATGGCTGCGCGTGCCGCGATGAGCGAGCGCAATTTCCGCCGCGTCTTCGCCCGCGAGACCGGCGCGAGTCCGACGGCCTTCATCGAATCGGCGCGGCTCGAAGCGGCGCGCCGCCTGCTGGAGCAGGGCGAGCTGCCGCTGAAGGCGGTGGCCGCGCGCAGCGGCTTCGGTTCGGACGAAGCGCTGCGGCGCGCGTTCCTGCGCCATCTGGGCATCACGCCGCGCGACTATCGCCAGCGCTTCGGCGCGGCGGCGTAACGGCGTAACGGCGTAACGACGGCACGACGGCACGACGGAACGCCGAAACGCCGAAACGCCGAAACGCCGAAACGCCGAAACGCCGAAACGCATTACCCGCGGTTCAGGCGCCCTGCAACTGCGCCGCGTGATGGCGCAGATGGTCCTCCATCCAGGTCGCGATGAAGTAGTAGCCGTGGTCGTAGCCCTGGTGCCGCCGCAGCGTCAGCGGCTGGCCGACCGCGGCGCAGGCTGCCTCGAACGCCTCGGGATGCAGCTGATCGGCGAGGAATTTGTCCGCCAGCCCCTGATCGATCAGGATGCCGCCGGGGAACGGCGCGGTGGGCTGCGCCTGCATCAGCGCACTGGCATCGTACTGCAGCCATTGTGCGCGATCCTCGCCCAGATAGCGGCTGAACGCCTTTTCGCCCCACGGGCATTGCGACGGCGCGGCGATCGGCGCGAACGCCGACACCGAGCGGAAGCGCTCGCGATGGCGCTGCGCCAGCACCAGTGCGCCGTGGCCCCCCATCGAATGGCCGAAGATGCCGATGCGCTGCGGGTCGGCGCCCAGCTCGCCGACCACCAGATCGTAGAGTTCGCCGGCGACATAGCTTTCCATGCGCCAGTGCGCGTTCCACGGCGCCTGCGTCGCGTCCAGATAGAAGCCCGCGCCCGCACCGAAGTCCCATTCGTCCGCCTCGCCGGCGATGCGGGTGTCGCGCGGGCTGGTATCGGGCGCGACCAGGATCAGGCCGAGTTGGGCGGCGAGCCGCTGCGCGCCGCCCTTGATCATGAACGTTTCTTCGGTGCAGGTCAGGCCGGCCAGATAGAACAGCGCCGGCCGCGGCGTGCCGACGCCGGCCAGCGCCGCGGGCGGCAGGAAGACCGAGAAGCGCATCGGCAGGCCGACCGCGGTCGACGCATGCCGGTAGAAGCGCTGCACGCCGCCGAAGCAGCCGTGCTCGGAGAGCAGTTCGAGCATGAGCGTCGCGCCTCCGGGCTCAGTACAGCACCACCGAACGGATCGACTCGCCGCGCTTCATCAGGTCGAAGCCCTCGTTGATCCGCTCCAGCGGCAGCGTATGCGTGATCAGGTCGTCGATGTTGAGCTTGCCGTCCATATACCAGTCGACGATCTTCGGCACGTCGGTGCGCCCGCGCGCGCCGCCGAAGGCCGAGCCCTTCCACTCGCGGCCGGTCACCAGCTGGAACGGACGGGTCGAGATCTCGGCGCCGGCCTCGGCCACGCCGATGATGATCGACTTGCCCCAGCCCTTGTGGCAGCACTCCAGCGCCTGGCGCATGACCTTGGTGTTGCCGATGCATTCGAACGAGTAATCGGCGCCGCCGTCGGTCAGCTGCACGATATGGTCGACCACGTTCTCGACATCGTTCGGATTGACGAAATGCGTCATGCCGAATTGCCGCGCCAGCGCTTCGCGATTCGGATTGATGTCGACGCCGATGATCTTGTCGGCGCCCACCATCTTGGCGCCCTGGATCACGTTCAGGCCGATGCCGCCCAGGCCGAACACCACCACATTGGCGCCGGCCTCGACCTTCGCCGTAAACAGCACCGCGCCCACGCCGGTGGTCACGCCGCAGCCGATATAGCAGACCTTGTCGAACGGCGCGTCGTCGCGGATCTTCGCCAGCGCGATCTCCGGCACCACGATGTGGTTGGCGAAGGTGGACGTGCCCATGTAGTGGAAGATCGGCTTGCCGTCGAGCGAGAAGCGCGAGGTGCCGTCCGGCATCAGGCCCTTGCCCTGGGTCGCGCGGATCGCCTGGCACAGGTTGGTCTTGCGCGACAGGCAGAACTTGCACTGGCGGCATTCGGGCGTGTAAAGCGGAATCACGTGGTCGCCGGGCTTGAGCGAGGTCACGCCCGGGCCGACCTCCGTCACCACGCCGGCGCCCTCATGGCCGAGGATGGCGGGGAAGATGCCTTCCGGGTCCGCGCCCGACAGCGTGTAGTAGTCGGTATGGCAGATGCCGGTGGCCTTGATCTCGACCAGCACCTCGCCGGCGCGCGGTCCGGCCAGATCGACTTCCTCGACGGTCAACGGGGCGCCTGCTTTCCAGGCGACGGCGGCTTTGGTTTTCATGGCGGCTTCCTTGGGTGGCGACGCGCAAGGCGCGTGGCCGGGTTGGATTCGATGGTGGGTGCGGGCGGGCAGTACCGGCACCACCGGGCACCAGCCTGCGCCAGCTGGCACCAGTCGGCACCAGTCGGCACCAGCTGGCACCACGTGGTACCACGCAGCACCGTGGGTTCGGCCGACACTGTAATGCCTGCGGCATCGGGCCGGCAGGGCAAGCCTGTCCACTTGGCCCCGCATGCCGCCATTTTGGCCGAATGCGAGGGCTAGCGGCCCGGCATGCGGGCCGCTGCCTCGGCCGCGGATGCCGAGGTCCGCGCCGGCAGGTCGGCTGCGCCCTGGTGGCGGCGGCCCAGCCACCAGCCAAGCAAGCCCCAGACCAGCGCCAGCACGGCGCCGGTGACGGCCACCACCGCAGGATGGCCGGCCAGCGCGTCGATGCCGGTCTTGACCCAGGCGCTGACCGCATCGCCGGCGCGGTAGACCATCGTGTCGATGACGTTCTTGGCCTTGTACTTGGTCTCGGCGTCGACCACGGTGAACAGCATCTCGCGGCCGGGCCGCACCAGCGCATATTCGCCGACGCGCCGCAGCACCATCACGCCCGCCAGCACGCCGAACACCGGCCAGATCGCCAGGAGCACGAAACCGCCGGCCACCGCCAGCGGCACCGCGGTCAGCAGCGCGGTCACGCCGTAGCGCCGCGCCACCTGGCCCGAGAAGAACAACTGGATCGCGATGGTGGCGGCCTGCACGATCGCGTCGATGGCGCTGAACACGCGCGTCTGCTCTGTGCGGTTCGGGAAGGTCTCGGCGACCAGCCGCGCCTGTTCGAAGTACAGGAAGGTGCTGGCGGTCGACAGCAGGATCACGAACAGCGCGATGCCCAGCAGATAGCGCGAGCGGGCGATCAGCGTCAGGCCTGCCAGCAGGCTGCCGCCGATCGGATGGCGTGGATCGTCGCGAGCGGCGCCGCCATGATGCGCGGCATCGGGACCGGCTGCCGCATCGCCGTGTGCGAGGGTCCCCACGCCGGCCGCGCCCCCGACGCCAGCCCCCGCCCGCGCCCGCCAGCGGAACAGCCAGGCGCAACCGGGCAGCGTCGCCGCCAGCAGCACGGCCGACAGCAGCATCAGCCCGGTCAGCCCGATCGGCTCGACCAGCCATCCCGACAGCAGCGGCCCGGCCAGCCCGCCGACGCTGGCGCCCGCCGCGATCACCGGAAACAGGCGGCGCGCCTGTTCGGGGCGGAACACGTCCGCCATCAGGCTCCACGCGACCGACACCACGAACAGATTGAACACCGACAGCCATACGTAGAACACGCGCGCCAGCCAGACATCGTCGGGACGGGTGCGTGTGGCGAGCGCGAAGGCCAGCAGATTGGCGATGAAGAAGGCATAGACCCATGGCACGAAGCGCCGCCGCGGCAGGCGCGAGCTGCACAGGCCGTACAGCGGGATCGCCGCCAGCATCACGACGAAGGTCGCGGTGAACAGCCATTGCAGGTTCTGCACGCCGCCGGCGATGCCCATCGTTTCGCGCACCGGCCTGAGCATGAAGTAGCTGGCGAACAGGCAGAAGAAAAAGCCGAAGGCTGCGACCACGGCCGCGTGTTCGCCCGGGCGGATGCCGAGCGCGCCGAGGCGGCCGGGAGCGGAATGCGGAGGCGGCGCGGCTGCCATGCCTGGCCAGTGCGGTGGATGGGCGCTAGGTCAGCAGCGCCGCGATGCGTTCGCGCTGCTGTGCGTCCGGCATGCGGCCGAATGCCGCGCCGAGGTTGTCGCGCATATGGCGCGGATTGGAAGTGGCCGGAATCGCCGCCGTCACCGCCGGATGGCTGACGATGAATTTCAGGAACAGCTGGCCCCAGCTGCTGCAATCGAGCTCGGCCGCCCACGGCGGCAGCTGTCGCCCTTGCACCGCGCGGAACAGCCGCCCGTCCTGGAACGGCCGGTTGATCAGTACGCCGATGCCGCGCTGCCGGCACAGCGGCAGCAGCCGGCGCTCGGCCTCGCGCTCGCCCAGCGAATAATTGATCTGGACGAAGTCGATCTTCTCGCTGCGCACGATCTGCTCGAGCCGGTCGTGCGCATCGGCGCGATAGTGCGTGACGCCGATATAGCGGGTCTTGCCCTGTTCCTGCAGGCGGCGCAGGAAACGCAGGTTCTCTTCCCAGTCGATCAGGTTGTGGACCTGCAGCAGGTCGACGGTGTCGCTGCCGAGCTCCTGCTGCGAGCGCGCCCATTGTTCCGGCGCGCCGCTGGCGGACGCCGAGACCTTGGTGGCGAGGAAGACCTGCTTGCGCCCATTGTGCAGACGCAACAATTCGCCGGTGACGGCCTCGGCGGCACCATAGCTGGGCGCGGTATCGAGGACGGCGCCGGGCGTGCGCAGCAGCAGCGACATCACCTCGGAGAGCGGGCTCTGCTGCAGGCCGCGGGTGCCGGCGTCGAAAGTGTCGGCGGTGCCCAGGCCGATCACCGGCAGGGTTTCGCGCGTGCCCGGGATGGCGCGCCGCAGCGGGCCCGCGCTGCCGCCCGCGGCCGGAGCGCCCGGGGCCCCCGATGCGGGGCCGGGCTGGGCGCGTGCGGCGGATGTCAGCGAGCCCGCCAGCGCGGCGGAACAGGCAAGGAAGCGGCGACGATCGATGGGCATGGCGTCTCCTGGCGAGCCGGCAACTTCCCGGCCATTGTAGGTAAGACGCGCCGATTTGGCACAGCCGCCGCCGCGGCCTTCAGATCACGGTGGCCAGCCCCAGCGTCAGCAGCAGCGCCACCACGGAGATGATCGTCTCGCACACCGTCCAGGTCTTGAAGGTCTGCGCGACGGTCATGTTGAAGTACTCCTTGACCAGCCAGAAGCCCGCATCGTTGACGTGCGACAGGATCAGCGAGCCGGCGCCGGTGGCCAGCACCAGCAGTTCGGGCCGTGTGCCGGGCACGCTGGCCGCGATCGGCGCGACGATGCCGGCCGCGGTGGTCATCGCCACGGTGGCCGAGCCGGTCGCGATGCGGATCATCACGGCCACCAGCCAGCCGAGCACCAGCACCGAGACGTTGGCGCCGGTGGCCACTTCCACGATCGAGTTCGAAATGCCCGAGTCGCGCAGGATGCGGCCGAAGCCGCCGCCGGCGCCGACCACCAGCGTGATGATCGCGGTGGGCGCCACCGATTCGTTGGTGAAGCGCAGGATCGCCTCGCGATTGAAGCCGCGCGCCTTGCCGAAGGTGTAGAAGCTGACCAGCGCGGCGATCAGCAGCGCGATCACCGAATTGCCGATCAGCTTGAGGAAGTCGTTGGCCCAGGTCTTGGGCGTCGTCACCAGGTCGGCGCCGCTGCCGATCAGCATCAGGATCACCGGCAGCAGGATCGTGAACACCGTGATGCCGAAGCCCGGCAGCGCCTGGGCCGGCGCGGTGTCGTCCGCTTCCTCGATGAATTGCGCGGCCAGCGGGTTATCGGCGGGCAGCTTGATATGGCGGTCCATCAGCGTCGCGAAGATCGGACCGGCGATCGCCGCGGTCGGAATGCCGACGATCAGCGCGTACAGGATCGTGCGGCCGATATCGGCGCCGTAGGCGGTCACCGCCAGCAGCGCCGCCGGATGCGGCGGGATCAGGCCGTGCACGACCGACAGGCCGGCGACCATCGGGATGCCGACCTTGATCATCGAAGTGCCGGTGCGCTGCGCGATATTGAAGGCGATCGGGATCAGCAGCACGAAGCCGACCTCGAAGAACACCGGCAGACCGACGATGAAGGCGATGGTGGCCATCGCCCAGTGCACGTTCTTCTCGCCGAAGAACGCGATCAGCGTGCGCGCGATACGCTCGGCGCCGCCGGACTCGGCCATCATCTTGCCGAGCATCGTGCCCAGGCCGACCACCAGCGCGATATGGCCGAGCGTGCCGCCGACGCCGGCCTCGAACGACTTGACGATCTCGTTCATCGGCATGCCGACCGAGAAGCCGAGCAGGACCGAGACCACCACCAGCGTGATGAAGGGGTTCAACTTGAATCGCGCGATCAGCACGACCAGCGCGATCACGGCGATCAGCGCATACAGCAACAGCGTGGTTCCGGTGACTGGGACCATGTTGTCTCCTAGGGTGCGCGGGGCCGGTCGGCGCCGCGGCGGTATGAAAGAGGCCGCTGGCGCGGTCTCGGCGCGCTGACAGATCCTGTCCGTCGTCGTCCTCGCGAATGCGGGGACCCAGTGGCTTTCGTGAAGACGCTGGATTCCCGCATTCGCGGGAACGACAGGAGCGGATCGGGACGTTGTCGGCGGGCCGAGGCCGCCAGTGCGGCGGGGTTGCGGGAACGAAGGGTTGGCTCGGCTTCAGCTGCCCGGACGCTTGTAGGCGATGCAGTCGATCTCGACCTTGCAATCGACCACCATGCTGGACTGCACGCAGGCGCGTGCCGGCGGATTGGCGCCGAAATACTGCTTGAAGATCTTGTTGAACGAGGCGAAGTCGCGCGCGTCGTCGAGCCAGACGCCGCAGCGGACCACATGCTCGGGGCCGTAGCCGGCCTCGGCCAGGATCGCCAGCACGTTCTTGATGGCCTGGTGGGTCTGCGCGACGATGCCGCCGTCGACGACCTCGCCATCGACCATCGGCACCTGGCCGGACACATAGAGCCAGCCATCGGCGGCGACCGCGCGGGCGAACGGCATGTGCTGGCCGCCGGTGCCGGTGCCGCCTTCGACGCCAAAGCGTTGGATATCCATGAAGACTCCTTGGAACTGAATACGGGAAACGGTGGGCTTGAAAAGGGGGAAGCGTGCGGCCTTACGTGTCCGCGACGGCCGGAGCAGGCGCGCCGCGCGGCAGGAAGCGCCCGGCGCGCGCGCCGGTGGCGCGCCGCAGCGACCACGACAGCGTGCCGTTGACCCATACCGCGGCGATGCCCTCGGCCGGCTGCATCGGCTCGGTGAACGTGGCCGCGTCGCGAATCGTCGCGGCGTCGAACAGCACCAGGTCGGCCCAATGGCCTTCGCGCACGAAGCCGCGTCCCGCCAGGCCGAAGCGCTCGGCCGACAGGCCGGTCATCTTGGCGATCGCCATCGTCAGCGGAAACAGCTCGCGGTCGCGCGCATAGTGGCCCAGCACCCGGGGGAACGCGCCCCACAGGCGCGGATGCGGCAGCGGATCGTTGGGCAGCCCGTCCGAGCCGATCACCGTGGCCGGGTGGGCCAGGATGCGATCGACGTCGGCGTCCTCCATGCAGTGATAGACCGCGCCCGCAGGCTGCAGGCGCCGCGCCGCCTCGTGCAGGTCGACCTGCCATTCGGCGGCGATATCGGCGAGCAGGCGCCCGCCCATTGCGGGGTGCGGCGTGGACCAGGTCACCATGATGTCGAAGTCGCCGGTGACCTGCTTGAGGTCCAGCGTCGACGAACTGGCGGTATAGGGATAGCAGTCGCAGCCGACCGGCTGCCAGCGTTGGGCGGCATCGAGCGCGGCCAGCACCGCGCCGCTGCGGCCCCAGTTATCCACGCCCGCGCATTTGAGGTGCGAGATCACGACCGGCACGCGCGCATGGCGGCCGATGCGGAAGGCCTCGTCCATCGCGTCGAGGATCTCGGCGAATTCGCTGCGCAGGTGCGTGGCGTACAGCGCGCCGGCGCGGGCCAGCGGCTCGGCCAACGCCAGCACTTCCTCGGTCGGCGCGGCGAAGGCGTTGGCGTAGGCAAGGCCCGTCGACAGGCCGAGTGCGCCGTGGTCCAGCGCCTCCTGCAGTTGCGCGCGCATCGCGGCGATCTCGTCGGCGCTCGCGGCACGGTCGAGCCGGTCCAGATGGTTGCTGCGCAGCGCGGTGTGGCCGACCAGCGCGGCCACGTTGACCGCGGGCCGCGCGGACGCGATGGCGTCCACGTAAGCCGCGAAGCTGGGATAGCGGAACGCATCGGCATCGCCCAGCAGGTTCATCGGATCGGGCGGTTCGCCGCGCAGTGTCACGGGCGCCGCGCTGATGCCGCAGTTGCCGACCACCACGGTCGTCACACCCTGCGACAGCTTCGGGGTCATCTCCGGCTGGCGCACCACATTGGTGTCGTCGTGCGTGTGGACGTCGATGAAGCCTGGCGCGAGCACGAGTCCGTCGGCCTCGATGACCTCGGCCGCGGTGTCGGGGGCGATCCGTTCGCCGCCATCGTCGTCCGGATCGAGGTCGACGATGCGCGCGATGCGGCCGTCGCGCAACCCCACATCGGCGACGCGGGCGGCGGCGCCCGATCCGTCGATCACGGTGGCGCCGCGGATCAGCGTGTCATAGGCGAAGGGGTGGTCCGAGCTCGCTGCCATGGTCAGTCTCCGAGCGGCTGACGGCTGTCGCGCAGCCCCGCGCTGCCGCGCTCGCTGCGCTCGCCGCTGCCCCGATGCGCGTCCAGCACGTACTTGAGCCGTCGCAGCCGTTCCTGGCTGTCGTCCTGCTGCAGCAGCGCCAGCCGCGTGGCCAGCACGTCCAGCACCAGCAACATCGCGTAGCGCGAGGCCGACGGCTTGAAGATGAAATCGGTCTCCAGCGCGCGCACGGGCAGCAGCACGTCGGCGCGCGCGGCCAGCGGCGAGCCCAGCGCGGTCACCGCGATCACGCGCGCGCCGTATTCGCGCGCGACATCGCAGCTGGCCAGCATCTCGGGCACGCTGCCGCTGACCGAGAAGGCCAGCACCACATCGCCCTTGACCAGCGTGGCCGCGACCATCTGCTGCAGCACCGCGTCCTGATAGCTCGCGACCGGCCGCCCCAGTCGCGCCAATCGATAGCGCGCCTCGTCGGCGAGCCAGGTGGAGCCGCCACCCATGCCGAAAGCGTAGACCATGCGCGCATCCTGCAACAGGCGCGCAGCGCGTTCGATCTGGGCTTCGTCGATCAGCTGCCGGTTGGCCTCGAGCACGGCGACCACGTCCCCATGCAGGCGATCCGTCAGCGAGGGCGGGGCGGCCGCGGCGCCCGCGGTGTCGGCCTCGTGCTGCAGGAAGCGTTGGCCGACCGCGGTCGCGCGCGCCAGCCGCAGCTTCAGGTCGCGCACGTCGCGGCAGCCCAGCGCCTTGGCCAAGCGCGTCACGCTGGCCTCGCTGACGCCGGCCTTGCGCGCCAGCGCATTGATGCTGGCCGAGGCCGCGCCGGCGACGTCTTCCAGGATGACCTGGGCCACCTTCTGCTCGGCCAGGCGCAGCGTCGGGCCGCGCTCGGCGATGCGGGTCAGGATGTCGAAGGCAGCAGGCATGGGCTTGGCGAAGGGGTGCGATGCCGGGTCGGGCCGCGGTGGAGGCCACGGCATCGCTACGTGTTACTTTATAACAAGGATGAAATATCGTAATTTCGCCGCTATCATTACGTCAATCGGAAATTTCAGCGCGACGCCACCGGTTGTGGCGGAGCGCGGAAAAGCGGATCAAGGCATGCGTGATATAAAGTATCAAAGCGGGATCATCGATCCGCTGAACAAGGCGCTCGGCAAGCTGGAGGCGCCGCTGGCGCCCGCCGAGGCGGCCACCGGCTGGCGCCTGCTGGACGAGGAACTTAGCCTGCCGGCCGCGGTGCTGTACGAGACCCGGCTGGCCCACAACCTGGCCTGGATGCGCCGTTTCATGGACGAATACGGCGTGAAGCTGGCGCCGCACGGCAAGACCACGATGGCGCCCAAGCTGTTCGCGCGGCAACTGGAGGCCGGGGCCTGGGGTATCACGCTGGCAACCGCGCAGCAGACCGCCGCCGCCCATGCGCACGGCGTCAAGCGCGTGCTGATGGCCAATCAGCTGGTGGGCCGGCGCAATATGGAGATCGTCGCGGACCTGCTGCGCGACCCCGCTTTCGAATTCTTCTGCCTGGTCGATTCGGCCGAGCTGGTGGACCAGCTCGGCGCCTTCTTCCGCGCGCGCGGCCAGCGGCTGCAGGTGCTGCTGGAGCTGGGCGTGGAGGGCGGGCGCACCGGCGTGCGCGACGCCGCGCAACAACAGCAGGTGCTCGACGCGCTGGACCGCTGGCCCGATGCGTTGACGCTGGCGGGCGTGGAGATCTACGAGGGCGTGCTGCAGCAGGAGGCCGATATCCGCGCGTTCCTGCGCCGCACGGTCGCGGTCGCACGCGAACTCGCCGCGCAGGGCCGCTTCGGCGCAGGTGCCGAATCCCGTCCCGTGGTGCTGTCCGGCGCGGGCTCGGCCTGGTACGACGTGGTGGCCGAGGAATTCGCCGGCGCCGACATCGGCGCGCCCATCGACATCGTGCTGCGGCCGGGCTGCTATCTGACCCACGACGTCGGCATCTACCGGCAGGCGCAGCAGCGCATCCTGGCCAGCAACCCGGTGGCACGGAAGATGCGGGAGGGTTTGCTGCCTGCTTTGCAGTTGTGGGCGTATGTGCAGTCGATTCCCGAGCCGGACCGCGCGATCGTCGGCATGGGCAAGCGCGATGCGGCCTTCGATGCCGGCATGCCGATCCCCGCGCGGCACTTCCGCCCGGGGGCGGTAAAGGCAGGGGCAAATGCATTGGCAAACGCGCAGGGAACCGCGCCTGGCGATGCGCCGTCCATACCTTCTCACTGGGAGATCACCGGCATGATGGACCAGCACGCCTATCTGCGGATCGCGCCGGGCGACGATGTGCGGGTCGGCGACATGATCGCGTTCGACATCTCGCATCCTTGCCTGACCTTCGACAAGTGGCGGCATATTCCGGTGCTCGACGACGAACTGCGCGTGGTCGATATCGTGCAGACCTTCTTCTGACGGCTTCCCGTTCCCATGTTTTCTCTATCGGCGATCGCACCATGAGCATCGATATCCTGGCCTTCGGCGAAGCGCTGGTGGAGTTCAACCAGCAGCCCGACGCGCCCGAGCGCTATCTGCAGGGCTTCGGCGGCGATACCTCCAACTTCTGCATTGCCGCCGCGCGCCAGGGGGCGCAGACCGGATTCATCAGCGCGGTCGGCGCCGACAGCTTCGGCGAGCGGCTGCTGGCGCTGTGGACGCAGGAGCGCGTCGATACGCGCCATGTGCGCACCGACCCGCGGGCGCCGACCGGCGTCTACTTCGTCAGCCACGACAACCACGGCCATCGCTTCGACTATCTGCGCGCCGGCTCGGCGGCGAGCTGCTACGGCCATGACGATCTGCCGCAGCAGGCCATCGCCGAAGCGCGCTATCTGCATCTGTCGGGCATCAGCCTGGCGATCAGCAACAGCGCCTGCGATGCCGGACTCGCGGCGATGGAGCTGGCGCGCAAGGCCGGCGTCAAGGTCTCGCTCGACACCAATCTGCGGCTGCGGCTGTGGTCGCTGGCGCGCGCGCGCGGCATCATGCGCGAGGCGCTCGGGATGACCGATATCTGCCTGCCGAGCTGGGACGATGTCACGGTGCTGACCGGGCTCGACGACCGCGACGCGATCGTGGACCATCTGCTGGGCTGCGGCGTGAAGCTGGTCGCGCTCAAGCTGGGCGAAGAGGGCGCCTACGTGGCGACGCCCGATGCGCGCGCCCTGGTGCCGGCATACCCGGTGCGGCCGCTCGACGCGACCGGCGCCGGCGATTGCTTCGGCGGCAGCTTCATCGCCCGGCTGGCGGCCGGCGACGAGCCCTTCGAAGCGGCCCGCTATGCCAACGTGGCCGCCGCGCTGTCGACCACCGGCTATGGCGCGGTGGCGCCGATTCCGTCGGCCGATACGGTGCTGGCGCGGCTGGCCGAATCCGTCTCGGTGATCCGATGATGGCGCTGTCCGCGCTGCGGATCGTGCCGCGTGAGGACGCTTCCCTTCAACCCGTACCCACTTCTTTCCGATAACGCCATGCCCAGCCAATCTCCTTCGCTGATCGACCGCCTGGCCGGCGTGCCGGTCATTCCCGTTCTCGAGTTCCACTCAGTCGACGAGGCGCTGCGCGTCTGCGAGGCGCTGGTGGCCGGCGGATTGCCGGTGCTCGAAATCACGCTGCGCACGCCGGTCGCGCTCGAGGCGATGCGCGCGGTAGCCGCCGCGTTGCCGCAGGCCTGCGTCGGCGCCGGTACCGTGCTCGATGTCGCGCAGCTGCATGCCGTGCGCGATGCCGGCGCGCAGTTCGCCGTCTCGCCCGGACTGACGCCGCGCCTTGCGGAAGGCGCGCGCGATGCGGGCATTTCGCTGCTGCCCGGCGTGGCCACCGCCAGCGAAGCGATGGTGGCGCTCGAAGCCGGCTTTACGTTCCTGAAGTTCTTCCCGGCCGAGGCGGCCGGCGGGATGCCGATGCTGAAGTCGCTGAACGGGCCGCTTCCGCGGCTGCGCTTCTGCCCGACCGGCGGCATCGACGCGGCGCGTGCGCCGGGCTATCTGGCCCTGCCGAACGTGGTCTGCGTGGGCGGCTCCTGGGTGGTGCCCAAGGACGCGGTCGCCAGCGGCGACTGGGCGCGCATCCGCTCGCTGGCGGAAGAGGCGGCGGCGCTGCGGCGCAGCTGAGCGCCGGCTTCCTGCCGGGCTCCTTTCGCGCTCCTTCCGCACTTCTCCCGCGCTTCTCCAGCGAACGCCGTGCGCTGCAGCACGACAGTTGGCGTGCTGTCGGACAAAGGCCGATTGTCCGCGCCGGCGGCGACACCTAAGCTGACAGCATCGGGACTGATGGAGTCGGCATGACGGCGTTGGCGGTGTCGTGGGGGAAAGCGAGGCCGCGCACGGCAAGCTGGCTGCGCTGGCTCGCCACGGTGACGCTGGCGCTGAGCGCTTCCGCCTGCGCCAGCCTGCCCCAGGATGTACCGCGCCGGCCCTCGACCGCCTTCGCGGGCTCGGCCGATACTCCGCTGGGCCAGGTCGTCGCCCGCAGTACGCCGGACCCGGCACAGTCAGGCTTCCACCTGGTGTCGTCGGGCGAAGACGCCTACGGCACGCTGATCACGCTGGCCGACCGCGCCACCCGTTCCCTGGACCTGCAGTACTACATCGTTGCCGCCGACGAATCGTCGCGCGAAATCCTGCGCCGCGTGCGCGCGGCCGCCGAGCGCGGCGTGCATGTCCGCCTGCTGGTCGACGACCTGCACAGCGACGGCAAGGACCCGGCCTTCCTGCGTTTCGCGCGCCATCCCAACATCGAGGTGCGCTACTTCAATCCGTTTCCGGCGGGGCGCTTCTCCAAGCTGACGCGCTTCATCAGCGTGATCGGCGATGCGCGCCGGGTCAACCGCCGCATGCACAACAAGGTTTTCATCGCCGACAACGCGATGGCGATGACCGGCGGACGCAATATCGGCAACGCGTATTTCCTGCGGGCGCCGGATACCAACTTCCTCGATCTCGACGTGGTGGTCGCCGGTCCCGCGGTGCGCCGGCTGTCGGCCGGCTTCGACGCGTACTGGAACAGCGAGTACGCCTATCCGGTCGAGGCGCTGGCCAATCCGAACGAGGCAGCGCCGGGACCGGCGGGTACGCCGCCGGGTTCGGGCGTGCAGGCCGCCGGGAATCGGGAAACCGACGGCACGGGTGGATCGGCTGGATCGGCTGGGTCGGCTGGATCGGGTTCGGGCAGGTCGGGCGCCGGCGGATCGGGCCCGGGCGGATCGACCGGTTCGGCTTCCGCGCCGCCCGAGCAGGCGCTCGTCGACGAGGCTGCGCAGCGCGAGGCCGAGCAGAAGCGCCTGGAGGCGAGCGGCATGACCGCGCCCCAGAAGATCGATCCGAACAAGAGCTTCCTGGCGCGCGAACTGGCCCGCGGCGGCAAGCTGAACTTCGAATGGGCGCGCGCCAGCGTGCTGGTCGACAACCCGGCCAAGGTCGAACCCGACAAGCTGCCGGACAGCGACGATACGCTGGCCGACGAGGTCGCGCGCATGATGAACGAGGCCCGCCAGGAGATCATCATCATTTCGCCGTACCTGGTGCCGGGCGAGCGCGGCGTCGAATGGCTGAGCCGGCTGACGGCACGGGGCGTCAAAGTACGCGTGTTGACCAACTCGCTGGCGGCGACCGATTCGCCGATCGTCCACGTCGGCTACAAGCGCTATCGCAAGGACCTGCTGCGCAAAGGCGTCGAGCTGCACGAACTGAAGCCGCGGCTGCAGCGGCAGCAGCGTACCGTCGGAGATTTCGGGTCGTCGCAAGCCAGCCTGCACGTCAAGGCGGCGGTGGTCGATCGCAATACGCTGTTCGTCGGCTCGATGAACTTCGATCCGCGCTCCATCACCCAGAACACCGAGACCGGCATCATCGTGCGCAACCCGCGGCTGGCGGGGCAGGTCGCGCAGCTGTTCTCGGACGCGATCGGCGTCAACAGCTGGCGGCTGCAGCTGTCCGAGGACGACAAGCTGCAATGGGTCGACGGGCAGGGCAAGCAGGCGGTGGTGCTCGATACCGAGCCCGATACCACCTGGTCGCAGCGCCTCTGGATCGACGTGCTGACGCCCTTTACCCCGGAAGAACTGCTCTAGCCACGAAGCGCCAAGACGTTGCCTGTCGTCAGGTTGCGGTGCGGTCGAATTTGCGGGCGGAGAGCAGGAGGCTGATCAGCACGGAAACCAGGATCACGGTCCCGACGACAGCCAGCGACCACTGAACCGGCATGTGGAACCACGGCGCCGCCAGCATCTTGCCGCCGATGAAGACCAGCACGAGGGCAAGGCCGTATTTGAGCAGGTGGAAACGCCCAGCCATGTCGGCCAGCAGAAAGTACAGCGCGCGCAGCCCCATGATGGCGAAGATGTTGGAGGTGAAGACGATGAACGGGTCGGTCGTCACGGCAAAGATCGCGGGGATGCTGTCGATGGCGAACACCAGATCGCTGGCTTCGATCATGATCAGCACCAGGAACATCGGGGTGGCCCAGCGAACGCCATCGATACGCACGAAGAATTTCTCGTGCTCAAAGGTGGGCGTGATGCGCATGTGCCGGCGCAGCCAGCGCAGCAGGGGGTTGTTCGCCAGGTCGGGTTGCCGGTCGGCGAAGACCAGCATCTTGATGCCCGTCACGACCAGGAAGGCGCCGAATACGTAAAGTATCCAGGCGAACTCCTGCACGAGCCAGACGCCGGCCAGGATCATGCCGGCGCGCATGATGATGGCGCCAAGCACGCCGTACAGCAGCACCCGCCTCTGCAGCTCCGGCGGTACGCCGAAATAGCTGAAGATCATCACGAAGACGAACATGTTGTCGACCGACAGCGACTGTTCGATCAGATAGCCGGTGATGAACTCCAGCGCCTTGCTGTTGGCGACCTCCCGGCCTGCGTGCGCATCGAGATACCACCACAGCAGCGCCGCGAACGTGAAGGCCATCGTCACCCAGGCCGTCACCCAGCCGCCGGCCTCCTTGACGGAGACGCGGTGCGCCTTGTTGCCGCCGAAAACAAAGAGGTCCAGCGCCAGCATCGCGACGACGAAGGCGATGAAGGCCGCCCACATGGGCAAGGTAGCGAAGGATTCAACCGTCATGGCAAGTTGGCGGCGCGTTGAAGATGCGTTCCGTTGGTGTTTGGGCGGCTCGCCGGTCCGGACGGCGCTTGCCCGCGATCAGGTGCGCTTCGCGAAGCGGCGTCCTGCTGCTCAGGATGCGCTCGCCAAGACCAATGCCACCCCGGCACCCACACCGGCGGGGATGCCAATCCGTTCGATCATGCCCGCCGGCGCGCCGGCGACGACCTCAATCGGCACCGTGCAGCAATCGAGCAACTGGCTCGTCAGCGAATGTTCGATCGCACGTACCAGTGCGCCCTTGCGGGTGGTGCCGATCACCACCCGGTCGCAGTGCAGCCGGCGCGCGGCTTCGGCGATGCAGTGGGCCGTGTCCCCGACTTCGCGATGCGTGAAGCAAGGCACGCCTGCGGCTTCGAGCAGCCGCCGCGCCTCGGCAAGCTCTTCGTCGGCACGTTCGCGCTGGAAGTCGGCGCGGACCTGGCGGCGGACATGGCGTGCGACGTAGCCGGAGAATGGCGGCTGCACGTTCAACAGGTGCACCCGACTTGCCTCGCCGCGGCGAAACTCGTCGATGGCGTGGCGGACGGCGAGCAGCGCGCTGGGCGAGCCGTCGCAGGGGAGAAGGAGCGTGGCCATGTCGATGTCTCCTGAAAGGCGGGCACCATGCCGCCAAAAGCGGCTGTTCGACACGCGCGGCAGAAGGCAGCGCGGCAGCCGGACATGGAAAAAATCTAGGTCCGAAAACACTGCGTGAAAAGCAGATTGTTCGGATACCATCATTCGAAGAAAACGGAGAATTCCTGCGCGGGGGGCCGGCGGCGACGGAGGGACTGCTGATGAACTACAAGCATCTGCACTATTTCCACCAGGTGGCCAAGCTGGGTGGCGTGCTGCGCGCCAGCGAGCGTCTGCACGTTGCCCCGCAGACGATCAGCAGTCAGATTCGATCGTTGGAAGAGGCCCTGGGCATGGCGCTCTTTGCCAAGAGCGGACGCGGTCTGGCGCTGACCGACGCCGGTCGTATGGTGCTCGGCTACGCCGAGGCGATCTTCTCGATCGGCGCTGAGCTCGAGGAGGCAATCCGGGATCACCCTCGTCAGGGCAAGCTGCTGGAGTTCCGCGTGGGCGTGGCCGATGCGGTGCCGAAAACGATTGCCTGCCGGCTGATCGAGCCGGCTTCGCAACTACCCGAGCCGGTGCGCATCGTGTGCCGCGAGTGGAAGCTCGACATGCTGCTGGGCGAGCTGGCACTGCACCGGCTCGACCTGGTGATTGCCGACGCGCCGATTCCGTCCGACGTCAGCGTGTCGGCGTTCAACCATCATCTCGGCGGTTGCGGCGTCAGCTTCTTCGCCGCGCCGGCGCTGCTCGAATCATGCGACGGGCGCTTTCCCGCCAGTCTCGACGGTGCGCCGCTGATCATGCCGGCGGAGGATTCGGCCGTTGGCAAACGGCTGCGGAACTGGCTGCAGGCGCATTCGCTGCGCCCCCGGGTGGTGGCCGAGTGCGACGACAGCGCGCTCGCCAAGGAGCTCGGGCGGCGCGGCATGGGCATCTTCGTCGGTCCCACGGTGCTCGAGCGAGACATCGAGAAGCAGTACGGCGTGCGCGTGCTGGGCGCCACGTACGACGTGGTGGAGGAGTTTTTCGCGATCTCGATCGAACGCCGCATCACGCATCCCTGCGTGACGGCGATTACCAAGGCGGCGCGCAACGAACTGTTTGCCACGCCGTTGCGGCGGCGACCGCGAGGGGGCTGACGCGCGAAGCTGTCGCTGGCCCCCGGCAGCGGCATCGCCCGGCGAGGCGGGCGTATCCGTGGACCAGGCAGGCCGCCAGTGTCGCGGCGCCTGCCTGCATGGTCTTACTTGTGGCGATCGGCCGCGCCTTCGAGCTTCTGGCCGCCGCGCTGGATGTCCTGGCCAAGACCGGCCATCGTGTTGCAGCCGGTCAGCAGCACAGCCAGCATCACACCGAAAATCCAACCTTTTTTCACACTGCGCTCCTTTTTAGGTGTTGCGAACGGGCCGATTTTACAATCGGTGCGGCCCGCTGCGCACAGCGCAGTGTGGCTATTTGTAACGGAGCAGGGGGACACCGGAAGGGAGCCGGGTGCAGAGGAACCCAGCGCGCTCGAAGACACTGAATCCCGGACCTGCGGGGGAACGGCGAACTTGGCGACGTCCGTGCGCGCAAGCTACACGTAGGCGATCAGCCGTCCGGCCGCGATCACCAGCGTCCAGGTCAGCAGCGACAGTACCGCCGCGACCCGGGCCCAGTGCGGCGGCCTGGCGCCGACGTTCCAATCCGCCGCGCCGGCCTTGCCGTCGGTCGCGCCGAGGCCGGCCGAGCGCTGCAGGGCGCGGTACGGCCACAGGTGGAATGCCAGGGCATTGAGCAGGCCCAGGGCGATCAGGGCCAGCTTGGCATACAGCGCCGGATTGGTCGCGAGCTCGTCGGCATGCGCGAGCAGCAGCAGGATGCCGCTGAAGGCCACCGCGACGAAAGCCGCCATCGTCAGCGGCAGCACCTGGCGCAGCAGCGCCATCACCGGCAGATTGCGCCAGAGCCCGGCCAGCCGCAGGTCGACCACGGCGATGGTGCCGAACAGCAGCGCCATGCCGGCCAGGTGCACGATCTCGACTGCCGGATAGGCCCAGGCGGAAGCGCGCAGCGCGCTGGACAGCGGCAGCGCCGCCAGCGTGGCGCCCAGCTCGGTCAGCGATGCCACGGCGCGCGCTGCGGCGAAGTCAGCGCAGTTCGACGGTCTGGCTGTCGAGGACGATCCGCTCGGCGCGCATCTCGTCGCCGTGTTCCTTGCTGGGATAGCCGACGATGGTGACCTCGCGGCCCACGGCGACCTTGTCGGCGGTCGCGCCGCGCGCCTGCATCCGCGAGATTGGCGCCAGCACGGCGAGCCAGCGCTTGCCGTTGGCGTCGATCCGCACCATCGCGTGCGGGTTCTCGTATTTGACCTCGGTCAGCTTGCCGGTCAGCGTGATCGGCTTGCTGTCGTCATAGCTCGACCAGCCGTGATGGGCGGCGGCCGGGCCGGCGAGCAAGGCGGTGAGCGCAGCGGTGGTCGCAAGCGCGGCGAGCGGGCCGCGGGGCATCGAGCGGAACAGGCGGGACATGGCGGTTCTCCGGATTCTGCGTCCGTGCAGTATAGCTGCCGCTCGACGAAACTTCGTTGCGGCTCTCCTCTTCCCCAACCCCTCTGCCGCAAGCGGGAGAGGGGCGCGCAGTGGAGCAGAAGCGGGGCAAGTTCAAGCGACATCGCCAAGCAGTACTGCCGACCTTGCTCCCTCTCCCGCTTGCGGGAAAGGGAAGCGCAGTGGAGCAGGGGCCGGGGCAAATTCAAGCGACATCGCCAAACAGTACTGCCTGACCTTGCCCCCTCTCCCGCTTGCGGGAAAGGGGAGCGCAGTGGAGCAGGAGTCGGGGCGAATTCGAGCGACATCGCCAAACAGTACTGCCGACCTTGCTCCCTCTCCCGCTTGCGGGAGAGGGTTGGGAGAGGGCGCGGCCCCATCGCAGGCCGAACGGTTAGCCCGTCGTATCCGGCTCCGGCTCTTCCTCCCGCGGCAGCGGGGTGGCCAGGACCTTGTCGATGCGCTTGCCGTCCATATCGACGATCTCGAATTTCCAGTCGAGCCAGCTGACCGAGTCGGCGATCTGGGGCAGCCGTCCCAGCAGCAGCAACAGCATGCCGGACAGCGTGTGATAGCGCTCCTTGTCTTCCTCCGGCACGCTGCGCAGGCCGATGCGGTCCTTCAGCTCGGGGATCGGGATCAGGCCGTCCAGCAGCCAGGAACCGTCCTCGCGCTGCACCGCCCATTCGTCGCCGGCGATGTCCGGCTTGAACTCGCCGGTGATCGCCTCGATCAGGTCCTGCAGCGTGACGATGCCAAGCACCTCGCCGTACTCGTCGATGACGAAGGCCATCTGCCCGCCGGACGAGCGGAAATGTTCGAGCAGCTCCATGCCGGTGACGCTCTCCGGCACATAGACCGGGGCCTGCATCACCGCGGCCAGATCGGTGGCCTCGCCGCGCAGCTTGCGCGCGAGCAGCTGGCGCGCGCTGACCACGCCGATCACGTCGTGCATGCCGCCGCGCACCACCGGAAAGCGCGAATGGTCCGATTCCTCGATGCGGCGCAGGTTCTCTTCCAGCGGCAGTTCGACGTCGAGGCTGATCACGTCGCCGCGCGGCACCATCAGCGAGGTCAGCTGGCGGTCGTCGAGCCGGAACACGTTGCGCACCATGGTGTGTTCGTGGCGCTCGATCACGCCGGCCTCCGACCCCTCGACCAGCAGCGCGTGGATTTCTTCCTCGGTCACCGCGGGGCCGGCACCGCTCTTGATGCCGATCAGCCGCAGCACCAGCCGGGTCGAGCTGGACAGCAGCTTGACGAAGGGCGTCGAGGCGACCGCCAGCCACGACAGGGGCCGCGCGACCGCGCGCGCCAGGGTCTCCGGCGCCAGCTGGCCCAGCCGCTTGGGCACCAGTTCGCCGAGCACGATGGAAAAGTAGGTCAGCCCCGCGACCACGATTGCGGTCGCCACATAGCCTGCGGTGGGCTGCGCCATGCCCAGTCCGTGCAGCCAGATACCGAGCGGCTGTGCCAGCGCAGACTCGCCGACCACGCCGTTGAGCACGCCGATCGAGGTGATGCCGATCTGTACGGTGGACAGGAAACGGGTCGGATCCTCGCCCAGCTTGACCGCCTCGATCGCGCCGCGATCGCCCTCGTCGATCAGCTTCTGCAGGCGGGCCTTGCGGGCCGAAACCAGCGCGATCTCCGACATGGCGAAGACGCCGTTGAGCAGGATCAGCGCCAGCAGGATGGCTATTTCCATCGGGTTGCGCGCCCTACGCGCGCGGGTGTTGTCGAGCCGCCAAGCATAACATCGGCATGTGGCCGGCCCGGCCTTCATTACCTCGCGGGTTATCGCCAGAGCGCGCGCCCCATGCTGTAATGCGGCCATGGACACCCTGACCCCCGCCTCCGAAACTGCCCTCGACTTTCCCGCCCTGCTGCGCTATTGGCGCGGGCGCCGCGGCTACAGCCAGCTGGCGCTGTCGCTCGCCGCGGGGGTGTCGCAGCGGCATATCAGCTTTCTCGAATCGGGCCGCGCCCGGCCCAGCCGCGAGATGATCCTCGCGCTGTCGGACCGGCTGGGCGTGCCGCTGCGCCAGCGCAACCGGCTGCTGCTGGCGGCCGGCTTCGCCCCGGCGTACAGCGAGCATGCGCTGGCCGAGCCGCCGCTGCAGATGGTGCGCCAGGCCATCGCGCTGATCCTGGCCAAGCAGGAGCCGTATCCCGCCGTGGTGCTGGACCGGTTCTGGAATATCGGCGATGCCAACCGCGCCTATCGCCGCATGCTGGACGTGCTGCTCGATGGCCGTCCGGCCGCGGTACTGCCCGAGGGCCTGGGCAACGATGCCGGCGGCGGCCAGCGCATCAACCTGATGCTGACCGTGTTCGACCCGCAGGGCCTGTGGCCGCTGATCGGGAACGCCCATCAGGTCGGGCGCTATCTGCTGCGCCGCGTCTGGCAGGAGCTGCAGGCGCAGGCGCACGATCGCGTCGCGCGCGAGATCTTCGCCCGCATCGCGCAATGGCATCCGCAGATGATCGGGCCGGGCGGCGTGCCGCATGCCGACGACGAAGGCAGCGAAGGCCCGCTGCCGCCGGTGCTGCCGGTGGTGCTGCGCGCCGAAGGCTTCCAGGCCTCGCTGTTCTCGACGCTCACTACGCTGGGCAACCCGCATGACGTCACGCTGCAGGAACTGCGGATCGAATGCTTCTTCCCGGCCGACGAGCCGTCGCGCCTCGCGCTCGAAGCGCTGGGGCGCGACGCCGCGCCGGCCGCCGTTCAGAACCGGTAGCGCAGATAGGCGGTATGGAAGTCCGAGCCGGGATTGGGCTTCTTGATGCCGGCATTCGAGATGTGCTGGTAGCGGTAGCCGACGGCGAAGCGCTGGTCCTTGCCGAAGGCGATGCCGACGCCCGCCATGTCGGAGAACTGGAACGCGGTCGACATGGTGTGGTTGTCCGAAGTCCGGGTTCCGCTCATCAAGCGCACGCCGATCGATGCCTCGAGGAAAGGCACCCACCGATGGCGCTGCCACGCGAGCTTGAGCACCGGCTGCGCGCCGATCTCCCACAGGTTGCGTGGATTGGCGTCGCTGGTGCTGTCCCAGCGCGCGACATTGAGCTCCCACGACAGTCCCAGGCGCAGGCCCATCGGGTCGCCCCAGCCAAAGCCGGAGTCCCAGCCGAAGGCGATATCGACCTTGCGGACATCGGTGCGGCTGTCGGTGCCGTAGCCGATCTGCACGGTGGGGTCGGCCCATGCCGCGCTGCCGGCGGCCAGCAGGGGCAGGGCGGCGAGCCAGCGCAGCGCTCTCGCGCAATGGCGGGAAGGGGAAGGGGGGCGGAACGGGAGGGCAAGCGGGTCGTCGTTCAATGGCATCGTGATCGCGGCAAGTCAAACGGGAACGGGAAACGCGGGGAGAGCGCGGAAAACCTGCGGGCCGCCGGAGGATGTCGATGCCCGCATGGCGGGCGCGGCGACCGCGCAAGTCGTTTAGTTGTAGTACAGATCGGGCGCCTACGCCGCATCGCGTGATAACATCGCAACGCCGGCGCGGGCCTCCGCCCCCGGGAATCGAGCCTCGATTCTTCGAAGGGCAAGCACGTTTCGCCGGTTTCGTTACGTCTTCAGGGCGGGGTGAAAGTCCCCACCGGCGGTATGCCGAACGCGTTCTCCGACGCGGCCGGCGAGCCCGCGAGCGCTCGCGTCGTTCCATGTGTCCCATGCTTTCTCACATGTTGCGCGCGGGGTCAGCAGACCTGGTGAGAGGCCAGGGCCGACGGTCATAGTCCGGATGAAAGAAGATGGGCGAGCAAGCATCGCTGCCGTTTCGCTGGAGCGGCGCCGGGCCTGCGCGGTCGCGTGCCTTTTGCATGCGCCGGCGGTTCGTCGCCTTGCCATGCGCGAATGGGCAGCGTCGTGGACGATCACCCTGGTCGGCGCTTCGGGCCGGCCCTCGTGCGCCCTCCCGCTTGTGCCGCCAATCCCCTGAAACGCCCATTGATCTTTACGCAAGGAGCGTTTCAATGCTGACCACGATCTCTTCCAACCTCGCCCCCGACCACGCCGCCTCCGCGCAGGCCGCCGTCGACCCTGCCGACATCATCGTGCCGGCGCTTGCCCACGATCTGCCGACGCGCATCGCGCAAGCGCTGCAGGCCATGCGCGAGGGCCGTCCCGTGGTGCTGATGGACGACCACGACCGCGAGAACGAGGCCGACCTGATCGTCGCCGCCGAGCGGCTGACGCCGGCCAATATGGCCATGCTGATCCGCGAATGCAGCGGCATCGTCTGCCTGTGCCTGACGCGCGAGAAGGTCGCGCAGCTCGGCCTGCGGCCGATGGTCGAAAACAATCGCAGCCAGTACGGCACCGCGTTCACGGTGTCGATCGAGGCCCGCACCGGCGTCACCACCGGCGTCAGCGCGGCCGACCGGATCACCACGATCCGCGCCGCGATCGCCGACGATGCGGGCCTGGACGCCGTGGTCAGTCCCGGCCATGTGTTTCCGCTGGTGGCCGCCGACGGCGGTGTGCTGGCCCGGCGCGGCCATACCGAGGGATCGGTCGAGCTGGCGCGCCTGGCGGGCCTCGCGCCCGCCGCGGTGCTGTGCGAGCTGATGAATCCAGACGGCACGATGGCGCGCTACGAACAGGCGGTGGCCTTCGCCGCGCGGCACGATCTGCCGGTACTGACCATCGCCGACCTGGTGGCCTGGCGCGAGCAGGGGCACTGAGGCCGGCGCCAGTCCGCGCGCAAATCGCTGTGTAAATCGCTGCGTAATCGCTGTGTATATCGCTGCGTAATCGCTGGCGTAATCGCTGCGTAAATCGCTGCGTAAATCGCTGCGAACGCCGGGGCCGGCCGGACCTTTCCGGCCGCGGCTTCGCATCGCTGTGCGACAATGCCGGCTGTCGCGCGGCCCGTGCATCGTCGCGGCCGCGCCTGCCGCCGGTCCCCGGGCCGTCCCCGTTTCACCAACGCGCCCCGCATCATGTCGTCTCGTGCCGCCACGCCCGCACTGCGTCGCCGCGCCCTGTGCGCCGGCGCCGTGTCGCTTCGCTTCCGTTCTCCCGATTCCTTCGCGCCGACACTGTTGGCCGCCGCGCTGGCCGCCACGCTGACGCTGGCGCCGTCGTTCAGCCCCGAGGCCCACGCGGACACGCCGCGCGGCAAGGTGGTGCCGGCTGCGGCGGCCGGACTCTATCAATGCCAGGGGCCGAACGGCGGCACCGTATTTCGTTCGACGCCGCGCGAGGGTTGCGTGACGCTGGCCGCGCCGGATCCTTCCGCGCCGGACCCGCAGCGCTGGTTGCCGCTGATGGGGGCCAATGGCGTGATCTCGTACCTGGACCAGCGTTCGGTGCTGCGCAAGGGTGCCCGCATTGGTGTCGTGGTGATGCGCAACGCGCCGGTCGGCGGCGCCATCCATACCGCCAGCGGCGAGCCGATCCGGTCGTCGCTGCGGCGCATGGTGCTGGACTGCGCCAGCTCGATGTATGCCGTCGTCGAGCAGACCCTGTACCCGCGCCGTTTCGCACGCGGCGAGCCGCTTTACACGATCCGTTCGCCGCAGCGCGCGACGCCGCAGCCGGCCTCGTCCGGCTCGCTGGCCAGCGAGATGATGGCGCGCCTGTGCCGCTGAGCACCGCGCCCGCCGTCGCCCTTCCTTTTCCTTATTCCTCCTCGACCACGCGCGCCCGCCAGCGGCCATCGGGCTGCCTGCAGAACCAGCCCGTCCAGCTCTCCTCGTTGCTGGACCGTTGCAGCTCGCTGCGGATCTGACGGCAGGGCTGGCCGTGGTCGGTCTTGCTCTGCAGCGGCGTGATCCGCGCGTAGGTGGCGGGGCGCCGTGGCGTCGCCTGGGTTCGCCACGAGACCGGGGTGCCGTCTTCGGTCGCGGTCAGGGCACGATTGACCGCGGACGCGAAGGCGCGCGCCTCGCTCTGCGTCATCGTGCCGACGATCGTACTGGTCAGATAGTGGTCGACATAAGCCCGTGCCGGCGAGGACGCGCACAGGACCAGCGCGCACGCCAGTGCGGGCGCAAGCGCCGGCGGTAGCGGCAGGTGGGCGGGCGCTGCATGCGGCATCGGCGTCCCCTTGTCAGCGTGATCGACGGTGGCGCGGCCTCGTTTTACGTGGGCGCGCCGACGAGCGGGTCGGTCGATTGTAGTGCGCGCCGGCGCCCGGCGCGGCCCGCGCGCTCTGTCATGCGTGTCCGGCCCCACCAAGGCAGGGTTTTGTCGGACAGCGCCCGATTGACGGGGCAATGGCGGAGACCTAGTTTCAATCGTCGCGTCCGCTGCGTCCCGGCGAACGCCGGCGCTTTCGGCCGGCGATGCCCCGGCCGCATCCGCAACCGACCCGCGTGCCGTCCGGCGCGCATCCGATCCCGTCACCGATTCGCCGCTGCTGTGCGCAGGACGACAGGAGCGCAGGGGCTCACGCGTGCAGCGTGAGGAGGGGCCTTGTTGCAGTGCAACGCCGGCGTCATTTGAGCCATGAGGAGAATAGACCACGTTGATCAACCGAGAGGCGGGTAATCAACAATAGTTTCAAATTGTTGCAACCGTTGCGTGATCGAAACGTGACTTTTGGTAGGCAAATTTGTTAAGGTTTTGTCCCGCATTGCAGCAAATCCAACACCTTCCAAGCGTCACCCAAGTCACAGCCCCCGGCAACGTCCGTCATGGGGCGGCTCAGGCATCGGTTCTCCGGCCTGGCCATCGACGAGTTTCCGCGCCTTGTTCCGCGGCTTCCCGAATAACCAATTGCATTACCGACTACCGCCTTTGATGACGGCATTCATGATCGACTCCGCCATTTCCTTGCCGCTTTCCGCCCGTTCCCGCCCGCCCGTGCCGGCGGCGCGCTTCGAGGGCGTGCGCCTGGGACGCTGGCTGTGTGCCGGTGCGCTGGCCTGCTTCGCGATGGCGGCGCATGCGTTCAGCTTCGATACCGTGGCGGCGCGCGCGCGCCAGCTGGCCAATTCCCCGTACAAGGCCCCCAAGGCCCACCTGCCCACCGAGCTGCGCGAGCTGTCGTACCCGCGCTATCGGGAGATCCAGTACAAGCCCGAACGCTTCGTCTGGCGCAATGCCAAGCTGCCGTTCGAGCTGTCGTTCTTCCACGAGGGCATGGTGTTCGACCAGCCCGTGAAGATCAACGAGGTCACCGGCAATCGCGTGCGCGAGATGCGCTTCAATCCGGCCGACTTCAACTACGGCTCGCACAAGTTCGATCCCGAGATGCTCAAGGGCCTCGGGTTTGCGGGCTTCCGCGTGCTGCATCCGGTCAACGGCAAGCACAAGGACGAGGTGGTGTCCTTCGTCGGCGCCAGCTATTTCCGCGGCGTCGGCAAGGACCAGTGGTACGGGCTGTCGGCGCGCGGCGTCGCGGTCGACACCGCGCTCGCCTCGGGCGAGGAATTCCCGCGCTTCGTCGAGTACTGGATCGAGCGTCCCGCGCCGGGCGACAAGCAGCTGGTGATCTATGCGCTGATGGATTCGCGTCGCATGAGCGGCGCCTATCGCTTCGTGATCAAGCCGGGCACCGATACCGAGACCGAAGTCAAGGCGCGCCTCTATCTGCGCGAGAACGTCACCAAGCTGGGGCTGGCGCCGCTGACCAGCATGTATCTGTTCGGCGAGAACCAGCCGCCGGCTGCCCCGGAGTTCCGTCCCGAGGTGCACGATTCCGACGGCCTGTCGATCCAGCTGGGTACCGGCGAATGGATCTGGCGGCCGCTGGTCAACCCGCGCCGCCTGCTGGTGACCTCGTTCTCGGCGACCAATCCGCAGGGTTTCGGGCTGATGCAGCGCGATCGCTCGTTCTCCAGCTACCAGGAAATCGGCGAATGGTATGAACGCCGGCCGAGCGGCTGGGTCGAACCGCGCGGTAACTGGGGTTCGGGCCGCGTCGAGCTGGTGATGATCCCGACGCCGGACGAGACCAACGACAACATCGTCGCCTACTGGGTCCCGGACAACCCGCCCAAGCCGAAGCAGCCGTTCGATCTCGAATACCGGCTGCTGTGGCAGAAGGACCGCGAGCGCATGCCGCCGCTGTCATGGGTCACGCAGACCCGCCGCGGGCAGGGGCTGACCCGCAACAAGGAGGACACCAGCTTTTCGCTGCTGGTGGACTTCGAGGGGCCCGCATTCAAGAAGCTGGATCCTGCCGCGCACATCGATGCGGTGGTATCGGCCGATGGCAACGCCGAACTGCTGCGCACTTCGACGCAGCGTAACGAGGCCACCGGTGGCTGGCGCATGACGATGTTCCTGCGCCGCAAGGACGAGAACAAGCCGGTAGAGTTGCGCGGCTATCTTCGCAACGGCAACACAACCCTGTCAGAGACATGGAGCTACATCTTACCCCCAGGCTAAAGCAGCGCTCGGCCGCGGCGGCGTGCGAGCGCTATGTCGACCGCCTGCCGGTATCGCCGGAACAGCGCCGCGACCTGCTCGCCGATACCGCGCTGCATGAAGGCATCGTCATCAAGGGCGACGCGACCGGCGACGATCCCGGCGTGCGCTCGCTGCAAAAGGCGCTGGCCAATGGCGACGGCGCGGCTTCCCCCGCCGGCGCGGCGTACGGCTCGATCGAGCGGCGTCTGCAACTGGCCTATGGCGAACCCAAGGTCGGCGGCGAACCGCTGATCGAGCGGCGCGCCGACGGCACGGTCCATGTGGCCACCGGACCCGAGCCCAATCGCGCGTCGATGGTGCCGCGGCCGTGGCCGCCGCACCTGGTCGCGGCGTTCGTGCGCAACGGTGTGCGCAAGCTGCTGGGCAAGCCGCCCGTCCCCGAGACCTGGGACACGCTGCACGACGGTCCCGATGCCGAAGGCAAGTGGCATCCGGCCGGCGCGCACCGCCGCTGGGTGCTGCTGTTCCTGGTGATCGTGCAGACCATGATGGCGACGTACTTCATGTCGACGGTGCTGCCGTACAAGGGCAACGACACCCTCGAGATGGTCACGCTGGGCCTGTTCACGGTGCTGTTCTCGTGGGTCTCGGCCGGCTTCTGGACCGCGATGATGGGCTTCCTGGTGCTGGCCAAGGGGGGCGATCGCCATCTGATCTCGCGCTCGGCCAGCGGCAATGCGCCGATTGCCCAAGAGGCGCGCACCGCGGTGATCATGCCGATCTGCAACGAGGACGTGACCCGCGTGTTCGCCGGACTGCGCGCGACCTACGAATCGCTGGAGCGCACCGGCGAGCTGGCTCACTTCGATTTCTTCGTGCTGTCCGACAGCGGCAATCCGGACCTGCGCACCGCGGAAACCGATGCGTGGATGGAGACCTGCCGCGCGGTCAACGGTTTCGGCCGCATCTTCTATCGCTGGCGCCGCCATCGCGTCAAGCGCAAGACCGGCAACGTCGCCGACTTCTGCCGCCGCTGGGGCAGCAAATATCGCTACATGGTCGTGCTCGATGCCGACAGCGTGATGAGCGGCGATTGCCTGGCGACGCTGGTGCGGCTGATGGAGGCCAATCCGGGCGCCGGCATCATCCAGACGGCGCCGCTGGCGACCGGCCGCGAGACGATGTACGCGCGCGTGCAGCAGTTCGCCACGCGCGTCTACGGGCCGCTGTTCACGGCCGGCCTGCATTACTGGCAGCTGGGCGAATCGCACTACTGGGGCCATAACGCGATCATCCGCATCAAGCCCTTCATGGAGCATTGCGCGCTGGCGCCGCTGCCCGGCAAGGGGCCGCTGGCCGGCGAGATCCTGTCGCACGATTTCGTCGAGGCCGCGCTGATGCGCCGCGCCGGCTGGGGCGTGTGGATTGCCTACGATCTGCCAGGTTCGTTCGAGGAGCTGCCGCCCAATCTGCTCGATGAGGTCAAGCGCGACCGCCGCTGGTGCCAGGGCAACCTGATGAACTTCCGGCTGTGGATGAAACAGGGCTTCCACACCGTGCACCGCGCGGTGTTCCTGACCGGCGTGATGGCCTACCTGTCGGCGCCGCTGTGGTTCCTGTTCCTGCTGCTGTCGACCGCGATGCTGGCCAAGCATGCGCTGGTGCCGCCCGAGTATTTCTCGCAGCCGTATCAGTTCTATCCGAACTGGCCCGAGTGGCATCCGGAGAAGGCGCTGGCGCTGTTCTCGGCCACCGCGACGCTGCTGTTCCTGCCCAAGCTGTTCGGCGTGGTGCTGCTGATGAAGCAGGCGCGCCGCTACGGCGGGGCGCTGCGGCTGATGCTGTCGATGCTGATCGAGGTCGTGATCTCGGCCCTGCTGGCGCCGGTGCGGATGCTGTTCCATACGCAGTTCGTGCTGGCCGCCTATATCGGCTGGGGCATCTCGTGGAAGTCGCCGCCGCGCGAGGACGCCGAAACGACCTGGGGCGAGGCGGTGCGCCGCCACGGCTGGCACACCGTGCTGGGCCTGGGTTGGGGCGCGCTGGTGTACTGGCTCGATCCTGGCTTCGTCTGGTGGCTGCTGCCGATCGTCGGCGCGCTGGCGATGTCGATCCCGCTGTCGGTCTGGCTCTCGCGCGTCAGCCTGGGCCGCGTCACCCGCCGTGCCGGATTGTTCGTAATTCCCGAGGAAATCGAGCCGCCGCGCGAGATCGTCGACACGCAGCGCCATGTGGCCGAGGCGGGCGACACGCCCGGCTTCGTCGACGCGGTGGTCGATCCGGTCACCAATGCGCTGATGTGCGCGACCGCGACGGCGCGGGTGGTGCAGCCTGCCGGCACGCAGCGCCAGCACGCGGTGCTGGTGCAACAGGCGCTGACCAATGGCCCGGGCAACCTGAGCGCGAAGCAGAAGCTGCTGCTGCTGAACGATCCGCTGGCGCTGTCGCGGCTGCACGAGGCGGTGTGGTCGTCGCCGCTGGCCGACGACGGCTGGAAGGCCACGCGCGCGCTGCTGCGCCGTGCGGCCAACGTCGTGCCCCTGCGCCCGCGGGGGAGTGCGGCGGCTTGATGGAACACCACCCCCTCTGCCCAGCCCTCTCCCCCTGAGGGGGCGAGGCGGAACCCATCCCTCTCCCGCTTGCGGCAGAGGGGATGGCGGAGAGGGCAGCGGCGGTGGCCATGCCATCGCGCCGCAAACCACCCCTCTCCCCAGCCTTCTCCCCACCCCTCTCCCCACTGAGGGCGAGAGGGAGCAGCTCTCGGGCTGCGCCGCTCAGCGCAGCGCCGCCGTGCAGATCGGCCCGTTGATATAGACGTCGCCGACGCGGCGCTCGCCGCGCGCCTTGCGTGTCATGTAGCGGAACATCATGCTGACGCCGAGCTTGGTCAGGATCTCGACGTCGCGATTCGCGCAGATATTGCGCTGTAGCGGCGCGGCGTAGCTGACCTCGAAGCTGGCCAGATCGAGCATCGGGCCGCTGTAGTTGGTCAATTCGAGCTGGAACAGGATGTGTTTGCCGGGCACCGCCTGGCAGCGGCGCAGGCGCGTTTCCTTGTCGATCTCGATCGGCAGCGCGTCGTTGAGCTGGCGGCAGGCGCGCGCCAGCACGGTATCGGGCCGGCGCGAGCTGCGCAGGAATTCCGGCACGCCGGCCGCGCCGGTGTTCTGGCCGGTGGCCGCGCCGCGCAGCATGCGCGTCAGCGAATCGGCTTCATCGACCACCACGGCCGCGCTCGCGGGAGGATGTACCGCGACGGTACGCGCCGTGACCGGCGCCGCGCAGGCGGACGAGGCCCAGAGCAACCAGGTTGCGGTAGCGATCCCGATGGAGGCCGACGTTCCTCGGGCGATCGATGCAGTCGTGTGGTTCGATATGGTTCGCATGCAGGGAAAGAACGCCTGGAACGGCACGGGGCTGGGGCTGCGCTGAAGTCCCGCGATCGAGACCGGCGATGAAGACGGACCGGCAGTGTGTCGACCGGGTGCATTGTACCTGCCGGCCCCGGCACGCGGAACCCGCAAGCACGCAATACATCACGGTGTGCAACAATTGCGCCTTTCGCTTGACGTCGTTCCCGTCGTCCCCCAGTGCGTTGCGTCGATGACCGCGCTCGCTTTCGCGTCCGCTTTGGTGTGCGCCATTGCGACCGCTGTTCGCAGGCCCTGACGCCTCTCTCGCATGCCGGCGCGGACGACATCCTCCCCATTGCAATGACCCAATCCTCCCGCCCGGCCACGCCGCCGCGCTTCCCGCTTTGGTTGCTGATCTGCGCGTCGCTGACCGCGCTGGCGCCGCTGTCGATCGACATGTATCTGCCGGCGTTCCCGACGCTGGCCGCCGACCTTGGCGTCGACATCGGCAGCGTGCAGCTGACGCTCGGCACCTTCCTGGTCGGCCTGGCAATCGGGCAGTCGTTCTACGGTCCGGTCAGCGATCGCTTCGGACGCAAGGCGCCGTTGTATCTGGGGCTCAGCCTCTATGTACTGGCGTCGGTGGCCTGCGCGCTGGCGGGCGATGCGCCCGCACTGATGGCATGGCGCTTCGTGCAGGCGGCCGGGGGCTGCGCCGGCATGGTGATGGCGCGCGCGATGGTGCGCGACCGGCTCGAGGCGCACGAGTCCGCGCGGGCATTCTCGTCGCTGATGCTGGTGATGGGACTCGCGCCGATCCTGGCGCCGATCGTCGGCGGCGCGATCCTGACCGCGCTGGGCTGGCGCGCGATCTTCTGGGTGATGGCCGCGGTCGGCACGCTGGTGCTGCTGCTGGTGCATTTCCGCCTGGAGGAGTCGCTGGACCCGCGCCGCGCGACGCCGCTGCGCCTGGGCAATGTCTTCAGCAACTATGGCGCGCTGCTGCGCGATCGCGAATTTCTCGGCTACTCGCTGTGCGCCGGCTTCGCGCAGTCGGGCATGTTCGCCTATATCGCCGGCTCGCCCTTCGTGCTGATCGAACTGCATGGCATCGATCCCTCGCACTATGGCTTCGTCTTCGGCGCCAATGCGTTCGGCCTGATTGCGATGTCGCAGGTCAATGCGGCGCTGGTGCGTGGGCGCTCGCTGGACCGCGTGCTGCAGTTGGCGCTGCTCGCGCCGTGCGGCGCCGGACTGCTGCTCGCGCTGGCCAATCTCGCCAACGTGGCGGCGCTGCCGGTGCTGCTGGTCGGCTTCTTCGTCTTCGTGGCGGGGTTGGGCTGCATCACGCCCAATGCGTCGGCGCTGGCGCTCGCACATCAGGGCCACCGCGCCGGCACCGCATCGGCGCTGATGGGCACGCTGCAATTCGGCATGGGCACGCTGGCCGGGACCGCGGTCAGCCTGTGGCACGACGGCACCGCCTTGCCGCTGGGGGTGGTGATGGCCATCGGCGGCATCGGTGCGGTACTGATGCGCATGCTCGGCCGTCGTTCCGCCGCGGTGGCGGCCGCCGAATAGGAGGCGGGGCCGCTCGCGCCCCTCGCCGCGGGTTGGGGATAACCCGCTGTCGGGGGTGCGTCAAAGCCAGGAATTGAGGGGGTAAATCTCCCCGAAAGCCGCTTGACGGAAGGATTTCCGGGTTTTTCGTTGCGTCGGTGCGACTGGGGATTGCCCAATGCGCAAGCGGCGGATTAGACTGCGCCGGTCGGTGAAACGGCTCAGGCTGGTCACCGGTGACGACGACCAACAAGGGATACAGCCATGAATAAAGGTGAACTGGTGTCTGCCATCGCCGCAGACGCGGAACTGAGCAACGCTGCAGCGGAGCGCGCCCTGAACGCCGCGCTGGAAAACATCAAGAAGGCAGTTGCGAAGGGAGATTCGGTCACGCTGGTGGGCTTCGGCAGCTTCGGCGCCGGCAAGCGCGCCGCCCGTACCGGCCGCAACCCGCGCACCGGCGAAACCATCAAGATTCCGGCCGCCAAGACGGTCAAGTTCTCCGCCGGCCAGGGTTTCAAGGACGCTGTGAACAAGAAGAAGTAAGAGCGGGCATCCACGGATGCCAACCGGAGAGAGCGGCCCATGTGGGCCGCTTTTTTTGTTTGGGGCCGCCGTCGCCGCGCCGCGCTACACTCGCATCCTGCAAGCGCATTGCGCCGCCGCCGCATTCCGCCACCACATTCTCAACCCACCCGCGCCGATTCCTCGCGCCGCTCCCGATGAACGACCTCTCGCACCAACTGTCGATGACCGTGCTGATGACGCCGGACATGGCCAATTTCTCCGGCAATGTTCACGGCGGCACCATCCTCAAATACCTGGACATGGTCGCCTATGCCTGCGCCAGCCGCTACGCGGGCCGCTATGTCGTCACGCTGTCGGTCGACCAGGTGGTATTCCGCCAGCCGATCCACGTCGGCGAACTGGTGACCTTCCTTGCCGCCGTGAACTACACCGGCCGCAGCTCGATGGAGATCGGCATCAAGGTCATCACCGAGAACATCCGCAGCAAGCTGGTGCGCCATACCAACAGCTGCTATTTCACGATGGTCGCGGTCGACGACGACGGCAAGCCGGCCGAGGTGCCGCCGCTGGTGCCGCGCGACGAGGTCGAGCGCCAGCGCTTCGCCGCGGCGCAACTGCGCCGCCAGCTGCGCCAGGAGATGGAGCATCGGCACGACCAGATCCAGGGCGCGGTGAGCTGACCATGGCACGCCCATCCCGTCGCCCGATGGCCGCATGGCCGGTTGCATCGCTGCTTGCCGCGCTGGCATTGGCGTGGACCACGCCGGTGCATGCCGAAGAGATCGGCAGCGTCAACACGCATTTCCGCGTCACCGGCTCGGACCGCGTCGTGGTCGAGGCCTACGACGATCCCGAAGTCGACGGCGTGACCTGCTACGTCTCGCGCGCCCGCACTGGCGGCATCAAAGGCTCGCTGGGCATGGCCGAGGACCCGGCCGAGGCCTCGATCGCCTGCCGCCAGGTCGGCAAGATCGGCTTCAAGGGGCCCCTGCGGCAGCAGGACAATGTGTTCTCCGAACGCATGTCGATCCTGTTCAAGGCCCTGCACGTGGTGCGCGTGGTCGATCGCAAGCGCAACACGCTGGTCTATCTGACCTATTCGGACCGCATCGTGTCGGGCAGCCCGCAGAACAGCGTGACGGCGGTGCCGGTGGACGCCGCCACGCCGATCCCGCTGCGCTGAGCGCGGGGCGGCTATTGCCCCAGCGCCGCCCGCTCCGCCGCGCAGTCGCGCGTCGGCTTCAGCCCTTTGGCGCGCGCGGCCGCCACCTCGGCGCGGGCCGCTGCGAGATCGGCGCGGAAGGTCGGATCGGCATGCAGCCGCGCCACCGTGGCCGCGCCCATGATGCGGCCCTGGTTGGCGTCGCTCTGCCAGTGCACGTTGCAGGCCAGGCGACTCTGGCCGTAGGCGAGCCCGCGCGCCAGGATCGCGTCGGCGCGCTGCGGGTCGACCTCGGTCAGGATCAGCGCCCAGGCCCAGCCCACCGCGTTGTGGCCGGAGGGATAGGAGCCGTCCTTCGACAGCCTGGCGGCCTCGTCCGGCGTGCAGGTCGGCAGATGGTTGACCATGAAAGGGCGAGGGCGCCGGTAGTGGTCCTTGGCACCATAGGTCGACAGCCCCGCATCGGCCAGGCTGCGCCGCAGCAGCAGATAGAGCTGCGGCGTATCGCGTTCGTTGATCGGCACGCCCAGCGTGCAGGAGAAGGTCTCGGCGGCCTGCGGGAATTTCAGGTTGGCGTCCTCGACGGCGACCTGCCAGCGCGGGCTGCCCGCCTTGGCCAGGTTCGCGCGCGCCGCTTCCTCGTCCGCGGCGAGCGCGGCGGAGCCGGCCGCGGGCGGTGGCGGCACGAGGCGCAGGCTGTCGGGACGCTGGTCAGCCGGCAGATAGCCGGCGAGGAAGCCAGGCCGCAGTTCCGGCACGTCGCCGGCCCGGCTGACGGAGGACTGGGTGGCGCAACCGGTGGCGCCAGCGAGCAAGGCGGCGACGGCAAATATGGACAGGGTGCCGCGCCAGGCGGCGCGGATCGGCGAAGCGGCAGTGGCCAAGGTGGGTGCTCCCGGTTGTCGTGATGGGGCGCGTTGCGCGCGGCTAGGCGTTCGCACCATTGTCGAACAGCTTGCGCAGTTCCGACTTCAGGATCTTGCCATTGGCATTGCGCGGCAGCGTCTCGCTCTGCACGATCACGCGAACGGGCACCTTGAACGCCGCCAGCCGCTGCGCGACGAAGGCCTGCAGCTCGGCTTCGGTGACGCTGGCGCCGGGCTTGACGCCGACCACCGCGCCCGGCTCCTCGCCCAGCGTACGGTGCGGGATGCCGACCAGGGCCGCGTCCATCACCGCGGGATGCTCGTACAGCGCGCTCTCGACCTCGATGCAATAGATGTTCTCGCCGCCGCGGATCAGCATGTCCTTGGCGCGGTCGACGATATAGAGGAAGCCTTCCTCGTCCAGCCGCGCAATATCGCCGGTGCGCAACCAGCCGTCGACGAAGGTGCTGGCGGTGGCCTCGGGCTTGTTCCAATAGCCGCGCACGACATTGGCGCCGCGCACCATCAGCTCGCCGACCTCGCCGGGCGGCAGCGCGCGGCCACGGCCGTCGACCACCTTCATCTCGCCGATCGGCAGCGCGGGACCGCTGCTGTCGGGCCGGTGCAGGTATTCCTCGGCGTTGTGGCTGGTGAAGGTGGCCGACGTCTCGGTCATGCCCCAGCCGATGCCCGGCATCGATTTGGGGAACACCTCGATGATCCGGCGGACCAGCTCGGGCGAGGCCGGCGCGCCGCCGTAGTTGACGCTCTCCAGCGAGGACAGGTCGAAGCGCTCGCGCTCGGGATGCTCGACCAGTTGCCAAGCGATGGTCGGCACGCCGCCGGCGACCGTGCAGCGCTCCCGCTCGATCAGCGCCAGCGCACGCAGCGCGTCCCAGCGGCGCATCAGCACGATCTTGCTGCCGGCGTGCAACGCGCCGTTGAGCACCGACATGCAGCCGGTCACATGGAAAAAGGGCACCGACAGCAGCGTGGACTTCTGCGGTGCCAGCGGGTCCGGTGCGGGAATCGCTTCGCCGCGGCGCAGGACATTGCGCGCCGGGCCGAAGCCGCCGGCGAAGGCCACCGAGGTCGCATTGCGGTGCGTGCCGATGGCGCCCTTGGGCTTGCCGGTGGTCCCGGAGGTATAGAACAGCGTGGCGTCGTCCTCGGGATCGATGGCGACGTCGGGCAGCGGCAGCTCGGGCAACGCGTCCCAGGCCATCGGATCGCCGGTGGTCCGCTCCAGCGGCACCACGCGCGGGTCGGCATCCGCGCCGCCGCGGCAGACATGGACGCGCAGCAGGGCGGGGCAATCGGCCAGATGCGGACGCAGCCGCTCGAGCCGTTCGTCGTCGACGATGGCGACCTTGCTGCCCGAATCGGCCAGGCCGTATTGCAGCTCGGGGCCGGTCCACCACGCATTGAGCGGCGTCGCGATGGCGCCAGTCAGCAGCGCGCCGTAGAAAGCCGCGGGCCATTCGGGGAGATTGCGCATCGCCACCGCGACGCGGTCGCCGGGGCGCACGCCGTCCTCGATCAACGCATGCGCGATCGCCAGCGCGGCCCGGGCGAAGCCGGCGTAGGAAACGCGCTGGTCCTCGTAGACGACGAAGGTGCGCTCGCCGCGGGCGCGAGCCTGCAGGAACAGCTCGCGCAGCGTCGGCGGCGCGTGCTTCCAGACCGTGGTCGGAATGCCGCGGATCTCGCGCACTTCGGTTTCGAACGGTGCGCCCGGAGCGGTCAGGCGCGCGTGGGCCTCGGCCAGCGAGATCGCCGGCCAGGCCGGCGAATCACCGCGTGGGCTGCCCTGGGAACTGCCGGGGGACGGTACCATCGGGCGACGAGCCGGGCGCCGCTCAGATCGTCACGCCGCCGTCGACCACCAGCGCCTGGCCGGTCATGAAGGTGCTGGCGCTCGAGGCCAGGTAGACCGCCGCGCCGGCGATCTCGACCGGTTCGCCGATGCGGCGCAGCGGCGCATTCTCGGTCGACTGCTTGTAGCGCACCGGGTCTTCCCACAGTGCGCGGGCGAAGTCGGTCTTGATCAGGCCCGGGGCGATGCAGTTGACACGCACGTTGTGCGGGCCGAATTCCACCGCGAGATTGCGCGCCAGCTGGAAATCCGCGGCCTTCGAGATGTTGTAGACGCCGATGGTCGGCGAGCCGCGCAGGCCGCCGATCGACGACACGATGATGATCGAGCCGTCCTTGCGGTCGATCATCTGCGGCGCGACCATCTGGATCAGCCAATGGTTCGAGATCACGTTGTTGTCGAGCACCTTGCGGAACTGCTCGTCGGTGACCCCGCCCATGGGACCGTAGTAGGGGTTGGACGCGGCATTGCAGACCAGCACGTCGATCTTGCCGAACACGCGGTTGGTCTCGTCGACCAGATGCTGCAGGTCGCTCTTGGACGAGATGTTGGCGGGCACGGCGATCGCGGTGCCGTCGCCGTGCTTCGCGTTGATGGCGTCGACCACTTCCTGGCAGGCCTCGGCCTTGCGCGACGAAATGACCACCTTGGCGCCCTGGACCGCCATCTGCTCGGCGATCGCGCGGCCGATGCCGCGCGAAGAGCCGGTGACGATGGCGACCTTGCCGCTCAGATCGAACAATGACATGGGTGTCTCCTCTACCGATCCCGTTTTCCGGTGGACTCTGATGTTGGTGTGGCGCCGCGGTCCGCGCTGCACGGGCCGGGGCGACCGGCACATTATGGTCGGTGGGTCTGGCCGCGTCCACAGGGCGCCACGCGTTCTTCGGCCCTTATCAGCATTCTTTCTGCGGGGGATTCACGGCGTGCATGGTGGGCCCGTCCATGCGTCAGGTCCGCCGCGCGAGCCACTCGCGCAAGCCGGCCGCCGTTTCGTCGTCGAGCCGCACGCCGATCCGTTCGCGCAGCGTAGCGACGATCTCCATCGGCGTTTCCAGCAGCACGTGGCGGCTGGCGCCATCGGCATCGCGCTCGGTCAACTCGCCGTTGGTCATCGTCAGCCGGACCTGGCCGTCGGTGCGCGCCGCCATCAGCCGGTGCAGGAAGATGCTGTCCGGATGGGTGCAGACATACCAGTTGCGCGCCTCGTAATCGATCCAGGGCTGCGGTGACAGGTCGAAGCGATAGAGCTTGATCCAGCCGTCGGCAGTGGCCAGTTCGAGATCGAGCAGATGGAAGGCGCCGCTCGATGCCGCGCTGAGCGGCGCGCCGACCAGCCGGTACGGCAGCCGCTCGGGCGCCGGTTCGGACAGCGACAGCGCGCACGGCGGATTGGGGCCGCCGAAGCCGGCGTCGGCGATGTAGTCGCGATGGGCAACGCGCACACGCAGCAGCAGATGCGACTGCGGCGTCGGCACGCCTTCGTCGACGCCGTAGCGCACGCGCGCGGCCAGCGGCATCACCTCGAAGTCGAGCGCGGTCAGCGCGGCGGCCAGCAACTTGTTGTGCTCGAAGCAGTAGCCGCCGCGTTCGCGCGTGACCAGCTTGTCGAATACCGCGTCGAGTGCGATATCGATCGGGCGGCCGAGCAGCACGTCGACGTTCTCGAACGGAATGTGCTGCAGATGCGCGGCGACGATCGCGTCGAGCGCCTCGCGGCTGGGCGATGGGCGCTCGCGCAGGCCGATGCGATGCAGATAGGCGTCGAGCCGATCGGCATCCAGGGAGAGCTGGGCGGGTGGGTTCACCGGTGTGGTCATGTCAAGGTCTCCAGGGTCGACAGATCGAGCAGTTCGATATCGGCATAGCGCAGCCGCAGCAGGCCGCGTGCCTCCAGTTCGCGCAGTGCGTGGTTGACGGTCTGCCGGGACAGGCCCAGCATCTGCGCCAGCTGTTCCTGCGGCAGATGGATCGAGCGCTGGGGCTGGCGCGCGGGGTCTTCCGCGGCGGCGGGCGTGTCGCCATAGGATCGCGCGATGGCCGCGAGCCGCCGCGCGGTGCGCGCCAGCGGCGGCAGCAATTGGGCTTCCTCGACATAGCGGAAGGCCTCGCGCGTCTTGCCGGCCAGCAGCTTGCCGAACTCGCGCCACCAGGCCGGCTGCGCGGCGAGCATCGCGTCGAGCCGGGCGCGCGGTACATGCCACAGCGCCGCGCGGGTCGCCGCGCGGGCGTCATGCGTGCGCAGCAACCCATCGAACAGGCAGATCTCGCCGAACCAGGCGCCGGCTTCGAGCAGACCCAGCAGCGCGGCCTTGCCGCCGGCATCGTGCGCATGCACGAGGACCGCGCCGGCGATCACGGCGTACAGGCCATCGAAGGGATCGCCGCGCTGGAACAGGACTTGGCCCGGTTCGAGCCGGCGCATCGTGCCGCCCTCGAGCAGCGCCGCACGCATGTCCGCGGGCAGGCCGCGAAACCAGCTTCCGCTGCGCAGCGGGGCGAGCGCGTCGGCGGCATGGACGGTGCCATGCGGGGGGCAGGCAAGGGGCGGGATGCCCATGGTGGTCTCCATCGTCGTCGCGACGCAGGGCAAGGCCGAGGTGGCGGTCCAAGCCGATGCCGGGGCGCGTCGGTGAGGCCAGGGACAATCCCGCGACTGTCAAAATTCGGACAGACCGCGCCTGGCGCGCCCATTACTATAAATCGATCGTGCCGGGCCGGAACGCGCCTGCAGCGCGCTCGATCGGGCCAACGGCATGCCATTCGCCATGCCCGCCGACAGGAGCAGACGCCATGAAAACGCTGGTCGACCATCTATCCCAATACGCCGCCTATCACCGCGACCGCCGCAACGTGGCGACGCACTTTGTCGGCATCCCGATGATCGTGCTGGCGGTCACGACGCTGCTGGCGCGGCCGCAGATCCCGCTCGGCGACGGTGCCGCGGTGCTGACGCCGGCAATCGTGGTCTACCTGCTGTCCTGCCTGTTCTATCTGCGGCTGTCGGCCGGCTTCGGCATCGCGATGACGCTGATCCTCGCGCTGTTCGTCTACATCGGCCATCTGATCGGCGCGCTGTCGACGCCGGCCTGGCTCGCGATCGGCATCGGGCTGTTCGTGCTCGGATGGGTCATTCAGTTCGTCGGCCACTATTACGAAGGGCGCAAGCCTGCCTTTGTCGACGACCTCGTCGGGCTGCTGATCGGGCCGCTGTTCCTGGTCGCCGAGACCGCGTTTGCGCTGGGCCTGGCGCGCGATACGCGCGCACGGATGGATGCGCACGCGCACTGAATCGCGATCGCAAGACAGAGCCCAGGCGTTGCCGCGCACGCGCGTCGATGCATCGGCGCGACAGAATGCCGGCCTTTTCACCGGGTTTTTACGGGGTTTCAGGGGGATAACCGGTCAAACCCCCTTGGAAATGCGTCACTTTCCGCTATGATTCGGTGGCCGCCGCAGCCGTACGCTGTTTTCGCGGGGTTTGCGGCGCCAACCGTTCAACTCTATCTGACCAATATGGCGACCAAAGCGAA
>JAPSLP010000044.1 GCA_031180665.1 Cupriavidus sp. | reverse complement strand
TCAGCACTTTTTTGCTGCGGCTCCAGCACCGCAGCGCCTTCGCCTTCCCCGCCAACCCCGCCGCCGTTCGGCTGCGAGGGGGCGAATATTAAGGGAGCATGACAGCCATGGCAAGCGCTTTTTTGCAGACCCCGAGATCCTGCTTCGAACGCCGCATCGGTCACATACTGATCAAGCAGGCGCCAACATCGGCGCGGCGCTTAGAATCGCTGGATGCCTGACCTGCCCAGCCATCAAGACCAGCCTACCTATCTAGCCGAGCGTCTGCCCGCGGACGCGCCGCGCCAGCTCGACGCCGTCACCCTGGCGACCGCACTGGCCAGGCCCATCGTCTTCGTCGACCTGGAGACCACCGGCACCGACGCGCAGCGCGACCGCATAACCGAGATCGGCGTGGTCGAAGTCGGCCCGGACGGTGTGACCGAATGGGACACGCTGCTGGACCCGGGTTGCGCGATACCGCCCTTCATCCAGCGGATGACCGGCATCACCGAAGCGATGGTGCGCGGGCAACCGACCTTCGAGACGTTGGCCGAGAGCCTGGCGGAGCGGCTGCACGGCAAGCTGTTCGTCGCCCACAATGCCCGCTTCGACTACGGCTTCCTGAAGCAATCGTTCACCCGCGCCGGCATTACCTTCCGCGCGGACGTGCTCTGTACCGTCCGGCTGTCGCGCGCGCTGTTCCCGTCGGTGGAGCGCCACGGGCTCGACGCGCTGATCGCACGCTTCGGGCTTCAGCCCAAGGGCCGGCACCGGGCGCTCGCCGACGCCGAGCTGCTGTGGCAATTCTGGCAGCAGGTGCACGGACTCTATTCGGTGGAGCTGGTCGAATCGGCGATCGCCTCGCTGGTCAAGCGCGCCAGCTTGCCGGCGGGCCTGGAGGAAACCGCGCTCGACGACGTCCCTCAGGCGCCCGGGGTCTATCTCTTCCACGGCGAGAACGACGCGCCGCTCTATGTCGGCAAGAGCGTCAACCTGCGCCAACGGATCGGCGCGCATTTCTCCGGCGACTATCGCTACGGCAAGGACCTGCGCCTGTCGCGTGCGGTGCGCCGGGTCGAATGGCGCGAGACCGGCGGAGAGATCGGCGCGCTGCTGCAGGAGGCGCTGCTGGTCAAGCAACTGGAGCCGGTGCATAACGCGCTGCTGCGGCGCAAGGGACCGCTGTTCGCGTGGGAACTGCCGGACGGCCTGATGGCGCCGCGTCTGCGTTCGGACCGCGATACCGATTTCAGCCGGCATCGCGGCCTGTTCGGCGTCAGCGCCGGCCGCGCCGGGGCGTACGCCCGCCTGCGCGAGCTTGCAGAGCAGCACGGCCTTTGCCTCGCTACGCTGACGCTGGAACGGCGGGGAAGGATCGGCACTCCGTGTTTCGCGCGCCAACTCCATCGGTGCGCCGGCGCCTGCGTCGGCGCCGAGCCGCTGCGTGCCCATCGGGAGCGGCTGGCCGACGCGCTGCGTCCGCTGGCGATCGCGCCGTGGCCGTTCGCCGGCCCGGTTGCCTGGCGCGAGCAGGACCACGCGCGCGCCCAATGGCATGTCATCGAGAACTGGTGCTATCTCGGTTCGGTCGCCTCGCCGGCCGAAGCCGGGACGCTGCTGGGCGAGCCGGCCCGCTTCGATCTGGACAGCTATCAGATCCTGGCGCCGCATCGGGAGCGGCTGCTGAACGAGGCCATCGTGCTGCCTCGACCGTCCACCTTCGAACTGCGCCCATGCGAGCCGATCGTCGCCGTGCGGCGCGACCATGCCGCTGGACCGGCACGCCCCAGGCACGTGCCGGCCGCACAGACGCCGCTGCCGCTATTCGAGTTCTGACAAACCACCAGCCATCGACGCGCACCAGCCGCGATAGTCGTTCGTCTGTACGCCGTCGCACATTGCCGCCTTGGCACTGCGCGCCCGGTCGCATAGCCTGCCTCGTAACGGAACAGCCGCAGCGGAGCCGCCATGCCATCGATTCGCGCTTCATCCCGAGCCCAGACACCGGCCTTGCGCTGGCGACGGCGCCTTGCCGCGGCCACGGCCACAGCCGTTGCCGCAGCGTCCCTATACGGCTGTGCCAGCCCGCAGACCGGCGCGATGCAGTCCATTGTCGACTCGTGGCGCGCCACCCCCATCGATCAGGCCAGGACGCAATGGGGTCCGCCGGCCGCCGTGCAGCCTCTGGCCAATGGCAACGCCTACGTCTGGATCGACGAGTTCCCGCGCGCGCAAGCGCCCGGCAGCGGTCCACGCGAAGCACGCGCGCCGACCGACCCGGCGCCCGCCACGGTGGGCCGCTGCCAGCGCCGGCTGATTGCCGGCACCGATGGCATCGTCCAGGGCGGCGACTGGAGCGGCGATACCTGCTGCCTGACCACCGCCTTCGGCCGCTGCGCCGCGCTGCTCAATCGCAAACCGAGGCATTGAGCCGCACCGGATCGCATCACGCTGCACCAAAGCCGCGATGCGATGCCGACCCCGGCGCCCATCGCTGGCGCATCGGACCCCATCCATGCCACCTCGCGCGCCGAGGCGGGCGTGGCATGCCTCTTGCGATATTCGCACTTGAGTAGAAGCGGTTAGCGCCGACGCATCGCCATCGCAGGCCGATGCCCCGGCGCGGGACATTGCTCTCACGACCACCGGTCGTCACCGGCAGCGCCATGCGCGCGCCGTGTGTTGAACCCGGCCGCCACGGCCGCGAACGAGAGAGAGCGCACACGATGTCCCGTCCCTGCCATTCCTTCCCGTCCCACCGCCAAGCCGTGCCGCGCCCACCGTAAGCGCCGGCACGGCCCCGCATCGCCCCCTTCCCTTCGACGACGACACCACGGACACCATGAACACGTCGCACCTCGCTCCCTCGTTCGCGGCAGAGACCGCATCGGCCATCGCCCCGCGCCGCTCGCGCAGACGCCTGTTTGCCGGCGCACTGGCCGCCGCCGCACTGGCCATCGCACCGCTGACCGCCTTCGCCGCCGACAAGGTGACCTTCCTGACCTCGTGGTACGCGCAGGCCGAGCATGGCGGCTTCTACCAGGCCGTTGCCGAAGGCATCTACCGAAAATACGGGCTCGACGTGACCATCCGCATGGGCGGGCCGCAGGTCAACGGCATGCAGATCCTGACCAGCGGCCAGGCCGACTTCCTGATGGGCTACGACCTGCAGGTGCTCAAGAGCATCGAGCAGGGCGTGCCGGTGACCACGGTCGGCACCTCGTTCCAGAGCGATCTGCAGGGGATGATGACGCACGACGACGTCAAGGACCTGGCCGATCTGAAGACCCGCACCGTGCTGGTCTCCACCTCGGGGCGCACCACGTGGTGGCCGTGGCTGAAAGCGAAGTACCAGCTCGACGAGGCGCAATCGCGCGCCTACACGTTCAACCTGCAGCCCTTCTTCGCCGACCGCAATACCGCGCAGCAGGCCTACGCCTCCTCCGAGGTGTTCGCCGCGGAGAAGGCCGGCGTCAAGACCCGCTTCTTCCTGTTCGCCAACGCTGGCTATCCGCCCTACGGCACCACCATCGTCACCATGCAGAAGACGGTCAAGGACAAGCCCGATCTGGTCGCGCGTTTCGTGCGGGCATCGATGGAAGGCTGGAAAAGCTATCTTGCCAATCCCGCTGCGGCCAACGCGCTGATCAAGCGGGACAACCCGAACATGAAGGACGACCAGCTCGCCTGGGCCCTGGCAAAGCTCAAGGAGTTCCGGCTGGTCGACGGCGGCGACGCGGCGCGCCACGGCATTGGCGTGATGACAGACGCGCGCTGGCAGAGAACGCGCGACTTCATGGTCGGCGCGGGGCTGCTGAAGGCCGAGACCGACTGGAGGCCGGCCTACACCACGCAGTTCGTCAAGGACCTGAAGGTCATGCCCTGAGCGGCGCAAGCACCGCCATTCCTCCTTCAAACCCGGCGCCATCGCGTCTTCCCTTCGCATTCCGAGGATTCATCATGCTGGTCACCCGACAACCCGTGCTGCGCCGCTTCTGGTACGCGCTGATGCCGGTCTCGATGCTCGACGACGGCCCCAAGCCGTTTACGCTGCTCGGCGAGAACCTGGTGCTGTGGAAACGCCCCGACGGCTCGCTGGCCGCGCTGCGCGACCGCTGCTGCCACCGCACCGCCAAGCTGTCCAAAGGCTGGGTCAACGAACGCGGCGATATCGTCTGCGGCTATCACGGCTGGGAGTACGACTGCTCCGGCGCCTGCGTGCGGATTCCACAGGCGCCCGACAACCGGGTGCCTGCGGGCGCGCGCGTGCCGGCCTATCGCGCGCAGGAGAAATACGGCTACGCGTGGGTCGCGTTGGACGATCCGCTGCAGCCGATTCCGGACTTCCCCGAAGACGGCGATCCGGCCTATCGCCGCATCCTGCAGTACTACGAGCGATGGAACACCAGTCCGCTGCGCGTGATGGAGAACGCCTTCGACAACTCGCATTTCAGCTTCGTCCATCGCGCCAACTTCGGCATCGCCGACCAGCCACGGCCCGAGAAATACGAGCTGACGCAGCGCGAATGGGGCTTCGAGGCCGAGACGCTGGTGCCGATCCGCAATATCGAAGCCGGCCATCGCGTGACGGGCACCACCGAGCCGATCACCTGCCGGCATATGTTCAACCGCTGGGACATGCCCTTCACGCGCCGCTTCGGCTGCATCTATCCGGCCAGCGGACGCCATCACATCATCTACAACTGCGCGACGCCGATCGACGACGGCACGGTCATGCTGTCGCAATGGCTGTATCGCAACGATCGCGAGGAAGACTGCTCCACCGAGGAGCTGATCGCCTGGGACGCGCCGATCGTCGCCGAAGACCGCGAGATCCTGGAGGCCACGGACTACGACGCCTGCATCGATACGCGCCGCCGCGTCGAGTTCCATATGGAGTCGGACAAGCCTGGCCTGCTGATGCGCAGGATGCTGCTGGACCTGCTGGACCGGCACGGCGAGAAGGAAGTGTTCCGCGTGCCTGTCGTCGGCGGCTGAGCCATGTCCGGGGACCCACGCGATACCCGCGCGCCCGATGCGCCGGTCCTGTTCGCCAATCAGGTCGAGAAGACCTATCCCAACGGCACCGTGGCGCTCGAACGGGTCAAATTGTCGATCCGGCCGGGCGAATTCGTCTCGCTGCTGGGCCCGTCCGGCTGCGGCAAGAGCACGCTGCTGAAGCTGTTTGCCGGACTGGAAGCGCCCTCGGCCGGCCATCTGCGCTGGTGGGGCGAAGGCGCGTTGCCAGGCGCAAAGCCGGTTGCCGAACACGGCGCGCGGCGCACGCTGGCAATGGTCTTCCAGGAGGCCACGCTGATGCCGTGGGCGAAGGTCGCCGACAACGTACGGCTGCCGCTGGATCTTGCCCGCATGCCGCGCCAGCAGGCCGACGAACGCACGCGGCGCGCGCTGGCACTGGTCGGCCTCGCGCAGTTCGGCCAGGTCTATCCGCGCGAGCTGTCCGGCGGCATGCAGATGCGCGTATCGATCGCCCGGGCGCTGGCGACGCAGCCCGATCTGCTGCTGATGGACGAGCCGTTCGGCGCGCTCGACGAATTCACGCGCAACCGGCTCGACGCCGACCTGCGCGCGCTGTGGGCCGAGCGCGGCCTGACCGTGGTGTTCGTCACGCACAGCATCTACGAAGCGGTCTATCTGTCGAGCCGCGTGGTGGTGATGGCGGCGCGGCCGGGCCGCGTGATCGCCGACGTGGCGATCGACGGCCCCGCGGTACGCGACGAGGCCTACCGCGTCTGTCCCGCATTCATGCAGCACTGCGCGCGGCTCTCGGCGCTGCTGGCGCAGGCCAATACCGGCATCGCACCGGCCGATCCCGCGTAGCCAGAGCACCGCGCAACCAAGGAGTCCGATCATGGCATCCCCCCTGCTGTCCCGTCCCGCCGTGCAACGCATCGCCGCGCCGCTGGCCGTCGGCGCGCTGATGCTGCTCGCCTGGCAGGCCGTCTGCATCTGGCTCGACGTGCCGCCCTACCTGGTGCCCACGCCATCGGCGATCGCCCGCACGCTGGTCGAAGACTGGGCACTGCTGTCCGGCTCGCTATGGGTGACGCTGCGCATCACGATGCTGGCGTTCGCGCTGGCGGTCGTGCTGGGCACCGCAGCCGCCTTCGTGTTCGTGCAGAGCCGGCTGCTCGAGGCGAGCCTGTTTCCCTATGCGATCCTGCTGCAGGTCACGCCCGTGGTGGCGATCGCGCCGCTGATCATCATCTGGGTCAAGGATCCGACCTTGGCACTGGTGATCTGCGCCACCATGGTCGCCATCTTTCCGGTCATCTCGAACACCGTGCTGGGCCTGCGCAGCGTCAATCCCGGCCTGCTGAACCTGTTCCGCATCAACCGGGCCACGCGTTGGGATACGCTGCGGCGGCTGCGGGTACCGAGCGCGCTGCCGTATTTCTTCGGCGGCCTGCGGATTTCCTGCGGCCTGGCGCTGATCGGCGCGGTGGTGGCCGAGTTCGTCGCGGGCACCGGCGGCACCGGGGCGGGGCTCGCCTATCAGATCCTGCAGGCCGGCTTCGCGCTCGATATCCCGCGCCTGTTCGCCGCGCTGGTGCTGATCACGGTGACCGGCGTGCTGCTGTTCGGCGCGATGGTGCTGCTGTCGCGGTTGGCGCTGTCGCATTGGCATGAAAGCGAGCTGGCATGACGGCGGGCCCTGCCGGTTGCCAAACCCCAGTCACATCCATAAAATGCGAATCATTCTCATTTCCTGACATTCGCCGGACCTGGCCCCGCTCGCCATGCCGGAGCCTCCATGTCCGCCGCCGAGTCCCTGCCATCGCAGCCGATCGATGCCCTGTACAGCGACCATCATTCGTGGCTGTTCGGCTGGTTGCGCAAGAAGCTGTCCTGCCCGTACGACGCAGCCGACGTGGCGCACGACACCTTCGTGCGGATCCTGGCCTCGCGCGATGCGCTGGCCGGCGTGCGCGAGCCGCGCGCGTATCTGACCACCACGGCGAAGCGGTTGATCATCGATCGCGCGCGGCGGCACAAGGTGGAGCAGGCCTATCTGGCCGAGCTGGAACAGGCCGCCGCCTCGCTGGACGGCTTTCCTTCCCCGGAGCAGACCGTTGCCGCGCTGCAGGCCCTGGCACAGATCAGTGCCGCGCTCGACGGCCTGCCGCCGAAGCCGCGCGACGCCTTCCTGATGCACTACCTGGACGGGCAGACGCATGCCAGCATCGCCGCGCATCTGGGCGTGTCCACGCGGATGATCCATCAATACCTGGTGCAGGCGTTGGCGCATTGCGCGTTGGCGCAGGACGATGCCGGCGAGGCAGATCGCCGCGTCAGCGCCAGCGCCGCCGCGCCGTACGCGCCATGAATGCGCGCCGGGACGACGGCGACCCGGTGGCGCAAGCTGCCGACTGGGTCGCCCGGCTGACCGCCGACGATCCCCAGGAGCGGGCCACTGCGCAGATCGAGTTCGCACGCTGGAAGGCTGCCGATCCTCGGCACGCACGCGCCGCCGCGCGCGTGGAATCGCTGCTGGATCGCCTGCAAGGCCTGCGCCAGCACGCCGGCGGCGATGTCCGGCCCGCCCGCGCCGCGTTGCGCGCGGCCTTCGACGAGGGACGACATGACGGACAGGATGACGGGCTGCATGATGGCGTGCGCAAGGGCAAACCGTCGCGCCGTCGCCGCACGGCCCGCCATCTTGGCGCCCTGGCCGCCGGGCTGGTGACGGCCGCGGTGCTTGCACTGTCGTTGCACGCCTGGCCGCCGGCCTATCTGCTGGCCGATCTGCGTACCGGCACCGGGCAATGGCAGACCCACATGCTGCCCGACGGCACCCGTCTGACGCTGAACAGCGGCAGCGCGGTGGACCTGCACTACGACCAGGGGCGCCGCCTGATCGAGCTGATTCGCGGCGAAGTGCTGATCGATGTCGCGCGCGATCCGGCGCGGCCTTTCGTGGTCCGCACCACGCAAGCCGACATCGAGGCGCTTGGCACGCGCCTGAGCGTCGAGCGGGACGATGAGCGCACCGTGCTGACGATGCTCGAGTCCAGGGTCCGCGCCCGGGCCGCCAGCGCGCGCAGCGAGCCGCGCCAGGCGGTGGTGTCCGCCGGCGAGCGCGTCGCGGTGACCGCGGCGGGCCTCGGGCCGATCGAGCGGGTCGATGCGGACAGCATCGAGCAGGCCTGGCAACGCCACCAGCTGATCGCCCGCGGTCAGCCGCTGCCCGAGCTGCTGGACGCGCTGAATCGGCATCGCCCCGGCTGGATCGGTTACGACCGCGGGCAGATCGCCGACGTGCGGGTGTTCGCGGTGCTGCCGCTGGACGATACCGAGCAGGCGCTGCAATTGCTGGCCAATGCGCTGCCCGCGGTGCGGGTGCGGCAGTTGACGCCGTATCTGGTGTGGGTCGACGCGCCGGCCGCGCAGTAAGTCGACGCGCCGCGATGGTGTTCTCCCTCGCCCCCTGCAAGGGGGAGAGGGGATGTCCAGCCGCGATGGCATGGCAAACGCCGTTGCCTTCTTCCCTGCCCCTCTCCCCCGCCCCTCTCCCGCGGACGGGAGAGGGGAGAACACCGTCGCCGCACCGGCTTCCAGTTCCGACTTCCCTGCCTCATCCGTCAAACACAAGAACAACAAAAGCACGGAAAACCGCCCAATCATGAGCCACACCCATTCCGAGCCCGCGCGGCCTCGCTTGCAGCCGCGCGCCCTCGCCGTCCAGCTGACGGTGCAACTGGCCGTCGGCGCCGCGCTGGCGAGCACGATGGCGCTGCCAGCGCGCGTCCACGCGCAAACGCCGACGCAAACGCCGACGCAAACGCAGAAGCAGACCCGGTACGACATCCCCGCCGGTCCGCTGGCCGAGGCGCTGACGCGCTATGCCCAGCAGGCAGGCGTCGCCATCACGGTCGACGCCGACAAGCTGCGCGGCTTGCGCACCCAGGGCCTGCGCGGTCGCTACGGGGTCGACGAGGGCTTCGGCGTGCTGCTGCGCGGCAGCGGCTACGCGATCGGCAGGACGCCGGCCGGCTATCTGGTCGTGCCAGCCGCCACGCCGGCCCCGCAGGCCAGCGCCGCGCCGGCCGATGCCGCGGTGCTGCCTGCGGTGACGGTCACCGGCGACCAGGAAACCGCCCTGAGCCCCGGCATTGGCTTCGTCGCCAGGCGCAGCGCCGCCGGCACCAAGACCGACACGCCGCTCGCCGAGACGCCGCAGTCGATCTCGGTGGTCACGCGCCAGCAGCTGGACGACCAGAAGCCGCGCAGCGTGTCCGAGGCGCTGAACTACACGCCCGGGGCCTTCACCGCGCTGGTCGGCGCCACCAACCGCTACGACTACGTCGCGCTGCGCGGCTTCATCGACAGCAGCGTCGACAACTCGTTGCTCGACGGACTGAAGGTGCTGGGCGATCCCGGCAGCTACAGCTCGATGCAGGTCGACCCGTATTTCCTGGAGCGGATCGACGTGATTCGCGGTCCCGCTTCGGTGCTGTACGGGCGCGCGTCGCCCGGCGGCGTGGTCGCGCTGACCAGCAAGCGGCCGCAGTTCGAGCGCGCCGGCGAGGCCCAGGTCACCGTGGGCAACCGCAACCGCTACGAGGCCGGCTTCGACCTGACCGGTCCGATCGACGACAACGGCGTCGCCGCCTACCGGATCACCGCGATCGGCCGCTCGATGGACACGCAGTACCGCCATGTCGAGGAAGAACGCTTCGCCATCGCGCCTTCGCTGCTGCTGAACATCAGCCCGGACACGCGCCTGCTGCTGCAGGCCTATCTGCAGCGGGACCCGCACGGCGGCTATCACGGCGCGATACCTTCGGACGCCACCATCACCGCCGCGCACAACGGCCGCCGCATCCTGCGCAGCTTCTTCGACGGCGAGCCCGGCCATAACGAATTCACGCGCACCCAGCGCATGGTCGGCTACCAGTTCGAGCATGCGTTCAACGACCGCTGGCAGTTCCGGCAGAACTTCCGCTATCTGTCCTCGGATGTCACGCTGCAGCAGGTCTATGGCTATGGCTGGGCCGGACCCAACACGCTGACGCGCTACTACTCGGGCGCCAACGAGAGCCTGGATGCCTTTATCGTCGACAACCAGCTGCAGGGGCAATTCGATACCGGCCCGTTGAAACACACGCTGCTGTTCGGCGTCGACTACCAGCACCGCCATGTCGACGGCTGGTGGGAATCGGGCAGCGCCGCGCCGATCGATGCCTTCGATCCGGTCTATGGCAACGCGGGCCTGTCCGGCCTGTTCCGCGCCAATATCGACCGCAAGCTGGAGCAGACCGGCCTCTATCTGCAGGACCAGATCGCGTGGAATCGGTGGCGCCTGGTGCTCGGCGGCCGCCAGGACATGGCCAAGGTATCGAACATCGGCTTCGGCCAGGCTTCGCGCTCCGAATGGGACGGCTCGAAGTTCACCAAGCGCGCGGGACTGGTCTATCTGTTCGACAACGGCATCGCGCCGTATGCCGGCTATAGCGAAGGCTTCAATCCGAGCGGCAGCACCGCCCGCGACGGCAGCCTGCTGCCGCCGACCGAGAGCCGGCAGTTCGAGATCGGCGTCCGCTACCAGCCGCCGCGCAGCAGCACGCTGCTGTCGGCCTCGCTGTACGACCTGACGCAGGACAAGGTCGCTGCGCGCGTGCTGTCGACCCCGTACTACGTGCCCGCCGGCAAGGTCCGTTCGCGCGGACTCGAACTTGAAGCGCGCTCGCGCGTGACGGACAGGCTGTCGCTGCTGGCGAGCTACACCTACACGCATATGCGCTACGTCGAGTCGCCCGAAGGCGTGGTCGGCAACACGCCTTACCAGGCGCCGCAGCATATGGCCTCGGTATGGGCCGACTATCTGGTGTTCCCCGGCTTCACCGTCGGCGCGGGCGTGCGCCATGTCGGCACCAGCTGGGCCGACAACGAGAACTCGCTGAAGGTGCCCTCGTACACGCTGGTCGACCTGATGATGCGGCTGGACCTGAGCCGCATCACCCCGTCGCTGAAAGGGGCCGGGCTGCGCATCGCCGCCACCAATCTGTTCGACAAGACCTATGTGTCCTCATGCGCGGGCCTGCTGAACTGCTATTACGGCGAGGCACGCAACGTGATGGCGACGCTCACCTATCAGTGGTGATCGCCCGCTGGCGCGGACCACTCTCGGGCCACTCGCCGGTCTGCGCCAGCACCGGCGACACGCTGACGAGCCGGCCACGCAGCGGCAGCGCGCCCGGGCGCCGGATCGCCTGCTCGACCCGCATCCGCACCAGCCGCTCGGCGCCCGCGTAGGCCCGCACCTCGGGCCCTTCCCAGACGATCTCCGCGCGTACCGCCACATGCAGCAGCGTGCCGCTGTCCCAATCGACGAACAGCAGGCCGGCGCGCGGACTGGCGACCAGGTTGCCGATCGTATTGAAGAAGGCGTTGCCGTTGAAGTCGGGCATCGCCAGCGTGCCGTCGCCATCCACCCGCACGAAGCCCGGCTTGCCGCCGCGATGCGAGACATCGGCGCCGCCGCTGTGCGGGGCTTGCGGATCGCTGTGATGGGAGGCGATGAACAGCGTGTCGGCGCGCCGCACCAGCGCGATCGCCTCCTCGTCGAGCCGGTCCAGTACCTGCGGCTCGGCGACAACCGCGTCCACTGACGGCGCCTGCACAGGCAACAGCTCCCGCTGCTGGATATAGCGCGGGCAGTTGCCGAAGCTCTGTCGCACCTGCACCGTGAAGCCGCCCGCGTCGCGCCTGGCGATCACGCCATTGAGGCGGTTGCGCCGGCGGGTCGGCAATTCGATGCCGAGCAGGCCAAGCTCCGCGCCATCGCGCAGCGCACCATCGAGCGGATCGCCGGGCAGCGGCAGCGCATCGATGCGCAGCCGCAGCGGATCCAGTGCGTGGGCAAAGCCGGGCGTACCGGCCAGCATGGTCGCCCAGACGCCGCCGTCGCCGGTGCGCGCGCCGGCCAGCATGAACGGCAGCTGCGCGTAGAAAAGACGGTGCTGTTCCAGCATTTCGCCGCGCACCACGCGGCGCCCTACCCCTTCCATCTGCTCGCGCTTGCCGGCGCGCTGCTGCGCCAGCCGTTCGCCGCTGTGGAAGGGCGAGCCCTCGTAGGGCCAGGTCGGCAGTTCCATGATCGCTCCGCGACGGCAGGGTGGGCTCAGGCGGCCTGGGCAACGGGCATCGGCACGAAGCGCGGCAGCGCCTCGACACGCGCCAGCCAAGCGCGAATCGCGGGATACGGGGCCAGGCTGACGCCGCCCTCCTCGGCGCGGGCGATATAAGCGTACGCGGCCACATCGGCCAGCGTGGCATGGTCGGCCGCGAGATACGGCGAGGCAGCCAGCAGCGGCTCCATCACCTCGAACAGCCGGGCGGCCTGTTGCCGCGCATCGTCCACCGGCAAGTCGCGGCCGAACAGCTTGGCGATGCGGGCGCGGGCCGGCCCGTAGGCAATCTCGCCCGCGGCCACCGACAGCCAGCGCTGCACGGCCGCCGCCTGGACCGGATCGCGCGGCAGCCAGCGGCCCTGATGGTCGTAGCGCAGCGCCAGATAGACCAGGATCGCGTTGGAATCGGCGACCACGGTGCCGTTGTCCTCCAGCACCGGGATCTGGCCGAACGGATTGAGCCGCAGGAAGGGCTCGGCCTTGTGCGCGCCACCGCGGACATCGACCAGCTCGCAGCGGTAAGGCAGCTCGAGCAGCGACAGCAGCAGCTCGACGCGATGGCAATGGCCCGACATCGGCACGTGATACAGGACCAGCGGGGCAGCGGGATGCAAGGGGGACGTCGGTGCAGCGATAGCGGACATGATTGGCTCCGTCGATGGCAAAAGAGGGTTGCGAATGAGCGCATTGTGGTCGGTCACCGGTCCGCAATAAAGCGCGCCAGATGTATTTGACTACTCCGATAAATGGAGTAATGTCGCGCGATGGACAAACTTCGCGCGATGCAGACCTTCGTTCGGATCGTCGACAAGGGCAGCCTGACTGCCGCCGCGGCCTCGCTCGGCACCTCGCTGCCGGCGGTGGTGCGCACGCTGGCCGCGCTGGAGGCCCATCTGCAGGTGCGCCTGCTGAACCGCACCACGCGCCGGCTGGCGCTGACGGAGGACGGCCGCAGCTACCTGGACAGTTGCCGCCGCATCCTGGCCACGATCGACGAGGTCGAGGCCGGCCTGACCACGCGCCAGGTGGAACTCGCCGGCCACCTGACCGTGACCGCGCCGATGCTGTTCGGCCAGATGTATGTGGCACCCGCGGTCACGCGCTTCGTGCAGCGCTATCCCGCGGTGCATTGCTCGCTGAACTTTGCCGATCGGGTGGTGGACCTGCTCGAGGAAGGGGTCGATGTCGGCGTGCGGATCGGGCCCTTGCGCGATTCGACGCTGATCGCGCAACCGGTCGGCCGGATCCGCCGCGTGGTGGTCGCCACGCCGGCCTTCCTGCGCAAGCATGGCGTGCCGCGCCATCCTGAGGACCTGGCACGGGAGCCCTGCCTGCGCTTTACCAACGGCAACCCGCACTGGTGGACCTTCCAGGACGACGGTCGCGTGTTCCAGGTCCCGGTCAGCGGCAATCTGGAATTCAACCAGACCGCCCCGGCGGTCGCAGCCTGTGCGGCCGGCGCGGGCTTCGGCCACTTCCTGTCCTATCAGGTCGCGCCGCTGGTCGCGGGGAAAAAGCTGCGCATCGTGCTGGAGGACTACGAGCTGGCGCCGTGGCCGTTGTCGGTGCTCTATCCGCACGCGCGGATGCTGCCGGCCCGCACGCGCGCGTTGATCGACTGGCTCAAGGCGGATCTGGCGCCGCGCTTTCCGTAGCCGCGGCGCTGCCGCGGGCGATTCGGGCAGGGCCGACTATTCCAGCACCAGCCCGGTCCGGCGGATCAGCTCGCCCCATTTGCGCACCTCGCCGTCGATGAACTGGCCGAAGGCCGCGGTGCTCATCGGCTCCGGCTGCAGGCCGAGCCCGTGCAGCTTCGCCCGAACGGCGGGATCGGCGAACACCGCGCTGGCATCCCGATTGAGCTGGCGCACGATCGCGTCGGGCGTGCCCGCCGGCGCCACCAGCCCGAACCAGCCGTAGCCCACGACGCCGGCATGACCCTGCTCGGCGAAGGTCGGCGCGTCCGGATACACCGGACTGCGCTGCTCCGACGCCACCGCCAGCACGCGCAGCTTGCCGGCCTTGATAAAGGGCAGCGCCGAGGTGATCGCGGTGAGGGTCGCATCGACGCGCCCCGCCAGCAGTTCGGTATAGGCGGTGGCGTCGCCCTTGTAGTGAACGGTCAGCGCCTTGAATCCGGCCTGCACGGCGAACAGCTCCCCGGTCAGATGCGGCCCCGAGCCGATGCCGGGCGAGGCGAAGGTGATGCCGTCCTTCTTCTCGCGCGCGAGCTTGACGAAGTCCGCCAGCGTCCGCGCCGGCGACGCCGCATTGACGATCAGGAAAACCGGCCCGACCACGCGCGGGCCCACCGGCTTGAAATCCTTGGCGATGTCGTAGCGCTGCTTCAGCCCGGCGGCGGTGTTGATCGCAAACGGCGCGGCGGCCCACAGCAACGTGTAGCCGTCCGGCGCGGCATGCGCGACCAGCTCGTTGGCCACGCGTGTGCCGGCGCCCGGCCGGTTCTCGACCACGAACTGCTGCCCGTACTTGTGGCTCAGCGCGTCGGCCAGCACGCGCGCCGAGGTGTCGTTGGACCCGCCGGCGCCATATGGCGAGATCAGCTTGACGGTGCGCGACGGGTAGCTGTCGGCGTGGGCGGGCGCGCCAAGTGCGAAGCTGGCGGCAACCAGTACGCAAGCTACCAGGCCTGCGGCGAGCCGGCCGCGACGGAAGAAGTCGGAGCGCATCATGGCGGCGTCCTCAGGCGACCCGCCGCACCGGCGGAATGACGTACTGGCCCGCGATGAAGGCGGGGCTCGGATGATAGAGGCGCAGGATCAGATAGAACGGTCCGGCCGGCGCCGGCAGCCAGTTGTCGATCGAAGCGGGACGCGCCTGCGAGATGGCGATCGCCAGGCTGCCGTCGGCCTCGTAACGCAGGCCCGCCGTGCGGTCGCCGATCGCATAGCGGCCGATGGCGTTGGCGGTGAAGAAGCGGTCCTCGCCGTACAGCGACACCGACCAGAACGCCTGCGCGGGCGGCAAATGGCCTGCCGGGAAGCGCAGCTCGTAGGTGCCGGCACCGGTGAGCGGCTGCCCGTCGGCATCGAAGTCCGCCATCGCGTAGACCGCCTCGTCGGCGCGCAGCGCGCCCAGGCCCTTCATTGCGGTGGTGGCACGCATCAGCCAGTCGTCGCCATAGACGCCGAGCTTCAGGCTGTAACCCCAGCTCTTGCGCCCCTGGCTGCGCGTATGCGCCTCGATCAGTTCCATGCCCTGCCGATAGGCGCTGACCAGGCCCGCCTGCACCGCCGGCCGCAACGCGGCGATGTCGACCTCGTCCTCGAGCCGGATGCCCAGGCGCCGCAGCAGCGTCAGCAGTCCGCGTTCCTCCGGCGACGGCGGGAACTCGCGCAGCGCCTGGAACAGGTTGTGGAAAAAGTCGAGCGCGGCGTCTCCGGTATCGCGCCACAGCCGTACGCATTGCGGCTGCCGGCCGATCGCCGGCGCCTCGAGCCGGAAGCCCTGCTCGAAGGCATGCGCGGCGGGCAGGTCCTGCTGACCCTGTACCAGCACGCGGCCGATCAGCCAGACCAGCGAGGTGGGACAGGCCAGCGCGCGGTCGCTGCTCGCCTGCTGGCCGGTGCCGACCAGCTGCACCGCGGCGCCTGCGGCCGGCACATTGCGCGGCCCGAGGTTCTCGAAGTTGTTGGTATGCGCGTCGAGCAGTTCGACCACGTAGTAGCGGTCCGGGTCGCTCAGCGGCGGCACGTGCAGCGAGACCGGACCGTCGGTCAGGTCGACCCAGCCGCAGAAGTACAGCAGGTCGTTGGCCGGCGTGACGATGTCGCGGTCCTCGTGCGTCCATTGGCGCGTGCTGGCCGACAGCATGTTGACCGGGGCGCGGCCGTAGCCGGTGGCGGCCTCGACGGAGGTCTGCACCCGGCAGGTGCGCAGCGTTTCGACCAGCGGGTAGCCGTAGATCACCAGCGGCAGCGCCGCGGCGGCGGTCAGGGCCTGCTGGGGATTGTCGTAGACGGGGGCAGAGAAGATGGGGCTGGAGGGATGGTTCATGTTGGGTGCTCGCCTGAGGTCGATGGGATGTGCGATTGCGGATGGAAAGCCGCTGGGCCCCCCCTTTCGCGGGGGGGACATTGGTGCGGCCGGCGTCAGGGCCGCAGCGTGATGACGGCGTCGGCCGCCACGGGGCCTGCGGCCGTGACGATGAAGGGATTGATCTCGAGCGTGTCGAGCCGGGGCCCGATCGCGGCGGCGGCCTGCGAGACGCGCACCAGCACCTGGGCCACCTGTTCCAGCGGCACGGCCGGATTGCCACGATGGCCGGCGAACAGCGCCTCGGCCCGGCTCTCGCGCAGCATCGCCAGCGCGCGCGGCATCGACAGCGGCGCCAGCCCGAATGCCATCTGCCGGAATACCTCGACCGCCGTACCGCCGATGCCCGCCAGCGCGACGAGCCCGAACACCGGATCGCGCCGCACGCCGACCATCAGTTCGCCCCAGCCGCGCACCATGCGCGCCACCACCACGCCCTCGAACGGCACCGGCACGCCGCCATGCCGGGCCGCATGCCGGCCGGCCGCATCGCCCACGCGCGCAAAGGCCGCGCGCACCGCGTCGGCATCGTGCAGGTTCAACACCACGCCGCCGACATCGCTCTTGTGCAGGATCTCGCGCGAGCACAGCTTGACCGCGACCGGATAGCCGAGCCGTTCGGCGATGCGCACCGCCTCGTCGGCATCGCGCGCCAGGCCGTGCGGGGCCACCGGTACGCCGGCTTCGGCCAGCAGCTGCATCGCCTCGTGTTCGGACAGCGCGTTGGCATCGGCTGCGATGCGCGGCAGCTGGGGCAAGGGCTGCGTCACGGGCTCGGCGGTCGCCGCGAATCCCTGCGCCGCCGCACGCGCCAGCGCGGCGACCGCTTCCATCGCATGGGCCGGCTCGCGGAACACCAGGCAGCCGTGCTGCTCCAGCCAGGCGCGGCGATCGTCGGCGACCAGGCCGCACAGCAGCAGCGGCGCGCTGTCGGCGCGCTCGTGCAGTGCGGCGACGGTGCGCTGCAGTTCGGGCCACAGCGCGGGCGCATTGGCGCCGGCAGCGAGAAAGGCCACCACGCTGCCGTATTCCCCGCACTCGGCAACGTCGCGCAGCGCGTCCAGCAGCACGCGCGGCTGCGCCACGATCTGGCCGGTGACGTCGATCGGATTGGCGGTGCTGGCAAACGGGATCGCGCCGCGCAGCGCCTGGGCCGGGGCAGCCGGCATCGGGGGCATCGGCAAACCCAGTTGCTCGGCACGATCCGCCATCATGATGCCGACCCCGCCGGACACGGTGACGATCGCCACCGGTGCCACCGAATCGGCCGCCAGGCCGCTGGCGCTGTGCCAGCGCGATGGCCGCCGGCCGCGCGACAGCACATAGCCGAGCCGGAAGAACGCTTCCAGCGAATCGGCGCGATGCACCCCATATTCGTCGAATACCGCCTGGTAGACCGCGTCCTCGCCCGCCAGGCTGGCGGTATGCGATTGCGCCGAACGCGCGCCTGCCTCGGTGACGCCGACCTTGGCGACCACCACCGGCTTGCCGGCCGCGCGCGCCGCGGCCAGCGCGCGGCGCAGCCGCTCGCCATCGCGGCAGCCTTCCATATAGGTCAGGATCACGCGCGTGTCGTCGTCCTGGGCCAGCCATTCGATCACGTCGGCAACCTGCAGCCCGGCTTCGTTGCCGGTGGTGACCCAGTGGCTCAGGCCGAGCCCCGCCTCGCGCGCCAGCGCGAAGGCATAGGCGCCGAAGGCTCCGCTCTGGCTGACCAGTCCCACATCGCCCAGCGGCGGCAGCCCGCTCAACGGAATCGGCGAGAAGGTCGCGAACATGCGCTCGCGCAGGTTCATCGCGCCCAGGCAATTGGGGCCGAGCAGCGTGATGCCGTGATGCCGCGCCTGCTGGGCCAGCGCCTGCTGCATGCGGGAGCCGTCCTCGCCCACCTCGGCGAAGCCGGAGGTGAAGAACACCGCCGCCCGCGTGCCATTGGCGGCCAACTGGGCCATCACGTCGGCGCTGGCCAGGGCCGGCACCGCGACGATGGCAAGATCGACCGGTTCGCCGAGCGCACCGAGCGAGGGCGTGGCGGGCAGGCCCTGGATCTCGGCCGAGGCCGTGTTGACCGGATACACGCGGCCGCCATAGCCGAGCTCGCGCAGCAGCCGGATCGGCATGCCGCCGACCTTCTCCGCCTGGGAAGAGGCGCCGATCACGGCGATCGAGCGCGGGCGCAGCAGGGCGGACAGGTCGGGGGTGGGCTCAGGGGTCGGACGTGGCATCGATGTCTCCGTTGTCGTTGTGGGCCGATGCCGCCGTGGCGGCGGCATCGTGGTGTCGCGCGTGGTGTTCGATCGGTCCGTGGGAGCTGTGCCAGCGGGCGGCGGAGTAGTGGGGTTGCGGGCGCTACCGCCCGACACCCGCTGCCTGCTCGATGCTGCGGACCATCTCGGCCAGCATCGGCGCCACGCGCTTTTCCAGCATGCCCCGGCGCAGCTTGCTGCCGGCGATCGCGCAGTTGAACAGCAGCGGGCGGTTCAGATAGACGATGCGCGAATAGATGCCGACCCCATGCACGCCGATGCCCGCCTCACCCTCGTTGGTCGCATAGCCGCGCTTGGGGTAGTGGGCGACGTTGTGGCAGATGCGGTCGTAGCTGGCGGCGTATTCGTCGGGACGCTCGCGCTGCGCGATCTCCATCAGCTTCTGGAACTCGGCCTTCGACAGCGTGCACAGGAACGCGCGGCCCATGCCGGTATTCAGCACCGACCGCACCGCGCCGACGCCAGGCCGCGCGGGGGTGCCCTCGTTGTGCGTGCAGGTGAGCAGATAGGTCACGTCGAGCCGGTGCGCCACGCCCATCGACACCGCGCCCTCGATGCGGTCGGCCAGCGCCTGCATCAGCGGCCGTGCGGTATGCCGCATCGGCAGGCCGGTCAGGTAGGGATAGCCCAAGGCCAGCACCTGCGCGCTGACGAAGTACTTGTCGAGCTTGGGGTCCCAGTCGAGATAGCCGAGCTCGTACAGGGTCTTGCAGATGCGCGACACCGTCGCGCGCGGCAGCTGCAGCCGGCGCGACAGTTCGCCATTGCCCATCGGCTGCGGCTCGTCGATGAAACAGCGCAGCAAGGCAAAGCCCTTGGCGAGCAGGCCGCCGAACGACGGGTCGTCGCGGCGGCGCTCGGCGATGAATTGTTCGACCGGCGTGTTCATGTTGTCTCCTGAAATCCAGTGTGGGTGGCCGCGGCAACGACCGTCAAATGATGGAACGAATTTCCAGATATTGGAAATAGAGGCAGGTTCGTTGACGCTCCCCGACGGTGCCCCTAACGTGACCGGACGCTGGATCGGACAGGCGAGCGCTGCATCGACGTCGCCGGCCCGACCCGCATCCCTTGCGTACCCGCTTCCGGAAGCCGCCATGACCCCTGCCTCCCCGTTCCCGCTGCCGGGCACCGCGCGCAGCGCCTTCCCCGCGCTCGACGCCCGTTCGCTGCTGCACGCGCCCAAGCGCCAGCGCGCCCGCGACACCGAGCAATCGCTGCTGGCGGCAGGCCGCACGCTGCTGGCAACGCGCGACTTCGAATCGATCTCGGTGGCGCAGATCGTCGCGGCGTGCGAGCTGTCGGTCGGCGCCTTCTACGGGCGCTTCCGCGACAAGGCGGCCTTTTTCGAAGCACTGCAGGCGGCGGCCGTGCAGCAGGCCCAGCAGGCGATGGCGCACCATCTGGCGCCTTCCCGCTGCGCCGCGCTGCCGACCGCAGTGCTGCTCGACAAGGCGATGCGCCTGCTGGTGCGCGGTTGCCGCGCCCAGCGCGGCCTGCTGCGGGCGGCGCTGCACGAGGCCCGCGCACGGCCGCAGGCCTGGCAGCCCCATCGCGACTGTGCGACGGCCTTCGCGGATCGGATGGTGGACCTGCTGGTGGCGCGTCTCGATGACGGGACGCGGTCCGAGGCGAAGGTGCGCTTCGCCATGCAGGCCGTGTTCGGCATGCTGGTCAATGCGCTGCTGCACGACCCGTTGCCCTTGCGACTGGACGACGACGAATTGCCCGTGCAGATGGCCCGGCTGATCGGGAGCTATCTGACGCCGACGCGCGATTGAATCCGACGACCGAGCGGATCGCGAGCCCCGCACCACCATGACGAAGAGGAGACCAGCATGAACCCACGCAACAAGGCGGCCACGGGCAAGGCGGCACGATGCAAGGCGGCGATGCGCGCCGCGGTCCTGGCGATGTCGACGCTGGCGGCCTTGCCGCTGCATGCCGAGGCGCCTTACCCGAGCAAGCCGATCCGGATTGTCGTGCCCTATCCGGCCGGCGGTTCGACCGACACGCTGGCCCGCACACTGGGCGACACGCTGAGCCAGCGGCTGGGACAGCCGGTGGTGGTCGAGAACAAGGGCGGTGCGGGCGGCATCATCGGCACCGACCATGTTGCCAAGGCCGCGCCCGACGGCTACACGCTGCTGATGACGGTACCCGGACCGATCACGGCCAATCTGGCGCTGTACAAGAAGCTGCCCTACGATCCGCGCACCGATCTGCAGCCGGTCTCCGATATCGCCACCATGCGTACCGTGCTGGTGGTCAACAGCACGCTGCCGGTCAGGAGCGTCGACGAATTGCTCGCCTACGCGAAGGCGCATCCCGGCGCCTTGCGGATGGGATCGTGGGGACCGGGCACGCAGCCGCATACGATCCAGTCGTATCTGGCCAGGACGAAGGGGCTCGATATCCTGCACGTGCCCTATCGCGGCGAAGGACCGATGGTCTCGGACCTGCTGGCAGGGCAGGTCAATATGACGATCGGCTCGGTGACCGCGCTCAAGCAGCATATCGCCACCGGCAAGCTGCGTCCGCTGGCGGTGATCGGCACGCGCCGGGCAGTGGGGCTGCCGGACGTGCCGACCTTTGCCGAGGTGGGTTATCGCGACGCCGCCTACGAGGTGGTCGGGCCAACCACGCTGCTGGCCCCGGCCAGGACCCCGCCCGCCATCGTGGAGCGGCTGGGCCGCGAGGTCAGCGCGCTGGTCAGGAGCGGCCCGCTGGCACGCCGGATCGACGAAATGGGTGCCGAGCCGGTGGGCAATCTACCGGCGGAGGCGAGCAGCGCGTATCGCGCCTATCTGCCGGTGGTGCTGAAACTGACCGCGGATACCGGCGTCAGGCTTGACTGACGAGGGGCGACCCAAAGTCCAGAGACACCTGCCAATTCGGCACACCGCGCTCGGCAAATATGGCGCGATATCGGTCCGCCAGTTGCAGCACCACCCCTTGGCTGTGCACGGGCGTCGCATAGGCCAGGCGCGTGCATTGATGCCTGGCCAGCGTCTGGATCCAGCCGTTCAGCGCGATATCGGCGCTGATGTCGCTCGGGGCGCCCCAATAGTCATCAAGGTTCTTCAGCAGCAGTTGGGCGAAGGCATCATGCGTGTCGCACACGTCCTCGCCGTCTGCGGTCGCGCGATTCAGCGCGCGAACGATCGCGGCCAACGCTTCACGCCGCTGGCTCAGCTCCGGCATTGAGGCCACCGTCCGCAGCAGGTTGCCGTCCGGATGGCCCAACGGCTTGAGCACGGCCCGGCGCGTGGCGCCGTCGGTGAGCGCATCGTCCGGCAGCTCCAGGCTCGCGCCGGTCAGGTTGGCCCCGTGCAGCGTTGCGCCGGCCAAGGCCATCAGGTTCAACTTCTGATTGCGCAGGTCGGCACCGTCGAGCGTGGCGTTCCGCAGCTTCGCCCCGGCCAGCATGGTATCGACGAGCCCAGCGCCGGCCAACCTGGCGCCGCTCAAATCCGCCTGGCGCAGATCCGCCCCCCGCAGGTCGGCGTCGCTGAGATTCACGTTCGGCGCCCGGCAACGGATCAGCACCGCACCACGCAGGTTGGCGCCGTGCAGATCGAGCGGACCCAGATCGCTGTCACGCAGATTGCGCTCGGACAAGTTGGCTCGCGGGCCAAACAGATCGGCGGCGACGTCCGGGCACAGACGGCGCAGATCGATCTCCTTGGGCAGGACCTTCGGCGCGCATGGTGGGATCTTGCCGTTTCGTTCGGCAGCGCCATCGTTTGCGTCCGCCGGCGGGCGACTGTATCGAAGCAGCTCGGCGCGCCGCTGGCGGCCCGCCTCGCGGCTGGCCATCGACATGCCGCTACCATCGAGAGGCGGCGGCATCCACTTCAAGGCGTAAAGAGGCTGCACACGCAGGCCGTCGACCCCGGATACCACGCGCAGCGTGCAATGCTTGACGAAGTGGCGAACCCTCGCTTCCCACAGCACGGCATCGCCGCCAAGGTGCAGGCGCCGCATCAGTCGGGCAAAGCGCTGGCGGTGCGTCATCTGCCACAGCGACGCGGGCTTGATCTTCCAGTCCGACCCCGATCGGCACAGCTGGAACCGATGTCCCTGTACCTCGATGACCTCGCCGCGTGCAAGCGATGCCTGCACCGCGCTTCGGTAGTGCGGCGATTCGACCGCCGCGCTGAAAGCGGTGCAGTCGCTGAACGCCAGCCTGTGATACGTACGCATCGTCTTGACCTCTTGGTTGAATGGAGAACGCCCTCCTCCGGGAAGGCGCCAAGGTAACCGGGCACGGCGGCGCCATTTGCGTAAGGTGATATTGCTTTTCAGATTTGAGACGTGAAAGGCGCGCGGCAGCCGACAATGCAGCGCGGCCATGACCGGTATGCAGCGTGTCATGCTTGCTTGGCCGGCACTCGGCGCGCGCCCTACAATCGAGCGCGACGCCCCCTTACGGGTCCACCGCTCGGACCGGTGGACCGGCCTTCTCCCAACCTTCCGCTCTCCTTCTATGGCAACGCTATTTCTCGTGCGCCACGGCCAGGCCTCCTTCGGCGCGGCCAACTACGACTGCCTGTCGGCGCAGGGCCGGCAGCAATCGCGCTGGCTCGGCGAGTATTTCGTCGAACGCGGGGTGCGCTTCCGCCGCGTGATCGCGGGCTCGCTGGTACGCCAGCAGGACACCGCCAGCGAGATCCTGGCCGCCATGGGCGAAGCCGGTGCCGGACTCATGATCGAAACCCATCCCGGCTTCAACGAGTACGACGGCGAGGCGCTGTATTGCGCCCACACCGGCGGGGCCGATCACCGCGCGCATCAGAACGGCGATTACGCGGACTACTGGCGTACCTTCCGCGCGGCCTTCGCGGCCTGGACCGCCGGCACGCTGACCGGCATGCCCGAGAGCTGGGAGGAGTTCGGCAAGCGCATCGCCGCGGGGCTGGCGCACGGCGCCGAGGGCTCGGCGCGCGAGGACGCGATCCTGGTGGTCAGCTCGGGCGGTGCGATCGGCCGTGCGGTGGCCGACATGCTGAGCGCACCGGCGCAGACTGCGATCGAATTGAACCTGCAGTTCCGCAATACGGCCTTCTGCGAAATCATCTGCGGCCGCAATACGCAGCGGCTGCTCAGTTTCAACAACGTGCCGCATCTGGAGCGCGCGGACCGGCGCGGCGCGATCACCTTCGCCTGAGCAGGACGGCTCCGGCAACGCCAGCGCCCGCCAGCAGCCCCCGCGACCTTCCCGGCATTGATCGACAACCTCGGAGCCCCCATGCACCCGTCCCAGTTCGAAACGCTGCGCTACGCCGTCGCCGACGGCATCGCCACCATCACGCTGCACCGGCCGGAACAGATGAATACGTTCAACGCGCAGATGATGCAGGAGCTGATCGCGGCCTTCGATGCCACCGACGCCGACGATGCGGTGAGGGCGGTGGTGGTGACGGGCGCGGGACGCGCCTTCTGCGCCGGCGCCGACCTGTCCTCGGGCGGCTCGACCTTCGATTTCGAAAAGCGCTATGGCGCGCCGGCCGACGCGCCGCACCGCGACGGGGGCGGGCGCGTGGCGCTGCGGATCTACCGCAGCCTGAAGCCGGTGATCGGCGCGATCAACGGCGCCGCCGTCGGCATCGGCGTGACGATGCAGCTGCCGATGGATATCCGGCTGGCCTCGACCGGAGCCAAGTTCGGCTTCGTGTTCTCGCGCCGCGGTATCACGCCGGAGGCGGCCTCGTCCTGGTTCCTGTCGCGCGTGGTCGGCATCTCGACCGCGCTGGAGTGGTGCTACACCGGCCGCGTGTTCCCGGCCCAGGAGGCGCTGGAGCGCGGCCTGGTGCGCTCGCTGCATGCCCCGGACGAGCTGTTGCCGGCAGCCTATGCGCTGGCGCGCGAGATCGCGGACAACGCCGCGCCGGTGTCGGTCGCCATCTCGCGGCAGATGATCTGGCGGATGGCGGGCGCCGCGCATCCGATGGAGGCGCACAAGCTCGACAGCCGCGCGATCCAGTCGCGCGGGCGCTCGCCGGACGCGAAGGAAGGCGTCGAGGCCTTCCTGCAGAAGCGGCCGGCCGCGTTCCCGCAGACCGTGTCGCGCGACATGCCGGACTTCTTCGACTGGCAGAGCGAGCCGCCCTTCGTTTGAGCGCCGTTCGTTCGGGCGCCCTTCGTTTGAGCGGCGTTCGTTCGAGCGGCGTTCGTTCGACGACTATTGCCGGCGCGCGTTGACCACCGCGTCGGCGACGTTGGCCGGCGCCTCGGCGTAGTGCTTGAACTCCATCGTGTAGGTCGCTCGGCCCTGGGTCAGCGAGCGCAGCGAGGTCGAGTAGCCGAACATCTCCGCCAGCGGCACCTCGGCGCGCACCAGCTTGCCGCCGCCGCCGGCGATCTCGTCCATGCCGTGCACGATGCCGCGCCGCGACGACAGATCGCCCATCACGTTGCCGGTGAACTCCTCCGGCGTCTCGACCTCGACCGCCATCATCGGCTCGAGCAGCACCGGACGCGCGCGCCGCATGCCGTCCTTGAAGGCCATCGAGCCCGCCATCCGGTACGCGTTCTCGTTGGAATCGACCTCGTGGTACGAGCCGAACACCAGCGTGACCTTGACGTCCACCACCGGGAAGCCGGCCAGCACGCCGGCATTGAGGGTCTCCTGAATGCCCTTGTCGACCGCCGGGATGAACTCGCGCGGGATCACGCCGCCCTTGATCGCATCGACGAACTCGTAGCCCTTGCCCTGCGGCTGCGGCTCCAGGTCGATCACCACATGGCCGTACTGGCCGCGGCCGCCCGACTGCTTGACGAACTTGCCCTCGACGCCCTTGATCGCCTGGCGGATGGTCTCGCGATAGGCGACCTGCGGCTTGCCGACGGTCGCCTCGACGCCGAACTCGCGCTTCATCCGGTCGACCAGGATTTCGAGGTGCAGCTCGCCCATGCCGGAGATGATGGTCTGGCCCGATTCCTCGTCGGTCTTGACGCGAAACGACGGGTCTTCCTGCGCCAGGCGGTTCAGCGCCACGCCCATCTTCTCCTGGTCGGCCTTGGTCCTGGGCTCCACCGCCTGCGAGATCACCGGCTCGGGGAAGGTCATCCGCTCGAGGATGATCACGTTGGCCGGATCGCACAGCGTGTCGCCGGTGGTCGCTTCCTTCAGGCCCACGGCCGCGGCGATGTCGCCCGCTCGCACTTCCTTGATCTCGTTGCGCGTGTTGGCATGCATCTGCAGGATGCGGCCCAGGCGTTCGCGCTTGCCCTTGACGGGGTTGTAGACGGTGTCGCCCGAATTGACCACGCCGGAGTACACGCGAAAGAAGATCAGCTGGCCGACGAACGGGTCGGTCATGATCTTGAAGGCCAGCGCGGAGAACGGCTCGTCGTCGCTCGGATGGCGCTCGGCATCGCGATCGTCCTCGGTATGGCCGCGGATCGCCGGCACGTCGGCGGGCGAGGGCAGATAGTCGACCACTGCGTCGAGCATCGCCTGCACGCCCTTGTTCTTGAACGCGCTGCCGCACAGCATCGGCACGATCTCGTTGGCGACGGTGCGCTGACGCAAGCCGGCCTTGATCTCGTCCTCGCTCAGCGGCTGGCCGCCGAGGTATTTCTCCAGCAGCGACTCGTTGGCCTCGGCCGCGGCCTCGACCATCCGCTCGCGCCACAGCTGCGCGGCGTCGACCAGCTCGGCAGGAATCTCGCGGTATTCGAAACGCACGCCCTGGCTGGCCTCGTCCCAGACGATGGCCTGCATGCGCACCAGGTCGACCACGCCAAGGAAGTGGTCCTCGGCGCCGATGGGGATCTGCACCGGCACCGCCACACCCTTCAGGCGCTCGGCGATCTGCTCGCGCACGCGGAAGAAGTCGGCGCCGACGCGGTCCATCTTGTTGACGAAGGCCAGCCGCGGCACGCCGTACTTGTTGGCCTGGCGCCAGACCGTCTCCGATTGCGGCTGCACGCCGCCGACCGCGTCGTAGACCATCACCGCGCCGTCGAGCACGCGCATCGAGCGCTCGACCTCGATGGTGAAGTCGACGTGCCCGGGGGTGTCGATGATGTTGATCCGGTGCTCGGGATATTTGCCGGCCATGCCCTTCCAGAACACCGTGGTGGCGGCCGACGTGATGGTGATGCCGCGCTCCTGCTCCTGTTCCATCCAGTCCATGGTGGCGGCGCCTTCGTGGACCTCGCCCAGCTTGTGGCTGACGCCCGTGTAGAACAGGATGCGTTCCGTCGTGGTCGTCTTGCCGGCGTCGATATGCGCACTGATGCCGATATTGCGATAGCGCTCGATGGGAGTTTTGCGGGCCACGACAATCTCCTGAGTTAGGGGCCTGAGTAGAACCTGAAAGAAGAGTCGGAGAAATGAGGGGATTTAGAGTAGCACTATCGGCGAGGTTGCGTGCAGCCCGGCATTGGCGGCTGCGCGGCGTCGGACGGACACGGGTCGTCCCGGCCATGGGCATCGGTTACAGTGCGCCCATGGCGGCCCTCCGACCGGGCCGAGCACCGGTTTCGACGAGGCTCCGCGACGATGAAACTGCGATGTCAACTGCTATGGCTGGCGCTGTTCTGGCTCTGCGCGATCGGCGCCGTGCCTCTCGCCGGCGCTGCGGCGCCGCTGGGCCAGCCCGCCGCCCATCCCCCGGCCGGCAAGTCGGCGCCCGCCTCCGAGGCCGCGCCCAGCGTGCCGCTGGCGCAATCGCTGGACCAGGTCATCGAGACGCTGCAGAACGACCAGCAGCGCGCCGCGCTGGTCGGCCAGCTGCGGGCGGTGCGTGAGGGCCTCGGTGCGTTGGCGGCGGCGGCCCCGGCGGCCACCGCCGCCTCGGACGCCGAGGCCGCCGGACTGGTCGGCGCGCTGGCCGAAGCGGTCGAGCAGGTCGACGACCGGCTCGGCAAGGATCAGGGACCGTGGCGCTACTGGAGCTGGCGCCTGCGCTTTGCCGGGGAAGAATGGCAGCAGGCGCTGACCGAACACGGACGCGGCAGCGCGCCGCGATCGGCGCAGCTGTTCGCCGCGGTGCTGGCGGGCTGGGCCGTGGGCGGCTGGTTGCTGCACGAACTGGCGCGGCGCGTGCGGGGACGGCTGATGCGGCCGGTCGATCGGGTCCAGTTGCCCACCGTGCCGTCGTGGACGGACGTCGGCATCTTCATGCTGCGCCGGGTCGGCCCGTGGGCGATCGCCTTCGGCGTCTCGATCTGGATCGTGCGCGCCCTGGCGCTGCATCTGGTACCGGCCGGAGTCGCCGCGCTGGCGGTGTCCTACGCGCTGGTCGCCGGCGCGGTGCTCTCGGCGATTTCGCAGACGCTGTTCGCGGTCTTCAATACCGCGCACCGGCGGCGCGCGGTCCACGACCTGCACCAGCACTCGCGCCCGGTACTGTTCGCGATCGGCTCGCTGGCGGCGCTTGGCGACGCCGCGACCAACGCCCGCGTGATCGCCGCGCTCGGCGTCAACCTGTCCGCGGTGACCGCCAATCTGTCCAACATCGCCGCGGCACTGCTGATGGCCTGGTTCTGCCTGCGTTTTCGCCGGCAGATCGGCCACCTGATCGCCAACCGCCCGCTTTCGTTCCGCCAGGCCCATCCGGCCATCACCGATGTGTTGCGGCTGGCCGGCGGCACCTGGCACCTGCCGGTGCTGGCGGTGGTGTTCGCCTCGGTGGTCGGCACCCTGCTCGCCGCCGGCCACGCCGACGACTATCTGGGCAGGACCATCCTGACGGTTGCGCTGCTGGTCGGTGCGCTGGCATTGACCGTAATCACGGGCCGCTCCCCCCAGGCAACCCGGCACGCGCCGCGGCCGCGCTGGCAGCGGCGTTCGGCCTATCTGGCCCGCTTCGGGCGGTTTGCCGTGGCGCTGCTGCGCCTGGCGATCTGGCTCGGCTTTCTGGAGCTCGCCAGCCGTGTCTGGGGCAATTCGCTGCTGCATCTGATGCATTCGACCGCGCTGGGCCGCCGCTTCGCCGACGCGGTATTCGGTGCGCTGGCCGCGGTGCTGCTGTCCTGGCTGTTCTGGCTGGTCATCGACACCGCCATCACGCAGGCGCTATCGCCTGGGCACGGGCGCGGGCAGCCGCCCAGCATGCGCGCCCGCACCATCCTGCCGCTGCTGCGCAATGCGGTGTTCGTCGCCCTGCTGGTGATGGCGCTGATCGCGGTGCTGGCCAACCTCGGCGTCAACGTGACGCCGCTGATCGCCGGCGCCGGCGTGGTCGGCCTGGCCATCGGGTTCGGCGCGCAAACGCTGGTGCAAGATCTGATCACGGGGCTGTTCATCGTGATCGAGGACTCGATTGCGATCGGAGACGTGGTCGAGCTGCCAGACCACAGCGGCACGGTCGAGGGCATGACGATCCGCACCATCAAGCTGCGCGACGGCAAGGGCGCGCTGCATGTGCTGCCGTACAGCCAGATCAAGGCGATCAAGAACCTGTCGCGTGGCCATGCCTTCGCGGTCTTCAATATCGGCCTGCGCTACGACAGCGACCTGGACCGCGCGATGGCGTTGATCCGCGAGGCCGGCGACGAGATCGCACAGGACATCCGTTTCGCGCACCGGCTGCTGTCGGGGCTGGATATCCTCGGGCTGGACCGCTTCGACCCGTCCGGCCCGGTGGTGCTGGCCCAGTTCAAGACGCTGCCGCTGGCGCAGTTCGACATCACGCGGGCGTTCAACGCGACGCTGAAGCAGAAGTTCGACGCGGCCGGCATCCGCATGGCGTCGCCGTACATGACGCTGCAGCTCGACGGCGGCGGCGCGGCCGAGGTCAAGCCGCTGATCGAGGGAAGCACGGGGGCTGCGTAGGGGAGGCCGGCAACGCGATCGGGCTTCAAAACGAAACGAGCGGAGATTTCAGCGCTGAAATCCCCGCCCTGGCTTTAGCAGGCCGCGCATCCCGCCGGCGGGACCGGACCGTCTATCGGATCATCTATCGGATCGTTCTCGTCCGCTCATGCGGCCTTGCGGTGGTGCTTGCGTTCCGGCCGGCATTCGTACTTGATCTCGTGCCGGCCATCCTCGTAGACCACCTCGAGCCGCACGGTGAAGCCCCATAGCCGGGTGACATGGCGGATCACCTCTTCGAAGTTCTGCGCCAGCGGCCGGCGGTCGCTCTGCAGATGGCGCAGCGTCAGCGAGCGGTCGCCGCCGACGTCGACGTTGGTGACCTGGATGTTCGGCTCGATATTGGACAGGTCGTACTGGCTGGCCAGCAGTTGCCGGATGCGGCGATAGCCCTCGTCGTCGTGGATCGCCGTCACGCGCAGCTTGCTTTCGCGGTCGTCGTCCAGCACCGAGAACAGCTTGAGCTCGCGGATCACGCGCGGGGACAGGAACTGCAGCAGAAAGCTCTCGTCCTTGAAGTTGCGCATGGCGAAGTCCAGCGTCTTGCGCCAGTCGCTGCCGGCGATCTCCGGCGCCCAGCGATAATCCTCCTCGTCCGGGTGTTCGCACATGCGGCGCAAGTCCTGGAACATCAGGAAGCCCAGCGTGTAAGGATTGAGTCCGCTGTAATAAGGGCTGTGGTACGGCGGCTGGTAGATGACGTTGGTATGCGCCTGCAGCAGCTCCATCATGAAGGCGTCGTTGACCAGCCCCTGCTCGTACAGCTCGTGCAGGATGGTGTAGTGCCAGAACGTGGCCCAGCCCTCGTTCATCACCTTGGTCTGCCGCTGCGGGTAGAAGTACTGCGCGATCTTGCGCACGATGCGCACGATCTCGCGCTGCCACGGCTGCAGCTTCGGCGCGTTCTTCTCGATGAAGTACAGCAGGTTCTCCTGCGGCTCCGGCGGGAAGGTGGCCTCGGTCTCGGGCGGTTCGTCGTCGGTCACCAGCGCATGCGAACGGTGCTTCGGCAAGGTGCGCCACAGATCGTTGACCTGCATCTGCAGGTAGTTCTCGCGCTCGGCCTGGCGCGCCTGCTCCTCGGTGATCGACAGCTTTTTCGGCCGCTTGTAGCGATCCACGCCGTAGTTCTGCAGCGCATGGCAGGAGTCCAGCAGCAGTTCGACCTCCTGCTCGCCGTAACGCTGCTCGCATTCGGCCACGTAGTTCTTGGCGAACAGCAGGTAGTCGACGATGGCGTCCGCGTTGGTCCAGGTGCGGAACAGGTAGTTGCCCTTGAAGAAGGCATTGTGGCCATAGCAGGCGTGCGCGATCGTCAGCGCCTGCATCGGCATCGTGTTCTCCTCCATCAGGTAGGCGATGCAGGGGTTGGAGTTGATCACGATCTCGTAGGCCAGGCCCATGTGGCCGCGCTGGTAGCTGCGCTCGGAAGCGAGGAAATGCTTGCCGTAGGACCAGTGGCTGTAACCCACCGGCAGGCCCGCGGAGGCGTAGGCGTCGAGCATCTGCTCGGCGGTGATGATTTCGATCTGGTTGGGATAGGTATCGAGGCCGAAATCGGCCGCAATGCGCGCGATCTCCCGGTCGTACCGCTGGATCAGTTCGAAGGTCCACTCCGAACCGGTAGAGAGGTATGCCATTTCCCACCCCCATGTCGGCGGATCGCCATCGCGTCTCCGCCGGTTAGCCAAGGCCCGGACGACGTGGTGTCCCGGCATGGACGATGCCTCGGGCACCAGTGCGCCGGCGCATCAACGCATCAGCGCCCCGCGTGCGGCCAGGCCGCCTTCTTTTGAAACAGGTCGTGCAGCACCGGATAGATCTCGTCCGCGCCGATGATCCGCTGCATCGCGAAGTTCTCGTGCGCGCCCTTGACCGTCATGTACTCCTCCCACAGGTTCTGCGGCTCCTCGGATGCGACCTCGACATACGCGTAGTACTGCACCAGCGGCAGGATCGACTCGCGCAGCAGCCGGCCGCACAGCTCCGAATCGCCTGCCCAGTTGTCGCCGTCCGAAGCCTGCGCGCAGTAGATGTTCCACTGGCTGGCCGGGTAGCGGTTGTGGATCACGTCGACCATCAGCTTGAGCGCGCTGGAGACCACCGTGCCGCCCGATTCGCGCGAGTGGAAGAAATCTTCCTCGTCGACTTCCTTGGCCACCGTATGGTGGCGGATGAAGACGACGTCGATGCGTTCGTAGTTCCGCTTCAGGAACAGGTACAGCAGCATGAAGAAGCGCTTGGCCAGGTCCTTGCGGCTCTCGTCCATCGAGCCGGACACGTCCATCAGGCAGAACATCACCGCCTGCGCCTGCGGACGCTTCTTCAGCACGCGGTTGTTGTAGCGCAGGTCCAGCTTCTCGATGAAGGGCACGCGGTCGATGCAGGCGCGCAGATGGCGCATCTCCTTCATCATTTCCTGCGCGCGCGCCGTATATGGCCCCTCTTCCTCGAGCACCTCGCTGTACTGCTGCTCGAGCGCCTGCAGGCGCCGCTGGTAGGGCCCGGACAGCGCGATGCGGCGGCCGAGCGAACTGCGCATGGTGCGCAGCACCGACAGGTTCGAGGGCGTGCCGTCGATCGAAAAGCCGGCGCGCACCTTGCGCACTTCCGCGATCTTGGCCAGATGGCGCTTTGCCATGTCGGGCAGCGCCATGTCCTCGAAGAAGAAATTGAGGAAGTCCTCGCGCGAGAGCGTGAAGACGAAATCGTCCTCGCCCTCGCCCGAGTCGCTCGCCCGGGAGCCGGTTCCGCCCGCCCCTTGCTGCTGGCGGTCGAAACTGTCTCCGCGGACGAACTTCTTGTTGCCGGGGTGGATCCACTCGCGCTTGCCACCCTGGCCATGGTGAAAGATCGGCTCGGAGATGTCCTTGACCGGAATGGACACCTGCCCGCTCTGTTCGATGTCCATGATCTTCCGGCCGGACACCGCCTTCGCTACGGCTTGCCGAATCTGCTCGCGGTAACGCTTGATGAAACGCTGCTTGTTGACCGCACTCTTGTTGCCGCCATTCTCCCGCCGATCGATGACCGTGGCCATATTGGTTGCCCTCGTTCAGAGGCCCCGTGCAGGCGCCG
>JAPSLP010000008.1 GCA_031180665.1 Cupriavidus sp. | reverse complement strand
CGTACCTGGATTACGCGATGAGCGTGATCGTCGGGCGCGCGCTTCCCGATGTACGGGACGGCCTGAAGCCCGTCCATCGGCGAGTGCTGTTTGCGATGCACGAGCTGAACAACGACTGGAACCGCCCCTATAAGAAGTCGGCGCGTATCGTCGGCGATGTGATTGGTAAATATCACCCGCACGGCGACACCGCGGTCTACGACACCATCGTCCGCATGGCGCAGGATTTCTCGCTGCGCTATATGCTGGTCGACGGCCAGGGCAATTTCGGTTCGGTCGACGGTGACAATGCCGCGGCCATGCGTTATACGGAAATCCGGTTGTCCAAGATAGCGCATGAAATGCTGCTGGACATCGACAAGGAAACCGTCGATTTCGTCCCGAACTACGACGGCTCCGAAAACGAGCCGCAAATCCTGCCGGCCCGTATTCCGAATCTGCTGATCAACGGTTCGTCGGGTATTGCGGTCGGCATGGCCACCAATATCCCGCCGCACAATCTGAACGAGGTGGTCGACGGCTGCCTGCATCTGCTGCGCAACCCGCAGGCGACGGTCGACGAGCTGATCGAGCTGATCCCGGCGCCGGATTTCCCGACCGCCGGCATCATCTACGGCATCCAGGGCGTGCGCGAAGGCTACCGCACCGGCCGTGGCCGTGTGGTGATGCGAGCACGTACCCACTTCGAGGATATCGACCGCGGCCAGCGGCAGGCGATCATCATCGACGAGCTGCCCTACCAGGTGAACAAGCGCACCCTGCTGGAGCGCATCGCCGAGCTGGTCACCGAGAAGAAGATCGAGGGCATCTCCGACATCCGTGACGAATCGGACAAGTCCGGCATGCGCGTGGTGATCGAGCTCAAGCGCAACGAGGTGCCCGAGGTCGTTCTGAACAACCTATATAAGAACACCCAGCTGCAGGACACCTTCGGTATGAACATGGTGGCGCTGGTCGACGGCCAGCCGCGCCTGCTGAACCTGCGCCAGATGCTGGAGTGCTTCCTGTCGCACCGGCGCGAGGTGGTTACCCGCCGCACCGTGTTCGAACTGCGCAAGGCGCGCGAGCGCGGCCATGTGCTGGAAGGCCTGGCGGTGGCGCTGGCCAACATCGACGAGTTCATCGCGATCATCAAGGCCGCGCCGACCCCGCCGATCGCCAAGCAGGAACTGATGGCCAAGTCCTGGGATTCCCAGCTGGTGCGCGAGATGCTGGCGCGCGCCGAGACCGACACCCCGGGCGGCCGGGCGGCCTATCGTCCGGACGGCTTGCCGCCGGTGTTCGGCATGCAGGACGACGGCCTGTACCGCCTGTCGGACTCGCAGGCCCAGGAAATCCTGCAGATGCGCCTGCAGCGCCTGACCGGCCTGGAGCAGGACAAGATCGTGCAGGAGTACCGCGACGTGATGGACGCCATCACCGACCTGCTGGATATCCTGGCCCGTCCGGAGCGTATTACCACCATCATCACCGACGAACTGACAGCGATCCGCGCCGAATTCGGCGACGACCGCCGTTCGCAGATCGAGCTGAACGCGACCGAACTCGATACCGAGGACCTGATCACCCCGCAGGACATGGTGGTCACGCTGTCGCACAGCGGCTATATGAAGAGCCAGCCGATCTCGGAATACCGCGCGCAGAAGCGCGGCGGCCGCGGCAAGCAGGCGATGGCGACCAAGGAAGACGACTGGATCGATACGCTGTTCGTCGCCAACACGCACGACTACATCCTGTGCTTCTCGAACCGGGGCCGGCTGTACTGGCTGAAGGTCTATGAAGTGCCGCAGGGCTCGCGCACCTCGCGCGGCCGGCCGATCGTCAACATGTTCCCGCTGCAGGAAGGCGAGAAGATCACGGTGATCCTGCCGGTGCGCCAGTTCGACGCCGAGCACTTCATCTTCATGGCGACCGCCCGCGGTACCGTCAAGAAGACCGCGCTGACCGAATTCTCGAATCCGCGCAAGGCCGGCATTATCGCGGTCGACCTCGACGAGGGCGACTACCTGATCGGCGCGGCGATCACCGACGGCCAGCACGACGTGATGCTGTTCTCGGACGCCGGCAAGGCAGTGCGCTTCGACGAGAACGACGTGCGTCCGATGGGCCGGCAGGCCCGCGGCGTGCGCGGCATGAACCTCGACGACGGCCAGACCGTGATCGCGATGCTGGTCGCGCCGGCAGAGAATGCCGAGGATGCCGGCTCGGTCGGCAGCGTGCTGACCGCGACGGAGAACGGCTACGGCAAGCGCACGCCGATCACGGAATACACGCGCCATGGCCGCGGCACCAAGGGCATGATCGCAATCCAGACCAGCGAGCGTAACGGCCGAGTGGTCGCCGCCGCGCTGGTCGCGCCCGAGCACGAGATCATGCTGATCACCACCGGCGGCGTGCTGATCCGCACCCGTGTGGCCGAAATCCGTGAAATGGGCCGCGCCACCCAGGGCGTCACGCTGATCAACGTCGACGAGGGCACCAAGCTCTCGGGCCTGCAGCGCATCGTGGAAAGCGATGCGGATAATGGCGATAACGGCGATAACGGCGATAACGGCGATAACGGCGACAACGGCGACAACGGCGACAACGGCGACAACGGCGATCAACCCGATAACGGCCCGGAAGGCGAGGGCAACGATGCCGAAACCCATGGCAACGACAATGGTGCGCGCAATGGCGCCGATGATGTCGCAAATGGTGACAATGGCGTTCAATCGTAATCAGTTGCAACAATGGCGCGGCCGCTGGAACTAGGTCAGTCGCTACCGGACTAAACCGGACGAATTCATCAGGGAGTCATAATGCTCAACACCACTCGACGTATTGCTGTGCTGGCTGCTTTTGTTCCGGCCTTGATGGTCGCGCAGCATGCGCGCGCGCAGGACGCGGACAAGACCGCGGCGATCAAGGAACTGCTGTCCGTGATGCAGGCCGACCAGGCCGTCAAGGGCCAGGCCGAGAACTGGCAGGCCGGCGCCAAGCAGGAAGCGCCGCTGGTGCTCGAACAGGTGCTGGTCGAGAACAAGACGCTGAGCGACGCACAGAAGCAGGCCGCAGTCGAGAAGCTGAAGAAGAACGGCGCGGTGCAGCGCATGGTCGACGGCGCCGGCAAGCAGTTCGGCACCGACGCGTTCAAGAACGACGCCATCAAGGCGCACTATGACGCGTTCGGCAAGTACTACACCGCGCAGGAAATCCGTGACCTGACCACCTTCCTGAAGTCGCCGACCGGCCAGAAGTTCATGGCCAACCAGGGCAAGGCCACCCAGGAGATCTGGGGCTCGATGATGCAGAAGTACGGCCCGCAGGTCGGCAAGTCGATGCGTGACGCCGCCGAGAAGGAAGTCACCGCAGCATCGAAGTAAGCCGCACGCCGGCGTCCGGTGCGCCGCCTCGGCGACCCTGGGATGCCAACGGAATGCGTCTTTAGGTAATAATGGCTGCTTGGGCTACCCAAGCAGCCATTTTTCTTTCCGTTCATGAACGATCCCCAGAATCCCGCCCTTGCCGCCATGATGCAGCGCGCCATGGCCGAACGTGTCTACAACTTCTCCCCGGGCCCCGCGACCCTGCCGGCCGAGGTGCTGCAGCAGGCAGCCGAAGAAATGCTCTCCTGGCACGGCACCGGTATCTCGGTGATGGAGATGAGCCACCGCAGCAAGGAGTTCGAGGGGATCCACAACGAGGCGCTGGCCGATCTGCGCGAGCTGCTGAAGATTCCGAAGGAATTCCGCATCCTGTTCCTGCAGGGCGGAGCGATCGGCGAAAACGCCATCGTCCCGCTGAACCTGATCGGGCGCGTGAACCCGGAACGGCCCAAGGCCGACTTCGTCGTGACGGGAACCTGGTCGGTCAAGACGGAACAGGAAACGCGCCGCTACGGCGCCAGCCATATCGCCGCCAGCAGTGTGGACCAACGCTTCGCGCGCATCCCCGATCCGGCGACCTGGCAGCTGTCCGACGATGCCGCTTACGTGCATCTGTGCACCAACGAGACCGTCGTCGGTGTCGAATTCCAGCAGGTACCGGATATCGGCCAGAACCGCGGCCGCGTGGTGGTCGCCGACGCTTCCAGCCATATCCTGTCGCGGCCGGTCGACTGGTCGCGCGTGCAGGTGGTCTATGGCGGCGCGCAGAAGAATATCGGTCCGGCCGGCGTGACCATCGTGATCGTGCGCGAAGACCTGCTGGGCCACGCGCATCCGCTGTGCCCGTCGGCGTTCAACTGGCGCATCGTCAACGACAACAATTCGATGTACAACACGCCGCCGACCTACGCGATCTATATCGCCGGGCTGGTCTTCAAGTGGCTGAAGCGGCAGGGCGGCGTGGACGGCATCGAGCAGCGCAATATCGCCAAGGCACGCGCGCTCTACGACTTCCTCGACCAGAGCGCCTTCTATCGCAACGAGATCGATCCGAGCTGCCGCTCGCGCATGAACGTGCCGTTCTTCCTGGCCGACGAATCGCGCAACGAGGCCTTCCTGGCCGGCGCGCGCGCCAACGGCCTGGTCCAGCTCAAGGGCCACAAGTCGGTGGGCGGCATGCGCGCCAGCCTGTATAACGCGATGCCGCTGGAGGGCGTCACCGCGCTGATCGACTATATGCGCGAGTTCGAGCGCAGCGCCGCCTGAGCGGCGGCCATCGCGCCATCGGCGGCAAGACTGTCCTGCGTGGGCGTGGCTTGCCGCCCGAAGGCGAATCGGGATTTCCATCATGACGAACCAAGACAAGAACGCTGTGGCCCCTGCCCAGGGCCAGCAGCCGGCCATGCCGACCGAGGAGCAGGAGCGCGCGCTGTCCGTGGAGCTGGCGCCGCTGCGCGAGCAGATCGACGCCGTCGACCGCGAGCTGCTGGCGATGCTCAATCGCCGCGCTCAGCTGGCGCTGGATGTCGGCGAGGTGAAGAAGAAATTTGGCGCACCGGTGTTCCGGCCCGAGCGCGAGCTGCAGGTCATTCGCAAGGTCCAGGGCCACAACCCCGGGCCGCTGCGCGGCGACAGCGTCGCGGCGATCTGGCGCGAGGTGATGTCGGCCTGCCGCGGCCTGGAGAAGCCGCTGGAAGTGGCCTTCCTCGGCCCGGCCGGCACCTTCTCCGAGCAGGCGCTGTACGCCCACTTCGGCCACGAGGTCGCCGGCGTGCCGTGCCCGAGCATCGACGAGGTGTTCCGCGCAGTCGAGGCCGGCACCGTCGAGTACGGCGTGGTGCCGGTGGAGAACTCGACCGAGGGCGCGGTGTCGCGCACGCTTGATCTGTTCCTGCAGACCTCGCTGAAGATCAGTGGCGAGATCGCGCTGAAGGTCCATCACAATCTGATGGCGTCGTCGCCGGACATGAAGGGCGTGACCGTGGTGCGCGCCCATCCGCAGGCGCTGGCCCAGTGCCAGCACTGGCTGACGGCCAACTATCCGCACCTGGAACGGCAGGCGGTGTCGAGCAACGGCGAGGCGGCGCGCATGGCCAGCGAAGACCCGACCGTGGCGGCGATCGCTGCGGAGACCGCGGCCAATCGCTATCACCTGCACATCATCCGCTCGCACATCCAGGACGATCCGCACAATCGCACGCGTTTCGCCGTGATCGGGCGGTACGAGACCGAGCCCTCGGGCAGCGACCAGACCTCGCTGATCCTGTCGGTGCCGAACAAGGCCGGCGCGGTCTACCAGTTGCTGGCGCCGCTGGCCGACAACGGCGTGTCGATGTGCCGCTTCGAATCGCGGCCGGCGCGCAGCGGGGCCTGGGAGTACTACTTCTACGTCGATATCGAGGGCCATCAGCGCGATGCCGCGGTCGAGCGCGCGCTGCAGCAGCTGCGCGCCAATGCGGCGTACTTCAAGGTGCTGGGCTCGTATCCGTCCAGCAAGTAGCAGGCGGGCAGCCAGGGCAGCAGGAACACAGGCCCGCTGCGGGCCGAGGCAATGCAATCAGGAGTCGATATGGCAGAGCAGGGCAGGCAGTTCGGTCCGGAATATGTGCGGGCGATTTCCCCTTACGTCGCGGGCAGGCCGATCTCGGAGGTCGCGCGCGAATTCGGCCTCGACGAGGCCAGCATCGTCAAGCTGGCCTCCAACGAGAATCCGCTCGGCATGCCGGAATCGGCCAGGACCGCGATGGCGGCCGCGGTGGCGGAGCTGGGCCGCTATCCCGATTCCAACGGCTTCGAACTGAAGGCCGCGCTGTCGTCGCGCTATGACGTGCCGGCCGACTGGCTGACGCTGGGCAATGGCAGCAACGACATCCTCGAGCTGGCCGCGCATGCGCTGGTCAAGCCCGGCGAGTCGATCGTCTACGCGCAGTACTCGTTCGCGGTCTACGCGCTGGCGACGCAGGAAATCGGCGCGCGCGCGATCGAGGTGCCGGCCCGCGACTATGGCCACGATCTGGATGCGATGGCGGCGGCGATCGCGCCCGATACCCGGCTCGTCTTCATTGCCAACCCGAACAATCCGACCGGGACCTTCCTGCCGGCGGCGCAGATCGAGGCCTTCCTGGCCAGGGTGCCGGCCGACGTGGTGGTGGTGCTCGACGAGGCCTACAACGAGTACCTGGATCCCGAGGACCAGTACGAGTCGGTGCAGTGGGTGCGCAAGTATCCGAACCTGATGGTGTCTCGCACGTTTTCGAAGGCCTATGGCCTGGCCGGGCTGCGGGTCGGCTATGCGGTCGCGCAGCCTGCGCTGACCGATCTGCTGAACCGCATCCGCCAGCCGTTCAACGTCAACAGCCTGGCGCAGGCCGCCGCGGTGGCCGCGCTCGGCGACGAGGCGTTCCTGCGCAAGAGCGCGACGCTCAATCGCGAGGGCAAGGCGCAGCTGGTGGCAGCCTTCGATCGGCTCGGCCTCGACTATGTGCCGTCGTACGGCAACTTCGTGCTGGTGCGCGTCGGCGACGACAACGAGGCCGGCGCGCGCGTCAATCTGGCGCTGCTCAAGCAGGGCGTGATCGTGCGGCCGGTCGGCAGCTACGGGCTGCCGCAGTGGCTGCGCGTGACGATCGGCCTGCCGCAGGAGAACGACGCCTTTATCGCGGCGCTGGAGCGCGCGCTGCAGTAGGGGCGCCGCGGCGCCGTGGCAACGCCGCGGTCCAACTCCCGACAGGGCGCCGCTGGCGCCCTGTTTGCCATATCGGCACCACCGGCGCCCGCCTGCGCGCAGCGAGCGGCTACAATGCCGGTTTTCCTCCTTTCCGCCGCCGATCTCGGCGTACTGTCGTGAGTGCCCTGCATTTTTCCCGTGTCGTGATCGTCGGCGTCGGCCTGATCGGCGGTTCCCTGGCCCGAGCCCTGAAGCGTGCCGGTGTCGTCGGCGAAGTGGTCGGTGTCGGCCGTTCGCCCGCCTCGCTGGAACGCGCGCTGGCGCTTGGCGTGATCGACCGCGCTGCCTCGCTCGAGCAAGCCGCGCAGGGCGCCAGCATCATCGTGCTGTGCGCGCCGGTGGCGCAGACCTTTGCGCTGCTGCATGCGCTCGAGCCGCATCTGCAGCCCGGCACTATCGTCACCGATGCGGGCAGCACCAAATCCGACGTGATCATGGCGGCCAAGACCGCGCTGGGCGACAAGGTCGCGCAGTTCGTGCCGGCCCATCCGATCGCGGGACGCGAGCTCAACGGCGTCGAAGCGGCGCTGGACGATCTGTACGACGGCAAGAAGGTGGTGCTGTGTCCCTTGCAGGAAAACAGCCGGGCCGATGTCGCGGCAGTGCGCGCGATGTGGGAGACCGCCGGCGGCGTCTGCGAGATCATGTCCGCCGTGCAGCACGACGCGGTGTTCGCCGCGGTCAGCCACCTGCCGCATCTGCTGTCCTATGCGCTGGTCGCCCAGGTCGCCAATGCCGAGGACGCAGCGCTCAAGCTTGCCTGCGCGGGCGGCGGCTTTCGCGACTTCACGCGGATCGCCGCGTCGTCGCCCGAGATGTGGCGCGACATCTGCCTGGCCAACCGCGAGGCGCTGCTGCGCGAACTCAATACCTACCAGTCGGTGCTGGCGCATCTGAAGGCGCAGATCGAGGCGGGCAATGGCGACGCGCTCGAACGCGTATTCGCGCGTGCCAGCCAGGCCCGGCTGCAGTGGGGCGCCGAGCGCGCCGCCACCGCGGACGTCGAGCCGTGATTGCCGCCGATCTTGCCGCCGATCCTTGCCGCCCAGCCGGCGATGGGTCGCCACCCCAAGTAAGCCCTACCGACCGTAGCCCGATATGGAACATCTGACCCTTGGCCCCTTCACCCGTGCCGCCGGCACGGTACGCCTTCCCGGCTCGAAGAGCATCTCCAACCGGGTGCTGCTGCTGGCCGCGCTGAGCGAGGGCGAGACCCGGGTGCGCGATCTGCTCGATTCGGACGACACGCGGGTGATGCTCGACGCGCTGAAGACGCTGGGCGTGGCATGGCGCAAGGACGGCGACGATCATCTGGTGACCGGCGTCGGCGGCAAGTTTCCGGTCAAGGCGGCCGAGCTGTTCATGGGCAATGCCGGTACCGCGATCCGTCCGCTGACGGCGGCGCTGGCGCTGCAGGGCGGCGACTATCGGCTCTCGGGGGTGCCGCGCATGCACGAGCGGCCGATCGGGGATCTGGTCGACGGCCTGCGCCAGGTCGGCGCGCGCATCGACTATCTGGGCAACGAGGGCTATCCGCCGCTGCATCTGCAGCCGTCGGCCATCCGCATCGAGGGCCCGATCCGCGTGCGCGGCGACGTGTCCAGCCAGTTCCTGACCGCGCTGCTGATGGCGCTGCCGCTGGCCGACGCGCCGGGCGGCCGCATCGAGATCGAGGTGGTGGGCGAGCTGATTTCGAAGCCTTATATCGAGATCACGCTGAATCTGCTGGCGCGCTTCGGCATCGAGGTCAAGCGCGACGGCTGGTCGCGCTTCGTACTGCCGGCGCGGGCGCGTTACCGCTCGCCGGGCGAGATCTTCGTCGAGGGCGATGCGTCCTCGGCCTCCTACTTCCTGGCGGCCGGCGCGATCGGCGGCGGTCCGGTACGGGTCGAAGGGGTGGGGCTGGCGAGCATCCAGGGCGATGTGCAGTTCGCCGATGCGCTGAACCGGATGGGCGCCAACGTGATGGCCGGCGGCAACTGGATCGAGGTGCGCGGGGTGGACCGCGACGACGGCCGGCTGCAGGGCATCACGCTGGACTGCAACCATATTCCCGATGCAGCGATGACGCTGGCGGTGGCGGCGCTGTTCGCGGACGGCCCGACCACGCTGACCAATATCGGCAGCTGGCGCGTCAAGGAGACCGATCGCATCGACGCGATGGCAACCGAGCTGCGCAAGCTCGGCGCCGACGTCGAGGCGGGCCAGGACTATCTGCGTATCGCACCGCCGGCGCAGTGGCAGACGCCCGCCGACGGCATCGATACCTATGACGACCACCGGATGGCGATGTGCTTCTCGCTGGCGACCTTCGGGCCCTTGCCGATCCGCATCAACGATCCGCGCTGCGTGGCCAAGACGTTCCCCGATTATTTCGACGTGTTCGGCCAGGTGGTGCGCTGAGCCTTGGCCAGGACCGCAGCCGCCCTATTGGGCCGGCGCCATTGCCATCGGCGCGTCGTCCCGATCGCCGGCCGGCGCGTTCGCCTGTGCGGCCTTGCGCCGTTCGCGCTGCTCCCAGTAGCGGTCGAAGAAGTAGTGGGCCACCGTGTTGACGGCCGGCTCGATGAAGGTAACGGCACCGCTGATGGCAATGCTGCCCGTCAGCGCATAGGTCACGCTGAACGCGATGCCAAGGTGCATGATGCCGAACGACAGGGTTTTTGCCATGGTAGATTGCCTCGTTGGTCTGCGGGAGCCGCGGATCGACGCTCCCTACCGATGGACGAATGATAATGGTTCTCAATTAGATCGAGAAATTGATCGTTGCTTTCGTTTTGATAAGAAATGACTATCGCTGAAGTCGTCACCATCGACGGGCCAACGGCCTCCGGCAAGGGAACCGTGGCGCACAAGGTCGCCGACGCGCTGGGCTTCCATCTGCTCGACAGCGGGGCGTTGTACCGTCTGGTGGCGCTGGCCAGCGAACGGGCGGGCATCGACGAATCGGACGTGCCGGCCCTTGCAAACCTGGCGGGCCGCCTCGATGTCAAGTTCGGTCCGGACCGGGTCTGGCTGTCCGGCGAGGAGGTGAGCCTGGCCATCCGTGCCGAGGCGGTCGGCAACCGGGCTTCGGCCCTGGCGGTCCATCAGCCGGTCCGCGATGCGTTGACGGCACTGCAGCGGGGCTTCCGCAAGCTGCCCGGCCTGGTGGCCGACGGCCGCGACATGGGCACGGTGATCTTCCCGGACGCGCGGCTGAAGGTGTTCCTGACCGCAAGCGTCGAGGCACGCGCCCGCAGGCGCTATAAACAATTGATTGATAAGGGAATTTCTGCTAGTATCGAAAACCTTTTGCGCGATCTGGAAGCGCGCGACGCCCGGGACCGTTCCCGGACCGCCGCACCGCTGCGTCCCGCAGAAGATGCGCGGCTGCTCGATACCTCCGACATGACGGTGGATCAGGCGGTGGCGCAGGTGCTGGCGTGGCACGCCGAGCTGGGTCCGCTGACCCAGGGGTGACCGCGCCGCGCCGTGAGGCGCCGGCAGCCGGCCGCAGCGAACGCGAGAACGATCGCGCCGCGAGCGGAACGGGCCGCCGGCATGGTTCAACCTGACCCCGCTGCCCTGGCAGACTGAGCGTGATCGTCGCGCCGGCCACGGTATTGCGGATTGCTAACTTACGTTTATGTCCGACCTGCAAAACAACGAATCCTTTGCCGCACTGTTCGAGGAATCCGTCGCCCGCTCCAATATGAAGGCTGGCGAAGTGATTTCGGCCGAAGTCGTGCGCATCGACCACAATTTCGTGGTCGTCAACGCCGGCCTGAAGTCTGAAGCCTTCGTCCCGGTGGAGGAGTTCCTGAACGACCAGGGCGAACTCGAAGTGCAGGCCGGCGACTACGTTTCCGTGGCCATCGACGCGCTCGAGAACGGCTATGGCGACACCATTCTGTCCCGCGACAAGGCCAAGCGCCTGGCATCGTGGCTGAACCTCGAGAAGGCGCTGGAAGACGGCGAAATCATCTCGGGTACCGTGACCGGCAAGGTCAAGGGCGGCCTGACCGTGATGGTCAACGGCATCCGCGCGTTCCTGCCGGGTTCGCTGGTCGATGTGCGTCCGATCAAGGACACCACGCCGTACGAAGGCAAGACCCTGGAATTCAAGGTCATCAAGCTGGATCGCAAGCGCAACAACGTGGTGCTGTCGCGCCGCGCCGTGGTCGAAGCGACCCTGGGCGAAGAGCGCCAGAAGCTGATGGAAACCCTGAAGGAAGGCGCCATCGTCAACGGCATCGTCAAGAACATCACCGACTACGGTGCGTTCGTCGACCTGGGCGGCATCGACGGTCTGCTGCACATCACCGACCTGGCATGGCGCCGCGTTCGCCATCCGAGCGAAGTGCTGTCGGTTGGCCAGGAAATCACCGCCAAGATCCTCAAGTTCGACCAAGAGAAGAACCGCGTCTCGCTGGGCGTCAAGCAGCTGGGCGAAGATCCGTGGGTCGGCATCTCACGCCGCTACCCGCAAGGCACCCGCCTGTTCGGCAAGGTCACCAACCTGACCGACTACGGCGCGTTCGTCGAGATCGAAGCCGGCATCGAAGGCCTGGTGCACGTGTCGGAAATGGACTGGACCAACAAGAACGTGGCCCCGTCCAAGGTTGTCCAGCTGGGCGACGAAGTCGAAGTCATGGTGCTGGATATCGACGAAGACAAGCGTCGTATCAGCCTGGGCATGAAGCAGTGCAAGGCCAATCCGTGGGATGACTTCAGCCGCAACCACAAGAAGGGCGACAAGCTGACCGGCCAGATCAAGTCGATCACCGACTTCGGCGTGTTCATCGGTCTGCCGGGCGGCATCGACGGCCTGGTGCACCTGTCGGACCTGTCCTGGCAAGAGTCGGGCGAAGAGGCCGTGCGCAAGTACAAGAAGGGCGACGAAGTCGAGGCCGTGGTGCTGGGCATCGATGTGGACAAGGAACGCATCTCGCTGGGTATCAAGCAGCTGTCGGGCGATCCGTTCAACAACTTCATCTCGGCCAATGACAAGGGCTCGCTCGTCACCGCGACGATCAAGACCGTCGATCCGAAGGGTGCCGTGGTCCAGCTGGCCGACGATGTCGAAGGCTATCTGCGCGCCTCGGAAATCTCGGCCGACCGTGTCGAGGACGCCCGCAACGTGCTGAAGGAAGGCGAACAGGTGACGGCGGTGATCGTCAACATCGATCGCAAGTCGCGCAACATCAACGTGTCGATCAAGGCCAAGGACTCGGCAGAGCAGCAAGAAGCCATGCAGAAGTTCCAGGCCGACACCGGCACGGCTGGCACGACCAACCTGGGCGCGCTGCTCAAGGCCAAGCTGGGCCAGGACAACCAGTAATCGCGTCCATCGCGACCGTCCAACTCACGCGCGGATGCCATGACCAAGTCCGAGCTCGTCGAAAAGCTGGCTGCCCGCTTTCCGCAGTTGCTGCTGCGGGACGCGGACATCTCGGTGAAAACGATCCTCGACGCGATGTCCGATGCGCTGGCCGATGGCCATCGCATCGAAATTCGCGGGTTCGGCAGCTTCGGTCTGAATCGCAGGCCGCCGCGTGTGGGGCGCAATCCCAAGTCCGGCGAACGGGTGCTGGTGCCCGAGAAACGGGTGCCGCACTTCAAGGCGGGCAAGGAATTGCGTGAGCGGGTCGACCGCAATCCGGCGTCCGGCAACGGCAGCGGTAACGGCGATCACGGTGTCAATGGCAACGGCGGCAACGGTGTCGATGGCACCGCGCTGGGCCTGAACGGCAATGGCGGCGGCGCCGCCGCCAACGGGCATGTCCCGCTCGGCGGCGAACGCGGTCCGCTGGCAACGCATGGCACTGCGATGGCCGGCGTCCAGCAGGAAGGCTCCGGCCTGAATCTGGCACAGTCCTGACTTTCGCGCCGCTTCGGCAACGAAGCCGGCGACGGAAATCGAAAAGCGCTCCGCAAGGAGCGCTTTTTTTATGCAGGTTGCATCGGCAGGCGCGGAACTGCACTGCCGGCGCGCGGGTCTGAGTGGCCTTTCCGTATCCCGAAGAGACGCCCAAATTGCGTGCCTCGCACGCTCCGATCGCGCCGTGTGCGCCAATCGATTCCGCTACAATGCCGGGGAACCGCCGGCCCGGGCCGGCTTGCCGTTTCGGATACCCGACAGCCGGCGCCCGCACGGACGCTTCTTCGCCTTCTTCGCCATTTGGCCGCCACGCCGCCGCAGACACCTCGTCAATCGCATGAAACTTGTCGCCTGGATTATCCGTATCGTCCTGTTCGCGCTGCTGTTCGTGCTCGCCTTGCGCAATACCGCCGATGTGTCGCTGCAGCTGTTCTTCGATGCGGTTTGGCGCGCGCCCCTGATCCTGATCCTGCTCGCCGCCTTCGTGCTGGGCGCGCTGGCCGCCCTGATCTCGGTGGCGCCGAGCCTGATGCGTCAGCGTCTGGAGATCGCGCGCCTGCGCCGTGCGCTCGGCAATGCGCGCCCGCCGGCCGACGAAAGCGCCGGCGCCGGCGCAACTTCCCCCAAGGCCGTGGCGCCTTACAACGTAATCGGCCCGAAAGTCTAAGCAATGAATTTTGAAACCTGGTGGCTGCTCGCCCTTCCGCTTGTATTCGGGCTCGGCTGGATGGCGGCCCGCCTCGACCTGCGGCAGGCGATCAGCGAGCAGGGCGCCTTGCCGCGCTCGTATTTCAAGGGCCTGAACTTCCTGCTCAACGAGCAGCCGGACAAGGCCATCGATGCCTTCATCGAGGTGGCGCGGCTCGACCCGGAAACCACCGAGCTGCATTTCGCGCTGGGCGCGCTGTTCCGCCGCCGCGGCGAGACCGAACGCGCCATCCGCGTGCACCAGAACCTGGCCACGCGTCCCGACCTGCCCGACACCGAGCGCGAGCATGCGCTGTACGAACTGGGCCAGGACTATCTGCGTGCCGGCTTGCTGGACCGCGCCGAGGACGCGCTGCGTGCGCTGATGTCCGGCCCGTACGCGGCATCGGCCAAGCGCGTGCTGCTGGAGCTGTACGAGGTCGAGAAGGAATGGCGCAAGGCCATCGACGCCGCGCGCGAGCTGCAGAGCGCGACCCAGCAGGATTACAGCGTGCAGATCGCGCAGTTCTGTTGCGAGCTGGCGCAGGACGCGTTGCAGCGCAAGCAGCCGGACGAGGCGATCGGCTGGCTCGAGCAGGCGCTGCGCGAGAATCCGAAGAACGTGCGCGCGCCGATCCTGCTCGGCGACGTCGCCATGGCCTCCGGCGATCTCGGCGCGGCGCTGGGCCACTGGCTCGGCATCGAGCGCCAGGACGCCAGTTACCTGCCGCTGGTGGCCGATCGCGTGGTCAAGGCGTATCGCGACCTGGGCGAGCAGGGCAAGGCGCTCGAATGGCTGCGCGGCCTGCTCAAGACCGGCCTGGCCGCGGAGCTGCTCGATACCGCCTATCGCACCGAGCTGGAGCTGGCCGGCCCGACGGCCGCCGCCGCGCTGATGCGCGAGCAACTGCGCCGCCAGCCGTCGCTGCAGGCGCTGACGCGCTACTTCGATGCGCGCGCCGCGCTGGCCGCGCCGGCGCCCGCGACGGCGGACATGGCCGAAGGCAATGGCGCACCCGCCGCGCAGGCGACCCCGGCCGAGGCGACCGCGCCCGACGCGACCGCGCAGGAAGACGCCGCGATCCGCGACCTGCTGCAGCTGCGCACCCGCAACCTGGCCCGCTACACCTGCCGGGAGTGCGGCTTCCGCGCCCGCCTGTTCTACTGGCAGTGCCCCGGCTGCAACCGCTGGGAATCCTACGCGCCGCGGCGCACCGAAGCGCTCGGCTGAGCCCGCATCCAGCCTGATCCGCCCCGTCTCACGGAGTCGTCCTCATGAAAGTCACCATCATCGGCAGCGGTTATGTCGGCCTGGTCACCGGCGCCTGTCTGGCCGAGCTCGGCAACGATGTGTTCTGCCTCGACGTCGATGAAGAGAAGATCGCGCTGCTCAACGATGGCGGCGTGCCGATCTACGAGCCGGGCCTGAAGGACCTGATCCAGCGCAACCGCGACGCCGGACGGCTGGTGTTCTCCACCGACGTCGCCGCCGCGGTCGACCATGCCGACGTGCAGTTCATCGCGGTCGGCACGCCGCCGGACGAGGACGGCTCGGCCGATCTGCAGTATGTGCTGGCGGCCGCGCGCAATATCGGCCGGCATATGACGGGCTTCAAGATCGTGGTCGACAAGTCGACCGTGCCGGTCGGCACTGGCGACCGGGTGGCGGCGGCGATCCGCGAGGAGCTCGCCAAGCGGGGGCTGGAGGACCTGCAGTTCTCGGTGGTCTCCAATCCCGAATTCCTGAAGGAGGGCGCCGCCGTCGAGGACTTCATGCGGCCCGACCGCATCGTGCTCGGCTGCGACAACGATGCCGCCGGCCGCCATGCCAAGGCGATCATGCGGGCACTGTACGCGCCGTTCAACCGCAATCATGAGCGCACCTTCTACATGGACGTGCGCTCGGCCGAGTTCACCAAGTACGCGGCCAACTCGATGCTGGCGACACGGATCTCGTTCATGAACGAGCTGGCCAATCTGGCGGACGAGGTCGGCGCCGATATCGAACTGGTACGCCTGGGAATCGGCTCCGATCCGCGGATCGGCTACAGTTTCCTCTATGCCGGTGCCGGCTACGGCGGCTCGTGCTTTCCGAAGGACGTGCAGGCGTTGATGCGCACGGCCGCGGCCAGCGGCAAGCCGATGCGCGTGCTGGAGGCGGTCGAGGCGGTCAACGACGCGCAGAAGCGTGTGCTCGGCGACAAGGTCGTGCGGCGCTTCGGCGAGGACCTGAGCGGGCGCACCTTCGCGATCTGGGGCCTGGCGTTCAAGCCGAATACCGACGACATGCGCGAGGCGCCGTCGCGGGTGCTGGCGCGCGATCTCGTCTCGCGGGGCGCGTCGCTGCGGGTGCACGATCCGGTCGCGATGCAGGAAGCCCGGCGTGCGCTGGCGCACGACCTCGCCGGAATCGAAGGCGGTTTCGAGCGCGTGACGTTCTGCGATGCGCAGATGGAGACGCTCGATGGCGCCGACGCGCTGGCGATCGTCACCGAATGGAAGGTGTTCCGCAGCCCGGACTTCGCGCAGATCCGGCGGCGCCTGAAGACGCCGGTCGTGTTCGACGGGCGCAATCTGTATGAGCCGGCCGCGATGCAGGAGGCCGGTATCGAATATCACGCGATCGGCCGGCCCGCGGCGGCGGCCTGACGCAACATGCCGGTGCGGCCGCCGAGCGGCGCGCCGGCCAAAAGGAAGCTCATGAACAGGAACCCGATCTCTCGCGAACAGATCCAGCAATCGCGCATCCTGGTGGTGGGCGACATGATGCTGGACCGCTACTGGTTCGGCGATGTCGAACGGATTTCGCCGGAGGCCCCGGTCCCGGTGGTCCAGGTCAAGCGCAGCGAGGAGCGCCTGGGCGGCGCCGCCAACGTGGCGCGCAACGCCGCCGCGCTGGGCGCGTCGGTCGGCATGCTGGGGGTGGTCGGCGACGACGAACCCGGCAGCATGCTCGAGAACCTGCTGACCGCCGAACACGTCCAGCCGTACCTCTACCGCGATCGCAGCGTCAATACCACCATCAAGCTGCGCGTGGTCGCGCACCAGCAGCAGCTGCTGCGCGTCGACTTCGAGAACCCGCCGGCGCACGAGGTGCTGCTGTCGGTGCAGGACCGTTTCCAGGCGCTGATCGGCGACTACCAGGTGCTGGTGCTGTCGGACTACGGCAAGGGCGGGCTGACCCATGTGTCGCGCATGGTCGAAGGCGGCCGTGCCGCCGGCAAGATGGTGCTGATCGACCCGAAGGGCGACGACTACTCGCGCTATCGCGGCGCCACGCTGATCACGCCGAACCGCGCCGAGATGCGCCATGTGGTGGGCGCGTGGAAGACCGAGGCCGACCTGACCATCCGTGCCCAGAACCTGCGCCGCGCACTGCAGCTCGAAGCGCTGCTGCTGACGCGCTCCGAGGAAGGCATGACGCTGTACACCGAGGCCGAAGTGCTGCACGTCTCCGCACAGGCGCGCGAGGTCTACGACGTGTCGGGCGCCGGCGATACCGTAATCGCGACGCTGGCCACCATGCTCGGTGCCGGCATTCCGCTCAAGGAAGCGGTGCAGCACGCCAATCGCGCCGGCGGCATCGTGGTCGGCAAGCTGGGCACGGCCGTGGTCAGCTACCCCGAACTGTTCGGCGCGGCGCAAGGCTGACGCCCCCTTATCACTGCTGGATTCACCATGACCATCATCGTCACCGGCGCCGCCGGTTTCGTCGGCAGCAACCTCGTCAAGGGGCTGAACGAGCGCGGCGAGAACAACGTCGTCGCGGTCGACAACCTGACCCGCGCCGACAAGTTCCACAACCTGGTCGATTGCGAGATCGCCGACTATCTGGACAAGACCGACTTCCTGGACCGCTTCGCGCGCGGCGAATTCGGCAAGGTCCGCGCGATCTTTCATGAGGGCGCCTGTTCGGACACGATGGAGACCGACGGCCGCTACATGATGGAGAACAACTACCGCTACACCAAGGCGCTGATGCAAGCGTGCCTGGAGCAGGGCGTGCAGTTTCTCTATGCCTCGTCGGCGGCCACCTACGGCGCCTCGCAGACCTTCAAGGAAGAGCGCGAATACGAGAAGCCGCTGAACGTCTACGGCTACTCGAAGTTCCTGTTCGACCAGCTGGTGCGGCGCACGCTGCCGAACGCCCACTCGCAGATCGTGGGCTTCCGCTACTTCAACGTCTATGGCCCGCGCGAGGCCCACAAGGGACGCATGGCGTCGGTGGCCTTCCACAACTTCAACCAGTTCCGCGCGGACGGCACCGTCAAGCTGTTCGGCGAATATGGCGGCTATGGCCCCGGTGGCCACAGCCGCGATTTCGTCTCCGTCGAGGACGTGGTCAAGGTCAACCTGTTCTTCCTGGACCATCCCGAGAAGTCCGGCATCTTCAATCTCGGCACCGGACGCGCGCAGCCGTTCAACGACATCGCCACCACCGTGGTCAACACGCTGCGCGCCGTGGAAGGCAAGCCGCCGCTGACGCTCGAGGAGATGGAGCAGGAAGGGTTGATCGAATACATCAAGTTCCCCGATGCGCTGCGCGGCAAGTACCAGTGCTTTACGCAGTCCGATGTGTCGCGCCTGCGCGGCGCCGGCTATACCGCGCCGTTCTATACGGTGGAGGAAGGCGTGGCGCGCTATTGCCGCTGGCTGCTCGAGCGCGGCGGCTGAAGCCGGGGCGGCCGCGCGATCCTGGCCCGCGGCCTCTGCTGACTGTCGTTTCGCCGCAAACCGGCGCGGCGCTTTCCGGGCAAATCGCGTCAACATTTGTTGCACGGCGCGCCGCCCGTCCCCCTGGCTCTTATTCTCGGCCTACCCCGTCGCGACGACGGGGCGGCATGCCCGCCCGGGCATCGCCAACGAAGCCGAACTCCGGTCACCGGGGAAGGAGCCTGTTCATGATCAAGCAATCCTTGCTGGCGCTGGCGTGCTGCCTTGGCATGTCGATGGCGCTGGCCGGCAGCGCGCTGGCCGCTGTCGATGTCAACAGTGCCGACGAAGCGGCGCTGACCACCGTCAAAGGAATCGGACCGGCAATGGCGCGCCGGATCGTCGAGGAGCGCGGCAAGCAGGGCGCGTTCAGGGACGCCACCGATCTGGCCGAGCGGGTCAAGGGTCTGGGGCCGAAGTCGGTGGTGCGCCTGCAGGGCGAGGGGCTGAACATCGGCAAGGGCGGGGCGCTGCCGGCGGCCCGGGGCGGCAAGTCGAGCGCTGCAGCGCCGACGGCGGCGGTGGTGCCGGCCGGCAAGGGTTCCGGCAAGGCGTCCAGGGCCGCGCACTGAGCGGCACCGTGCCTGCCGTCCGTCCATGTTGGCGGCCGGTTGCTGGTATGGGTCCTGCTAACCCTGAGCGGCGCGGCAATGTCGCAGCGCCGCCAATCGGATGCCGTGGCGCTTCGCAGGCTCCGGGCCAGGGAGTATGATGCGGGCGCTGCGGCAGGGCGCCTCCTTCGTCTCTCCATGGGGGCGAAGCGAGCCGGCGGCGCGCGAGGCGCGATCCGGGAGCCACCGGGTGCGCACGCCGCGCCGGCGTGGGGCGAGGGATGACGCCGCGCCACGGCGGCATGGCGCTGCCGACCACAACACATCACCGACACATCACCAGGAACGGCCGGGCGCGGCGCGCCAGCGGCCAACTCAGAACGGGAGCTCAACGATGGCGAATGGCGACGAGGCGGGATTCCTGCCGCGCTGGACACTGAAGACCGAGGGCGTGATCGCGCCGGACGAACGGCTGCCCACCGGGCAGACCGTGCTGGCCGGCATCCAGCACGTGGTGGCGATGTTCGGCTCCACCGCGATCGCGCCGATCCTGATGGGCTTCAATCCCAATATCGCCATCCTGTTCTCGGGCATCGGCACGCTGATCTTCTTCCTGTGCGTGCGCGGCCGCGTGCCCAGCTACCTCGGTTCGAGCTTCGCGTTCATCGCTGTCGTGATCGCGGCCACCGGCTATGCCGGCAGCGGCCCGAATCCGAATATTCCGCTGGCGCTGGGCGGCATCATCGCCGCCGGCCTGCTTTACACCGTCATTGGCCTGGTGGTGCAGGCCGCCGGCTATGGCTGGGTCGAGCGCTTGATGCCGCCGGTGGTGACCGGAGCCATCGTCGCCGCGATCGGCCTGAATCTCGCGCCGGTCGCGGTCAAGGCGGTCAGCGCCGCCGCGCTCGATACCTGGATCGGCCTGCTGACGGTGGTCGCCGTCGGGCTGGTGGCGGTGCGCGCGCCCGGCATGATCGGCCGGCTGCCGGTGCTGATCGGCGGGCTGATCGGCTATCTGGCCTACTGGGTCTGCGCGAACGCGTTCGGCCTGGGCAAGCCGATCGACTTCTCCGGCGTTGCCAGCGCCAGCTGGTTCGGCCTGCCGGCCTTCACCACGCCGGTGTTCGAGCTCAACGCGATGCTGCTGATCGCGCCGGTGGCGATCGTGCTGGTGGCGGAGAACCTCGGCCATATCAAGGCGATCGGCGTGATGACGGGGCGCAACCTGGACCCGTATATCGGCCGCGCCTTTATCGGCGATGGCGTCGCCACGATGCTGTCGGCCGCCGGCGGCGGTACCGGCGTGACCACCTATGCCGAGAACATGGGCGTGATGGCGGTGACGCGGATCTACTCGACGCTGATCTTCGTGGTCGCCGCGCTGGTTGCGATCCTGCTGGGTTTCTCGCCCAAGTTCGGTGCGCTGATCCTGACCATTCCGGGCCCGGTGATCGGCGGCCTGACCATCGTGGTGTTCGGCCTGATCGCGGCCACCGCCGGCCGGATCTGGGTCGAGAACCGCGTCGACTTTTCCGATTCGCGCAACCTGATCACCGTCGGCGCCACGCTGACGGTCGCGGCCGGCGACCTGACGCTGCGCTTCGGCGGCATGACGCTGGGCGGCATCGGTACCGCAACCTTCGGCGCGATCCTGCTGTACCACCTGCTCGGCAAGGGCCGCGCGCGGGTCGGATGAACCGGGCGCGGGGCCGCGCCATCGCTGCCCCGCGCTTCCCCGCGCTTCCCCGCGCTTCCCCGCGCTTCCCCGCGCTTCCCCGCGCTCCCCGCGCTCCCCGCGCTCCCCGCGGCGGGCGCCGCCCCGCCGGCGGCAGGGTCATGACGACTGCATTACAATGGGCGCCGACATTTGGACTCGCCCCATCATGGCCTACAAGACGATCGAAGACACCATCGGCAACACGCCGCTGGTGCAATTGCAGCGTATTCCCGGAGCCGCCAACGCCGAGCGCGGCAATGTGATTCTGGGCAAGCTCGAAGGCAACAATCCCGCCGGCTCCGTCAAGGACCGGCCCGCGCTGTCGATGATCGCGCGCGCCGAAGCGCGCGGCCGCATCAAGCCCGGCGACACGCTGATCGAAGCGACCTCCGGCAATACCGGCATCGCGCTGGCGATGGCCGCCGCGATCCGTGGCTACAAGATGGTGCTGATCATGCCGGAAGACCTGAGCATGGAGCGTCGCCAGAGCATGGCGGCTTACGGCGCCGAGATCATCCTGACTCCGGTCAAGGGCGGCATGGAATACGCGCGCGATCTGGCCGATTCGATGGAGCGCGACGGCAAAGGCATCATCCTCGACCAGTTCGCCAATCCGGATAATCCGCAGTCCCACTACGAGACCACCGGTCCCGAAATCTGGCGCGACACCGAAGGCCGCGTCACGCATTTCGTCTCGGCGATGGGCACGACCGGCACCATCACCGGCGTGTCGCGCTATCTGAAGGAACAGAACCCGGCGATCCAGATCGTCGGCGCGCAGCCGGCCGAAGGCTCGCGTATTCCGGGCATCCGCAAATGGCCGGAAGCCTATATGCCGAAGATCTACGACCCGCGCCACATCGACCGCACCGAGCCGGTCACCCAGGCCGATGCCGAACATATGGCCCGCCGCATGGCCCGCGAGGAAGGCATCTTCTGCGGTATCTCGGCCGCGGGCGCCCTGTGCGTGGCGCTGCGGATCGCCGAGGAGGTCCGCGACGCGACCATCGTGTTCGTGGTCTGCGACCGCGGCGACCGCTATCTGTCGACCGGCGTCTTCCCCGCCTGAGCCGGCGCGATAACACCCTCGATGAAGGCCGGCGCCCGCTGAAACGGGGCAGGTGCCGGCCGGACCGATCGGTCCTTACACCATGGCGGCCTTGACGGCCTCGCCCAGCTGATAGACCGCCAGCGCGTAGAAGAAGCTGCGGTTGTAGCGCGTCAGCACATAGAAGTTGCGCAGTCCGAGCATGTAGTCGGTCGGCGCATCGGGCGTCGGCAGGTCCACCACCAGCACTCCCGTCTCGCCTTCGCGCGCCACGTCGATCGGCTCGTCCAGCCGCAGCCCGGCGCGCGTCAGCTGATTGAGCGTGCGCGTCGGCCACGGTTCGCCGTCGGCCGCGGCCGCCGCGATGCCGCGGCTGCCTTCGTCCTGTGCCAGGCGCCATACCACCGGCCGTCCGGCCTCCCATCCATGCAGCTGCAGAAAGCGGCCGACGCTGCCGATCGCGTCGACCGGGCTGTTGCGCAGGTCGATATGGCCATCGCGATCGTAATCGGTCGCGTATTCGCGCAGGCTGGTCGGCATGAACTGCGGAATGCCGATCGCGCCTGCATACGAGCCCAGTACCGAGAACACATCGGTGCGGGTCTCGCGGCACCACAGCAGATAGTCCTGCAGTTGCGCGCGGAACAGCGCCGAGCGGCTGGCGCGGTTGGGCGTATCGGGATAGTCGAAGGCCAGCGTCGACAGCGAGTCGAGCACGCGGAAGCTGCCCATGTCGCGTCCGTAGATCGTCTCGACGCCGATGATGCCGACGATCACCGAGGCCGGCACGCCGAACTCGCTTTCCGCGCGGCGCAGCGTGTCGCGGTGCTGCTGCCAGAAGCGGACGCCGGCATTGATGCGGATCGGTTCGATGAAGCGCGAGCGGTAGGTGCGCCAGCTTTTGCGGCCCGGCGTGGCCGGCGGCATGATCAGGCGCGCCACCGTGGCCGAATAGACGGCCTGTCCAAACCAGTCGTTCAGGGTCGCGCGGGAGAAGCCGTGCTTGGCGACCATCTCGTCGATAAAGGCGGCCGCCTGCGGGTTGCTGCCATTGCGATAGCGGCCGGGATCGATTTCTTCTTCCTGGAAGCTGACGCGGCGCTTGCCGGCCGCCAGCAGCGAGGGGGTGGCGCCGCACAGGCCAAGCGCCACGGAGCAGAGCGCGGCGCCCAGCAGAGGGCGGCGCAGGGTACGCGTGTGTTCGGTCATGGTGTCCTTTGCAAGTCGGACCGAGTATAGCGGACGCCTCCGGCGCAAAACATCACGGGACGATACGACCCGGCGGCGAAGGCGGCCGCTGCGTTGCCCGGACATCCGCTGTGCTAACGTACGGGGATGGAGACAGCGGCGCACCCGACAGAGTGCCCGCCACGCGCCCAACAACGCCCGATAAACGCGCCGAATCCCATGCCGACCGGCTACTACACGCATCCCGAATTCCTGCTGCACGAGATGGGGCAGTTCCATCCCGAGTGCCCGGAACGCCTGACCGCCATCGAAGACCATCTGATCTCGCACGGCATCGACGGCCTGCTGGACCGCCGCGAGGCGCCGGCCGCGACCCGCGAACAGATCGAGCGCGTGCATCTGCCCGGCTATGTCGACGGGCTGCACGAAGCGAGTCCGGCCAGCGGCTACCATGCGATCGATCCCGATACCGCGATGAACGCGCATACGCTGGCCGCGGCCACGCATGCGGCCGGCGCCGCGGTGGCGGCCACCGACGCGGTGATCGCCGGCGAGCTCGAGAACGCCTTTTGCTGCGTGCGGCCGCCTGGCCACCACGCGGAGCCCGATCGCGCGATGGGCTTCTGCTTCTACAACAACGTCGCCATCGCGGCCCGCCATGCGCTGGACGCGCACGGACTCGAACGCGTGGCGATCGTCGACTTCGACGTGCATCACGGCAACGGCACCGAGGCCGCATTCCGCGGCGACGAGCGCGTGCTGATGTGCAGCTTCTTCCAGCACCCGTTCTACCCGTACAGCGGCACCGAGCACGTGGCCAACAACATGGCCAATATTCCGCTGCCCGCCTACACGAACGGCATGGCGGTGCGCGAGGTGGTCGAGACGATCTGGATGCCGCGGCTGCAGGCCTTCCGTCCGCAGATGCTGTTCATCTCGGCGGGCTTCGACGCGCATCGCGAGGACGACCTCGGTCAGATGGGGCTGGTCGAGCAGGACTATGCCTGGATCACGGCCGAGCTGATGGCGCTGGCGCGGCAGCATGCGCAGGGGCGCATCGTCAGTTGCCTCGAAGGCGGCTATAACCTCAGCGCGCTGGGACGCAGCGTGCTGGCGCATCTGAAGGTGCTGCTGGAGCGCTAGGGCAGGCGGCCCGTGGATGGGCCCAAGCCGGTTGCAGTCAGCACGACCGCAGCACGACCGCAGCACGACAACAGGAGACGATCATGGCCGAATCGGAACGCGCGCAAGCCGCCGCGGCGCCGCTGGCGCTAAGCGAAGATGCCCCCGGCGTGCTGCGCCTGACCCTGCAACGTCCCGACGCCTTCAACGCGCTGTCCGAGGCGCTGATCGACGGCGTGACCGAGACGCTGACGCGCATCGCCGCAGATCCCGCCGTGCGGGTCGTGGTGCTCGCGGGCGCGGGCCGCGCCTTCTGCGCCGGACACGATCTGCGCGAGATGCGCGCGCAGCCCTCGCACGATTACTATCGCCGCCTGTTCGACCGCTGCACGCGCATGATGCTGGCGATCCAGCGCATGCCGCAGCCCGTGATCGCGCGCGTGCACGGGATCGCCACGGCGGCCGGTTGCCAGCTGGTGGCGATGTGCGACCTTGCGGTGGCGGCCGACGATGCACGCTTTGCGGTGTCGGGAGTCAACCTGGGTCTGTTCTGCTCGACCCCCGGCGTGGCGCTGTCGCGCAACCTGCATCGCAAGCACGCGATGGAGATGCTGCTGACCGGCGAGATGATCGATGCCCGCGAGGCGCAGGCGCGCGGTCTGGTCAACCGGGTGGTGCCGGCCGCCGAACTGGACGGCGAGGTGGCCAAGCTGGCCGCCAGCATCTGCGCCAAGCCGGCGGCAGCCATCGCGGCCGGCAAGGGGCTGTTCTACCGCCAGCTCGAAATGGGCGTGGAGGCGGCCTATCAGCTGGCCGGGCACACCATGGCGTGCAACATGATGGACGAGTCGGCGCTGGAGGGCGTGCAGGCGTTCATCGACAAGCGGCCGCCGGCGTGGCGGTCAAGTTGATATATCGCCACCCGGCACCGGGGCCTTATTCCCTTTTCGTCTAAAGACATCGGCAAAAAGTCGTTTCTGGTAAGAAGCGGATCGCTTAAAATAGCCCGTTACATCCAAAAACGATAAATGCGGCAGCAGCGCTGGAGACCTGGTCCCGGCTGTTGCCGTTTTCTTTTCGCTCTGTCTCATGATCGAACTGCAAGGTCTCTCGCAGCGATTCCCCGGCGCAACCGGGGATGTGCACGCTTTGCGGGATGTCAGCCTGTCCATCGCGGCGGGCGAAGTCTTCGGCATCATCGGCCGCAGCGGCGCCGGCAAGAGTACGCTGGTGCGCGCCATCAATCTGCTGAATCGTCCGACCGCCGGCCGCGTCATCGTCGCCGGGCAGGACCTGACCGCGCTCGACGCATCGGCGTTGCGGCTGGCGCGCCGCGACATCGGCATGATCTTCCAGCACTTCAACCTGCTGTCCTCGCGCACGGTCTATGACAACGTGGCGCTGCCGCTGGAGCTGGCCGGCAAGAGCCGCGACGAGATCGCGGCGACGGTGCTGCCGCTGCTCGACCTGGTCGGCCTGTCGGCGCTGAAGGACCGCTATCCGGCGCAGATCAGCGGTGGCCAGAAGCAGCGCGTCGGTATTGCGCGCGCGCTGGCCAGCAAGCCGAAGGTGCTGCTGTCGGACGAGGCCACCTCGGCGCTCGATCCGGAAACCACGCGTTCCATCCTCGATCTGCTCAAGCAGATCAACCGCGATCTGGGGCTGACGGTCGTGATGATCACGCACCAGATGGAGGTCATCAAACAGGTCTGCGATCGCGTCGCGGTGCTCGATGCCGGCTGCGTGGTCGAGCAGGGTCAGGTCATCGATGTCTTCCTGCGGCCGCAGCATGCGGTCACGCGCGCGATGATCGGCGACGTGATCGCGCAGGAGCTGCCGCCCAGCGTGCTCAAGCGCGTCGAGAGCCGGCTCGGCAACGGGCGCGACCATGTCTACCGTCTCGCGTTCACCGGCGAGGGCGTCGACCAGCCGGTGCTGGCGCAGGCGATCCGCCGCTACGGGCTGGACTTCAACATCCTGCACGGGCATATCGACGAGATCCAGGGACAGGCTTTCGGCTCGCTGGCCATCATGGCCACCGGCGAGGCCGACAACGTCCGGGCGGCAATGGCATTCCTGCAGGAGCAGGGCGTGGTGGTGGAGGAGTACGAGCATGTGGTCTGAGCTGTTCGACCTGTTTGTGACCTCGCTGGGCGAGACCCTGGTGATGGTCGGCATCTCGGGCGTGATCGGCGCGCTGCTCGGCGTGCCGCTCGGTGTGGTGCTGCATCTGACCGACCGGGGCGGCCCGCTGGCGCACCCGTTGTTCAACCGGCTGATCGGCGTGGTCGTCAACGCGGTGCGCTCGATCCCGTTCATCATCTTGCTGGTGGTGGTGATTCCGTTCACCCGCTTCCTGGCGGGCTCGTCGATCGGCACCGCGGCGGCCGTGGTGCCGCTGACGATCGCCGCGATTCCGTTTATCGCGCGGCTGGTCGAGAGCGCGCTGCGCGAGGTCGACAAGGGCCTGGTGGAAGCGGCGCAATCGATGGGGGCCAGCACCGGCCAGATCGTCTGGAAGGTGCTGCTGCCCGAGGCGATGCCCGGCATCGTCGCCGGCCTGACGATCACCTTCGTCAGCCTGGTCGGCTATTCGGCGATGGCCGGCGCGATCGGCGGCGGCGGCCTGGGCGACCTCGGCATCCGCTATGGCTATCAGCGCTACATCACCGAGGTGATGGTGGCGGTGGTGCTGATCCTGATCGTGCTGGTGCAGGCCGTGCAGAGCTTCGGCGACTGGCTCGTCCGCCGGATCAGCCATCGCTGAGCGCCTCGTCGGCACCGGCCGGGATCGTTTCGTTTTCCGTTTCGTTTTTGCTTTACTCCAGACTCAACCCAGAACGCATCGCAAAGGAAGTCAGACATGCAACGTCGTAGCCTGCTGCAATGGATCATCGGCGCCGCGCTCGGCGCCAGCCTCGCCACCGCCGCGGTGGCGCAGGACAAGCCGATCAAGATTGGCGTGACCGGTGGTCCGCACGCCCAGATCATGGAACAGGTCAAGAAGGTCGCCGCCAAGGATGGGCTCAATATCCAGGTCGTCGAGTTCAGCGACTACATCCAGCCGAACGCCGCGCTGGCCGCCGGCGACCTCGACGCCAACAGCTACCAGCATCTGCCGTATCTCGAAGCGCAGATGAAGGACCGCGGCTACAAGTTCGCAAACGTCGGCTACACCGTCACGTTCCCGATGGGCGTCTACTCGAAGAAGATCAAGTCGCTCGACCAGCTCAAGCAGGGCGCCCGCGTCGGCGTGCCCAACGATCCGACCAATGGCGGCCGGGGCCTGCTGCTGCTGCAGAGCAAGGGCGTGATCAAGCTGCGGCCGGACGCTGGCCTGAAGGCCACGCCGCTGGACATCGCCGAGAATCCGAAGAAGATCCGCATCGTCGAACTGGACGCCGCGCAGCTGCCGCGCTCGCTGGACGACCTCGATGCCGCCGCGATCAACGGCAACTACGCCGAATCGGCCGGCCTGTCGCCGACCAAGGACGCGATCGCGATGGAAGGCCCGAAGGGTCCGTACGCCAACCTGATCGCCGTGCGCGAGGCCGACAAGAACAAGCCTTGGGTCGCCAAGCTGATCAAGGCTTACCACTCGCCGGAGATCAAGCAGTACGTCACCAAGACCTTCAAGGAGTCGGTGATCACCGCCTGGTAAGCCCCGGGGCAAGCACTTGCGGCCGGGTATCGAACAAAACCTCGAAACCGGCCGTCGCCTCTGTGCCGCGCCGGGCGTTCTGCGGCACAATACCGGTCGACAAACGGCACAGTGTTCGGCGCAGTCATCGGCCGCGAATCGCCTGCCGGGCTATGCCCGGCAATTCTTTGCCTATAAAATAGTACGGTCGTTCGAAAATTCCGGGCGCCGCCGACCCGGTGGTTATAATGGCGAGCGAACCAAATTTCTGACAATCAGTGGAGTGAGCGCATGAAAGTACTCGTCGCAGTCAAGCGCGTGGTTGACTACAACGTCAAGGTCCGTGTGAAGTCCGATGGCTCGGGCGTCGACCTGGCCAACGTGAAGATGAGCATGAACCCGTTCGACGAGATCGCCGTGGAAGAGGCGGTCCGCTTGAAGGAAGCCGGCGTGGCCACCGAGGTGGTGGCGGTCTCCTGCGGCGTGGCGCAATGCCAGGAAACGCTGCGTACCGCGATGGCGATCGGCGCCGACCGCGGCATCCTGGTCGAGAGCAGCGAAGACCTGCAGCCGCTGGCCGTGGCCAAGCTGCTGAAGGCGCTGATCGACAAGGAGCAGCCGCAGCTGGTGATCCTGGGCAAGCAGGCCATCGACGACGACTCCAACCAGACCGGCCAGATGGTGGCCGCGCTGGCCGGCCTGCCGCAGGCGACCTTCGCCTCGAAGGTCGTGATCGCCGATGGCAAGGCCTCGGTGACGCGCGAAGTCGACGGCGGCCTGGAAACGCTGTCGGTCAAGCTGCCGGCGGTGGTGACCACCGACCTGCGCCTGAACGAGCCGCGCTATGTCACGCTGCCGAACATCATGAAGGCCAAGAAGAAGCCGCTGGAAACCGTGAAGCCGGAAGACCTGGGCGTCGACGTGGCGCCGCGTCTGCAGACGCTGAAGGTCGTCGAGCCGCCCAAGCGCAGCGCGGGTGTGATGGTGCCGGACGTTGCGACGCTGGTGCAGAAGCTCAAGAACGAAGCCAAGGTCATCTAAGCGCGCCAGGAGATACGAACATGACTGCACTCGTCATTGCTGAACACGACAATCAATCGATCAAGGGCGCGACCCTGAACACCGTGACCGCCGCGGCCCAGTGCGGCGGGGACGTCCACGTGCTGGTTGCCGGCGCCAATGCCCAAGCCGCCGCGCAAGCCGCCGCGAAGATCGCCGGCGTCGCCAAGGTGCTGCTGGCCGATGCGCCGTACTTCGGCGAAGGCCTGGCCGAGAACGTCGCCGAGCAGGTGCTGGCGATCGCCAGCGACTACAGCCACATCCTGGCGCCGGCCACCGCCTATGGCAAGAACGTGTTGCCGCGCGTCGCCGCCAAGCTGGACGTGGCCCAGCTGTCGGACATCACCAAGGTCGACGGCCCGGACACCTTCGAGCGCCCGATCTATGCCGGCAATGCGATCGCCACGGTCAAGTCCTCGGACAAGATCAAGGTGATCACCGTGCGCGGCACCGCGTTCGACCCCGCCGCCGCGGAAGGCGGCACGGCGTCGGTCGACACCGTGCCCGCCGTGGCCGATGCCGGCATCTCGCAATTCGTGTCGCGTGAAGTGACCAAGAGCGACCGTCCCGAACTGACCGCGGCCAAGATCATCGTATCGGGCGGCCGTGGCGTGGGCTCGGGGGAGAACTACACCAAGGTGCTGACCCCGCTGGCCGACAAGCTCGGCGCGGCACTGGGCGCCTCGCGCGCTGCGGTGGACGCCGGCTTCGTGCCGAACGACTACCAGGTCGGCCAGACCGGCAAGATCGTTGCGCCGCAGCTGTATATCGCCGTCGGCATCTCGGGCGCGATCCAGCATCTGGCCGGCATGAAGGACTCCAAGGTGATCGTCGCGATCAACAAGGACGCCGAGGCGCCGATCTTCTCGGTGGCCGACTACGGCCTGGTTGGCGATCTGAACACCGTGGTGCCGGAGCTGGTGGCGGCCCTGGGCTGATCGCAAGCCGGCCGCGGCGCCGCCCGGTGCCGCGGCCGGACCAGGCCAGCCAGCACAAAAAAGAAAAGCCAAGACAAGCCGTTCCGGGCCCGCCCGCGAGCGGCTTTTTTATACGCTGTATCGAACGGTCGCAGCGACCCGTGGCGACCCATTGCGATAACGGAGACACCGATGACCTACCGCGCCCCGCTCAAGGACATGCTGTTCGCGATCAACGAACTGGCCGGGCTGGATGCCATCAGCCAGTTGCCGGGCTTCGAGGAAGCGACGGCCGACACCGCGCAGGCGGTGCTGGAGGAAGCGGCCAAGTTCACCGAGCAGGTGATTGCGCCGCTGAACCGCGCCGGCGATATCGAGCCGAGCAGCTGGAAGGACGGCGCGGTCACCACCACGCCCGGCTTCCGCGAGGCCTTCCGCCAGTTCGGCGAAGGCGGCTGGCAAGGCGTGCTGCATCCGCAGGAATTCGGCGGCCAGGGCTTGCCCAAGCTGATCGCCACTGCGTGCAACGAGATGCTGAACTCGGCCAATCTGTCGTTCGCGCTGTGCCCGCTGCTGACCGACGGCGCCATCGAGGCGCTGCTGACCGCCGGCAGCGACGCCCAGCGGCAGGCCTTCCTGCCCAAGCTGATCTCCGGACAGTGGACCGGCACGATGAACCTGACCGAGCCGCAAGCCGGCTCCGATCTGGCCGCGGTGCGCACGCGCGCCGAGCCGCAGGGCGACGGCACCTACAAGCTGTTCGGTACCAAGATCTTCATCACCTACGGCGAGCACGACATGGCGGAGAACATCGTGCATCTCGTGCTGGCGAGGACGCCGAATGCGCCGGAAGGGGTCAAGGGTATCTCGCTGTTCATCGTGCCCAAGTTCCTGGTCAATGAGGACGGCTCGCTGGGCGCGCGCAACGACGTGCATTGCGTATCGATCGAGCACAAGCTGGGCATCAAGGCCAGCCCGACCGCGGTGCTGCAGTTCGGCGACCACGGCGGCGCCATCGGCACGCTGGTCGGCGAGGAAAATCGCGGGCTCGAGTACATGTTCATCATGATGAATGCGGCCCGCTTTTCGGTCGGCATGCAGGGCATCGCGGTATCCGAGCGCGCCTATCAGCAGGCCGTGGCCTATGCCCGCGAGCGCGTGCAGAGCCGGCCGGTCGACGGCTCGGCGCGGCAGGCGGTCACTATCATTCATCATCCGGACGTCAAGCGCATGCTGATGACGATGCGCGCGCTGACGGAAGGGGCGCGCGCGTTGGCCTACGTCGGCGCGGCGGCCTGCGATACCGCGCACCAGCATCCGGACGAGGCGGTGCGCCGCGACAACCAGGCGTTCTACGAATTCCTGGTGCCGGTGATCAAGGGCTGGAGCACCGAGCTGTCGATCGACGTGACCAGCCTGGGCGTGCAGGTTCACGGCGGCATGGGCTTCATCGAGGAGACTGGCGCCGCGCAGCACTATCGCGACGCGCGCATCCTGCCGATCTACGAGGGCACCACGGCGATCCAGGCCAACGATCTGGTCGGCCGCAAGACGGTGCGCGATGGCGGCGCCGTGGCGCGTGGCATCTGCGCGCGGATTGCCGACACCGAGGCCGCGCTGGCCGCGCATGGCGGGGCCCCGTTCGTCGCGATGCAGGCGCAGCTGGCCAAGGGCCGCACCGCGCTGGAGCAGGCGATCGAGTTCATCGTCGCCAATGGCAAAACCGATCCGAATGCCGCGTTTGCCGGCAGCGTGCCGTATCTGAAGCTGTGCGGCATCGTGTTCTCGGGCTGGCAGCTCGGGCGTGCGATGCTGGCCGCCGATGCCCGGCGGGCCGAGGATCCGGCCTTCCACGAGGCGAAGATCGCCACGGCGCATTTCTTCGCCGAGCACGTGCTGTCGCAGGCCGGCGGCATTCGCGACGCCATCGTGGCGGGCGCGCCGGCGGCGCTGGCGTTGAGCGAGACGCAGTTCTGACGGCGCACAGGGCGAACAAAAAGACGGCCGGTTGGCCGTCTTTTTTATGGGTGGCGGCGTCTGCGCCGACGCCGGTCCGGGTTCCGGTCCTGTCAGGCCGTGGCTGGCCGGGGCGCCGGATGCCGGGCCGTCTGCTGCAGATAGCGGGCCACCGACAGATCGTCGGCGCGGATGGCTGGCGAGGCGCCCGAGACCAGATCGGCGAGCAGCTTGCCGGAGCCGCAGGCCATGGTCCAGCCCAGCGTGCCGTGGCCGGTATTGAGCCACAGCCCCTTGACCGGGGTCGGGCCGACGATCGGCGTGCCATCCGGCGTCATCGGACGCAGGCCGGTCCAGAATGAGGCACGCGCCACGTCGCCGGCGCCCGGGAACAGGTCCGTCACCACGTGTTCCAGCGTGCGCCGCTTGGCCGGATCGAGCGAGCGGTCATAGCCGACGATCTGCGCCATGCCGCCGACGCGGATGCGGTCGTCGAAGCGCGTGATCGCCACCTTGTAGGTCTCGTCCAGCACCGTCGATACCGGACTGCGCGCCGCGTCGGTCATCGGCACGGTGATCGAGAACCCCTTCAGCGGATAGACCGGAATCCGCACGAAGTCCTTGATGAACGGGGTCGACCAGCTGCCCAGCGCAACCACCACGGCGTCGGCGAAGATCGGCTCGCCGCCGACGATGGCGCCGGTCACGGCGGTGCCCTGCGTCATCAGGCCGTCGATCGAACGGTTGTACAGGAATTGCACGCCCAGACCCTCGGCCATGGCCGCCAGCCGTTGCGTAAACAGCTGGCAGTCGCCGGTTTCGTCGTTGGGCAGGCGCAGGCCGCCGGTCAGCTTGTGGCTGACTGCGGCCAGCGCCGGTTCGCTCGCGGCGAGATCCTCGCGCGACAGCAATTGATAGGGCACGCCAGCTTCTTCCAGCACGGCGATGTCCTTGGCCGCGCCTTCGAGCTGCTCGTCGGTGCGGAAGACCTGCAGCGTGCCCTGCTGGCGGCCCTCGTAGGCGATGCCGGTTTCAGCGCGCAGTGCGCGGATGCAGTCGCGGCTGTATTCGGCCAGCCGCACCATGCGCTCCTTGTTGACGGCGTAGCGGTCGGCGCTGCAGTTCATCAGCATCTGCCACATCCACTGCAGCTGGAACAGCGTGCCATCGGGCCGGATCGACAGCGGCGCGTGCTGCTGGAACATCCATTTGATCGCCTTCAGCGGCACGCCGGGCGCGGCCCACGGCGACGCATAGCCGGGCGAGATCTGGCCGGCATTGGCAAAGCTGGTGCCGAGTGCTGGCGCTGCTTCGCGGTCGATCACGGTGACCTCATGGCCGGCCCTGGCCAGATACCAGGCGCTGGTGACGCCGATCACGCCACTGCCAAGAACGAGAACACGCATTGCGATGGGACCCCAACCAGGATGTCGATTGAACGGAGGTATATCCGCTATGGTATTGGAATCAATCCAGTCATAATTACCGAAAATTTCGCGGAAAAAGGAAAAATTCATGAGAACGATCCGCCAGCCGGTACGCGGACTGGACCGCCTCGACCGCCGCATCCTGGCGCTGCTGCAGGCCGATGGCCGCATCTCGATGAAAGACCTGGCCGAGGCGGTCGGACTGACCATCACGCCCTGCATCGAGCGGGTCAAGCGGATGGAGCGCGACGGTGTCATCATGGGCTACTACGCCCGCCTGAATCCGGCCCTGCTGGGCAGCGCGCTGCTGGTCTTCGTCGAGATCACGCTGAACAACAAGGCGGGCAACATGTTCGAGCAGTTCCGGCGCGAGGTGCTGCGCATTCCGGAAGTGATGGAATGCCACCTGGTGTCGGGCGATTTCGATTACCTGATCAAGGCGCGGATCCGCGAGATCGGCGAGTATCGCCGGCTGCTGGGCGACATCCTGCTGCAACTACCGGGGGCCGCGCAGTCCAAGAGTTATGTCGTGATGGAAGAGATCAAGGAGACGCTGGCCATCCCTGTCGACGAGAAGGGCCAGCCTGCATGAGATGAAGGACATCGAGCGCAAGGGGCGCCACGTCGGCCCGCGCGAAGCGCAGTTGCCTGCGGATGACGTCCCGGGCGAGCCGGTGCCGCTGCGGCCGCCACCGCGGCCGCTGAAGGGCCGTGGCGCCGTCAGCAATCTGCAAGGGCGCTTCGAGCGCGATACCCGCGAGCCCTTCGACGATGGCTGGGGTCCGCCCGACATCGCCGGGCCGGACGATGCCGCGCGCGAAGCGGGTACGGAAGCGGGCAGGGAAGGCGCCGCTTTCGAGCCCGCGCCGCCGAAGCTGATCACCCGCGTCACGCAGGAACAGGCCCGCTCCATCCTGAGCCGCAATGCCTCGCCCGATATCCCGTTCGGGGTCTCGCTCAACCCCTACCGCGGTTGCGAGCACGGCTGCATCTACTGCTTCGCCCGGCCGACGCACGCCTATCTCGACCTGTCGCCGGGCCTGGACTTCGAGACGCAGCTGTTCGCCAAGGCCAATGCCGCCGAGCGGCTGCGGGAGGCGCTGTCCCGGCCTTCCTACCAATGCGAGCTGATCGCGCTGGGCGTCAACACCGACGCCTATCAGCCGATCGAACGGACCCAACGCATCACGCGCGGCGTGCTCGAGGTGCTGCACGAATGCCACCATCCGGTGGCGCTGATCACCAAGTCGTCGCTGATCGAGCGCGACATCGATCTGCTGGCGCCGATGGCCGCCAGGCGCCTTGCCGTGGCCGCGATCACGATCACCACGCTCGATGCCGAGATCGCGCGCACGCTGGAGCCGCGCGCCGCCACGCCGTCGCGGCGGTTGCGCACGATCCGCACGCTGTCGGAGGCGGGCATCCCCGTCGCCGTCAGCGTGGCGCCGGTGATTCCCTTCATCACCGAGCCGGACCTGGAGCGCGTGCTCGAGGCCGCGCGCGAGGCGGGTGCGGTCTATGCCAACTACATCGTGCTGCGGCTGCCGTGGGAGGTCGCGCCACTGTTCCAGCAATGGCTCCAGGCGCATTTCCCCGACCGGGCCGAGCGGGTGATGAATCGCGTGCGCGAGATGCGCGACGGCAAGGACTACGATTCCAATTTCTCCACGCGCATGCGCGGCACCGGCGTGTGGGCGGATCTGATGCGCCAGCGCTTTCACAAGGCGGCCGATCGGCTCGGCTTTCGCTATCACCGTTTCGATCTGGACACCTCGCAGTTCGTCCCGCCCGCGCCGCCGGCCGGCTTGCGCCGCGGCACGCGCCGGGAGCGCAGGCCGGAGGACGACGCGCAAGGTTCGCTGTTCTGAACCTGCGGGTTTGTACAACGCCGGAGCGCTGTCCATAATGGCTATTCGATCCGCCGCCCACGCCGCGGCGATTGGCGCACTCGGGCGCCCGACCGCCCGATCGCCCGACCGCCTCGGCGTTGCCTTGGGGAAGCCATGATCCATCTGATGCAGCAGGGCGCCCGCGCCGCCTTCGATCCGGTCGTGATGTGGGGCGAGCTGACCCAGCAGGCGCTCGCCGCCGCGCCGTACCCGCTGGCCGCGGCGTCGCACCGCCGCCGTTTCGAGCACTACTACCGCTGGTTCCAGACCTGGCTTGGGCGGTTCGGCACGGCGCGCTTCGAGTTCGGCGACATCGAGGTCGACGGCGCGCGGATGCCGGTCAGCGAAAGCACCGTGTCGGTGACGCCGTTCTGTACCTTGCGGGCATTCCAGTGTCCCTCGCGGTCCCGCCGCAAGGCGCGGCCCCGCGTGCTGCTGTGCGCGCCGCTGGCGGGACATCGCGCGGTGCTGATGCGCGATACCGTGGCGGCGCTGCTGCCGCATGCGGACGTCTACGTCACCGACTGGGCCGATGCGCGCGACGTGCCCCGCGAGGCCGGCGCCTTTGGCCTGGACGATTACGTGCTGCTGGTGGAGCGCTTCATCCGGCTGCTCGATCCTGCCCGGCTGCATGTACTGGCGGTCTGCCAGGCGACGGTGCCCGCGCTGGCCGCGGTCTCCCGCCTGGCGCAAGCCGATGGAGCCGAGCCGGCGACGCTGACGCTGATGGGCGGGCCGATCGATGCACGGCTTGCGCCGACCACGCTCGATCGCGTCGCGGCCACGCTGTCGCTGCCGTGGCTGGAAGCCACCGCCATCGATGTGGTGCCGAGCGGTTATGCCGGCGCCGGGCGGCGCATCTATCCGGGCTTCCTGCAATATCCGGCGCTGGTCGCGGCACAGCCGGACCGGCACGCGACGCTGATGTTCGACTGGCTATGCCGGCGCCAGGCGGCCGATGCCGATACCGCGCGCGAGATCGAGCGCGCCGTCGCGCAATACGGCGCCGTGCTGGACATGACCGCGGAATTCTTCTTCGACACGCTGCGCGTGGTGTTCCAGCAGATGCTGCTGCCCAAGGGCGCGTGGCGGGTGGCCGGCGAGATGGTGCGCCCCGACTGCCTGCGGCGGACTCGCTTGCTGACGGTCGAGGGCGATCGCGACGATATATCGGGACCCGGGCAGACGCATGCGGCGCAGGGGCTGTGCAGCGGCCTGCCGACGCGATGCCGAGAGCGGCTGACGATCGAGCGCTGCGACCACTATGGTTTGTTCAGCGGCGCACCCTGGCGCGAGACGGTGCATCCCGCGGTGCGCCGCTGGCTGGCAGCGGCCTAGCTCATTGCCGGCCTGGCCGGACAGGGTTCGCCGCGGCAGGGGGTCGCACACCGCCCGCACGCACGGGGCCGGCCGACCGCGGCGCCATCTCGTCGTCCATCATTCTGCAGGCGAGGTCCAGCGCGGCTACCGCGTCGTCGTGCGACAGGCCGGACGCGCGCATCAGTCTGACGGTCAACGCGGCCACCCTGCCCACTTCATAGCTGGGAACGTTCATGTCCACTCCTGGAGTTCGACCGATCGGTCGCGGCACTGCCGGCAAAGCGCCCGCGGCGCGCGACGTTGGAATCAACCGGTTCAGTATGGTTGACGAACGCCGGAATGGGGGTGACGTGGATCGGGAAATCGGCGGGAGCACTCCCGGGGCGACGATGCCCGCGGTGGACGATTTTCCTTTCGCTGTTATTGCGACAGCTCGCGTGCCGCTTCCACCTGCGACTCGAAGAAGGTCTGGAAGCTGATGGCCAGCCCGGCCATCAACAGGCCGGTGCCGATCAGCAGCGACAGGATCACCAGGATCACGACCGGCCAGCCGGAGCGGGTCGGCTCGCCGTCCGGATTGAAGCGTGCGTCCCAGCGCTCGTCCGGCCGCAGCCCGTAGACGATCGCCGCCAGGAAGGCGCTGATCACCGAGGCCCCACCCGCTACCGCAAAGGTCCAGTTCAGCGCCGGCGCGCCGACGTGCAGCACCATCGAGGCGATGCCCAGTGCGCCGGCCAGCGTGGCGAGCAGATGCAGCCAGCCATAGCGGTCGCGCAGGCCGCCGAGATAGAAGCGATGCGCGCCGAGGCTGCCGAGCAGGAAGGCCAGCGCCACGGTCAGCAGCTTCGACTTGCGCATCGGTGCGCGATCCATGCCGGCGGCGGCAGTGGGCGGGACGGACGAGGCGGAGGACGGAGCGGCGGACATGGGCGTGGATAGGGAGAAGGGGATATCTGCCGAAACGCGGCTGTACGATGGAAGCGGGCAGTGCAGCGCACATTGTACGCCGCACCGCCCGCTTCGATGACCCGGTTGAAGGCCGGCGGATCGTGGTTTCGATCGCCGGCCCGGGGCGCTGGTGCAAAACCTGCGATGACCTGTCTTGCAGCAGCGTCCGATTGCCGTCAGCGCGGCGCGTTCGACACGATACCCAGCAGGACGCCGAGATTGGTTTCGCCGTACAGCACGGCAGCCAGGATTCCCATGAATAGCACGGTCAGAGTGAGCTGGCCCGCGTGTCGAGCCAGGTCGGTCAGCATGGATAGCATACGAACCTCGTCGGTTGGTTGGACGAAGGCCGCGCCCATCGCGACACGATCCGAAGGAGAGGGCATGTCAGTGTGCGTTCGCCGCCTGCGATCGACGGCACGCTGCTGAACACCGGTCAGCGCCGGGCGGCAGCCATGTGGCGGCGCAGCTTCAGCCGCCACGGCTATTGGACCTTGCCAAGGATGGGGAAGTTCCGGCGCAGGCTTCGGATGCCATCGCCATCGGCGAAGGTGCCCGGCAACGCGCGACGGCGGGGCGGTCCGCGGTCGCGCGGTTGCCGTGCTTCAGGAGATAAAGCGGAGAAGTATCCGGACCAGCGGAACTGGCGGATTAGCGGGTGGTTTCCCGCCCCGAACCTTGCCAGCCAGGGCCGATATTGGCCGGGCGCTGGTCGCCCTGCACGCCGCTGCCGTTCTGCGCGCTGCGCTCGGAAGTCTGGGTGCGTTCGGGCACGCCGCGTTCGGCGGGCGGGTTCGGGCGGCCGTTCAGCCGGCTGTCGGCGCGCGCCCGCGCTTCCATCCGTTCGATCTGCGCACGCACATGATCGGGGCTTTCCGCACGCATCACGGTGCGTTCCATGCCGACCGGCAGCAGCCGCGCGCTAAAGCCATCCCGCATGTCGGCGCCTTGCCGCGGCCAGCCGCCCTGAGCGTGGCTCAGGGCGGCAAGGCCGAGCACCGACGCCACCAGCAGGGTGGCGGCCGCGGCGTCGCGCAGGAGAGAGCGGAAAAGCATGCGGAATCCCAGAGCCTTCGCTTGCTGTCGTTGTCGAGAAGATTGGGATCATGGTACGCAGCGCTGCCAGCAGGCGCCTATGCCAATCCCGTTACCGGTGTAACGGATTGTTTCGCCTGCGAATGCGGTCCGTTCTCATCTTCGGCGACGTCGGCGCGGGCGCGGTCCGTGGCGCCGTTCGACGCTCGCCGCGCGTCGCTAGGGCGCATAGCGGATGCGGTAGATCGCGCCGGCCATATCGTCGCTGACCAGCAACGACCCGTCGGGTGCGACCTCGACATCGGCGGGTCTTCCCCAAGGCTGACCGTCCTGCAGCCACCCCTGCGCGAACACCTCCTGCTTGACCGCCTTGCCGCTGTCGTCGAGCACCACGCGCGTGATGCGATAACCGATCCGCTCGCTACGGTTCCAGCTGCCGTGCTCGGCGATGAAGATGTTGTTGCGATATTCCGCGGGGAACTGGGTGCCGGTGTAGAAGCGCATGCCGAGCGCGGCCACGTGCGGGCCCAGCAGGGCCATCGGCGGCTCGAACGCCGAGCACGGACGCTGCTTGCCGAATTCAGGATCGCGCAGGTTGCCGGCGTGGCAGTACGGGAAACCGAAATGCAGCCCGGCGCGCGGCGCGCGGTTCAGTTCATCGGGCGGCTGGTCGTCGCCGAGCCAGTCGCGGCCGTTGTCGGTGAACCACAGCTCGCCGGTGGTCGGATGCCAGTCGAAGCCGACGGTGTTGCGCACGCCCTTGGCCACCACCTGCAGGTCCGAACCGTCTGGCTTCATCTTCATCACGTTGGCGTAGCGCCCTTCGTCGCGCGTGCAGACATTGCACGGCGCCCCGATCGGCACGTAGAGGTAGCCATCGGGGCCGAAGGCGATGAAGCGTCCGCCGTGGTGAGTCTCGCTGGGCAACTGATTGTTGATGACGATCGGCTTGGGGGGATTCGCCAGGCGTTGTTCGACGCCGTCCAGGCGCAGGATCCGCGAAACCGACGAGGTATAGAGCGCGCCGTCGCGCCACGCCACGCCGATCGGCAGCGTCAGGCCGCTGGCCACCGTGTGGACCACCGGCTTGCCGCTCAGCGGCGCCTGCACCGCGTAGACCTTGCCGGCGCCGCGGCTGCCGACGTACAGTGTGCCCCCCGGCGAAAAAGTCATGCCGCGGGCTTCCGGCACCGCGTCGGTCAGCCGCTCGATGCGAAAGCCGGGCGGCAGCTGGATCTGTTCGAGCGACTGCGCCTGCGCGAGCGGCGCGATTGCCTGGGACAGCAGGGCGGCAAGCCCGGCCAGGACGGTGGAAAAGTGACTCAGGTAGCGCACGACCCCTCCTGCGATTGGTGTTTTTGCCACGATGCCCACGCGTGACGCGGCCGTCAATTGGCCCGCACCGTCGCCGGACACCCTAAGTGTTTGTTTGGCCTCAGTATTTGGGCTATACTCTTGTGTTTCGTGTTCGAACACCCCGTTTTTCGAGGAATTCACCCATGGTCGTAATCCGTCTGGCCCGTGGCGGCAGCAAGAAGCGCCCGTTCTTCAATATCGTTGCAGCCGACTCGCGCAACCGCCGCGACGGCCGTTTCATCGAGCGTATCGGTTTCTACAATCCGCTGGCTTCGCAAAGCGAAGAAGGCCTGCGTCTGGCGCAGGACCGCCTGACCTACTGGCAAGGCGTTGGCGCCCAACTGTCGCCGACCGTTGCCCGTCTGGTCAAGCAGAACGCCGCCAAGGCCGCTGCCTGATTTTCGCTACCCTGATATTCGCTACCGGTAGTCTGCCGTGACCACGTCTGCGCGCGGCGCGCAACGGCGGCCGTTGAACGTGCCGCCCGGCGCAACCGGGACCGGAACAGGGACCGGCACGCCGCGCGATGTGCGGATCCCCGCCGCGCTGGTGTATGCACAAGCCCTGCCCGAAGACCTGATCGAGGTCGGCTATGTCGCCGCGGCCTATGGCGTGCGCGGTTGGATCAAGGTCCAGCCCCATGCGCAGGATGCCGGCGCCTTGCTGCATGCGCGGCGCTGGTGGCTGCTGCAGCCCGAGGCTCCGGCTTCGAGGCCGGTGGTCCAGTCGGCGGCCCGCGAATCGGGGCCGCTGTGCCTGAAGATCGCCCAGTCGCGCGAGCATAGCGGCACGGTGGTGGCGCAGGCGTCAGGGGTGGCGGACCGCAATCTGGCCGAGGCGCTCAAGGGGCGTCGCGTCTGGATCCGGCGCGAGGATTTCCCCGCGCCCGAAGAGAACGAGTTTTACTGGGTCGATCTGATCGGCTGCACGGTGAGCAACGAGCAGGGCGAAGCCCTGGGCGAAGTCGCCGGGCTGATCGACAACGGCGCCCACCAGATCCTGCAGGTTGCCTACGCGCTGCCGGATGGCAAGCCGGGCGAGCGTCTGATTCCCTTCGTCGACGCCTATCTGCGCCATGTCGATATCGAGGCGAGGCGCATCGTGGTGGACTGGGGGCTGGACTACTAGCCGCGGCGGCAAGAGCGGCAAGGCAAGGCAACGGCAGGTAACGGAACAGGAGTGAGACGGATGCAGTTCGACGTGATCACGCTGTTCCCGGAGATGTTCCGCGCGCTGACCGACTGGGGGATCACCAGCCGGGCCGCCAAGCAGCAGCGCTATACGCTGCGCAGCTGGAATCCGCGGGACTTCACCACGGACAACTACCGCACCATCGACGACCGTCCTTACGGGGGCGGACCGGGCATGGTGATGCTGGCCAAGCCGCTGGAGGACGCCATCGACGCCGCAGTCGCGGCGCAGGCCGATGCCGCTGCCGGTACCGGCGAGGGCCCCAGTGCGGCCCGCGTGGTGCTGATGTCGCCGCAGGGCGCGCCGCTGACGCACGCCAAGGTGGTCGAGCTGGCGCAGCGCCCTGGCTTGGTGCTGATCTGCGGCCGCTACGAGGCGATCGACCAGCGCCTGATCGAGCGTCGCGTCGACGAGGAAATCAGCCTCGGCGATTTCGTGCTGTCCGGCGGCGAGCTGCCGGCGATGGCGCTGATCGATGCGGTGGTGCGTCTGCTGCCCGGCGTGCTGGGCGATGCGCAGTCGGCGGTGCAGGACAGCTTCGTCAACGGGTTGCTCGATTGTCCGCATTACACGCGGCCCGAAGAATACGAAGGCATGCGGGTCCCCGAGATACTGCTCGGCGGCCATCATGCCGAGATCGAAAAATGGCGGCGCCGTCAGGCGCTGGCCAATACGGCGCGCAAGCGGCCCGACCTGATCGAGTCCGCGCGCCGCCAAGGTTTGCTGACCAAGGCCGACGAGAAGTACTTGTCGGAGTGGGCGGCGAAGGAAGGGCGGGGGCAAGCCTCCGCCAGTTGAAACCCCATCCTCTGTCGGGGCCGCGCCAGCAGGCGAGGCATGCAACGCCGGCACGATGGCACAGGAGAAAAACGATGAACATCATCGAGCAGATCGAGAAGGAAGAGATCGCGCGTCTGACCGCGAACAAGACCATCCCCGCATTCGCGCCGGGCGACACCGTCGTCGTCAACGTGAACGTGGTCGAAGGCACCCGCAAGCGCGTGCAGGCTTACGAAGGCGTGGTGATCGCCAAGCGTAACCGTGGCCTGAATTCGTCCTTCATCGTGCGCAAGATCTCGTCGGGTGAGGGCGTGGAGCGTACGTTCCAGCTGTACTCGCCGCTGATCGCCGGCATCGAAGTCAAGCGCCGCGGCGATGTGCGCCGCGCCAAGCTGTACTATCTGCGCCAGCGTTCGGGCAAGTCCGCTCGCATCAAGGAAAAGCTCGTCACCAAGGCCTCGAAGGTCGCGGCTGCCGAGTAAGACGCAGCGCCTGGCCGGCACGCCGGCCGGAGCGATGGACGGGGTTCGCGCCCCGTCTTGGAGGGCACCTTCGGGTGCCCTTTTTGCATGGTGGCCGGCACGGCGGCCGGGATGGTGTGTGGGCGCGCCGGCGGCGCCCGCCGATGCGCCGCGGCGAGGTCTGTCATACTTGTGCCGCTATGCGCCCCGCCTTCGATCCCGAATCGCTGCCGATCGTCTCGGTCGACAACCAGCACCCCCCGCTTTCCGAGCCGCGCCTGCGGCCCGACTTCATCCGCCATCGCTTTCTGACCCCGCCCGCCTGGCAGCCCGAGCTGACCGACGAGTCGCGCGCCTACGATCCCAAGCAGAGCCTGCGCGATGCCGCCGTGCTGGTGCCGCTGGTGCAGCGTGCCGACGGCCTGACCGTGCTGCTGACGCAGCGCAACGCGAACCTGAGCGCCCACGCCGGACAGATCAGCTTTCCGGGCGGCCGCTGGGAGCCCGAGGATATCAACCGGGTCGCCACCGCGCTGCGGGAAACGGAGGAAGAGATCGGGCTGGAGCGGGATTACGTCGAGGTGCTCGGCGCGCTGCCGGACTACATCACCGGCACGGGCTTTCATGTCAGCCCGGTGGTGGGCCTGGTGCGCGACGGTTTCGCGCTGCGCCCCGATGCGCGCGAGGTGGCCGATGTATTCGAGGTGCCGCTGGCCTTCCTGATGGACCCGTCGCACCATCAGCGGCGGCTGTTCCGCTGGGTCGACGGCGAACGGATGTTCTACGCGATGCCATATCCGCGCGAAGGCGGCGGAAGTCGCTTCATCTGGGGCGCGACGGCGGGCATGCTGCGCAATCTGTATCACCTGCTGGCGGCCTAGCGCGCGGGCGCATCCCTGACGACGACGGCGTGGCGCGATCAGGCCTGCGCCGCTTTCCCTTCTGGCTTCGATGCGGACTCGACCTGCGCGGCGCGCCGCGAATGGCAGTGCGGGCAGCTGACGCCGACCACATAGTGCGGGCTCTGCTGCTCCTCGGGCGTGACCACGGCACGGCAAGCAAAGCATTGCTTGGGTCCGGCCGGTTCCAGTTCGGGGTTCAGCGCGGTGCGGTAGTCGAAGACGAAGCAGTCGCCGCGATAGTGGCTGCCGCCGACCTCCTCGAAGTACTTCAGGATGCCGCCCTCGAGCTGATAGACGCGTTCGATGCCGGCCTGCTGCATATGGATCGCCCCCTTCTCGCAGCGGATGCCGCCGGTGCAGAACGACACCACCGTCTTGCCGGCGAATTCGTCCTTGTGCTCGGCCACCACGGCCGGGAAATCGCTGAACTTCTGCAGCCCGTAGTCGACCGCCTGCTCGAAGGTGCCGACCGCGACCTCGAAGGCGTTGCGCGTGTCGAGCATCACCACCGGCCGGCCCTCGTCGTCGTGGCCCTGGTCGAGCCAGCGCTTCAAGTCGGCCGGGCGCACCGAGGGCGCGCGGCCTTCCTCGGGCCGGATCAGCGGCATCTTCATCGTGATGATCTCGCGCTTGATCCGCACCAGCATCCGCTTGAACGGCTGGGTCTCCGACAGGCTTTCCTTCGGCTCCAGATCGGCGAAGCGGGGATCGGCGCGCAGCCAGCCGACCACATCGTCGATGCCTTCGCGGCTGCCCGCCAGGAACAGGTTGATCCCCTCGGGGGCGAGCAGGATGGTGCCCTTGAGCCCGGCCGCCTCGCAGCGCTCGCGCAGGGCGGCGCGCAGCGTCTCGATGTCGTTCAGGGTGACGAACTTGTAGGCGGAAATATTGACGATCTGCATGGACTGCGGAGCACGGCGTGGCGGGAGGAGGCGCGTGCCGGGACCGGTCCGCGCGCCGCGCGGCGGCGTCGCCATCGCGTGCCGCCCTCGTTTGCCGCCATTAACTGCCTGATTGGAAACGCGAAATTATAGCGGTTCGGCCTGCCGCGCGGGACTGCGCCGATCCATCCCGCCGAAGCACCGCGCCGCCGCCGCGCCGCCATCGTCCAGCGTGCGGCAGCGCATTTCGTCGCGCTCCGGCGGCCCGGCGGCCAGTTGGCGCCGGTACAATGGCGCCCATGTCTTCGCCCCGCTTCGTACATCTCCGCCTCCATTCCGAATACTCGATCGTCGACGGCATCGTTCGCCTCGAAGATGCGGTCAAGGCCGCCGCCGCCGATGGCATGGGCGCGCTCGCGTTGACCGACCTGGCCAACGCCTTCGGCCTGATCCGCTTCTACAAGGAGGCGCGCGGCGGTGGCGTCAAGCCGATCGTCGGCGCCGACGTCTGGCTGACCAACGCCGACGATCGCGACAAGCCCGCGCGCATGCTGCTGCTGGTGCAGGACCGGCGCGGCTATCTGAACCTGTGCGTGCTGCTCTCGCGCGCCTGGCTGTCGAACCAGTACCGTGGTCGCGCCGAGCTCGAGCCGGCCTGGCTCGAAGAACCCGGCGAGGACGGCCTGCCGCTGTCCACCGGTCTGATCGCGCTGTCCGGCGCGATGGGCGGCGACGTCGGGCAGGCGCTGGCCAACGGCAACGACGCCGCCGCGCAGCGCGCCGCCCGGCATTGGGCCACGGTGTTCCCGCAGCGCTACTACATCGAACTGCAGCGCGCCGGCCATCCGGGCACCGAAGCCTATGTGCAACGCGCGGTGCAGCTGGCCGCGGCACTGCAGCTGCCGGTGGTCGCGACGCATCCGGTCCAGTTCATGACCCCCGACGACCATACCGCGCACGAGGCGCGTGTCTGTATCGCCGAGGGCGAGTTGCTGGCCAATCCGCGCCGCGCGCGCCGCTTCACCACGGACCAGTATTTCAAGACGCAGGACGAGATGTGCGCGCTGTTCGCCGACATCCCGTCGGCACTCGAGAACGCGGTGCAGATCGCCCGCCGCTGCAACCTGACGCTCGAGCTTGGCAAGCCGCGCCTGCCGCTGTTCCCGACGCCGGACGGCATGTCGCTGGACGACTATCTGGTCCACATGTCGAAGGAGGGGCTCGAGCGCCGTCTCGAGGTGCTGTTCCCCGACGAGGCGACGCGCGAGGCGAAGCGCCCCGAGTACTACGCGCGGCTGGAGTTCGAGACCGGCATCATCATCAAGATGGGATTCCCGGGCTACTTCCTGATCGTGGCCGACTTCATCAACTGGGCCAAGAACAACGGCGTGCCGGTCGGCCCGGGCCGGGGTTCGGGTGCCGGCTCGCTGGTCGCCTACGCGCTCGGTATCACCGACCTCGATCCGCTCAAGTACGCGCTGCTGTTCGAGCGTTTCCTGAATCCGGAGCGGGTGTCGATGCCCGACTTCGATATCGACTTCTGCCAGCACGGCCGCGATCGCGTGATCCAGTACGTCAAGGAGAAGTACGGCAAGGACGCGGTGTCGCAGATCGCCACCTTCGGCACCATGGCGGCCAAGGCCGCGGTGCGCGACGTCGGCCGCGTGCTCGATCTGGGCTACAACTTCGTCGACGGCGTGGCCAAGCTGATCCCGTTCAAGCCGGGCAAGCTGGTGACGATCGAGGAGGCCAAGAAGGAAGAGCCGCTGCTGACCGAGCGCGAGAACAACGAAGAAGAAGTGCGCCAGCTGCTCGAACTGGCGCAGCGGGTCGAAGGCATGACCCGCAACGTCGGCATGCATGCGGGCGGCGTGCTGATCGCGCCGGGCAAGCTGACCGACTTCTGCCCGCTGTACACGCAGGGCGGCCAGAACGACGGCATGAGCGGCGTGGTCAGCCAGTACGACAAGGACGACGTCGAGGCCGCCGGCCTGGTCAAGTTCGACTTTCTGGGCCTGACCACGCTGACCATCCTGGACTGGGCCGAGCGCTACATCCGCCGGCTCGATCCGGGCAAGGCCGACTGGAACTGCAGCCAGATCCCGCTCGACGATCCGGCCGCCTTCGACATCCTGAAGTCCGCCAACACGGTGGCGGTGTTCCAGCTGGAAAGCCGCGGCATGCAGGGCATGCTCAAGGACGCCAAGCCCGACCGCTTCGAGGACATCATCGCGCTGGTGTCGCTGTACCGTCCCGGCCCGATGGACCTGATCCCCAGCTTCTGCGCCCGCAAGCACGGCCGCGAGAAGGTGGAATATCCGGATCCGCGCGTCGAGCCGGTCCTGAAAGAGACCTACGGCATCATGGTCTATCAGGAGCAGGTGATGCAGATGGCGCAGATCATCGGCGGCTACTCGCTCGGTGGCGCCGACCTGCTGCGCCGCGCGATGGGCAAGAAGAAGGCCGAGGAGATGGCCAAGCATCGCGAGCTGTTCCGCGAGGGCGCCGCGAAGAACGGGCTGTCGGCCGACAAGGCCGACGAGATCTTCGACCTGATGGAGAAGTTCGCGGGCTACGGCTTCAACAAGTCGCACGCGGCCGCCTATGCCTTGCTGGCGTACTACACGGCCTGGCTGAAGGCGCATCATCCGGCCGAATTCATGGCGGCCAACATGTCGCTGGCGATGGACGACACCGACAAGGTCAAGATCCTCTACGAGGATTGCCGCGCCAACGGGTTGCGCGTGCTGCCGCCGGACGTCAACGCCAGCGAATACCGCTTTGCCCCGACCGATGCGAAGACGATCCGCTACGGCCTGGGCGGCATCAAGGGCTCGGGCCAGGGCGCGATCGAGGACATCCTGCGCGCGCGCGAGGAACGGCCCTTCACCGACCTGTTCGACTTCTGCGAGCGCGTCGACCGCCGCCAGGTCAACCGCCGCACCATCGAAGCGCTGATCCGCGCCGGCGCCTTCGACACGCTGCATCCGAACCGCGCCCAGCTGCTGGCCTCGGTGCCGCGCGCGATGGAAGCCGCGGAGCAGAAGGCGGAATCGGCCAACCAGGTGTCGCTGTTCGACCTGATGGCCGACGACGGCGATGCGCACCGCCCTGAGCTGATCGACGAACCGGCCTGGACGGCCAAGCGCATGCTGCAGGAAGAAAAGCAGGCGCTCGGCTACTACTTCTCCGGCCACCTGTTCGACGCCTATCGCGACGAGGTGCGGCGTTTCGTCAAGGGCACGCTGGCGGCGCTGGAAAAGGAAGTACAGGGCAACGGCGGCGGCTATGGCCGCGACGTGCGCGGCAAGATGGTCGCCGGCGTGATCACCGGGATCCGCACCCAGATGACGCAGCGCGGCAAGATGCTGATCGTGCTGCTCGACGATGGCACCGGCCAGGTCGAGATGACGGTGTTCAACGAGGTGTTCGATGCCAACCGGCACATGTTCCGCGAGGACGAGCTGCTGATCGCGCAGGGCAATGCGCGCCACGACACCTTTACCGGCGGCGTGCGCTTCACCGCGGAAACCGTGATGGACCTGACCACCGCACGGATCCGCCATGCGCGCGCGCTTAGGCTGTCGCTGAACGGCAATTCGTCGACCGCGATGCTGCGCGAGCTGCTGACCCCGCATCTGGCGCAATCGTCGGGCGGCGCGGGCCTGCCGGTCTGCATCCAGTACGCCAGCGCCGCGGCGGTCTGCGAGGCGGTGCTGGGCCAGGCGTGGCAGGTGGTGCCGTCGGACGACGCACTGGCGGCGCTGCGGGCGGCGCTGTCGCCGGAGTGCGTCAGCACACTGTACGAGTGAGTCGGTCGGGCCGGGCTGGTGCGCTTCAACCCCGCTGGCGCGCTTTCTCGGCCAGCGCCATCAGTGCCTCGGCATGGCGGCCGACGTCCGGGTCGTAGCGCAGCAAGCTCATCGGCGCGTCGATGCGGGCCTGTCCGTCGCGGACTCGCCGTACCGCCTCGCGCAGCGCGGCGGCTACGCTATCGTCGTCCGTACGCGAGAATGGGAGCACCGCTTGCGGTGCGATCACTTCCAGGCATGCGATGTTGTCGGCGAACACCAGTGGGGTGCCACACAGCACCGACTCCACGCCAACCAGGCCGAAGGGCTCATAGTCGGATGCCAGCACGGTGTAGTCGGCTGCCCGGTACAGCGATTCGATATCGCGGACATAGCCCATTTCCCGCACCCGCGCCAGCTTGCGCCCCACCGGCCGTCCAGCTACCGCAAGCGTGACGGGCAGGTTCGATCCAGCGTGCAGTGCGGCGAAATGCCGGGCCAGCAGGTCCAGGCCCTTGCGCGCGTGGCCCGACGAAGGGAAGAGGAATACCACCTCGTCGTCGGCAAAGCCGTGCCTGTGGCGCAGCGCGCGTCGCTCGGCCACGTCCACCGGGGTGAAGCGGCGCGTGTCGACCGGTGGGTGCAGCAGCGCGATGCGATCCTCGGCCACGCCATACAGGGACACCAGCTCGCGGCGCATCAGCGCCGAGTGCGCCACCACCGTGCTGGCGCCGTCGTACTGGTCGCTCTCGAGCCGGATTTGCCAGCGGTCGGCCAGACTCGGCGCCTTGCCACGCGCGGCAAGGTAGCCGCGGTGGGTGCCGCCGCAGATCGCCAGGTCGGCGCCCCGTACGCGGTTGCACCCGATCAGTACGTCGCTGTGGCGCTTCAGCGTCTGCAGGCGCCACGAGAAAACATGGTCGCGCCATTTTCCGGGGAGGAGCGACACGTTGATCCGGTGTCCTTCGATGGCCTTGCCACCGGCCTGGGCCGTGTCGAACTTGCGCGCGTAGATCGCCACCGGCCGGGGGGAGCGGGCCGCGATGGCGGCGGCGATGTCCAGGGCGTAGCGCTCCAGTCCGCCGCCGGCGCCAAAGCGGTTGCACGCAATGCCGAACTTCAGCGAATCAGCCGCCATGAGCGTCCCGGGTCTGTTCATGCAGTTGCACGAGCTTGGCGTACTTGTAATAGCTCGCCTGGGCATTCATCAGCGCCACCCCAAAGCCGGCGGCGCCGTCGAGAAAGCCGCGCTTGAGCAGATAGGTGCGAACGAAGGCCCAGAGGCCGTGTCCCGCCGCACCGGCCATCGAGCTGCGCTTGCCGCGCTGGAACGCCTGCTGGGCGCCCGCGCTGGAATAGGCGTCGATCTTGCGCAGCACGTCGGTGTAGCTGCGATAGCTGTGGTGAATCAGCGGCTCGCGCAGTCGGACGATGGGGTCGTCGACCCGCAGATGCTCGTGCACCAGATCGTCGGTGAACCGCCCCCGGCCGCGGCGGAAGACCCGCGTCACGTAGTCGGGGTACCAGCCGGCATGGCGCACGAACGTCCCGCAGAACGCCGACAGGCGCGGCAGCGCCAGCGCGGCGCCTCCGCCATCGGCCAGATGTGCCTCGATTTCCCGCTGCAGCGCGGCGGTGACCCGCTCGTCGGCATCGAGGCTCAAGATCCAGTCTCCGGTGGCGGCTGCAATGGCGCGATTTTTCTGCGGGCCAAAGCCGGGCCAGTCGTCGGTCTGGATGACAGTGGCGCCGGCGGCACGTGCAACGGCAACCGTGTCGTCCTCGCTAGACCAATCCACTATAATCCGCTCGTCGCACCAGGCAACGCTGTCCAGGCACGCCGCGATATTGCGCGATTCATTCCTGGTGATGATGACCGCCGAGATTTTCATAACCAACAAATTCCGTCGCGTGGGCGGACCAGATAGGCGCAGTGCCGGATCGGCTCCAGGGGCAGCCTGCGCTTGAGAAAGCGCTGATTCTACCGCAGCGGTCCTGCGCTTCCCGCAGCTGTCCGGCGTATGTCCGAATCCCTCGGCCCGTGCCGTCCAACGCCATACCGTATTGATGACGATTGCCCCGATGTCCCGCCTCGGCGGGGTGGAGAAAATTTGGTCCGCAATAGCCTGTGCCGCCTTGGTCGCATTTCCGGCGCTATTGCTGCGATTCCCTTCCGCCGCGAACACGGGCTTTACCGTACTGTTGCTCTGGGGCCTCTGGGTCGTCGTCGTTGCGCCGCGCAGTGGCGAACGGGAGTGGCGCGTGGTCGGCCGCCATTGGCCGATGGTGGCCGGCCTGGCCGGGTTGCCTCTGGCGCTGCTGTTCCACCAGCTCGTCCACTGGCAGGGCATCCCGGGTATTCCTTACGTTTACTCCCGCTTTGCCCTGTTCGCGCTGCTGGCCTGCGGTTTTCTGAGGCTGGGCGGCGCTGTGCGCCTGATCCAATGGGGACTGGTGGCCGGCGCGATCGGCTCGGCCGTGTGGATCCATGTCGTCGCCACCCACGGCCGGCCCAGCCATGTCGGTGTGAACAATGTCATTCCGTTCGCCAACCTGTCGCTGACCATGGGCATCCTGGCATGGATTTCGATCGGCTGGAACCGCCGCGACGAGTGGCTGCAGATCGCGTTGAAGGTGTTCGCCGGGCTGGCGGCGATCTACACGTCCTACCTGAGCGCGACCAGAGGAAGCTGGATCGCGATTCCCATCCTGTTGCTGATCGTGCTGGCATCCTCGCGCCGCTTGACGGTGCGCAACCGCTGGCGTCTGCTGCTGTTGCTGCTGGCTGTCATCGGCGTGCTCGCCTACAGCAGCGACGTCGTGACCACACGCGTTCATGACGCAGTGCGCAGCCTGGCGGGCTACATGGAAGCCAACGTGCTCGACACGTCGGAAGGCATTCGCCTGCAATTGTGGCGCGGCTCGATGATGCTGCTCGCCGAACATCCGCTGGCCGGCATCGGCCCGGACAACTGGGCCGCCGCGTTGTCCGGCCTCGTGCAGCGCGGGGTGCTGACGCCGACGGCCGCGACCTTCGATCATTCGCACAGCGACCTGTTCTACGCCGCGGCGACACTTGGCATCCCCGGCCTGATTGCCGTCCTGGCGCTGTATCTGGTGCCGATGGTCTTCTTCCTGCGTCATCTGCGGTGTCAGGACGGCACTGCCAGCATCGCCGCCGCCATGGGGCTGGCCGCAGCGGTCGGCTTCCTTGTCTTCGGACTGACCGAAAGCATGTTCTATATCGCGATGACCAATGCGTTCTACGTCGTCATCATGGCCGCCTGCTTCGCTCTGGTGGCGGGCCGCAACGAAAATGGCGAGGCTGCGTGTCCGTGATCCCGGCCTATGTCATCAATCTGAAGCATGCCGCCGAGCGGCGCATTCGCATCGGCGCGCAGCTCGACGCGCTGGCGGTGCCATACCGGTTCTTTCCCGCCGTCGACGGACGGCAGCTCGGTGACGGGGAAGTGGGACGGCGCTACGACGAGACCGCGGCGCGGACGCAGTATCGGCCCTTGTCGCGGGGCGAACTGGGCTGCGCGCTCAGTCATCTTGGCGTCTATCGCCAGATGCTCGAAGATGGTGCGCCCTTCGCCCTCGTGCTCGAGGACGATGCGGCGCTGGGCGACGCGCTCCCGGCTACGCTGGACGCGCTGGCGCGCACGCTGGACCCGGCGCAGCCGCTCGCCATACTGCTCTCCCACGTCGACAAATTCACACGGTGGGGTCGAGTGCCGCTCGATGGAGAACGCCAGCTCGTTCGTCGCTACGGCGAATGGTGGCGGGCGCACGGTTACGTGATCACCTCGGCGGCGGCGCAGCGCCTGCTCGACGGGCTGCAGCCGGTGTGGTGCGCCGCCGACTACTGGTCCGCCTTCGAGCGGCGCGGCCTGATCGAAGTGCGCGCGGTGGTGCCATATTGCATCGGCCTGTCGGAACTGGCTGCCGCATCGTCGCTCGAGGATCACCGTGCGCCGCTGGACGCGACCGACAAGGCGCGACGCAGCATCGGCTATTATCTGCGGCGCTATCTGTTCCAACGCTTCCTGTTCCAGCTTTTTGTCCGTCCGTTCCTGCGCGTGGCAAAACAGAAACGCAGCTGGTAGCGCACGACGCGCCAGTTCCCGATTCCTCGCCTCAGTACTCCATGGCAACTCACACTCCCATCGAAGCTTCCGCGCAACAGAACAATATGGCTGGACGGCTCTGGGCGTACCTGCGCCCCGAGTTGCGCATCTTCATCGCCGCGATCGTGGCGATGGCCGTCGTGGCCGCCAGCGAAGGGGTGATCCCCAAGGTCGTCAACGATCTGCTGGACAAGGGCTTCGGCGGCGACTACGCCGGCAAGCTGTGGCATGTGCCGGCGATCCTGACCGGTGTCGCGCTGATCCGCGGCCTGGCGCAGTTCGCCTCCGGCTATCTGCTGAGCCTGATCTCCAACCGCGTGCTGCTGAAGATGCGGCTGCAGATGTTCGAACGCATGCTGCATGTGCCGGCGATGTTCTTCCATCGCAATACCGCGGCGTCGCTGATCAATGCGGTGATCTTCGAGGTCAACCAGGTGCTGCAGATCCTGACCAGCGTCTTCATTACGCTGGTGCGCGACTCGCTGACCGTGGTCGCGCTGTTGATCTACCTGTTCTACACGAACTGGCGGCTGACGCTGATCGTAGCCGTGATCCTGCCGGTGATCGGCTACCTGATGTCGAAGATCAACCGGCGACTGCGCAAGCTCAACCGCGAGCACCAGACGCTGACCAACAGCGCCGCCTACGTGGTCGAGGAAGCGGCCGGCGGCTTCAAGGTGGTCAAGCTACACGGCGGCGAGACCTACGAGCTGGCGCGCTTTCGCGCGATGGCCGAGCGGCTGAAGAACTATTCGATGCGGATGGCGGTTGCCGGCGGGCTGAACCAGCCGGTGACCGCGTTCCTGGCCGCGCTGGCGCTGTCGGTGATCATCACCATCGCGATGGTGCAGGCGCAGGGCAACCAGACCACCATCGGCGGTTTTACCGGCTTCGTGATGGCGATGCTGCTGCTGATCTCGCCGCTCAAGCACCTGACCGACATCAACCAGCCGCTGACGCGGGGCATGACCGCCGCGGAAATGATCTTCCGCCTGATCGACGAGCCGGTGGAGCCGCAGCACGGCGGATTGCCGTTGGACCGCGCGCGCGGCGAACTGGTGTTGGAGGGCGTCGGTTTCCGTTACGGCGACGCCGGCCGCCCGGCGCTGCAGGACGTGTCGCTGCGCGTCAGCCCCGGCGAGGTGCTGGCGCTGGTCGGCCCGTCCGGCAGCGGCAAGACCACGCTGGTCAATCTGGTGCCGCGCTTCTTCGACCCGACCGAAGGGCGCATCCTGCTCGACGGCCAGCCGCTCGATGCGCTGGCGCTGAAGGACCTGCGCCGCCAGATCGCCTTCGTCAGCCAGGACGTGGTGCTGTTCAACGACACCGTCGCCGCCAACGTGGCCTATGGCGTGCACTCGGCCGACCAGATCGACATGGCGCGGGTCGAACGCGCACTGGAGGCCGCCTATCTGACCGATGTGGTCAAGGCGCTGCCCGAGGGCCTGCAGACCAATATCGGCGACAACGGCATGAAGTTGTCTGGCGGCCAGCGCCAGCGGCTGGCGATCGCCCGGGCGCTGTACAAGGACGCGCCGATCCTGATCCTGGACGAGGCGACCTCGGCGCTGGATTCGGAGTCGGAGCGCCAGGTCCAGGCCGCGCTGGAATCGCTGATGGTCGGCCGTACCACGCTGGTGATCGCGCACCGGCTGTCGACCATCGAGAACGCCGACCGCATCGCGGTGCTGGATCAGGGGCGCATCGCCGAGCACGGCACCCATGCCGAACTGCTGGCCGCGAACGGGCTGTACGCCGGGCTGCACCGCATCCAGTTCGCGACGCAATAAGCGGGCCGCGCGGTGCGGTGCGGGCCGGCACGGCTTGGCTTGGCTTGGCGTGGCGCCGAGGCTGGCCGATACTGTCGCCAGCCTCGCGCGCCGCGCGACGGCCATGCCGGCAGACGGATCAACCGGAACCACCCGAGGAGACCACGATGAGCGAATCGCAGCAAGGCCGTGCCGCGTCGAATGCGGCAGCAGGCAAGTCCGACGGCAGTGTCCAGAGCAGGCCGATCAGCCGCTATCCCGTGCCCACGCTGGAGCAGGTTCCGCACGATATCCGCGAACGGATCCTGGCGGTGCAGGAGAAGGCCGGCTTCGTGCCCAACGTCTTTCTCGCGCTGGCGCACCGGCCGGCCGAGTTCCGCGCCTTCTTCGCCTATCACGATGCGCTGATGGACAAGGAGGGCGGGCTGACCAAGGGCGAGCGCGAGATGATCGTGGTCGCCACTTCCGGCGTCAACCAGTGCCTCTATTGCGTGGTCGCGCACGGCGCCATCCTGCGCATCTACGAGAAGAAGCCGCTGCTGGCCGACCAGGTCGCGGTCAACTATCGCAAGGCCGACCTGCCGCCGCGCCAGCGCGCGATGCTCGATTTCGCCATGAAGGTCTGCCAGGCTTCGCACGAGATCGACGAAGCCGACTTCGACGCGCTGCGCCCGCACGGCTTCTCCGACGAGGACGCCTGGGATATCGCCGCCATCACCGCCTTTTTCGGCCTGTCCAACCGGATGGCCAACACCATCGGCATGCGTCCCAACGACGAGTTCTTCCTGATGGGACGTGTGCCGAGGACCAAGCCCTGATCCGGCCCCGGGACCGGCCGATCTCGCCTGCGGACGGCAGAGGCTGTCCGCCCCGACCTGCAAGGAGATTGCATGCCAAGGATCGTCGACCGATCGTTTCTTTCCTCGTGGCTTTCGCGCCTGCTTCCTCGCCTGAACGGCATGGGCCGGCTGGCTTGCGCCGCCACCGGCGTCACCGTGCTCGCGGCCTGCGCCACTGAACCGCCGCCCGGCCCGCCGCCGCCGCCGATGGGAGGCGCCGCCACGCCGCAAGGCTGCGCCGCCGACAAGCTGGCTGACGACGCACTGGTCGGCAAGCCCGAGGCCGAGGCGATTGCGCTGCTGGACGGCTGCGCATGGCGCATCGGCCAGCGCGACGCGCAGCAGTTTCCCGGCACCATGGACTACCGTCCGGATCGCCGCACGCTCGGCATCGCGGGCGGCCTGGTGGTCTGGGTCAAGCGCGGCTGAAGGCCCGGCGCCGGCCCGCTCGCCGGCCTCGTGCGTTGGCGCGGGCGGCGTGGCGCGGCCGGTCTACTTGACCTGCGCGCACATGCCGCTGCCCGGGTCGAACATCACCGGCCACGCTTCCTCGTAGATCCCCGGCGTGCAACGCTTCTGGCAATTGGCATGGGCCAGCGTGACGCGCCGCGGGTCCTGCCAGACCATCAGCTTGCAGCCGCTGTCGTCGCGCGCCAGCAATTCGATGTGCGGGGCTTTCTGAACCTGCCTGAACTCGCTCAGATCGAAGGCGCACGAGCCGCGGCGCCGCGACACCCACAGCTTCCAGTTCAGCGCCTGCACTTCGTTGGCGATCACGCGCATGCGCGCCTCTTCGCGAAAGCCGTCGTCCTCGGTGCGGCTGCAATAGCCGGCGAGCTCGATCACGCGCGAGGGAATCGGTGGCGGAGGGGCGGGTGTGACCTGGCGTTCGGGCGCAGCGGGCGGCAACGACGGAGCCCGTTTCGCCAATTCCTGCACGGGCGTACAGCCCGGCAACGCGCATAGTCCTGCAAGCAGCAGGCTTGTCCACGGCGCGGTCCGCCGCGCCCTCGGCCGCCCCGCCGTTTCGTCTTTCCTGCCTGTCATCGTCCGCTCCCACTGCCGCGCCCCCTGGGGCGTGCGCCTTCTCATTTGTTATAGCGGATCGCGCGGCAATGGTCATGCGGTCTGACCCTGAGCGCCGCGGCGACGGTGCGCCACGTCAATGGGCGGATCGTTTCCGAATTTCCATACGGCTGGGTATTTGCGAAAGCAATGACGCGGACATGCTGCGAAGCTGCGTGCCGCGGCGGACGAACCGTGCGCCCAGACAGGCTGAGCGTGCCTCCGATAGGCAATGAACGCGATCTCTCCTGGTGTATCCCGGCGATCGGCGGTCTGGCTAAATCACCTCAGAACAAGTTTTACCTGGAAAGTCAACATGCCATACACCTCCCGTACCAGCGGCACTTCCGCTCACGTATCGCAGACAAGTGTGCCAGCGGGCCCGACGACGTCGGCGCAAACCACTGCCGGCGCAGGCAGCCTCGGTTGGGGCGAGCGATGCCGGCTGCGGTCGGCGGACGCGAACGTCCACGCGCCCCAGCATCATCAGAATCAAGCGGCGTCGCCGTCGGCCGCGCCCTCAAAGGCAGCAGGGCGGCTTGCAGCCAGTCTGCACAAAGCGCTGTCGCCGCTGGTTCGGCAGGCACGGCGCATTGCGGGCCGCATGCCACAACGCACGATGATCGCGGTCGGTGTCTCAGGGACGATCGTGGGTACGGCGGTGATGGCCTTGAGCGGAGGGCTGATCCCGGCGATGATCCTGGCCGGCGTAGTGATTGGCGGCACTGTGGTGGCCGGGCTGATCGCCAAATCCATGCAGCTGCGCGAAGACGCTCGCCATGAGGCTGGCGGTCGTGCCGAATAATATGGCGCCAGTCATCGCGTAAGTGATGGCATAAGTGTTGGCGCATGTGACGGCGCAAGTAACGGCGCGAATAACGGCCTTGCCGGCTGTCTCTTCCCCCGAGCCCACGGCCGGCGGCGGCAGGGCCCTTACATCAGGATGATGTCGTACTGCTCCTGATGGAAGGTCGATTCGACCTGCAGCGAAATTGGCTTGCCAATGAAGTCGCCCAGCATCGCCATATGCTGGCTTTCCTCTTCGAGGAAGAGGTCGATCACCTCCTGCGAGGCCAGGATGCGGAACTCGCGCGGATTGAACTGCCGCGACTCCCGCATGATCTCGCGCAGGATCTCGTAGCAGACCGTGCGCGGCGTCTTGACCTGGCCCTTGCCCTGGCACACCGGGCACTGCTCGCACAGCACGTGCGCCAGCGATTCGCGCGTGCGCTTGCGCGTCATTTCGACCAGGCCCAACTGCGAGAAACCGTTGACGGTGATGCGGGTACGGTCGCGCGCAAGCGCACGCTTCAGTTCCGACAGCACCGCGTCGCGGTGCTCCGCGTTCTCCATGTCGATGAAGTCGATGATGATGATGCCGCCCAGATTGCGCAGGCGCAGCTGGCGCGCGATCGTGTGCGCCGCCTCCAGGTTGGTCTTGAAGATCGTGTCGTCGAAATTGCGCGCGCCGACATAGCCGCCGGTGTTGACGTCGATCGTCGTCATCGCCTCGGTCTGGTCGATCATCAGATACCCGCCGGACTTCAGGTCGACGCGCCGCGACAGCGCGCGCTCGATTTCGGCGTCGATATTGAACAGGTCGAAGATGGGCCGCTCGCCGGTGTAGTGCGACAGTCGAGACAGCACCGCCGGCGTGTATTCCTGCGCGAACTCGACCAGCTTCTGGTAGTTCTCGCGCGAATCGACCTGGATCACGCCGGTGGCGTCGTTGACGAAGTCGCGCAGCACGCGCTGGGCCAGGCTCAGATCCTGGTACAGCAGGCTGGGCGCCGGCAGCGTGGTGGCGTTGAGCCGGATCGCGCCCCAGATCTTGCGCAGGTAGGCGATGTCGTTGCCCAGCTCCTCGTCGGTGGCCTCCTCGGCAATGGTGCGCACGATGAAGCCGCCGCGTTCCTCTTCGGGCACCAGCCCCTGCACGCGGGCCCGCAGCGCCTCGCGATCGACCTCGCCTTCGATCCGCTGCGAGATGCCGATATGGGGATCCTGCGGCAGATAGACCAGCGTGCGTCCGGCGATGCTGACCTGGGTCGAGAGCCGCGCGCCTTTAGTGCCGATCGGGTCCTTGATCACCTGCACCATCAGCGCCTGGCCTTCGAACAGCGTTTTCTCGATCGCCAGTTGCGTGCTGCCGTTGCGGTCCGGTTCGCGCCGATGCCAGATATCGGCGACGTGCAGAAAGGCGGCCCGCTCCAGCCCGATGTCGATGAAGGCCGATTGCATGCCGGGCAGCACGCGTACCACCTTGCCCAGATAGATATTGCCGACCAGCCCGCGTGTCAGCGTGCGCTCGACATGAAGCTCCTGTACCGCGGCCTGCTGCACGATGGCCACGCGCGTTTCCTGCGGGGTGATATTGACGAGGATGTCTTCGGTCATGTTGTGTGCGATCCGTCGCCGGCTGGCTGGCTCCGTCGACGGTCGTCCGTCGCGGAGCAGGTTGGTCCCCTGAATGCCGGGCGGCGCCGTGGGCGGGGCCAGGCGGCGGCATGATCGGCTTTGCGCGGCGGTGCGCTTCAGAAGCGCAGACCGGCCTGTCGCAACAGCGCTGCCGTCTCGAACAAGGGCAGGCCCATGATACCCGAATAGCTCCCGGCGATCCGCTGCACGAACTCGGCGGCGCGGCCCTGGATGCCATACGCCCCGGCCTTGCCGAGCGGCTCGCCGCTGGCCACGTAGCGCGCGATCTCGTCCTCGCGCATCGCACGGAAGGTGACCTCGGAGATCGACAGCGCATGGTGCGCGCCGAGGGTCGAGACCACGGTCACCGCGGTCAGCACGCGATGCGTGGTGCCGGACAGCGCCGCCAGCATTGCCGCGGCGTCGTCGGCATGCTCGGGCTTGCCCAGGATGCGGCCGTCCAGGCAGACCGTGGTGTCGGAGGTCAGGATCGGCGCGTCGGGCAGTGCACGGCGCTCGCGGCGGCGCAGCGCGGCCTCGGCCTTCAGTGCGCACACGCGCTGCACGTAGTCGTCCGGCGTCTCGCCGGGCAGCACCGCTTCGAGCGCCTCGGCGTCTTCGTCGTCGTCGGGCAGCAGCAGCTGGTAGGACACGCCCAGCTGGGTCAGCAGCTCGCGGCGGCGGGGGCTTTGGGAGGCGAGGTAGAGGACGTCGTGGAGCACGGTGGCACGGGCGCGGCGGGCGCGCTCAGGAACAAGGGTGGGACGACGGTCGAAACCGGGCGAGCGCAGATCAGACCCGATGGTAAGGGTGGTTCTGCGTGACGGTCCAGGCGCGGTACAACTGCTCGGCCAGCAGCACGCGCACCATGCCATGCGGCAGGGTCAGGCTGGAGAGCCGCAGCAGCGTTTGCGCGCGCGCCTTCAGCGCCGGGTCGAGCCCGTCCGCACCGCCGATCAGGAAGGCGACGTCGCCGCCCTCGCGCTGCCAGCCGGTCAGCTGCTCGGCGAGCTGCATCGTGGTCAGGTCGCGGCCGCGTTCGTCCAGCGCGACGATGCGGCACTGGCGCGGCAGCGCGGCCTCGATGCGCGCGGCCTCGCGCTGCATCACGGTCGCGGCGTTATTGCTGGCGGTGCGCGCCTCGGGCTTGATCTCGCGCAGCACGATGCGCAGCTCCGGCGGCATGCGCTTGGCATACGCGGCGAAGCCGGCCTCGATCCAGGCCGGCATCTTGTGTCCGACCGCGACGATCAGCAACTGCACGGCGACGCGCTGCTGCGGTAGCGGGCCCGGCTCAGGCCGAGCGGGTGGCGCGCTTGCGCGGTGCCGCGGTCTTGGCGGCGGCGCTGCGCGTGGCGGTGGTCCTGGCCGCGGTACGGGTACCGGTGCCGGCTCCCGTCTTGGCCGCCGTCTTGGTGGCGGTCTTGCTGGCAGTCTTGGCGGCGGTCTTGGTCGCGGCCTTGCGGGCGCCGCCGGTACCGCCGCCGGTACCCGTGCGGGCCGCAGCCTTGCGCGCCGGCGCGGCGCCGCTGCTGCTGGTGGTGCGGGGACGCGCGACCGGCTTGCGCTGCGTGGCGATCGCGTCCGGATCGGTGTCCTCGTGACCCATCGGCGGCGACGGCTCCTTCATGCCTTCGGGCAGACGGGCCAGTGCCGGGCGTTCGCCGACGGCACGGCGCGTGGCGCGGGCGCGCGGTGCCTTCTCTTCGGCGTCCTCGTCGTCCATCGGCTCGCTGGCCTTGGCCAGCCCCTTGGCGGTGCCCAGCTTGATCCGCACCGGCTTGTCGCCCCAGATCTCTTCCAGGTTGTAGTACTGGCGCAGCTGCGGCTGCAGGATATGCACCACCGCGTCGCCGCAGTCGACCAGCACCCATTCGCCGGTCTCCATGCCTTCCACCGCGACGATGTGGCCGCCGGCTTCCTTGACGGTGTCGCGTACCGAGGCGGCCAGCGCCTTGGTCTGCCGGTTCGAGGTGCCGCTGGCGATCACCACGCGGTCGAACAGTTCGGTCAGGTGCGTGGTGTCGAACACCTTGATGTCCTGTGCCTTGACGTCCTCGAGGCCATCGACGATGGCGCGTTGCAGTTTGCGAATATCCATGGTGCCTTGGTGGTGCCCTTGTATTTTGTCAGCGAGGGATCGGTGGCCGTGGCCGCGTCCCGGGCCAGTGCTAAGGGCCGGCCCGGTTCCACGGTCCTGCTCAGTCCTGGCGATAGAGTCCGTGGGTGGCGATGTAGTGTGCCACGCCCGGGGGGAGTTGGTCATCCGCGCGCTGGCCGGCGGCGAGGCGCTGGCGCAGGGCGGTGGAGGAGAGGTCGACGGCGAGCGTCTGGTCGATCCACATCCGGCCGGAGGGCGTGGATTGTATCAGGTGCGCGTCGGCGCGGCGCTGGGCCAGCGCGTCGCGCACCGGGCCGTCGAGCTGGTCCAGCGCGAAGCCGGGCCGGGTCGCGACGCACAGGTGGACGTAGCCCAACAGATCTTCCCAGCCATGCCAGGTGTGCAGGCGCAGCAATTGGTCGGCGCCCATCAGCCAGGCCAGCGAGGCCGCGGGGCCGACCTGCTCGCGCAGCTGGCGCACCGTATCGATGGTGTAGCTGGGACCGGCGCGATCGACCTCCATGCGGCTGGTGTGGACCCGCGCCGGCGCGTCGGCCAGCGCCGCGGCCGCGAGCTCGGTCATCGCCAGCCGGTCGGCGGCCGGCGTCACGTCGTTGCCCTTCTGCCACGACTGGCCGGTGGGAATCCACAGCAGCTCGTCCAGCTGCAGATGGTCGATGCACAGCCGTGCCAGGGCCAGGTGGCCGACATGGGGCGGATCGAAGGTGCCGCCCAGGATGCCGAGGCGGTAGGGGCGGCCGTGCCGGGCGGGATCCGGCTCGTCGGCCTGAGCCGGCCGGATCGGCGCGCTGGCGGCGGGGGCGGTGGTGTTCATCGGTAAGGTTCAGACCCAGTCGCGCGCCGGCAGGAAGTCGGTGTACAGCGCCGCTTCGGCGCTGCCCGGTTCGGGCTGCCAGTCGTACCGCCAGGCGGCCTGCGGCGGCATCGACATCAGAATCGATTCGGTGCGGCCGCCCGATTGCAGGCCGAACAGCGTGCCGCGGTCGAACACCAGGTTGAATTCGACATAGCGGCCGCGGCGATAGGCCTGGAAGTCGCGTTCGCGCGGACCGTAGGGGATGTCCTTGCGCGCCTGCAGGATCGGCAGGTAGGCGTCCAGGAAGCCGTCGCCGACCGCACGCATCATGGCGAAGCTGTCGTCGAAGCCGAGCGCGGAGAAGTCGTCGAAGAACACGCCGCCGACGCCGCGCGCCTCGCCGCGATGCTTCAGGAAGAAGTACTCGTCGCACCAGCGCTTGAAGCGCGGATAGAGCTCGGCGCCGAACGGATCGAGTGCGCTCTTGCAGGTGGCGTGGAAATGCCGGCAGTCGTCGGCATTGCCGTAGTACGGCGTCAGGTCCATGCCGCCGCCGAACCACCATACGGGCTCGGCGCCTTCCTTCACCGCCAGGAAGCAGCGCACGTTCATATGGACCGTGGGCACGTAGGGATTGCGCGGATGGAACACCAGCGAGACGCCCATCGCCTCGAAGCCGCGCCCGGCCAGTTCGGGCCGGTTGGCGCTGGCCGAGGGCGGCAGCGCGTCGCCGCGCACGTGCGAGAAGCCGACGCCGGCCCGCTCCATCACCGCGCCGCCTTCGAGGATGCGGGTGCGGCCGCTGCCGCGCAGGCGCTCGGTGGGCGGTTTTTCCCAGGCATCGGTGGCGAACGGCTGCCCGTCGATGGCGGCGACGGCATCCGTGATGCGGTCTTGCAGGTCCAGCAGATAGGCGCGCACTGCCTGGGAATCGATCATCAGCATGGTCAGGATTGTAGCCGCTGCCCCGTCATGGTGCGGCGGGGCCGGCACGCGAGGTGGCTTGTGCCGCGAGGGTGTTCCCCCTCTCTCCCGCGCAGAGGGCGGGAAGAGGGGAGAAGACGCGCGAAGACGTCAGCGCTTGATCGCGCGGTATCCGATATCCGAGCGGTACTGCATGCCGTCGAAGTGGATCTGCTGGGCCGCCGCATAGGCCGCGCGCTGCGCCGCCTTGACGGTATCGGCCAGGCCTACCACGCACAGCACGCGGCCGCCGGCGGTCAGCAGCTTGCCGTCGGCCAGCGTGGTGCCGGCGTGGAACGTCACGCTGTCGTCGGTCTCGGCCGGGATGCCGGTGATCAGGTCGCCCTTGCGCGGCGCATCCGGGTAGCCGTGCGCGGCCATCACCACGCCCAGCGCGGTGCGGCGATCCCAGTCGAGCTCGACCGCGTCGAGCCGGCCGTTGACGGCGTGCTCCATCACGTCGAACAGGTCGGTCTTGAGCCGCGCCATGATCGGCTGCGTCTCGGGATCGCCCATGCGGCAGTTGAATTCGAGCGTCTTCGGATTGCCGTCGCGGTCGATCATCAGGCCGGCGTACAGGAAGCCGGTGTACGGGATGCCGTCCTTCTCCATGCCGCGCACGGTCGGCATGATGATCTCGCGCAGTACGCGCGCATGCAGCGCAGGGGTGACCACCGGCGCCGGCGAATAGGCGCCCATGCCACCGGTGTTGGGGCCGGCGTCGCCATCGAGCAGGCGCTTGTGGTCCTGGCTGGTGGCCAGCGCCAGCACGTTGGCGCCGTCGACCATCACGATGAAGCTTGCCTCCTCGCCCTCGAGGAATTCCTCGATGACGACGCGCGCGCCGGCATCGCCGAGCTTGTTGTCGGCCAGCATCATGTCGACCGCTGCGTGCGCCTCTTCCAACGTGGTGGCGACCACCACGCCCTTGCCCGCGGCGAGGCCATCGGCCTTGATCACGATCGGCGCGCCCTGCGCGTCGATATAGGCGTGCGCTTGGCCGGCGTCGGCGAAGGTCTGGTAGGCGGCGGTCGGAATCTGGTGCCGGTGCATGAAGGCCTTGGCGAAGTCCTTCGACGACTCCAGCTGCGCGGCTGCCTTGCTCGGGCCGAAGATGCGCAGCCCCTGCGCGCGGAACACGTCGACGATGCCGGCCGCCAGCGGCGCCTCGGGACCGACCACGGTGAAATGCACGCTCTCCTGGCGGGCGAAGTCCGCCAGCGCCGCGGGATCGGTGACCGGGACATTCTGCAGCCGCTTGTCCAGCGCCGTGCCGCCGTTGCCCGGCGCCACGTAGACGACCTGCACCTTGGGCGACTGGGCCAGTTTCCAGGCCAGCGCGTGTTCACGTCCGCCCGAGCCGACAACCAATACTTTCATGATCCACTGCCAGAAGATAAAGCTTTGGGGAGGGCGGCCGCCGCATAGCCTGCGCGACGGCCGCCGGGGAGAGGGGAGAGGCGGATGTGCCGGCTCAGTCCTCGATCACTGCGTTGGTGAAGACTTCCTGCACGTCGTCGAGGTTTTCCAGCGCGTCGAGCAGCTTCTGCATCTTGACGGCGTCGTCGCCGGTGAAACTGACCTCGTTCTGCGGCTTCATCACGACATCGGCGACTTCGGCCTTGAAGCCGGCCGCTTCCAGCGCCGTCTTGACGGTGCCGAAATCGTTGGGCGGACAAGTGACCTCGATCGAGCCGTCCTCATGGGTGACGACGTCGTCGGCACCGGCCTCGAGCGCGGCCTCCATCAGCTTGTCCTCGGGCGTGCCCGGGGCGAACAGGAACTGGCCGCAGTGCGTGAACATGAAGGCCACCGAACCCTCGGTGCCCATGTTGCCGCCGTGCTTGGAGAAGGCGTGGCGCACTTCGGCCACGGTACGGGTGCGGTTGTCGGTCAGGCAATCGACGATGATCGCGGCGCCCGACAGGCCGTAGCCCTCGTAGCGGATTTCCTCGTAGCTGGCGCCTTCCAGACCGCCCACGCCGCGCTGGATCGCGCGCTGGATGTTGTCCTTCGGCATGTTGGCGTCCATGGCCTTGTCCACGGCCAGCCGCAGGCGCGGATTCGAATCGGCATCGGCGCCGCCGAGCTTGGCGGCGACGGTGATTTCCTTGATCAGGCGGGTCCAGATCTTGCCGCGCTTGGCGTCGGCGGCGGCTTTCTTATGCTTGATATTGGCCCATTTGGAATGACCGGCCATGTTTCTCTCCGAGGCGGAACAGGTACGCGATGCGCGTGCAGCGCGGCAAGGGCAGCGTGGCCGAAGGCTGTCGGCCGGACCGGCGGGTGCTTGGCAACGCCCACGCGGCCTGTTGCGGTGCACGCGCCGGTGATGGAATCATCAGCGGCAGGCCATGACTGCTGGCAATCACTGCTGGATATAATCAGCCCGGGATTTTATCACGCGGCCCTGCGCGCCAGACCGCCGGCCCGGCCTCTGCCGCGCCGGACGAGGCGGGCTTCGTGGCGCTGCACCATCGCGTCAATCATCGCGTCCTCATCCACCGGAGCCCCAACATGGCCGACCCCATCGTCATCGCCAAGAACGCCCAGCACGAGCTGGCCCTGCTGCCGCAGATGGGCAACCGACACGGGCTGATCACCGGCGCCACCGGCACCGGCAAGACCGTGACGCTGCAAACGCTGGCGCAGGGCTTTTCGCGCCTTGGCGTGCCGGTCTTCATGGCCGACGTCAAGGGCGACCTGACCGGCATCTCGCAGCCCGGCCAGCTGTCCGACAAGCTCGCCAAGCGGCTGGCCGACCTGGGGCTGCCCGAGCCGGCCTGGGGCGCCTGCCCGACCACGCTGTGGGACGTGTTCGGCGAGAAGGGCCATCCGGTGCGCGCCACCGTGTCCGACATGGGCCCGCTGCTGCTCTCGCGCATGCTCGAGCTCAACGACACCCAGCAGGGCGTGCTGAACCTGGTGTTCCGCATCGCCGATGCCAACGGCCTGCTGCTGCTCGACGCCAAGGACCTGCGCGCGATGCTGCAGTACGTCGGCGACAACGCGTCGCAGTTCACCACCGAGTACGGCAATATCTCGGCCGCGTCGATCGGCGCGATCCAGCGCGGCCTGGTCGCGCTCGAATCGCAGGGCGCCGATGCGTTCTTCGGCGAGCCGATGCTGAACCTCGACGACTTCATGCAGACCGACAAGGGCCTGGGCATGGTCAATATCCTGGCCGCCGACAAGCTGCTGCATGCGCCGCGGCTGTACGCGACCTTCCTGCTGTGGCTGCTGTCCGAGCTGTTCGAGAAACTGCCCGAGGCCGGCGACCTGGACAAGCCCAAGCTGGTGTTCTTCTTCGACGAGGCCCACCTGCTGTTCAACGACGCGCCCAAGGCGCTGCTCGAGAAGATCGAGCAGGTGGTGCGGCTGATCCGTTCGAAGGGCGTCGGCGTGTACTTCGTCACGCAGAACCCGATCGACATTCCCGACACCGTGCTGGGGCAGCTCGGCAACCGTGTCCAGCACGCGCTGCGTGCGTTCACGCCGCGCGACCAGAAGGCGGTCAAGGTGGCCGCCACGACGATGCGCGCCAATCCCGAGCTGGACGTGGAGAAGGCGATCGGGGAGCTGGCGGTGGGCGAGGCGCTGATCTCGCTGCTCGACGCCAAGGGCACGCCGGGCATCACGCAGCGCGCCTGGGTGCTGGCGCCGGGCAGCCGCATCGGTCCGATCGACGAGGCCGAGCGCAAGCAGTTGCTGGCCTCGTCGCTGGTGGCGGGCACCTACGAGAAGGCCGTCGATCGGGAATCGGCCTACGAGCGGCTCAAGGGCAGGGCGGCGCAGGAAGCGGATGCGCAGGCCGGTGCGCGGGCCGGTGGGCAGAACGGTGGGCAGAACGGTGGCCAGGGCGCGGATCGCACCGCGCAGCAGCAGGCCAGCGAACGCGGCTGGCTCGACGAGGCGGGCGATCTGTTTGGCGGCCTGACACGCGGCACCGGCAAGAGCGGCCGTGGCGATTCGATTCTCGAATCGATGGCCAAATCGGCCGCCCGCACGGTGGGCTCGCAAGTCGGCCGGGAGCTGATCCGCGGCGTGCTGGGCAGCCTGCTGGGGTCGGGGCGCAAGCGCCGCTAGCCGGGCGGGGCTGCCCTCTCCCCCAGCCCGTCTCCCGCCGGCGGGAGAGGGGAGAAAACCGAGGGTGTTTCAATATCTGCCGGTGTGCTCCCCTTTCCCGCGCGCGGGAGCGGCGTCGGGGGACAGGGCAGCCCCCCGGCCAGCAACCGCCGCCTCAGTTCTTGGTGCCGAACAACCGGTCGCCCGCATCCCCCAGGCCGGGCACGATGTAGGCGTGCTCGTCCAGATGGCTGTCGAGCGAGGCCACGTACAGCTTCACGTTCGGATGGGCCTTCTGGAAGACCTCGACGCCTTCGGGCGCCGCCACCAGCGCGACGAAGGTGATCGCCTCGTCCTTGACGCCGCGGCGCTTGAGCACATCGACCGCATGCGCCGCCGAATAGCCGGTGGCGACCATCGGATCGCACAGGATGAAGCTGCGGTCCTCCAGATCGGGCAGCCGCACCAGGTATTCGACCGGACGATGATGCTCGTCGCGATAGACGCCGATATGGCCGATCCGCGCCGACGGGATCAGCTCGACCAGGCCGTCGCTCATGCCGACGCCGGCGCGCAGCACCGGCACGATGGTCAGCTTCTTGCCTGCGATCACCGGCGCGTCCATGCTGACCAGCGGCGTGTCGATATGGCGCGTGGTCAGCGGCAGGCTGCGCGTGATCTCGTAACCCATCAGCAGCGTGATTTCGCGCAGCAGCTCGCGAAAGGTCCGCGTCGACGTGTCGCGGTCGCGCATATGCGACAGCTTGTGCTGGATCAGCGGGTGGTCGAGGATGAACAGATTGGGAAAACGCGGATCTTGCTTCATGGCGGGTAGCGGCTGGCGGTGAGGGCAGGGCGGAATCCGGGGGATCGCCCCGGTGGTGCCGGATTGTAATGGATGGACTCCGGGTCGTCCCCGCCTGCGCGGGGACGACGAGGCCCCGTCCGATGCCTTTGCGCCTTTTGACATACAATCCTCGCGACTGTCCGGCGGCATTGTCGGGCGGCAATGCCAAACATTTCCCGACGTAGTGCCATGCCGCGCCCGCCTGTCGGCGACCGTGCGCGGACAGGCCGTTTGCACCATACCCGTGCCCGCTTCCCAGAAATCCCTCGCCAGCCCCGCCAGCGCCGCCGCCGGCGCGCGGCAGCGCACCGGGCTTGCCGTCGCCGCCATCGGCGCGGTGCTGTTCTCCGGCAAGGCCATCGTCGCCAAGCTGATGTACCGCTACAACGTCGACGCCGTGATGGTGATCACGTTGCGCATGCTGTTCGCGGTGCCGCTGTTCATGGCGATCGGCTGGTGGCAGTCGATGCGGCTGCCGCCGCTGTCGTGGGCCGATCGCGCACGCGTGCTGATGCTGGGCTTCATCGGCTACTACCTGTCGAGCTTTCTCGATTTCCTCGGCCTGCAATACATCACCGCGGGCCTGGAGCGGCTGATCCTGTTCCTGACGCCGTCCTTCGTGGTGCTGGCCACCGCCTTCGGCTTCAAGCGCCATATCAGCCGCCAGCAATGGATCTCGCTGCTGCTGGCCTATGCCGGCATCGTGCTGGTGCTGGCCCACGACCTCGATGTCAGCGGCAGCCAGGTCTGGCTCGGTGCCGCGCTGGTGCTGGGCAGCGCGCTCAGCTACGCGGTCTATCTGATCGCCAGCGGCGAGCTGGTGGCGCGCATCGGCTCGCTGCGGCTGGTCGCCTATGCGATGTGCGTGTCCACCGCCTGCTGCGTGGTGCAATATCTGGTGCTGGGGCGCCCCTGGGGCGAACTGCTGCAGCCGGCGCCGGTGATGTGGCTGTCCGTGATCAACGCGGTGTTCTGCACCGTGTTGCCGGTGTCGCTGACGATGATGGCGGTCGCGCGCATCGGTGCGCCGATGGCCTCGCAGGCCGGCATGATCGGCCCGGTGTCGACGCTGTTCCTCGGCTTCTGGCTGCTGGGCGAGCCGATCACCGTGGTGCAGCTGGCCGGCAGCGCGCTGGTGATGGGCGGCATCTATCTGCTCTCGCGCGGCAAGGCCGCGCGGGGCTGAATCGACGTGATGGTGAGCGCGTGAGCCACCCAGCAACGCGCGCTCGAACGAGCTTGGACAATTAGCGAATCAAGGAGAAGGGAGCATGGATTTCGGACTGCGAGGCAAGCATGCGCTGGTGTGCGGCGCCAGCAAGGGACTGGGCTTTGCCTGCGCCGATGCGCTGGCCGCCGAGGGCGTCGACGTGGTGATCGTCGCGCGCGGCGCCGAGGCGCTGGAGAAGGCCGCCGCCGATCTGCGCGCGCGCCATGGCCGGCGCGTGATCGCGGTGGCGACCGACATCACCACGCCGGAAGGCCGCCAGCAGGCGCTCGAGGCCGCGGCCAAGCTCGGCGAGCTCGACATCCTGGTCAACAACGCCGGCGGCCCGCCGCCGGGCAACTTCCGCGACTGGAACCGCGAGGACTGGATCGCCGCGCTCGACGCCAACATGTTGACGCCGATCGAGCTGATCAAGGCCACCGTCGACGGCATGATCGCGCGCAAGTGGGGCCGCATCATCAATATCACCAGCGGCGCGGTCAAGGCGCCGATCGATGTGCTGGGCCTGTCCAACGGCGCCCGCTCGGGCCTGACGGGCTTCGTCGCCGGTGTGGCGCGCGAGGTCGCCCAGCATGGCGTGACCATCAACAACCTGCTGCCGGGGCCGTTCAATACCGACCGCCTGTACAAGACCATGGAAGGCGCGGCGAAGAAGGCCAACCTGACCGTGGATGAGGTCGCGCAGCGCCGCGCCGCGCAGAACCCGTCGCGCCGCTTCGGCGACCCGGCCGAGTTCGGCGCGACCTGCGCCTTCCTGTGCAGCAAGCAGGCGTCGTACATCACCGCGCAGAACATCCTGCTGGACGGCGGCGCCTACCCCGGCACCTTCTGAGCGCGCGCATGACGACCATCCCCGTTGCCGCGGCTGCGCCGCGCATCGCGCTGATCGCGCACGACCGCAAGAAGGATGACATCGTCGCCTTCGCCCGCCGCCATCGGGACTTCCTCGTGCGCTGCGAGCTGCTGGCTACCGGCACCACCGGCGGCCGGCTGATCGACGAGGTGGGACTGCAGGTCACGCGCATGCTGTCCGGCCCGTGGGGCGGCGACCTGCAGATCGGCGCGCAACTGGCCGAGGGGCGCGTCGCCGCGGTGATCTTCCTGCGCGACCCGATGACACCGCAGCCGCACGAGCCCGATATCAACGCGCTGGTGCGCGCCTGCGACGTGCACGACGTGCCGTGCGCGACCAACGTGGCGACCGCCGACATGCTGATCGCCGAAATGCGGCGCCGCACCGAGGCGCCGGCGGCCTGAGCCCGGGGCATCGCCGTCGGCGCGTCCATCCGATCATCCCCAAGGAGAACCGAACCATGAGCAAAGCCATCCGCATCTTCGAGAACGGCGGTCCTGAAGTGATGCAGTGGGTCGACGTCGAGGTCGGCGAGCCCGGCCCGGGCGAGATCCGCATCCGGCAGGAGGCAGTCGGCCTGAACTACATCGACGTCTACTTCCGCACCGGGCTCTACAAGCAGCCGCTGCCCGGGGGCATCGGCATGGAAGGCGCCGGCGTGGTCGAGGCGGTCGGGCCGGGCGTGACACATCTGGGCGTGGGCGACCGCGTCGCCTATGCCGGGCGTCCCACCGGCGCCTATGCGCAGGTGCGCGTGATGCCGGCCGACATCGTCGTCAAGCTGCCGGACGACATCTCGTTCGAGCAGGCCGCGGCGATGATGCTGCAGGGGATGACGGTGCAGTATCTGGTGCGCGACACCTACCGCGTGCAGCCGGGCGACACCGTGCTGCTGCACGCCGCCGCCGGCGGCATCGGCCTGATCGCGTCGCAATGGCTCAAGGCGCTGGGCGCCACCGTGATTGGCACTGTCGGCAACGACGACAAGGCCGCGCTGGCGCGGGCGCACGGCTGCGACCACACCATCGTCTACACGCGCGAGTCCTTCCTCGACCGCGTCAAGGACATCACCAGCGGCAAGGGCGTGGCGGTGGTCTACGACTCGATCGGCAAGGACACCTTCAACGATTCGCTGGACTGCCTGGCGCCGCGCGGCACCATGGTCAGCTTCGGCAATGCCTCCGGTCCGGTGCCCCCGCTCGATATCTCGGTGCTGGGCGCCAAGGGCTCGCTGAAGCTGACGCGGCCGACCATCAACACCTATGTCACGCAGCGCGAGCTGCTCGAGCCGATGGCGGCCGAGCTGTTCGACATCGTGCGCAGCGGCAAGGTCAAGATCGAGGTGCGGCAGCGCTATCCGCTGTCCGAGGTCGCGCAGGCGCATCGCGAACTGGAAGCACGCAAGACCACCGGCTCGACCGTGCTGATTCCGTAGGCGTATCGCCGACGGCAATGAGAAAGGGCGCCAGTGGCGCCCTTTCTCTTTTCCCCTTTTTCCCCTTACTGCCCGCTCAGCGGGGCCTGACCGTGGTCGATGCCGACCGCATCTGCGCCTGCCGCAGGATATGCGGCGGCAGCCGCTTCAGGATCAGGTGCACCGCCAGCGGGATCAGCACCAGGTCGTCGACGATGCCCAGTCCCGCCACCACGTCGGGGATCAGGTCGATCGGCGAAAGTGCGTACAGCACCACGCCAACCACCGCCGGCTTGAGCCAGCCGGGCGCGTCCGGGTGCCGCAGCGCATGCCAGAGCAGGCGGCCATCGCGCCGCGCGAGCGTCCAAAGCGCCGAGAATCGTTTCCACATGAGAGGCCTCCTTCACACTGTGCACCCGCGGCTGGGAATGCGCGGCACGACAACAGGATAGCTTGGGCCGATCGGGCCGGGTTCAAGTTCCGCGGCAGTCGGGGTGAAGGCCAGGGGGAAGGGTTGGCTCCCCTCTGCCGCGCTCGAGACGCGGGCTGAGCAGAGGTGGGAAGACCAGAGGGGGCTCCCCTCTCCGCTTACAGGAGAGGGGAGAACACAACCGGAACAGCGGGCCGTCCAATCAACCCGGAATCTGTCCCTCCACCCCCTCGACATAGAACTTGATGCCGTGCAGGAACTTGTCGTCGGCCACCTGGCCTTCGGCGAGCTGTTCCTTGCCGGTGTTGTCCTTGATCGGGCCCTTCCAGATCGGCGAGCTGCCCTCGATGATGCCGCGGCGGCGCTCGGCGACCAGCGCCTTGACGTCCTCGGGCACGTCGGCGTTGAAGCCGGTCAGGTCGATCATGTTCTCTTTCAGGCCCCACCAGGTGGTGCCGTTGGTCCACTGGCCGCTCAGCACGTCGCCGACCACCTTGTTGTAGTAGACGCCCCACGAGATCACCGACGCTGCCAGGTGGGCCTTCGGACCGAACTTGCTCATGTCGCTATCCCAGCCGAATGCGTGCACGCCCTTTTCCTGCGCGGTCTGCACCACGGCGGCCGAGTCGGTGTTCTGCATCAGCATGTCGACGCCCTGGCCGATCAGCGTGGTCGCGGCCTCGCGTTCCTTGCCCGGATCGAACCACTTGTTGACCCAGACCACCTTGACGGTCGCGTTCGGGTTGACGCTGCGCGCGCCGAGCGCGAACGAGTCGATGTTGCGGATCACCTCGGGGATCGGCACCGAGGCGACCACGCCCATCTTGCCGGTCTTGCTCATCTTGCCGGCGACCACGCCGGCCAGATACGCGCCCTCGTAGGTGCGCACGTCGTACTGGGCCAGGTTTTCCGCGGTCTTGAAGCCGGTCGCATGCTCGAAGCGGACGTCCGGGAATTCGCGGGCGACCTTCAGCATCGATTCCATGTAGCCGAAGGTCGTGCCGAAGATCAGCTTGTTGCCCTGGCTGGCCAGGTCGCGGAACACGCGCTCGGCGTCGGCGGCCGACTCGGGCACGTTCTCGACATAGGTGGTCTTGACCTTGTCGCCGAACTTCTCCTCGACCGCCTTGCGGCCGCGGTCGTGCGCATAGGTCCAGCCGGCGTCGCCGACCGGCCCGATATAGACGAAGGCGACCTTCAGCGGCTCGCCCGCCTGGCCTGCAGCGGCCGGGGCGGAGGCGGCGCCCGGCGCCGGCTGTTCGGCCTCCTTCTTGCCGCAGCCGGCCAGCGTGGCGAGCGCCAGCAGCGAGGTGGCGGCCAGCGTCGCGAGGGACTTCCTGCGCGTGACGTTCATCGATTTCTCCTTGTGTTGAATGGGCGCCTGCATGCGGGATGCGGGCGGTGTTGGCTCTGGTTGCAGACGGCGGGCGCGGCCCCGCGGCGACCCCGGTTCGCCGCGCCGCCGATCGACACGGTTCAGGCGTTGCCGGGGCGGAACGGCCGACCCAGCGACGCCGGCATATTGAGGCGGATCCACGCCGGATTGCGCGAGATCAGCGCCAGCACGACGATGGTGGCCGCGTACGGCAGCATCGACAGGATCTGCGACGGCACCGAGACGCCGATGCCCTGCAGATAGAACTGCAGGATCGTCACGCCGCCGAACAGCCAGGCGCCGACCAGCACGCGGCCGGGCCGCCAGGTGGCGAAGGTGGTCAGCGCCAGCGCGATCCAGCCGCGTCCGGCGACCAGGTTCTCGACCCACATCGGCGTATAGACCAGCGACAGGTAGGCGCCGGCCAGTCCGCAGCAGCCGCCGCCGAACAGCAGCGCGGCGAAGCGGATCCAGCGCACCGGATAGCCGAGCGCGTGCGCCGACTCGGGCGATTCGCCGATCGCGCGCAGCGTCAGCCCGGCGCGCGTGCGGAACAGGAACCACATGATGGCCAGGCACAGCAGCACGCTGACATAGACCATCCAGTGATGCTGGAAGAAGGCCGGGCCGACGAAGGGCAGGTCGGCGAGTCCCGGCACCTTGCTGCCCTGCGCGGGCATCGCATGGCCGACGAAGCGCTGGCCCATGAAGGCCGACAGGCCGGTGCCGAAGATCGACAGCGCCAGGCCCGTGGCGACCTGGTTGGTGGCCAGCACCAATGCCAGCCAGGCGAACAGCGTGGCCATCGCCATGCCGGCGAGCGCGCCGGCGACGAAGCCGAGCAGCGGCGACTGGGTCTGGTAGCCGACCATGAAGCCGAACACCGCGGCGACCAGCATCATGCCTTCGGCGCCCAGGTTCAGCACGCCGGCGCGTTCATTGATCAACAGGCCCAGCGCGGCCAGCAGCAGCGGCGTGCCGGCATTGATCGCGGTGGCGATAAGGGGAGCGAATTGTTCCATGGGGATATCGGTTGCGCCTCGGGCTATCGGACTATCGTGCGGCCGCCGCGCGCCAGCGCAGGCGGTGGTCGATCAGGCTGTCGCAGGCGAGCAGGAAGAACAGCAGCATCCCCTGGAACACCCAGCCGATGGCCGACGGCAGGCCCAGGCGCGATTGCGCCATCTCGCCGCCGATATAGAACAACGACATCACGATGCCGCCGAACACCGCGCCGACCGGATGCAGCCGGCCGACGAAGGCCACGATGATCGCGGTGAAGCCGTAGCCCGGCGAGATCGACGGCAGCAGCTGGCCGATCGGCCCCACCACCTCGAAGGCCCCCGCGAGCCCGGCGAAGCCGCCGGAGATCAGCAGCGCCATCCACAGCGAGGCGCGCGCCGAGAAGCCGGCGTAGCGTGCGGCGGACGGGGCGGTGCCGCCGACCTGCAGGCGATAGCCGGCGAAGCTGCGGAACAGGAACACCGTCATCACGGCCACCAGCACCAGCATCACCACGAAGCCCGCATGCAGCCGCGAGCCCGACATCAGGTTGGGCAGCAGGAACTCCGACGAGAACACCTTGGACTGCGGGAAGTTCATGCCCTGCGGATCCTTCAGCGGGCCGTTGACCACGTAGAGGATCAGCTGCTGCGCGATATAGGTCAGCATCAGCGAGACCAGGATCTCGTTGGCGTTGAAGCGGTCGCGCAGCAGCGCGGTGATGCCGGCCCACAGCATGCCGCCGGCGATGCCGGCGAGCGAGGCCAGCACGAGCACCGCCACGCCGCTTGCCTGGTGGCCGGGCACATCGAACCACAGCACCGTCGCCGCGGCGAAGATGCCGCCGAGGATCAGCTGCCCCTCGGCGCCGATGTTCCAGACGTTGGCCCGGTAGCAGACCGACAGGCCGAGCGCGCACAGCACCAGCGGCACGGTTTTCAGCAGCACCTCGCCGAGCGCGCGCATGTCCCGGACCGGATCGACCAGGAAGACCTTCAGCGCAGCCATCGGGTCCTTGCCGAGCAGCACGAACAGCAGCGCGCCGAAGGCGAGCGTCAGCGCCAGCGCGATCACGGGCGAGGCATACGCCATCGGGCGCGAGGGCAGCCCGCGCGGGGCCAGCGACAGGGGGAAGGCGAAGCCGGGCGATTTAGCCATGGGCGCGTGCCTCCGCGAGGTCATGCCGGCCTTCGTCCTGCCCGCCCGGTCCGCCTTGCCACAGCCCGCTCATCCACAGGCCGATCTGTTCGCGCGTGGCGTCCTCCACCGGGATCGACGGCGACAGCCGCCCCTTGGCGATCACGTGCAGCCGGTCGCAGATCGCGAACAGCTCGTCGAGCTCCTCCGAGACGACCAGGATTGCGCAGCCGGTCGCCTTCAGCGCGAGCAGCTCGTTGTGGATCTGCGCGGCGGCGCCGACGTCGACGCCCCAGGTCGGCTGCGCGACGATCAGCACGCCCGGGCCGCTCTCGATCTCGCGGCCGACGATGAACTTCTGCAGGTTGCCGCCCGAGAGGCTGCGCGCCAGCGCGTCGGGGCCGCCGGCCTTGACGCGAAAGCGCTGGATGATCGCGGCCGCGAGCCCGGCCGCCGCCTTTGGCGAGACCAGGCCGCGCCGCACATAGGGCGGGTCCTGGTGCGACAGCAGCGTATTGTCGGCCAGGCTCATGCCGGGCACCGCGCCGCGGCCCAGCCGCTCCTCGGGCACGAAGGCCAGGCCCGCGCGCCGGCGCCCGCGCGCATCGAGCCGGCCGACCGGCTTGTCGTCGAGCGCGATCGCGTCGCGCGCGGCGCGCGTGTCCTCGCCGGACAGCGCCGCCAGCAGTTCCTGCTGGCCGTTGCCGGACACGCCGGCGATGCCGACGATCTCGCCGGCATGCAGATCCAGCGAAATGCCTTCGAGCGCGGTGGCGAAGGCATGCGCACGCGGCAGCGACAGCGCGCGCACCGACAGCCGCAGCGGCCCGCGCGGCGTGGCCACGCGCGCCTCGCGCGGCGGCTCGCCGCCGATCATCATGCGCGAGAGCGAGGCCGCGCTCTCCTGGCGCGGATCGCAGACGCCGGTGACCCGGCCCATCCGCATCACGGTGGCGCGATGGCACAGCGCGCGGATCTCGTCGAGCTTGTGGCTGATGTAGAGGATGCTGGTGCCTTCGTCGGCGAGCTGGCGCAGCGTGACGAACAGCGTCTGCACCGCCTGCGGCGTCAGCACGGAGGTGGGCTCGTCGAGGATCAGCAGTTGCGGCCGCGCCAGCAGCGCGCGCACGATCTCGACGCGCTGGCGCTCGCCCACCGACAGCGTATGCACATGGCGCTCGGGCTCGTGCGGCAGGCCGTAGCGCGCGGCCGTCTCGCGGATGCGCGCGGCCAGCGCCTTCATCGAGGTGCCGTCGCGCTGCGAAGCCGGCAGGCCGAGCGCGATGTTCTCGGTCACGGTCAGCGTGTCGAACAGCGAGAAATGCTGGAACACCATCGCGATGCCCAGGTCGCGGGCGTCGTGCGGACTGTCGATGACGACCGGCGCGCCGTTGAAGTGCATCTGGCCGGCGTCGGGCTTGACCGCGCCGAAGATGATTTTCATCAGGGTCGACTTGCCGGCGCCGTTCTCGCCGAGCACGGCATGGATTTCGCCGGGGGCGACGGTCAGCGAGACGTCATCGTTGGCGGTCACGCCGGGATAGCGCTTGACGATATGGGCAAGCGCCAGCCTGGGGGTGGAATTGGATGTCACTGAGGCGGCTCTGGTTGTAAGGGCGGCTTCGTCCGTCGGCACTGCGCGGCGCCGGGGCAACCGCAGGGAGCGGCGCCACGGCACCGCGGCAGCGATCAGCAGTGAACAGCGGCAAGGCGGGGCCAGCATGGCCGGCACGCCTGGGCGCGTCATCACGGAAGCGTAATGCCTGTTATCAGGTCGGGATTATATAAGTGCGCGGGTCCCGGAACGGCCGCCATGGCCGACGATGCAGGCCCCGCAACGGATGGCGGACGGTTGCAAGTCGCATGCCGGGTGCGGACAGAGGAAGGGGCGCAGGCAACGGGCACAGGCAACGGGCGCAGGCAACGGGCGCAGGCAACGGGCGCAGGCAACGGGCACAGGCAACGGGCACAGCAGGGGCGCGTCCTCCGCGGGGCGAGCGCAGGGGCAGGCCCGGCGGCGCGGGCGTCGATGGCGAGCAGGCGCTCAGGCCGCCGAAGCGGAGGCGCCCGGGCGCTCGGCGGCCGGGTCGGCGGCGAGCGAGCCCTGTATCACCGCCTCGCGCTTCTCCAGCAGATGCTGTCGCAGGATCGCGGCGAGGCGCTTGCCGTCGCGCGCTTCCAGCGCCTGGATCATGGCCTCGTGGTCCTGCACCGCGCGGTCCCATTTCTGGGTCTGCTGGTTGGAGCGGAAGCGCAGCGCCTTGAGCCGGCGATTGATCGACAGATAGGTCTGGCGCAGCACGCCATTGCGCGCAGCCGCGTTGATGCGGTCGTGGATCTCCTGGTTGCGGCTGTAGTAGCCCGACAGGTCGTTCTGCGCGCGGCAGGCCAGCATCGCGTAATGCAGCGCCTTGATCTGCGCCAGCTCGGCCGGCGTGATGCGTTCGCAGGCCAGTTCGCCGGCAAACGCTTCCAGCCCGGCCATCAGTTCGAAGGTCTCCCAGATCTCGGCCTCGGTCATGCGCGACACGCTGGCGCCGCGGTTCGGCGAGATCTCGATCAGGTTCTCGGCGGCCAGCACCTTGAACGCCTCGCGCAGCGGCGTGCGCGAAATCCCCAACGTCTCGCACAGCTCGCGCTCGTTGAGCTTCATGCCGGGCTTGAGCACGCCCTCGGTGATGAACTTGCGCAGGTGCTCGACCACGGTGTCGTGCAGGCGCTGGCGCTCCAGCCGGGGCAGCAGCGGGGTGGCGCCGCTGTCGGGCAGCGGTTCCCCTTCGGCGGAATTTTGCATTCAAAGTCCTTATCCCTGATGTCCCGGCCATTCTAGCGCACAGTCGCGTGGAACTGTCCGGCAACCGGCGCCACGCATGCAATCGGGGTAAACGTGCGGCGCTGCGGGGCAATTTCCGCTTGGGGTCGCAGGCAGCGGCTGCTAGAGTATTTTGAATTCAAAATTCAACAAGGAGGCATTTGTCCATGATCTCGCTCGACTTCCACCCCGCCGGCCGCCACTTCCTGCAGATCCCGGGACCGAGCCCGGTACCGGATCGCATCCTGCGTGCGATCAGCTATCCGACCATCGACCATCGCGGGCCGGAATTCGGGGCACTCGGGCGCAAGGTGCTGGCCGACATCCGCAAGATCTTCAAGACCGAGCACCCGGTGATCATCTATCCGGCCTCGGGCACCGGGGCGTGGGAGGCCGCGCTGTCGAACACGACGAGCCCTGGCGACACCGTGCTGATGTACGAGACCGGGCATTTCGCCACGCTGTGGAAGTCGATGGCCGAGTCGCTGGGATTGCAGCCGGAGTTCCTGGGCCTGCCCGGTATCGAAGGATGGCGGCGCGGCGTGCAGCCCGACATGATCGAGGCGCGGCTGCGCGAGGACAGCGGCCATCGGATCCGCGCGGTCTGCGTGGTCCACAACGAGACCTCGACCGGCGTGACCTCCGACATCGCCGCGGTGCGCCGCGCCATCGATGCGGCCGGCCATCCGGCGCTGCTGATGGTCGATACGATCTCGGGCCTGGCCTCGGCCGACTATCGGCATGACGAGTGGGGTGTGGACGTGACCGTGTCGGGCTCGCAGAAGGGCCTGATGCTGCCGCCGGGCATCAGCTTCAATGCGCTGTCGCCGAAGGCCATCGCGGCCAGCAAGGCCGCGCGCATGCCGCGCAGCTTCTGGCGCTGGGACGAGATCATCGAGGCCAACAAGAACGGCTACTGGCCGTACACGCCGAACACCAACCTGCTGTACGGCCTGTCCGAGGCGCTCGACATGATCCTGGAGGAGGGCCTGGACAACGTGTTCGCGCGCCACCAGCGCCTGGGCGAGGCGACCCGCCGCGCGGTGCGCGCCTGGGGCCTGGAGATCCAGTGCGCCGATCCGGCGGTCTACAGCCCGGTGCTGACCGGCGTGATGATGCCCGAGGGCGTCGACGCCGACGCGGTGCGCAAGCGCATCTACGAACGCTTCAACATGTCCCTGGGCCAGGCGCTGGGCAAGATGCGCGGCAAGATGTTCCGCATCGGCCATCTCGGCGACTGCAACGACCTGACGCTGATGGCGACGCTGGCGGGCTGCGAGATGGGACTGAAGCTGTCGGGCGTGCCGCTGCAGGGCAGCGGTGTGGCGGCGGCGATGGAGTACCTGACGTCCCATGCCGACACGCCGGCGCTGAAGGCCGCCGCCTGAGCGGATGGAGCTGCGATGACGGATCTGTCCACGCGATCGGCCTCCACGTCGGCCCCTTCGTTGGCGTCGCCATTGCCCGCCTCGCCGATCGTCAAGCCGCTGCGCTTCGTCCCCTCGGAGGGCGGGCCCGGCTCGCCGCTGGCGACGCGGCTGCGGCGCGAGCTGCGCGGCGACGTGCTGTTCGACCGCGCCAGCCGCGGCCGTTATGCCACCGACGCGTCGATCTACCAGATCATGCCGGTCGGCGTGGTGGTGCCGCGCGACCAGCGCGACCTGCTGCTGGCGCTGGAGATCGCGCGCGATGCGCATGCGCCGGTGCTGGCGCGCGGCGCCGGCACCAGCCAGTGCGGCCAGACCGTCGGCGAGGCGCTGGTGATCGACAACAGCAAGTGGCTGAACCAGGTGATCGACTTCGATCCGGTCGCGGCCACCGTCACGGTGGAGCCGGGCATCGTGCTCGATCACCTGAACGCCTGGCTCAAGCCGCACGGCCTGTGGTTCCCGGTCGATGTCTCGACCGGCGCGCAATGCACGATCGGCGGCATGGCGGGCAACAACTCCTGCGGTTCGCGCTCGCTCGCCTACGGCAACATGGTGCACAACGTGCTGGCGATCGACGCGGTGCTGGCCGACGGCGCGCAATGCCATTTCGGATCGCTGGCGCAGGCGCCCGCCGATGCGCGCGTGCGGTCCATGCTGGCGCAACTGCGCGCCATCGCCACGCGCGAGCGCGACGAGATCGCCGAGCGCATGCCCAAGGTGCTGCGCCGCGTCGCCGGCTACAACATCGATCTGTTCGATTGCCAGAATCCGCGCGCCTATACCGACGACGGGCACGCCAACCTGTCGCACCTGCTGGTCGGCTCCGAGGGCACGCTGGCCTACAGCCGCCAGCTGACGCTGAAGCTGGCGCCGCTGCCCACCCACAAGGTGCTGGGCGTGGTCAATTTCCCGACCTTCTACCAGGCGATGGACATGACCCGGCATATCGTCGGGCTGGCGCCGGTCGCGGTCGAGCTGGTCGACCGCACCATGATCGACCTGTCGATGGCCAACCCGGCCTTCCGCCCCGTGATTGCCTCGGGGCTGCGCGGCGAGCCGCAGGCGATCCTGCTGGTCGAGTTCGCCGGCGAGGATGCCGCCGCGCTGCGCGCCGACCTCGATGCGCTGGACGAACTGATGGGCGACCTCGGCCTGCCCGGCTCCGTGGTCAAGATGCCCGACGCCGGCGCGCAGAAGGCGCTGTGGGAAGTGCGCAAGGCGGGCCTGAACATCATGATGAGCATGAAGGGGGACGGCAAGCCGGTCTCTTTCATCGAGGACTGCGCGGTGCCGCTGCAGCACCTGGCCGAGTACACGCGCCGGCTGACCGAGGTGTTCCATCGCCACGGCACCGAGGGCACCTGGTATGCGCACGCCAGCGTCGGCACGCTCCACGTGCGGCCGATCCTCGATATGCGCCGCGACGGCGCCGGGAAGATGCGCGCGATCGCCGAGGAGGCGGCCGCGCTGGTGCGCGAGTACAAGGGCGCCTATTCGGGCGAGCACGGCGATGGCCTGTGCCGGGGCGAATGGGTGGCCTGGCAATACGGCCCGCGCATCCATGCCGCCTTCGGCGAGATCAAGGCGCTGTTCGATCCGGACAACCGCTTCAACCCCGACAAGATCGTGCGGCCGCCGAAGATGGACACGCACGAGCTGTTCCGCTTTCCGCCCGGCTACCGGCGGCTGCCGCTGCAGCCGGCGCTCGACTGGTCGGCCTGGAACGTCAGGCGCGATCCGCTGACCGGCGGGGAAACGCCGCCGGGCAGCGGCGACGATCGCACCGGCGGGCTCGCCGCCGCGGTCGAGATGTGCAACAACAACGGCCACTGCCGCAAGTTCGACGCCGGCACCATGTGCCCGAGCTACCGCATCACGCGCGACGAGCAGCATGTCACGCGCGGGCGCGCCAACACGCTGCGCCTCGCGGTGTCGGGCCAGCTCGGCGAGGCAGGGCTGGCGAGCGAGGACGTCAAGGCGGTGCTCGACCTGTGCGTGTCGTGCAAGGGCTGCAAGCGCGACTGTCCGACCGGCGTCGACATGGCGCGCTTCAAGATCGAGGCGCGCCATGCCTGGGCACAGCGCCACGGGCTGACGCTGCGCGACCGGCTGGTGGCGTTCATGCCGCGCTATGCGCCGCTGGCGAGCCGCATGCCCGCGCTGATGGCGCTGGCCGACCGGATTCCGCTGCTGTCGGCGTGGGGCAGGCGCGCGCTCGGCTTCGCACCGCAGCGCAGCCTGCCGCGCTGGCAGCGCTCGTTTCTGTCGACGATTGCGCGTACCGGCCGCGGCGATGCCACCCCGGCCACTGCCGGCGCCGGCGCTGCGACGGACACCGCTTCCCTGGCCGTTTCTTCGAACGATCCGTCGAACGATCCGTCGCTCGATCCGGCCGCCGGGGGAAATCGGGAGGTGGTGCTGTTCGTCGACACCTTTAACAACCACATGGAGCCCGAGAACGCACGCGCCGCGCAGGCCGTGCTCGAAGCCGCCGGCTACACCGTGCATCCGCTGATGCGGCCCGGCGAGCGTCCGCTCTGCTGCGGCCGCACCTTCCTGGCCGCGGGACTGGTCGAGCAGGCGCGCCAGGAGGCGCGGCGCCTGCTCGACGCGGTGCAGCCGTTCGTCGCGCGCGGCGTGCCCATCGTCGGGCTCGAGCCGTCGTGCCTGCTGTCGCTGCGGGACGAATTCCTCGGCTACGGCTATGGCGACGAGGCGGCGCGGCTGGCGGCCAGCGCCTTCCTGTTCGAGGAATTCCTGGTGCGCGAGCGCCAGGCCGGCCGCCTGAGCCTGAAAGCACTGGCGCTGCAGCCGCTGCCGCAGCGCGAGGCGCTGGTGCACGGCCATTGCCACCAGAAGGCCTTCGACGCCTTCACGCCGGTGCAGACGGTGCTGGGGTGGATTCCCGAGCTGAAGGTGTCGCCGGTCAACTCGTCGTGCTGCGGCATGGCCGGCAGCTTCGGCTACGAGGCGGAGCACTACGAGGCCTCGATGGCGATGGCCGAGCTGTCGCTGCTGCCGGCCGTGCGCGCGCGGGCCGACGGCGCCATCGTGGTCGCCGACGGCACCAGTTGCCGGCATCAGATCGCCGATGGTGCCCACGCGCAGGCATGGCATGTGGCGCGCGTGCTGGCCGCGGCGCTGGCGCCGCGGGCAGCGCGCGCACCGATGCAGGGGTAACGAGGGAGGAGAAGCAGGGAGAGCAGGGTGAAGGACGACCGGCACCGTTGCCGTGCCGGCACCCGACCAGTCCGCCGCACAGACCGCACAAGGCCGATCGACGGCCGGCAAGCGGCGGACCGATGTGACATTCCAACGAGGAGACAGGCAATGCAAAGCAAGCACAGCAAGCAGGGCAAGCATTCGATGCTGGCGTTCGGCGCGGTCGCGCTCGCGATCGGCGGCGCGCCGGCCGCGGCGTGGGCATGGGAGCCGGCCAAGCCGGTCGAGATCGTCGTGCCGTTCAGCGCGGGCGGCGCCTCCGACCAGATGGCGCGTTCGATCCAGAGCATCATCGCCAAGCACAAGCTGATGAACCAGCCGGTGATCGTGGTGAACAAGGCCGGCGCCAGCGGTGCCGAGGGCCTGATGGACACCAAGGCATCGCAGGGCAATGCGCACAAGCTGCTGGTGACCTCGTCGGCGCTGTACACGGTACCGATGGTCAGCCACCTGCCGTTCAGCTGGCGCGACCTGACGCCGATCGCGATGGTGGCGCAGGACGAGTTCGTGCTGTGGACCAACGCCGAGGCGCCGTACAAGACCGTCGCCGAATTCGTCGAGGGTGCCAAGGCCGGTGCCGGCAAGGTCAAGATGGGCGGCACCAGCTCCAAGCGCGAGGACCAGATTATCACCACGCTGATCCAGAAGAAGACCGGCGCCAAATTCATCTACGTGCCGTACAAGGGCGGCGGCGAGGCGGCCACGCAGCTCTCGGGCAAGCACATCGACGCCAACGTCAACAACCCGTCCGAATCGATCGGCCAGTGGCGCGCCGGCGAGCATCGCGCGCTGTGCGTGTTCGCGCCCGAACGGATGGGCTACACCACCAAGGTCACCCAGTCGCAGAGCTGGCGCGACGTGCCGACCTGCAAGGAGCAGGGGCTCGACGTCCAGTACCAGATGCTGCGCGTGTTCATGATGCCCGGCGGCATCACGCCCGATCAGCAGAAGTACTACGTCGAGCTGATGCGCAAGATCGTCGCCACGCCGGAGTGGAAGGAGTATCTCGAGCGCAATGCGCTCAAGAGCGAATTCCTCGCCGGCAAGCCGCTCGAGGACTTCCTCGCCAGGGACGAGAACGCACACCGCGACATCCTGAAGGAAGCGGGCTTCATGGCCGCGCGCTGATCCGGCACCGCCAACGACGCGCGGCCGGCCTACGGCCCGCCGCGCGCACCGACTGGGAGAGCTTTCGATGGAAACACAGCAAGAGCATGCGGGCGCCGCCGGCGTCGACGCCGACGTGCAAGCGCGCGGCGTGTCGCTGCGCGCGGTCGAGCTGGTGGTGGCCGCGCTGCTGCTGGCGGGCGCCGCGGTGGTGATCTGGAGCAACCACCGCATCGGCGCGGGCTGGGCCGCCGACGGCCCGGAGGCCGGCTACTTTCCGCTGCGCGTCGGCGCGATCGTGCTGGTGTGCAGCCTGGCCGTGGCATGGCAGGCGTGGCGCACGCCGGCCGATGCCGTCTTCGCCAGTTGGCAGCAATTGCGGCAGGTCTGCGTGATCCTGCTGCCGCTGTCGGTCTATGTCGCGCTGATCGGCTGGCTCGGCATCTATGTCGCGTCGGCGATCTTCATCGCCGGCTTCATGATGGCCGTGGGCAAGGCCGAATGGTGGCGCGCGGTGCTGCTGGGCGCGGGGATCAATCTGGTGCTGTTCTGGATCTTCGAGATCCAGTTCCGGGTGCCGCTGCCGAAGGGCCCGCTGGAAGCGGCGCTCGGCTTCTAGGAGGGCACCATGGAGGAATTCAACGCGCTGATGCACGGCTTCTCGGTCGCGCTGTCGTGGCAGAACATCGGCCTGATGTTCGTCGGCATCCTGCTGGGCATCGTGGTCGGCGTGCTGCCCGGGCTGGGCGGCCCCAACGGCGTCGCGATCCTGCTGCCGCTGACGTTCTCGATGGATCCGACCTCGGCCATCATCATGCTGTCCTGCATCTACTGGGGCGCGCTGTTCGGCGGCGCGATCACGTCGATCCTGTTCAATATCCCGGGCGAGGCCTGGTCGGTGGCGACCACCTTCGACGGCTACCCGCTGGCGCAGCGCGGCGAGGCGGGCCGGGCACTGACCTCGGCGTTTACCGGCTCGTGCCTGGGCGCGATGGCCGGCGTGCTGTTGATCACCTGCCTGGCGCCACTGGTGGCGAAATTCGCGCTGCGCTTCGGGCCGCCGGAATATTTCGCCGTCTATCTGCTGACCTTCTGCAGCTTCGTCGGCATGGGCAAGGAAGCCAAGCCCAAGATCCTGATCGCGATGTGCGTGGGCTTCCTGCTGGCGGCGGTCGGCATGGACACGGTCTCCGGCACGCTGCGCATGACCTTCGGCTCGACCGAGTTGCTGCGCGGCTTCGACTTCCTGGTGGCGGTGATCGGGCTGTTCGGCATCAGCGAGATCCTGATGACGATGGAGGAGGGCGTGGCCTTCCGCGGCAAGCAGGCGCGCATCGACCTGAAGGTGGTGCTGCGCACCTGGGCCGAACTGCCGCGCTACTGGATGACGGTGCTGCGCTCGTCGGCGATCGGCTGCTGGCTCGGCATCACGCCGGGCGGCGCGACCGCGGCGTCGTTCATGGGCTATGGCGTGGCCAAGCGGATGGCGCGCGATCCGGACTCGTTCGGCAAGGGCAATATCGAGGGCGTGGTGGCGCCCGAGACCGCCGCGCATGCGGCCGGCACCAGCGCGCTGCTGCCGATGCTGGCGCTGGGCATTCCGGGCTCGGCGACCGCCGCGGTGCTGCTGGGCGGGCTGATGATCTGGGGCCTGCAGCCCGGCCCGCTGCTGTTCCAGGAGCAGGGTCCGTTCGTCTGGGGGCTGATCGCCAGCATGTATCTGGGCAATATCGTCGGGCTGCTGGTGGTGCTGTCGACGGTGCCGCTGTTCGCCGCGATCCTGCGCATCCCGTTCTCGATCATCGCGCCGCTGATCCTGGTGGTCTGCGCGATCGGCGCCTACACGGTCAACAACGCGCTGTTCGACGTCTGGCTGATGCTGGGCTTCGGCGTGATCGGCTATGTGCTCAAGAAGCTCGACTATCCGCTGGCCCCGCTGGTGCTCGCGCTGGTGCTGGGCGACCGCGCCGAGGACGCGTTCCGGCAGACCATGCTGGTGTCGTCGGGCTCGATCGATATCTTCTGGTCCAACGGACTGGTGGGCACCATCATGACGCTGGCCATCCTGGTGCTGGTCTGGCCGATGATCGGCGACCTGCGGGCGCGGCTGCGCAAGGGGAAGGGGGTGGCGGCGGTGGAGGGGAACGGGTAGGGCGCGCTTGTCGTTCCCACGAAAGCGGGGACCCAGCGGCTCTTGAAGACGCTGGATTCCTGCATGCGCGGGAACGACGGGATTACCGCATCAGGATGCCCGTGCGCCCGACTCGAACCGCCCGTCGCGGAAATCGCTCAGCGCCTGGTGGATCTGCGCCTCGCTGTTCATCACGAACGGCCCGTACTGCACGATCGGCTCGCCCAGCGGCTTGCCGGCGACCAGCAGGAAGCGCGCATCCTGCGTGGCCTTGACGATCACGCCGTCGGCATCGGCCTCGTTGGCCAGCACGCCCATCCGTTGCGCATCGAGCGCGGCCAGGGCATCCCCCTGGCCGATGCTGACCTCGCCCCGATACACGTAGACGAAGGCGTTATGCCCGGCCGGCAGCGCCTGCGCGAACGATTGCCCGGCGGGCAGTGCGACGTCCAGATACAGCGGCTCGGTGACGGGCCGCGTCATCGCGCCCTGCACGCCGTGCGAGGCGCCCGCCAGCACGCGCACCACGGCGCCGCCCGGCAGCGCCACGGTCGGGATCGCCGCGGCCGGCAGGTCGCGGTACCAGGGCGCGGTCATCTTGTCGCTGGCCGGCAGGTTCAGCCACAGCTGGAAGCCCTCCATGCGCCCGTCCTGCTGTTCCGGCATCTCCGAATGCACCACGCCGGCGCCGGCCACCATCCACTGCGCGCCGCCGTTCTCCAGCAGGCCCTCGTTGCCGGCGCTGTCGCGATGGCGCATACGCCCGGCCAGCATGTAGGTGATGGTCTCGAAGCCGCGATGCGGGTGGGCCGGGAAGCCGCCGATGTAGTCGTCCGCCCGGTCGGTGCCGAAGGCGTCGAGCATCAGGAACGGGTCCAGCCGGCGCTGCAGGTTCTGCGTCAGCACGCGGGTCAGCTTGACGCCGGCGCCGTCGGAGGTGGCGATGCCGCGCACCACGCGGTCGATGGTGCGGGTGCGCTGCACCGATTCCTCGGCGGTGGCCGGGACGGTGGTCACGTCGTTCAGGTTGCGGATGTCGTCCATGTCGATCTCCTGTGTCTTGGCGAGCGGCGCCTCGCGCCGCGTTACCCAGTCAATGTAAGGGTTTGGCGGAAAAGCGGTAGCCGGGCGACGGGCAAAAGATCGTTCCGTGAATGGGACGATCGACGTTACTTTATGGTCAGGAATGGAACACGGCAGGCGGCCTTTTCCGATGTTCTCATCCGGCCGCGAAAGGCCGAAATGACGCCATCAAGCCGCCCGTTGGCGGACGGGGTGACAAGATCGCTGAAGTTGGTTAGAATAGCCACCTCTTTGCCATCCGTTGTTGCAAATTAGCCGCTTGAGCTTCGCGCTCCCCGTGGCCGTTTTGCGACCCCGGCCGATTGACCGGCGGCGCGTCGGAACCTTCAATTTTGCGCTGCCAATGGCCTGCGAGGTCTGACCGACCGTCCGCGACCGTCCACGCGTAGCCCGGCTCACCGCCGGCCGCCGCGTCCGCCGTCGCCCGACCGTCGCGCCGACCCGCAGCGCCGCGCCAGGGCCGCTGGCGCCCGCCCGTTCCGGGCGGCCCCGCGGTCCGTCACCGGGCCCCCATCGCCTCGCCCCTTCGCGGCAATGGGCGCCCCTCGTCCGTCCGCCGGCATCCCGCCGGTCATGGCGGGCAGCACCAATCTAGCCTGGACCCGGCCGGGTCCGTCGCCATGGCGAATGCCCGCCCATCGGGTCTTGCCATCGCGCTGGTCCGTTGCCGCCGTCCCTTCATGGACCGCCGTCGCGGCCGTCGCGCCGCGCTTTGGTCGCCGCTTGTCGTCGATCATGCGGCGCGCCGATCGCGACGCCGGTCGGCTTACGGGAGGAAAGATGTCTCTGCGAATCTGGCGTGGACTCGGCTGGGCCGGTTTCATCGTGTTGGCACTGGCGGGCCTGCTGGCCTGGGTCGGCATCGACACGATCGCCGAGCACCGCGAACGCCTGCTTTACGACGTGGCCGATCACCTGCGCCTGGTGGCGTGGTCGATGGCGCTGGCGCTTGCCACCGGCGTGCCGGCCGGCATCCTGCTGTCGCGCCCGGCGCTGCGGCGCTGGGCCGACCGGCTGATGCAGGTCTTCAACATCGGCAATACCGTGCCGTCGCTGGCGGTGCTGGCGCTGTCGCTGGCCGTGCTCGGCATCGGCGAGCGGCCCGCGGTGCTGGCGCTGTGGCTCGCCTCGCTGCTGCCGATCGTGCGCAATACCTGCGAGGGGCTGCGCGGCCTGCCGCCGGCGCTGCTCGAAGCGGCCAAGGGCATCGGCATGACGCCGCGCCAGCGGCTGCTGCGGGTCGAACTGCCCAACGCGATGCCGGTGATCCTGGCCGGCGTGCGTACCAGCCTGGTGATCAACGTCGGCACCGTGCCGCTGTCGTTCCTGATCGGTGCCAACAGCCTGGGCGAACTGATCTTCCCGGGCATCTACCTGAACAAGCCGTCGCTGCTGCTGCTCGGCGCCGCGGCCACCGCGCTGCTGGCGCTGGCGCTCGACGCGCTGTTCGCCGCGGGCGGGCGCTTCTATCTGCGCCGGCGAGGGCTGGCGGCATGAAGCGGAACATCGAGGAGAACAACATGAAGCGGAGTCGATTGCTTCGTCCGCGCACGTGGCTGGCCGCGCTGCTCGGTGCCGCCGCGCTGCTGGCCAATGCCCCAGCGATGGCCGCCGATCCGGTGCGCGTCGGCGGCAAGAATTTCACCGAGCAGCTGATCCTGTCGTCGATGACCTCGCAGTACCTGCGCGCCAAGGGCATGACCACCGAGCTGACCGCGGGCCTGGGCAGCACGCTGATGCGCCAGGCGATGGAGAGCGGCCAGCTCGACGTGGTGTGGGACTACACCGGGACCGCGCTGATCGTCTTCAACCGCGTCGAAGAGAAGCTCGATGCCGAGCAGAGCTACGCCCGCGTCAAGTCGCTCGATGCGGCCAAGGGCCTGGTGTGGCTGCAGCCTTCGACGATCAACAACACCTATGCGCTGGCGATGCCGCGCCACCGTGCCGAAGCGGCCGGCGTGAGCACGCTGTCCGAGCTCGCGGACAGGATTCGCGCCGGCGGCGAGGACAAGCGCCATTCCTTCGCGGTCGACATGGAGTTCGCCGCGCGGCCCGACGGCCTGGAGCCGCTGAAGGCCGCCTACGGGCTGCCGTGGACGCGGCGCGACGTGATCCAGCTCGATCCGGGCCTGGTCTACACCGCGCTGCGCAACGATCAGGTCGAGACCGGCCTGGTCTACGCCACCGACGGCCGCGTCAAGGGCTTCGACCTGGTGCTGCTGCGCGACGACAAGGGCTTCTTCCCGGCCTACCAGGCGGTGCCGGTGGTGCGCAAGGCGGTGCTCGACGCGCATCCGCAGCTGGCCGAGCTGCTGAACGCGCTGGCCGCGGCGCTCGATAACGCGTCGATGACGGAGATGAACTACCGCGTCGACATCGAACAGAAACCGGTCGATGCCGTCGCGGCCGACTTCCTGCGCCAGCACGGGCTGATCTGACGCCCCGGCCGGGACAACCACGGACAATCCATGGACCTGATTTCCTATCTGCAACACAGCTGGCCGACGCTGCTGAAGATGACCGGCGAGCATCTCGCGCTGGTCGGCGCAGCAGTCGGGCTGGCGATCCTGATCGGCGTGCCGCTCGGCATCCTGGCCACGCGCTGGCGCTGGCTGGCCACGCCGATGATGACGCTGGCCACGGTGGTGCTGACGATCCCGTCGATCGCCCTGTTCGGGCTGATGATCCCGGTGTTCGCGCGCTTCGGCCACGCGCTCGGCTACCTGCCGGCCGTCACCGCGGTGTTCCTGTATTCGTTGCTGCCGATCCTGCGCAACACCTATGTGGCGCTGGCCGGCATCGACAGCGGCATCCAGGAGGCGGGGCGCGGCATCGGCATGACCACCTGGCAACGCATGCGTCTGGTCGACCTGCCGCTGGCGGTGCCGGTGATCCTCGGCGGTGTGCGCACCGCGGTGGTGATGAACATCGGCGTGGCCACCATCGCCGCGCTGATCGGCGCCGGCGGTCTCGGCGTGCTGATCCTGCAAGCGATCAGCCAGAGCAATATGAGCAAACTCGCGGTGGGCGCCGTTCTGGTCAGCCTGCTCGCCATCGTGGCGGACGTGTGCCTGCAATGGTTGCAGCGCGTGCTGACGCCCAAAGGAATCCGCACATGATCGAACTGGACCAACTGAGCAAATCGTTCACGCAGAAGGATGGCGCGCTGGTGCGCGCGGTCGACTCGGTGTCGCTGACGGTGCCGCGCGGCGAGATCTGCGTGTTCCTCGGCCCGTCGGGCTGCGGCAAGACCACCACGCTGAAGATGATCAACCGGCTGATCCCGCCGACCTCGGGCCGCGTGCGCATCGAGGGCGAGGACACCGCCGGCATCGACGAGGTGGCGTTGCGCCGCAAGATCGGCTACGTGATCCAGCAGATCGGCCTGTTCCCCAACATGACGATCGAGCAGAACATCACCGTGGTGCCACGCCTGCTGGGCTGGGACAAGCAGCGCTGCCGCGAACGCGCGCGCGAACTGATGGCGATGGTGCAGCTCGATCCGAACCGGATGCTGTCGCGCTATCCGCGCGAGCTCTCGGGCGGACAGCAGCAGCGCATCGGCGTGATCCGCGCGCTTGCCGCCGACGCGCCCGTGCTGCTGATGGACGAGCCCTTCGGCGCGGTCGATCCGATCAACCGCGAGAGCATCCAGAACGAGTTCCTGCAGATGCAGCGGCAACTGGGCAAGACCGTGATCATGGTCTCGCACGACATCGACGAGGCGATCAAGCTGGCCGACAAGGTTGCGGTGTTCCGCGCCGGCAGGCTGGTCCAGTTCGATCATCCCGACGCGCTGCTGGCGCATCCGGCCGATGAGTTCGTGCAGGCCTTCGTCGGCCACGACAATACGCTCAAGCGGCTGCTGCTGGTGCGCGCCGGCGATGCCGCGACCATGGGCGCCACCGCGACGCCGCAGATGCCGCTGGCACAGGCGCTGGCGCTGATGGACGACGCGGACGTGCGCTATCTGCCGGTGCTCGACCGGGGCCAGCGCGCGCTGGGCTATGTGGCGCGCCGCGACGCGCGCAATCCGGCCGCGGGCAAGCAGTCCTGCGGCGACGTGCTGCGTCCGTTCGCCGCGACCGCGGCCTTCGACGAGCATCTGCGCATCGTGCTCTCGCGCATGTACCAGCACAACACCAGCTGGCTGCCGGTGGTCGATGCCGAGGGCGTCTACCTGGGCGAGGTCACGCAGGAATCGATTGCGGGGTATCTGAGCTCGGGGCGCTCGCGCAGCGGTGCCGGCACCGTGCCGGCGATGCCCGCCACCTCCGCTTCCGCAGCAGCGGCCACCGCGCCGCTGCGGGCGGCCGCCTGAGCGCGTCCCGCGTCAGCGCAGCTTGCCGGGATGCTGGATCGACCCGGCCAGCCGCCGCTTGATCGCGTCGATCGCCGCTTCGAGCTGCTCGCGGCAATGCAGCGAATCGGCGGTCCCGCGCACCCGCCACATCACCGCCTTGCGCAGATGGCCCAGCCGGGTCTTGTGATAGGTGTGCTCGGTGAAATCGGCGTTGATCATCGCCGGATTGATGTAGAGGCGATGTCCCCGCGCGCGCAGGTCGGCGTGGAAGGACACGTGCTCGTTGATTTCCTCGCCGTCGGCGTCGAGGCCCACATAGCGCCCCGTGACGAAGGCATCGCGCCGGTACACCGCGAAGCCGCCGAACGCCGATTCGACCTCGATCGGCGCGGCCTCGGGCGGCACGCGGATCTGCTTGGACGCCACGCACATCTCCATCGCCTGGCGATGCCCCACCACGTCGACGATGTCGCGATACGCCGCCCAGCAGTCGACCGGCGACCAGGCCGGATGGCGCAGGGCCCAGATATCGTAGTAGCCCAGTCGCTGGTTGGCCGTCATGCCCGCCCAGTTCACCTCGCTGCGCCAGCAGCTGAGCACCGCGTCGGCCGTCAGGCCATGGTTGATGTCGTCCAGATCGGCGGCCATCACGTAGTCGATCCGCGCGTAGCGCGGGTCGGCGGCCAGCCGCTCGACATAGACATTGCGGCAGATCGCGATGCGCGCGCAGCGCGTCGGATGTCGCTCGCGCAGCGTGCCCATCGATTCGAAGGCGAAGCCCGGTACCTGCGCGGCAAGCTGCCGCAGCTGCTGCACCGAATCGTCGGTGGAGTCGCTCTCCACCAGCAGGAAGCTGACCGAGGCAAAGCCTGACAGGATGTTCCGCAGGTGCGCCACCTCGCGCGCGATGGTGGCTCCGCAGTTGCGCACCGGGCCGACCACCACCACGTGCGCGGCTTCGGGCGGAGTCCGGAATGCGGGCGGCGGCAGGGACATGATGGCGATCCTCGGTCGTCGGCGGGCGACGCGTGACGGTGACGATGTCACTGTACGGGCGTCGCCCCCGAATCGACTGTGGGATGGAGCACATATCGCCGCCCGACCCCGACCCCGGGCGCGGCGTTTCAGGCCAGCGCGAACGGCCGCGCTGGTCCCCGCAGCCGCTCCTCCCGGCGCCTCAGGCGCGCCCGAGCTCGCCGTCCCGCAGGCGCCACAGCCCCAGCGGATTGTCGTCGCGCAGCGCCGGCGGCAGCAGCTCGGCCGGCACGTTCTGATAGCAGACCGGCCGCAGGAAACGCGCGATCGCCGCGGCGCCGACCGAGGTCGTGCGCGCGTCCGAGGTGGCCGGGAAGGGGCCGCCGTGCACCATCGCATACGACACCTCCACGCCGGTCGGATAGCCGTTGAACAGCACGCGTCCGGCCTTGCGCTCGAGCACCGGCAGCAGCTGCCGCGCCGCCGCGTGGTCGCCGGCATCGGCGTGCACGGTCGCGGTCAGCTGCCCCTCGAGGCTGCGCGTCAGCGCGGTCATCTCGTCGATGTCCCGGCAGATCACCAGCACCGAGGACGGGCCGAACACCTCGGCCTGCATCCGATGATCGGCGATGAACTGCGCGGCGCTGGTCTCGAACATCGCGGCGCAGGCCTGGTTGGGTCCGCTGCCGGCCTGACCCGTGCCGATGCGCTGCAGGCCGTTGATCTCGCCAAGCTTGGCCACGCCTTGCTGATAGGCCTGATGGATACCGGGCGTCAGCATGGTGCCAGCCGGCTTGCCGCCCAGCGCCTGCACCGCGGCCGCGCGGAAGGCGGCCAGCGCCGGGCTGTCGATCGCGATCACCAGGCCGGGGTTGGTGCAGAACTGGCCCACGCCCAGCACCAGCGAATCGATCAGCTCGGCGGCGATGCGCTCGCCGCGCGCGGACAATGCGGCTGGCATCAGGAACACCGGATTGATGCTGCTCATCTCGGCATAGACCGGGATCGGCTGCGGACGCTGCTGCGCCACGCGCGTCAGCGCCAGGCCGCCGGCGCGCGAGCCGGTGAACCCGACCGCCTGGATCGCCGGATGCGCGACCAGCGCGGTGCCGATCTCGTTGCCGGCGCCGAGCACCAGCGAGAACACGCCTTCGGGCAGGCCCGCGTCGGCCACCGCCTGCTGAATCACGCGGCCGACCAGCTCGGAAGTGCCCAGATGGGCCGGGTGCGATTTGGCGACCACCGGGCAACCCGCCGCCAGCGCCGACGCGGTATCGCCGCCTGCCACCGAGAACGCCAGCGGGAAGTTGCTGGCGCCGAATACCGCCACCGGACCCAGCGCGATGTTCTGCATGCGCAGGTCGGGTCGCGGCGGCGTGCGCTCGGGCAGCGCGCTGTCCCAGGTCGCCTGCTGCCAGCGTCCGTCGCGCAGCACGCCCGCGAACAGGCGCAGCTGGTTGGCTGTGCGGCCGCGTTCGCCCTGCAGGCGCGCCAGCGGCAGGCCGCTCTCGCGATGGGCGCGTTCGATCAGCGTGTCGCCGAGCGCCTCGATGCCGTCGGCGATGCGCTCCAGAAAGGCGGCGCGCTGTTCCGGCAGCGTGTTGCGGAAGGCGTCGAAGGCCTGTTCGGCCAGCACGCAGGCACGCTCGACCTCGGCCGCGCCGCCGCCATGAAAGTCGGGGCCCAGCGTCGCGCCGGTGGCGGGGTCGGTCGCCTGCAGCACGGCGTCCTGGCCGCGCACGGCGCTGGCGCCGATCAGCATCTCTCCGGTGATCTTCATTGGCTTCTCCTGAAAACGTCGATGGCGCAACGGCCGCCGCGCTTCAACACCTGGGGCAGCCGATGCGCCTGGGGCATCGTGGCGCGCGCCGCGCCGGCATGGCCGGCGGTGGCGCGCTCGAACAGCGTTACTGGCCGCCGACCTTGTCGATCAGCCGTTGCAGCATCGCGCATTCCTCTTCGCTCAGATCGGTCAGCGGCGCGCGCACCGGGCCGGCGTCATGGCCGACCAGGCGGGCACCCGCCTTGATGATGCTGACCGCATAGCCCTGCTTGCGGTTGCGGATGTCGAGGTAGGGCAGGAAGAACGTGTCGATCAAGCGGCCGACCGTTTCGTGATCCTCGGCGGCGATGGCGCGATAGAAGTCCATCGCGGTCTTCGGAATGAAGTTGAACACCGCCGACGAATAGACCGGCACGCCCAGTGCGCGATAGGCGGCAGCGTAGACCTCGGCCGTCGGCAGTCCGCCCAGATAGGCGAAGCGCTCGCCCAGCCGGCGGCGGATCGACACCATCAGCTCGATATCGCCCAGGCCGTCCTTGTAGCCGATCAGATTCGGGCAGCGCTCTGCCAGCCGTTCCAGCTGCACCGCGTTCAGGCGGCACACCGCGCGGTTATAGACGATCACGCCGCAGGACACCGAGCGGCAGACCGCCTCGACGTGGTTGGCGATGCCTTCGGGGCTGGCCTCGGTCAGATAGTGGGGCAGCAGCAGCACGCCGTGCGCGCCCAGGCGCTCGGCTTCCTGCGCGTAGGCGATCGCCACGCGGGTCGGGCCGCCGGCGCCGGCGATGATCGGCACCTTGCCGCGGCAGGTGTCCACCGCGGTGCGGATGATGTCGCTGTATTCGTTCGGGGCCAGCGAGAAGAACTCGCCGGTGCCGCCGGCGGCGAACAGCGCGCTGGCGCCGTACGGGGCCAGCCATTCGAGGCGCTTGGCGTAAGACGCGGCGGCGAAGTCGCCGTTGGCGTCGAAATCGGTCACCGGGAACGACAGCAGGCCGGCGCTGATGATCTGTTTGAGGTCTTGGGGGTTCAGGGACATGGTGGTTTCCGATGAAAAGGCCGGGCGTCCTGCCCGAAGTGCGCAACGTTGGACGGTGTCGGCGCCGCGGTAGGGAAGCGCCGTTCGATGGTCGCCATCATAAGACATCGTACAACTATGGCGCAAGGGGCCGGCGCCGGGGGTTAACCCTTGGCGGCGCGGGTCGAGGATCAGGCTGGGGTGTTGGCGGCCGCGGCCGATGCCTTGCGCAGGCGTTCGCGGCTGTTGGTCAGGTGCATGCGCATCGCCGCCTTGGCGCCATCGGGGTCGCGGCGCTCGATCGCGTCGTAGATGCTGTCGTGCTCGAAGTTGACCCGCTCCAGATATTGCTCGCGGTCGCCGGGGGTGACGTGCAGGCGGCCGCGTGGAATCACCGAGGCGCCCAGGTGGCCCAGCATCTCGCTGAAATAGCGGTTGCCGGTGGCGCGCGCCACGGCCAGGTGGAAGGCGAAGTCCGATGCGACGGAATCCCCGCCCGAAGCGGCGGTGCGCTTGAGCTCGTCCAGCGCGCGCCGCATCTCGGCCAGGTCCGCCTCGCTGCGCCGCACGGCCGCCAGGCCGGCGGCTTCGGCCTCGATGCTGACGCGAAATTCCAGCATCGCCAGCACGTCCATCGCCGTGCCCATGGCCGACGGATCGATCCGGAACGGGGAGGCCGATTCGGCCGGGGGCGGCGTCAACACGAAGGTGCCGATGCCGTGGCGCGTCTCGACCAGCCCGCTCGCCTGCAGGCGGGACAGCGCCTCGCGCACCACGGTGCGGCTGACGCCGAGCGTGGCCATGATCTCCGATTCGGTGGGCAGCTTGTCGCCGGGGCGCAGGGTGCCCTGGCGAATGCTGTCGGTCAGGCTGGCAACCGCTTCCTCGGCCAGCGTGCGGCCGCGGCGGCGAAGCGGAGTGGGGGTCAAGGTCGAGGCTTTCATAGGGTAAGTACGGTGCTTGACCGGTTCTGGAACGGCTCATTATACTGCGTCGTAAGTTATACGACGACTGATAACCGACTTTATCTCGTCCTGCTTCGTCCCACCATCGAGTCACGGGGCGGGCGACGACAAGCCATCCGAGACAGCATTCCGAGACGCCTCATGACCGACCCCTCGATCTCCGCGCCGGGCGCCACGCCCGTCGTCACCGAACTGACCGTGATCCCGGTCGCCGGCCACGACAGCATGCTGATGAACCTGTCAGGCGCCCACGGTCCCTTCTTCACGCGCAACGTCGTGCTGCTCAAGGACAGCGCCGGCCGTACCGGCGTCGGCGAAGTGCCCGGCGGCGAGGGCATCCGGCAGACGCTGGAGGACGCCCGCCCGCTGGTCGTCGGCCAGCCGATCGGCGCCTACCAGGCCGTGCTGAACCGTGTGCGGCAGGCCTTCGCCAGCCGCGATGCCGGCGGGCGCGGCCTGCAGACCTTCGACCTGCGCATCACCATCCATGCGGTCACCGCGCTGGAGGCGGCGCTGCTCGACCTGCTGGGCAAGCATCTGGACGTGCCGGTCGCCGCGCTGCTCGGCGAAGGGCAGCAGCGCGATGCCGTCGAGATGCTCGGCTATCTGTTCTATATCGGCGATCGCAAGCGCACCACGCTGCCATACCGCGAGGAAGCCGATGCCGACGATGCCTGGTTCCGGCTGCGCAACGAAGAGGCGATGACGCCCGAGGCGGTGGTGCGGCTGGCCGAGGCCGCCTACCAGCGCTACGGCTTCAACGACTTCAAGCTCAAGGGCGGCGTGCTGCGCGGCGACGAAGAGATGGAGGCGATCGTCGCGCTGGCCGAGCGCTTTCCCAAGGCGCGCATCACGCTCGATCCGAACGGCGCCTGGTCGCTGGCCGAGGCGATCCGGCTGTGCCGCGACAAGCATGGCGTGCTGGCCTATGCCGAGGACCCGTGCGGCGCCGAGGACGGCTATTCGGGCCGCGAGATCATGGCCGAATTCCGCACCGCCACCGGCCTGCCGACCGCGACCAACATGATCGCCACCGACTGGCGGCAGATGGGTCATGCGGTGCGGCTGCAGTCGGTCGACATCCCGCTGGCCGATCCGCACTTCTGGACCATGCAGGGCTCGGTGCGCGTGGCGCAGATGTGTGCGGAGTGGGGCCTGACATGGGGCTCGCATTCGAACAACCACTTCGACATCTCGCTGGCGATGTTCACCCATGTGGCCGCCGCCGCGCCGGGGCGCATCACCGCGATCGACACACACTGGATCTGGCAGGACGGCCAGCGCCTGACGCGCGAACCGTTGAAGATCGAAGGCGGCATGGTGCAGGTGCCCAAGCGTCCGGGCCTCGGCGTCGAGATCGACATGGCCGAGTTGGAGAAGGCCCATCAGTGCTACCGCAGCATGGGCCTGGGCGCGCGCGACGACGCGGTGGCGATGCAGTTCCTGATCCCGGGCTGGAAATTCGACAACAAGGCGCCGTGCATGGTGCGTTAGCCGGTGTCGGCGGCATGGCCGCCGGCATCTGAAACGACATCATCTACGCGACGACACCGAAGCGACGACACCGAAGCGACGACACCGAAGCGACGACATCAATCGCCATCACCGAAACGACGGCACCGAAGCGACATCACCTAACGACGGCAGCTCGACGACGAGCAGAGATTCAGGAGACAACATGAGCAAAACCCACTTCTTGCGCGGCACCGCCGCGACCGTGCAAACCTGTGCGCGCCGCCTGCCTCGGCTGATGCTGACGGCGGGCCTGCTGGCCGGCGCGTTCGCCGGCAGCCTGCTGGCCACCGGCACCGCCGCCGCGCAGGACTGGCCGCAGAAGCCGGTGTCGGTGGTGGTGCCGTTCCCGCCCGGCGGCTCCACCGACACCATCGCCCGCATGCTGGCGCAGCCGCTGAACGAGAAGCTGGGCCAGCCCTTCGTGATCGAGAACCGCCCGGGCGCAACTGGCGCGATCGGCGCGGCGATGGTCAAGCGCGCGCCACCCGACGGCTACACCATCATGATCGCGTCGATCGGCGTCTATGCGGTCAACCCCTTCCTGCAAAAGAACCTGCCGTACGATCCGGCCAAGGACTTCGACCTGCTGACGGTCGCGGTGCGCGCGCCCAACGTGCTGGTCGCCAATCCGTCGGTCGCCGCGCGCAGCGTGCAGGACCTGGTGGCCCATATGAAGAAGAACCCCGGCAAGCTCAGCTTCGCGTCGTCGGGCGCCGGTTCGTCAGACCACCTGACCGCGGCGCTGTTCTGGCAGAAGACCGGCACCACCGGCCTGCACGTGCCGTACAAGGGCGGCGGCCCGGCGATCCAGGATCTGCTGGCCGGCCAGGTCGAGGTCTCGTTCCAGAACATCAACGCGGTGATCCAGCACATCAAGGCCGGCAAGCTGAAGGCGCTGGCGATCACCTCGGAGAAGCGCTCGCCGCTGCTGCCGGACGTGCCGACGCTGGCCGAAGCGGGCGTCAAGGATGTCGAGGTCTATTCGTGGCAGGCCGTCGCCGCGCCGCGCGGGCTGCCGGCCAACGTCAAGTCGCGCCTGCACGGCGCACTGGTCAGCTCGCTGACCGAACCGAAGATGCGCGCCAAGCTGGCCGAGACCGGCTTCGAGGTCGTCGCGAATACGCCGGAGCAGTTCGCGCAGTTTGAGAACCAGGAACTGCAGCGCTGGAAGAACGTGATCGAGGCCGGCAAGATCACCATCGATTGAGATTCACGATCGACGATCGGCGATTCTCTCCACGACATGTCGTTGCCCCGCCTCAGTGCGGGGTTTTTTTATGGCCGTGGGGATGTGGCTGTGAGGATGCGGGGTGAGGATAGGAAGCGGGGATGTGGTGCTGCGAATGGCGGAGACGGTGAGATTCGAACTCACGGATGGGTCACCCCATCGGCAGTTTTCAAGACTGCTGCCTTAAACCACTCGGCCACGTCTCCAGTCCCCATGACGAGCCGGCCTTGCGCCGGCCGCGCATTATAGCAAGGTGGGTTCCGGCTGGGAAACGCGCGGGGGCAGGAAACGCCTCGTTACACATCTTGCACCGCGGGAAGACAAGAAACGCGGGCTGTCGGCGTCCGTCCGACATCGCGGAACCTTGTCTGGATGTATACCTCCTAGGGCAGGAGGGAAGCGGCGCCGCGCCGCATCCCGTCTCTTCCCGTCCCAGTCAGGAGAACATTAAATGAATGGCAAGACTTTGTTGGGCACCGCTGCGCTGGCCGCGGCAATCGGCACCGCGGGCTGCGCGGCGCCCGGTGGCGGTTATGGCTACGGTGCCACCAATACCGGCTACCAGACCGGCCAGGGAGCCTACCAGGCGCCCGCGGGCTCGGTGTTCTACGGCCGCGTCGAAGCGATCGAGCCGATCCAGCAGCCGCGCGGCGCCAGCTCGGGCCTGCTCGGCACGGTGATCGGCGGCCTCGCCGGCGGCCTGCTCGGCCACCAGATCGGTGGCGGCCGTGGCCAGACCATCGCCACCATCGGCGGTGCGGTGGCGGGCGGTGTGGCCGGCAACCAGATCGAACAGCGCGCCACCGGCGGCATGGAAACCGTCTATCGCGTGCACGTGCGCCTGGACGACGGCCGCATGGCCACCGTGACGCAGCGCCAGGCCAACAATCTGCAGGTCGGCCAGCGCGTGCAGGTCGCCAACGACATGGCCTCGCCGATCTGACGATCGCTTGCTGCGATCGCCGCCAAATGTTGTCGTCCCCGCGAAGGCGGGGACCCAGTGGCTCTCAAAGACACTGGATTCCCGCCTTCACGGGAATGACGGTCAGCGTGTCGACGTGTTGTCGGCATCGCGAGAAGGCCGCAGACTGCGGCCTTCTTCTTTTCTTCTCTTACGCTCCCGCCGTCGCGGGCCTGCCGCGGCAATCCTCACGACTTCAGGAAGATCTCCTGCAGGTCGTTGAGAAAGCGCCGACCCAGCTCGGTCGGACGGATCACCGTCGGGTCCGGGTCCAGCAGGCCCTTGTCGGTCGCCAGCGCGAGTTCGCGCCGGATCGCATGCAGCGGCAGGCCGGTATGGTCGTGGAACAGGCTCGCCGGCACGCCGTCGGTCAGCCGCAGCGCGTTCAGCATGAACTCGAACGGCAGTTCGGCGGCATCGACGTCGCGCGCTTCCTGCACCGCATTGCCGGCCATCGCCTGCGCCATATAGGTGGCCGGATGCTTGTAGCGCATCTGGCGCAGCACCCGATGCGGGAATGACAGTTTGCCGTGCGCGCCCGCGCCGATGCCGAGGTAGTCGCCAAAGCGCCAGTAATTCAGGTTGTGGCGCGCCTCGCGATGGGGTTGCGCATAGGCCGAGGTCTCGTAATGGCGATACCCGGCTTCGGCGGTGCGCGCCTCGATCCAGTCCTGCATCTCGTAGGCGGCGTCGTCGTCGGGCAGCGCCGGCGGAAAGCGCGCGAACAGCGTGTTCGGCTCCAGCGTCAGGTGGTACAGCGACAGGTGCGAGGTGCGGTACGACAGCGCCGTCTCGACGTCCTGCCGGCACTGCGCCAGGGTTTGCCCGGGCAGCGCATACATCAGGTCCAGATTGACGTTGTCGAAGTGGCGCAGCGCGATGTCGATCGCGGCGCGCGCTTCGGCGCCGCCGTGAATGCGGCCGAGCGCCTGCAGGTGTTCGTCGTTGAAGCTCTGGATGCCGATCGACAGCCGGTTGATGCCGCTGGCGCGATAGCTGGCGAAGCGCTCGGCCTCGAAGGTGCCGGGGTTGGCCTCCATCGTGATCTCGGCATCCGCATCGAGCGGCAGCAGGGCGCGGATGTCGGACAGCAGCCGGTCCATGCCGGCGGCCGACAGCAGGCTCGGCGTACCGCCGCCGATGAAGACCGTATGCACCGGACGCCCCCATACCAGCGGCAGCGACTGCTCCAGGTCGGCGCGCAGCGCGTCCAGATACGCCGCCTCGGGAATCTCGCTGCCGTCGGGCGTCGCGTGCGAATTGAAGTCGCAGTACGGGCATTTGCGCACGCACCAGGGCACATGCACATACAGCGACAGCGGCGGCGAGGCCGGCAGCGAAATTTGCCCGGGCTTGAGCCACAGGCCGACGCTGTCGCCGCCCGAGGAAGCGGGGGCGGGCGCGGCGGCGCCCGAGCTCGGGACGGGGACGATTGGAATCATGGCTGGCCGTGCGCGGCGGTGGGGCCGGTAGGGGCGGTCGCATCCTGGCGCAGCCGCTCGCACAGCGCCTGCAATGCCAGCGCGCGATGGCTGACGCGGTTCTTCTCGTCCGCCGACAGTTCGGCGGCGGTCTTGCCCAACGCGGGCAGCAGGAAGTAGGGGTCGTAGCCGAAGCCGCCCTCGCCGCGCGGGGTGTCGACGACCTCGCCGTCCCAGCGGCCTTCCGCGATGATCGGGCAGGGATCGTCGGCATGGCGCACCAGCACCAGCACGCAGTAGTAGTGCGCGCGGCGATTGGCCTGGCCCGCCAGCTCGGCGATCAGATGCGCGTTGTTGGCGGCGTCGCTCTTTTCCTTCCCGGCCAGTTGCGCGTAGCGCGCCGAGTAGACGCCCGGCGCGCCGCCCAGCGCGTCGACGCTGATGCCGGAGTCGTCGGCCAGCGCGGGCAGGCCCGACAGGCGGCTGGCATGGCGCGCCTTGGCCAGCGCGTTCTCGACGAAGGTCACGTGCGGCTCCTCGGCCTCGGGGATGCCCAGCTCGCGCTGCGGCACCACGTCGAAGCCCAGCGGCGCCAGCAGCGCGCCGAATTCGCGCAGCTTGCCGGCGTTGTTCGAGGCCAGTACCAGGCGTTGCGCGGTGCGCAGGGCAAGGTCCGCTGTCATGCCCGCCGTCATGCCAGATTCAGCGCCTGGCGCTGCATCGCGACCAGCTGGGCGATGCCGCGCTCGGCCAACTGCGTCATCGCGTCGAGCTGCGCGCGCGAGAACGGCACGCCCTCGGCGGTGCCCTGGACCTCGACGAAGCCGCCGCTGCCCGTCATCACGACGTTCATGTCGGTGTCGCAGGCGCTGTCCTCGGCATAGTCCAGATCGAGCACCGGCACGCCGTCGACCATGCCCACCGACACCGCGGCGACCAAGTCGCGGATCGGGCTTGCGGCGATCAGCCCGTCGCGCAGCATCACCGAGACGGCGTCGTGCGCGGCGACGAAGGCGCCGGTAATCGCCGCCGTGCGGGTGCCGCCATCGGCCTGCAGCACGTCGCAGTCGAGCTGCAGCGTGTATTCGCCGAGCTTCGACAGGTCGAACACCGAGCGCAGCGCCCGGCCGATCAGGCGCTGGATCTCCTGCGTGCGGCCCGACTGCTTGCCGCGCGCGGCCTCGCGGTCCGAGCGGGTGTGGGTGGCGCGCGGCAGCATGCCGTATTCGGCGGTCACCCAGCCTTCGCCGCTGCCCTTCTTGTGGGGCGGCACCTTGGCCAGCACGCTGGCGGTGCACAGCACCTTGGTGTCGCCAAAGGCGGTCAGCACCGCACCTTCGGCGTGCCGGGTGTAATGGCGGGTCAGGGTGATCGGGCGCAGCGCATCGGCCGCGCGTCCACTGGGTCGCATGGAAGCTCTCTTGGAAGGAAAATCGGGAACAGGCGCGATTTTAACGCCGGGCGCCCGGGGACGCTGGCGGCGACGGCGCCGCACCCTGGCATCGGGGCCGCGGGGGGCCGCGCGGCAAAGTTCTTTACAATACAGTGTTCAATACAGTGTTGGTCAGCCCACCTGCCGGGCCGGCCGCGGTGGCCGCGTCGTGCGGCCCTCGCCGCCAGCCCCTTCAAGAGACGAATCCATGATCCATAGCATGACCGGATATGGCCTGGCGACGCGCCAGGCGCCGCTGACCGACGCGCATGGCGCGCCCAGCGGCAGGACCGCCGCCGTGTCGGTCGAATTCCGCACCGTCAATTCGCGCTTCCTCGATCTGCTGTTCCGCGCGCCGGAAGAGTGCCGCGCCTTCGAGCCGGCCCTGCGTGAGATGCTGATGGCCAAGCTGTCGCGCGGCAAGCTCGAGTGCCGCATCAATCTGCAGCGCACCGACGCGGGCGGCGCGGCGCTGGCCCTCAATACCGGCCTGCTGGCGCAGCTGCGCGAGCTCGAGACCACCGTCGCCCAGACCTTCGACCAGGCCGGCACGTTGCGCATGGGCGAGATCCTGCGCTGGCCGGGTGTGCTGATCGAGCCCGAGCTGTCGCAGGACGCGCTGCGCGAAGCGGTGCTCGGCGCGGCCAAGGACGCGCTGGCGCAGCTGCTGGAGGCGCGCCGCCGCGAGGGCGATGCGCTCAAGGCCACGCTGGTGGACCGCATCGACGCGATGCTGGCGATCGTGCAGCGCCTCGCGCCCGCGGTGCCGGACCTGATCGCGCAGCACCAGGAAAAACTGACCGAGCGCCTGCAGGAGGCCTTCAACCTGGTCGCGCCGAACGGCATGCCGTCGATGTCGCGCGACGAGATCGGCGAGCGCATCCGCCAGGAGGCCACCGTCTACGGCATCCGCATCGATATTGCCGAGGAGCTGTCCCGGCTCGAGGCGCATCTGAACGAGACCCGGCATATCCTCGACAAGGGCGGCCAGGTCGGCAAGCGGCTCGACTTCATGATGCAGGAGCTGAACCGCGAGGCCAACACGCTGGGCTCGAAGGCCGCGGCCAAGGAGCTCGCCGATGCGTCGATGGAGCTCAAGCTGCTGATCGAGCAGATGCGCGAACAGATTCAAAATCTCGAATGACCAACATGAGCGACCCGACTCAGTCCCATCCTTCGTCCAACGCGCCGTCCAGCGCGCCGGCGCAGTCGCATACCGCGATCGACACCGTCTACCCTGGCAACCTGTTCATGGTGGTGGCCCCCTCCGGCGCGGGCAAATCCACGCTGGTCAATGCGCTGCTGGCGCAGGACCCGTCGATCCGCCTGTCGATCTCGCACACCACGCGGCCGCCGCGTCCGGGCGAGCAGGATGGACGCGAGTACCACTTCACCACGATCGAGGCCTTCCGCGAGGCGCGCGACCGCGGCGAATTCCTCGAATGGGCCGAGGTCCACGGCAACTACTACGCGACCTCCCGCGTCTGGATCGAACAGCAGATGGCGCATGGCCACGACGTGCTGCTGGAGATCGACTGGCAGGGCGCGCAGCAGGTGCACAAGCGCTTCTCCAACGCGGTCGAGGTCTTCATCCTGCCGCCGTCGCTGACCGTGCTCGAAGAGCGTCTGCGCAAGCGCGGGCAGGACGAGCCCAACGTGATCGTGCGCCGCCTGCTGGCCGCCGGCAGCGAGATGGCGCATGCCTCCGAAGCCGACTACGTGATCATCAACGACGTGTTCGACGAAGCGCTGGAAAAGCTGCGCTGCGTGGTGCGTGCCACGCGCCTGCGTTTCTCGTCGCAGAAGGCGCGACACGCCGATCTGTTCATCGAACTCGGCATCCACTGAAGGCCAGGCCGCTGGGCCGCGGGCCACCTGCGGTAAAATGGCGGCCATCGCATAGGTTCTGTCTCAAGGTAGATTTGATATGGCGCGTATTACCGTCGAAGATTGTCTGAAACACATCCCGAACCGCTTCGAGCTCGCGCTCGCGGCGACCTACCGCGCGCGCCAGCTGGTGCAGGGGCACACGCCGAAGGTCGAGGCCAAGGACAAGCCGACCGTGGTGGCACTGCGCGAGATCGCGTCGGGCCAGGTCGGCATCGAAATGCTGAAGAAGGTACCGACCTGATCGGCCGGCGGCCCGGTTTTTCAACGGCATTGCGAGCTACCCTGGAATCCCGCCCGATCGTCGCCCTGGTCGACCGGATTGTCCTGATCGCACTCATTGCCCACGTCTGAACCACAGGCCGCCATCATGCCCTCGTCGCCGCGTTCTCCCTCGCGATCGTCGCCCAAAGCGGGCAGCACGGGGGAGGCACGCGCCGCGGCGCGCACCGGCGCGCCGAACTTGCCCGATCCATTGGGCGACGACGTGGTGGGCGAGCGTGCCGTAGCGCCGGCGATGGCACCCGCCAAGGGCAGGAGCGCCAGCGTCCCTGCCACGCAGCCGCGCGAGGCCGACAGCGGCGTCGCGGTGGCCGCACGGGCCGCAGACGGCCTGTTCATCGACGCGGTCCTCGCGCAGACGTACCGGCATTTCTTCGGTCCGACCTCGCAGCCCGCGGTGCCGCCGCGGCAGCAGGTGATCTCCATCGCCGGTCTGATGGAGAAGCTCAATTACCTGAAGCCGGCCGACCAGGCTCTGGTCCGGGAGGCCTTCCAGTTTTCCGACGAGGCCCACCTGGGCCAGTACCGGCAGAGCGGCGAGCCGTATATCACGCATCCGGTGGCGGTCGCCGAGCTGTGCGCCGAGTGGAAGCTCGATGCGCAGTCCATCATGGCGGCCCTGCTGCACGACGTGATCGAGGACCAGGGCATCACCAAGAGCGAGCTGGCCGAGAAGTTCGGTCCCAAGGTTGCCGAACTGGTCGATGGGCTGACCAAGCTGGACAAGCTCGAATTCCAGAGCCGCGAGCAGGCGCAGGCCGAAAGCTTCCGCAAGATGCTGCTGGCGATGGCGCGCGACGTGCGCGTGATCCTCGTCAAGCTGGCGGACCGCACGCACAACATGCGGACGCTGGACTTCGTGCCGCCCGAGAAGCGCCGGCGCATCGCGCTGGAGACAATGGAGATCTACGCGCCGATCGCGCATCGGCTCGGTCTGAACAGCACCTATCGCGAACTGCAGGAGCTCTCGTTCAAGGTCGGCTCGCCGTTCCGCTACGCGACGCTGGAGAAGGCCGTCAGGGCGGCGCGCGGCAATCGCCGCGAGGTGGTCTCGCGCATCCTCGAGGCCGCGCAGGGCGCGCTGGGCAACGCGGGCATCGTGGCCGAGCTGTCGGGTCGCGAGAAGACGCTGTACAGCATCTACCGCAAGATGCACGACAAGCAGCTGTCGTTCTCGCAGGTGCTGGACGTGTACGGCTTCCGCGTCGTGGTCGAAACGCAGATGCACTGCTACATGGCGCTCGGCGCGCTGCATGGGCTGTACAAGCCGATGCCGGGCAAGTTCAAGGACTACATCGCGATCCCGAAGATCAACGGCTACCAGTCGCTGCATACGACGCTGGTCGGCCCCTTCGGCACGCCGGTCGAGTTCCAGATCCGCACGCGCGAGATGCACCACATCGCGGAGGCCGGCGTCGCGGCGCACTGGATGTACAAGCATCACGCCGACCAGATCAACGACATCCAGCAGCAGGCGCACCAGTGGCTGCAGTCGCTGCTCGATATCCAGAGCCAGACCGGCGACTCGCAGGAATTCCTCGAGCACGTCAAGATCGACCTGTTCCCGGACGCGGTCTATGTGTTCACGCCCAAGGGCCATATCCGCGCGCTGCCGCGCGGCGCCACGGCGCTGGACTTCGCCTACGCGGTGCACAGCGACCTGGGTAACCAGTGCGTCGCGGTCAAGATCAACAATGAGCTGCTGCCGCTGCGCACCGAGCTCAAGAGCGGCGATATCGTCGAGGTCATCACCGCGCCGTATTCGAAACCCAATCCCGCGTGGCTGTCGTTCGTTCGCACCGGCAAGGCGCGCGCGGCGATCCGCCACTATCTGAAGACCACCAAGCTCGACGAGGCGATCCAGCTCGGCGAGCGTCTGCTGGAGCAGGCCGCGCGCCAGCTCGGCATCGACCTGAAGGCGGTGCCGCAGCCGGTGTGGGAACGGATGATCCAGTGGACCGGCAACAAGCAGCGCGACGACATCTTCGCCGACCTGGCGCTGGGACGGCGCGTGCCGGCAGTGGTCGCCAAGCGCATGGAGATCCTGCTGCAGGAGCTGTCGGGCGACTTCGATACCGCGCTGATGGCGGCGGTGCAGACCTTTGCCGGCGAGGAAGCGCCCGCGGTGCCGATCACCGGCGACGAAGGCATGTCGATGATTTTTTCGGCGTGCTGCCGGCCGATCCCCGGCGATTCGATCGTTGGCTATCTGGGCAAGGGCGAGGGACTGCAGATCCATGTGCAGGATTGCAAGGTCGCCAAGCGGCTGCACAGCAAGGATCCCGAGCACTGGATCGAGGTCATGTGGGCGAACAAGACCACGCGCGCCTTCGATGTCTCGATCAAGGTGCTGGTGCGCAACGTCAAGGGCATCGTCGCGCGGGTCGCGGCGGACCTGACCGCTGCCGACGCCAACGTCGCGCACGTCGCGATGGAGCACCAGGACAACGGGCGGCAGGAAGCGACCTATATGCAGTTCGTGATCCAGGTCCACGACCGCCTGCATCTGGCCAACGTGATGCGCGCCCTGCGCCGCAACACCGACGTCATCCGCATCTTCCGCGACCGCAACGACGGCTGACCCGCCGTCGCGTAACGGCGAGGCTTCAGGCCTCGCCGCGCTTCGGATACCGGACTTCCAGGATATCGATCTGCTCGATGCCGTTGGGCGTGCGCAGCGGCACGGTATCGCCTTCGCGGGCCTTGATCAGGGCCTTGGCAACCGGCGAGATCCAGCTGACCCGGTGCGCGTCCAGATCGACCTCGTCCATGCCGACGATGGTGATGGTGGTCTCCTCGCCGGACTGGTTGGCGTACGTCACCGTCGCGCCAAAGAAGATCTGGTCGTTGTCGCCCTGCAGGGAGGGGTCGACCACTTCGGCCTTGTCGAGCCGGCGGGTCAGGAAGCGGATGCGGCGATCGATCTCGCGCAGGCGCTTCTTGCCGTAGAGATAGTCCCCATTCTCGGAACGATCGCCGTTCGACGCGGCCCACGAAACGATCTGCACGATCTCGGGGCGTTCGACATCGATCAGGTGCATCAACTCGTCGCGCAGCCGCTGGTAGCCTTGGGCGGTGATGTAGTTCTTGGTGCCGGCCGGCAGCGGGGTCGCGCCTTCGGGGAGGTCGTCGTCTTCGTCGTCCGACGGTTCTTTGACAAAAGCCTTGCTCATGGTACGGATCACTTCTTGGCAGGCAGACATTATAGGAACAGCGGCCGGCAAGGGTAGCGTGGAAAAAGATGGCGCAGGGGGCTTCCCAAAAACAAAAAACGCGATATAATCTCTTTCTCGCGTGCGGCTGTAGCTCAGTTGGATAGAGTACTTGGCTACGAACCAAGGGGTCGTGGGTTCGAATCCTGCCAGCCGCGCCACCTACATGCAGTACGAACGGCTTGGAGAGTCTACTCTCCAGGCCGTTTTTGTTTTGGCACGTTCCAACGCGTTTTGGCTCTTCGGTTCGGGCGCTTCGGCTCGGCCATCCTCCGACAGCCACGTCAGCCTCCATCGCATTGCGCGGCCCGCCGTGCGGGCCTAGCCTGATTCTGTGTACCCGAACAATGCAGGAGGCGCGATGCACGACGACGACTGGCGTGTGGAGGACTATCGCGGCATGGATGTCTATGTACTGGTGTCCGAGCGAGAGGGCGATGGTCCGCCGGGGTGGGCCTATGAGGTTCGCATCGGCCAGGAGGGGGGCGATCCGAGCGATGCCGGCGATGTCGAAATGATTTCCAGCGGCGACCAGATCTTTGCGACCCGCCATGCCGCCGAGGTCGCCGCCTTCAGCGCGGGCTATGCGCGCGTGGATCGTATTCTCGGACCGGAGTCCTGAGCCTGGTAGCCGTAGCGCGGGTGCAGCAGCCGATCATGTCACGTTGTGATGGATTGATACGTGGAGTCCGGGATTCGCGCTCACAATAATGCTTGCAATGGCGGCGCGATTGCTTCATAATGTTGTTCTTCCAGACGCGGGGTGGAGCAGTCTGGCAGCTCGTCGGGCTCATAACCCGAAGGTCGCAGGTTCAAATCCTGCCCCCGCAACCAAATTCCCGAGATGTCGTCGTAACGCGCACGATGCCTGGCCAGAACCAGGTACCGTGCGGGCATCTCAGCGGCACGCAATACCCTCTCCCGCAGTACTTCCTCAGTGATCTCCGTGTTCGATTCGTTGGCACGTTGCCGCGCCTACACCGCGGAACCGCCCGCCAGCGCAATTGCCTGCTCGAACGTCTCGCGTATCGCCGGCTGATCTTCGCGCTCCGCCGCTTCGGCGCGTTCGCGCAGCCGGGCCACCAGCACCTGCAGGTTGTTGCCGACCGGCGCCGTCTTGCTGGCGTCGCATTCGCTGACTGCCTCGGTCATCAGCTGCTGCAATTCTTCACCGACATGGGCGCCGTCGAATGCGCTGACCGACAGCGCGGAGATGCGCTCGAGGTAAAGGTTGACCAGCGCTTCGTCGTGTACCGGTTCGGGCATGTCCATCTCGGCCTCCGTGCTGTGGGTTGGCGGTGTGATGTCCATTCTAGTGGCGGCCCCGGGAACCCTGCTGTCGGGGCGGGGCCTACAGCGCGCCGGTCTGCAAGACCATGGAATGCGGTCAGCCCTCGGGTCTGTCCCGGGCCGGAAAGACCGGCAACGCAATGCGGCGGCGCGCGGCCTTCAGCGCGCGGGTGGGCCACAGCACGTAGTTGGTATGCGGGTCGAGCGGCTTGCCGAAATAGGAAACCCACACCTGCACGCCGTGCTCGGTCTCGGCGATGATCGCGGCCACCGCGCGCGCGGCGACCGATGGCGACTTCAGCAGTTCGGCCAGCGCCTCGACGCCCTGGACGACGTGGTGCTTGACTCCCTGGAACCATGCGTACTGCCGCATGGCGGACAACAAACGCTTTGTCATTGTCTGTGCGTCTCCGTTGGAAATGAGAATGAGAAACACGTGTCTGACTGCGGTGCCACCGCTTTGTTCAGCCCGAATGCGCAGCCGTTTTCTATCGCCGGCCGGGATCGATTCGCCGCGCCGGGCGACGCGCGATGCGAGCGGCTTCGTGGCCGGCGGCGGCGCGCCGCGGATTTGACAGCGCGGCGTCGTTTGCCGTAGCTTCGGTCGCATGGGCGGCGCGCCCACGGCCGTCGCCGCCGGGTCCCCGCAGGGGCGACCCTCATCATCCCGCAAGGAGCTGCCGATGACCGAGGACATGCTGATGCAACTGATGGTGGAGGTCGAGAAGGAAGATCCGATCGACTATGCCAACCTGCCGTTCGACGACGGCGCGCTGCGGTCCCTGGTGTGCCGCCTCGTGGCCGAGCGCTCGCAGCAGATGGAAGCGGCCGGCATGCCGGTCGACGCGGTGCTGGCGACCATGTGGGCGTCGACCGCCAAGCTGGTCCTCGAAAACATGGTGCTGAACGCGCGCCTGCTGACCCTGCAGGGCGCTCCCGACGATGCCCGTGCGCTGATCGAGCGCATCGCCCGCCAGTCCCGCGGCAGGCGCTGAACCGCCTTCTCTGCGCTGTGCCGGCCGTTTAGGTAAACTACGGTCCTTCATTCCTCATGGTGTGCCTCCGCCCGCACGGCGGCAGGCTGGCACGAGGCAGCTCAAGGAGTTCGAGGTGGTCAAGTGGATCATTGTCGCGGCCTATCTCGGCGCGATTCTGTATGTGCATTTCCGCGGCAAGGTGCGCCTGCGCATCTGGCGGCAATTGCTGGATCATTCGGCGCTGGTGGCGCCGGTCAATTGCTTCATGTACGCCTTCTCGGGCGTCCCGCGCACGCCGTACATCCCGGTGGAGCGCTTTCCGGAACTGGAGAAGCTGCGCGCCGCCTGGCCCGAGATCCGCGATGAGGGACTGGCGCTGGCCGCGATGCGCAAGATCAAGGCCGCCGAGAAGAATGACGACGCCGGCTTCAATTCCTTCTTCAAATACGGCTGGAAGCGCTTCTACCTGAAGTGGTACGACGCGCATCACCCGTCGGCCGAGCAACTGTGCCCGCGCACGGTCGCGCTGCTGCGCGAGCTGCCGTTCGTCAAGGCCGCGATGTTCGCCGAGCTGCCGCCGGGCGGCAAGCTCAATCCCCACCGCGATCCCTTCGCCGGTTCGCTGCGCTACCACCTGGGTCTGGCGACGCCGAACGACGATCGCTGCTTCATCGAGGTCGACGGCGAGCGGCACAGCTGGCGCGACGGGCAGGGCGTGGTGTTCGACGAGACCTATCTGCACTGGGCCGAGAACCGCAGCGACCAGAACCGGCTGATCCTGTTCTGCGACATCGAGCGGCCGATGCGCTATGGCTGGGCCGGCAAGATCAACCGCTGGCTGGGGCGCAAGGTGATGAGCGCGGCCAGCTCGCCGAACGACGACAGCGACCAGACCGGCATGATCAACCGGCTGTTCCGCATCGTCTGGCTGGGCGGCCAGTATCGCCGCCGCCTCAAGGCGTGGAACCGCCAGGTCTACTACGTCGTCAAGTTCGGCCTGATCGCCGCCGGCATCGCGCTGATCGTCTTCCTGTAAGGCTGCAGGCCGCAAGCCTGCAGGCGAGGGCTGCACGGACGCGGTGCCCCGGCACCGCGTTCCACTGCTTCGCTAGCGCGGCTCGCGTTGCGCCACCACCCGCGCCACCACTCCCGCCAGCCTCCGATATGCCTGCTCCAGCGCGGTCGAACGCGGCGCGCCGATATTGATCCGCAGGCAATGATCGAAGCGGCTCGAGTTGGAGAAGACCACGCCGGGCATCACCCTGACGCCGGCCTCGAGCGCCTGCTCGAACACCGCTTCCGACGAAAGCCGGTCCGGCAATTCCACCCATAGATGCATGCCGCCCCGCGGTGCCGACAGCCGCGTGCCGGCCGGAAACAGCGCCGCGATGGTTTCCGCCGCCCAATGCCGCTGGTGGCGCAGCCGCGCGCGCAACCGCCGCAGATGCCGGTCGACATCGCCCGACGCCATCAGTTCGGCTACGGCGATCTGCGACAGCAGTTCGTTCGGCCGCGACTGGCTGAACTTGAGCATCTCGACGCGGGCCTGCCATTTGCCGGCGGCGATCCAGCCCAGCCGCATGCCGGGGGCGAGATTCTTGTGCAGCGACGCGCAGTAGATCACGTTGCCGCTGCGGTCCCACGCCTTGGCCGCGGCCAGCGGCGCATCGTCGTCGGCCAGCGTCGAGAAGCAGTCGTCCTCGATCAGCGCGATGCCGCGCGCCTCGCACCACTGGACCAGCCGGGCCTTGTTCGCGTCCGGCATGATGCTGCCCTGCGGATTCTGCAGGTTTGGCACCGCCACCACCGCGCGGATGTTGTCGTAGGTCTGCGCGGCCAGTTCCAGCGCCTCGAGCGACAGGCCCGTCTGCGGGCTGCACGGAACCTCGAGCGCGCGCATGCCGAGGCTTTCGAGGATCTGCAGCAATCCGTAATACGTCGGAGATTCGACCGCGATGACATCGCCCGGGCCGGCCACCGCGCGCAAGGCCAGGTTCAGCGCCTCGGTGCAGCCGTGCGTGATGGCGATCTGCTCCGGGGCCAGGGTCATGCGGGCCTGCAGCGCCTGGCGCGCCAGCGCCGCCCGCAACGCCGGATGCCCGTCGGGCTCGACCGCGCTGCCCAGCAGGTTGGGATGGCGGCGCAGCGCGCGTCCGGCGGCCTGGCGCAGCGCTTCGACCGGATAGAGCTCGGGTGGCGCGCAGGCGCCCGCCAGATTGACGGCTTCGGGATACCGGCGGCCGCGCGCGATGATTGCCGAGATGCGGGCGTGGATGCCGACGTACTGGGCGGGATCGGGCAGCGACGCCGACGGTTCGGCGATCGGCGTGCCCTGAGGCGCCGGCGGCCGCACGAAATAGCCCGAGCGCGGACGCGCTTCGAGCAGGCCTTGCGCCTCCATCTCGCGGCACGCCTGCAGCGCGGTCGACAGGCTGACGCCGTGGCGCTCCATCAGCGCCCGTATCGACGGCATCCGCTCGCCCGGCAGCAGCGTGCCCGCGGCGATGGCCTGCCGATAGTGGCCGGCAAGTTGGCGGTACAGCGGGGCGGAGTCCATGCGGCATGGTGGCGCATCCGGCCGATGCGCAACAGATACAGAAAAGTTTCGGCCGTATCGTAACAGAGCAAAGGATAGGGCTCTGTTCTGCTGTCCGTTCCGGTGCGGTGTGCCTGCCGCGCCGCGACGGCGGCCGGTACGCTGCATCCAGTCGATCGCTGCGCTGACCGCGGCATTGACCGCGGCGCTGACGATACCGGCCGGTCTTTCTCGCTGTGCCGGTCGCTCGCAGACGCAGCCGAACCCTTCGAGGCCATCATGACCCTCCTGTCCCTCCTGCCACATCCCATCCACGTCCACCGCGCACTGGCGCTGCGCGCCGGCCAATCCGTCGGCTTTCATGCCAGTGCCGGCACCGAACTGCATCTGGCCGATGGCGGCGACGTGGAGCTGATCGAACCGCCGCTGCTGCTGGCCGACACGTTGCATTGGCCGCAGCGGCGCCTGCCGTCGGGCAGCGTGGTCGCGCTGTCCCGCTCCGGCTGGTTTGCCCTGCGCGCGCAGCGCGATACCACCGTGCGGCTGCGCCAGCGTGCCTGGGTATTCTCGCGGACCCGTATCGCGCGCATACTTTCCGGCTGGCGCCGCCGGCGCCTCGCGCACTGAAGCCCGGCCGATGCCCGCCCCTTCGAACCGCGTTCGTCTTTCCCTGCAAGGAGTGCTGTCCCATGACGCAATTGGCCATTTCGTTCACCGATGTCGTGGAGGCGCATCGCCGCATCAGCGGCGTCGCGCACCATACGCCGGTGCTGACTTCGGCCACCGCCGACGCGCAGACCGGCGCGCGGCTGTTCTTCAAGTGCGAGAACCTGCAACGCATGGGCGCCTTCAAGTTCCGCGGCGGCTACAACGCGATCGCGCAACTGTCTGCCGAGCAGCGCGCCGCCGGCGTCGCGGCGTTCTCGTCCGGTAACCATGCGCAGGCGATCGCGCTGTCGGCGCGGCTGTTCGGCACCCGCGCCGTGATCGTGATGCCCAAGGACGCGCCTGCGGCCAAGATCGCCGCGACGCGCGGCTATGGCGGCGAAGTCGTGCTGTACGACCGCTATACCGAGGACCGCCAGGCGATCAGCCAGCGGCTGGCGCGCGAGCAGGGGTTGACGCTGATTCCGCCGTTCGATCATCCCCACGTGATGGCCGGGCAGGGCACCGCGGCCAAGGAGCTGTTCGAGCAGGCCGGCCAGCTGGACGTGCTGCTGGTGCCGCTGGGTGGCGGCGGTCTGCTGTCGGGCAGCGCCGTGGCCGCGCGGGCCATGCATCCGGGCTGCAAGATCATCGGTGTGGAACCGGAAGCGGGCAACGACGGCCAGCAAAGCCTGCGGGCTGGGCGCATCGTCGGGATCGGCACGCCGGACACCATCGCGGACGGCGCGCAGACGCAGCATCTGGGCCACTACACGTTTCCGGTGCTGCAGCAGCTGGTTGACGATATCGTCACGGTCAGCGATGCCCAGCTGGTCGAGGCGATGCGCTTCTTTGCCGGGCGCATGAAGCTGGTGGTCGAGCCGACCGGCTGCCTGGGCGCCGCTGCGGCCTTCGCCGGCAAGGCGCCGATCGCCGGCAAGCGGGTCGGCATCATCCTGTCCGGCGGCAATGTCGACATGGCGCGCTACGCCGCGCTGCTGGGGCAGGTGCCGGCACAGGATTGACGATCCGGCGGCGGTGGGTGCGCCGGCCCCGGCAAGGGGCCGGCGCGGCCGAAAGGCTTTAGAATTGCGGTCCGGCCATCGGACCCGCCGTTCGGCCGCCGAATACTTTGCCCCCCATGCTACGCCTCAGTGAACTCAAGCTCCCCCTCGAACATTCAGAAAGTGACCTGGAGGCCGCCGTGCGTGCGCGGCTGATCGAGATCGGGGTCAAGGGCGACGGCATGGAGTCCTTCACCGTGTTCCGCCGCGCGCACGACGCGCGCAAGCGTTCCGATATCAAGCTGACCTACATCGTCGATATCGAAGTGAAGGACGAAGAGGCGGCCCGCAAGCGCATCGCCGGCAAGCCGAACTGGAGCGTGACGCCCGACATGACGTATCGCTTCGTCGCGCAGGCGCCGCAGCATACGCAGACACCGCGTCCGGTGGTGATCGGCATGGGCCCGTGCGGCCTGCTGGCCGGGCTGATCCTCGCGCAGATGGGCTTTCGTCCGATCATTCTCGAGCGCGGCAAGGAAGTGCGCGAACGCACCCGGGACACCTTCGGGCTATGGCGCAAGAGCGTGCTCAATCCGGAGTCCAACGTGCAGTTCGGCGAGGGCGGTGCCGGGACGTTCTCGGACGGCAAGCTCTATAGCCAGATCAAGGACCCGAAGCACTACGGCCGCAAGGTGCTGCACGAGTTCGTCAAGGCCGGCGCGCCGGAGGACATCCTGTTCAAGGCGCGGCCGCACATCGGCACGTTCCGGCTGGTCAAGATGGTGGAGAACATCCGCGCCGAGATCTTCGCGCTGGGCGGCGAGATCCGTTTCGGCACGCGCGTCGACGACATCGACATCGAAGGCGGCCGCGTGCGCGGGCTGCAACTGTCCAATGGCGACTATCTGCCGTGCGAGCAGGTCGTCCTGGCGGTCGGTCACAGCGCGCGCGACACCTTCGAGATGCTGTACCGCCGCGGCGTGTTCATGGAAGCCAAGCCGTTCTCGCTGGGTTTCCGCATCGAACATCCGCAGGGCATGATCAACCGCAGCCGCTTCGGCAAGTTCGCCGGCAACAAGCTGCTGGGGGCAGCGGACTACAAGATCGTGCACCACTGCAGCAATGGGCGTTCGGTCTACAGCTTCTGCATGTGCCCGGGCGGCACGGTGGTGGCGGCCGCCTCGGAGCCGGGGCGCGTGGTCACCAACGGCATGAGCCAGTACAAACGCGCCGAGCGCAACGCCAATGCCGGCATCGTCGTCGGCATCACGCCCGACGACTATCCCGGCGGACCGCTGGCCGGCATCGACTTCCAGCGCCATTGGGAAGAACGCGCCTTCGAACTGGGCGGGCGCAACTACTGCGCGCCGGGCCAGCTGGTCGGCGACTTCCTGGCGCGGCGGCCGTCCACCGCGCTGGGCACGGTCGAGCCGTCGTACAAGCCGGGCGTGACGCCGACCGATCTGAGCAGCGCTCTCCCGGACTACGTGATCGAGGCGATTCGCGAGGCGCTGCCGGCCTTCGAGCGCCAGGTGCCCGGCTTCTCGATGGACGACGCCGTGCTGACCGGTGTCGAAACGCGGACCTCGTCGCCGCTGCGCATCCGCCGCAAGGACGACTACCAGAGCGTCAATATCGCGGGACTCTATCCGGCCGGCGAAGGCGCGGGCTACGCGGGGGGAATCTATTCCGCGGCGATCGACGGCATCGAGGTCGCCGAGGCGGTCGCGCTCGATATCGTCAGCCGGGTCGGCAAGGCGGCCTGAGCGATGTCGTCGCCGGAGCAGCGAGCCATCCTCGAGGCCACACGCCACTGGCTGACGCGCGCGGTGATCGGGCTCAATCTGTGTCCGTTCGCCAAGAGCGTCCACGTCAAGGAACAGATTCGCTACGTGGTCTGCGAGGCGACCGATGCCGAGGCGCTGCTCGATTCGCTGGAGGCCGAGCTGAAGGGGCTGGCCGAGGCCGATCCGGCGCGCGTCGACACCACGCTGGTGATCGTCCCGCGGATGCTGGAGGACTTCGCCGACTACAACGATTTCCTCTATCTGGCCGAGCGCCTGCTCGACAGCCTCGGCCTGTCCGGCGTGCTGCAGATCGCCAGCTTCCATCCGCAATACCAGTTCGCCGGCACGGAAGCCGACGATATCGAGAACTACACCAATCGCGCGCCGTATCCGATCCTGCATCTGCTGCGCGAAGACAGCATCGAGCGCGCGGTCGAGGCCTTTCCCGACGCGGCGGATATTTACGAGCGCAACGAGCAAACCATGCGCCGGCTCGGCCACGAAGGCTGGCGGCGCTGGATGGCGGGCGACGAACCGCAGTAAGGGGACGTGAGGCGCGGAAGTGAGCGGGCGTAAGTGAGCGCGCGCCGCTGGTGAGACTCAGGCGGGCGTGAAGAACCGCTCGCGCATTTCCTCCAGCCCCAACGTTTCGAGAACGTGGGCCAGCCGCTCGGCTGGCCGCCGGCGCGGCAGATCCTTGTACTGCGCGACGATCAGCTCGTTCTTCATCGAGTGTTCCCAGCCGACCAGCTCGGTCACCGTGACCTGATAGCCGTGCGCTTCGAGCTGCAGGCAGCGCAGCACGTTGGTGACCTGGCTGCCGAATTCGCGCGTATGCAGCGGATGGCGCCAGATCTCGGTCAACGGATTGCCGAGCGTCTTCGACTTGTTCTTGCGCAGCACGGCGGCGACCTCGGCCTGGCAGCAGGGCACCACCACGATGTATTTGGCGCGCTTGGTCAGCGCGAAGCGGATCGCGTCGTCGGTTGCGGTATTGCAGGCATGCAGCGCGGTGACCATGTCGACCGTCGCAGGCAGCCGGTCCGACGTGATCGACTCCGCGACCGACAGATTCAGGAACGACATGCCCGGAAAACCGAGCCGCTCGGCGAGCGCGGTGGACGAGCGCACCAGCTCTTCGCGCGTCTCGATGCCGTAGATATGCGAGCGGTCCTGCTGCGTCTTGAAAAACAGGTCGTAGAGGATGAAACCCAGATACGACTTGCCGGCGCCATGGTCGACCAGCGTCAGGTCGGCATGGTCGCGCTTGAGGTCCTGCAGCAGCGGCTCGATGAACTGGTAGAGGTGGTAGACCTGCTTCAGCTTGCGGCGGCTGTCCTGGTTCATCTTGCCGTCGCGGGTCAGGATGTGGAGTTCCTTGAGCAGCTCGATCGACTGGCCGGGACGGATTTCGTGGGTGTTCGACATGGGATACGGCGGGGTTGGCCCGGGTTCTGGCGCGCCGATGTCTGGGGGCGGCGAGGACCCGGGCGGGGCAGGGCGACAGTTTACCGGAAGGCGTCCCGAAAAATTTCCCTAAAGTTTTGCCGCAATCTGCCGTAGGTGACGGACAGGCGGCATGCCGACTCGGCGCCGCCCCACAACAACGATAAATCAGAGGCAGACGGCTGGAGGACGCGATGAGTGACGTAGCAGCTTCGGTTGTAAGGGTGTGGGTGGAGAACACGGACAAGGCCGTCCGGGCGCGGTACGAGGCGCCAGCGCAGGCCGACGAGGGCAGTGGGCCGCCCGATCGCGCTGCCTTGATGGCGGCCCTCGAGGCCCAGGGCTGGGCGCACGCCAGGCTCGATGAGAACGCCATCTCGGCGTTCCTGCTGACGTGCCATCGCGACGGCCCCCCGGCCGAGGCCGTGGTCGGGGAGCTGGTCGATGGCTATTTTGAGATCGATATCGATGCCGATTCGCTGACCGTGCGGCTGACGCTGTGGCCGCCGGAAGGCGGTCGCGCGGTGCAGCCCAACGATGTCCGTATCGTGCTGGCCGGGCGAGGCATCAAGTTGCCGATCGACGAGCCGGCGCTGGCCGAAGCCTTTGCCGCGGGGCGCTGCGATGATCTGCCCATCGTGCACGGCATGGCGCCCACGCGCGGCACGCCGGCCCGCTTCGTCAACCTGCTCGAGCCGCGCCGGGGCGCCGCCGAGGACGACCATGCCCGCATCGACCTGCGTGACCTCGGCAACCTGTTGCTGGTGCAGCCCGGCACGCCTCTGATGCGGCGTATCCCGGCGGTGCCGGGCACCGCGGGACAGGATGTGTTTGGCCGCGTGCTGCCGGCTCCCGAGGTCGCCGACACGCCGTTCGCCGAACGCCTGACCGGCGTCGGCCAGGACGCGCAAGATCCGAATCTGCTGGTGGCGACGGTGGCAGGCCTGCCGTCGGTGCGCGCGCGCGGGGTCAGCGTCAACCCGGTCGTCGCGGTGGACGCGGTCGACATGCACTCAGGCAACATCGCCTTCGAAGGCACGCTGCGCGTCAGCGGCGACATCAAGACCGGCATGTCGGTGCGCGTTGCCGGCGACGTGATCGTCGGCGGCACCATCGAGGCGGCCCATGTCGAGGCCGGCGGCAATGTGGTGGTGAGCGGCGGCATCATCGGCAAGTCCGAGGGGCCGCACGATCCGGCCAGCGCCGTCGCACGGATCCAGTGCAAGGGATCGGTGCAAGCTCGCTTTATCGAAAACGCCGTGGTCGAGGCCGGCACCACGGTCACCGTCGACAGCGGCATTCGCCAGAGCGATGTCGCCGCGGGCGAGACCATCACCGCGGGCGACCCTGCCGTCGGCAGCGGCAATATCACCGGTGGCCGCTGCCGCGCCTGGCATGCGGTCCGCACCGGCACGCTGGGCGCGCCGGCCGGCACCGCCACCGCCATCCATGTCGGCCTGAACCCGTATGCCGACGCCGAAAAGGCCGCGCTCGAGGCGGACAAGCGCCGGCAGGAACAGGAGCAGGCCAAGATCCAGCAACTGATGGCGTTCTTCGCCAAGAATCCCGAGCGCGCCACGCCGGAACTGCGCGAGAAGGCGCGGGCCACTCTGTTCAAGTACACGCGCGACATGCTCGACACCGACGCCCATCTGGCCAGGCTGACCGAGCAGTTGCACCCGCGCCCGGACGCCGCCGTGGTGGTCGGCAAGAAGGTGCACGGCGGGGTCAGCGTGACGATCGGGCAGAAGGCCATGCGCGTGATGGAAGATATGCCGAAGGTCGAACTGCGGCTGGTGGGCGAGGGGATCGGGGTGGTGCGGGAATGAACGCCGGTGCCGCGGCGTCAGCCTTCAAACCATTCGTCGCCAACGCGCATCACGATGGCTGACCCACTGACAGCTCCCGTCATCCAACGCGGCAAGAGCGCGACGCAACCATCGTGCTTCGTCCAGCGTCACCGGATAGCGCTGTTCCACGTCGTCGATCGAGCCGAGATCGAAATAGCTCCGTAGCGTTTCACCGTGGATCGTGATGCCCCAGCTGTCCATTTGCCGCAGGTCGGCGAGGCGGAGCGTGACAAAGCCGTCGGGATCGTTCGAGCCGGCGCTGCCAATGGCCTGGTCCAGTCGTGTTGCCATCGCGCGCACTTCGACGCAATCCGGCGCGCTGGGGGCAAGCTTCGGCGTGGGCAGGGTCTCCGGCATCGAGGCAAAGCCGAATGCCTGTGACTGTCGGTGCGGTGCGATCGGATTCATGGCGAGCTCGAGGGGATGAAGGAGGTTCGAGCTTATCGAGCGCCGGCGCCGTTGGCGTTGGGCGGATTCTGAAAGGCAGAGACGACGGGCCGAGGGTCGTCGGGCCGCTGGCGCAAGACGAGCGCGCCCCAAAGAAAAATGTCCTTGGGATATCCAAGGACATTTCACTTCTTCCTACAGGCGGCCCCAAAACGATAGCGGGCAGATGTCCGAGTCACGCGATCCTCTCATGCTCCGGCTAATCCGGTGAGTAGCCTAGTTCCCGATAGCGTTCCATCGCGGGCCTACGGACGGAGGGCGGCCGTCATATCGGAGCCCGAGCGCGCCCGCAGTGCCTCATACAGTTGAGCCGGTCCGAGCAGGATGTCTTGCAGGCCGTCCCGCACTTTCGAGGAGGCGAGCGCCTGGGAACTCATGGTGCTGTGGGCCTCGAAGGCGTCGATGATCGCTTGCATCAGGGCATCCTTCAGGTCGGGCGAGTTCGCGAACTGCTCCTTGCTGTTGCTCTGGGCCTGACGGACCAGCGTATCGTTCTCCAGCAGCTTGCCCTTGATGACACCATTTACATACGTCAACTGATCGTCATCGGTGAGTTCGCCATCGAACAACCCATTGACTTTCTCGATGATTTCGTCGAGTAGCGCTTTCTGTTTGTCCTGAACCGCGCCCGTGCCAACGCCGTCCATGGGCGGGAGCTTCGGCGTTTCGCCCGAGCTGAGGTTTAGTGACTGGCGCCCGCTGTTCTTCAGTTTATGGTGCGTCAGCGTGACCTTCGACAGGTCCACCGTGTCTCGCTCGCGCCCGAATTCCAGCAAGGGAATAAGACGCTTGAAAAACAGGAACCGCTTTTCGATGTCTGTATTGCCGTAGTCGGAAATCTGCGACAGGAACGCATACAGGCGATTGAACGCCCCCATGTCATTGCGGAATAGCAGCAGGGCCTCAAGGGTGTCCTTGGCGGCTTGTACCGCGGTGTCATCCTGCTGGGCCGTGGCATCGCGCAGTTCTTGTTGCGCTTTCTTGTACCGCTTCAGAAGTCGGTCTGCCACTGGCGCGATGGCCGCGCTAAGTTGGGCTTGGGTACTGTTCGGATCCGTCTCGACCTTGGCGACGCGATCGACTTCATAGTCATCGTAGTGGCCGCTGGCGTCGAGCTTCGAGCGCAGGTCATAGACGAGGTTCGGATCAGTTGTAGCCTCAAGTTCTGCGGTTTCGTAGTAGGTCTTGAATGCCTTCAGGATGTCCGCTGGCTCATTGACGAAATCGAGAATATAGGTAGTGTCCTTGCCGGGATGCGCGCGGTTCAAGCGCGACAGGGTCTGCACGGCCTGGATGCCGCCCAGCATCTTGTCAACGTACATGCCGCACAGCAGCGGTTGATCAAAGCCGGTCTGGAACTTGTTGGCGACTAGTAGCAGATGATAGGTCGGCTCAGCGAATGCCTCGCGGATGTCGCGGCCCTTCAAGCCTGGATTTAGGTCCCGGCTGTTCTCGCTAACAGGCGTGGGATAGCTTTCCGGATCGTCGACCTCGCCGGAGAAGGCAGTCAAGACCCCCAAGGGATAGCCCATCTTTTCGATGTAAGCGCGGATCGCCTTTTGCCAGCGCACCGCTTCCTTGCGGCTGCCTACTACGACCATTGCCTTGGCCTTGCCTTCGAGCAGCGGCTGTACGTTCTCTCGGTAGTGCTCGACCACCACCTGCACCTTCTGCGCGATGTTGTAGGGGTGCAGTCGGACCCACTGCATGATGCCCTTCATCGCGGTGCTGCGCTCCACCTGCTTCTCGTCGAGCTCCTGACCGTTGTGAGCCAGCTTGAAGGCAAGTTTGTAGGAGGTGTAGTTCTTCAGCACATCCAGGATGAAGCCTTCCTCGATGGCCTGGCGCATCGAATAGACGTGGAAGGGCAGGGGAAGGCCGTCCGGCCCCGCGCGACCGAATAGTTCCAGGGTCTTCTGCTTGGGCGTGGCCGTGAAGGCCACATAGGTCAGGCCCTTTGCGCCGGTGCGAGCCTCCATCTGCACAGCCAGCAGTGCTTCCGTGTCGACTTCTCCGCCATCCTGTAGCGCGGCCCATTCCTCGGCGGACAGCAACTGCTTGAGCTTGGCTGCCGATTCGCCAGTCTGCGAGCTGTGCGCCTCGTCCGCGATCACGGCGAACCTTTTTCCTTGCGTGGCGGCCAGTTCCTGCACCGCCTGCAAGGCGAAGGGGAAGGTCTGGATGGTGCAGACGATGATCTTCTTGCCGTCCTTCAATGCCTGGCCCAGCATGGCGCTCTTGCTGCCGTGCTCACTGGTGATGCTGGCTACCACGCCGGTGGTGCGCTCGAAGTCGAAGATCGCTTCCTGTAGCTGTGCGTCCAGCACGGTGCGATCGGAGACCACTATCACGCTATCAAACAGCTTGTTGTGCTTGACATCGTGCAGATCGGCCAGAAAGTGCGCAGTCCAGGCGATCGAGTTGGTTTTGCCGGAACCGGCCGAATGTTGGATCAGATAGCGTTCGCCCGGGCCGTTTGCCAGCACATCGGCGACGATGCGGCGCGTGGCGTCGAGCTGGTGGTAGCGCGGGAAGATAACGCTCTTGAGCTGCTTCTTGTCATCGCGATTGCCGATCAGATAGCGGTGCAGGATATCGAGCCAACTGTCCCGTTCCCATACCTCCTCCCACAGGTAGGAGGTGGAAAACCCCTCGGGATTGGGCGCATTGCCGGCAGCGCCATCGTTGCCGCGGTTGAACGGCAGGAAATAGGTGTTCGGCCCCGCCAGTCGGGTGCTCATCATGACTTCGGCCTGGCTGATGGCAAAATGCACTAGCGCGCCGCCAGGGAAGGACAGCAGTGGTTCGGCCATGCCGCCTTTCGGCTGGGGGTGGCGGTCGAAGCGATATTGATCCACCGCGTCTTGCACGCTCTGGGTGAAGTCCGACTTCAACTCCGCCGTGGCGACTGGGATGCCATTGACGAACAGCACCAGATCCACCGCATCGAGCGGGTTGTTGAGTGAATGCCGTACCTGGCGTACCACGCGCAGCCGGTTGGCCTCGTAGCGTTTCTGGATGCTTGGGTTGATCGCGAGCGCGGGTTTGAACTGCACCAGCGACAGCGCCTCCTTCAGGCCCAGCATTTCGAGGCCACGGCGCAGTACGTCCAGCGTGCCGCGCTCGTTCAGGCTCTTGCGCAGCCGCTCGGCCAGCCGCTCATGCAGGGCCGGACCGTGGGTCCTGGTCAGCCGTTGCCAGCTGTCCGGCTGGGTCGCCTCAATCCAAGCCAACAGGTCCGGCAGGAACAGAGCATGGGTGCGGTCGTAGTGCGCCGCATCGCCCTCAGAATAGAGCCAACCTTTGGTGGCGAGATGCTGGCAGATCTCTGCCTCGAAGTGGTGTTCCTGGTGCAGATTGCTCATGCGGGACCCGTTGGTATCTCGTTGTTCTATGGGCTTGTTGGGAGCAGCATTGCCACTCAGTTTTCTGCGTAGCTGCGTTCCATCAGCGGCTTGGCGCGCTCGAGGTCGGCGGGAGTACGCAACGTCAATTCGAGGTCGCCGGTGCCCCAGTGTCCTAGCTGACGCATGTCGCGACTGAACCCGTCTTCCAGGGTCACCGTGGTCGGATCGAGCTTCAGCATGACGATCAAACGGACCGGGTTCACGATCACGCAGGCGAAGTTCTTCAGGCGGCGGAACGCCGCATAGAGCTTCAGGCGTTTTTCTTGCACGTCGTCACCGAGGGAACTCAAGAAGCTCGCAGTCTGCTCGTACAGGTCTCGGATATCCGCCGGCGCCAGTGCCAGTTGTTCTTCTAGCGATTTGTCTTTGCCTTCTGTCCGTGGCTTGACCGGCTCTGGCAGCGGTTCGCTGGCAGACGGCTTGACATTGGTTGCGTCCGGCACGCTGGCCGCATTCACCAGTTCCAGCAGAAGCAAATCTTCGCCAAACAGCTTGTAGCGGATCAGCTCGATATTGCGGGGGATCTGCTGTACGGCGTATTGGTCGTAACGTGTGAAATCGGCCGCGATACAAAGCAGCCGGGTGCCGCCCCACTCAATGCGTTCCGCTACGTCCTTGCCCAATTTTTCCATTACCAACCAGCGGAATTCGGCTTGGTGGTCCAGTAGCCAGTCGAGGTAGAACAGCCCCTGATTGATGACATTCTCGGTGCTGTGGCGCTTGTATTCGATGATGACGGGGCAGCCGTTTTCGTCCAGGCCCAGGGAATCGATGCGGCCTTTGTGGGTCTTGCCGGTTTGGTATTCGGTGGCGAGAAAGCGCACGCCAAGGAAGGTCGGCATCTGCGCTTCGATAAGGCTCTGTAGGTGGCGCTCTAATGCAGCGGTGCGGCCGGGCAACTCGGTCGCGGCGCCACCCGTCAGCTGGAACAGCTGAATATCGCTCATGCTGCCAGCTCCTCGGGGACGGCGTTGCGCACGTCGATCTTTCCGGTGACGGCGGCCGTGATTAGAGCGGACCGACGTTCCCTTAGTAGGGCGATTGCGCGCTCCGTTTCGGTTCCAAGGCGATCCAGCTTCCGCAGTTCGTCCGTTAGGAACCCTATGATCGCTGTCTGCTCCGTCGTGTCCGGGAGCGGAATAGTCAGACTCAGGATGACCGATTGACCAATGTTCAGCATGGAGCTGCTCGCACCCGTGGCAGCAAGTTCAATTTGCCCACGCGCTTCCCGAGTAGACAGGAACGCCGCAAGGAAATGCGGAATACATGCTGCTTTCGTCAGTCGCAGCCTGTAGAGCTTGTCGCACAGCATAAGGCGATCGAAGTTTCTTGGTACTACTGCTGCGCCCCCTACCAATTCCCGGGTATTAGCCCTCGAGACTAGCAGGTCCCCTTCGCGCAAGGCGTACTGCGGCAACGGATCGAGATCGTCTGGCAGCTTCTTGTTCTCTTCGGCGTTGAAAACGCCACCATTCACGCAACCGACTTTCAGGACGCCCCATTCATGATTGTTCTCAACAGGGTAGTTCTCACATTGGGGACTCCAGCCTTGTTCAATCGATTCTACGACCCATTTTATGCGAACAACACTCCAATGCGCCGGCACATTGGCGAGCCAGTCTGCACCTGATGGTTTAAGCGGCGCGTTGGGATTGAGTCCTTGCATAACAGCACGCGAAATGGTCGCCTGCCGCTTCTCCGCCAGCAGCGCCAGCAGCTTTTCCTGCTCGGCGATCAGTGCGTCGATCTTGGCGGTCTCGCGGTCGAGGAACGACGCGATCGCGACCTGTTCAACAGGTGGCGGAAGGAAGACGGTTTGTGTCAAGCTGTCTTTTTTGATGTGTCGCATGGTGCTGCCATGCGCGTCGACGTCGGCCAGCTTCGGGGCAAAATACTTGATCAAATAGAAGAGATAAGACTTCGTGACTTCAGCGGTCGGTGTTACTTTAAAGATATGTTGATTCAACCACGCCTCTCCTCCCTGCCAGATATAGCTGTCGAGGGTGGCGGACCATGAAAAGAGTAGGTCGCCATCCGATACGCGCAAGCGTGGATCCAGTTCTCCTGAAAAATAGTCTGGCTCCGCATTGTTGGTCAGCTGAGCGATGCGGATAATGGGCAGGCCGACGTCACCCCAATCGCCCGGTTTGAAGGCGTAGCCGTTCTGATAAGTACCGAGACGCTTCAGCGCTGACTGCCGCCAGTGGGACGGCACATTGCCGAGCCATGATTCGCCACTCGGCTTGTACTCAGCGTATTTGGGAAGACTCATTCCGTCAGTTCTCCCAGCATCTGCATAATCCTGTTCGATACTGTCTTTAAATCCTCGTCAATGGTATGCAAATCCCGTGGTGGATCAAATACATAGAAATGCCGGTTGAATGGGATTTCATAACCCACCTTGCTTTTCTCGTCATCGATCCAGGCGTCTGGCGCATGGGGTAACACCTCCCGCGCGAAATACGCGCCAATGTTCTCTGTCAACGGAATATTTTCGGTATCGCGCAGCGCGCTGTCCGCCTGCGGCTTCCCCTTCTGCTTCCCCTTCGTCCCCAGCACAATTTGCCCTTGCTCGTCGCGCAGCGGGCGTTCCACCGTGATGGTCGTATAGCCGAACTCCTCATTTCGGAACAGGCGCGAGATCGGCGCGAGCTTGACCCTGCCGCCCGTCGGCGCGTCCGGCGCGCGCTCCGTGGCGGTGATCACTTGGCGGGCCACTTCCTTGCCGTCGGCATCGAACACGGTGGCTAGTTCGGCCTCGGTGAAGTCGCCAAACAGCCGGGTAATGGTGGCGATGTGCTCGTCGCTGAGTTCCTTGCGCTTGCTGCCCAGGCTCTTGCGCATCTTCTGCCAGAAGCCCGAGGCGTCGATCAGTTGAACCCAGCCCTTGCGGCCGGCCGGCTTCTTGTTGGACAGTATCCAGACGTAGGTCGCGATTCCGGTGTTGTAGAACATGTCGGTGGGTAGCCCGACGATGGCTTCCACCAGGTCGTTCTCCAGCAAGTAGCGGCGGATCTCGCTTTCGCCGCTGCCGGCACCGCCGGTGAAGAGGGGAGAGCCGTTCAGCACGATGCCAAAGCGGCTGCCGCCTTCGGCGGCCGGGCGCATCTTGGAGACCAGATGCAGCAGGAACAGCATCGAGCCATCCGAGACGCGCGGCAGCCCGGGGCCGAATCGCCCGTCGAAGCCTCGCTGCTCATGCTCTTGCCGTACGGCTTTCTCGACCTTCTTCCACTCGACGCCGAACGGCGGATTGGAGAGCATGTAGTCGAACTTGCGGGCGGCGTGACCGTCGTCGGAAAGCGTGTTGCCGGCGATGATGTTGGCGACATCCTGGCCCTTAATCAGCATGTCCGCCTTGCAGATGGCGTAGGACTCGTCGTTCAGCTCTTGGCCAAACACGGTCAGACGCGCCGCCGGGTTATGTTCCTTCAGATATTCGCCGGCCACCGAGAGCATGCCGCCCGTCCCTGCCGTAGGGTCATAGAGGGTGCGCACGACGGCATTGCCGGGCGTCAGCACGTCGTCATCCTCGATGAAAATCAGGTTGACCATCAGCCGGATCACCTCGCGCGGCGTGAAGTGTTCCCCGGCGGTCTCGTTAGAGATTTCCGCGAACTTGCGGATCAGTTCTTCGAACACCAGGCCCATCTGGGCGTTGTCGACCTTGTCCGGATGGAGGTCGATATTGGCGAACTTCTCCGTGACCAAGTACAGCAGGTTGGCCTTGGCGAGGCGCTCGACTTGGGTGTAGAAGTCGAACCGCTCAAAGATGTCACGCGCCGAAGCAGAGAATCCCTGAATGTATGAATAAAGGTTCTGACGGATGTTGTCCTGGTCGCCCAGCAGCTTCACGAGATCGAGCGGCGAAGTGTTGTAGAACTTATGCCCGGACTTGCTCAGCAAGAACAGATCGGGGTTCAAGCCGGCCCGGGTCTTCGCTTCGAACTCGGCCAACACGGCCGGCTTGGTGGCTTCAAGCACGCAATCCAGCCGTCGCAGCACGGTAAAGGGCAAAATGACGCGACCGTATTCGGACTGCTTATAGTCGCCGCGCAGCAAATCGGCGACGGACCAGATAAAGGATGACAGGGCTTGGTGATTCATGGCTCGACACGCAAATCCTGGCCTCGCTGCGATAGCAAGGCGCAAGAAGATGGGCTACGGAAGCAATTCCGCAACAAACGACGGATTCTACGACGTGAGGCGGCGGGTCTGTAACCCGAGAAGCGCGGGGGGGTGCCGGCAACGTCAGCCAACTAGCGCACGAATCGGCGTTGTACGGAAGGGGGCGAGAAGGCTCGGTATGCGGAGAAAACTGTGGGAGCGTTTCGATAAGCGCTGCGCGCGGCAGGACAAACGAGGGCAAAACGCGGTGCCGTTGGCAACATAGTGGCTACACGGCCTCCAGAAACGACAAAGCCCAACCGCGCGGGTTGGGCTAAGTGCTTGAATCTCTTGGTGCCGAAGAGAGGAATCGAACCCCCGACCTTCTCATTACGAATGAGCTGCTCTACCGACTGAGCTACTTCGGCAACACTACCGGTTGGGAACCGGATAGAGCCCGCAATAATAGCAGCGGATCAGACGGCTGTGAAGCCCCTCGCCGCACTTTTTTCACGGCCTGTACCGCCGCGGGTTCAGCCGAAGGTGCGGCCGGCAGGGGAGGCGGGAGTCGTCGGAGTGGGAGCATCCGGCAGAGACAATTGGGCCAGCAGCGCGTCGACCGCCGCGATGAATTCGCGCAAGCGCACCAGCGTGACCGGAAAGACGGGGTCCGATGCGTCGATCGTCCACGGGTAGAAGTACAGCTCGCGCTCCTGGGCGCTGATTGGCACGCCCCAGTTGGCAAGCTGGCGCAGGTCGCAGACGTGGATGTCGATGCCGTCGCTCAGCCCGTAATGCAGCGCAACGTCCAATGTTTCGTTCAGTCGGATCGCCAGTGCCTGCACGGCTGCGCGTTCGCGCGGCGCGTCGCCGCAGGGCGGGTTTGCCGGTGTGGTGGCGGTGGCGGGTGGGTTGATCAGTGGGGTGATGGCGTAGTGAGCGCCGACATCCGAGAGGGGGGCCATCGCTGTTTCCTCGCTGCCTGTCTTGGTGGAAAACAGCAGGGTAAGGACCAACTGACGCGGGGAAAATGAGCGGATTCTGATTCGCGCTGCGAAAAGCAAAAGGAGCCGCCGGCAATCCGGTCGGCTCCCTGGCGAGGCCTGCCTCTCAAAGGCTGGCCGCGGCGCAAGCAGGCGTATCAGCTGCCGGCCTGCGCTTCCCGGTGGTAACCGGTCACGCGCTCGACCTCGTTCTTCGAGCCCAGGATCACCGACACGCGCTGGTGCAGCTTTTCCGGCTGGACCTCGAGGATGCGCTGATGGCCGTTGGTGGCCGCGCCGCCGGCCTGTTCGACCAGCATTGCCATCGGGTTGGCCTCGTACATCAGGCGCAGCTTGCCCGGCTTCTCCGGCTCGCGCTTGTCCCAGGGGTACATGAAGATGCCGCCGCGCGTCAGGATGCGGTGCACGTCGGCGACCATCGAGGCGATCCAGCGCATGTTGAAGTTCTTGCCGCGCGGACCTTCCTCGCCGGCCAGGCATTCGTCGATGTAGCGGCGCACGGGCGGGGCCCAATGCCGCATGTTCGACATATTGATGGCGAATTCCTTGGTGTCCTCGGGGATCTTGACGTCCGACTGCGTCAGCACGAAGCTGCCCGCCTCGCGGTCCAGCGTGAACATATGCACGCCGTTGCCGACGGTCAGCACCAGAGTAGTCTGCGGGCCGTACACCGCGTAGCCGGCCGCGACCTGATGCGTGCCCGGCTGCAGGAAGTCGGTCTCGGTGACGGTCTGGCCCGGCTTGGGCATATGCAGCACCGAGAAGATGGTGCCGATCGACACGTTGACATCGATGTTCGACGAGCCGTCGAGCGGATCGAACAGCAGCAGGTATTCGCCCTTCGGATAGCGGTTCGGGATCTCGTAGAACGAGTCCATTTCCTCCGACGCCATCGCGGCCAGGTGGCCGCCCCATTCGTTGGCGTCCAGCAGCACTTCGTTGGCGATCACGTCCAGCTTCTGCTGGGTCTCGCCCTGTACGTTGCCGGTGCCGGCCGAGCCCAGCACGCCGGCGAGCGCGCCCTTGCTGACGGCATTGGAGATGGCCTTGCACGCGCGCGCGACCACCTCGATCAGCAGCCGCAATTCGGGCTGGATGGTGTTGTGCTGGCGTTGTTCCTCGACCAGATAGCGGGTCAGGCTGATGCGAGTCATGGGTTTCCTCCTTGAATGGCCGCCATTCTACAGGCCGGGGCGGGCGGCCCACCGATGCCGGTGGGCCTGGACCGCGATGGCCGGTTCGCTATCGCACCCAACTGGCACCCGCCCGAGGCATCCGGCCGGGCACCCTGGCGGGCACTTAACCACGCCTCCAACCACGCCCCCACCGGACACCGAGCCGCGCCCCCAACCGCACCGCCATCGGCCACGGCGGGCCGCATCAAGCCGACAGCGCCTTGCCGACGATCTCGCGCACGTCGCGCGACAGCTTGTCGGCCGCGGCGACCCGCTCCAGCGCGGCGCGCATCCTGTCGCGCAGCGGCAGCGCGTACTTCTGCCAGCGGTCGAGCGCGCGTGCCAGGCGTGCCGCCACCTGCGGATTGATGGCGTCCAGCGCCAGCACCTGTTCGGCCCAGAACTCGTAACCGGAACCGTCCTCGGCATGGAACTGCGCGGGGTTGCCCGAGCAGAAGCTGAAGATCAGCGCGCGTGCGCGGTTGGGGTTGCGCAGCGTGAAGGCGGGATGCTGCATCAGCGCCCGCACCGTGTCGATGGTGCGCTTGCCCGCATGCGGGCCCACTTCGCCGCGCTGCATGCCCTGCAGCGAGAACCATTTGTCGACCACCAGCGGATCGTGCTCGAAACGCTGGTAGAAGTCCGCCAGCGCGGCTTCGCGGCCCGGCGCGAAGCTGTTGACCAGCGCCGTCAGCGCGGCGAAGCGGTCGGTCATGTTGTCGGCCTGCTGGTACTGCTCGCCCGCCAGCGCATACATCGCATCGTCGCCGACCTCGACCAGATAGCCGAGCGCCAGATTGCGCAGCGCGCGCTTGCCTGCCGACTCCGGATCCGGACGATACGGGCCAGGGGTGGCGCTGGTCTCGTAGGCCCCGAGCCAGTCGCTCTGCAGCGTGCGGGCCAGCCCCGCGCGCATGAACTGCCGCGCGCGATGGATCGCCGCCGGATCGGCCACGCCCATGCGCTCGGCCAGATAGGCTTCGGCCGGCAGCATCAGCGCCTGTTCGCGGAAGGCCGGGCTCAGCGCGGTGTCGGTCAGCACCGAGCGGAACGCGCCGATCAGCGCATGGTCCAGCTCGAGCTCGCGACCGGCCTGCACGTCGGCGACCAGCTTGAGCAGCGCGCGCGTCGCCAGGCGCTGGCCGGCTTCCCAGCGGTTGAACGGATCGCTGTCGTGCGCCAGCAGGAAGGTCAGCTCGTCGTCGCTGTAGTCGACATCGACGATCACCGGTGCCGAGAAGTTGCGCAGCAGCGATGGCAGTGGCGCGCGCGCTCCCTTGGGCAGGTTGACGAAGCGGAAGGTCTGCCGCGCCTCGGTGAAGTTGAGCACGCGGGTGGTCCCGCCTGCGGCGCTCTCGCCGTCGAGCTGCAGCGGCAGGTCCTTGCCGTCGGCGCCGATCAGCCCGAGCGCGAAGGGAATATGGAAGGGCAGCTTCTCCGGCGTGCCGGGCTGGGTTTCGATGCCGACCTTGGGGCATTGCTGCGTCAGGGTCAGCGTCAGCCGGCCCTGGTCGGCGTCCCATTCGGTATGCACGCCGACCACCGGCGTGCCGGCCTGGCTGTACCAGCGGCCGAACTGGGTCAGATCGCGGCCGTTGGCGTCCGCCATCGCGGCGAGGAAGTCGTCGCAGGTCACCGCCTGGCCGTCATGCCGCTGGAAATACAGGTCCATCCCCTTGCGGAAGCCCTCGCGCCCCAGCAGGGTCTGATACATGCGCACGACCTCGGCGCCTTTCTCGTACACCGTCACGGTGTAGAAGTTGTTGATCTCCTCGTAGCTGTCGGGCCGGACCGGATGCGCCATCGGTCCCGCGTCCTCGGGGAACTGCACCTGCCGCAGCACGCGTACGTCCTCGATGCGCTTGACCGCGCGCGCCGAGCCGTCGTCGGCGCCCTGCTGGGCCATCATGTCGGCGGAGAATTCCTGGTCGCGGAATACCGTCAGCCCTTCCTTCAGCGACAGCTGGAACCAGTCGCGGCAGGTCACGCGATTGCCGGTCCAGTTGTGGAAGTACTCGTGGCCGACCACCGATTCGATATTGAAGAAGTCGGTGTCGGTCGCAGTGGCCGCATTGGCCAGCACGTACTTGGTGTTGAAGATGTTCAGGCCCTTGTTCTCCATCGCGCCCATGTTGAAGTCGCCGACGGCGACGATCATGAAGCGGTCCAGGTCGAGTTCCAGCCCGAAGCGCTGTTCGTCCCAGCGGATCGCGTGGATCAGCGATTCCATCGCGTGCTGCGTCTTGTCCAGGTCCTGCGGTTCGACCCAGACCTGCAGCAGCTTCTCCTTGCCCGAGCCGGTGGTGATGCGCTGCTCGATGCATTGCAGCTTGCCGGCGACGATGGCGAACAGGTACGAGGGCTTGGGGAACGGGTCTTCCCACACGGCTTCGTGACGGCCGCCGTCCAGCTGCTGTTCGCCGATCAGATTGCCGTTGGACAGCAGCACCGGATAGGCGGCCTTGTCGGCGCGCAGCGTGACGCGGTAGGTTGCCATCACGTCGGGGCGATCGAGAAAATAGGTGATGCGGCGAAAGCCCTCGGCCTCGCACTGCGTGAAGAAGTTGCCGTTGGAGACGTACAGGCCGGACAGCGTGGTGTTGGCTTCCGGCTGGCAGGCGCTGACGATCTGCAGCGTGCCTTGCTCGGGCAGTCCGTTCAGCGTCAGGCCGCCGTCGTCCTGGCGATAGTTGCCGAGCGGCTGGCCGTCGAGCGTGACGCTCAGCAGCTCGAGCGCCTCGCCGGCCAGCACCAGCGGCGCGCCGGCCTGGCGGCGGGCGAAGCGCAGCGTGCTGGTCACCACGGTGCGCTGCGGATCGAGCTCGAACACCAGGTCGACGTGTTCGATCGCGAAGGCGGGCGGGGTATAGTCCTTGCGGTGGACGGTGACGGGGGTATCGGTGCGCAGCATGGATGGTCCTGTCCTGGAAGGCGGTGAGTCGGGGCGCCGGGCGCGGCGTGCGGGCGGCTGGTATCGCTGTCCGCGTGCCTTGTCCGCGTCGTCGCCGTAGCGTGGGGTCGCGCTTGCCCGCAGTTGGCACAGGGGCGGGCGCCGGGTAATCCATTGTAGCCAAGCACGGCATGGCCGCACGGCGCCAAGGGAATTCCGGTGCACGCCGCGGGTCTGATGCAACGAGAGGGCGGCCCGCCGACCGCCCCCCCACGCAAGCCGCCGGCATACGGTCCGGCGCAGCCCTATCGGCGGACCATGAACAGAAGGAAGAACATCATGTGGCAATGGCGGAAGGCCTGTGCGCGGGCGGGCCAATGGCTGGGCACCGTGGGTGGCCGGGGTGAAGGAATGGGGTGGCCCGGCAAGGCCGGCTGGTCGAGCCGTTGGGCCGGGGCGGCGATACTCGGCGCCTTGCTGCTGTCCGGCTGCGCCAGCACCGTGACCACCGACGTGACGGCGTTCCGCCAGCCCGGCTGGCAGAACGATGCCCCGCGCACCTACGCCTTCGAGGCCGAGAAGGGGCAGGGCCAGCAGGAGCAGCAGGCCCAGCTGGACCGGGCCACCTATCAGAACTGGATCGCGGACGCGCTGTCCGGCCACGGCTTCACGCAGGTTCCCCGGTCGCAGGCGCGCTATCTAATCAGCTTCGATTTCGATGCCGATCCGCGCCTGGTGCGCGTGCATGAGACCTACTATCCCGATCCCTGGTACCCCTGGGGCCCTTACTGGGGCCCGTACGGCTACTACCGCCCGTGGGGGCCGTGGGGATGGGGCCCGGGCTACTGGCCGCCGCAGACGGTGATCCGCGACGTACCGGCCACGCTGGCGAGCCTGCGCGTCTTCATCCGCGAGGCCGCCGGCAACAAGCGGGTCTATCAGGTCACCGCGCAGCATCTGAGCGAAGGCAGCACGATGCCCGGGTTGATGCCATATCTGGTGCGCAGCGCCTTCGCGGAGTTTCCGATGGAAAGCGGCCGGCCGCGGCGCGTGACGCTGGAGGTCGACAAGAACGCGAGGTAGCGCGAAACGACGCGGTTCCGGTGCACCGACATGGACGCCGGCATGCATTCCCAAGGATGCATGCCGGCGTTTCGTCTTACCGGTGGATCGCCCGAAGCGCATTCGCGCTCCATTGGCACCATTGACGCTATTCCGGTAAAAGCTCTTTAACCGCAAAAACCCCGCGTTTGCGGCCCGCCGGGGCGTCATTGGCGCGACTCGCGCACTGCGGCTGGGCTAGAATAGCTCCTCGATTTTTTCGGCCCTGGCTGTTCGACCGGCATCGACCGGCATCGCACGGCGCCATGTTGGGCCTCTTTCCGGACGAGCGACATGAGCAGCAAGACCAGCGGTGACGCACCGCAACACGCCCCCAACAGTCCTGAAGCGCAACTGCGCCTCGCCGCGCTGGAATATCACCGCAGCCCGACCAAGGGCAAGATCCAGGTGACCGCGACCAAGGCGCTGTCGAACCAGCGCGATCTGTCGCTGGCCTATTCGCCGGGCGTGGCCTATGCCTGCGAGGAGATCGCCAGGGATCCTGCCACCGCGGCCGAGTACACCTCGCGCGGCAACCTGGTGGCGGTGGTCACCAACGGCACCGCGGTGCTGGGCCTGGGCGATATCGGCCCGCTGGCCGGCAAGCCGGTGATGGAAGGCAAGGGCTGCCTGTTCAAGAAGTTCGCCGGCATCGATGTGTTCGACATCGAACTCGATGCGCGCGACCCGGACCAGATCGTCGAGATCGTCGCGGCGCTCGAGCCCACGCTGGGCGGCGTCAACCTCGAGGACATCAAGGCGCCCGAGTGCTTCTACATCGAGAAGAAGCTGCGCGAGCGGATGAACATCCCCGTCTTCCACGACGACCAGCACGGCACCGCGATCATCTCGGCGGCGGCGCTGCTCAATGGCCTGAAGGTGGTCGGCAAGGATATCGGCACCGTGAAGATGGCGGTGTCGGGCGCGGGCGCCGCGGCGATCGCGTGCCTGGACACGATGGTGAGCCTGGGCGTCAAGCGCGAGAACATCTACGTGGTCGATTCGAAGGGTGTGATCTTCGCCGGCCGCGACGCCAACATGGAGGCCAACAAGGCCCGCTATGCGCAGGACACCTCGGCCCGCACGCTGGCCGACATCGTCGACGGCGCGGACGTGTTCCTCGGCTGCTCGACTGCCGGCGTGCTGACCGCCGAGATGGTCAAGACGATGGCCGACAAGCCGATCATCCTGGCGCTGGCCAATCCCGAGCCGGAGATCCGTCCGGAAGTGGCCAAGGCCGCGCGCCCCGACTGCATCATCGCGACCGGCCGTTCGGACTATCCGAACCAGGTCAATAACGTCCTCTGCTTCCCGTATATCTTCCGCGGTGCGCTCGATTGCGGCGCGACCAAGATCACCGAGGAAATGAAGCTGGCCTGCGTCAAGGCGATCGCCGAGCTGGCCGAGGCCGAGACCAATGACGCGGTGGCCGCCGCCTACGCCGGCAAGGAACTGAAGTTTGGCCCCGACTACATCATCCCGACGCCGTTCGACCAGCGCCTGATCGAGAAGATCGCGCCGGCCGTCGCGCGCGCGGCGCAGGAGTCGGGCGTGGCCACGCGTCCGATCCAGGACCTCGAGGCCTATCGCCAGCAGCTGACGCAGTACGTCTACCACACCGGCCTGATCATGAAGCCGGTGTTCTCGGCGGCCAAGGCCGCGCCCAAGCGCGTCGCCTATGCCGAGGGCGAGGAAGAGCGCGTGCTGCGCGCGGTGCAGACTGTCGTCGACGAGGGCCTGGCACGTCCGATCCTGATCGGCCGTCCGCACGTGATCCAGATGCGCATCGACAAGGCCGGCCTGCGCCTGAAGCCGGGCGTCGATTTCGAGCTGGTCAACCCTGAGGACGATCCGCGCTATCGCGCCTATCACGAGGCCTATCACACGCTGCGCGGACGCGATGGCGTGACGCCCGACATGGCCAAGGTCGCGTTGCGCCGCTCGAACACGCTGATCGGCACGATGCTGATGCACATGGGCGATGCCGACGCGCTGCTGTGCGGCACGGTGGGCCGCTTCGAGGCGCATCTGGAGCATGTGCGCGACGTGATCGGCCTGAAGCCCGGCGCCAAGGTGCTGGCGGCGATGAACGCGCTGATGCTGGAGAAGTACACGCTGTTCATCACCGACACCTTCGTCAACGAGGACCCGACCGCCGACGAGCTGGCCGCGATCACGCAGCTGGCGGCCGAGGAAATCCGCCGCTTCGGCCTGACGCCGAAAGTCGCGCTGCTGTCGCACTCGATGTTCGGCTCGTCGAATCGCGCCTCGGCGCGCAAGATGCGCGCCGCGCAGGAGATGCTGAGCCAGATCGCGCCCGAGCTGGAAGTCGAGGGCGAGATGCAGGGCGATGCGGCGCTGGTCGAGGACGTGCGCCGTCATTTCCTGCCCGGCACCAAGCTGGCCGGCTCGGCCAATCTGCTGGTGATGCCGACGCTGGACGCGGCCAATATCGCGTTCAATCTGCTGAAGATCACCGGCGGCCAGGGCGTGACGGTGGGCCCGATCCTGCTGGGTGCGGCCAAGCCGGTGCACATCCTGAATCCGCAGGCGACCACTCGCCGGATCGTCAATATGACGGCGGTGGCGGTGGCCGAATCGGGCGCGCTGCGCTGAGCTGCCGAGCCGTTGATCGGCGACCGATCCAAATGAAAAGCCGGGCTGCGTGCCCGGCTTTTTTCATTGCGACACTCCGTCGCGTGGGTGCCCGATATTCGGTACTGCCTTGCTGCTGCGGTGCGCCGCTGCGGTGCTCTGCTGCGCAGCAGCGTATTGGCGGAACGCCGAGCTACTGCAATACGTTGTACTGCTGGCGTATGTCGACGATGATCGACTTCGCCGCGCGCAATTGCATCGACACGCTATCTTCGGCCGCGCGGGGAAAGTCCACCTCGGCGCTCCAATTGCATCCCGTATGGTCGGGCTGGTGCACGCGTACCGCATGCAATTCGCACTCGCCGCATTCCGGATTGTTATCGAGGCACTGGTTGAGGATCGCCATCAACTCCGACCGGGTCTTTGCGTATCGCCGCATGAGTCACCTCTCTCGTTTGGCTAATCGTGGTCTGGACGTTCAATGTAGCCATTCGTCCTGGGCCCTGCCAATTGAATGAGCCTATGAGGTGAAGTCGGTCATTCCCGCCGCGGCAGCAGGGAAAAGGTGTTGCGTTGCAACGGGCAACAGAGGGAAGTGGTGCGGTGCTGCGGCGTTGCGCCGCAGTACGTGGGGCGCTGTTGCCCTCTCCCCCGGCCCCTCTCCCGCAAGCGGGAGAGGGGAGAAAACCAGCAGCACGTCCCTGAGGTGTTCTCCCTCTCCGCTTGCGGGAAAGGGCCGGGGAGAGGGCAAGGCGAGAGGGCCAACGCGGGCCGTTCAGGCCCGCCCCTGATCAGAACTTGTGGCGAATGCCGACACCGAACGAATCGCCGTGCTCCGCGCCGGTGATCTTGTCGTAGAAGTAAGCGGCATACACGTCGGTGCGCTTGGACAGGTTGTAGTCGTAAGCGATCGCGAAGGTGTTGCGCTTGAAGTCGTCGACATTGTTCTCGGCCTTCGCGTAGCCATACGAAGCGAGCAGGCTGCCGGCGCCGATGGGTACCGAGGCACCGATCTGGCCGCTGGTGTGCTTGATGTCGCCGGTGGTATTGGTCACGTCGCTCTTGATGTACTGGCCCTGGGCGAACAGCTTGACCACCTTGAAGTCGTACGACAGGCCGGCCAGCACCGCGTTCTGCTTGTCGAAGCCGGCCAGCGTGGCGGGCGAGGTGACATCGCCCGGCACGTTGTTGAACTTGACCTGCTGGAAGGCCACCGTCGCGGCGAGCGGGCCGTTGAAATACATCAGGTTGCCGCCCCACTTGTTGCGGCCGGTGGCGCCCGCCTGTTCGCCGAACGAATAGATCAGGTTGGCGGTCAGGCCGCCGAAGGTCGGCGTCGAATAGACCAGCGAATTGCTCCAGCCCGAATCGCCGATGATGCCCGGATCGAACACGGTGCCATTGGTGGCCGTGAAATAGGTGTGGAAGATCGCCGGCGAGAACACGTACGAATCGACCAGCGGGTTGAACAGGATGGTCGAGATGAAATACGGCGTGGTGTTGCGGCCGAGCTTGAGCGTACCGGCGCGGTCGCTCTGCAGACCGACGTAGGCATTGCGGCTGAACATCGCATCGCCGTCGAAGCGGCCGGTGCGGCCGTTATCGGTGCGATAGAAACCGTTCAGGTCGAAGATCGCCTTGAGACCGCCGCCCAGATCCTCGGCGCCCTTGATCCCCCAGTACGACGTTTGCATGCCACCCGAATTGGCGACCCAGGCGCGCTCGCCGGTGCCCGGGCTCTTGACCGCGCCGACGAACATGTCGACCTGGCCGTAGAGCGTGACGCTCGATTGCGCCATGGCCGCGCCGCTGAAAAGGGCCGCGGCCAGTGCCGCCAACTTGAACTGCTTCTGCATGAAAGACCTCCGTGGTTTGATCCTGTTGGAACGTTGTGTACTGGGTCCCTGACGGGTTCTCTTTTTGGTATGACCGCCGGCATCGGTGGCGAGGGTGCCGGCGGCGGACGGCGCTGGCTTCGGGCGCCGTTCATCGTGTCATCGGGCAGGGCGCCGGCGATCGATTGCCGGGGCCTTGCCCGATGCGTGGTCTTGCTCCATGCGCATGTTCCATGCGGGGGGAATTTCGACTCAGCCGGATACTAAGTCGTCGAGACGGAACTGGGCAATCCGATGGATCTGGTTGATGCATGTTTGCAACTCGTCGGCCGGCGAATTCTCGATGCGTCTTGCGAACTCGTTGATGATGCCGGCGCGATCGTAGCCGCGTACCGCGAGAATGAACGGGAAGCCGAATTTCTCGTTGTAGCGGGCATTCAATGCCTGCAGCCGTTCGAATTCCTCCGGCGTGCATTGATTCAGCCCGGCGCCGCTCTGTTCGCGCGTCGATTCTTCGGTCAGCTCGCCACGCACCGCGGCCTTGCCGGCCAGTTCCGGGTGGGCGCGCACCAGCTTGAGCTGGGCCGCTTCGCCGGCCTGGTCCACGGCGGCGCGCATCGCCGCCGCCAGGGCCTGGCGATCGGTGAAGGGGCGCTGCTGCGCGGCGCTTGCGGCGACCCAGGGCGAGTGTTCATAGATGCCGCCGAGCGCCTGCACGAATTCGGCGGACGGCATCGCGTTCAGTTGGGAGAGGGTGTAGGTCACGTCGGGACTCGGGTGTTGGGTTCGGAGAAGGGCGGCATTACCGCGGGGCCTGGGCCGCGTACGGATGCGTCTCGATCCAGTGCCGCGCGATGTCGATGCGGCGCGCGATCCAGACCTTGTCGTGCGACTGCACGTAGTCCAGGAAACGCTGCAGCGCGCGAAAGCGCCCGGGGCGGCCCAGCAGCCGGCAATGCATGCCGATCGACAGCATCTTGGGCTGGTTCAGCCCCTGCGGGTCGCCTTCGGCGTACAGCACGTCGAACGCGTCCTTCAGATACTGGAAGAACTGCTCGCCGGTGTTGAAGCCCTGCGGCGTGGCAAAGCGCATGTCGTTCGAGTCCAGCGTGTAGGGCACCACCAGATGCGGTTTCGTCTCGCCGTTGCTCGTCTGCACCTCGGTCCAGAACGGCAGATCGTCGCCGTAGTAGTCCGAGTCGTAGACGAAGCCGCCGTGCTCGACCACCAGGCGCCGCGTGTTGGGGCTGTCGCGGCCGGTGTACCAGCCCAGCGGCGCGAGGCCGGTCAGCTCGCGGATGATCTGCATCGCGATGCGCATGTGCTCGCGCTCGGTGGCCTCGTCGATGTTCTGGTAGTGGATCCAGCGCCAGCCGTGGCAGGCGATCTCGTGGCCCAGCTCGACGAAGGCGCGGGTCAGCTCGGGATGGCGCTGCAGGGCCATCGATACGCCGAAGATGGTCAGCGGCAGGCCGCGCTGCTCGAACTCGCGCAGGATGCGCCAGACGCCGGCACGCGAGCCGTATTCGTAGATGCTCTCCATGCTCATGTGGCGGTCGGGGTAGGCCGCCGCGCCGACGATCTCGGAGAGGAACTGCTCGGAGGCCGCGTCGCCGTGCAGCACGCAGTTTTCGCCGCCTTCCTCGTAATTGAGCACGAACTGCAGCGCCACGCGCGCGCCGCCCGGCCATTGGGCGTGCGGCGGCTGGCTGCCGTAACCGATCAGATCGCGTGGATAGTTATGGTTTGTCATCAGGGTCACTCGGGTTTGTCAAAACAGGCCGCACGGCATCGACCCGGCCCGTGCCGTCGCCGAGGCGACGGCACGGGCAATCGCACGGCTGGCCTCATTCCGTGCCGTGGGTATTGGCGGCCGCGTTGCGCATCGCTTCGTCGGCCGACTGGATGCCGTTGTAGAACAGGTTCAGCGCCACCGCGACCACCGTGCCCAGCACGATGCCGCTGTGCGTGATCGCATGCGTCCAGCTCGGCAGGTACTGGAAGAAGGTCGGCGACAGCGTCGGGATCATGCCGAAGCCGATCGAGATCGCGACGATGAACAGGTTGTGGCGGTTGCGGTTGAAATCGCACGAGCCCAGGATGCGGATGCCGGTCGCGGCCACCATGCCGAACATCACGATGCCGGCGCCGCCCAGCACGAACTGGGGCACCGAGGCGACCACGTGCGCCATCTTGGGGAACAGGCCGAAGGCGATCAGGATCAGGCCGCCCGCGGCGGCGACATAGCGCGAACGCACGCCGGTCACCGTGACCAGGCCGACGTTCTGCGAGAACGAGGTGTACGGGAAGGTATTGAACACGCCGCCGATCACCGTACCCAGGCCGTCGGCGCGCAGGCCGCGCGTCAGGTCGGCGTTGGACAGCCGCTTGCCGGTGATGTCCGCCAGTGCAAGGAACATGCCGGTCGATTCGACCAGCGTGATCACCATCACGATGCACATCGACAGGATCGCGGAGAAGTGGAAGGTCGGCATGCCGAAATGCAGCGGCGTGATGACCGCCACATAGCTGGCCTCGTGCAGGCCTTCGAACGACACCTTGCCCATCGCCATCGCGATCAGCGTGCCGGCGACGATGCCCAGCAGCACCGCGCAGTTCGACACCAGGCCGCGGCCGTACTTGGTCAGCAGCAGGATGATGACCAGCACCGCCCCGGCGATGCCCAGATTGGTCAGGTCGCCGTAGGCGAGGTTGGGCACCTCCTTGACCACGCCGTCGATCACCGCGCGCGTGGTGGGCTGGCCGCCGGCCGCCCAGTTGATGCCGACCCGCATCAGCGACACGCCGATCAGCGTGATCACCGTGCCGGTCACCACCGGCGGGAACAGGCCCAGCATGCGGCCCATCATCGGCGCAATCAGGATGCCGAACAGCCCGGACGCGATCACCGCGCCGTAGATGCCCAGCAGCCCGATATTGGGATCGGTGCCGATCGCGATCATCGGCGCCACCGAGGCGAAGGTCACCCCCATCATCACCGGCAGCCGGATGCCGAACTTCCAGAAGCCGAACGCCTGGATCAGCGTGGCGATGCCGGCGGCGAACAGGTCGGCGTTGATCAGGAAGGCCAGCTGGTCCTTCGGCAGCTTCAGTGCGCCGCCGACGATCAGCGGCACCGCCACGGTGCCCGCGTACATCACCAGTACATGCTGCAGCCCGAGCGCGAGCAGCCGCCCCGAGGGCAGCCGCTCGTTGGTCAGGTCCGTGGGGACCGTGGTGCTTGCGCTTGTCATTGTGTTTGTCTCCTCTCCGATGGTTGGACGTTTGCTTGGCGTGCGCATGCCTTCTGGTGCGTCCGGCCCGATCGTTCGGAACGATCCGGGCTGGGCCCGCGGCCGGCACCTGCGAGGGTGCGCGTGGCTGGGCGGGCTGCGAAGGCTGGGCGGGGCGCCGGCAGGGTGGAACAGCGTGCTAGGTGGAGCGTCCGAGCACGCTGCGAAGGTCGAAGCTGCCCGGGTCGTCGGGCTGTACGCGGTCGGCGCAGGCGCCGAGATGGTGCGCCATGCGCGATTGCGCCAGGGCGGCGTCGCCCTGTTCCAGCGCATCGAGAATGGCCTCGTGTTCGTCGAAGGAACAGGCGTTGTTGCCCGGCGCCTCGACGCTGGCGATCATCAGCGTGGTGCGCGACACCAGGCGGCGCATCATCGTGACCAGCAGCGCGTTGCCGGACAGCTCGGCGAGCGCGGTATGGAATTCGGCCGACAGGCGGATCCACTTGGGCCGCTCGTTGTTCAGGAAGGCCTGCCGCTCCTGCTGGACCATCTGGCGCACCGGCGCGATCACGGTGCGGACATTGCGCTGGGCCGCGAGCTTCTCCAGCACCGCGCGCTCCAGCATCTGGCGCAGTTCGAACATGTCGTGCGCCTCGTCGGTGGAAGGGCTGGCGATGAAGGCGCCGCGATTGGGCTCCAGGTCCACCATGCCGTCGGCCGCGAGACGGGCCAGCACCTTGCGCACGGTGTGGCGCGCGGTGGCATAGATCTCGCAAAGCGAATGCTCGGTCAGCTTGGTGCGCGGCGGCAGCCGATGCTCCATGATCGCGTCGTAGATCTCGTGATACATGCGCTCCTCGACCGAGCCCTTGCGCGGCTTCGTTTCGTTGGGCGCGGCGCCGTCATCGGCGCCGGCAATCAGCTTGAGAGTCTTGGACATCGTGGCACCCGCTGGTGGAGGATCGGGCCGCGCCTCGTCCGAGGCACCGATCCAAAAATTGTTGACAATTATTTGGTTGTGGATTCAATATTGTCAACAAAACCAAACCAGGTTTTCGACAACTACGGGTAATCCCGCAGTTGTCATCCGGATTGGTGCAGCGCATTGTCGCCATGCACCAGTTCTGCGCCGGGATGCGTTGAAATGACGTACCGAGCGGGCACCCTACCCACAAAGGGTGCTAGTGAAGGCAGCGGCGCCTCTCACCACCCACGTGCTAAGGAACCAGACCATGGGACGCTTGACCACCCACGTTCTCGACACCGCCGCAGGCATTCCCGGCCAAGGCCTGTCGATTACGCTTTCCAAAATTGTTGACAATCGCCGCGAAACGCTGAAGACCGTTGTGACCAATCACGACGGCCGTTGCGATCAGCCGCTGCTCGAGGGCGCCGACTTTGCCGTCGGCGTCTATGAACTCGAATTCGGCGCCGGCGATTATTTCCGCGCGCGCGGCGTGCAGTTGCCCGAGCCCGCCTTTCTCGACGTGGTGACGCTGCGTTTCGGCATTGCCGATACGAATGCGCATTACCACGTGCCGCTGCTGGTGTCGCCGTGGTCGTATTCGACCTACCGCGGCAGCTGATTCGCGCAGCGAGGGAAACAGGAGACAAGAGATGGAAGGCTATATTCTCGACTGGGCCAATCTGCTGCTGCGCTGGGCCCACGTGATCACCGCGATCGCGTGGATCGGCTCGTCGTTCTACTTCGTCTGGCTGGACAACAGCCTGCAAAAGCCCGTCGATCGCGACCTGGTGGACAAGGGCGTCGGCGGCGAACTATGGGCCGTGCACGGCGGCGGCTTCTACAACCCGCAGAAATACCTGACCGCGCCGAAGAAGCTGCCCGAGAACCTGCACTGGTTCTACTGGGAGTCGTATTCGACCTGGATGACGGGCTTCGCGCTGCTGGTGGTGCTGTACCTGTTCAACGCCAGCACGTTCCTGATCGACAAGAACGTCTACGACATGTCGCCGGGTGCGGCGGTCGGATTAGCTCTGGCGTATCTGTTGGTGGGCTGGGTGGTCTACGACTGCATCTGCCGCGTGTTCAAGAACGATCGCGTGGTGGGCATCCTGGTGGCGCTGTACGTGGTGCTGGCCGCCTATGTGGCCTGCCATCTGTTCTCGGGCCGTGCGGCGTTCCTGCTGACCGGCGCGATGATCGCCACCATCATGAGCGCCAATGTGCTGGTGTGGATCATCCCGGGGCAGCGCAAGACCGTCGCGGCGATGCGCGAAGGCAAGCCGGTCGATCCGATCCATGGCAAGAACGCCAAGCAGCGCAGCGTGCATAACACCTATTTCACGCTGCCGGTGCTGTTCGCGATGCTGTCGAACCACTACAGCATGACCTACGCGCACAAGTACAACTGGGTCGTGCTGGTGCTGATCATGCTGGCCGGCGTGCTGATCCGCCAGTTCTTCATCCTCAAGCACAAGGGCAAGATCAATATCCTGTGGCCTGCCGCCGGCGTTGCCGCGCTGGGCGTGGTCGCCGTGATGATCGCTCCGCAGCCGCGCCAGCCGGTGGCCGCGCAACCGGACGGCACCACCGCGACCCAGGTCAGCTTCGCCAAGGTGCAGGAGATCATGAACGCGCGCTGCGTGCAGTGCCATGCCGAAGCGCCGAAGATGATGCCGACTGCGGCCAAGGGCATCAAGCTCGAGACCGCGGACGAGATCAAGGGGCATGCCCAGCTGATCTATCAGCAGGCCGTGCAGCAGAAGGCGATGCCGCTGGGCAACGTCACGCAGATCACGGACGACGAGCGCGCGCTGCTCGGCCAGTGGTTCGAGGCCGGCGCCAACACGACGCAATAACCCACCGATCGGTGATCGACGGTCCGGTGGCCGCGCAGTCGGCGGCCGCAGTACCGGACCGGCGAGGGTTTGAACGGGGCGAAAGCCCCGTTTTTTTATGGCCTTGTATCCGTTGACGCAGCGATGTCAGCGGATCAGCGGATCAACGCACGTCGGTTCCGGCTGACGGCTGCCAAGGATCGACAACAGCGACACCGCAGTCATCGAAGTCTTTGGTGTTTCGCGTGGCGACGATGGCGTCGTTCGATCTCGCCATGGCGGCGATCATTGCATCGAATCGGCTGATGGGCCGTCCCAGCTTTCTTCGCGTGGCGGACACCTCGACATAGGCATCGGCTGCATCATTGTCGAAAGAGATAATCCTGCCGGACACTGCCTTATCGAGAACCGCAACTGTCGCGGCCCGCAAGGCGTCACGACGCCGACCGGGCGGCAGCAACGCAACGCCGTATAGAAGCTCGGCTCGCGTCACGGCGGTCGTAAAGACCGAAGCGGCAGGCTGCGCGGCTACCGATGCGGTCACGCTCGGCTCGGGCGATGGCCGCAGCAGCTCGGACAGGACATTGGTGTCAAGAACGATCATTGTTCGCCGCTCCGGTCCGCAGCATCAGCTTCTTGGCGGAATTTCCAGGTCGACGCCGCCCAAGGGGGCGATGTGTTCCCGGATGGCTTCAACGAGCGGGCGCGCTTCAGGCGGCGCCGACAATGCCCGGCGAAGGATGTCGCGCGCTTCGTCTTCCACGGACTTGCCATGTAAGGCGGCGCGCTCGCGCAAGCGCGCCGCAAGCTGGTCGTCGATATCGGGAATCGTCATGCTGGCCATGATAGTGTCCCCCGGCAAATGCGATTGCAATATTATGCTTGCGCCGTTGCGGTCGCGCGTCGCGAGAGACGCGGTATGAAACGGGGGATGGGCATTCCTTGCCGAAGCTCGCGGCGCCGATCAGCGCCCGATATCCATCAACGCCACCACCCCCAACACGACGAATACCGCCGCGGCGATACGGTGCACCAGCCGGATCGGCAGCCGGTGCGCAAAGCGCTCGCCCAGCAGCACCGCGGGCACATTGGCCAGCATCATGCCGATCGTGGTGCCGGCGACCACGGCGAGGATATCCGTGCTGAAGCGCGCGGCGAGCGCGACGGTGGCGATCTGGGTCTTGTCGCCCATCTCCGCGAAGAAGAACACCACGACGGTGGCGCACAGCACGCCGAACGCGCCCTTGACCGCCTTGGGCTTTTCGGTCTCGTCGAGCTTGTCGGGGATCAGCATCCATGCGCCCATCGCGATGAAGCCCAGACCGAGGATCCAGCGCAGCAGCGCCGGGCCGACCATTTGCGTGATCCAGCCGCCGAGCGCGCCGGCCAGGCCGTGATTGACCAGCGTCGCGATCAGGATGCCGAGGATGATGGGAATGGGCTTGCGGTAGCGCGCAGCGAGAATGAGCGAGAGCAGCTGGGTCTTGTCGCCCATTTCCGCGAGGGCGACGATACCGGTCGAGACGAGCAGGGATTCCATTCGTTGTTATCGGAGCAGCGGGCCGGACGCATCGCGAGATGCCAATGACGTGCGTTTTCCCCGGCCCAGCCGAAAAACGACGTCATCGGTCTCGCCAGGCCATGGAACAGGCATTGCACCGTTCCGCAAGCTGCGCACGCCATAACCGCAAGCGGTCAAGTCTGTTGACGTACGCCCCTGTCGCAAGGCTCGATGCCGGGCGGCAGGGCGGCTACTCCCCAATGAGGAAGCGCGATTATAGCCAGTCTGCGAGGCGGCCGTCCATACCGCCTGCGCGGGGGGCGACGGATCGCGTGCTCGCTCTTGTCGTCCCCGCGAACGCGGGGACCCAGGGTCTTCCGGGTTATGCCGCCCGCGTTCCCGCGCGCTCGCCCATCACATAGACGCTGTCGATCACCCGATCGTCGCCCAGCATCGCGAACGCAAACAACTGCTCTTCGAGCGTTTCCGAGCGCGCGCTGCGGCGGCCCAGCAGCGGCGTGGCGTCGGGATCCAGCACGATGAAGTCGGCCTCGTTGCCCGGCGCGAAGCTGCCGACGCGGTCGCCCCAGCCCAGCGCATCGGCCGGCGCGCGCGTGGCCAGATAGAACATCCGCAGCGCGGTCAGGTGGTAGCCGCCCATCCGCGCGACCTTGTGCGCGGCGTTCATCGTGCGCAGCATCGAGAACGAGGTGCCGCCGCCGACGTCGGTGGCGAGCGTCAGGTTCAGCCGGTGCGCGTCGGACTGGTGGAAGTCGTAGAGGCCGCTGCCGAGGAACAGGTTCGAAGTCGGGCAGTGCGCCACGGCCGCGCCGGTATCGGCCAGCCGGCGGCGATCGTCGTGGTCCAGGTGGATCGCATGGCCGTAGAAGGCGCCCGGGCGCAGCAGGCCGTATCGATCGTAGACGTCCAGATAGCTGCGTGCCTGCGGGAACAGCTCGGCGACCCATTTGACCTCGTCGCGGTTCTCGGCCACGTGGGTCTGGATCAGCGCATCGGGGTAGGCGCGCGCCAGGTCGCCGCAGGCCGCCAGTTGGGCCTCGGTCGAGGTCGGTGCGAAGCGCGGCGTGATCGCATAGGACAGGCGCCCCTTGCCATGCCAGCGCGACAGCAGGTCGGCCGATTCGCGCGCGCCCGATTCCGCGGTGTCGCGCAGGAAGTCCGGGCAGTGGCGGTCCATCAGCACCTTGCCGGTCGCCAGCCGCAGATTGCGGCGATGGCTTTCGGCGAAGAGGGCGTCGGCCGAAGCCGCATGCACGGTGCTCCAGACCAGCGCGCTGGTGGTGCCGTTGCGCAGCAGCTCGTCGGCGAAGAAGCTCGCCACCCCGGCGGCGTATTCGGGCTCGGCGAAGCGGCGCTCCTCCGGGAAGGTATAGGTGTCGAGCCAATGCAGCAGACCGGGCGACGGCGACGCGATCATGTCGGTCTGCGGGTAGTGGACGTGCGTATCGATGAAGCCCGGCACGATCAGCTTGCCGCGATGGTCGATCACCTCGGTGCCCGGGGCGACCGACGGCGCCAGTTCGGCGTAGGGGCCGACGGCCGCAATACGACCGTCGGCGACCAGCAGCACACCGTCTTCCCAATACTGATACGCGTCATCGTGGAATTGCGGGTCGCGCAGGAAATGCAGCACGCGGCCGCGGATGGCGCGCAGGGAACCGGTCGGGGAAGGGGAGCTGGTGGTCTGGTTCATGGTCGTGGGGTTGGAGAAGGCCGGCGCGCGGGGGGCGCCGGCCGATGTGGCGCCGGTCAGGGCCGCAACGGCATCAAGCCGTCGCGGCGCTTGCCGGCGTCGTGGGGCTGGCCGATTGCCAGAAGCGGTCGACCTCGGTCAGGTATTCGGCCTTCAGCGCCGGCCGCAGGAAGCTCGCCTCGAAACTGTTGCGCGCGAGCCGGTGCGCGTCGGCGGCATCGAGCGGCAGCGCGTCGAAGGTCGCTTCCCAGTTGGCGTTCATGTAGCCGCCGAAATAGGCCGGGTCGTCCGAATGGATCGTCACCGCAACGCCTGCGTCGAGCAGCTTCTTCAGCGAATGGTCGCGCAGGTCCGGATAGACCTTGAGCTTCTGGTTCGACAGCGGGCAGACCGTCAGCGCGATGCGCTCGCGCGCCAGGCGCTCGACCAGCGCGGGATCGTCGATCGCGCGCACGCCGTGGTCGATCCGCTCGACCTGCAGGATGTCGAGCGCGTCGCGGACATAGTCGGCCGGGCCTTCCTCGCCGGCATGGGCCACGCGATGCAGGCCCAGCTCTTTCGCACGGGCGAACACCCGGGCGAACTTCTCGGGCGGATTGCCGCGCTCGGACGAATCGAGGCCGACGCCGACGAAGCGGTCGCGATAGGGCAGGGCGGCTTCCAGCGTGGCGAACGCGTCTTCCTCCGACAGATGCCGCAGGAAGCAGAGGATCATGCTGCTGGAGAAGTCGTACTGCGTGCGGGCCTGCGCCAGGGCGTCGGCGATGCCGTCGATCACGATCTCGATGTCCACGCCGCGCGCGGTATGCGTCTGCGGATCGAAGAAGATTTCCGCGTGGCGCACGTTGTCGGCGACGGCACGCTCCACGTACGCCATCGTCATGTCGAAGAAGTCTTCCTCGGTCAGCAGCACGCTGGCGCCGGCATAGTAGATGTCGAGGAAGGACTGCAGGTCCGTGAACGCATAGGCGGCGCGCAGCGCCTCGACGCTGGGGTAGGGCAGCTTGACCTGGTTGCGCTGCGCGAGCCGGAAGATCAGCTCGGGCTCGAGCGTCCCTTCGATATGGACGTGCAGTTCGGCCTTGGGAGTGCGGCGGATGCGTTCCGCGAGCGCGGCGTCGAGCGTCATGGGGGGATCCTTTTTTGCTATGCCGGCCTGCTGTTCGGGTTCGAGCAGAGGGCCGGCGCGGTTACCGGTGGGCGGGGCTGTCGCTGAGGCTCTCGCCCGGTTGCCCGCCGTCCCGCTGCGTGGCCGGTGCGTCGGAGCGCAGCGCGGCCAGGCGCTGGTCGCGCACTTGCAGCAGCTGGGCGACGATGGCAACTGCAATCATAGCCGGAGCCTTGTCGGTGATGCCCGCGACGCCGATCGGGCAGGTCATCCGCGCAAAGGCGGCCGGGTCGATGCCGTGCTCGACCATCCGGTGTTCGAAGCGGGCCCGTTTCGTCTTCGAGCCGATCAGCCCGAAGTACGCGAAGTCGGTGCGCCGCAGGATCCGTTCGCACAGCGTCTGGTCCAGCGCATGGCTGTGCGTCATCACCAGGAAGTAGCTGCCGGGCGGCGCGTGGTCCACCACCGCCTCGGCCGTATCGGTGGCCTCGGCCACCACGTTGGCGGGCAGCCCGGCCGGGAACAGCGTGTCGCGCTCGTCGACCCAATGGACCGTGCACGGCAGCGTGCCCAGCACCTTGACCAGGGCATGGCCGACGTGGCCCGCACCGAACAGCACCACGTGCATCTCGTCCGGGGCCAGCGGGTCGGTCCAGCCGCCGTCCTCATGCAGCGTGACGGCGGGCAGCGTCGGCAAGGGCGTGCGATCGACGGCATGGCGGACCGGGCCGGCGGCCGGCACCGTGCGCGTCACGGTGCGGCGCGCGGCAAAGGCGGCCTCCACCGCATCCAGCCATTCCAGATCGGCCGGGCCCAGCCGCTCGAAGGCGAGCTGCACCACGCCGCCGCAGCACTGGCCCAGCGCGGGCCCGAGCGGAATCCGCACGATGCGGCGGGTGGCATCGGGCGCGAGCGAGGCGGCCTCGCCGTGCGCGGCGGCCTCCAGCATCTCGCGCGCGATCGCCATGCCGCGCCATTCGAGATGGCCGCCGCCGATGGTGCCGATCAGATCGTCGCCGGTCACCAGCATGCGGATGCCAGGCTCGCGCGGCGCGGAGCCCTTGACCTCGACGATGGTGACCATCGCCACCGGCACGCCGGCGCGCACCAGCGCGGCGGCGTCGGCGAAGCGGAAGGGCTTGAGCGGGGCGTCCTGCATGATCGCTTTCGTGCCGTCAGCGACCGCGGTCACGCGGCCGCGGCCTGACGCACGGCGTCGGCCGCGTTCAGGATCGCTTCGGCGGTCGCCGGCGCATCCAGCGGCGGGTTGACGCGATATCCGCCCAGGCTGGCGATGGCGTCGCGAATCGCGAAGAACACCGAGAACGGCAGCAGCAGCGGCGGCTCGCCGACCGCCTTGGAGCGGTGGATGCTGTCCTCGGCGTTGCGGTTCTCGAACAGCTGCACGTTGAACACTTCGGGGCAGTCGTTGACGGTCGGGATCTTGTAGGTCGAGGGCGCGTGCGTCATCAGCTTGCCGTCCTTGTTCCACCACAGTTCCTCGGTGGTCAGCCAGCCCATGCCCTGGATGAAGCCGCCTTCGACCTGGCCGATATCGATCGCCGGATTCAGCGAGCGGCCGACGTCGTGCAGCACGTCCGCGCGCAGCAGCCGGAATTCGCCGGTCAGCGTGTCGACCAGCACTTCGGAGCAGGCCGCGCCGTAGGCGTAGTAGTAGAACGGCCGGCCCTGCAGCTTGCTCTGGTCCCAATGCAGCTTGGGCGTGGCGTAGAACCCGTCCGACCACAGCTGCACGCGGGCCACATAGGCCTGGCGCGCGAGCTCGTCGAAGCGCAGGCGCAGCTCGCCTGCCACCACCAGGTCGTCGCCGAAGCGCACGGTGGACGGATCGACGCCGGCCTGGCGTGCGGCGAAGGCGGCCAGCCGCTCGCGGATCTGGCGCGCGGCATCCTGCGCGGCCTTGCCGTTCAGGTCGGTGCCGGTCGAGGCGGCGGTCGCCGAGGTGTTGGCCACCTTGCTGGTGTCGGTCGCGGTCACACGCACGCGTTCGAGCCGGATGCCCAGTTCGTGCGCGACCACCATCGCCACCTTGGTGTTCAGCCCCTGGCCCATCTCGGTGCCGCCGTGATTGACCAGCACCGAGCCGTCGTTATAGACGTGCACCAGCGCGCCGGCCTGGTTGAAGTGGGCGACGTTGAACGAAATGCCGAACTTGACCGGGGTGATGGCGATGCCTTTCCTGAGCACCGGGCTGGCCGCATTGAACGCGCGCGTGGCCTCGCGCCGGGCGCGGTAGTCGCTGCTGGCCTCGAGCTGGTCGAGCAGTTCGTGGATGACGTTGTCCTCGACGGTCTGGCCGTAGGGCGTCACGTTGCGCTCGGTCTTGCCGTACAGATTGTCGCGGCGCACGTCCAGCGCATCGCGGCCCACGGTACGCGCGATATTGTCGAGGATGTACTCCATCGCGAAGGCGCCCTGCGGTCCGCCGAAGCCGCGGAATGCGGTATTGCTCTGCGTATTGGTCTTGCCGCAGTAGCCGTCGATCTGCACGTGCGGCAGCCAGTAGGCATTGTCGAAATGGCAGATCGCGCGGGTCATCACCGGGCCCGACAGGTCGGCGGAGAAGCCGGCGCGCGACACCATCTCGACCGCGACCGCCTCGATGCGGCCCTGCGGGTCGTGGCCGACCTCGTAGTCGAACACGAAGTCGTGGCGCTTGCCGGTGATCATCATGTCGTCGTCGCGGTCCGGGCGCAGCTTGACCGGGCACATCAGCTTCCACGCGGCCAGCGCCGCACAGCAGGCGAACAGCGCGGACTGCGATTCCTTGCCGCCGAAGCCGCCGCCCATGCGCCGGCATTCGACCAGCACCTGGTGCACCTGCCAGCCGAGCACGTGCGCGACCGCGTGCTGCATCTCGGTCGGATGCTGGGTCGAACACCAGACGTGCATGCCGTCGTTTTCCTTCGGCACGGCATAGGCGATCTGGCCTTCCAGGTAGAACTGCTCCTGGCCGCCGAGACGGATATGGCCCTTGTCGCGATGCGCGGCCGTGCCCAGGTGCTGGCGCGGCTGGCCGCGCTCCAGATGCATCGGCGGCAGCACGTAGCTGCGGGCCTCGTGCGCGGCCTGCGGCGACAGGATCGGCGGCAGGTCCTCGTAATCGATCGCAGCCAGGCGCGCGGCACGGCGCGCGGCATCGTGCGAGGAGGCCACCACCACGAAGATCGGCTGGCCGACGAACTGCACCGTGTCGCTCGCCAGGATCGGGTCGTCGTGGATGATCGGGCCGCAATCGTTGACGCCGGGGATGTCCTTCGCGGTCAGTACCGCGACGACGCCGGGCGCGGCGCGCACCTTGTCGAGCGCGATCGAGCGGATGCGGGCATGGGCGCGGGCGCTCATGCCGAGCGCGGCGTGCAGCGTGCCGGCCAGTTCGGGAATGTCGTCGGTGTAGGTGGCCGTGCCGGCCACATGCAGATGCGCGGACTCGTGCGGGCGCGACACGCCGATCTGCGGCGGCGCCTCGGCGGCGATATGCGCGGCGAGGTCGCCGCTGCTGAAGTCGGCCGTCACAGGCGCACCGCCGTTGGCGACACCGGTGTCGAGCAGGAAGGCCTCGGTTTGCTTGTTCATGCCGATCGCTCCTCTTCTTAAGCGGTGGTGGCGGTGGCCGCGGTGACCGGCACGCTGCCTGCGCCGGGCGCCCGTACGTTGACGGCCGCGGCCGGCAGCGCATCGTCGCGCGTCTCCAGCCAGAAGCGGTACAGCAGATTCGCGGCGCCGCGGGCGCGGTATTCGGCGGTGGCGCGCATATCGGTCAGCGGCGTGTAGTCCTGCGACAGCGCCGCCATCGCGGCCTTGGCGGTGGCCTCGTCCCAGCGCTGGCCCAGCAGCGCGGCTTCGGCCCGGGCGGCGCGCTTGGGCGTGGCCGCCATGCCGCCGAAGGCGATGCGGGCCTGGCGCACCACGCCGTCGGCGATGGTGATGCCGAAGGCGGCGCAGACCGCGGAAATGTCCTCGTCAAAACGTTTGGACAGCTTGTAGGTACGGAAGTGCTGCGGCCCGGACACCGGCACGCGCAGCGCCGCGACGAATTCGTCCTCGGCCATCGCGGTCTTCTGGTAGGCCAGGTACAGGTCCTCGAGCGGCAGCGTGCGCCGCGTCTCGCGATGCTGCAGCACGACCTCGGCGCCGAGCGCGATCAGCGCCGGCATCGAGTCGCCGATCGGCGAGCCGTTGGCGATATTGCCGCCGAGCGTGCCCGCATTGCGGATCGGCAGCGAGGCGAAGCGCTTCCACAACTCCTCCAGCTCGGAATGCGTGTCGGTCAGCGCGGCGTAGGCGCGCTCCAGCGAGACGGCGGCGCCGATCTCGATGACGCCGTCGTGCTCGAGGACCTGCTGCAGGTCCTCGACCTGGCCCACATAGAGCAGATTGCCCAGCTCGCGGAACTGCTTGGTGACCCACAACCCCACGTCGGTGCTGCCGGCCAGGATGCGCGCCGACGGATCGGCGGCCTTCAGCGCGGCGAAGGCCGATGCGGTGCGCGGTGCATGGAAGAAGGCGCCCGACGGGTCGCCATAGTGGAAGGTATCCTCGCGCATCAGCGTGCGCAGCGCGCTGGCGATCGCCTTCGGCTCGAGCCGGCTGGCGTGCGGCGCCGGCAGCGACATCATGCGCTGGCCCGCCTCGATGATCGGCCGGTAGCCGGTGCAGCGGCACAGGTTGCCGGTCAGCGCGTCGCAGATGGTCTGGCGATCCGGCGCCGGTCCGCCCGGCTGGTGCTGCTGGTACAGGGCCCACAGCGACATCACGAAGCCCGGCGTGCAGAAGCCGCATTGCGAGCCGTGGCATTCGACCATCGCTTCCTGTACCGGATGCAGCGAGCCGTCGGCCTGGCGCAGGTCCTCGACGGTGATCAGCGCCTTGCCGTCGAGCGTGGGCAGGAACTGGATGCAGGAGTTGACGGCCTTGAAGCTCAGTTCGCCATCCTGCTGCAGTTCGCCGATCACCACGGTGCAGGCGCCGCAGTCGCCCTCGGCGCAGCCTTCCTTGGTGCCGGTGCAACGCGCGTCCTCGCGCAGGTATTGCAGCACGGTGCGGGTGATCGGGGCATCGGTGACCTGCTGAACCTGGCCGCGATGGTAGAAGCGGATGGGTTGTGTCTCCATGGTCGTTTTATCTCCTTGCGATGGGGACAAACATAGCACTCGCGCCGAGTAGCAATATTCGGCCCAGGTGATATGCCCCATCATGACGCGCCCGTCGCACGCGGCCCTGCCGCCGCGCCCGGCGATGGTGTTGCGGCGCACGGAAATCGGGGCATTCCGCGGGTTTGCGCCGAATTGACCGCTGCCAGGGTGGCTGGCATACACTATGCGCCGATCCTTATCCCCACGCCACCGGCCCGCAGGCTTATCAGGCCGGACGAATTCACCATGCACGGACGCGACCATCTGGACACCTATCTGCTTCGGGTATTGCATACCCTGCTGACCGAGCAGAGCGTCACGCGCACGGCGGTGCGGATGGGACAATCGCAGCCGGCCATCAGCAATACGCTCAAGCGGCTGCGCGAGATCACCGGCGACGCGATCCTGGTGCGCGGCAAGAGCGGCATGGTGCCGACCGAGCGCGGCCGCGAGCTGCTGGAGCTGGCCGAGCAAAGCCTGGCGGCGATGGACCGTATCGCGCGGCCCCCGCAGCAGTTCGATCCAGCCACCACCGACCGCACCTTCCATCTGGGCGCGCCCGACTATCTGGACGCCTTCTTCCTGCCCAATATCGTCGAGCGGGTGCGCCGGCTCGCACCGGGCGCGAAGCTGTTCGTCCATCCGCTGACCAGCGCCACGGACTTCCTGGAGGAACTGGAGCAGGGCAAGCTCGATATCGTGATCGGCAACTGGCTCTCGCCCCCCGAGCATCTGCATATCTCGCCGCTGTTCGAGGACGAGGTGGTCTGCATGCTCGGTGCCCAGCATCCGCTGGCGAAGAAGGGGCTGTCGCTGAAGCACTACCTGGAGATGCCGCACCTGGCGCCAGCGCCGTATGCATCGATGCAGCGCAGCATGATCGACCAGGCATTGGCGGAGCAGGGCTACAAGCGCCGCATCCAGGTCACGCTGCCGTATTTCGGGCTGGTGCCCTACGTGCTGATGAAGACCGACATGGTCTTCACCACCGGACGGCAGTTTGCCGCGCACTATGCGCAGTACCTGCCGATCCGGATGGTGCCGGCGCCGGTATCGTTCCCGCGCATGCGCTTCTACCAGCTATGGCATGAGCGCTGCCATGCGGCGCCCGACGTGCTGTGGCTGCGCCGGATGATCGCCGAGGTCGCGGCCGATCTGCCGCTGCTGCCGCGGCTGGAGATGGCGGCCGAGCCCTGAGAGGCAAGGCGGCCGCCGCCGGCCGCTGCCCGGGAGCGGAGCTCAGGAGCCCGCTCAGGAGCCCGCTCAGGAGCCCGCTCAAGAGCCCGTCTTGTAGCTGGGGAAGAACAGCTGTTCGCCCTCGACCTTGTAGCCGGCGATGGCGTCCTGCCCTGCCTTCGACGTGATCCACGCGATCAGCTTGCGCGCGTCGGTGTAGTTGATGCCGGGATGCCGGGCCGGGTTGACCGCGATGATGCCGTAAGGGTTGAACATCTTCGGATCGCCCTGCACCGCGATGGCCAGGCCCGTCTTGGTGCGATAGGCGCCATAGGTGGCGCGATCCGACAGCGTGTAGCCGGGCATCTGCGCCGCCATCGTCAGCACCTCGCCCATGCCGAGTCCGGCATTGATGTACCACGTCTGGCCCTTCGGCTCGATGCCGGCCTCCTTCCAGTACGACTTTTCCATGACGTCGGTGCCCGAGTTGTCGCCGCGCGAGATGAACTTGGCGCCGCTGGCGGCGATCTTGCGGAAGCTCGCGATGACGTCCTTGCTGCCCACGATCCTGGCCGGGTCCGCCGACGGACCGACCACGATGAAGTCGTTGTACATCACGTCGCGCCGGTCGATGCCATGACCGGCCGCGACGAAGGCGTCTTCCATCTGGCGCGAGTGCACCAGCAGCACGTCGACGTCGCCCATCTCGCCCATCTTCATCGCCTTGCCGGAACCGACCGCGATGACCTTGACCTTGACGCCGGTCTCGCGCTCGAAGCGCGGCAGCAGGGTCTTGAGCAGGCCGGAGTTCTCGGTGCTGGTGGTGGTCGCGAGCTTCAGTTCGCCGGCGAAGGCAGCACCGGTTCCGAGCAGCGAGGCGACGGACAGCAGGAGCGTGGCGAGCAGGCCAGGCACGAAGCGGGAGAGGCCGGATGAGGCACCGAGGACGGGGGGCGGCATGTCGGAATTCCTGTTGTTATGTTTATCTGAACATAATTGCAAGTGCCCATCCGCTTCGGTGACAATGCGCGACATCCGAAGCTTCCGCTAATCTGCGCAAGCTTGTACGGGCGCCATGATTGTCTCGGCACTCCCAGAACAAAGTAAATAAGAACAGCGGAACATATGACATTCCATTTCGAACTGTTTCCGGTGGTATCGACGGACGACAACCCGCGTGCCAACGGCAAGGTGTTCCTGCTGCTGCAGGCGGTGCGCGAGACCGGTTCGCTGCATCGTGCCGCCGCCAAGGTGGGGCTGTCGTACCGGCACGCCTGGGGCGTGATGCGGGACTGGGAGGCGTTGCTCGGGCGCACCATGCTGGATATGGAACGCGGCCGCGGCGCCTCGCTGACCCGCTTCGGCGAGCGCCTGCTGCGGGCCGAGGTCAAGCTGCGCGAGGCGGTCGAACCGGCGGTGCGCAAGGCGCTGGCCGAGTTCGCCGCGGAACTGGACGATGCCGCCCGGCCGCAGACGCGGATCCATTTCTCCGGCAGCCACGACCCCGCGATGGAGGTGCTGGCCGCGGCCCTGAACGAGCAGCCGGAGGGCTTGCAGCTCGACACGGTGTTCTGCGGCAGCGTCGAGGGCCTGATCTGCCTGCACGAGCGGCAGGCCGAGCTGGCCGGTTTCTACGTCGCGCCGATCCAGACCGCCGGATCGGTCGCCCACGTGACGCTGCGCAAATGGCTGCGCCCGTCCTCGGTGCGGCTGATCCCCGTGGCCTCGCGCGAGCAGGGGCTGATCGTCGCGTCGTCGCTGGCGCGCGAAATCCGCGAGCTGCGCGACCTGGTGCGCACGCAGGCGCGCTTTGTCAACCGGCAGCGCAGCTCGGGCACGCGGCTGCTGTTCGACCAGCTGCTGGCGGCGCAGGGCCTGTATGCCGACCAGGTCGTCGGCTACGACCAGCCGGAGTTCAGCAATGAAAAGGTCGCCGAGGCGGTGCATGCCGGCCGCGCCGAGGTCGGCTTCGGCCTGCGCGTCAATGCCGAGGCGCACGGTCTGACCTTCGTGCCGCTGACGCGCGAGGTCTACTACCTGGCGCTGCGCAAGGCCGACCAGTTCGCGCCATGGGTCCATGCCCTGCTGGCGCTGCTGGCCGATCCGGCGATCGGCGCCCGCATCACCGCGCTGCCGGGCTATGCGCTGGCCGAGCAGCGGGGCCTGCTGGCGCCGGAGCAGGTGCTGCCCTGGTACGGGGTGGGCGGGCCGGAGTAGGCCCGCCGTCGGGCAGGCCGCAACCACGCCCGTATTACACTGCGCCCATGGCCGGCGCCGCCGGCCGCGACTCTGCGAGGGCGTCCCGATGCTGGAAACCGCCGCGCTGGCCGCGGGCATGTCCTGGGCCAGCGGCTTTCGTCTCTATCTGGCCGTGCTGGCCGCCGGCGTGCTCGCCCGCATGGGCTGGCTCGATCTGCCGTCGGGTTTGCAGCCGCTGGCGTCCAACTGGGTGATCGGCGTGGCGGCGGTGCTGGCGCTGGCCGAATTCATCGCCGACAAGGTGCCGGGCTTCGACTCGGTCTGGGACGGCTTCCATACCTTCGTGCGCATCCCCGCCGGCGCGATCCTGGCCGCCGCCGCCTTCGGCAATCTCGATCCGCAGTGGATGGTGATCGCCGGCCTGATCGGCGGCACGCTGGCCGGCACCGCCCATGCCGCCAAGGCGGGCACGCGCGCGCTAATCAATGTGTCGCCGGAACCCTTTTCGAATTGGGCGGCCTCATTCACCGAGGACGTGACCGCCACCGGCAGCCTGCTGCTGGCGTTCTTCCTGCCGGTGCTGTTCTTCGTGCTGCTGGCGATCAGCCTGCTGCTCGCGCTGTGGCTGCTGCCCAAGCTGTGGCGCGGCGTGCGCAAGCTGCATGGCACGCTGACCCGCAAGGGCGGGCCGCCCGCCGCGTACTGACCGGGATTGGCGCCATCGTCGGCGCCATCCGTGCCACCAAACCGAATACCCCGACCACGACATCATGCCGACCGATTCCGCCGCGGATTCCACTGCCCCTGCGCTGGTGCGCCCCGTCGTTGTTCCCCATGCCGGGGCACGCTTCTCGCCCTGGGTGCAGGCATGGCGAATGGCGCGGCGCGACTGGCGCGCGGGCGAGCTGACGCTGCTGCTGTTCGCGCTGGTGCTTGCGGTCGCCGCGCTGGCCAGCGTCGGCTTTCTGTCGGACCGGATGCGGCAGGGGCTGGAGCGCGACGCCCGCCAGCTGATCGGCGCCGACGTGCTGCTGGTGGCCGACCAGCCTTTCGATCCCGCCTTCGCGGCGCAGGCGGCGGCACAGGGGCTGAGCGTTGCACAGACAGTGACCTTTCCGAGCATGGCCACCGTGGCGAGCCCGGCCGGCACCGTCAACGGCACCCGGGGGCAAAGCGCCCACGGCGCGAACGGGGCGGGGCGCGCGGACAACGGGAACGCCGCCGAGCCCGGCGCCATGCCGGCAGAGGGCGATGCGCCGGCCAGCCAGCTCGCCGCGCTCAAGGCCGTCAGCCCCGGCTATCCGCTGCGCGGCACGCTCAAGACGGCCGCCGCGCCCGGCGAGCAAGGGCAGCCGGCCGGCGGCATCCCGGCGCCCGGTACCGTATGGGTCGACGAAGCGCTGCTCGGCGGGCTCGGCGTGCAGATCGGCGACACGTTGCGGCTTGGCAGCCGCAGTTTCCGTATCGAGCGGATCATCACGGAGGAGCTCGACCGTGGCGGCGGCTTCATGAACTTCGCGCCGCGCGTGATGCTGCCGCTGTCCGATCTCGAGGCGACCGGCCTGATCGGCTGGGGCAGCCGCGTCAGCTACCGGCTGCTGGTTGCCGGACCCGAGGCGGCGGGCGTCGCCTATCGCCAGTGGGCGCAGGCCGAGATCGAACGGCGCGGCCTGCGCAATACGCGCATCGAATCGCTGGACTCGGGCCAGCCCCAGATGCGGGCGACGCTCGACCGGGCAGAGCGCTTCCTGTCGCTGGTCGCCGTGCTGTCGTCGATGATCGCCGCGGTGGCGATCGCGATGTCGGCGCGCCGCTATATGCAGCGCCATACCGACGCCTGCGCGATCTACAAATGCCTGGGGCTGTCGCGCCGCGAGATCCTGCTGGCCTTCGGGCTCGAGTTCCTGCTGGTCGGCGTGCTCGGCGCGGCGCTGGGCGTCGTGCTCGGCTATCTCGGCCATTACGGGCTGCTGCTGTCGCTGGGCAACCTGCTGACCGTGTCGCTGCCGCAGCCGTCGGCGCTGCCGGCGGTGATCGGCCTGCTGTCCGGGCTGGTGCTGCTGATCGGCTTTGCCCTGCCGCCGCTGCTGGCGCTGACGCGCGTCGCGCCGCTGCGGGTGCTGCGCCGCGACGTCGGCATGCCGCCGGTATCGGTGTGGATTGCCTATGCGCTCGGCCTGGGCGCCTTCGTCTCGCTGCTGCTGGTGGCCGCGCGCGACCTGAAGCTCGGCCTGCTGACCGCGGGCGGCTTCGCCGGCGCCGGCGTGGTGTTCGCGCTGCTGGCGCTGGGCCTGCTGACGCTGCTGGCGCGGCTGGTGCGCGGCCGCCTGGTCGGCGGCAAGTCGGCCGGCCGCGCGGTGGGCTGGCGCTTTGCGCTGGCCGTGCTGGAGCGCCGGCGCGCGGTCACGGTGCTGCAGACGGTGGCGCTGGCCGTGGGCCTGATGGCGCTGCTGCTGCTCGGCATGACGCGCAACGACCTGATCGATTCGTGGCGCAACGCCACCCCGGCCGATGCGCCCAACCGCTTCATCATCAATATCCAGCCGGACCAGCGCGAGCCGCTGCGGCAGATGCTGGCGCGCGACGGCATCGACGATCTGCTCTATCCGATGGTGCGCGGCAGGCTGACGCATATCGGCGGCGAGCCGGTGCAGGCCTCGCGCTTCGAAGAGGGCCGCGCGCGCAATCTGGTCGAGCGCGAATTCAACCTGTCCTATACCGATGCGCTGCCCGAGGGCAACCGCGTGGTGGCCGGCCGCTGGTTCGACGGCAAGCGGCCCGAGGCCTCGATGGAGGAGGGCATCGCCAAGACGCTGGGCGTGAAGCTGGGCGATACGCTGCGTTTCGACGTGGCGGGGCAGCAGATCGAGGCGCCCGTCACCTCCTTGCGCAAGCTCGACTGGAGCTCGATGCGCGTCAATTTCTTCGTGATCCTGCCGCCGTCGATGATGCAGGGGCTGCCGGAGACCTATATCACCGCCTTCCACCTGAAGCCCGAGCAGGCGTCGCTGGGCAACGCGCTGAGCGCGCGCTTTCCCAACATCACGATCGTCAATACCGAGCTGATCCTGCGGCAGGTGCAGGGCGTGCTGGACCAGGTCATCGCCGCGGTGCAGTTCCTGTTCGCCTTCACGCTGGCCGCCGGCGTGACCGTGCTCTATGCCGCGCTTGCAGGCGCGCGCGACGAACGGCGCCGCGACGCGGGGCTGCTGAAGGCGCTGGGCGCGTCGGCTGCCACCATCAAGCAGACCCAGTACGCCGAATTCCTGGTGGTCGGGGGGCTGGCCGGGCTGCTGGCCAGCATCGGCGCGATTGCGGTCGGCTGGGCGCTGTCGCGCTTCGTGTTCGATTTCTCCTATGTGCTCAATCCGTGGATCGTGCCGGTCGGCGTGGTTTCTGGCATGCTGTGCGCTTTTGCCGGCGGCTGGCTGGGCCTGCGCGACGTGCTGCGCCAGCCGGCGCTGGCGACGCTGCGCGAGGCCTGAAGCGCTTCGGATGGGCCCGCGAAGCGGCGCCATCGCCGGCAAACCGATTCCGTTGATTCGAACCGCAATGTCCGACGTATCCCGGCAGAATGCCGACTCCTCTACCGCTGCCGATGTGCAGGTAACCGACCAGGCCACCGGCCAGACGCCGCAGCCCACCGCCTACGAGCTGATCGGCGGCGAGGCGCGCGTGCGCGAGCTGGTCGACCGCTTCTACGATCTGATGGACCTGGAGCCGGAGTTCGCCGGCCTGCGCGCGCTGCATCCCGCCTCGATGGACGGCTCGCGCGACAAGCTGTTCTGGTTCCTGTGCGGCTGGCTGGGCGGCCCCAACCATTTCATCGAACGCTTCGGCCATCCGCGGCTGCGCGCCCGCCATCTGCCGTTCGAGATTGGCATCAGCGAGCGCGACCAGTGGATGCGCTGCATGGCGATGGCGATGCAGGACGTCGGCCTGTCCGAGGACCTGCAGATGCGGCTGCTGCAGGCGCTGTTCCAGACCGCCGACTGGATGCGGAACGTGGCGCGGTGACTTCTTTCCCTCTGCCGCAGGCGGGAGAGGGGCAGGGGAAAGGGAGCGCGCCATCGCCAGACACGGGTAATCACCGCAGGGAAAAACGATGGACCAAACCAATCACAACAACCTCGCCGCACGCATCCTGGCGTTCTGGTTCGGTACGCCCGACTCGCCCGAGTGGGATCGCGAGCGGGCGATGTGGTTCACCCGCAGCGAGCAGTTCGATGCCCGTGTGCGCGCCGAATTCCTGCCGGCATGGGAAGCCGCGCATGCGGGCACCGATGGCTGGTCGGCGTTCGTCGAGAACACCGCCGAGCTCGCGCCGGAAACCGTCTGCGCGCGCATCGTGCTGCTCGACCAGTTCCCGCGCAACATGTTCCGCGGCGATCCGCGCAGCTTTGCCACCGACGCGCAGGCGCTGGCGCTGGCCAGGCGGATGGTCGAGCGGGGCGATGACCGGTGCCTGCCGACGCCGTATCACCGCATGTTCTGCTATATGCCGTTCGAGCATGCCGAAGCGCTGGACGCGCAGCACGCGGCCGTCGAGCTGATGACCGCGCTGCGGGAGGACACCGGGGGGCGGGTCGATGTCGTCGAATGGGCCGAGCGGCACCGCGTGGTGATCGAACGCTTCGGCCGCTTCCCGCATCGCAATGCGGTGCTGGGCCGGCCCGGCACCGACGAGGAAGCGGCCTTCCTGCGCCAGCCGGGTTCTTCCTTCTGACGGTTCGGGCGGTTCGGACAGTTCGGACAGTTCGGACAGTTCGGACAGGCGACGGGCGACGGGCGACGGGCGACGGGCGACGGGCGACGGGCGACGGGCGACGGGCGACGGGCGACGGGCGACGGGCGACGGGCCGCGGGCGACGGGTGTCGTCACCCGCCCGCTTGCGCCATCGAAACCCGCTCAGGTCTTGTCGCGCGCCTGCTGCCACTTGTCGACGCGCAGCTGCGGCACGTTGGCCAGCGATTCGATGATGCCGTCCGGGGTATCGGCCACGCGCAGCAGGCCGGCGTGTTCGGGCTTCAGGAAGCCTTCGCCGACCGCATGGCGCAGGAAGCCGAGCATGCCGTCATAGAACCCCGCGACATTGAGCACGCCGACCGGCTTGGCGTGATAGCCCAGCTGCAGCCACGTGAAGGTCTCGAACAGTTCCTCGTAGGTGCCGATGCCGCCGGGCATTGCGACGAAGGCGTCGGCGCGGTCGGCCATCATCTGCTTGCGCTCGTGCATGTTGCGCACGACGTGCAGCTCGGTCAGGCCGGCGTGGCCGATCTCCTTGTGCATCAGCGCCTCGGGAATGATGCCGATCGCGGTGCCGCCATGCTCGAGCACCGCATCGGCGACCATGCCCATCAGCCCGACCTTGCCGCCGCCGTAGACCAGCGCGAGGCCCTTGCCGGCCAGCGCGCGGCCCATCGCGCGCGCGGCCTGCGCGTATTCCGGGCGATTGCCGGGGCTCGAACCGCAATAGACGCAAACCGATTTCACTGCTTTCCTTCCTGTCCGGGTTTGGGGTGGGAGGGCGACGGCGCGCCGGCCTTGCCCAACTGTTCCGCCTGCGCCTTGCCGGCGGAAAACTCGCGCGCGAGCTGATCGAAGGCCAGGCGCGCGTTGCCGCGCAGATACGGCGCGAGGATCGAGAAGATGTGATAGCTGGCGCTGTGCAGATAGCCGCGGATCTGCTCGGGATCGTTGTACTGGCGCGGATGCTGCACGAACTGGAACGACAGCCAGTAGGTCGCGACCACGACGATATTGGTGCAGATCGCGTCGACCTGTTCCGGCGTGGCCTCCATCTCGCCGTCGTCGAGGAACTGGCGGCAGATCTCCTGCGCGAAGCGCTTCTTCTGCTCGACGATGCGCTTGAAATTGGTCTCCAGCATCCGGTTGCGGGCCAGCAGATCGTTGATGTCCCGATACAGGAAGCGGTAGTTCCACAGGAACTCGGACATGTACTGCAGATAGCCCCAGCTTTCGCCGAGCGTCGGCTTGTGGTCGTCGGGCAGCTTCAGCCGGCGCTCCATCTCCTGCTCGAAGCGCGCGAAGATCGACGTGATGATGTCGTCCTTGTTGCGGAAATGGTAGTACAGGTTGCCGGGGCTGATCTCCATCGCCTCGGCGATGGTGGTGGTGGTCACGTTGGGCTCGCCGACCTCGTTGAACAGGCGCAGCGAGACATCGAGGATGCGGTCCCGCGTGCGGCGGGGACCGGTCTGGGGTTTGGATTCCATGAGGCCGGGCAAGCTAGGACAGTCGCGGACCGCAAATGGACGGGCCGGCGCACTGCGAATGGACGGACTGCGATTATATGCAATGGCATCGCAGGCGGCCCCGCGGCGTCCTGCCGCTGCGGTGCGCGCTCAGCCCACCAGCGCCCGCAGCCAGCCCACCACGTGCGGGGCGGCGATCGCCAGCCAGGTGCCGCCGCACAGCACCAGCGCCAGCATCACTGCCGCGCTGCCGAAATCCTTGGCGCGCTTGGACAGCCCGTGCCGCTCCAGCGAGATGCGATCGACCGCGGCCTCGACGCTAGAGTTGAGCAGCTCGACGATCAGCACCAGCAGCAGCGTGCCGAGCAGCAGGATCCGTTCGACCACCGTCACGGGCAGCAGGAAGGCCAGCGGCGTCAGCACCGCGACGAGCGTCAGCTCCTGCCGGAACGCGCTTTCCTCGAGCACCGCATAGCGCAGGCCCGACAGCGAATTGACCGCGGCGCGCCAGGCGCGGGCGATGCCGCGGTTGCCCTTGTGGGGGTTGTCTTCAATCGTGTAGTCGCCGTTCTCGCGGGGCAAGGTCGGCTTCGGCACGGAGTTGTCGGAGGGAAGAGGGGGTTTCGCCATGATCTTGTCGGGGGCGCGCGGTCTGGCCGTGGCCGTTGGTCACGCCGTGCAGCGGTCGCAGATGCGCGAGGAACTGTTCGGACGCGGCGCGCCACGAGAAGCGTTCGGCGTGCGCGCGTGCGGTGGCACGGTCGATGCGCAGCGCTTCGAGGCAGGCCTCGCGCAAATCCTCGTGCATCACGCCGGCGTCGCTGTCGCCCAGCACATCGATGGGGCCGGTGACCGGGTAGGCCGCGACCGGCAGACCGCTGGCCAGCGCTTCGAGCAGCACCAGGCCAAAGGTATCGGTGCGGCTCGGGAACACGAAGACATCGGCCGAAGCATACACCTTGGCCAGCTCGGGCTGGCTCAGCACGCCCAGGTAATTCGCGTTCGGATAGCGCGCCCGCAGCGCGGGCAGCGCGGGGCCGTCGCCGACCACCCATTTGGAGCCGGGCAGATCGAGCGCGAGGAAGGCCTCGACGTTCTTCTCGACCGCGACGCGTCCCACGTACAGGAAGATCGGATGGGCGGTGTTCAGCACGTTGACCGACTGCGGCACGAACACATCCAGATCGACGCCGCGCGTCCACAGCACCGCATGTTCGATGCCGAAACGGCGCAGATCCTGCAGCACCACCGGCGTCGGTGCCATCACCGCCTGCGCCGGGCCGTGGAACCAGCGCAGGAAGCGATAGGTCCAGGCCAGCGGAATGCCGAAGCGCGCCTGCACGTATTCGGGAAAGCGCGTGTGATAGGCGGTGGTGAACGGCAGCTTCTGGCGCACCGCGTGACGGCGCGCCGCCAGGCCCAGCGGGCCTTCCGTGGCGATATGCAGTGCGTCCGGCGCGAATTCGCGGATGCGCCGGCGTACCGCCGCGCCGGGCAGCAGCGACAGCCGGATCTCCGGATACGTGGGGCAGGGCACCGTGCGGAACTCGAGCGGCGTCAGCAGCTCGACGGTATGCCCCATCGCCTGCAGTTCGCGGCGGGTCGACTTCAGCGTGCGGACCACGCCGTTGACCTGCGGTTCCCAGGCATCGGTGACGATCAGGATTTTCATGATGTGTCCTTGCGGCGGGGCCGCGGTATCGGTTGCCGGGCAGCGATCGGTCGGAATGCGGCGCGGCGCTAGACCGCCGCCACGCTCTTGCGCGCGCGCCGCGCGAAGGCAGGCGCGGGGTCGCGCAGCGCGGTCCAGTAGACGATCTTGAGCTCGCCGTCCATGGTCTCGACCAGCGCCGACAGGCTCTCGACCCAGTCGCCGTCGTTGCAGTAGAGCTGGCCGTCGACCTCGCGGATCTCGGCCTTGTGGATATGGCCGCAGACCACGCCGTCGCAGCCGCGCCGGCGGGCTTCCTCGACCATCGCGTGTTCGAACGAGCTGATGTAGTTGACCGCGTTCTTGACCTGGTGCTTCAGGTACTGCGACAGCGACCAGTAGGGAAAGCCCAGCCGCGCGCGAATGCGGTTGAAATGCCGGTTCAGCGCCAGGATCAGCGTGTAGAGCGTGTCGCCCAGATACGCGAGCCAGCGTGCGTGCTGCACCACGCCGTCGAACAGGTCGCCATGCACGACCCACAGGCGCCGGCCGGTGGCGGTCACGTGCACCGCTTCCTCGCGCACGACCACGTCGCCGAAGGCCAGGCCATCGAACTGCCGCGCGACCTCGTCGTGGTTGCCGGGCACATAGATGACCTCGGTGCCCTTGCGCGCCTTGCGCAGCAGTTTCTGCACGACGTCGTTGTGGCTCTGCGGCCAGTACCACCCGCGCCGCAGCTGCCAGCCGTCGATGATGTCGCCGACCAGGTACAGCGTGTCGGACTCGTTGTGCTTGAGGAAGTCGAGCAGGTAGTCCGCCTGGCAGCCCGGCGTGCCCAGATGGATGTCGGACAGCCAGATCGCGCGGTAGCGCTCGACTTCAGGCGGCTCGGGGGAGGGGGCGGTGGCCGGGACCGGATCGCGCCGGTCCTGGTGGTTCAGGCGGTCGGTGTCGGCGGGGAAGGCGGTGGTCGGCGCACGGTCCAGGCCGGGCGGCATGAAGGCGGCTGGCATGCCGGGAATGGCGGCCAGCGGCAGCATCGGGTCGGTGCGTCCGCGCAGTCGCTGCGCGGCGCGGGCCAGATGTGCCCGGGCGGAACGGAGTGGACTGACCATGGCGGCCCCGGTGACGGCGATGACTGCATTGAGCCAGTCATCGATGACGGCGCCATGACGGAAACATGAATGACACGTGACCAACCGCAAGGACGGTCGGCGGCGGACGCGAACGGCAATGCCGGGGAAATCGACCGGTCAGGAAGCGGCCGGAGCGGCGGCGTGCGCGAGACGGTCCAGTGCCGACAGCACCGCGTCGAGCGCGCGAGGATCGCGCAGCAGCGAGACATGGCCGATGCCGGCCAGCGCCACGTTGTGGGCGCCGTCGAGCCAGCTGGTTTCGGCCGGGCCGGCGATCGAGTCGTGCCAGCTGAAGATCGACACCATCGCGGCGCGATCGCGCGGGGGTTCACTGCGTCCCAGCGCCTGCAGCCAGTCGTTGCCGCAGCGCATCTGGCGCGCATTGGCGCCGCTGCCGATGCTGGCCAGCGTGCAGCCGTGGTGCGGCGTGCCCAGCGTGACGATGCCCGCGCAAGCGGCCGGCCGTCCCTCGCGGCGGGCACGGGCGAGCGCCGCACGTGCGGCCAGTCCGCCCATGCTGTGGCACAGCAGCAGCGGGGCGCGGCCGGCGTCGCGGCTCAGCGCTTCGATCGCGGCCAGCAGCGCGTCGCCATAGTCGTCGATATCGGCCAGCATCGGCTCGAGATCGATCGCCTCGCAGCGATAGCCCGCCGCGGCGAGCGCCGGCTGCAGGTCGAGCCAGACCGCGCGATTGCAGCCATAGCCGTGCACCAGCAGCGCCGGCGGTCGCGCCGACGCGGCATCCGGCGCGGCCGGTACGAGCGGCTGGCGATGGCGAAAGGGCTGCAGCCAGTTGAACATGCGGAAGACCGCGATGCACTCGCGCAGATAGCAGAGCAGGGCTTGCCCCGGCCCGAGCCGGGCGGCGGCGCGATGTGCCTGCAGCGCGGGCGGCAGCGTCGGCATGCCGGTGCCGAATGCGCCGGTGCCGCCCACCGAGATCGCGAAGGCCATCGCCACGGACAGCGCGAACAGCACCAGCACCGTGGCGATGCCCCCGGCCAGCGCCGCGGGCCAGTGCCAGTCGGCCAGCCGGACCAGCGCCAGCGCGACACCGTACGCACCGCCGAGTTGCATCGCCACGGCGATGCGGCGCACCGCGGTGGCGGTCAGCTTCATGGCTGGCGCGGCGGCCGCAGGTCGACCAGCCGCGTGCCGGCCAGCCGGTCGTGCAGGAACTGGCGGCGCCGATCGAGGAAGGCCAGCAATAGCCAGATCCCCAGGCCGCAAGCCAGTACGCCGACGAAGGGCCCCTTGACGAGGCCCAGCGCATGGCCGACTGCCGCCGACGGCGGCAGCCACAGCCAGGCCAGCAGATAGCGCAGCGCCGCGCGCGGCCAGCGCGGCGGCTGGCCGTCGGCGCCCTCGACGCGGATGCGCCAGGTCTGCATCGGCAGGGTCTGTCCGGTGCGTTGCCAGAACCAGGTGAAATAGAGGCCCATCACGACGAAGCTCCACAGCTGCATGGCCAGCGGCGTATCGATGCGCAGGTTGCGCAGCAGCGGCCGGGCCAGCAGGTAGAGCGCGGTGGAGGCGCTGAGCACGCCGAACAGCAGCACGCCTTCGTACAGCATGCAGGCGACACGGCGGCGGATGGTGGGCGCCGGTGGGGTTGTCTGCACCGAGGGCTGCATCCGAGCCTGCCGTGCGGCGGTCGTCTCGGAGCGGGGTTCGGTGGCGTCAGTGGCGGGCTTGGCGGGCATGGGCGGCGGTATGCGAATCGGGCGAGGCGCGGACGGATGCCGTGCCGCTGGCGTGATGGGCAGCGGCATTATGCCAAAGGCGTCGGCGCGGCCTGCATCGGGGTGGCAGTGCGGCGGATTGTGTGGCGGACTTTGCGACGGGTTACGCGGCGGATTGCGCGACGGATTGCGCGACGGATTGCGCGACGGATTGCCCGACGGACTGCGCGACGGACTGCGCGGCGGATTGCGCGACGGAGCGGATTGGCGAGCGCGTTGGCGCGCGGACGGCGCAACGTCGCGCCGCCGCGGCGGCCGGCGAAGCCGATCAGTTGCCGCGAGAGAAGGTGTCGGTGCTGGTGGCCGGCGCGATCTCGGTGACGGGCGCCGAGGCCGCCGCCGTGCCGCTGGCGGCCTCGACAGGGACGGCCGCGCTGGCTGCCGCCACGCTGGCGCCGCTGGCCGGGGCTGCGCCCGGCACCAGCGCGGCGGAGGCCGAGAGGACCGCGGGAGCGCTCGCGGCGGCGACCGGTGCGGAGGCGCCGCTTGCCGCTTGGGGCGGCACGGTCCGTACCGGCGTCGTCGAAATCGGCGGCTTGCGGCTGGACGGCAGCGCGCTGACCGCGCCGGGACGCGGCGGCACCTTGGCGGCCTCGGCCAGCTGGCGCTTCTGCGCGTCGGGCAACTGCTGGTAGCGGTCCCAGGCCTCGGTCTTGCGCTCGACCGGCACGGTGCGATGGATCTGGAAGTTCTCGCGCGCCAGCCGGCGCTGCTCCGGCGTCATCTGCGCCCATTCGGTCATGCGCGCATGCAGGCGCTGCTGCTCGGCCGGGGCCAGTTCCTGGAAGCGCGCGGCGATGCGCAGCCATTTGCGGCGATGGACCTCGGTCAGCGTGTTCCACTGGCCGGCGAGCGGCGCCAGCACGCGCTGCTGCGCCGCCGTCAGTTCGGCCCAGGCGGGGCGGGCCGTGCGGACCGCGGGGTTGGCCACGGGGCGCGACGCCTTGGCCGCCGGCTCGCCGGCATCGTGGGCATGCGCGGCGGGCGGCGTCAGGCACCACAGCGCGGCGGCGCCCAGGCCGGCTCCAAGCAGCAGCGCCAGGCCGCGGCGCGCGCGGATTGCCGCCGGCTTATCGGACATATCCGGCTTATTCGCCATGCTTGAGGAAGACATGGAAGCCTTCGTCCGCGTAGGCGGCCGGCGGCAGTTCGTCGAGCAGCATGGCGGCGTCGACATCGGCCAGTTCCTCGATCCGTTGCTGCTGTTGCCATTGGTAGATGCCGGCCAATCCGCCGGCCAGCGCGACCAGCGTCCATACCAGGCCGAGCCGGCGCACCCAGTCGCCCAGGGGGCGCAGGGACCGGCGCGCGTCGCCGTGCAGAGACGGACCCGCCGCGGCAAGGCGAGGTGACGTTTGAGGCGCTTCGACGCGACGGCGCGACAGCGCCACGCGGCGCGCGGCGGCCAGCCGGGCGGCGATGTCGTCCGGCACCTGGTTGGCCGAGGCGTCCAGCATGGCGGTGATCTGCCGGGCCAGGCGGCGTTGCTCGATCTCGGATGCGTTTCTGCTGTTCATAGTCGGAGTCCCCGGGCGCGCAGCGCCTGCGCCAGGGCATGCGTGGCGCGCGAACAGTGGGTCTTGACGCTGCCTTCGGAACATCCCATGGCAGCGGCCGTTTCCGCGACGTCCATATCCTCCCAGTAACGCAGCAGGAAGGCCTCGCGTTGACGGGTGGGCAGGCGCTGGACTTCTTCTTCGATGATGCGCATGGTCTGCACCCGCTCGAACCGGTCGGCGCTGCTCTCGGCCGCCTGCGAACCGGGCTCGCTCTCCAGCGCCTCGAGCAGGTCGGCGTCCTCGCCGTCGCGCTCGTCGCGCAGGTTCGAGAACAGCGTGACCCACGTGTTGCGCACCTTCTGGCGGCGAAACCAGTCGTGGATGGTGTTCTGCAAAATGCGCTGGAAGAGCGGCGGCAACTCGGCGGGGCTGCGGTCGCCGTATTTCTCCGCCAGCTTGATCATGGCGTCCTGGACGATGTCCAGGGCGGCCTGTTCGTCCCGTACTGCGAATACCGCGTGCTTGAAGGCGCGGCGTTCGGCGCTGGCGAGAAAATCGGATAGTTCCTGTTCGGTTGCCATGCGGCGGGCAAGGGCGGCCGGCGCGAATGCCGCACCAGGGCGGGGCGGCCGGCAGTCCGGAAATCAGCAAAATGGGCCGATGCTAGCAAATAACCGGGCGGCCGTGTCGCCCCGGCGACACGATACGAGACCATAGACCGTGCTGGTGCGATGCAGTATCATCGACGGTTCACGACATCAGTGGTTGTCTCATCTGGCCGCTTATGAGGCGGTCTCCCATGCAGACGCGCACCGCTTGAACCCGTGCCACAAGCCCGGCAGAGAGCATCCAAACAAT